>NZ_BTGM01000008.1:0-374 GCF_042851825.1 Qipengyuania sp. MTN3-11 | reverse complement strand
TGGGACAAGTCGGACATCACTCCGGAAGCAGCGACGATCCTCGACAATGCGGTCTCGGCCTATGCCAATTGCGGCACGGCTTCGATCATGCTCGCCGGTCACACCGACCGTTCGGGTACCGTCGCCTACAACCAGGGCCTCGCCGAACGGCGCAACGCCTCGGTCCGCAACTACCTGTCCGCGCGCGGCATCCCGGGTGGCCGGATCACCAGCGAAGCCTTCGGCGAATCGCAGCCCCGCGTCCCCACCGCCGACGGTGTGCGCGAACTGCAGAACCGCCGCGTGGAGGTCACCTACGGTCCGGGTTCGGGCATGTAAGACCAGCCACCAGGCTGAAAAAGATCAGGGGGCCGGAGCAATCCGGCCCCCTTTTC
>NZ_BTGM01000007.1:0-1271 GCF_042851825.1 Qipengyuania sp. MTN3-11 | reverse complement strand
TGACGTGACCCCCAGCTTTCCCCCAGCTGGGATTAGAGTCGGGCGGTTGTTTTGCGCATCAGCGCGGTTGAAGCAATGGGCTGCGTAGCGGAGCCCGTAGGGCGTAGCGAAGCAGGCCATTGCTTCTCCAGTTCGGCGGCGAACGCCGCCGGTGTTGCGTAGCCAAGGGCCGAGTGTGGCCTCTCGCGGTTGTAGTCCTCTACCCAAGCCGCGATCTCGACCCGGGCATGAGCAAGGCTGAGGAACAGCGTTTCGTTCAGCAGTTCGTCGCGCATGCGGCCGTTAAAGCTCTCGCAGAAGCCGTTTTGCATTGGCTTGCCCGGTGCGATGTAATGCCACTCCACACCGCTCTCGCCGCACCATGCGAGCACCGCATTACTGGTGAGCTCGGTGCCATTATCGCTGACGATCATCCCCGGCTTGCCGCGCTCGACGATCAGATCGGCCAACTCGCGCACGACCCTGCGGCCCGAGATCGATGTATCAGGCACCGCTCGCAGGCACTCTCTGGTCACATCGTCGACGATGTTGAGCACGCGGAACCGTCGCCCAGACGCCATCTGGTCGTGCACGAAGTCGAGGCTCCAGCGTTGGTTCGGAAGGGCTGGAACCGGAGTCGGCGCCCTGGTCCCGACAGCACGCCTGCGGCTGCGTCGTCGCCTGACCGCCAGTCCTTCCTCCTGATAGATGCGCTGGGTCTTCTTCCGGTTGATCATCACGCCCTCCCGGCGCAGCAGGATGTGCAGACGCCGATAGCCGAACCGCCGACGCTGGTTGGCCAGCTCGCGCAGCTTCTCACACAGATCGGCATCATCATCCCGCGTGGAACGGTAACGCACGCTCTTGCGATCGGCATCGATGACACGGCACGCCCGCCGCTCGCTCATCCCGTGGCAGTCCTGGAGATGAGCCACAGCTTCCCGCTGCGCGGCGGGCGTCAGAACTTTTTTGCCAGGAGATCCTTCAAGGCAGCCTGATCGAGCATCGCATCGGCCAGCAACCGCTTCAGCTTCGCGTTCTCTCTCTCGAGCTCCCGCAGTCGCCGGGCTTCGGACACCTCCAACCCGCCATACTTAGACTTCCAGTTATAGATCGTCGCTTCCGACACCCCATGCCGCCGGGCCAGGTCGGCTGTCTTCGCTCCCGCTTCGGCCTCCTTCAGCACGCCAATGATCTGCTCTTCGGTAAACCTCAGTCTCTTCATCTCGTCCGTCCTTCCATCAGGGCCGGACTCTAATCGAGACTGGAGGAAAATCAGGGGGTCACGTCAG
>NZ_BTGM01000006.1:0-13765 GCF_042851825.1 Qipengyuania sp. MTN3-11 | reverse complement strand
TCGGGCCCAAAATAACTGCTTGGCTATGCTCGAACTCAACAAGAAGACGGTCGGCAACCTAGTGGAAAGCAGACTGCCTGTTTGGTGTGTGAGAACTGGAAAGCCATCGAAGTTCGGGCTAGCAGAGCAGGATGCCATCGACACGCACACGGCTCGCCTTGGGCGTATATATCGCCTGCTTCGGCATTGGGGTCGTCAGCCATCTAACAGATTTTGTATTCGGCGGTTGGCGGCCTTACTCTTTTGGGCCGCCCGTGTTGGAAGCGTTCTGGACTTCGCTTCTGCTCTTGGACGCGCTCGTCATAGCTTTTATCGTCTCAGGCTGGCGAAGGTGCGGCTTGGTGCTCTCAGCGGTCGTGATGCTGACCGACGTCTCGGCAAACGCATATGCGGCATTCGTGCTTCAGATACCCGGCTTCCAATTGTCTCTCGTCCTTCAGACAGGCTTCTTGGGCTTCGTCGTCGGTTCACTTCCCTTTCTATGGCCGTGTGAGGCTTCCTCTGCTTTTGGTGGATACGTAAGCAAGCGCTAACGACTGCAGCTGGATTCGTCCTCGACCGGACTTGGTTCTCAGAGCGAACCGAAATTTTTGCCAGCCCAGCCATCGCGTATGCGGCTCGGCGCTTTTCAGGTCCGCTGTCGCGTCGTTTGCAGAAAAACCGCAATAGAACATGCATTGGCTGAAGCTGTCGTTTAATTTATCCGGTCAGGATGCAATTCCTGTCGAGGTGAGCAGATGACATCTGGCAAAGGTCTGATCCGCCACGCAGCCGCAGTGCTACCGTTTTGCGTCGCTTCGGCAGGTTGTGTCGCTCCTATGAGCGCACGCCACCATTCGCAGCCGCTGACCTTGGACCTGACCCTCTTGCCGGATCGGCAGATTGTCGCGGCGTATCGAATTGCGGAGCCCACCCACGCACTGCACTTCCCGAATGAACTTGGCGGGTATCGCGTCGAAGCATGGCGTCCAGAGGATGGCGCCTTCAGGTGGGTCACCGAGGGCGATGGCGAGCGAGTCGAGCGCGCGGACGGGCGCCCCTTCACGGCTGTCAGTTTCGTTATTCCGATCGATTATCGCGAGTTGCCCAAGAGCTATGCGCCATTCTCGCCATTTAGCGAAGGCAGCACCCTGATACACTCCGGGCAGTTCCATGCCTGTCCGGCCGCACCCTGCGACAACCCCGACCCGTTGCCGATCTTAGTCGAGGCGGTAGGAGCAACGATTGGAGTGGGCGGTCGGCGAAGCGCCACTCGCGACCGGTTCGTCAGCAGAGACGATGGGACGAATATCTTTGTCGGGACCTTGGAACCGGTCGAAGCCGATGGCTTCGTCGCGGTGATCGATACGGGACTGCCGCCCGCTCTGCGTCGAATTCTCGATCGGTCTCTTCCGCAGGCGATGACATATTTTGCTTCTGTGTATGGACCTCTCTCATTCACGCCCGAACTTTATGTTTCGATTGATGACGAGCCCGAAAAGAACGGGAAAGTCTCGACCCAAGGCGGCACCTTACCGAATCAGGTCTTCATGCACTTCGATGGCGAGAACGCGCGCGAGCGGCTTGCTGAGGAAGATCCGCTGTGGCTGGAATGGTTCTTCGCACACGAAGCTGCCCATTTGTTTCAGCAGGACAAGGCCGGCGGTCTGGCCAGTGACAATACTGTAGCATGGATTCATGAAGGTGGTGCCGATGCCATGGCGGCACTGGCTATGGTGCAGCGCGGCTCGACGGAGCGATCCTATGCGCAGTCACGGTTAGAGCAGGCCCAGACGGCATGCGCGCAGGGCCTTGCGACATCACCGTTGAACAGAGCGACTGCCGAAGGAAACTTCGATCTTCATTATCAATGCGGGCTCATAATCTGGCTCGCGCTCGATCACGACCTGCGGCGAAATGGTAATGCTAATACCGGATTACATGACCTCAATCTCGCCTTCTTCGCGGCGGTGCGTAGCGGACAATCGTGGAGTGAACCGCTTTTACTTCAAATTGGGGGCCACGAAGGCGCTTCGCAATCGCTGCTGAAACACATTACGCGCCTCAATGACGTAAGGTATACAACTGGCGCTGTCGAAGAATTGGGCCAGTTGGCGAGAATTAGTTTGCAATCCGACGAATGACCGATTTTAGGATCGGCAACGGAATGTCCGCTTTCCACGATGCAATTCCCGAAAGCGGACTGGCAGCAGACGGCCCATATCTTGCCCTCTACGAAGTACCGTGACGACGAACCCCGCTCCTTTTTATGGCAACGTTCCTTGGTGGTTCCCCACCCCACCGTTGAGTAGCTAAGTTCGCGCTCGACCTTTCGCATGGTCCCGAAAGTCACTGTATCGACTGTGCCGCTCACCTGAGGGAGATGGTCGAGTTCGACCTCGAGCGGAGGAATGCGCGAGACGAACGGCTGGCTACTAAACATTGCCGGATCGCCTGCCACCTCGATCGCGATCAGACGCGGGAGTGCCTAAGGCCTTTCGGTTATCGCGAACCGAACGAGTGAAGGCATGGGCAACTTAGTAGCCGAGCCCAGTGTCATAGCGTTTCATCGGTGAAAGCATTCCGCGCAGGTAGGCGCGCATCTTTTGCGTCATCACCATGCTTGCCTGCGCGGTTTTCGATGGCATCGATCTCTTCCTTCGCGGGATTAGGAGGCTTCGGACAAGGTCATGTCCGCCTTGCGCAAGAACACGAGCCGCAACCGCGATCAAAAAAGGCTGGCCGCCAAACCGAAGACTATCCTCGTGGTTACTCCACAGGGGTCGGATCAGCAATGCGGCCGAAAAAGATCAGCGCTCCGCTCGCGCGGTCGCGGATGGTCAGAAGAAATGGGCGATCGACGATCATTCTTGGCAGATCGTCCGGCAGAAGCCGTGCACCGGTGACGACGATCTTTGAAGCCGTTACGGCGGCTGCTTCGGTGCCCTCTTCATCGACCCGCAGGAATGTTGCATGAGCGACATCGTCGATCGCAAGGGGTGCTGCGGCCATGTCGCCGAAATCCGCGCAATTGTCGTTAAAAGCACACGGCATGCCAGCCGCGATCAGTGCACTCTTTACGCTCTTGCCGAAACGCGCCTCGAACCTGGGCAGGCGAAGAAGGATCTGTCGTTCCACCGCCGCCCCTAGATCGAACCTGGCGTTGTTTCCTTGTATCGAGAGGTCGAAAGAGCCGGAACGTAGATCGCGCTCCCACTGCTTCAAAACATCCATGTCTTTGGGCAGAAACACTTCCATCTTGAAGCGCCCGTTTGTGCCATAGGGAAGCTGCACGGCCTGTCCCTCGCGCGTTTCGCGATAGGGCATCGGAGCAATCCGCTCCATCATGTAGATGGATTTCGTAATGCCGTCGCCGCGCGTAAACTCGCCCGTGGAGCCGTCCTCGAACGGCACCGACCAGTCGGCCTTGAACCAGACGGCGTTGGTAAGCACGGCTGCAGTGCGATCGTTAAACCCGTTGGCCTCGACAATCCTGGTTATCCGCTGACGGGTCTGCTCGCTCACCCAGGCATTGATCGTCTCGGCAGAACCATCGGGATCGCCGCCGAAATCAACCTGCCGCGTGGTGGCGCCGAAGCCATCCTTCGCAGAGAGCAGATAGTCTGGAGCGAAGGCGATTTCGTTCGACAGCCACAGCGAGTTGGCAACCGACAGCGCCACCTTATCGTCATCTGTTTGCGTCAACCAGCGGTCGTAGCTCTTGATCAGCAACTCTGGCTTGCTCGCTGCGTCCCAGCCGAGCAGCTCGCGCATTTCCGCCTCGGTTTGCCCCCGTGCACCGAGCAACGCCAAGCCTAGCCCCTCGCTAAGCGACAAGGGCGAGATGAATAGATTGTCGTTTGGCTCGGCTTTTTCCGCCAAGTCAGGATAGAGCCGCGCGACAAGCCGAGCTTGTCCTGCCGTGATGTCATTCGCAGCAGAATGCGATATTCGCGTTGATTCCAGCTGTGATGGGACAGTCGTACAGCCGCTGGCTAGCGCCAATACCGTGAGCGAGAAGAGGTAACGCCTCATCGATCCTGCTCCAGAAATTCGACCAGCCATTCCGGCAGAGGTCGCATATAACCCTCGGGGGTGCGGCAAAGGCCGAATGTCAGGCTGCTGCCCAGCGGGCACTCGGACGGGTCCGTTACCGGCAAAGGCGGCATTTTGACTATCGTCGTACCTGTGATTGGCGGCAGCGGGATGACGCCCCGGTCGAACAGCACAGTGCTCTGGCCGCGGCGCGTAACGATGCACCCGTCGATCGCTGCGATAGAGCCACGAAACAGCGCCTGGCCGCCAAAGGCATTCCGGTCGGCGATTATGGGCTGCGCTTCGATCATGGTCGTTGCGCAGCCAGACAGGGCCATGCCGATGACCAGCATCACAACAGTTTCCGGTTCCCAATCACGATTGGCTTTCCGTTCCGGGAGCTGCCGGCGGTCGAGGCATGATCGAGAGGATCTGCGCACAAAGCCGGGGTTCGGCGGCGCCGCCTCGAAGGCGACGGTCCGCGACCAGCTGCTCTCTTTCGACGAGGCAGTCGTTCGCCTGTCTCGTCGCCTCTGCATCCCTGACGCCGTGTTGCTGCGCATATTGCTTCACCACGAATCAGTCGCCGCCATATTCAGCCGCCTGGAGGAGCGATTTGACGAGAACGACGCGATGCTTGCCGCAAGCCTCGATCAATTCGGCAGGCGGATCGACCACTTCGCTGCGGTAACCGAGTTGCATCCGCGTGCCGACGCGAGCGAGCCGAGGCTGAAAGTTGGAATATCGCGACCGGAAAGCCATGTGACCGTCATTGTCGCGATAGACCCCAGTCCCAATGTCGAACATGGCGAGCGGATCATCTTCGCCTTCCTCATCGATGAAGAAGCATCCGTCGCGCAGCACGATCGCATCATAAGTCGCGATATCGGGCGTGGCACCAGCAATCCTGTCGCTAGCGGCAAAGTAACGGATATCGGATTGCACATGCTCGCTCAGCTGCGGCAGGTCCGGTTCCGAATAAGTGCTGAAGCGCAGTTGCAGATTGGCTGGAATCACCCATCCTTTCTCTTGGCGCAAAGCTTCGAACCGCGCCTTGGGAATAGAGATATTGAGCCAGGGCGCACTCATATTGCCGAACCCTTCTGAAGCGGTGTCGTGTCCAATCCTTTCGGCCCACTCGCGCGCGACTTTCTCTTGCTCGACCCGGGAAAAATCGCCCTGAGCCGCAACGAACAGCCGGTCTTGCGTGTAGCGCTTCAGGCTAGCATCGGGCTCGCGCAGGAAATAGACGAGCCCGGTCAGGGAGCCGAGACCATCATTGTCTGGACCGTCACGCCATCGCCATTCGATCCCGCCGAAATTGCCTATCTCGCTTTTCTTTAGACGGCGCAGAATCGGCAGGTTCCGCTGTTCAATCCGATCGGCGAAGATCGCGCGGCGATCCTGCAATGTCGGGGAATAGGGCGACGGCCTCAACTGCTCGAATGGCGCATAGATCGGCGCTTCCACGATGGTGGCGAAGGCGCTTCGCTCCTCCTTTGCGTCCGCGGCGGAGAGATCCGGGCATGCCGCAAAAACGCATGCGAGAACGACGGCAATGCGAATCAAGGCGCGGCCCTCTAATGTTGCAAAGTGAAATTATGGACTTCATTGTGAACGCAGGATAAATTCCTATTCTCACTCGGCGAGGCTCTTTTGCCGGATTCGTGAAAGACGTCTTCGCAACTTTTGCATAGATTTTTTTAAATTCGACCGCTACGACCACTTTCGATTTCGGCACGAACAAATCAGAGGGTTGAGCTGGGCGAACATCAGCGTCGAAAGCACGGCTTTCTTCATTCCGTAGCTAAAACTCGACGGTTTCCTGTCTGCCCCCTTTTCCAGCCTTTGTAGCATCGTCGATTTTTCTATCAGCTTCGCTAGTTCTGATTTTCGCCTTCGGAACCATAATGACCTCCGTTTCACCACAAATCGCAAGGGCGGCTCATATGACGATCAAGCCGATCATCGTTCCTCTTACGTCAGCGTTCCTCTCCTATTGCCCGCCTCGACCTCGAGCAGCCAGATATCGCGTTTGATCCCGTGCATGGTGAAAAAAGTTTATGCTCCGTCCGCGGCGATCACTTCAGGACGGTAATGGATTTCAACATGAGAGGGGCCATCCCCGATACGGACTATCGGCGATCCTCAAGAATGAACACCCACTAGGCTCGTCTGGATTAAGAATGGTCTGTTAATCATCCTCGATAGCAGTTTAATGACCAAAATAAGCTAGGCGTAAATTGTTGATATGACGAGATTTTCGGCAGCGAATGGGGTAATAATGGCAGAGTGGAAATCGCGTGATCATCTCGCGGAGTTTTGGGTTGCGGGGAAGCTGGTCGACGCCGGTTGGAACGTCTACTTCCCGCACCACGATAAAGGGTTTGATCTTATGGCGACCTTTACAGATGGTGCGCAGATGCAAATCCGTCCAATACAAGTAAAGGGAAAGTACCCGCGAGAGGGCACGAAGAACCGAAGGCAGTATGGCCATCGCGTCTCACTTTCCGCAATTCATGACCGTATGGTTCTCGCCATCCCGTATTTCGTCGATCCAGATGATCCAACTCCTCGGCATGTCGCATGGATGCCTCGGGAGAAAATCGTCAAGGAGGGCGCGTCCAAATGGAGATGCGAACCGGCGAAGCTGAAAGACCGTGTTCCGATTCCGCGCCAGGAATTTGCAAAGTATTTCGATCAGGATGGGCTTGAGTTGCTCAGGACAAGCTGAGGAATGCGGTCGATTGTTAGTCGCTAGACTCAGGCGAAGCGGATAACGATGGCGATCGCCGACATGCCCTGATCGGGGCCCAAAGCGACCACGAGGATGGAGGATACCGCCAAGATCTTGGCTACGACAATTCCGACGGGCGGTATGGGCCGGGGCGCAATCATCGTACGAACGCTTTCATAGCTCCCTGTCAGAATTCGAGTGGTCAGTCATACCGTCTCGTGGAGCCTTCAAAGGCTCTTTGCATTCGTACAGAACAAAGCAGAATGGTCAGCGACGCCTAGATTGTTCGATCAACCTGAAGCCCCACAGATTGCGACTAAAGTTAGCCATGCGCCCCGCGCGTGGCGCGAGGTATCAGATCGGGCTTAAAGCAAAACGTCCAGAGCCCACAGGGGCTGGGGAGGTGAGCTCAAGTCGGCGACCTCAACGTTCAGTCGGTTTTCTTCGTGCGCCCGCGCTTCTGGCCGGGCTTGCGACCGAGACCAATCTTCTTAGCAAGTTCGCGGCGCTTCTCCGCGTAATTCGGCGCGACCATTGGATAGTCCGAGGGAAGATCCCAGCGCTGGCGATATTCTTCCGGCGACATGTCATAATTGGTTCGAAGATAGCGCTTAAGCATCTTCAGCTTCTTACCATCTTCCAGGCAGACGAGATAATCGGGTTTGACCGAAGCGCGAACGGACACCGCGGGCTCGGGGCGTTCTTCTTCCGGCTGCGTTTCAATGCCGAGGCCCGAAAGGGCGGAATAGACGGTTTCGATCAGCGTGGGCACATCGACGACTTGGACGTTATTGTTGGCTACATGGGCCGCCACAATATCGGAGGTAAGAGTGATGAGCGTTTCCGACATATCGGTCTGGAATTCTACCATTGGGATCTCCTTTCCGGTCCCATTGCCGCCGTTTTACCGGAATGTCCAGAAAGAGACGTCCAGCCGCAGAAGCGTTAAAAAGTCTAGCTTAATTATTGTGAAACGATTTAAACCGATTTGCATTAAATTATATGGCGGGGGCCAAAATCCTTCTGGAACGGGTTTGCGCGCGCCGCTTAACATCGGCAATCGCACATTCGAACTCGCAAAATCGAAAACCACATGAGGCACCGCTCTTCAACGCCCTCCAGATCATCAACTAAGAGAAAATTCTTATGAGATAAGTAAATAGGCATTTTATCGTATCTTTTGTCGCAAAACAATCAAAGGTATGATAAGAAAATGAGGTTGAAATGAAAAAAGGCTGTATCGATAACCTGTTGGACATGATTGACGGAAAAATCACAGAAAATAGTCGTCTTTTGGAGCTTCGCCAGACACGCAATGGAAGTGAGTGCCCCACTTATGACCGATTTTTAAAGGATCTAAAGGACATATACTATGCGATTGAAATCACCTCCGGTCTTAGCGTTACGGCGGAACACAACACGCAGGCGAACATTGAACAGAGTCGTTTTGCTTTTATCAATGAAGTTTCCGCTGAGTTTGGCGTAAGACTTTATCGCACGCGTTTAGAAGCCGAAGACGCTTACAACAGCTTTTACACGCGAAATGAGGAACTATTCGAGGACGGCGAAGTTTCAGCGGATATCGTCGAGGTCACACCTCAAGATTGGAAACGCTCCGGCGTGCTCGCAAATCAATACGGCCACTTCTTCGTATGCCGATTAGAGGGCAGGATCGATATCTCATTCTTTTCCGATAGGGCCCGTCGTGATAATGCGATGCACGATTTCACCACTGGTGATGAATACAATGCGAACGAGCAGGTAATCGGGGGCGGTGTTGTGTTCGTAGGATGACTTAAAACTTCAAATGCTTTGTTACTGAGAAACGAGATTCCGGCACCCGCGCTAATTTTATAAAAGCCGACTTGTTCACACCCATGATCGTCAGGTCATGCCGGTCGATGCCGCGGATCGCGAGCAAGCGCCTTCTATGCTATTAAAGAGCCTTCTTTGCAGCTAAATTCAAAATTCCGCAGACCACCGGTGAAACGACCCCGGTGGTCTGCGGAAAGGTCGACGGTAGCTCAGCCAGTTTTCGAGCTGTTAGATAGGCGATGAGATGTGCCTCGACCGCATCGCCATCCAGTCCGACCGCTTCCGCGTCGACGACGTTGCCTAGCTTCATTCGTAGCCGTCGCATGATAGCCGGATTGCGACGCCCCCCGCCTACCACGATCCAGCGCTCGGGTTGGCGAGGCAGAAATTGTTGCGACCGCACGATAGCTTCCGCGCTGATCGCAGCTAGGGTGGCGGCGCCGTCTTCGACCGATAACCGATCAATGTTAGAAACAGATAGCTCATCACGGTCGAGCGACTTCGGCGGCATCCGGGAATAATACTCGTGAGCGAGTGCGGTTTCTAAGATCGTCTCATGGACCTTCCCTTTAACCGCGTGCTTCCCATCCTCGTCGAAATCCAGTCCGGCTCGATCACGCATCCAGTCGTCCAAACGCGCATTACCTAGACCCGCGTCGTACGCGACGATGCGTGTGCCGTCGAACCAAGTAACGTTGGCAATACCCCCTATGTTCACTATCGCGCTCGGGAGCGGGCCATCCCGCATTAGCGCCGCGTGAAAAATGGGCGCAATGGGGGCGCCTTGTCCGCCGGCTTCGACATCCTGAATTCGAAATTGATCGACGACATCGACGCTTATTGCCGCGGCGAGCTTCACAGCATCTCCAATCTGCACCGAAATGCCTTCGGACGGTCGATGGAGAATAGTCTGACCGTGCAAACCTACAGCGCGAACATCGGATGTAGAAATTGAGTGCATAGACAGAAACGTCTTTGCGGCCAGGACGTGCTCGGCAGTTACGGCTTCAATAAGTTCACGCGGCGCAATGGCATTGCCTGACGCGCGTCGGATCGCGCATCGCAGTTCCGCCCTCATCGCAAACGTCGTAGCGGGACCAAGTTCCGTGATCGCAATGCCATCTGTGCGCAATGCGGCGACATCGATACCGTCGGCCGAAGTTCCGCTCATCATGCCGATAAACAGGTCAGATCGCATGATTGGTCCCCAGCGGATCGATTTCCATGAGAAGGCTTCGAAATCACGGTCAGCCAGGCCAAGATAGATTAAGAAAGCAGCTATCTGCCATTGACGAAACCTAAGCACACCCCGAAGAATTTTACCGCCGCCTTCGATGTGATGGGCCCCGCCGACCGCGACCACGCGGACTTTCCCCCGAACGATTATCCTAATCAATTATGGAGCTGGGAAATCTGCAACATCGTGCCGCGTGCCCTGATAAAGTTGCCGCCTAAGGCTCTGACTGATATACGCCGCCTAGCATTGAGGGGTGCCTGTGAGGCTTTTAATTAAGCTGGCTGACGAATAATTGAAATCGAATTCCGGACGCACGGCTTGGAGAAGCAAGTGGCATTCTGTTACGATATGAAAAATCAGGTTGTCGTCGACAACGAACGCGATATCTCTTTAGAGCTTCTTGGAGGGCGTGCGGATCAGAATTATGTCGTTTTTCTTTTTTCGACGCCCGACTATGAACTAAAATTTACAAAATTTTGCTACATGCATGGTCTTCACTTCAGCTGGCCTGGTGATAAAGATGAGTACGGTCGTCTCCGTTCAATCATAACATATGATGAACGGGCCTATATAGATATCGGCGGGGGATACCCGATTTCGTCGGATGGCGAGTTTCGAAAGGAATTCAACGAGGATATAGATCGCGCAATTGTCTGTCATTACAGATTTGGAGGACGGTACGATGGTCCGATATATTTTTTATATGTTGGGGAGGACGGAAAAAACAAGAAATATCAAATAGAAGAGCATAGATGATTAGATAAATCTAATACTTAGTTGAAAGAAGAACCCAAAATAATCGATATTCGACGAAACCGTCTGGTTGTCATTTCTCGTCTGTCGTCAACGGCAAGGATCACGCTAATCTCTCGTATCGATGCAGTGCTTTCGGTCCAACAGGAACGGCGGCGGGCCGACTAGGATGATAGGCGCTGCAGGTTCTTACTAAGAACTAAGGCAACAATCCCGCGCGACACAATCTTACGATAATTGGACCATGAGTTTCGACAAAAAAGTCCCGACCGTTCAAATCATGCGGATCGAGGCGTTGAAGAAGCCTGAGTAGGCAGTCGGACATCCTCACATGAGCGGGCATATTTTAGCCGCCGAAATGCTACGCTTGTGTTGTCTTCGATACAGAAGGCCTTCGGCAAGTCGAAGCCAAATCTGGGCTCAACGCGTTACGATTGGGGGGGCTAGGATACGACCGTTACTTCACCCCGCGCGTTATGCCTTCGAGGGCGTGTGCCCAAGGCATATTTCGATCCTTGCATCGCGCGCAATGTCATTTGCTAGCTGAAAGCGTGAGCATAGCCCGCGCGGTGGTCGACATCGCCGAACGGGTTCGGATCGACGCTGCTGTGACTTGTTAAACCCAGATGGTTGAACGGTCCGCCAAACATCGCGCTATCTGTCGGTCGGTGGCCTTCTAACTACGCACCGTGAGTAAGCTTAAGGGCGGCAGCAAGGCATTCAACACAGTACCAACCGCTTCCTTCGACGAAATGCAGCGCTTCGCGATTGCGTTGAGAAAAAGGGCCGGCAATCTCAGGTATCGAAACTTTTTCGGAAGACTTCGATGATTGAGATCAGAAAATAGCGCTCATATTATTTTAGCATACGTAGTTGTTGAATGCTGGTATGTAATCATCATTCCTAACTTATTGGCCGTTCTTTGCCAGTGCGCTTACATGCTTCTCTCGTCGCGAAAGTGCGAAGCGACGGGGATTTAAAAGATCGATCTGCAAAATTGCAGAGAGACGAAAAATGAGCAAAAAGTCTGGTCTATCCAAGCCTATGGAAGAGGCGCAACGGCGTGCGGCGATACTTCGCCGTTACGATGCCGAGCCATTACGTACCGGCGAGGACGACGAGCGTTTCGCGAAAGAACTTGGCGTCGCCGTGCAGACGTTCCATCAGTTGATCCGCTCATGGCGGAGATACCGCGAGCCCAAAATGCTCCCAGGCGCTCGGACGAGAGCAACCGCTGCGGATCGAGAAGCTGCGATCGACGCCGCCGCGAAGCCTGATCTTTCGAACGTCGACCCGGCTCGACGACCGTTGGTCAGAAAGCGGATCAAGGTACTTCGCAGATACCTCGCTCTCGAAACGCCAACACCTGTCGATGAAGCCGCGGCCGCAGAGGAACTGGGCATGAGCTTGGGCTCCTTTCACCGGCTCCGGCGGAGCTGGACCATGTCCCGCGATCCCGCAACACTACCTGGAGGTTCCACTCCGGCGACCTTGAAAGACAGACGCCGGCCTGCGATCGGAGCCCAAGCGGAAGCCTGTATCGCGGCGGTCATCGAGGATTTGGGACCGCAGGCGACGACCGTAAGTGCTTGTGCCGATGTCTGCATCGGTAGGAACAATATCATCGGTCAAACTGAGATTACGCGAGGACAATTCGAGGTTATCTTCTCCGGCAAACCATCGAACAAGCCGATCGCCTCCGCGCCAAATAATCCATACCACATCAGTGTCTTGGCCTCCGCGCGTCAGACCGACAACACAAGCGTGAGTGTCCTCTCCTGTCGCTTCTCGACGTAGGTATGAGCCAACGACGTTTTGATAGCTGGAGAATTGCGGCCGAGTCTTGAGATCGAATGGTTTATAATCTGCAAGACGCGACGCGGCGAGGCGGGCGTCTTCAACACATGCGGTCGCGAAGGTCATCCCTATTGCTGCAACATATAAACCAATATAGCGCACGAGTTACCGCTCCCGTATGGACATTTGAGTCCCAAATCGTATCTGAAGTATTGATGTCCAATTTCGCACTTGCGAAACGCGAACCCCGATGTCCGAAACTAGAATTGTTAGCGGCTAGACCGCTTAGTGCGCAGTTTGCGCGATAGCCATCTGTCTGTTGCTAGATATCATGCCAGAAATTCGGAATGCTCAACGTGAAATGATAAGCGATCATTGGACTCCCGCGATACTCGCGACTTTGCGATGAACTGCTAGGACGGGATACCTCAAGATCAGTAGCTCCCACACCAACATCACTCGGCCTTCAACAGTACGACCGCCGACCTTAAAAAAATAGTCGAGCGCCAATCCACCTTTCTGCAAGCAAAATTCTAGCGCAGCCTCGGATGCGAGCTCCCGCCAGCCCTCGCGCCCGTCGTTGCTAAAAGACATCCGGATTCCTTCCCCCGAAAGCCGGATTGGCTCATCGCCAATGACGGATGCTACCGACTCAAGCGACAGGCCCTCGATCCAGATCCGCGGCCATTCACAGAGGCCGGAGGAAAGAAAACCGTTGGGCAAGCGGCGCACATCCCGGTGTTCAGTCAAAGCAATGTAGGAATTCGGTCCGTGAGAATGGGAGCCGACATGGACCCAGCGGTCGTCCCGGATCCCGAACTCGGCCATAGGACCTACAGGGGCGCTTTCCAGGTACAGCCGACCGCCTACCGGGGTGCGGGGGTGCGCTTCCGCACCATTCGCCTCCGAACGGCCATCTGGGATATAGGCACCGAAGCATGCTATCCGAGTAGCGGCATTGATCGTGAAGCTCGTCTCGACCCGCGCACCCCGCTGACCGGCCCAGAAATTCTGCTCACTCTTTAGCCAGTCCCGAAGGTGCGCGGAATGAAGCGCCGCCGACATGACGACCGTTATATCCCCGCCGTCCTCATCGATCCTAAGCCGCCAATCGGACAAGGGTTGTGTGAAGTTCTGGATCTGGCCTCGGCTCGTGATGGAGCCCGTCTGATGGAGAATTGCCATCTCCATTGGCCTCGTGGCTCCGAAGCGTAAAGCAAATTTCACCTGTGTGGCGAGCGGCTCCGGAACGTAAAGGACGGCACCCATTTCTTCGCTTTGAAAGAAGCCGGTCTCGTCGCGCAGAGCCCTACAGCGGACGATGCGCATGGTTTCACGATTAATCTTCAGGCATTCCACTTCGAGAGGACGGAACTCACCGGCATCATCGGCCGGATGAACCAATGTTCCCA
>NZ_BTGM01000005.1:0-83818 GCF_042851825.1 Qipengyuania sp. MTN3-11 | reverse complement strand
GTTGGGTTATCGAACGTCATAACCGGAGAGACACGATGACACCCCGAATTCTTGCCCCCATCTCGCTGATCGCCGTCGCTCTTTCGGGCTGCGCCACGATGGACGACACCGGCAGCGACGTGCTGGGAAGCGCCGATGTAACGCGCAGCGATGGCACGCCGGCTGGCACGGTCCGACTCATGGAAAGCGCCGGCGAACTGGTGGTGACGGGAACGCTCAGCGGTCTGCCCGCTGGCGAGCACGGTTTCCATCTGCACACCACCGGCCGGTGTGATGCCCCGGATTTCCAGTCAGCGGGTGGACATCTCAATCCTTATGATCGTGACCACGGGAAGCTCGACCCGCAGGGCAAGCATCTGGGCGATCTCGACAACATCACGGTGCCGGCTTCGGGCATGGTCACGATCAGCCAGAGCGTCGGCATGAACACCAACATGGATATCGCCCGCATCTTCGATGCCGACGGCACATCGGTCATGGTCCATTCCGGTCCCGACGATTACCGGACCGACCCGTCTGGGGACGCCGGCTCGCGCATTGCCTGCGGCGTCATGCGCGCCACAGGTTGATCAGATGTCCGGTTCGCCGGCGGCGCGGGCGCGCTCCGTGAGGGTGCGCTCCGCCTCCGGCACGGTGCGGTAAGCAAGAAACAGCAGGACGCTCCCGATCGGCGCGGCGATCAGCATCGACAGCACGCCGGTGGACAGATTCTGGGTCAGGGTCGAGACCTGACCTGCCATGTAGGGTCCCAGCGCCAGACCGACGAGCGTCGTCGACAGGAAGAAAGTCGCGGTCGCCGTGCCGCGCATGCGGGGCAGGACCAGATCCTGCGTCGTGGCGGCGGCAGCACCCAGCGCCGAACTTCCGAACAGCGAAAGCAGGAAGTTCAGGAAATAATAGAGCGGCACATTGTCGGTCGTGAAGGCGATGATCAGCGGGACGACCGGAGCCAGAACGCCGAAGGCAATCACGAAAATCCGCCCGCCCGGATTGCGTTCGCGGAGCCAGTCGGACAAGCGTCCGCCGAGAATCACGCCAAGGAAACCGCCCAGCGCACCGCCCCCGCCGATCCAGAAACCGAGCACCGATTTCGACGCGCCGAGCACGCGTTCGGCATAGGGCGCGGCCCAGAAGGACACCGAATAGGAGGCGAAGGCGACCATCCCGTAGCCCAGGATCGTGTAGAGAAAGGCGGGCGTACCCCAGATCAGCCGGAAGGTCGGCGGATCGCGATGGCGCAGCGATCTCGCCCAGGAAAACACCGCGTAATAGCCGATCGCGATCGCGCCCCATTGCTGGAAATTGTCGGTCAGGCTGCCCAGGAACCAGCACAGCGCGCCGATGGCAACGGCCGCGCCGATGTTGACGAACAGCTCCCGGCCGCCACGTTGTGCCGCCGAGATGAAGGTAAAGGGCGGGATCACTGCGAACATCTCCGCCACGAAACCCCGGAACGGACGCTCCGTCTTCGGCGTGGGCAGCCCTTCGATGGCTCCGCGCACCGGCTCGCGCAGGGTGAAGACCCAGACTGCCAGCAGCAGTCCGGGAAGACCGACCGCCAGAAACGCAGCCTGCCATCCAACCAGGTCGAATGGGCCACCGCCTGGATAGGTCGCGTTCCAATTCTCGACGATGAGACCGCCAATCAGCAGCGAAATGCCGCCGCCGAGGTATAGCCCCGCCGAATAGATCGCGAGCGCGGTGCCGCGCATCTTCTTGGGAAACCAGTCGGAGATCAGCGAATAGGCCGCAGGGCTTGCGCTCGCTTCGCCCACGCCGACACCGATCCGCGCCAGGCTGAGCTGCAAACCGCTGCGCGCGAAGCCCGAAAGCGCAGTCATCAGCGACCACAGCGCGAGCCCGAGCGTCATCAGCCGGGTCCGGTTCCAGCTGTCGGCCAGCCGGCCCAGCGGAATGCCGAACAGCGCATAGAAAACGCCGAAGGCAGTGCCGTAAAGGAAGCCGAGATCCGCGTCGCTGAGCCCAAGGTCGGCCTTGATGTCGTTGGCGAGGATCGACAGGATGTTCCGGTCGATGAAGTTGAGCATGTAGACCAGCACGAGGACGCTGAGCGCGTACCAGCTGTAGGTCGGCACCTTCTGCGCGGCGATCTCCGGGCGTACGTCCTCGTTCTGCGCTGATGCGACCACGGCCAATCCTCTCCCGACCCGCAGGTTATTCTGCGTAGGCGGTGGTATCGGCCAAGCCTGCATCGGCAAAGCCTTTTCGCCGCAGGCGGCAGGAATCGCACAATCCGCAGGCCTTGCCGTCGGGCGCGGGATCGTAACAGGACCAGCTCCAGGCGGGGTCCAGGCCCAGGCGGACGCATTCGCGGGCGATGTCGGCCTTGGTCATATGCTGCAAGGGTGTCTCGATGCGGAAGGGTTGTCCTTCGATGCCCTGCCGGGTTCCGAGCCGCGCGGTCTCTGCGAAGCTGGCGATGAATTCGGGTCGGCAGTCCGGGTAACCCGAATAGTCCAGCGCGTTGACTCCGATGAAGATCGACCGCGCAGCCACGCTTTCGGCAAAGGCTGTGGTCAATGCGAGGAACACCAAATTGCGCGCCGGCACGTAGGTCACCGGGATTTCGTCGCCGACCCCTGACTTGGGGACGTCGATATTGTCGGTCAGCGCCGAGCCGCCGAAGCGGCGAAGGTCGAGCGGCAGTTCGACATGGCGTTCGAGGCCGAGCCGTTCCGCGATTGCGCGCGCCGACTGCAGTTCGCGCACGTGGCGCTGGCCGTAGTCGATCGTCAGCGCGTGGAGACGATGACCGCGCTCCCGTGCAATGGCAGCCGTGACCATCGAATCGAGCCCGCCGGAAAGCAGTATCACCGCGGGATCGGAAGAGGGTCGATTGCGCTCGGACACGGCGCCCGGCTAGACAGGAAGCGGTTGCGCCGCAAGCGTGACGCCGATTCCGGTTCCGATCAGCTGCAAGCGCCGGTGCGGCGCGCTTCGGCGGAGATGCTGAAGGGGCGCCCGCCTTCGATCCCCTGGCTCTCGATCTGAACCAGGCTGGCGGTCTCGCGCCTTATGCTGGTGCGGCCGTAACCGTTTCCGCGGCAGGTGTACTGGACGGTCACCGTATCGGATCCATCCTCCACCACGAAGCGGTTGCACGATCCTCGATGACGGATCTGGATAAGCTCGCTGCCGTCGCGAACACAGACCCGGCGCGTTCCGGCCCCGTCGCGGAAGCGCAGCTCCCAACCGCCTTTTTCGAGCTTGGAGAGCATTGCCAAGGATCCCTGCGCCACGGCCGGGAGGCCGAGAGCGACCAGCGAGGCGGCGACCCCCGTACCAAATGCCCTGCGAAGAAACTTCAACCGCGACATCACTCACATCCTTGCAAAAACCAACCGATCGATGCGCCCGCGATTCGACCAATCATACACGAGGCCAGACCAGAATTTAACGTACAAACCCCGTTACAGGCTGATCGGAAATGCCCGCGAGCAGAATGCGCAATCGACCACGATCATTCCGTTCTCGTCGCGCATCTCGACCCGCTCTTCCTCAGGGAAGCGCGCCAGAACCTGCTCATAATGTTCCACCGAGCACCGGCATCCGCGCGAAAGCTCCGCGCCGTGCAGGACCCTGACCTCGTCCTCCTCGTGGAACAGCCGCCACACGAGAGCATCGAGCGAGAGACCGGTATCGAGCAGCTCCTCGTGCCGAATCGAGCCTGCCAGCACCGCGACATGCTCCCATTCGGGATGATCGAGCCGGACGTGCAAGCGCTCGCGCCCTTCCTCCCCATCGGGAAAATGCTGGACCAGCATACCGGCGGCGCGACACCCTTTCGGCCCCGAACTGACGGCGGTCCGGATCAGGGTCGGCACCTGTTCGGACTGGACGAAATAGTTCTGGAATGCCTCGCCCAGGCTGTCGCCTTCCAGCGGGACAATGCCCTGATAGCGCCCGCGCCCTTCCGGAAGATCGAAGGTCAGGGCCAGATGGCCCTTTCCGAACAGTCCGAACAGCGACGGATTGGCACCGAGTTCGGCCAGGCGCGCGGCGTCGAAATCGGCATAGCCGCGCAGGGCCCCGTTCTTGCAATCGCAAACCAGTAGGCGCACCGGCCCGTTCTCGGTCTGCGCCTGCATGGTAATCTGCGCCCCATCCTCCTTGAGGAGCGAGCCGGCCAGCGCGGTAAGCACAAGCGCTTCGGCGAGCAGATGGGTGATCGACGGCGGATAGTCGTGCGCGGCGAGAATATCGTCGAGAACGCTGTCGAGACGCACCATGCGCCCGCGCACGTCGCGGGCGGGGATGGTGAAGCCGAGAATGCGTCCGGAATAGGTTTCCGCCGGGGCGGGATGGTCGGTCATTCGGCGAATATGGGGGCGGGGTCCGGAATTGGTAACCCCGCCGTCCCCAGAGCCGCGTGTCAGAGCAGGCCGAAACACCACAGCAGGATCGATTTCTGTGCGTGGATGCGGTTCTCCGCCTCGTCGAAGACGACGGACTGCGGCCCCTCGAAAACCGCTTCGCTGACTTCGTCGCCGACGTGGGCAGGGAGGCAGTGGAGGAACTTTGCATCGGGCTTGGATAGCCCCATCAATTTTTCGTCCACGCGGAATGGCTCCATCGCGGCAAGTTTGTCCTCGGCGTGATCCTGCCCCATCGAGACCCAGGTATCGGTGACGATGATGTCCGCATCCCGCGCCGCCTCGGCGGCATCATGCGTCATCGTGACGTTCGCTCCCCCCGTTCGCGCCATCTCGACGAATTCGGCGTCCGGCTCGTAACCGGGGGGTGTCCCGATGCGCACGTTGAAGCGGAAGATTCCCGCCGCCTCGAGAATCGAATGGAGGACGTTGTTGCCATCGCCGAGCCAGGCGAGCTCGAGACCGGGCAGGGCCTTTCCGTGCTCTACCATCGTCAGAAGGTCGGCGACGATCTGGCAGGGATGCGAGCGGTCGGTCAGGCCGTTGATCACCGGCACGCTGGCATGGCGGGCCAGTTCCTCGGCCTTGGCGTGATCGTCGGTGCGGATCATGATGCAATCGACCATCCGGCTGAGCACGCGCGCGGTGTCCGCCACGCTCTCGCCCCGCCCGAGCTGGCTGGTGCCGGCATCGAGGATCACCGAAGTCCCGCCGAGCTGGCGCATGCCGATGTCGAAGCTCACCCGGGTACGGGTCGAATTCTTCTCGAAGATCATGCCAAGGACATGGCCGGCAAGCGGCGCGTCGGCGTCGGGCCTGCCCTTGGGCCATGCCCCCAAACCATCGACCCGCGTGACCTTGCGATCCTGAGCATCGGCGAGCATCGCGGCGATCGCGTCCCCGCCGGCATCGGCGAGATCGAGGAAATGACGCGTCATGCGGCGTCCGGGATGGAGAAGCTCGCCGCGCCGGCGGAAAGCCTGTCGAAGAATTCGTCGAACTCGGCGTCGCCCGCCACCAGCGGCGGGAGGATACGCAGCGTCTGATCGCCCGCCGCCACGGTGAGCAGCTGGTGGTTGTCCCGCAGATGCACGAAGAAGGGGCGACTCTCGACCTTCATGCGAAGCCCGAGCATCAGCCCCTTGCCCCGCACGCAATCGAACAGGTCGGGGTAATTGCCGATGAACTGTTCGAGGCGGCTGCGCAGCCGCTCCCCCTTCGCGGCAACCTCGCCGAGGAAATCCTCATTCGCCACGGTGTCCATGACCGCCTGCCCGGCGGCCATTGCCAGCGGGTTGCCGCCATAGGTCGAACCGTGGCTGCCGAACCCCATGCCGCGCGCCGCCTTCTCGGTGGCGAGGCAGGCGCCGAGGGGGAAGCCGCCGCCGATCCCCTTGGCGGTGGCGAGCACATCGGGCTCGATCCCGTAGTGCTCGTGGGCATAGAGCTTGCCGGTGCGGGCCATGCCGCACTGGACCTCGTCGAGCACGAGCATCAGATCGTGTTCGTCGCACACTGCGCGCAGGCCGGACATGAATTCCTGGCTGGCCGGGCGAATCCCCCCCTCGCCCTGGATCGGCTCGACCAGGAAGCCCGCGGTCTTGGGCCCGACCAGCCCCTTCGCCGCTTCGAGATCGTCGAATTCGCAATAGACGAAGCCGGGAAGCAGCGGCTGGAAACCCTTGTGCATCTTTTCCTGATTGGAGGCGCTGATCGTCGCCATGGTCCGCCCGTGGAAGGCATTGGTGAAGGTGATCAGTTCGGTGCGCTGCGAATCGCCATCCTCGTGCTGGTGATAGGCGCGCGCGGTCTTGATCGCGGTCTCGACCGCCTCGGCCCCCGAATTGGTGAAGAACACCGTATCGGCGAAGGTGGCGTCGACGATCGTCTGTGCCAGGCGCTCGCCCTGCGGGCTGCCGTAGAGGTTGGAGACATGCATCAGCTTTTCGGCCTGGCGCTGGATCGCACCGATGAGGCCGGGATGCGAATGGCCGAGGAGGTTGACCGCGATGCCGCTGGCGAAGTCGAGGTAACGCGTGCCGTCTTCGTCGATCAGATGGCAATGATCGCCCTCGACCGGGCGCACGTCGCAGCGCGGATAGACGGGCATGAGTGGCGAAATCGACATGGAACCTCCGTTCGGCGGAAACAAACGCAAATGGCGGCCCCCATCACAGGGAACCGCCATTCTCGTGACGTGACCGTCGCTCTATTGCGCGCCGCCCTGCGGGTCAAACCATGGGCGGTGCGGGGCCCGGCCTATTCGGCGGCGGGCACCAAATTGACGGCCGAATGCTTGCCTCGTCGGTCGACCTCGAGATCGAAGCTGTAGCGCTCGCCCTCGTTGATCTGCGACAGGCCCGAACGCTCGACCGCACTGATATGGACGAAAGCATCGGGCTGCCCATCGTCGCGGGCGAGGAAGCCGAAGCCCTTCATGGAGTTGAAGAACTTGACCGTCCCTGTGGCCTTCTCGCCGGTCAGTTCGCGCTTGGGCGGGCCGCCGGCATTGCCGGCCGGTACCACGTCGCCGACGACCTGGAGATCCTGCGCCGAGACCTTGCCGCCGCGATCCACCAGATTGAACTCGAGCTCCTGCCCTTCGCCGAGCCCTTCGAGGCCGGCCCGCTCGACGGCGCTGATATGGACGAACACGTCCTCACCGCCGCCATCCTGCTGGATGAAGCCGAAGCCCTTTTGGGCGTTGAAGAACTTGACCGTTCCCTTGCCGGTGCCAACGACCTGCGCGGGCATGCCGCCGCCGCGAGGACCGCCGCCCCCGCCACCGCCGCCACGGAAACCACCGCCGCCACCGCCGCCACTGCGGAAGCCGCCGCGATCGCCGCCGCCGAAGCCGCCACGATCATTGTTGAACCCGCCGCGGTCGTTGCCGTAGCCGCCGCCGCCGTAATCCCCCTGCGGTGCGAAGCCTTCGGGCGGCCCGCCGTAGAAATTGTCTTCCCCGATGCCGTCGCGCTTGTCGCGTCCCCGACGGCGGCCCTTGTCATAACCCATAATCTATCAAATACCCTGTCGCGCCGCCCCTTCGCTTCTCGTGCGCCGGACCGAAGGCAGCAGTGCGTGCCGGCGCGAACGGGCTGCGGCAGACTCGCCGGACCCGCCCCTTGGAAATCCCGCCATAGCGCAATTTCGCCCGCAAGCGAACGATTTAGCGGATTTGCGCGTGGTAGACCCAATTTGTGACATTTTCGTTCGCGCGCAAGCCGCTTGCCCAGCGCGTGCGGTTTGGGCAATAGCGCCGGCATGGATATCATGGCTCTCCTGACCGATCCGGCTGCCTGGCTGGCCCTGCTGACCCTGATTGCGCTCGAGGTCGTCCTCGGTATCGACAACCTCATCTTCATCGCGATTCTGTCCAACAAGCTGCCCGAGCACCAGCAGCAGCGCGCGCGCCGGATCGGCCTGTCGCTGGCGCTGATCATGCGAATCGGGCTGCTGATGCTGATCGGATGGATCGTCACGCTTCAGGCACCGCTGTTCGATCTCGGGCTGCAGGGCGCCCCCAGCGAATACAGCGGCGAACCGACCTTCGAAACGGCGTTCTCCGGCCGCGACCTCATCCTCCTCGCCGGCGGACTGTTCCTGCTGTGGAAGGCGACGAAGGAAATCCATCATTCGATGGAGCCGGCGGACAATTCGGGCGATCTGCTCGACAAGACCCCGAACGTGGCCGCCGCCGCCACCGCGACCTTCGGCGGGGTGATCCTGCAGATCATCGCCATCGATCTCGTCTTCTCGGTCGATTCGATCCTCACCGCGGTGGGCATGACCGACGAAATCCCGATCATGGTCGCCGCGGTCGTCATCACCGTGGGCGTGATGATGGTCGCCGCCGATCCGCTGGCGCGCTTCATCGAGAAGAACCCGACGCTGGTAATGCTGGCGCTCGCCTTCCTGGTGATGATCGGCCTGGTGCTGATCGCCGACGGTTTCGGCTTCCACGTGCCCAAGGGCTATATCTACGCCGCGATGGGCTTCTCGGTCGGGGTGGAATTGCTCAACATGGCGCAGCGCACGCGCCGCGCCAAGACCGCCGCCACGCGGAGCGCTTGAGGTGATCGAGCCCAAACCGCTGGCGCCCGGCCTCGTGGTCACGGGTCAGTTCGGGGTCGCCGACGTCGCACGGGCGCTTGAAGAAGGCGTCACCCTGATCGTCAACAACCGGCCCGACGGCGAGGAACCCGGGCAGGCCGCTGGTGCCGACATCGAAGCGGCCGCGCGCGCAGCCGGCATCGCCTATCGGGCGATCCCGATCGGATCGACGGGCTTCTCGCAGCCGCAGGTCGATGCCATGCGCGATGCGCTGGACAGCGCAGCGGGCCCGGTCCTCGCTTTCTGCCGCTCGGGCACCCGATCGACCCTGCTGTGGGCGCTGGCCGAGGCGAAGCGCGGGCGCGACCCCGAGGATATCGCCCGCGACGCCGCCGAGGCAGGGTACGACGTCGGACCGGTTCGCCCGGCCATGGACATGCTGGCGGGCAAGTCCGCCGGCTAGGCTCGCTCAGTTGCGATAATCGAGCGGCGGAGCGCGGTCGCCGAGCAGCGATTCGTAGACGTAGTCCTCGCCGAGCGCCGCGGCGAACTCCGCCTCGGCGGTCTCGCGCAACTGCGGATTGGTGTAGAGTTCGATCGCGGCAAGGACCATGGCCTTGGCGGCGAACTGCGTGCCCTTGGTGCCGTAGCTGTGGCCGCTCGCCGCCACCGCCTGCCAGCTGTGCGCCGCCGTTCCGGGCACCCAGGTCGCGGTGTTGAGGCTGACCGTGGGCACCGCGCGCGAGACATCGCCGACATCGGTCGACCCGTAGCCGGTGATCACCTCCCACGGCTGGACCTCGTAGGCTTGCGCCTGTTCCGGAGCTTCCTCGCCGAAGCTCCCGCCTATGGTGCGCGCCCATGTGAGTTCCTCGGGCGAGTAGGCGATCGGTTCGAGCTGGCGCAGCTTGCCGTCCATCATCCTCTGAAGCGATTCGAGCGGCAGGGTCGGATTGTTGCCGTGGATGATCTCCCAGTCGACTTCGGTCCCGGTCCCCATCGCCGCGCCCTTCGCCGCCGCCTCGATCCGCGGCCACAGCGCCCGGACCTCGTCCGCATCGGAATGGCGCGCGTAATAGAAGACCTCGGCGAAGTCCGGCACCACGTTGGGCGCCGCGCCGCCCTCGGTGATGACGTAGTGGATGCGGGTGTCCATGCTGGTGTGCTCGCGCAGCATGTTGACCATCATGTTCATCGCCTCGACCCCGTCGAGCGCACTGCGCCCCCGTTCGGGCGCACCGGCGGCATGGGCCGAGATGCCGCGGAAACGGAACTTGGCCGAGCGGTTGGCCAGCGTTTTGCGCGATGCGGCGGAATTGCGGTCGGAGGGGTGCCAGTCGATGACGAAATCGGCATCGTCGAACAGGCCCGCGCGGGCCATGTAGACCTTGCCGGATCCGCCCTCTTCGGCGGGGGTGCCGTAAAGCCGCACCCGCCCCGGCGTGCCTGTCGCTTCCAGCCAGTTGCGAATGGCGATGGCCGCGGTCAGCGATCCGGCGCCGAAGAGGTTGTGCCCGCAAGCGTGGCCGGCATGCTCGCCATCCACGGGATCGCGGGTCGGGGCTGTCGATTGGGTGATCCCCGGCAAGGCGTCGAATTCGGCCAGCAGGCCGATGACCGGTCCGCCGCTGCCCCATTCCGCGACGAAGGCGGTGGGGATGTCGGCGACGCCCGGGCGGATCGAAAAGCCCGCCCCTTCCAGTTCCTCCATCAGGAGGCCGCTCGACCGGGTTTCCTGATAGCCCAGCTCGGCCAGTTCCCAGATTTCACGTGCGACCCTCTGGGTGCGCTCCTGCTCGGCCTCGACCCTGGCGATCGGATCGCCTTCCTGCGCCTGCACCGGCGCGCTCGCCAAGAGAGCCAGCCCGGCCCAAACCGTCATCCGCTTCATCGCAATCCTCCTGTCGATGCCAGCTTGCCCGATGCAGGTCCTCATGCCAATCCATCGGGGCATGGAAATTCCGCCGGTTCTCCTTCAGTTCCTCGGTTCGCTGGCAGCGATCCTGGTTCTCGCGGCGATCGCCCGGCGGCTGAAGCTCGGTCCCGACCGGCTGTTGCAGGACGAGAACGCGGCGCGCGACGCGGCGCGCGAGGTCGCCGATGGATTCGACCCGGTGGCGGTGACGCTGGACCGCCACGGCCGGGGCGCAGTGTTGCACGATGCCGGGGGCAACATCATGCTGCTGCGACTTCACGGCACCCATGTGGTCGGAAGGGTGCTCACGTCGCGGGCCCGTGCCCGGATCGACGGCGACCGCCTGATCGTCGACACCGGGGAGAGACGCTTCGGCTGCGCAACGTTCGAGATCGACAACGCTTCGGCTTGGGCCGGGCGGATCGATGAGCTAAAGATGGGTCGCGATGCCTGACTTCTCGCCCACCGAATATGCCGTGCCCGGCTTCGTCGCGCTGGTCCTGATCGAGATGATCTGGGCCTGGCGGAAGAACCCGCACGCCTACGAGGCGAAGGACACGCTCACCAGTCTCGCATTCGGGCTCGGCAGCACGGTTGCCGGCCTGCTGTTCGGCGGGCTCTTCTTCCTGCTCTATCTCGGCGTCTGGGAATACCGGCTGTTCGACATCGGCTGGGCCTGGTGGGCCTGGCCGCTGTGTTTCGTGCTCGACGATCTCAAATATTACTGGGTCCACCGTTTCGGCCACCGGGTGCGCTGGTTCTGGGCGAGCCATGTGAACCACCATTCGAGCCAGCACTACAATCTCTCGACCGCGCTCAGGCAGACCTGGACCGGCTTCCTGACATTGGGCTTCGTCTTTGCGCTGCCGCTGGTGCTGCTCGGCTTCCACCCGGCGATGATCGCGATTTGCGGCGGCTTCAACCTGATCTACCAGTTCTGGATTCACACCGAGGCGATCGACCGCTTGCCGCGCTGGTTCGAGGCGGTGATGAACACGCCGAGCCATCACCGCGTCCACCACGCCACCAATCCCCGCTATCTCGATCGCAACTACGCCGGCGTCTTCATCGTCTGGGACAAGATGTTCGGCACGTTCGAACCCGAAACGAAGGACGAGAAGATCCGCTACGGCATCGTCAAGCAGCTCGGCAGCTTCAACCTGCTGTGGGCGGTGTTCCACGAATGGATCGGCATCGCCCAGGACATGTGGCGCGCGCCGTGGCGGCACAAGCTCTCCTATCTCCTGCGCGAACCCGGCTGGACGCACGACGGCAGCCGCGAGACGTCCGACCAAATCCGCGCGCGCTGGCAGGAGCGGACCGCGGCCGGGGACGGATCGGTTGCGTCCGAAAACCCGATTGCGGAACCCCGCGAGGCCGCATAACCTCCTCGGCGGAGGAGAGGTTCGCGATGGATGAATTCGATATCGTCGTCATCGGCGGGGGCAGCGGCGGCAGTGCCGCGGCCGGACGGCTGGCGCAGGCCGGGCACCGGGTGTGCCTGCTCGAGGCGGGAGGGCGCAACGACGGTTTCCGGGTGACGATCCCGGCGATGCTCGCCTTCGGCAACGAGAAGATCAACTACCGCTTCGAGACCGTGCCGCAGAAGGGCCTCAACGGCCGCGTCGGCTATCAGCCGCGAGGCAAGGGTCTCGGCGGCTCCTCGGCCATCAACGCGATGATCTACATCCGCGGCAATGCCTGGGACTACGACAATTGGGCGCGCCTAGGCTGCACCGGCTGGGCCTATGACGACGTGCTCCCCTATTTCAAACGCGCCGAACACAACGAGCGGGGGCCTGGCGAATACCATGGCGGCGAGGGACCGCTCTTCGTAACCGACCAGAAATACGCCAACCCGGGCAGCCTGGCCTTCGTCGAGGCCGCCGCCCAGCTCCAGCTGCCCCGAAACCGCGATTTCAACGGCGCCAACCAAGCCGGATTCGGCATGTATCAGGTGACGCAGAAGGATGGCGAGCGCTGGTCCGCGGCGCGGGCCTATGTCGAACCGCTGCGGAAGTCGAGGAACCTCGACGTGCGGATCGGCGTCACCGTCCAGCGGATCGAGATCGAGGACGGCCGCGCGACCGGCGTCACTTATGCAGTCGGCGGGCGGGAACGGACCGTCCGTGCCCGCGGCGGCGTGGTGCTTTCGGCCGGCGCCTTCAACTCGCCCCAGATTCTGATGCTCTCGGGCGTGGGGCCCGGTGCGCATCTGGCGGAACACGGCATCTCGGTGAAGGTTGACCGGTCCGCCGTCGGCGACGATCTTCAGGATCACATCGACTACGTCTCGAGCTGGGAGACCGAGGACAAGGGTTTCTTCGGCGACAGCCTGACCGGCACGGTGCGCATGGCCAAGGCGCTGATCGAGCATCGCCGCCGCCGGACCGGAATCATGACCACTCCCTTTGCCGAGGCGGGCGGGTTCTGGACCGTGATGGACGATGCCCCCGCGCCCGACGTCCAGTGGCATTTCGTGCCCGCCATGCTCGAGGATCACGGGCGCGAGAAGGTGAAAGGTCACGGCTTCTCGCTCCACGCCTGCGTGCTGCGGCCCGAGAGCCGGGGTACGGTTCGCCTGGCGGACCGCGATGCCACGAGCGCCCCCGTGATCGATCCCAACTTCCTCGACGACGAGCGGGATATGGCGGTGCTGCGGCGCGGGGTGCGACTGTCGCACCGCATCGTCGGATCGCCGGCGATGCAGGTCTACGGCCCCAAGGATCGCTATCCTGTGAACCTCGACAACGATACCGAACTCGACGAGTTGATCCGCAACCGCGCCGACACGGTCTATCACCCCGTCGGCACCTGCCGCATGGGCGGCGACGAGGACAGCGTGGTCGATCCGACCCTCAAGGCGCGCGGGCTCGACGGTTTGTGGATTGCCGATGCCAGCGTGATGCCGCGCCTGGTCTCAGGCAACACCAATGCTCCCAGCATCATGATCGGCGAACGCTGCGCCGATTTCGTCGCCCAGACGCTGGCCAGCTGAGCCTTATGAAAAAGCGGGCCGGAGAATGAACTCCGGCCCTACTAGGCTTGTGTTCGCAGGAGGAACATGGGTTGGCGGGGCCGGAGGGGAGAGGAGAGAGAGGTGCCTCCGGTCCCGCCAATTCGGTGAGTGATCGATCAGTTGTAGGCGCGCTCCCCGTGCTCGCCGATGTCGAGGCCTTCGCGCTCGATTTCTTCGGAAACCCTTAGACCGGTGAGGAGCTTGGTCACGACGGCGGCGATGGCGGTGCCGACCGCGGCCCAGACGATCGCCACCAGAACGGCGATGATCTGCGTCGTGACCTGCGCGCCCATGACGTATTCCGCGGCGTCGCCGGGCCCGCCGAGCGCCGGCGAATAGACGATGCCGGTGCCGATCGCTCCGACGATCCCGGCAACTCCGTGAATGCCGAAGACGTCGAGCGAATCGTCGTAGCCGAGTTTGCCCTTGAGCTTGGCGACCGCGAAATAGGCGACGATCGAGGCGATGAAGCCGAGCACGATGGCGCCGAAGGGGCCGCTGTTGCCCGCCGCCGGGGTCACCGCGACGAGACCGGCGATGATGCCAGAGGCAAAGCCCAGAGCCGATCCCTTGTGACCGGCCATACGCTCCATCAGCATCCACGCCAGCGCACCGGCCGCCGTGGCGACGAAGGTGTTGATCATCGCGAGACCCGCGGTGCCGTCGGCCTCGAGCTCGGACCCGGCGTTGAAGCCGAACCAGCCCACCCACAGCAGGCCGGCGCCGACCAGCGTCAGCGTCAGGCTGTGCGGCGGCATGGGCTCGGCCGGATAGCCGTGACGCTTGCCGAGGAACATCGCCAGCACCAGCGCCGAGACGCCGGCATTGATGTGTACGACGGTGCCACCGGCGAAATCGAGTGCGCCCATTTCGAACAGCAGCCCGCCGCCGGCCCAGACCATGTGCGCGATGGGGAAATAGACGATCGTCAGCCAGATCGCGGTGAACAGCATCGCGGCGGAGAATTTCAGCCGCTCCACCGTTGCGCCGAGGACCAGCGCGGCGGTGATCGCGGCAAAGGTCATCTGGAAACTGACGAAGACGTATTCGCTGATCACCTCGTCGCTGAAGGTCGCGGCGGTGCTGTCGGTGGTGACTGCGGAAAGGAAGTAGTTGCCCCAGCTGAAGAACGCGTTGCCCTCCGGTCCGAAAGCGGTGCCGTAGCCCCACATGACCCAGATCAGCATGGCGAGGCAGGCCGCGCCGCCCACCTGCGTGATGGTCGAGAGCATGTTCTTCGAGCGGGTCAAGCCCCCGTAGAACAGCGCCAGCCCCGGCAGGATCATCAAAAGGACGAGCACGGTCGCGGTCATCATCCAGGCGTTGTTGCCCGGATTGGGAACCGCGGCGGCGGCTTCCGCGGCCTCCTGCGCATGGGCGGCCGATGCGGCGATCAAGGAAAGGGTCGCGGCCGAGAGGCCGGAGGCGAATTTCGTGAGTGTCATGATGTCCCTCCTGACCATCAAAGCGCGGTGTCGCCGGTCTCGCCGGTGCGGATGCGGGTGGCTGCGGCGAGATCGAACACGAAGATCTTGCCGTCGCCGATCGCTTCAGTGGAGGCGGTCTGCTGGATCGTCTCGACCACTTTGGGCGCCAGATCGTCGCTCGCGGCGATTTCCAGCTTCACTTTGGGCAGCATGTTGGTCGAATATTCGGCGCCGCGGTAGATTTCGGTCTGGCCCTTCTGGCGGCCGAAGCCCTTGACCTCCGACACCGTCATCCCGGCAACGCCGATGACGCCGAGCGCCTCGCGCACCTCGTCGAGCTTGAACGGTTTTATGATAGCGATGACATATTTCACGTGATGTCGCCCCTCGCTGGCTGCGCCGGTCCCGTCCGGCGTTCGCATACGCAGCAAAACACGTGCCAATTGGCACTTCCGCGCAATTTTCACGGCTTGGTCAGGTCGATGGGGTAACTATTGGTTAAGTTTTAGGCGCCTGCCCAAACTTTAGGCAATCTCCAAATCCGCAAAGACCGGCAGGTGATCGGATGCGGAACTCGACAACGCGGTTCGATGAACCCCCGTTTCGATGCAGCGCGAGCGTCCGCAGATGACGATGCGGTCGAGCAGGGCGACCGGTGCGCGACTGGGGTAGCTGCGACCGGGCGTTATCAAACGCCAGTCGGGGGAGAACTCCCGCATCGCCCCGGTAGACCGGCCCCATTGGTTGAAGTCGCCCATGATGACTATGGGCGCCTCGGCGCAATTCGCTTCGGCGAACTTGAGCAGGGCGCGGACCTGATCGCGCCGGCGCAGGCCGGACAGGTCGAGATGGGTGCCAATGGCGTGAAAACCGATCCCGCCCGCGGACAGATTGCCGCAGACCGCCCCGCGGGGTTCGAGCGTCGGCAGGTCGAGCGCGTGGCTCTCGAGGATCTCCATGTCGCGCCGCACCAGCAGCGCATTGCCGTGCCAGCCGATGCTGCGCTGGCGCTTCGCCACGGGCACGACCCGCCAGGGAAAATCGTCGATCAATGCGCGCGGGAGCACGCTGGCGCGCTCGCCGAAGCGCAGGTCGGCTTCCTGCAGGGCGATGACGTCCGCATCGATCTCGCGCAGCACCGCCATGATCCGTTCCGGATCACGCCGGCGGTCGAGCCCCACGGCCTTGTGGATGTTGTAGCTGGCGAAGCGCAGTTTCATCAGCGGACGCGCACGCCGGTCTATTCGCCCGCGATGAAGGTCTGGGGCGAGCGTACCGGAAGCCCGTCGATGCTGCGATCTCGCCCTTGCTGCTTGGCGACCCAGACCTCGGGATCGGCCTGGCGGTGCGCTTTCTTCAGCGTCTCGCGCTCGCGCTCGTACTCCATGAACGGCACGCCCCAGCCGCAACTGGTCTGCACGCTCTCGACGGCGATGTCGAAGATCTGCCGGGTGCCGGGCATCAGGGTGAAATGTCGCGCCAGATCCGCCCAGCCGCCGTCGCCCGGCATCACCGGTCGGCCCGTTCCGTAAATCCGCAGGATCAGCGCAGGCCGGTCGAAATTGCACACCATGATGGTGATGCGCCCGTCGGCCAGCAGATGCGCATGCGTCTCGTTCCCCGACCCGGCGAGGTCGAGATAGGCGACCCGCGAGGGGGACAGCACGCGAAAGGCGTCGTATCCCTTGGGGCTCAGGTTGATCCGCCCCCCCGCCGCCGCGGTGGCGACGAAGAACACCGGCTGCCTGGCGATCATCGCGACATGATCGTCGTTCAGTGCATCGCTGAAATCCGCCATCACAGAAACTCCCGCAAGGTCGCCATGAAGCGGTCGAACTGGTCGTGGTGCAACCAGTGGCCCGCCTTCTCGAATTCCACGACCTCGGCCGTGGCGAAATGCTCCAGCCGCCCGTCGCCTTGCGGATTGGAAGCCCAGCTTTCGGTGCCGTAGAGCAGCAGCGTGGGCGCGGTGATCGCCGCCCAGGTCTGGTGCAGGAATTCGTCGGCGATGTCCTCGACCGGCCAGACGTTGAGGTGGGGATCGAACTTCCAGCTGTAGGTCCCGTCCTCGTTGCGGTTGACCCCATGGATCGTCAGATGGCGGGCCTGTTCCTCGGTGAGGTAGGAATTCTCCTCGATCATCCGCGCGAAGGCGGCTTCGATGGTGTCGTATTTGCGCGGGATGCGGGCGGCGGCGGCTCGCTTCTTGCCGACCCACTCGTTCAGGCGTTCGGGATAGGTCTTCTCGCGCATCTCGGCCTGCCGCTTCGGGCTGGGGCCGAGACCCTCGATGGCGACGATCTTGCTCACCATCTCGGGAAATGTTCCGGCATAGCGCAGCGAGACGTTGCCGCCCATCGAATGGCTCACGATCGTCACCGGCCCGACGCCGAGCTGGTGGATCAGCTGGGCGAGGTCGTAGACCATGTCGTTCGCCTGGTAATTGCCATCGCTGACCCAGTCCGAATCGCCATGCCCGCGATGATCCATCGCCACGACGTGCCAGTCGTCCCGCAGGTCTTGCGCCACCCAGTCCCAGCTGCGCGCGTGATCGCGCCCGCCATGGACCAGCACGAGCGGAGGCTTGCCGCGCCCTCCGGATGCAGGAGTGCTCCAGTCGAGATAGTTCAGCCGCAGCCGTTGCGAGATGAAGGTCTGCTTGGTCGGTCCCGAACCGGAAATCGCGGCGTTCATATCCGCATCCATGGCGCGCGGCGTCGCATCCCGCAAGCTAGCGCTCCTTGGTCGCGGAGAAGGTCAACTCCGGGTTCTTTTCCTGCTGGTAGTTCACGTCCCACGGGCTCTTGGCCATGAAGACGAGATCGCCGTCGCGGTCCTTGGCGAGATTGGCGCGGTTGAAGGATTCGAATTCCTCCACCGCCTTTTCCTCGCCCCCGATCCAGCGCGCCGTCGCGAAGGGCGAGGGCTCGAGATTGGCCTTGACCTTGTATTCGGCATCGAGCCGGGCGACCAGCACTTCCAGCTGCAGCTGGCCGACGACGCCGATGATCCACTGCGCCCCGATCTCGGGATAGAAGACCTGGATCACCCCCTCTTCGGACAGATCGTCGAGCGCCTTGCGCAACTGCTTGGTCTTGGTCGGGTCGGCGAGCTGGACGCGCCGCAAGATCTCGGGCGCGAAGTTCGGCAGACCGGTGAAGCGGACCTCGTTGCGCTCGCTCAGCGTATCGCCGACGCGCAGCGTGCCGTGATTGGGAATGCCGATGATGTCGCCCGGATGCGCGGTGTCGGCGAGCTCGCGGTCCTGCGCGAAGAACAGGATCGGCGAATGGATCGCCACCGGCTTGCCGAGGCCCGAGGGCGTCAGCTTCATCCCGCGTTTGAAGGTGCCCGAAACCTGCCGCATGAAGGCGATGCGGTCGCGGTGATTGGGGTCCATGTTGGCCTGGACCTTGAAAATGAAACCGGTGACCTCGTCGCGGGTCGGCGCGATCTGCTCCTCGCCGGCCGGCTGGGGGCGCGGCGGGGGCGCGTATTTCGCGATCGCCTCGATCAGCTCGGTTACACCGAAGCTCTTGAGCGCCGAACCGAAATAGACCGGCGTCAGGTCGCCGCCGCGATAGGCCTCGAGATCGAATTCGGGATAGCCGATTTGGGCGAGTTCGATTTCCTCGGCGAAACGGTCGGGGATGGTGGGATCGCAGTCGCGTTTGCCTTGGAATTCCTTTGATGGACCTTCGGGACGCGCGACGCAGCCGGTGGCGAAATCGAGCACGCCCTCGAACTCGCCGCCCATACCCACCGGATAGGCCTGGGGGCTGACATCGAGCGCGAGCATGTCGGCGATCTCGTCGAGCAGCTCGAAGACCGGCCGCCCCTCGCGGTCGACCTTGTTGACGAAGGTAATGATCGGCACGCTGCGCAGCCGGCAGACCTCGAACAATTTCCTGGTCTGCGGCTCGATCCCCTTGGCCGCGTCGATCACCATGATCGCCGAATCGACCGCGGTCAGCGTGCGGTAGGTGTCCTCGGAAAAATCCTCGTGCCCCGGCGTGTCGAGCAGGTTGAAGGTGATGCCCTCTCGCTCGAAGGTCATGACCGAGCTGGTCACGGAAATGCCGCGCTGCTGCTCGATCTTCATCCAGTCCGAGCGGGCGCGCCGCGCTTGGCCACGCGCCTTGACCTCGCCCGCGAGATGGATCGCGCCGCCGGTCAGCAGCAGCTTCTCGGTCAACGTGGTCTTGCCCGCGTCGGGGTGCGAGATGATCGCGAAGGTGCGGCGTTCGGAGGTCATTTGGTCAGTCCCGCGCCACCCGGAAGCCGGCGAAATCCTGGCGCACCGGCATCAGTTCGATGCGGTTGATGTTGAGATGCGGGGGAAGCTCTGCGACCCAGCGGATGGTCTCGGCGATGTCCTTGCCGGTCATCGGGTCGGAACCGCGATAGAGATCGTCCGAGGCTTCCTGGCTGCCGGTGCGCACCAGCGTGAACTCGGTCTCCACCATGCCCGGCTCGATGCTGGTCACCCGCACGCCGGTGCCGTGGAGATCGGCGCGCAGGGCGAGGGTGAAGTGATTGGCGAAGGCCTTGGACCCGGCATAGACGTTGCCGCCCGGATAGACGTAGCTGCCCGCGACCGACCCGATCGCGATGATCGCGCCCTTGCGCTCGATGAGCTTCGGCAGGAGCTTCCGGGTCAGCCGCACCATGGCGGTGACATTGGTATCGATCATCGTTTGCCAGTCGGCGAGGTCGGCCTCCTGCGCGGGCTTCATTCCCTGCGCGAGCCCGGCATTGTTCACCAGCAGGTCGATCTCGGCGAACTCCCCCGGCAGCGCCGCGAGCGCGGCATCCATCGCCGCCTCGTCGCGCACGTCGAAGACCGCGGGGTAAACCTTGTCCGCACCCAGCTCTTCCACCAGCGCATCGAGTCGCTCCTGACGCCGCCCGGTGGCGACGCAGCGCCAGCCGCTTGCGACCAGCGTGCGTACGGTTGCCTCCCCGATCCCGGCGGTGGCCCCGGTGACGAAAGCGGTTCTGGTCATGTCAGCCTCTCAACTCCGCGCCCTGCTTGCCCGCGGCGGCGATGATCTTCTCGGACAGCGCCTTGATCTCGGCATCGGTGAAGCTCTTGTCGCCCGGCTGGAGCGTGACTTCGACCGCGACCGATTTCTTCCCCTCGGGCACCCCCTGACCGGCGAAGACGTCGAACACGCGGGCATCGGTCACCGCTTGCTTGTCCGCCCCGCGCACCGCGCGGACCAGATCGCCGGCGGCGAGACCGGCGGGAACGAGGAAAGCGAAATCGCGCGTGATGGGCTGCAGGGCGGGCGGCGCGAAGTGAGGCCGCGCGAAGCTTGCATTCTTCTTCCCCGGGATCGCGTCGAGATAGATCTCCACCGCCACCACCGGGCCTTCGATATCGAAGGCCTTGAGCGTCGCCGGATGCAAGACCCCGAAGCGGGCGAGCACGTTCTTCGGCCCCAGCCGCAGGGTCGCGGACTGGCCTGGGTGGAACTGCGGCCCCGCACCGCCGCCTTCTTCGGCGAACACCATCAGATTGTCGACCGGCGCCCCGGCGGCTTCGAGCAGGGCAAGAGCCTCGGCCTTGGCGTCGTAGGCGTCGACGCCCGTCGCCTTGCCATGCGCCCAGCCGCGCGGCGTCTTCTCGCCAGCCAGCACAAGGCCCAGCGTCGGCTTCTCGTCGCTCGCACCGCTTTGCCCGCGGAAGTAGCGCCGGCCGACCTCGAACAGCCGCGATCCGGCGGCGCCGCGATCGGCGTTGCGCTTGGCGGCGGAGAGCAGGCCGGGGATGAGCGAGGGGCGCATCGCTTTCATGTCCTCGCTGATCGGGTTGTCGAGCACCCAGAGCTCGGCCCCGTCGGCGAAATGCTCGGCCTCGGGCACCGGCAGGAAGCTCCAGGTCACGGCCTCGTTCAGCCCGCGCGCGGCCGCGGCACGGCGCAGCTTGCGCTCGGTCAGCTGGAGCGGCGAGGCGGTCGGCTTCGCCACCCCTTCCGCGCGCGGCAGGGGCGTGCTTTCGACCTTGTCGAGCCCGTGGATGCGAACGACTTCCTCGACCAGATCGGCGGGCCCTTCGATGTCGTGACGGCGCGGGGGACAGGCGACGCGCCAGTCCGTGCCGACTTCGAAATCGAGCGCTTCGAGAATGCGGCGCTGTTCGTCTTCCGCCACCGTGACACCGCCGAGCCTGGCAGTGAGCGCGGGATCGAAGGTGACCCGCTTGGGCTCCAGCGGCGGCTCGCCGGCGCGGACAATTTCGGACGGCGTGCCGCCGCAGATCCTGACGATCAGATCGGTCAGGATCGCCAGCCCGTCGTCGAGGAAAGCCGGGTCGACCCCACGCTCGAACCGCGTGCGCGCATCGCTGGCGATGCCGAGCTTGCGCCCGGTCACGCCGATGCGCTCCGGATCGAAATAGGCGATCTCGAGCAGCACGTCGGTGGTGGCGTCGGTCGCACCCGAATCTTCGCCGCCCATGATTCCGCCGATGTCGTGGACTTGGCGCTGGTCGGCGATCACGGTCATGGAAGAATCGAGCGTGTAGACCTTCTCGTTCAGCGCCTTGATCGTCTCGCCGTCCAGCGCTCGACGCGCCTTGATCGGACCGGTCAGCTTCGCCAGATCGTAGACATGCGCAGGACGCCCGAAGGCCAGCATCAGATAGTTGGTGCAGTCGACCAGCGCGCTGATCGGGCGCTGGCCCGCGGCCTTGAGCCGCCGCTGCATCCAGTCCGGTGAAGCACCGTTGCTAACGCCCTTCACCACGCGGCCGTAGAAGGCCGGGCAGCCTTCGGGATCGTCGGTCCGGATCTCGACGGGGCACCCACCTTCGCCCGCGATCTGGGGGATTTCGAACGGCTTGAGCCGGCCCAAACCCGCCGCAGCGAGGTCGCGGGCGATGCCGATCACCCCCATGCAATCCGGGCGGTTGGGGGTGATCGCCACGTCGAACACCGGCGAGGCGTCGCTGTATTCCGCAAACGCGGTCCCGACCGGCGCCTCTTCCGGCAATTCGATGATGCCGTCGTGCTCGTCGCCCAGTTCGAGCTCGCGCACAGAACACATCATGCCGTTCGATTCGACGCCGCGGATCGCGCTCTTGCGCAGCTCCATGCCGTTTGCGGGCACGACCGCGCCGGGCAGGCCGAGCACGCCCTTCATTCCCGCGCGGGCGTTGGGCGCACCGCAGACCACGGTGAGCGGATCGCCTTCGCCCGTCGATACGGTCAGCACCTGCAGCTTGTCGGCATCGGGATGCGGAGCGGCGGTGAGAACCTCGGCGACACGGAAACCGGCGAGCTTGTCGGCCGGGTCCTCGATCCCTTCGACCTCGTGACCGATGCGGTTGAGCGCGGCGGCGATTTCCTGAACCGAGGCATCGGTGTCGAGGAAATATGTCAGCCATTCGAGCGAGAACTTCATGCTTTCGCTCCCACGGTGCTTTTTGCCCCCACCCCACCCGAAAGGGTCGGCTGGTCGAAGGGCGAGAAGCCGTAATGCGCCAGCCAGCGATCGTCGCCGTCGAAGAAGGCGCGCAGATCGTCCATCCCGTATTTGAGCATCGCCAGACGGTCGACGCCGAGGCCCCAGGCGAAGCCCTGGTATTCGTCGGGATCGACGCCGGCGAATTCGAGGACCCGGCGGTTGACCATGCCGCTGCCCAGCAGCTCCATCCAGCCGTGCCCCGGCGCATCGCCGTCCCCGCCGAGCACGCGCCTGCCGCCCTCGTCCTTCCAGCCGACATCGACCTCGACCGAAGGTTCGGTGAAGGGGAAATAGGAGGGGCGCAGCCGCAGCACGATGTCGTCGCGCTCGAAGAAGGCCTTGAGGAAAGTCTCCAGCGTCCACTTGAGATGGCCGAGGTGGATGCCCTTGTCGATCACCAGCCCTTCGACCTGATGGAACATCGGCGTGTGGGTCGCGTCGCTGTCGCTGCGATAGACGCGGCCCGGCGCGATGATCCGGATCGGCGCGCCACGCTCGACCAGCGAGCGGATCTGCACGGGCGAGGTGTGCGTGCGCAAAAGCATTCGCCGCCCCTCGGCATCCACATCCGGGAAATAGAACGTGTCGTGCATCGCGCGCGCAGGGTGTGTCTCGGCCATGTTGAGCGCGGTGAAATTGTGCCAGTCGTCCTCGATCTCGGGCCCGGAGGCGACCGAAAAGCCGAGATCGGCGAAGATTTCGGCGAGTTCGTCCATCACCTGGCTGACCGGGTGGACGCTCCCCCCCGGAGCCTGCGGTGCGGGCAAGGTCAGGTCGAGCGTCTCGCTGGCCAGCCGCCGCTCCAGCTCCGCCGCCTCGAGCGCCGCCTTGCGGTCCTCGATCGCTTCGGCCACCCGGGCGCGGATGGCCTGGATGCGCGGCGCTTCGACCTGGCGTTCGTCCGGGCTCATCTTGCCCAGCGTCTTCATCAGCTGGGTGATCCAGCCCTTCTTGCCGAGGGCTTCGATCCGGATCGCCTCGAGTGCGTCGGTATCCTCAGCGCGGGTAAGGCTCGCCAGCGTCTCGGTGACCCTCTGGTCCTGTTCGGTGCTCATTATGGGCCGCTCGTTAAGGGGGACAAATGCAAAGCGCCACCCCCGCGTGCCGGCGGGGATGGCGCTTCGTGCAACAACCGATCAAGTCAGGCGGGAAGCGCGTCCTTGGCCTGCTTGATGATCGCGGTAAAGGCGGCGCTCTCGTTCATGGCGAGATCGGCCATGACCTTGCGGTCGAGCTCGATCCCGGCCAGCTTGGTGCCGTGCATGAACTGCGAATAGGTCAGGCCCTCGGCCCGGACCGCCGCGTTGATGCGCTGGATCCACAGGGCGCGGAAGCTGCGCTTTTTGACCTTGCGATCGCGATAGGCGTACTGGCCGGCCTTCTCGACGGCCTGGCGCGCGACGCGGATGGTGTTCTTGCGGCGACCGCGATAGCCCTTGGCCTGGTCGAGCAGCCGCTTGTGCTTCTGGCGCGTGGTGACGCCGCGTTTGATGCGAGGCATGTGTTATCCTTTCAGAAAGTCGCTGAGCTCAATCGAGGCCGTAGGGAGCCCATTTCTTCACCGCAGCCCAATCGGCCTTGGCGAGAACGTCGGTCCCGCGGTTCTGACGGATATACTTCGCATTGTGGCTGATCAGGCGGTGGCGCTTGCCCGCGACACCATGCTTGACCTTGCCGGTGGCGGTGATCTTGAAGCGTTTCTTCACACCGCTCTTGGTCTTCAGCTTGGGCATTTTCATCTCCTGTAGCAGAGACACGTCCGAACCGGCCCTGGCAGCCCTTGTCGCCAGGCAGGCAGTGAGTCACGTGTCAGTGAAGGCGCGCGAAATAGCGGTTCGCGCGCAAAAAGCAAGGGTCAGAAGTGACTGAGGTAGCCCCCGTCGACCGCCAGCGTCTGCCCGGTGACGTAGCTCGCCTCGTCCGAACACAGGAAGGCGACGGCGCCGGCGATTTCGTGCGGTTCGCCCCAGCGGCCCAGCGAGGTGCGGCGCGCGAGATGATCGGCGACGTCGGGATCGCGGACCATGTCGCCGTTCGCTTCCGTCCCGAAATAGCCCGGAGCGACCGCATTGACCGTGATGCCATCGCCGCCCAGCTCGGCGGCGAGCGCCCGGGTCAGCGCCGCGAGGCCGCCCTTGCTGGCGGTGTAGAGCACGTCTCCACGCGCGATCTCCGCGGCGATCGAGGTGATATTGACGATCCGCCCGCCAACCCGCTCCGGCCCCCGTTCGCGCATCAGCAATGCGGCGCGACGGGCGAGGTCGAAGGGGGCGACCAGATTGGTCGCGAGCAGGGCGGCCATGTCGGCGCGGCGCAGCTCCGCCAGCGGCCGACGGTCGCGGACGCCGACGTTGTTGACGAGGATATCGAGCCCCTCCTCACCGATCCGGGCGAAGGCGGCTTGCGTGGCTCCGTCGTCGGCGATGTCGAAAGGCAGCGCGCGGGCAGACCCGCCGATCCGCGCGGCTGCCGCCTCCAGCGCCGCCCCGTCGCGCCCGTTCAGCCAGACCCTGGCCCCGCCCCGCGCGAGCCGTTCCGCGATTTCGAAGCCGAGCCCGCGCGCCGCGCCGGTCACCAGCGCGATCCTGTTGTCGAGCGGAAGGTCCATCTCAGTGTTCGTAGACCATCTTCACGGTCATGCCACCGTCGACGTTGAGATGCTGTCCGGTGACGAACCCGGCGCCGTGCAGATACGCGACCGCTTCGGCGATGTCCTCGGGCCGGCCGATGCGGCCTGCCGGATGCTGCTCGCGATCCCTAGGCCGATGCTCGGGATGGGAGCGTGCGCCGCTCTTCTGCCAGGGGCCGGTCTCGATCCACCCGGGGCGGATCGCATTGACCCGGATCGCCGGGCCGAGGCTGACCGCCAGGGCATGGGTCAGCGCATCGAGCCCGCCCTTGGCCGCGGCGTAAGCGAAGCATTCGGGCTCGCTCATCACCGCGCGGGTCGACGAGATGTTGGCGATGCTCGCGCTGTCGGATCGCCGCAGCAGCGGAACCGCGGCCCGGCTAACGAGAAAGGCGGCGGTCAGGCTCGCATCGATCCACGCCTGCCAATCGTCGAGCGCGAGATCCTCGAGCGGGCCGGCATAGGGATCGGCGATCCCGCTGTTGTTGACGAGGCAGTCGAGCGCATCCTCGCCCAGCCATTCATCGATCCGCCCGAAGGCGCGAGCCACCTCGCCCTCCTTCCCGACATCGCAGGTGAGCAGCAGCGCGGCTTCGCGCGGCAGGGCATCGCGCAGTTCGGCGAGCGCCTCGGCATCGCGATCGAGCCCGATCACGCGCCAGCCCGACCCGTGGAAATGCATGAGCGTGGCCCGCCCGATGCCGTTGCCCGCGCCCGTGACCAGGATCGTCTTCATGTCAGCCCATCGCCTCGAGCACGTCGTCGAGCCGCGCCGGATCGCCGAGCGCGAGGACCGTGCCGTCGCTTTGCGCGTCGAGCGGATTGCCCTGCCAGTCCGACATGGTCCCGCCCGCGCCCTCGACTATCGGCACCAGCGCGGCGTAATCGTAGAGCTTCAGCCCGGCCTCGCAGACGATGTCGAGATGGCCGGAGGCGAGCAGCCCGTAATTGTAGCAGTCTCCGCCATAGACGATCAGCCCCTGCCGTTGGTTGCGCCCTACCGCGGCGGCCAGCGCCATGTAGGGTTCCGCCTCGTCGGCACCGAAGTAATGCGGGCTGCTGGTGGCCAGCATGGCTCCTTCGAGAGTGCGGCACGACCGCGTCCCTGCAGGGCGTCCGTTGAAGGTGGTCGGCTCCCCGATCCGCCCCGCCCAGCGTTCGCCCGCCACCGGCTGGTCGATGATGCCGATAACCGGCCAGCCATCCTCGACCAGCGCGATCAGCGTGCCGAAGATCGGCCGGCCGGCCATGAAGCTGATGGTCCCGTCGATCGGGTCGAGCACCCATTGGCGCGCGGCCGCTTCGCGGGTTTGTCCGTATTCCTCGCCCAAGATGCCGTCGGCGGGGCGCTCGGCCTCGAGGATCGCGCGCATCGCGGCTTCGGCGGCACGGTCGGCCTCGGTTACCGGGCTGGCGTCGCCCTTGCGATCCTCTGCGAAATCGCCGCGGAACAATGGGCGGATCGCTTGGCCCGCGGCATCGGCGAGCCGGTGGGCGAGGATCAGATCGTCGGCATGGGCGATGGGAAATACCTTCGTTGCGGGAACCGGCGCGAATTACAGACTTGCAAAATGCGCGCAAGCAGTGCTCATCCGTGCAACTTCCATTTCTCTTTCAGGACATTGCCGGCATCTTGGACACTCCGCAACTGGAGCCGGTCACCGGCATGAGCCGAGACGGGCGCCCGCTCGCCCATCACCGCGCCCCGGCGCCCGATCTGGCGCCGTGGGTCGCGCGCCTCTTCGTTACCGCGGTCGAGCAGCCCGCGGACCAGACCCTGTCCTGCTTCCTGCTCAACGACACCGCGTTCGTGCGGATAATCGTCGCCGGGGAGTGGGCAGCGGATGCGGTCAACGGGAGGATCGCGTGTTCGCGCGGCACCTTGATGTTCGGCCCTCACTCCAGGCGCATGCCGATCGGCGTGCGCGGTCCCTTCTACACCTTCGGCTTCGCGCTGAACCCCGGAGCGCTGACCGCGCTGGGCCACCCTTGGGGCAAGGTCGACACCGATTGCATCGCGCTTGCGCCTGAGGGCACGCCCGGGGGCGGCTGGCTCGAACTGGCCGAGAGCGGCGCATCCCCGGAAGTCCTGCTGAACACGATAGAAGCCGATCTGCGCGCGCATATCTTCGCCGCCGACGCGCCTCCACCCGATCCCCTGGCGGCGGCGTTCGACCTTGCCGCCTTTGCCGATCCCGGCGAGCCGATCCGCTCCTTCGCGCGGCGTTACGGCGTGACCGCTCGCCGGGTCGAGCGGATGGCGGGCCGCGCCTTCGGGATGACCCCGCGCGCCGTCATGCGCCGCGCGCGCGTCCTCGACATGGCCAGCCAGCTGCTCGGGCTGGCGGACGATTCGGAAGCGGCCGAGCACGCGCTGCGCTTCTACGACCAGAGCCACCTGATCCGCGACTTCAAGCTGCTGCTCGGATGCACACCACGCCAGCTCATCAGCCGACCGCGCCCCATCCTCTCGCTGGGCCTCGACCCGCGCCAGGCCCGCCGGCTCGAACTGCTCGGCCGGGTCGATGCCGGCGCCGGGCTGCCCTGGCGAACCCCGCCGGGCTGACGCGCCTCAATCGAACAGGCTGGAGACCGAACTCTCGTCGGCGATCCGGCGGACCGCCTCGCCGATCAGCGGGGCGATCGGCAGGATGCGGATGCGCGTCGAATCCAGCGCATCGTCGGTCGGTCGGATGGTGTCGGTGATCACCAGCTCCTCCAGCGCCGAGGCATCGACGCGCGCCACCGCACTGCCCGACAGCACGCCGTGGGTGATGTAGGCCGTGACCGACTTTGCCCCGTCGTCGAGCAATGCCTGCGCGGCGTTGCACAGCGTGCCGCCCGAATCGATGATATCGTCGATGAGGATGCAGTGCCGTCCCTGGACGTCGCCGATGATGTTCATCACTTCCGATTCGCCCGGGCGGTCGCGGCGCTTGTCGACGATCGCGAGCGGGGCGTTGTCGAGCCGCTTTGCCAGCGCGCGGGCGCGGACCACGCCGCCGACGTCGGGACTGACGACCATCAGGTCCTGCTCGCCGTAGCGCGCCTGGATGTCCGCCGCCATGACCGGGGCGGCGTAGAGATTGTCGGTCGGGATATCGAAGAAACCCTGGATCTGTCCCGCGTGAAGATCGACCGCCAGCACCCGGTCGGCACCTGCCTGGGTGATCAGATTGGCCACCAGCTTGGCCGAGATCGGCGTGCGCGGACCGGGTTTGCGATCCTGCCGCGCATAGCCGAAATAGGGAACCACCGCCGTGATCCGCCGCGCCGACGCGCGCTTCAGCGCATCGATGCAGATCAGCAGCTCCATCAGATTGTCGTTGGCGGGATAGCTGGTCGACTGGACGATGAAGAGGTCCTCACCGCGCACGTTCTCGTGGATCTCGACGAAGATCTCCTCGTCGGCGAAACGCCGCACGCTGGCATCGGTCAGCGGCATTTCGAGATAACCCGCGATCGCCCGGGCGAGCGGCAGGTTCGAATTGGCGGCCATGATCTTCATCTTCGGCGAATCCCGGTAAGAGCGCTTCGCCCCGCTCCTAGGGGTGCGTCACGCGATTGCAACATGCGGCCGGCGGGCTTCCCCTACTTCGCCGGTTGCCCGCTTTCGATCCAGCGCGGACTCTTGCCTTGCGTTGCGCAGAACCGCCGCGATGGCCGATCGCTCGTCCTTTCCCGCCCGCTACTTGGCCTGATGCTCGCCCTTGATCCAGCGCACGGTCCTGCTCGAGGCGCGCATGACCACGCTTTCGGTCGTCATCCGGCCGTCGCGGCGGTATTTGACGCCTTCGAGCAGCGAGCCCGAGGTGACGCCGGTGGCCGCGAAGATGCAATCGCCCTTAACCAGATCGTCGCGGGTGTAGATGCGATCGAAATCCTCGATCCCCCATTTGCGGGCGCGTTCGCGTTCGTCCTCGTTGCGGAAGACGAGGCGAGCGTTGAACTGTCCGCCGACGCAGCGCAGTGCCGCCGCGGCGAGTACGCCTTCGGGTGCGCCGCCCTGCCCCATGTACATGTCGATCGTGGTATCCTCGTCGGTGACCGCGATGACCCCGGCGACATCCCCGTCGCCGATCAGCACGACGCCGCACCCCAGCGCCCTAAGCTCGGCGATCAGATCGGCGTGGCGCGGACGGTCGAGCACGCAGACGATGATCTGCGAGGGATCGACGCCCTTGGCATCGGCCACCGCGCGCACGTTTTCGCTGGGAGACTTGGCAAGATCGATGATGCCGTCCGGATACCCGGGGCCGACCGCGAGCTTGTCCATGTAGACGTCGGGCGCGTTGAGCAGGCAGCCCTGGGCCGAGGCGGCGAGCACCGCCAGCGAGTTCGGCCCCGCCTTTGCGGTGATCGTGGTGCCTTCGAGCGGATCGAGCGCGATGTCGATCTTGGGCCCGGTACCCGGCGCGCCGCCGACCTTCTCGCCGATATAGAGCATCGGCGCCTCGTCGCGCTCGCCTTCGCCGATCACCACGGTGCCGTCGATCTCGAGCGTGTCGAAGGCCTTGCGCATCGCCTCCACCGCGGCGGCGTCGGCGGCCTTCTCGTCGCCGCGCCCGATGAGCTTGGAAGCGGCGACCGCGGCGGCCTCGGTCACGCGGACCAGTTCCAGCACCAGCACGCGGTCGAGCGGATTGCCGTTGGGTTCGGATTGGGCAGGCGAGTTCATGGCGAGTTCAGTCCCCGGAGCGTGTCTGGCGCGGGATCGGCCCAGGCCATGATGGGGGGCCGATAGACGCGGGGGGACGAACTTGTCGAGACGTATGGTCGCCCTGCACGCCGCCTTCCTGGCGATGGCGGCACCCGCGAGCCTGGCTGCGCAAACGTCCGGTCCGCCCGAACGAATCGACCTCACCATCGACCAGGACAGCGAGCGCATCGCGGCGCTACGCCGCGAATGCGAGGAAAAACAGGAGGCGGCGCAGGTTTCCGAGGAAATCGTCGTCTGCGCGCAAATCGAGGACGATGCGGCGAGCGCGGGCTGGGACCAGGAGGACTGGGAGAATCGCTACGCCGCCGAGACCCGCGGACGCGATCCGGTCGACCCTTGCGGCCCCAACTGCGGCATCTTCAAGGGCGAGCCGACGATCGGGGGACTGTGCATTCCGGGCCTGCAGAAATGCCCTCCGCCCCCAGCGCTGATCGTCGATTTCAGTACTCTGCCCGAAGCGCCCCCGGGGTCGGACGCAGACCGGATTGCGCGCGGGCTGCTGCCGCTTGGCAATTCGGGCCCCTCCCCCGAACCCGCGCCAGCGACCGGAGAAACGGATTCGCTCGGCCTGCCCCCGCCGCCGGATTTTGCCGGAAGCGAGCGAGAAGCTGTCAGTCCCGCAGAATCGGGAGGACCAGCGGCGCCGCAGTGAGGCTCGACGCGCCCGAGAGCAGTTCGAGCGCTCGGGTAACGCAGCGTTCCTCGCCCTCGTGGGTGACCATCGCCACCAGCACCTCGCCACCGTCCTGCGCGCGGCCGTGCTGGATCAGACTCTCGATCGAGACCCCCGCATCGCGCATCGCCGCGGTGATTTCGGCGAGGACGCCGGGTCGGTCGGCAACGGTGAAGCGGATGTAGTCGCGACCCACCCGGTGCCCCGGATCGGCGCGTTCCATCGCCGCAAGTTCGCCGACCGGGAGTGAGAAGGGATGACCGGTGCGCCCGCGCGCGAGGTCGATCAGGTCGGCAACCACCGCACTCGCGGTGGGCCCGGCTCCGGCACCCGCACCCTGGAACAGCAGCCTGCCGGCAAAATCGCCTTCGGCGACGACCGCATTGGTCGCCCCGGTCACATGGGCCAGCGGGTGATGGTCCGGAACCAGACAGGGCCGCACCCGCTGGAGCAGGCGGCTGCCAGAAGGCCCGGCCTCGCAATCGGCGACACCGACGAGGCGAATGACGAAGCCCAGCGTGCGGGCATGTGCGATGTCGGAGGCGCGCACCTCGGCGATGCCGGAGACAGCGACGCCGTCGAAATCGATCCGCGCGCCGAAGCCGATCGCGGCGAGGATGGCGAGCTTGTGCGCGGCATCGGTGCCGTCGACGTCGAAAGCCGGATCGGCCTCGGCATAACCCTTTGCCTGTGCCTCGGCGAGGACGTCCGCGAAGTCGGCTCCGCTCGCTTCCATTTCGGACAGGACGTAATTGCTGGTGCCGTTGAGGATGCCGTAGATGCGTTCGATGGCGTTGGCCGCGGCCCCTTCGCGCAAGCCCGCGACCACGGGGATGCCCCCGGCCACCGCAGCTTCGAACTTGAGCGGAGCCGAATGCCGTTCGGCGAGGCCCGCAAGCTCCAGACCGTGATGGGCGATCAGCGCCTTGTTCGCGGTGACCAGCCCCTTGCCGGCGCTCAACGCCGACCGGGCGAGGTCGAGCGCATCGCCTTCCGACCCGCCGACGAGCTCGACGACGACGTCGCAATCCTTATCCGCAGCGAGATCGTGCAGGCTGTCCGCCCAGCGCAGGCCGGAAAGATCGACGCCGCGATCCTTGTTGCGGTCGCGGGCCGAGACGGCGACCGCCTCGATCGGCCTGCCGGCGCGGGCGCGGACGAGCGCGCGATTGGTCTCGAGCAGGTGCAGGACGCCCGTGCCCACGGTCCCGAGCCCGGCGATGCCGATACGCAGCGGTTCAGCCATCAAGCTTCTCCCCCACGGGAAAGCCGAAGGCTTCGCGCACGCCGTCGGGAATGTGTTCGGGCCGGCCTTCGGGAAGATCGACATGCACCGAGACGAGCGCGATTTCGGCGCGAAGATCGTCCACTTCCCCGCTACCCGTGCCGTGCAGCTCGATCCGGGTGCTCATGCTCGAATTTCCGATCCGCTCCACGGTCAGGCGGCCTTCGATCATTTCCTCCAGTCGGATCGGAGCGATGTAGTCGACCTCCGCCCGGCGGATGTGGAACTCGATGTCGCGCGGCAGACCGTGGGCACGCCGATCGCGGAAATGCTCGCTGACCATGACGTCGGCATATTCGAGATAACGCGAATTGAAGACGACGGCCTGCGGATCGACCTCGGCATAGCGGACGCGGAAACGGTGCTTGAAAGGCTCGGACATGCGTCCGCGCCTAGCCAGCCTCCGTCGACGGGGAAAGCCGTTTGTCGCGGATCAGCCGCGATTGCGCTGGCACGGGCCCAATTGCTGGAGGACGAAGGCGTAATCCTCGGCCGCGCGAGCCCGGCTTGCCGAATCGCGGGTGAGGTTGGCCTCGTCGGGCAGGCGTGGCGGCAGGGTGCAAGCGAGGCGATACCATTCCAATGTTTCGGTCCGCGGCGGGCGCGCCGCCTGGTCCACCAGCTCGCTCCAGGATACCCCCCAGCGCGGGGCCTGCCCCGGTCGCCGCACGACCGTCAGCGAGACCGGATCGCCCGCAGCGGTGTCGAGAAACAGCTGCGTTTCCGATTCGCCGGCGAGATTGCCACCGACCGACAACGCATCGCGGATTCCGGTGACGACGGGCGGGCGGTCGGCAGCGGCGAGCTGGACGAGGACCGGCCGCAGCCGCGCCTCGAGTTCCGGCGTGTAGGCGATCTGCGCCCGCGGGCCGACCAGCTGGATCTCGGCCGCGCGCTGGCCGGGGCGGGCGAACAACAGGAACTGCCGCTTTTTCAGCTTGGGCGGCTTGCCCTTCGCATCGAGCGGCACGTCGACCAGATAGCGCAGCGATTCGCCGACGGGCATGGTCCCGGTCAGCAGAGCCTGCGTCTCGGCCTCGATGTAGAGCCGGGCATGGCCGGGTGCGAGGCCGGGCGCGCGCTCCGGCTTGACCGTCGCTTGATCGGTCACTTCGGCGCGCAGCACCAAAGGCGCCGATTCGGACAGACTTACGAGATCGGCGTAGGTCGGAGCCGGCGAAACGGACGGCTGAGCGGTCGCGGCGACCGTGGCGCCGCCAAGCAGCAGCGAAGCCATTACAGCGGTGTATCGCAATCTCGTCATCGGACGTCCATGCCCCTGGAATCGTGTCGGTTCGGACCAGCTAGAGCCTCTCGGCCCTCCGCTGTCCAATAGGTTTTTCGAACGCCGCCACTGAATCCGGGCTTAACCCACAAAGGGTTTGCGTAATGCGCGATTTGATGGCTAAGGACCGCGGGAACCGGGGCAATTGATACGAAATTGCGCCGGGATGTTCGGTGGGGACCGATCGGGGAACGAAGCACGGTGGAAAACCGTCTGTTTACCTTGATGCGGAACCTTGCCGTGGCATCGCAAGTTCAGGCGTCGCCCTTTCGGGCGACGTTCGGGTCAAGGAGCCGGGATCAACCCGGCGCGGATGGAGTGATGCGACCGAATGGCTTATGCTGACCAACAGATGAGCGGCAATCGCGTTATCGCGATCATCATCGTAGGCCTCATTCATATCGCCCTCGGCTATGCTCTCATCACCGGTCTCGCCTACGAGGCGGCGACAAAGGTGCTGGAGCGCGTGACGACGGTGGATATCGAGGAGCCGCCGCCCCCCGAACCCGAGGAGGAGCCACCGCCCCCCGAACCGCAGCAGGAAACCGCGCCGCCCCCGCCGGTCGCTCCGCCGCCGCCGATGAACATCGCGACACGGCCGCCGCCGATCCGCACGCAGACGACGATTCCGCCACCCGCTCCGCCGGCGATCCGGATTCCGCCGCCCGCGCCGATCGCGCCGCCGGCTCCTCCGCCGCCACCGCCGCCGCCTTCGCAGGCGCGTGGAGCTTCGCCGCAGAACCAGGGTCGCTGGGCCGGCCAGATCCAGGCCGACTACCCCTCCGCCGCGTTCCGTCGCGAGGAGCAAGGCACGGTCACCATGCGGATCACCGTGGGTGCGAACGGTCGGGTCGAGGCCTGCTCGGTGACCGGCAGTTCGGGGTCCAGTTCGCTCGACGATGCCGCATGTCGGGGTATGCAGCGCTACGCTCGCTACAATCCCGCACTCAATGCGGCGGGCAATCCGATCTCGGATACGCTGTCCCAGTCGATTCGCTACGTCCTGCCGGACTGATCACGGCAAACCGGTTCAACAGGTAAGATTTCTCAAGAGGAACATTCGCTATGATTACCAACATTCTTGCAGCAGCCGGCGAAGCGGCCCCGCAGAACTCCTTCGGCTTCATGGAAGCGATGGAACAGGGCGGCATCATCGCCTGGTCCATTTTCGGCGTGCTCGTCATCATGTCGATCGGCTCGTTCTACATCCTGTTCACCAAGATCTTCGAGCAGAACAAGATCATGCGTCAGTACAAGGGCGTACAGAGCAGCTTCTGGCGTGCGAGCACGCTGGACGAGGGTTCGAAGAAGCTCGACAAGAACAGCGCCTGGCGCCAGCTCGTCGACGACGCCGTCCTGGCGCGCGAGACCCACACCAAGATGGGTGACAATCTTGAAGCCCACGACTGGCTTCACGGTTCGCTCGCGCGCTCCGAGGCGTCGATCAACGCCCGCCTCGCAGGCGGTCTGCCGTTCCTCGCCACCGTCGGCGCGACGGCGCCCTTCGTCGGCCTGCTCGGCACCGTTATCGGCATCTACCGCGCGCTGATCAACATCGGCCTTGCTGGGTCGGCCTCGATCGACAAGGTCGCGGGTCCCGTCGGCGAAGCGCTGATCATGACCGCCATCGGCCTGTTGGTCGCGGTTCCCGCGGTGTTCGCCTACAACTACCTGCAGAACCGTAACAAGCGCATTGCCGAGCAGCTCTCGGGCTTCTCGACCGCGCTGCTCGCCAACATCAGCTCGAACGGCGCCGTGAAGCCCGAGCCGATGACGGCGACCTCGACCGGCCAGGCGGCCAAGGCCAGCAAGACCCCGGCAACCGGCACTTCGGCCGCCGGAACGCGTCCGACCACCGCCGGCACGGCTACGACCACCACCACCACGACCAAGCGCTGATGGGCATGCGGGGCCGGTTCCGCCGGCCCCGCTGCATCGTGCGAACCAAGACGTTACGGATAGGATAAACCATGGCGGTTTCAGTAGGCGGCGGCGCGGAGACCCCGATGTCGGACATCAACACCACGCCCCTCGTGGACGTGATGCTGGTGCTCCTCATCATCTTCCTCATCGCGGTTCCGGTCGCGATCCAGACGATCGAGAAGCTGCGTATCCCGGTTTTCGAATCGGTCGAATCGGAAGACAAGGTCGAGAACCTGTTGCTGACGGTCAGCACCACGGACGCGGCCGGTCGCAGCGCCGGCGAACCGGGTTATGAAGGCGCGGCCCGCAACGGGCAGTGCCGGGTTTACTTCAACAACATCACCCCGGTGAGCTCCGAAGAGCTCTACGACCAGTCCTTCGAGCGGCTCGACGCGATCGTCCAGCGCGCCGGCGGACCCGAGGCGATCATGGAGGACCCCGAGATGATCCCGCAGGTACACATCCGTGGCGACGTCAACGCGCCGTGGTCTTGCGTCGCCGGGGCGATCTACAACGTCCAGGCGGCGGGCTATCCCACCGTCGGCTTCATCTCGAACCCGGTCGATCCTAACGCCTGATCTCCCAAGGGGGACAGCGCGCAGCGAAGAAAGTCAGGAGTAACCCACCATGGCAATGTCAGGCGGTAGCGACGACGGCGAACCGATGATCGAAATGAACATGACGCCGCTTATCGACGTCCTGCTCGTTCTCCTCATCATGTTCATCATCACCATCCCGGTGGCGACCCACGCGGTCAACATCGATCTGCCCCAGCCCCAGCCCAATCCGCCCGACGTGATCGTCGAACCGGAGAAGAACAAGCTGATCATCACGCAGACCGACGAAATCCTGTGGAACGGCAACCCGATCAACGAGGGGCAGCTGGTCACCCTGCTCCAGCAATCGCTGACGATCAGCCCCGAGCCCGAACTGCAGTTCGAGCCCGAGGCGCTGGCGAGCTACGAAACCTCGGCCCGGGTACTCAACATCATCAAGGCGAGCGGCGTCACCGCCTTCGGCTTCGTGGGCAACGAGCGCTACCGGACCTTCGCGGGTCAGTAACCGCATCCCGATCAAGGCGAACACGAAAAGGGGCGGAGCGATCCGCCCCTTTTTCGTTGCCCGCTAGCCGGGCAGGCCCTCGACCCGCATCGCCTCGCCCGCCAGACTCTCCGCTTCGAGCAGCAGTTCGTCGTCGGCCTGGCCCTGCGGCGTCGCCTCGCGGCCGATCATCACCATCACGGGAACCGCCAGCGGGCTGACCCGGTCGAGCTCGACATGGACGAGTTCGCCGGAGGCACGGTCCAGCAGGTCGCCCAGCCGCCCGACATCGGTCATCCGCGTGCGTGCATCGGCCCAGGCCGCCTCGATCAGCAGGTGGTCGGGCTCGTATTTGCGCAGTACCTCGTAGATCAGGTCGGTCGAGAAAGTGACCTGCTTGCCGGTCTTGCGCTTGCCGGGATGCTGGCGCTCGACCAGTCCGCCGATCACCGCGACTTCGCGGAAGGCGCGGCGCAACAGGTGCGAATCCTGGACCCAGTCGATGAATTCCTCGGTCAGGATATCGGGCGACAGCAGGGGTGCGGGATCGGCAACCGGCTTCAGGCCCCACACGGCCAGCGAATAGTCGTTGGCAACGAAGCCGCCGGGCATAAGCCCGCGATCCTCCATCCGCTTGGTTATCAGCATGCCCAGCGACTGGTTCGCGTTCCAGCCGATGAAGGTGTAATAGACGGTGTATTCTCGCTTCGCGTGCGGGAAGCTCTCGACCAGCAGGCTGTCGGGCCCCGGCATCTTCGAGCGCCAGTCCTGCACTTCCAGCCATTCGCGCACATCGTCGGGGAAGCGCGACCAGCCGGCGCGGTCGACCAGCATCTCGCGCACCCGATGGGCCAGATGGGTGGTGAGCGGCAGTCGCTGGCCGCCGTAAGAGGGGATCATCGCCGCCTTCTTCGCGGCGCGGACAAGGACCTCCATCTCCTGGAGCTTGACCACTTCCAGGCTCATACCGGCGAAGGCGAAGGTGTCTCCGGGACTGAGCGAGGCGGCGAAGCGCTCCTCCACCTTGCCGAGCGAACGCCCGCCCCTGCTGCGCCCCGCCACGATCCGCACGTCGAGCATCTCGCTGTCGATGATGATCCCCGCGTTCATCCGGTGTCGGGCAGCCTGGTCGGGGTGGGCGAGCCGCCAGACGCCGTTCCCGTCACGCGCGATCCGCTTGAACTTGTCGTAGGCTTTCAGCGAATAGCCGCCGTTCTCGACGAAGGAGAGCACGCGCTGCCACACTTCCTCGTCGACCCAGGCATAGGCCAGGCTGGAGCGGATTTCGGCCAGCAGCGCCTTTTCCTCGAAAGGCGCGGCGCAGGCGCAGGCCATGACGTGCTGGGCGAGCACGTCGAGGCCGCCGGGTCGGAAATCCTCCCCATCGCGCTGCCCTTCGTCGACCGCCTCCTTCGCCGCCGTGGCCTCGAGAAATTCGAAGCGGTTGCCGGGCACGAGCAGCGCGCGGCTGGGCTGATCGAGCCGGTGATTGGCGCGGCCGATCCGCTGGAGCAGGCGCGAGGAACCCTTGGGCGCGCCCATCTGCACGACGAGGTCGATATCACCCCAGTCGACCCCGAGATCGAGGCTGGCAGTGGCCACCAGAGCGCGCAGCGCGCCGCGCGCCATCGCCCCTTCGACCTTGCGCCGCGCCTCCTTCGACAGCGAGCCGTGGTGCACGCCGATCGGCAGATTGTCCTCGTTCACATCCCACAGGTTCTGGAAGATGTATTCGGCGAGAAAGCGCGTGTTGGTGAAGACCAACGTGGTGCGGTTCTGCCGGATCATCTCGTAGAGCTGCGGGATCGACCAGGTCGCCGCATGCCCACCCCAGGGCACGCGCTCCTCGACCGGCAGAAGGATCTCGACCTCGGCAGGCGCGCCGGGCTCGCCCTCTACCAGCGTGACGGTGTCGATCTCGCCCCAGGGTGCCAGCCATTCGCGAAACGCCTCGGGATCGGCAAGGGTCGCCGACAGGGCGGCTCTCTGCATGTCCGGTGCGATCGCCTGAAGGCGGCTGAGCGCCAGCGCCAGCAGATCGCCGCGCTTGCCGGTGGCAAAGGCGTGGATTTCGTCGATGACGATCCGCTTGAGGCCACGGAACAGTTCGAGACTGTCGGGATAGGACAACAGCAGCGACAGGCTTTCCGGCGTCGTCAACAGGACGTGCGGTGGCTTCGAGCGTTGGCGCTTCTTGCGGTCCGAGGGCGTATCCCCGCTGCGCGTCTCGACCCGGATCGGCAGGCCCATTTCCTCGATCGGGGCGATGAGATTGCGCTGCACGTCGTGGGCCAGCGCCTTCAGCGGCGAGACGTAGAGCGTATGCAGCCCCTCGGGCGGTGCCTGACCGGCCAGTCGCGACGGGGCGAACGCCGCCAGCGTCGGCAGGAACCCGGCCAGGGTCTTGCCGGCGCCGGTGTCCGCGACCAGCAGCGCGTGACGGCCGCCATCGCTCGCCGCCAGCATCTCGCTCTGGTGGCGCCGGACGCGCCAGCCGCGCCCGGCAAACCACGCGGCGATTTCGGAAGGGATGGTCGGATCGGTCACCGGCGATTGAAACGAGCCATTCGTGGGAGCGATCCGCGCTGTCCGCTATTCCTCGGACCGATGGCCCTCGTCCGCATCCCTCGCCGCACGCGCCGACGCCATCCCTTCCTCGATTTCCTCCTGGCTAAGACCGGTGAGGGCTTCCAGCCTCTGGCGCTCCGCGGGGTCGAGATCGGCGTAGGCGCGCTGTTCGGGAAGATCGGCCGTCAGCGCCTCCATCTCGGCTTCCATCTGGGTGAAGGAGCCCATCATGCTCGGCATCGCCTGCATCATCGAAGAGAGGTATCTCGGGTCGGTGGCCATCTTCATCGACTGGCGGGCGTAACTGGCGCCCGACGGTGTCGAGAAGAACGCGTCGATGTCGGTGAGTTCGGTCTGGTCGAAATAGACCGCATAGACCTCGGTCAGCGCGGTCTTCATCGCCGGCTCCAGCGCCGTCATCACCTGGCCGATGATGCGCGGGAGGGCTTCCTTCATGCGCGCGTTGCGCTCGTCCAGGGCCGGGTCGATCAGCAGCGCGACTTCGCGCGCCTGCGCTTCGTCCAGTTCAAGCTCGCCCGCTTCCCGACCGAGCAATCGCGCGGCGTCCCCGGTCGAGATTTCCCCGGCCATCTCGAAGATCGGCCCGAGCATGCCGTCGAACATCGATCCCATCATCTCGCCCATCGAACCGGGCGGGACGATCTTCTCGACGATCGCGCGCGCCTGCGGCAGGCGCGCCTCCTGTTCGGCCGTCAGCGGTTCGACGGCGAACATCTCTCCGAGCGCGGCGAAGACCTCCTCCTCGCTCGCTGCGTCCTCGACACCATCCCCGCTGGACTCGTTCTGAGCGATCGCCGGAGCGCTCGTCATCAGCGCCAGCACGGAAAGACCAGCAAGCAAGGTCCGTTTCACGCGATGTCCCCCTTCACAAGATTCAGTGCCCGACATTCTCGCCGCGCGCCAGCCCGCTGAGTTTCAGCTGCTCGTCGATCTGCGCAACCAGCCTGTCCAGCCCATCCTGGTTTTCGCTCTCCGCGCGCGCGACCAGCACGTCCTGGGTGTTGGAGGCGCGGAGCAGCCACCAGCCATCGGCATTGGTCACGCGCACGCCGTCGGTGCCGTCGACCTCGTCGGGGCTGTCGGCGAGACGCGCCTTGACCTCGTCTATCGCGGCGAACTTGCGGGTCTCGTCGACCTGAAAGCGCATCTCGGGCGTGTTGACCATGGCCGGCATTTCGGAGCGTAGCTCGGTGACCGATTTGCCCAGCCGCGCGGCGGCGGCGATCAGCCGCACACCGGCATACAGAGCATCGTCGTAGCCGTAGTAATCGTCGGCGAAGAAGACGTGGCCGCTCATCTCGCCGGCGAGCGGACTGCCCGTTTCCTTCATTTTGGATTTGATGAGCGAATGGCCCGTCTTCCACATCAGCGGCCGGCCGCCGCATTCCGCCACCCGGTCGAAGAGCGCGCGGCTGGCCTTCACGTCGGCGATTACCGTGGCCTCGGGATGCCGGGCGAGGCAGTCCTCGGCATAGATCATCAGCAGCTGGTCGCCCCAGATCACCCGGCCCTCGCCGTCGATCGCGCCGATCCGATCGCCATCGCCGTCGAATGCCACGCCGAAATCGAGCTTCTTCTCCGCGACGAGCGCACGCAGATCGGCAAGATTCGCCTCGACCGTCGGATCGGGATGATGATTGGGAAAATTGCCGTCGACCTCGGTGAACAGCAGGTGGTGCTCACCCGGCAGCCGCGCGGCGAGCGCCTCGAGCGCCGGACCGGCAGCGCCGTTGCCCGCGTCCCAGCCGATCCGAAGCCCGTCGAGCGCAGCCGGATCGATGCCGCCCAGGCCGGTCAGCAAGCGCTCGATGTAGTCGCCGAAGACGTCGCGGTCCTCGATCGCTCCCGCCCCGTCCAGCCATTCGCCGGCCGCCGCCCGTTCGCCGAGCTTGAGGATATCCGCCCCGAAGAACGGCCGGCCCTGAAACACCATCTTGAAGCCGTTGTAATTGGCGGGGTTGTGGCTGCCGGTTATCTGAATGCCGCCATCCACATCCTGGGCTGAGGCTTCGGCGAAATAGAGCATCGGCGTCGGGCCGAGCCCGATCCGCACGACGTCGCAACCGCTGGCGGTGAGCCCTTCGGCAAGGGCATGCTCCAGCGTCGGCGAGCTGACCCGGCCATCGTAGCCGATGGCGACCTTCGACCCGCCGGCCTCGCGCAACATCGAACCGAAGCTGCGGCCGATTCCCCGGGCATCGTCGGGGCCCAGCGTCTCGCCGATGATGCCGCGGATATCGTATTCCCGCAGTACGGTGGGATGGAATTCATGCTTCGTCATGGGGCTTCGTATCCTCGATGGAATGGTCGGCGAGAAGGAGGTCCCGCGCGGAGTTGATCTCGGCGAGCCGCGCGTCGCTGCCGCCCCGGTCGGGATGAAGCCGCGCGGCCATGCGCCGGTGTGCCTCGCGAATCTGGGCAGGGTCGGCATCGTCGGACACCCCGAGCAGCCGGCGGGCACGCGCTTGGTCGCTGACGCGGCCGGGTGCCGGGCGGAGATAATCCCAGGGCCATTTGCCGAACAGCCAGCGACAAGCCAATGCCGCCAACAGGACGATGGCGGCGATCTTGATCACGCCGCCTTGTCCTCGGCCTGCATCATTCCCGGCAGGCGAAGCTTCGCCACCAGTTCGCGCAGCTCCTGCCGCGCGACGAGATGGCTGGTGCCGAGTTCGCCCAGCTGGCCCTTGTCGAGCAGGGTCAGGCCGGAGGGAAAGAGTTCGCGGTAAACGACACGCTCCGACAGCCCCTTGGCGGTGCGGAACCCGACCCGCCGCGCCATTTCCTCCAGCGCCTTCTCGATCCGCGCCATGTTGCGCGCCTCGGTGTAACCGGTGCGGTTGCGCACCACGACCCAGTCCATCTGACGCCGGTTTTCTTCCAGCTGCGCCCGCCCGCGCTTGATCCGCGCTTCCCAGATGAGCTCGGCATAGAAGCTGAGCTTCTTGACCTTGAAGCTCTCTCCCTCGACCTGGCCGATGAGATCGAAATCGACGAAGCTGTCGTTCATCGGCGTGACCAGCGTATCGGCCTGTGAAGCGCAATGGCGCGACAATTCGTCGTCGCGGCCCGGGGTGTCGACCAGCACGAAGTCGGCCCCTTCGGCCTTCTCGGCCACCATGGCCTCGAACTCACCCGGATCGAGATCCTCGACCACATGGCAGTCGGCAGTGGGCAGCGCGACGCCGCGCCGCGCGGCGGTATCGGCCCGGTTTTCGAGGTAGCGATCCATGGTCCGCTGGCGATGGTCGAGATCGAAAGCGACCACGCGCTTTCCGTTGTAAGCGAGCGCCACGGCGACATGGACCGCGGTGGTCGATTTGCCGGTCCCGCCTTTCTCGTTGGCGAAGGTGATGCGGTGTGGTCGGCTGGCGGTCAAAGCTTGGTCCCGGTGAAGGTCTTGCCGCCGTCAGGCAGAGGGCTAGGACGGCGTCGAACCGCTCTATCCAAGGGGAATCGCGCGTGCAAACCGTCTCTCGCCTCGACATGTTGAGAAGCGCCGTCGATGCGCTGCGCGCCGGGGGCGGAACCATCGCACTGGTCCCCACGATGGGTGCCCTTCACGAGGGTCATCTGACGCTGGTCCGCGAAGCTGCGAAGCGCGCGGAGCACGTCGCGGCCTCGATCTTTGTCAATCCGCGACAGTTCGGGGCCAACGAGGATCTCGACGCCTATCCGCGCCAGTTGCAGCACGACAGCGATCTGCTGGAGGCCGAAGGGGTCGAGCTGCTGTGGGCGCCGCCTGCCGACGTCATGTATCCTGAGGGCTATGCCACCAACGTCACCGTCGCCGGAGTGAGCGAAGGACTGTGCGGCGCCGACCGTCCCGGCCATTTCGACGGGGTCGCAACCGTGGTGTGCAAGCTTTTCAACCAGGTTCGCCCGGATATCGCCTTCTTCGGCGAAAAGGACTGGCAGCAGCTTGCGGTGATTCGCCGGATGGCGCGCGATCTCGATCTGTCGCAGCCGGAGGCCGGAAATATCCACGGCGTCCCCATCGTCCGCGAGGCGGATGGCCTCGCGATGAGCAGCCGCAATGCCTATCTGTCTGCTGAACAGCGCGAAGCGGCAGCGGCCCTTCCGCGGGCGATGCGGGATGCGATCGCGCTGCTCAGCGACAGGGCCGATGCGGAACGGACGCTGGGAAACTTGCGCGCGGCCCTGTCCGTCGCCGGGTTCGACCGCGTCGATTATGCCGAGATACGCGATGCCGACACGCTGGCGCCGCTCGATAGCGACAACGGCAACGCCCGTCTGTTCGTCGCTGCGCGGATCGGCGGAACGCGCCTCATCGACAACATGGCGGTGTAGCGGCGGGAGCGGTGTCCCCTTTCACTATGCCTGCTCCGGAGTCCATCCGTAAACGTCAATTGATGATCCGGAGGTAGGTCAAAGCCTGCTCCTAAGTCACAGCAGCGCATTCAAAGGTTGCACCGACATTGCGAAATCAATGAGTTACGGGGGCGGACAAGGACCCGCATTTGTCGGTCGGGTGTCATGAAGAAGTTGGACGAGTATGATCCACCGCCGGTTTGCCGCAGGCAATTTGGTTTGGTCTGTTCTGCGATGGGCTGATCGTCCAGCAAGACGTCAGTATCGTTTCGGATCTTGCGGGCGGGATTTTGCCGATCGGCTCGAGAAGCCGGCGGTTGTTGAATCAGGCGGCCAATTCGAATGCCGCTTATTCGTCCTCATCGAAGGACCGGCGTGGCGCTCATCGTTGGATGACCTCGGCCTTGTAGAGTCCGTTGATGGTCTCGGCCAAAGCATTGTGTCAAAGCTGTCGTCGACGCTTCCGACCAATGGTTCGGTCTTGGCTCGCGTCAGGCGTTGGGAACATTGATCGAGACGTATTGGCTGCTGCGGTCACTGTGATGGGTTACGCCTCCGCGATGGACCGGTAAGCGGCCGCGAGTCGCCAGTTTGAGCGCAGCGACAACAATCCCGGCATCTGCCGTCCGGTGGACCTGCCAACCCACGATGTAGCGGACATAGAAGTCGATCACGAACGCGACATTGAGGAAGCCCGCCTTAGGTCTTCCCATAGGTGAAATCCAATAAGCATGTTCGGCGCCGGAGCATGGAACTGCCGGTTCAGCTGATCGAGCGGACAGGGCGCTGCCTTGTTGCTCAAAATCGTCTTCACCGGCTTGCCGCGGACTACGCTTTGAGAGTTGAGATCGCGTTTCAGCCTATCCACCGTGCAGCGGGCGTCTTGTTCGTCATGGTCCCATCCTCTCAGGAGTGGGGGCCTCCGGCAAACCTAAGGTGGTGCAGTTGCGCGCTGTCCTGGCTTTAGCCGTGGCCTTAGTAAGGGATCGCGAGAACGCGATTGACGACGGTTCCCGCGATCCGAGCTATAAACCGCAGCAGGATGCGCTAAGATTCCGACCGGGTGCGAGACGACCGAAGTTTTCGATCGGTCGATCATCGCCTATTACCGACGCTTGGGCCATGCGGAACCTCGCTCGTTGCGAATCAGATATTGAGAAGATTCTCCACTTCGGCTCGTTCGTATCCAGCCAACGAGGTCTGTTCCAGCCCGAGGCGCAGGAGTTCGAACTTAACCCATCGTGGGGATTTCCCTACCCGTCGCGCGATTTCGACGCTGGAGATGTAGGCCGATGCCATCTTCAGAACTGCGGAAGTCGGGACACTCGCTCGTTTCACCGTATTCTTGAGACGAAGACCTGTGAGAAGCGGGCCGTATTTCTGAGGGGAGAGATTCAATATCTCGCCAGCGTCCCGCTTGCTCAGGAGGTCAGGCAGTTCGGCCAGCGGCACTGCCATGCTCCTCAAACGAGAGTGGAACTCCGCAAAACCGCAATTGCAGACTTCTATACCGTCCAATCTCGGTCGGGCGGTCGGAAGGCTGAACGGTATACGTCCGTCCAACAGTGCTGAGACGATCGCGGCCCAAGGTTTGGGACCGCCTCCGAACACTCGCATGGCGACGGTCAAGGAAACTCCGCGGACGTTCTCTTGGGATGCGTCCAAAATGCGTTGTTTGAAGCGCTGGAATGAAGGCGCCCAGATCTGCGGTTCCCCCAGGAATGCAGTTACGAAAGGGTGGGGGACGTTTTCCATGATTCCGGCGGCGACTAGCTGGGAAATTGCGTATTTCGGAACGCCCAGTTCCTCGGAGACGCTTTCCGGGAATCTACCTTTGTCCATCTGGCGCCGTATTTCTTCGATCTCGTCGGCCCGATGCATCGGGCGCGCATGCATCGGACCGATGGCGAAAATCGTTTTGAGTGCTCCTTTCCTCCTCGCCGCCGCCACGCCCGTTCCGACAACTCGGAGCGCACGCTCGGCATCTTTCGGGGCAATCAGACCCTCGCGCTGCGCTCCCTTCGGATCACCGATTTGACGACAATGTTCGTTTAACGCCTCAATCACGGGCCGCAGTTCCGACGAAAGACCGTATGCCTTGCGGACAAAGAGGAAGCGCATCGAAGCGCCATCGTTGCCGTCCTGCAAGCTGTCCTCTGCGCGGGCTAGCCTGTCACCCATCAGTTCGAGCGGCCCCTCCGGCCAGCGCCTCATCAATCGCCAGGCTTCCGCCATCGCAGCTGCGCATCTGGATCCGCTGGGTCGTTCCATTCCGTTGGTCCAGCGCTCGCCAAGAGGAGGATCGATCAATCTCATGGTGCGGATCAGGAGCTCCAAGACTGCCGCAGGTGAGAGATCGATAGGAAGCACGGCCAAGGCGCCCTCCGCCACATGCTGGTCGGGGTGGAAGATCGCGGCCACCTCGTCCAGCGCCTCCCTGTCGCCGGGGGCCACGAAGGGCGCTTCGCTCTTGGAAAGATCGGCCATACACCGATCGCAACGATCGATCCCCACCGTGTGATACCAGCCTTGCCGATGGCCGCACGCGCTGCACGTATCGGTCAGTATTTGCCCGGTCTCCGGACAGAAGGGGAGATCCTTTAGGTGCCAGCGGGCACGAATATGCGGCGAAATCCGCAACGAAGCCGGCGCGAACCGTCGGCTAGCGCGTTCCAAATGGCACATCGGCAGCAAGCAGTGATGGAGACGCCGCAGACGTGGATCGGAGGGAACCGCGAATTGGATCCTTTTCAACCGAGCGGGGTCCACCCGTAGACCGGCGGCGACAGCGGCGAGTTCGTCGCAGTCGAGGGTTACCGCCCGGAAGACTCTGCTCCTGATGCTTCCGAAGTCCCGCAGCATCTCCTCGACATTGTCGTAGGCTTCCATCTCCGCGCGACGGGCCAGATATCCAGCGTGGCTGGCCCCCTCCCCCACGGAGGACTTTGGTCGGTCGCCCATCTCCCCTTTGAAGGACGCTCGATCAGGATTGATCGGATGGTTAGTGAATCGGCCGCCTACCCCGCTCGGCTTCGATGGATGTCAAAGAGGCTTGCCTCGGCGGGCGGGGAGGTGGATCTGGAAGTCATGAACGCTTCTCCTTGCTCGCAGCGGCGGCTGGCCAACATTAGTGCCGCCAAGTCACGAGTCCGTTTATTTAGTCGTCACGAGGGTAGATTCAATGGATAAAGACGGGGCTGACGCAATTCTTTTTGCGAAATGCGGCGCCTGGACATCGGGAATGCCGGATGCCGAGTATGAACTCTGGCAGTCTCTCGATCTCGACGAACGCCGTTTGGCAGTGAAACGGATCTCGGCTCTCCTAGCCTACGAACGGGACGACGATTGGAGATTTGCCGCGGCCACCGCGCAACTCGGACGAAGCGCGTTCTTCTCGATGGCCAAAAAGTGGGCGGAGGATCGGTCGATGGCTTCCGTCATTCCGAAGCGTCGCGGGAAACAGGCACGGGTTCAGGGCGAGTTGAAGTTCGAATTGCGGCGGCAGGTCCGCGATCTCGTTCAAGCGCATCCGGACTGGACCAAAGGCATGATCGTTCAACAAGTCCGCCGCACGGTGCAAGGTGCACCGGTTGCGCGGGAGATCCGGCCCCTCGTCGACGAAGCGCGGGTCGACGCGGAACGTTCTCTTCTGGATGGGGAAAGGGGTTTCGGGAGGCGCATCGTGGTCGCAGTGTGCCCCGCCGTGCTCGAGACATCGCGACCTGTAGCTGACGGTTCACACAGGAGAGAGGCCGAAGCGTATCGTATCGTGCGTATACTATGCGTAGTTGTCGACGCCGCGACGGGGCGGGTGATGGGCGCTGCCGGCGCCCATACCTACAGAAGCGCTAGGGACGGGGCGGTCTCGGCGGCGCTGACGCGATTGTCGTCCGTCCGACAGGGTGAGAAGCGCTGGAAGGACTTCGAGATCGAAGTCCGGGTCGCTGATCCCGATCCGGTCTACATGATGGGCGAGATCCGTCGCTTGGCCAAGACTTCCGAGAGCGTCCGCGTCGTTACCGAGGGTGCCCGCGCGCAGACCAACCGTCTGCTCGAGTTATTCGCGGGAAACCTCGGCACTCTTCGGTTGGAGCCGCGTGCCGACCTGACCTACGGAGATGACGAGGACCGCGACAGCGAGGAGTTCGACGACCGTCTTCGCGACGAACTCGTGATCCTGAGGGAACGGAGCGGACCGGTCCCGTCCGTGATCCACGTTTCTCTCGACGAGCTGATGACGGACTTGACGAAACTCCGGGATCAAGAGGGCGCTTAACAGCCTGCCATGAGACGCTCGATCCCGATCGCGGTCTCGGCGGGCTTACGTGGAAGGACCTTCAGAAGTCTCGCTTCGACGACGGTTCGAGCGCTTGCCAGGGGAACCGCCTCGTCCACGGACTTCCTCACTTGGACCAGTCTCTGTTCGACGGGTTTTCCGATTGCGTTTGGACGGGCCCGGAATTCTAGAAGCTGAGGGTGCACCAACCGGCCTCCCTGCCCTCCTCCTCTCAGCACGCGCATCGACCGTCCCTCCCGCACCGTCCCCGCGAACTGCAGACGAGCATCGAGTTTCATCCAGCTCGAGCCAAGGCCCACGTCCATGTGAAGGTCGCGCGGCGCGGCCGGACTTGATATGATCCGCCCTCTCCGGTTCGCTTCTTCGAGGATCGAAACGACTCGATCGGCGTCTACCGCCTCCATCGAAAGCATGACGTGCACGATGCAATTTCGGCTTGCGTCCCCGAGAACGGAAGCGATCGGCATGGCAGCCTCGCCCGATCTACCTTCGATCAAGACAGGGATGTCGAGGGCGACATGATCCAGGAACAGGCCGGAGCGGTCTTGTGACGGGGATCCGCCCTTAGTGCGGAGTTCCTCAATCAGTTTCGCCAGAGAGACGTGGGATCTCACCTTAACGCCAGCCTCTTCGGCCAGCGCGCGGATGCTTGCGATCTGAGACGACATTGGCTGCGAATCCGCTATGAGAGCGATGTTCTTACGCACGAAATCATCACCTTCGTGCGGGCGACGCCCGACTGGACCTCGGGGGCCGCCGACGGAGGCCAGATCAAGCGGATTGCGCATGCCCTGCCAGACCCTGTGCAGCCTAAGGAACCCCGCCGGTTTCAGTCCCAATTCCGCCGCCGCCTCTTCACGGTCCTGTGGCGAGGGGTTCGCGAGCGCGCCGTATCTGTCGAGAACCCGGATGCGGCGTCGAACGAGCGCTTGTCGATGAGGGGCGATGATCGCGATCTTCCGCTCGATGTCGGTAGACATTTTTTTCTCCCTATTTCATTCAAAACAGGGAGTTGACCGAATCCTTCTTACATGACCGAACGGGATGAAGTTCAGTTCGGACCTTTGCGAATTCTGCTGGGAGCGCTGCTCCGCAGACGACGACCGAGCGTTTATTCGGCATCGTTCCGATAATTCGCTTTCAGTTCGCGGAAAGACGAATTGCCATTCCGTCCATGAATGGCTGAGGTTTTGAAAAGCCGGCGAACGATAGGGGTCTGAGGCTCCGATTCGAGACCACGTCCGAACCACAGCGGCGAAGATGGTCGCTGACGTCGAACGCAGGCATCGCGATTTCTCACGACCGCTCTTTCCAATCAAAGTGAGATCGCACCAGCTTTTCCAAAGCCGAGGTTTCGACATACGAAAAACTTTGCCGCTGCTCGTTCAGCAGCAGGATTCCAGATTTTATGAAAGCCCGGAAGACCTTTCAAAGCGCGGAGCATGTTGGGGAAGAGAGAGTTACAGTGAAATCAAGAGAGTCAAAATTTTCTAGCTTCTCTCATCAGCACATTTTGTTTGGGATACCTATAAGCACGGTTCACAAGAGTACGATGGGCCTGCCAAGTTGGACATCTAAGCCCTTTCTTGGGGCTTAGAACGGAAGTGTCAAATCGATAGAATAACCTAACTTAAGACGGTTTAAAGGAGAGATGATGGCGTACGGATCGCGCGATTTTGTCAAGCTGACCCATCCGACGCGACGCACAGTTCTTACCGGTGCGTTGGTCTGTGCTCTCAACGGCTGTACTTCTGGACGGGAATCAGACACCATCGGCACGAAAGATATGACTACGAACTATCGCGAAAGGCTTCGCGGGATAGAACGCAGCGCGGGAGGTCGTCTCGGAGCATACGTTTTGGATACTTCAAATGGACGCAGCTTCGGTTGGCGTGAGAATGAGCGCTTCGCGCATGCCAGTTCCTTCAAGCTGTCACTCGCTGCGATGGTTCTAGCCCTCGATGAGCGTGGAACAATCGATCTTGGCGAAATCCTCCACTGGACCGAATCGGACATGATGTGGGTCAGTCCGGTCACACGCGCGAATATCGCGACTGGACTCTCCATGCGTGAGCTCGCATGGGCCACCCTCGTCACCAGCGACAACACCGCCGCCAACGTTCTTCTTCGTCGCTTAGGCGGGCCAGAGACGCTCACTGCGTTTTGGCGATCGACCGGCGATGAGATTAGCAGGCTCGACATGTACGAGCCGGAACTCAACGTGGTCCCACCCGGCACGACCCTCAATAGTACCACGCCCATGGCAATGGGTAACACCTTGGCACGGTTGATGACCGGAAAAGTTCTGTCCGTAGAGAATACGGCGACGCTTAGCGATTGGATGGCGCAGGTACGAACCGGAATGGATCGCATTCGGGCCGGATTTCCCGACGACTGGGTCGCTGGCGACAAGACCGGTACTGGAATCGGTGATGATGTGCACACCTATGTCGACATCGCATTCGGCGCGCCAGAAGGCCGATTGCCCCTGATTGTTACCGCCTACTTCGAGCCAGCAAATCTCGTGGAGCCGATGGACCCCGTCTCGGTAAGGGCTTTATCAGATGTCGGTCGTCTCGCCTTTCGGAGCATTTCATCTCGAGGGACCGGGATGTAGGCTCGTGAAGAGGAGGCAGTTCATCGCAACCTCCGGATCGGCGTTGATGCTCGGAGCGTGTGCTCGGACCGGGATGCCGTCTCATGGGCCCTCACCCGAGCTAGGCTGCGTTCCCCGCGTACTGATCTCTTCAGAAAGGCTGATCCGAAGCGTTGCCGGCCTCAGACCCTACCGTGCCTCGGGTTTCGTCGTGCGGAAGGAAATGCTGCCAGGCGGCAAGGTGCTGATCCACAATTATGGTCATGGGGGTGCGGGGATAACGCTGAGCTGGGGTTCTTCGCGCCTCGCGGTCGAACTTCTTCAACAGCCGCAGAACAAGTCGATGGCCGTAATTGGAGCGGGTATCATGGGCCTCTCTACCGCAAGGCTGCTGCAAGAGCGCGGTCATGAGGTCGTGATTTACGCTGCACAATCGCCGCCGCATACGACCTCTAATATCGCTGGCGGCCAGATCCATCCCGCCAGCCATTACGATAGGACCGCCGTCGATGAAGCATGGTTGCGCCAATATCGGTCCGCTTTGGACTACAGCTGGCGCCGGTTTCAATTGCTGGTTGGCGAGGACTACGGGATCCGTTGGCTTACGACCTTTGAAGGCGCGAACGGTGCGCCACTACCCATGGTACAGCCTGCAGCCCGTGTTCTAAACGCCAATGAGCATCCATTCGATGTGGACCGCGTTAGATGCTACGATACGATGTACGTCGAAACCGGCCGCTATCTTCGCAAACTGAGCGACGACTTCTTACTCAGGGGTGGCAAGATCGAGACGCGCGTTTTCCGAAATCTCTCAGAGGTCATATCTCTCGAGCACGACACGGTGTTCAATTGCACAGGGCTCGGAGCCAAGATGTTGTTCGGCGACGAAGGCATGTCCCCTCGGCGAGGACAGTTAGCGGTGCTGCTTCCGCAACCTGAGATCCGATACGCCTACACTTTCGGATCGTCGTATATGTTTCCCCGTCCCGATGGTATTGTTCTAGGCGGAACCTATGAGAGCGGTATCTGGGACGAAGAAACAACACCCGACGCAATCTCTTCCATACTCGGTCGAAACGCAGCGCTTTTCGCCTCAAGGTGTCCATGAAATTCCTTAGGACACAGGACGGAAGAGAGCCTTCAGGCTTCTCAGGCCCAACTGCAACGGGGTTGGACTAGCGAGATGATACGCGCTCTGTTCCTCGTACTTTTCGGTTTACTAACCACTGGTTGCGATAAATTGCCTAAGGCGGATAGTGACGCATACGATGCTGAGCTCGAAGCAACCCCTTCATCCTCTAAGAGGCCTCTCCGACCATCGCCCACAAGCAAACAGCTGCAGCCGACACTTAACGGCGTATGCAGGTTCGAAGAACACGACCCGTCGGAGCGTCCAAGCGACTTAATCCGCACCAACCACGCTTCAAACATGATCTTCTGGGCAGATAAAGGTGCCTATCTGTGGGATCACCCGAACGGCTTAATCGACGAAGGAATGGTTGTAACGGGTTTTCGCATCGTCGCCGCGCGCGACGGTTTGCCCGACCTATGGATTTATCCCAACCGCGACGGGCCGATCTATCTCTTTTCCGGGCCGGACATCTTTGAATGCCGACAGCCGGAAAACTTTTAGCCGGACGCGCGTCAGTTCTCGCTACGACTGAAAGGCGTAGTTTTGCGACTGTCAGCTATTTGAAAAGCTCAATTGTCGAAAACGCTTGGTTTGAGCCCGAAGTTTCTACCATCTACGAGTAGAGCCTTGGGCCGTTTTGATGCCCTTCGCTGCCGTTTTCGGAACTGCAATCAAACTCGGCCGACGAAGAAGCCAAGCCAACGCGACCTGAGCAGGCGAAGACCCCAAACTTTGGGCGACACTTTCCAAAGCTGCGTTTTTGAGCAAACGGCCCTGTTCTACTGGACTGTAAGCCATAACAGGCATGCGGTGCTCAGCGAGCCACGGAAGAACTCCAAGTTCGGGACCGCGCCGAGATAGATTATAGAGGATCTGATTGGTCGCACACCTGTGCCCGCTAAAGCTTGTCAGCTCTTCCATGTCGCCAGTGTCGAAGTTGCTCACGCCCCAGCGCAAGATCTTGCCTTCGCGTTTGAGTTCCTCGAGCGCTTCAACAGTCTCTTCCAACGGCACGCCCCCTCGCCAATGAAGGAGGTAAAGGTCCAGGCGGTCGGTGCCGAGCCGCCTGAGGCTGCCGTGACAGGCTAACGGAAGCCGCTCGCGCGATGCATTCTCGGGCAGGACCTTGCTGACAAGGAACACCCGGTCGCGCCTCCCTTCGATCGCGTCCGCTACCAACTCCTCGACCGCGCCGCCTGCATACTTCTCAGCCGTGTCGATCACGGTCATGCCGAGCTCTATGCCCTCGCGAAGAGCCGCTATCTCGTCGGACCGGCGGGATCGATCCTCCGCCATGCTCCACGTCCCTTGACCGATGGCGGACACTAATGTCCCATCACGCAGTTCCACCAATTGCATGCTCAGACCTCCGCAATCTCGGAGCACGACCTAACGGCATTGCTCCAAACAATTTCATTATCGATGGTCTTGGACGCTACTGATGTTCGCACCGACGCTTACGCCGCACGCCGTGGCACTTCTCGCAACCCACGCCGCCCGCAAAGCCGCAAGCTGCTGTGGACTGCAATCCGCAAGCGCTTCATCCACGGTCGCCGGAAGATCGCGGTAACTGATCGGACGCTCGAACTGTCCTACCGTCAGATCCACCCGCTCACCTTCGATCACGTTGTAGAAGTGCCAAGCACCTTCAACCCTTGTCTTCGCGAGGCTGCCGCCGACAACCTCCAACGCGAGCAGCGCGGTGACGCTGCACTGGCCCCTGGCCGGATTAGCGGCGCTATAGGTCGTAGCAGTCTCCGCCGACCAGCAGGATCCAATGACTGCTGCAAAGCTTTGCATGGCGCTGGTCAAAGTGCCCTCCCATTGATCGTTCCAGTTAGCACGAGATGTGCAGAGGTCCTTGCGCGGTAATTGCCCAACCGGTCTTCGAGCGAGCCCGCATGAATCTTAGAGCAGTGGCAGCGGCCTCGGAGGGACATGGTCGGCGGGGCAAAGGGTTTGTCTGTCACCCGCCCCCCTCTTGTTCTGGACACTGCCGCGAGGCTCTTACCCTCAACTGACGTTCCCCCGCGAACAGTTCGATAACGAGAAGATGTCCGCACCTACGCACTCCTTGTGATGGAACTTCGCAATTCTCTAAGGGTCTGGCAAAGGAGGTTTCATCACTGCTGCTCTTATAATTCCTCAGGCACAGATAAAGCCGGTTTGCCTTTGAATCCTATGAACCCTCTGTGACATTATTTCTGATCGGTGCCGGCTTCGATTTCGTCAGCTATCGAAAGTCCTGAATGTGGAGCGCAGGGAGCAACCTATCGAAACCGCTGATTCTTCTTTCTGGAGGTACCCCTACCGGCGAATCGGCCCCGGTTGCAGAAAGGAACCAGAAGGGAAGGTCTACCGCCTCCGCTGTTTGGAGATCGACAGACGAGTCCCCGACGAATGCGGCTCGGCCGTCACCGCACTCGGCGACGCAGCGAAGCAGCGGAGCCGGATCGGGCTTGCGAACGGCTAATGTGTCCCCACCCACAATGCTCGCGAAGCGTTCGATCCAGCCGAGTTCTTCAAGCAGCTTCCTCGCCAGCTGTTCAGGCTTATTCGTGCATACCCCCAGGCGGACGCCGTTCCCGTCGAGTTCAGTTAACGCGTCCTCACACCCCATTGGAACAACCGACAGGTCGCTGATATGGTTCTCGTAGTGAGAGAGAAAGATCGGCACCCCATTTTCAATGAGATCGTCGTGAACGCCACCGGTGAGTTCGAGGCCGCGACGCAGGAGGGCGCGCGCGCCCTCGCCGGCCAGATGCGCCACCATTTCGGATGTGACGGTTGATCTTCCAAGATGCTCGAGCGTAACGTTCAATGCTGCGACAAGGTCGGGGGAGGTATCGACCAGCGTCCCGTCGAGATCGAACACCACGATATCCACGCTTGGCCTCATCACGCTTCGGACGCGCTCGTCTCGCGCACCAGCCAGTCTGCAAAGGTTTTGGTTGCGCCGGTTAGCGGCTGCGATTTTAGCCAAGTGATGTAGTACGCGCCCAGCATAACGGTCTCATCATACGGTTGCACTAGTATCCCGGACGAAAGCTGCTCGCGAAACATGGCCGCGGGCGCCAGGGCGACGCCGAATCCTGCGACCGCGGCGTCGACCATGAGACGAGCGGAATCGAACATGGGGCCCCCAATAGTCGGAGCTTCGATCCCCACGCTTTCGAACCAGATGCTCCAATCGGCGACCCGATAGGAACGAAGCAAACGCTCCGACAAAACGTCGACGGGTGCATGGAGTCGCTCGGCGACCGCTGGCGCGCAGAGAGGCGTAAACGGAGGCGCGAGTAGATGCACGGCATTGGTCGAATTCCACGCGCCACTTCCGAAGCGTATGGCACAATCGAGACCTTCCTCGGCAAGGTCAACGCGGTTGTTGTTGGTGGAAATACGAAGTTCGATGCCCGGATGGGTTCTGGCAAAGGCATCTAGTCGCGGGAACAACCATGCCACGGCGAAGGTGCCGACCACACCCACGGTGACGACTTCGCCAGCACGCTCGCCAGTCAAATGCTCGATTAACACCGCGATGCGATCAAACCCTTCGCTTAGCACCGGAAGGAGCGCGACGCCCTCATCCGTCAGCGAAAGACCACGTGGGAGCCTTCGAAACAGCTGAACTCCCAGCCGTTCCTCCAGTCCCCTGACCTGATGGCTCAGCGCCGCCGGTGTCACGTGCAGCTCGGTTGCGGCATGTGTGAAGCTCAGGTGGCGCGCAACGGCCTCGAAAGCACGCAAACCGTTCAGCGGCAGATAAGGTCGGATCACTTGGACTACCTAAGACGCCCTTTTTTATCAACGTGGGAGTTTGATAGACGCACGTCTACATCAGTAAAGATAAAAGCTTCGAAAAGAAAATTTTGTGCGCGCAGCCTCCATTTTATGAAAATCTATAACATCCAAGAAATACCTTCGTAAGATTTGGATTAGAAATGATAAATTAGTCTATCGGTAAGAAGTCCGAGTCACCTGACGAATTTTTCATTCAACAGCTTAAATAGCCGTCACTCGAAGATTGCGGGCGTCGGCCAATTTGCACATCGTAAGTCCTTCGCTATTGTGGCAGAATGAGGTTGATCACGCTTTCTCTGATTCCATGGCTGGTGCCATTGACCGCTTGTAGCCCGACCCTCGAAGATTTTGCGCAAGAATGTCAATCGATCGCGCGTGTCGAGGTTAAGGATGCAGAGCAATGGCAGCTGTATCTGCAAGAGCGCGAACATGAATTAGGGACCAGCAAACCAACTGTGAACCGGCCCAAAAGGGACACCACAGACCTGTTCCCGGTGATTTCGACCAAAAGATTCAGTTGGACCAATGACTGGTTACTCGAGGGTTCTCCTAACGTTCCGAAGCATAAGATCTATCGAAATAACGCATACATCACAAGGAAGGACAACAATGAATTCATCGCTAGGTTTGACAATTTGACTATAAGAATCGCGTCGATAAGCGTTACATCGTCGCACAACTGCATCAATGATCATCCCTATTTGTACACCGGTGACCTACAGTTTACCAGATAGTTTCTTTCACTTAATCTTCGCTAACTACTTATTAAACTTGGCCCCTGCTTGAGCATTGCGCTTGCACGTACACCACGCTCGTCAAAGCCGGTCCTGACCGCGCGAATTCACCGGTCGCGCGTCGTTCCGCGCAAGCCGCCCATCATCCTCGCGAAGAAAACGAACAGGGAAAGCATCTTCGATGTCCGGTAATGCGATCGGAAAGATCGCGATTGGATCGTCTATCGCGGAGGCCAAAGAATCGGTGCTGATCGTGAAATCGGTGCGCGGAACGGGCGTGGCATTGATGCCGAAGCGGAACACGTCGCAATCATCGTTGACGAGCGCCGCATTGCCGGCTGACTAGCGCAGGATGTGAATCAGTTCGTCGCGCGCGAAATCGTACGCCTGTACGCCCGGCATTCGAGCAGGAGCAAGCCGAGTTGCTGAAGCGTCGGCCCGCGAGTCCCCTTAGTCGATGATTCAACGCCGCCGGCGTGACATGCAGTTCGGTTGCGGCATGCGTGAAGCTCGAGTGGCGCGCGACCGCCTCGAATGCACGTAAACCGTTCAGAGGAAGATAAGGTCGGATCACAAGGCCTACCTGGAAGATGCTTTTGGTTAACTTGGGGTGCGGGAAGGCGCACGTCTACCACAGCAAAGATAGAAGCTCGCATAAAGAAATTTCGCTTGCGGCCTCCGTGTCTTCGCAGGATGGATTGATGTTTGAACGGAGGTATCGCTCCATTGGAAGCTTGATCGATATCGATTTACGACTTGACGCATTTTTTTATGACATTCGATTCAGTTTCGAGACGAGTTAGCTGAGAGGCAATTCCGATCGCGAACAGTTCGTCATCGTTTGATGCCGACTTCTTAAGCGCGCCATGCCGGAACATCGCGTCCGCGTCGTTTATAAAGAAAACGTACGAGGTCGCATTCGTAGTGTGCGGTTGTAGGAAGATAGAGTATGAATAGGGCTCAACTGGAAGAACTGCATTTCGAACGAGAGCTAGGCGGATCGCGAGGCGGCGTGAAACCGCTCGGTTTTTTCGGCAGGGCTCTGTTCGCGCTCGTGGCCGGAGCATGTCTAGTCGCCGCGGTGTCGAGTTCCGACGCACTTTTCGGGTCCGAAGAAGAGGTTTTCGAAGCGGTCGCTGAACTAGGCGCTCCGTGGAGTACACGGCCGATCCCTGCCGATTTTCCCCGTCCTCGTTCTGCCGAATTTATGCCTTACCAGTTCGACGAGGAGCGGTTGGTTATCGTGCATCGAGATGACGGTCGTTCAATCAATCGGATCGTCCTCAGCGATCTGAACTGTTGGGCGGATGGAAGAAAGCGTGCACTGCAAGCGGTAATCCGCATCTCAGACGCAAAACCCGAGGCGATGCGAACTCTCGAATTTGCTGCAACATTAGTCTTTGATCATGATACGAAGGTTCAATCTGTTCAGGCTGGCTCAAATCTTTGGATACAATTTCAGCGAAGTAGGAGAAAAAGTCGTTGCGGAATTGAAATTAAAAGAGTGGCTGTCAATTCCGAATAAAATCTCGTCTGCAGCGGCCAATTTTCATCGTCGTGGATCAAGCTTGGAAAAATCGTTGCGATTAATTTACGAACTGTAGCAAGGTCTGAGCAAGCGGTCAGTTGCAGCGTGTAGCAAGATTAAGCCTTCGAATTGTGAAGAAGCTACGCTGATCACACAGTTTCTACTACGAGTTGCCGGTCGAAGAGGTCAGTGATGCATGGTCGGGCAAACACTTTGACCGTTTACATTTTACTCGGCTCTTCATGCTGCGCCAAGGGAGCGGTGGAAAGTGTTTCCCAACCAACACCCCTCTCCATCGCGCGCGACGCTTTTGCTGGCGAAGCGCTCTATCGCGGCACGCTCGAAATCCGCGACGGATGCATCGTATTGTCGGTCTCTGGGCGCAATTTTGCGGTGCTGTTCGATCCCGGCGTGGTCCTGACTGCGAGCAGCGACGGGCTCTACGAACCGCGAACCGGCAACATTATTCGCCTTGGCCGCAGGATACAGGGCGCCGGCGGTAATCTGCGCGAGAACGATAAGGGATTGCCGATTACCGATATCGAGCGTTTCTATGGGGTTAGTATTCCACACGGATGCCCCGAAGGCTGATGTGATGCGCCTGAACAAAATGGAGGAGGTTGCCGAATGAAATTCCGAGGGGCCCCTGCTTGGCTGGTAATCTTAATGGCGTCCATGGGGATGGCGGCCTGCACCGCGAGCAGCCCGGAAAGGAACATCTCGGAAACTTCGCAGCCGTTCCGGGCAGACTTCAACGCAGACGGCTTTGCGACTATCCTGTCAGCACCGCCTGCGGCGTTCGATCCCGTCGAGCCACCGCCGTTCGCACCGCGCTCGGCAGAGCAGAATGCTGCCGATGCGGAATTCATGCGCGTCGCCGAGTATCAGAACAGCGTAAGCGACGAGGTTCAGGCGCTTGCCGAACGACTGCGCCGGGAAGAGCGTGGAAATTTCCAGACCCTGCATTACGACAATGAAGGCGAACTCGGTGTCGTCTTCGAATTCTTACGTCAGGGCCCTGCCACGCTGCGTAAATATAGCGGGAACCCCACCTTCCGCGGCGAAACGGTGCGCTGGTCGCAGGAAGAGCTGATGGCCGCCGCCGACTTCATGTGGGAGACTTTTCGCGAGGATCGGGTGCTGCAGGCCAGGGGCATCGGTACGCAAGAGGTAACCGTCGAACTAAGCGTCTCCGAGAGTCAGTTTCGCGATCTGGTGCGGCGCAAGGGCGTGACCTTGCCCGAACCCGTGAAGCTGGTCTTTAATGCCGCCCGCGTGGTGCCCATCAGCAATCCGCCGCGTACGGCTGAGCGCGACGACGCCGTGCCCGCCGCCGTGGCGCCGCATATCCGAATCTTTCCGCGCCATGACCGGCCGGCGGGCGCGCTCAATGCGATCAACATCGGACGCATCGCCGATCCGACCCCGGTGGAGAAAGCCGAATGAACCGCCTGCTTGTCGCGGCCAGCCTGATCGCGCTGACCCACACGTCGCGCGCCATCGCCCAAGATGAGAAGGCGCTGTCCGAAACCTGTCCAAATCTCACGGCGGAAGAGATCGATAGCATCGAGAACTACGAGGGTGAGTTTTCGGAAAACGCGCTTTACGCCCGTGCCTATTGCGTCAGAGTGGAAGAGGCCGAGCGGCGCATGGAAATTCAGCTGCGCTCCGCCGTCAGCCCGCGTACCGAGCCCGGGCTAGCACCAGTGCCGCCTACACCCGATGCCGATATCGGCACATTGCAAGCTACCTTGCGCGAGAATGAGGCCGATACCTTCGCTGGCCTGTGGATCCAGCATCAGCCGACCTACGGCGTGGTCGTCGCCTTCACCCGCAATGCCGCGCAGACGCTGGCGAAATATACCGATGATCCGTTGTTTATCCCGCTCAACCGGCCTGGCCCGACGCTGATCGAATTGCGCGCGGCGCAGGAGCGGCTGATCGCGGATTTCGACCGGTTGGGGTTCCGCTGGGCCACCATCGGGTCGCGCGAAAATTTCGGCGTTGTCGAGGTGGAACTGGCGCAGGATGCCGCGCCGATCCGTGCCGCTGCAGCGCGCGGCGAACTGGAATTGCCCGATTACATCAATCTGGTGGAAGCACGCCCGCTGCCCATAGCCGCGCCCCCTGCGCCCGCCGCAGGCGACACGCGGGTGAAAAGCTTCCCGCAATTCGCTTTCCGTACCGATATGTACCCCAGCACGCTTGTGGGCGTGCCCGATGTCCCTGCGCGTCTGGCGCTGGAGGATGGCTGCCTGATGCTCTATCCGCAAGGCGAGGAGCCGCGCATGGCGATGTGGCAGGCGAGCGACGCGCTCGACCTATCCGACCCGGCACGTGTCTCAGTGCTCAATCGTTTGGGCGGCGCGCGCGTGTTCGCCAATAGCGAGATCGTTCTGATGGGCCTGCAACCGGGCGAGGTAAACCCGCCAAAGGAGCTGGTCGGCACCGAGGCCTGTCCCGGCCCATATCGGGTGGTGCGCGGATTCATGCCGCGCGAGGTGTGGGACGCCCAGCGGCGTGAGGCGGGGATTGCGGGCCGCCAGCAGGAACTAGGCAGCCGCGCCGCCGCCGAAGCGGACTATGCCGCCGACATGGCGCGGGTCGAGGAACTGCGCGCATGGCGCGATGGCATGATGCTGGAGCGTGGCGACATCGTAGCGCAAATCTGGGTCGATGAAAATCAGGGCACCGCGCATTTGTACCACACCGGTGGGGCGACGCGAGAGCAACTGGTGCCCGCGGCGCTGCAACCCTACGTGACCGCGCAGATTGTGCCGCAGGGCGGCAATGCGCTGTCGGAGGCGCGCGACGCTATCGCCGCGCAGATGGAACAGGCGGGCTTGCAGGGCGAGATCTATATCGAGCCGATCGGCGGCTATGTCGGGGTGAGGGTGCGCGCGCTGGAGCCGTTCTCGCAAGCGGCCGTCGCGGGCAATTTGACTGTGCCTCCGCTGGTTCGCCTGGAAATGGACAACCAGAGTGCGATCTACCGGCAGGATCTACCGATCCGCAGCGATCCCGACGCGATCTGGTATCCACTCGAGGCGCATCCCGACTTCGCCGCGATCCGCGCGCTGGTGGCGGAAACGCCTATCATGCGGTCAGAGCCTTCGCCCACAAACCACAACGAAAGCATCTGGGTCGCGCAGAAGCCCTCGAAAGCAGGCTCCCTGCAGCAGGCGCACTTCCTGATCGCTTTCGGTCGGACCTTGCGCGAAATACAGGCTTTGCGGGCCGCCGGTTTCGATCCGATTGCAGCGCAGGAAGACATGAACGGCTGCCAGACGGTGAAGGCGCGGGCGCTGGTCGCCAGCGACATCGTGATCGCCGAGCCGGTCGGGATCGACATCGCCGACAGTGGGCCTGATGGTTATTCGTCATCGGTCCGCTGGCGGGTGATCGAGGTGCTGAAGGGCTCTGCTGATGTGGGCGATGAGCTGCGCCAGCGCCTCGCTTCGGGCGTGCGCACCGACGAGGCGGGCATGACCCGTTACGGACAAACGATGGAAGAGCCGGTGCTGCTGCCGGGCCTGCCGGATTCGCTGGAGCCGGGATCGCGCTGGGTACTGCACCTCAGCAACCGGCTCTATCGCCATGCCGCCTATGTCCAGGGTGGCGAAGGCACGGCGCGCACCGAAGGCAATTGGGTCGTGACTGCCGCAATGCCCCCTGCCCGGATCGATGCCGATGGCATGGTGCGCCCGGTCGCGCTCTATCCGGAACCCATGCCGTTGGACGAACTGCGCGCGGCCATTGCGCCGATCCAAGCGGCTCTGGTTGAGGCAGGTCTTGCCGGGGAAGATCAATAATGCGGATCGTGATGCCGGCACTCGCGGCAACCGCCCTGTTAACCGCCAGCCCTGCTTGGGCGTGCCAGTACACGCAGGCGCCCGAGCCAGTTGGCACCGCATCCACGCCGTTCTTTGCCGGCAAGATGATGCAGGCCGCCGCGACGGTCGATATCGCAGTGGCGAGCGAAACTCGCACAGCATTCGGAAGCGATCCGCGCTGGGGGGTTCCGGCCACCACTTTCCATGTGATCGACCGGATCAAGGGCCATTCGCCCGACCGCTTCACCCTGCTTGTGGGTCAGGCAGCGGCGGATAGCCGGGAGTTAGAGCCGATGCACTGGGTGGACGAGCAGGGCCGGGTCGCACCGTTCCCCTATCCGGTCGAAGCCGAATACGCGATCGGCGGGGTACGCAATCTCAACAGCTGCCATCCCGGCACGCTAGCAGTACGCCGCGGCGAATCCTATCTGGTCTATCGCGATGGCGAAGGCCGCTTGCTTGGTCGCTTTGCGCTATATACCGATTTGAAAACCACTGCCTTTCCGCTAGTTCCGGCGGGCTTCGGTACGCGCGAAGGCTGGGCAGCGATTGCAGCCTTAATTCCCCCGGGAACCGCAACTAATCGCGACGGCCCCTATCCCGTTTGGGCAGACCGGACCCGCGTGTACTTCCCGACAACCCTGTCCCCGCAAGCGGCCCAGCGCTGGCTGCGTGAAAGAGACTTGCGCCCCTATGCCGTGAGGGTAGCGAATGGCGAGTTGCTGGACGAGACGCGCATTCCTCTCGAACAGGCCTCGCTCGATCTTGTGGAGCGGGCACTGACTGACGCGCGACAAAATGCATCGAGCAGATCGCTGCGCGCTCTCGCCCGCGATATGCTGGCGACACTCGCCGCCGAAACGCTCGACCGCGACGGGCTGTTGCGACGCCATGGATGGTTGGTGGTAGAAGCAGCAAAACGATCGCCGACCGCTGGCAGCGATGCGCTAGTGGCAGGCTTCGATCTCACCGGATCGCCCGAAGCCATCGCGCGTTTGCGGAACAACCCGGGCAATGTGACGGTGATTGACGGTTCTCCAGTTACGGGTGTGGTCACGATCGATTTATCCGACGCGGCGCGGATGCAGGCGCAGGCCGATGCCTCTTGGCAGGAAACGACCGACAGTCTCTTGGCGCGACTAGCCGCCGTGGCCGAAGACCGCCCGATCCCCGACGCGATAGACAAACCGACGGAACCCGAACCCGATCCTTTCTCCTACATGGATTGCATCCGTTTCGGGCGCGAGGAAGCGACCCTCCTGTCCCACCTGCCCGAAGTGGGGCAGCTGGAAGATCTGCAGGTGTTCGCAGACCCCAAGGCGGCCCAATGCACCACCGAGAACGGTACGCTCAGCTGCAAGCTGGCGCCGAGCACAACGGTGCGCGTCCTGTGGGCAGGGTGGGAAGGCGGCTTCCGCGTCAATCCGCGCGGCGTCACACTGACGGCTAATGCGGATGGCCTGCAATGTGGCGGCGGCTGATCGTCGCGCTGATTGCGGGGCTCACGGCTTGCAGTGAGCCGACCGATATTGTCGTGCCCGAACCGGAAGTGCGTTCGTCGACCGGCATATCGCTCGGCACCATGAGTTTTTTCTTTCCCGTCGGCCTCACCTTCGATGCCGCGACAGAAACCTGCGCGAACGGTGCAAGCGAATGTCCGCTGGGCGATGACAGTGTGCAACTGGTCTGGCGTTCGGGCGACCTGCGGTTCGATTATGTCCTCGATCCGTTCGGCAGGGCAATGGAGGATGACCAATGGGGCGACGCGATCACCATCAATGGCAGGCCCGCCTACCGCAAACATCTCGCAGGTGACGGCACGCGCTATCTGATCACAAATTATTATGACGGTCCCCAAAGCGCGGCAGTAGCTATCTGGAATGAGGAAGAGGAACCTATCTTCTGGGGCACGTGCCATAATGATGCCGATTGCGATGCGGTGCTGCAGACGCTGGCCAGTGTGACGATGCGCAAGGCAGAGCAGGAATGCAGACTGATGTTCCCGCAGCCACCGCCCGAATTTGTGCCGCCGCCCGGCTATCACGAAGGCCCGTCCGTTATCCCGCCGCCGGTCGCCCCGTTAAGGGATCCGGAACCACCCGCTCCGCCCCCGCCACCCGCTCCCCGCCCGCGCGACGCGGAAAATCTTTGCAAGGATTACGTCGATGTCCCTTAGATTGCTTGTTGCTATCGTTGGTCCATTCGCGCTTTCAGGGTGTGCCACTTTTGGCCCGTCCCGCGAGCCGTCAGCCATGCCGCTGCCGCCTGCGCCGCAGTCGTCAGAGCCAGGAACACTCGCGCCGATGACCGACGCGATGAAGGCACTCTATGGCGAATGGCAGCCGGTGTCCGGGCCGGGTGTCTCGGCGGAAGACAGGCTTACTATCTGGAGCCCGATGTTCTCCTTCGGCAGCGGTTGTGAGCTGACGCAGGGCCAGCTCCGCGTTCTGGGTGATGGCCGATACACGCTAGACGATTACACCCGCCTTGCTTCGCATTGCCAACCGCAGGCCCGGCTCGCCCCGTTCGATGCAGATGAAGTGCACATCGTTCCGGTCGATAGCGACACCATCCGAATCGAGCGCGGCGGCGAAACGTGGGTGTTCGACAAGGTCGATGTGGCTGCGACCGTCCCGCGCGAAGATTTCGTACGTGGTGAATGGCTTCTGGCCGACCGACGCGGCAGACCCTATCGCGGCGAGGAGCTGACCCGCGTCACCTTCGGTCCAGAATACAGCGTTGATGCCGAAAACTGCGATTTTGCGTCTAATGGATGGCACACTGACCGCGATGGAGAAGTGCGTACGGGCGGCTCATATGACCGAATGACTGAACCCTGCCGCGTCCAGACTCTGGGCGATGAGTTGGCGAACCTTGGAAGCGAAGTCGGCTACCGCGCCGAACCGATCGAAACCCGGATGACGGTAAGGATCGGGAGAGAGCGGGCAACTCTCGTTCCCGCAGCGCGCTATCCGGAATTGGCCGCCGATGCCGGAAGCGTCCCGCCCCACCCTTGGGCGGTCGAACTCGCCGAAAAGGCCGCAGCGATGCCTCCCGAACAGCGCGTCGAGCTGGCGTTGAGGGCCATCGGATTTGGCGGAGAGGGGATGCCCGGGGTCGAACAGCCCGTCGATCCGCGCGGTCTTGCCTTTGCGGGTATGACATCATGGCATTACGCGCAGGCTCAACAGGCGGGGCTGGTGCCCAAGGCGGGCTCAAAGTCGCACTCCCTCGGCGAGCACCTTGCTATCGCGCCCATCGTCGTGCGCGCCGTGCTGGAAGGCATTCGCCCGGTCGATCGCGCCGATGGCCTCGCGCTCGATTACCTCTACCGTGTACGTGAGGGCTGGCGGGGCGAAAAACTTAATGGCGACCTGCTGATCGTGCGGATGCCGCCGCTGGAGGGCAAAAGCCGCTCTCCGGTCATCACGCCCGAACCGGGCGAGGAGGTGCTGCTACTGGCGAGTCGCACAGGCTATCTTGCCGGTCGTCTGGCAGAAGGCGCGTCGCCATCGTTGGACACGCGCGTGGTGCAGATGACGCTACCATTGATGCGAATCGTCGATGACAGGCTGGCCGAAGCGGTGGCAGGCGCGAACGTGCTGGGCTCCGCAAGCTTTGCCGGGAGGTCGGTGGAAGAAGCGCGCGCTTTGGCGGTGCAGGTGGACCAGCGCATGCTGGAGTTGGGCCAGTGGCGTCCTTTCGATCTTCGTCGGCAGCCTGACGTTCGTCGCTATTTCATCACCCGTATCGGGGAGCGCGAACTGGCCGATCCGACCCGTCTCTGGATCGCATACGACAGCAGCACGAATTTCGGCAATCCCAACGGTTATGGCGGGGTCACAGCCTATTTCGACGGCTGCACGCCCGTATCGCGCCAACACCAAATGGGTGACAATATCTGGGGAGCAAGTGCAATCGCCTGTCCGGGGAACCAGCCAGACGGCACACCGATTTCCGAACCCGTCGTGGCCGAGGTGGTGCGCTGGATAAACGAGAACAACTTCCCCAACGTCATCTGCGTGAGCACCTGCCCGATCAATCCCGATTACACCGTCCCGCTGCCCGGCGGCGACGTCATCCTGAAGCCGATGCTGCGATGAGACGTTTTGCGCTCCTCCTGATGGCAGCCCTTTGCGCCTGCCATCCGGCATCCGACGATCCGGCGGATAGTCGATCGGCCACTAATGTCCCTGACCTGGCAGTGATCGAGGGAAGCTGGCGGATCGTGCGGATCGACGGTGAACCGCTGCCGGTGTCGAAGCCGGTGCCATATCTGGCCTTTTCGGCGGATGCGGCGGGCGGCTCTGTCGGCTGCAACGCCTTTGGCGGCACGGCCCTCTACACCGAAGGGCGAATCGCCGTGCATAGCTGGGGCGGCACTGCGATGGCCTGTCTCGGCCGCGTAGGCGACTGGGAGGCAGTGATTGGCGAGCTTTTCCGTGCCTATCCACAGGTTCGCGTGTCCGGGGACACACTAAGCCTGCGCTCGCGCGGTCATGTTGTCGAACTCACCCGCATGGAAAGTGAAACCGGCCAAAGCCGCTCGCCAGACCCGATGCGTATTCCCGTCGCAAATCCGCCGGGCCAGGCGCTGGCCGACACGGATTGGGTAATCCGCGCGATCGACGGCGAAACCGCCAGTTCCAGTCCTGACGAACGGCATCTGCGTTTTGCCTCGGACACATGGCAGGGGCTTGCATCATGCGCCACGCTGTTTGGCACATACGAAACTGGCGATGGACGCCTGATCGTCGATGATGAAATTACCATCACCGAACAGAATTGCCCGGGCGACTATATCGCCCTCGACGATGCGTTCGCCGACCTCATGCGATCCGGGCCACGTTACCTCGTCGGTCCGAACGGAGAACTTATCATCGCAGGGGGAGGCCATGTTCTGACGGGAGACAGGGCGCGATGATGCGGATTTCTCTCTTGCTGCCTCTCGTCGCGCTGGCCGCCGCCTGCTCGAAATCCGAGCTGGAACAACCGCTTTGCGCCTTTGACGGGAACGGGCGCATCGTCATGCAATCTGGCAATGCCGAGGCTGCGTGTGTCGAACCTGCACCGATCCCGGCAGGTGCCAAACAAGAGCAGAGCGGCCGCCTCACGATCATCGAAGCACCTTTGCCACCGCCGTTTTCGGGCCTCACCGGGCAATGGCCGCCCGATCCGGTCAATGATAAACCAGTATTTACCCGACCCGCCGTTCCGCCCGAACTGTCCTATTATGTCCGCGCATTCCCGCAGCCAGCAGAGCCCGCAGGTGATGTACTCAGCATGGGCAGCGAGCACACGATCGTGTTGCGTAATGGCTGCTTTTTCCTCGACCGTGCGGGGACAGACGATCCGCTGGTGCTGTTTCCCTACTCCACCGCGCTTGTCGTAGATGAGGAAGGATACCTTGCGTTCGAATCGCGCTACGAACTCAATACGATGGGCAACGTGCGTGTGGGACTGACCGCACAAACAGGTTGGTATGGCGAACCTTCCGATCCCGATCCGGCATTGGCTGAAGCCTGCGGAAACCACAAAGTCGTGAGCGTGACGACTGTCAGCAATCCATTCGCCTCGCCCGAACGCTTCAATCCTGCCTTGGGTCGCTATGGCGAACGCAGCGGCGCGACCGAGAAACAGATCGTGAAACGCGCCAACAAATGTGCAGTCGAGCAAGCGCAGCGCGAAGCAGACCGCCGGCTGCGCGATCCAGACCTCGACCCGATCGACTGCAACCGGTTCTGGGCATTCTGAGGCAGTAGGGTCGGCCTGATATCAAAGAGAACGACACTACATCTCCCGCCTGCCAACATTCTCGTCAGTCTGCATGGACCAGATTTGATGTCAGCTTCAGAGCGATAGCGAAAAGGCTTCGAATGGCCGGGATTGGGAAGCATAGCGGAACGACCGAACCTGGGCCGTCAATGGCTAGTCCGCTGTTCGCGAGGGAAGGCCACCGACTGGCGATTGTGATATAGATCTCAGCCTTGGACTTGATGTTTCTCTATGCCCCAGGTTGGCTTAGCGAGCCTCGACGAAAGCTTGTTCAATCGAGGCCGGAACCCTCGAAGAATGGTCTCATGCAGATTGTCGCTGACTCGGCCACGATGCGTTCGATCCTCTCCTTCGGCGCTTTAGCGTTTTGCGCTCGTATGACGGCTTCGGACCTGTTCACTTTGCCATGACAGTCGATCATCGCCGTGCACATCCCGTCATCGAAAGCGCGGTTCCCGCTCGATTTTTTGACCCGGCAATAGGCTTGTCCCGTCTTCTTGCGCGTCTTGACGCTGGCACGGAAATTCTTGAGCCGCTCCGCAGTCACCACGATTTCCTCCGTTTCGGCGTGATTCTCGACACCAGGCGGCTCGGCTTGCACGGGGCTTTGGACTGTCGAAAGTGCGGCGAAAGCCAAGAGAAAGGACATCGCGGTTTCCTTAGAAGCGGATCGGCAGGCCGATGAAGAAAGCATGCGAGGACGTATCAAGGTGCTCGTATTCGACGCGCAGTTCGATACGAGGATCGAGCCGGATTTGAGCGCCCGTTCCGATCACGAAACTGTGCTGCCAATTCGTAGCATCCGCCACATTTGCTTGGTTGTCGATCTCGAATCGATCCCCTCCATAGCCGCCCTTGACGAAGAACATGACACGCTCTGCGGCCAAAAGTCCGACCTTGCCTGTCAGTCGATAACCAAACCGCGAGTTCTGCTGATATCGAGCGCCGTTGACGAACGCTTCGGGTGAGCCTCCTCCTACTTGGAGAGCACCTTCAACACCGACACGGAGCCGCTCGGACACCGCAAGGTCGTAACCGGCCATCCCGCCGCCACCGATCTGCCAGTCGCGAAAATAGCGACCGTCGGTGTCGCCAGACCGAAGGTCGGTCGTCTCGAGATAGAAGTGATGCTCGAGCGCTCCTACGAATGGTCCGGCGTATGGTCCTTCGAATGGCGCCGCCTGTGCTTGTGCACCAGAAGCCGTCAGAGCCGCAGCCATCGCGGCAACTGCTCCCGCTAAGCGAAAAGAGATCATGAACTCGACCTTTCCTTGCGCCCGGAACATCCCAGGCGTATGGTTTCCATCGCACGGACATTTCTTTCTGTAAAACGAAAAGATCATTATGCAGGACAGCTACGATCTCCCGCCACGCAAAGCAATGGCTTGTTGCTGGGCCTCAGCATTCTTCGCTCTGATCGCAATCATTACCTTCGCCACGCTGATCGCAATGATCGCAATAACCGGAGATCCGATGGCGAAATGGGTTTGCAACACCACGAGAGATTGCGGCTTCGTCGATGGTTCGCAGGCATTTCTGGACGCAGAAGAGTGGCAAGCGATGTCGAGATCTCCGGCCGCCGCCAACCGTTTTGCAGACTACGTCGCGCGGTGGCCGATCAAGATCGGCGGAGCGGTCTTGTCCATTCTTTCGACATTCCCGTTCGCTCTGCTCATGTTCGCGGTAGCGATGGCGCTGCGTGCCTTCGGGACAGCAAGAGGGATCGCGAGTGGTATACGATGGATGCGCCTGGCTGGCTGGGCAGCGATCGGTGCGGCGCTTGCGTCTCCTCTCATTGGCCTCCTGTGGAGCGTCCTACTCCTGCCTGGCACCCCTCATGGGCCAGGCTTCCGTATCGAAATCGACAGCGGACCACTGATGTTGCACCTCCTGCTCGCTTTCGCATCTTTCGCAGTCGTCTGGGCACTCGATGCCGGCCTTAGAGCGCAGCGCGATCTGGCCGAGATCGTCTGATGCCGATCATCGTGAATCTTGATGTCATGCTCGCGAAGCGGAAGGTACGATCGAACGAACTGGCGGCCGCGATCGGCATCACGGAAAGCAATCTTTCGCTATTGAAGTCCGGCAAGGTGAAGGGGGTCCGGTTCGGCACCTTGGCGGCCATTTGCCGGTATCTCGAATGCAAACCAGGCGACATTCTCGACTACGAACTATCGGATGATGACGTGTCTGCGTGATCGCATCGCGAGTGTCGAGAGATAGGCTTTGGAATGACTGGTCCGATTCCGCTCCGGCACACTGGATCGAAAGCGCCTGGATCTGGAACGGTAGGCGACTATCCGTCTTTGGCGCTGTCCAGATCACTTGCATTGAACGCGTAGTCGAGAAGATCGCCTGGGCGGCACTCCAACACCGCACACATTCGGGCCAGCGTCGCGAACCTTATGCCGCGAACCTTGCCGGAACGGAACAGCGACAATTGGGTCTCGCTTATACCTATCCGCATCGCCAGCTCCTTTCCTGTCATCCCGCGTTCTGAAAGAAGATGATCGAGCGTAATACGGACCGGCATCAGAAGAACTCATCCAGTTCCTGGCGCATATCTTCAGCTTGTCCCATGAGGTTCGCGAGCACTACCATAAGCAGTCCGACGAGACCCACTGTAATCGCCGGCGGATCGAACGCGGCCAGCGCGCCCTTCGCCGGTCCGAGGAATAAGCGCCAGAACCATGGCGTGAGAAATACGCTTGCAAAACCACCGCAGGCGAGCGCCAATCCAAGGCGGTGAAGCAGCAAAGGCAGCACTCGACCAAAAATCTCGCCGGCAGCCAGTCGAGCGAACGCCATTCGTATCGTCCATACGCCCGCCAGATAGAACAGAACCGGAAGGCGATACGGGATAGCAAAAGCGAGATACCGCGCGAAGTCGTCCGATTGCGCGGAAAGCGTCACGTCGATCGCGAGCACCAGCACGAAGCTAAGCATCAGGACGGTCGCCAGCGTTCGGAGCCAAGCACAGCGACGTCGAATGGATGTGCGTTCTCGATCCATAATTTAACCTTGACTTAAATTGCAGCGGCCGAGATATCTTTAGCTCTAAGTTAAAGAATCGCAAGGGAGCGGCTCGGTGTTTGCAATCGAAACGAGGGGTGTCACCAAGCGGTTCGTTCGCAGGTGGGCGGTTGAAAACCTGGACCTTCGTGTTCCGACCGGCAGCGTGTTCGGCTTTCTCGGGCCCAACGGCGCTGGAAAGACAACGACCATGCGAATGCTGCTCGGGCTATTGCGACCGGACGACGGCTCGATACGAATAATGGGACACGATCTCGCCAAGCATCGCGAAGTCGCGCTGACGGGCGTCGGAGCATTGATCGAAAGCGCGTCGCTTTACGAGCATCTGAGTGGGCGCGCCAACCTTGAACTGACACGTGGTTTGCTGGGCCTGCCCCGAAGTGAGATCGAGCGGGTCCTGGATGTGGTGGACATGGGTCCAGCCGCGAATCAACTGGTGCGCGCCTACTCGATGGGGATGAAGCAACGGCTCGCGCTGGCCCGAGCGATGCTAGGGGCGCCCCGCCTCCTGCTGCTGGACGAGCCGACCAATGGTCTCGATCCCGAAGGTATCGTCGCCATGCGAAAGCTCATCCGCGAGTTACCTGACCGAATTGGCGGCACTGTCTTCGTCTCGAGCCATTTGCTCACCGAGGTGGAGCAGATCGCACAGGATGTCTGCCTGTTGCGCGCCGGACGAATGGTGCTGGAAGGATCGGTGCACGATTTGCTGAATTGCGAAGCGCAATGGGATTTCGGCGTCGACCGTGCCGAGACCGGTGCTGCGATCCTGACGGCCGCCGGAATGGATGCCGCGTCGCTAGGGCAGCGCATTCTCCGTCTCAACGCGGTCGAAGGGGGTAGCGAGCAGGTGGTCCAAGCCAATCGCCTTCTGGTCGAAGGCGGCGTTGCGGTTTGCGTGATTTCGCCGCGCAAGCGAAGCCTGGAAGATCTTTATCATGACGCGCTTTCTTCGGAAGTGATCGAGATTTCGAACGAAGAGGAAAAACACGTCGCATGATCGCCTTGATGAGAGCGGAATTCCAGAAGCTGCACGGTTCTCTGGCGCTGCTGGTGGCCGTGGCTGCGCCAGCATTGCCAGGCTTTCTCGCAATGTTGGCTTTGCTGACGAACGATGAGCCGGCATCGTGGTCAGACAGTTTCCGCTTTGCTTTACCCCTATGGTGCCTGTTCCTGGCGCCTATGGTCATTGCTGCCTTCACAGCTCTTGCGGCTCAAATCGAACATCGCGGGCGAGGTTGGGATCATCTGCTCACGCTGCCAATTCCTGGCTGGCAAATCTACGCTGCCAAGACCGCAGTGATCTTTGTTGCTGCCTCGATGATGAGCGTGCTCGTAATCGGCTTCACTGTGCTGGGCACGCTTATCGGCGGTGAATTTGGGAGCGCGCTGCCGCAGGAGCCATTCCCATGGCGTAATCTCGCGTGGCAGACTCTGCTGATCTTCGCCTCCACCGCCGCTTTGGTCGCACTGCAGTCCTGGATCGCTCTGCGTTTTGCGAACTTCGTCATCCCGCTTGTTCTCGGGATCAGTGGGACGCTCGTCGCCATGGCCGTCATGATGACACGCACACAACAGGCCGACTGGTTCCCGTGGGTCCTCCCCTACAAGGCACTGATCGAACCCGAGCCCGTCCCTTACGCCGTCGCCGGTGCTGTCGGCGGGCTATTCATCATCATTATCATGATTGTGGATCTCTCGAAACGAGAAGTCCGATGACAATCGTTAGGCCGGACGTCCTTCACCTAATTAGCCGAGGCTAATCTTGTTATTTTAAATGTAGGTTCTGGTATGAACGTTTCCAACTCTGCGGACCGCCTATGGCTAGCAGGTCCGGCTGCAGCTGCCCTGTTCTTTGTAAGCTTGATCGGCTTCGCCGTAGCGCGAGCGGATGGGTATTCGCACGCGACCAAGGCAGTGAGTGAACTGGGCGCAATCGGGGCTCCGTTCGCACTGGCATTCAACGTGGTCGGCTTCATCCTGCCAGGCTTTCTGATTGTGGTTTTCGCGTTTCGCTTCATGCAGAAAAGTGACCGCAAGCTCGGACCGATGCTGCTCGCCATGTCGGGAGCCTGTCTAGCTATAGCGGGTTTCGCGCCGGCTGACATGCTCGATAAGGAAGCCCTCACCACGATAATGCATACTGTCGGGGCCATAGGGTCGGGCGTATTCTGGGTAATTGCTCTGTTTTGGGTTGGGCCACTTTTGCACGAACGGTTCGGACTACAAACCTGGGGGCGGGTAACACCTTGGTTCAGTCTGTTCCTCGTGGCTAATGTTGGTTGGCAGGTGGCATTTCGGATGACCGGTATCGTTATGCCAGGGTGGGGTCAGCGCATTGCCTTTTTAGGGTATTTTTTGTGGTTTGCTATGACGGGGTTGCTTTTATGGCGCCATGCTGCGGGCGAGCGTCGAACTGCGAGCATGGACGTATGAGCGCGCAGTATAACCGCATCGGTGAAACCTATTCCAGGAACCGAAAGGCCGATCCGCGGATCGGTCAGTTGATTACGTCAGCTCTCGGAGATGCGAAGACCGTCATCAACGTCGGAGCAGGAACGGGTTCTTATGAGCCCACCGATCGCGACGTCATCGCAGTAGAGCCTTCCGAGAAAATGATCGCGCAGCGATCGTCGTCATCGGCTCCGGTTATATGTGCGTCGGCCGAAAGCCTGCCGTTCGATGACGACAGTTTTGATGCCGCGATGGCGATCCTGACAATTCATCATTGGAGCGATCAAGACAAAGGCCTTCACGAACTCAGGCGCGTGGCCAGTAAGCGTATCGTCATGCTGACCTTCGACCCGGACGCTCGCCCATGGCCGACGCGTTACTTCCCGAAGCTCGCCGAACTCGATGCTGTAGCCATGCCGAGCATAGACAGTCTGACGCGGCGCCTCGGCAAATGCGAGGTTCGGATCGTCCCAATCCCTCATGACTGCCAAGACGGCTTTCTTTACGCATATTGGCGTCGACCCGAAGCCTATCTCGACAAGGCTCTGCGATCAGGCAGTTCATCCTTCTGGAAGATCGGCGATGTCTCGGCGGGGCTCAGCGATCTCGAAAGCGATCTCAAGACCGGCGATTGGCATCGTAGCCATCCGGATCTGCTGGATCAGGAAACCTACGATGCGGGGTATCGCCTGATCGTTGCCGAACTCTAATATTCGCTGATCTGTCATAAAGGGGGAAACAACATGCTCAGGCTTTTAGCCACTCGTTTTGGGTTCGTGCTTCGCGATGGCTTTCGGATATGGCTGCTAGCACCCGTTATTCCCGCCCTGATCGTATTGCCGGAATTCGCTCAGCATGTCGTAGAAATACAGATCGGAATGTTCAATAGTCGCGAGGCTGGACAGGCCCTGGCGAACGATCCCGTGCGCTGGGCGTTCGGCTATGCCAAGCTCGCCGGACTGGCTCTTGCAATCCTGGCCACCGTGCGATTTTGGGGAGCTACCAGCAATGGGGGTTATTGGTGGGATCTGCGCTCGATCGCGTGGAAGAACATCCTGATCGCTTTCGGATTGATTGCGTTGACGGGCCTTCCCGGCCTCCTCTTGGAAGATAGAGTCGGTGAACAAACCACGGGGCTGATCAACACAGCGCTGGGGCTCGCGACTTTGCCACTGATCGTTCTCCTGGTGCATGGATTGTCGGGAAACCGCGCTGCAAGCCTGCGAAGCGTCTTTCGTCACGACTGGTTTGCCGCTGTCCGTGTCGTTGTCTTTACAGCGCTAGTCTGGATCCCCCTTCAGTATCTTCACGGAAAGAACCACGACTGGGCATTCGATGCGCCCGATGCGCTAGTCTGGGCGCTGATGATATTCGACAGCATCATCGTTGGGCTTATCGCTACGCTTGCTGGAACCGCGATCCACCATGGTTCACTACCTCTGCGAACAAAGCCAACCTCTTTGCACGAAGGTTCGCCCACGAAAGCGGAAACGCGCGAGTGAATTGGCGGCCCTATGTATCATCGCGTAGCGAAAAGACCTGACTTGGGCCGTCAGCTGCCTGTCCGCTTTTGGCAGACGAACGGTCTAAAGCTGCCGTTCGGCTAGCGACGACTTTGCGGACTTTCCCGCGCTCAATCATCGGCAGCTTGCGCTCTTAGTAATCCATGTTGGTGTGGCGTTCCCATTCGCGGCCAAGCTGATCAACAAGCACCTCCACGGCTTCGGCGCCCTCCCGAATTGCCTCGCCATAGAGTCCCACGCTCTCGGCATCGTATTGAGGGTCGATGCCCCAGCGCACGAACTCGTTGGGAAGCTGGAAAGGGCCGGTGGTCAGCAGCGTATCCACCGCATCAAACAGCGCGCAAGTCTCGGCGTGGGTCGCTGCCGGAATCGGAACGAAGCTCAACTGAACGCGTCCGCGGTAACGCGACAGGTTCGCAGGTATCGCACCCACGCCGGGCAGGTGGAAATAAAACGCCCCGCCGTCGCTCTCGATGCCGCCATGAGCCAACGGATTGCGGATCTTCGCTTTCACCTCCCGTAGTTTGCCAAGAAGATCACCTGCGACCCTGTCCATGCTGCCGTCGAAGAGCGCCACCAGGCGATCGTCCCATGGCGCGGCTACGAAAGCGTTGAACCCGCCTGCTGCAATCGGTTTCCCGACAAACGCCCGCAGGATCAGCATGCGATGTTCGAGCCGGCTGAACCAGGCGTCGACCATCGCGCCCGACGCGAAGAAGCCCTTCTGCTCAGCGTGCCCCGCCAGGTTCATTTGCTCGACCACCTCCGTCAAGATGCCCATGGTGGCTGATTTTTTCGTCGCTCGCCTGCGCTTGCCAGCAGGGCTGGGCCTGAACGCGAACGCTTCGTCCGCGAGCCCACGGAAGTAGAAATATCGCCCGTCGTGAAGCGACATTCGATTCTCGAGCGTCAGCCTACCCTCGGCGATCTGGGACTCAGCATAGCGCTTGAGCAAAGGCTCGAGCAGCTTGAGCGAAGCTGACAATTGCCCACTGACACGGTCAAGCAACTTGAGCGAAACGCCGCGCCGCGCCATAATCCGGCATCCGAATTTTTGCAGCTCGAAGACGAACGGCTCGGCCTCAACCGTGGCATAGATCGACCAGCGCACCTTTCGCCAGCACCGCTCGAGGCATAGCCCATGATCGTCCGCAGCCCGAATAGGACGAGCTCCGGCACGGGAAAGCGTGTGCGATCCGGTTGATGCGGCGCCAGATCGTAATAGGACACGTTATCGGGCAGGCCGCTTGCGAAGCCACGAAGCGCCTTCGCCATGCGCCCCCTCAGAACCGCGACGCGCTCATTCGCAGCGGCCACCCCTGCCGCTAAATCGGGTATGGTGCTGCTCACCCGGGGTCGCGTGCCGGGTAATGGGTCAGCACAAACCGTCCAGTCCCTTCGAGGATCGCGTCGATCTCAGTCATCGCATGTTTGATCTGCACGTCGGACATGTAGATGATCCAGGTCTCGCCAGCCGAGGTCGAGCGGTCGAACCACTCGGCTGGCCAAGCTTTGTCGATGATAAGCTGCTCGAACTTCTGTCGCTCTGGCTTTGGCCACTCGAAGCCATGGTGGAACATCTTGTTGCGGTACTTGAATAGCGCGTCGAGCGATCGCCCGTAATCGGCAGGAAGGTAGGAGGCGAGCCCGGTGCTTTCCGCGAGCTGGACGATACCGCGCGAAATGTCCTTACTCTTGCCCCGCGCTCCGTAGACGAAATGCGGGTCCCAAAAATCGGGATCGCCGACATGGACGGCGCGAGGGCCCGTGGGCGTAACCGGCGCTATCGGCGGCCGGAAGCCTGCGATGCCGCGAAAAATCGCAACGAACAGCGACTCCAGCATCGGTGCGAGCATTCCGATCGCTGCCATACTATGAGCAGCATCCTGAAACACCGAGCCGTGGAGATGGTCTACCCACCTGTTCTCCAGATGCATGCCATAATCGCCGGACGCCTTGGTCGCACGCTCCCGCATTGCGTCGATTTCACGATCGAGCGCTTCGTCGGCGGCGTTGTTGCGACGGAGTATGTCTCTCACCGCGAGCATTTGCGCTTCCAAATCGACTTCTTCGAGCAGAAGCACGGCATAATCGCGATTGGTCAGTCCGAACATCGTTTCCATTCCAAGAAAATATTGCGCGCAGCAGCGGGATGGGCCCACCCTCAGCAGGCTGAAGATGGCAGACACAGGACTGAAGTTGAAGAGATGAAACAATCGGGAGGAAATCAACGCGGAACGGCGACCACCACGCCCGCCAAGCCTGACCTGACCGGCGCGGCCGCCGCGCTGGCCGGCTACGACTATCAGGTCGATGTCTCGATACTCGCGGCGATAAGGCTGATGCTGGTCAGCAAGTCCGCGAATCGCATCACGCTGGAACCTGCCAATCAGGACGACTTGGAAGCTGACCTCGCGCCGGACTGCCCGGGTAGAGTCGAACCCCGGACGACGCTGACGAACGGCCATCGCCTGATAATCCAAGTCAAGCGGCGGTCGGGCGAGCCCTGGTCGATCGCCGACTTTGACGCACTGCTCAACCACGGCAAGAAGCGGCGGCCTGCTCGCACCCACCTCGCCGATCCGAAGGTCCGCTATCTTCTCGTCACCAGCGCCGCCGCCAAGGGGGTCGCGATGGATCTTGAGGTGGATGGGTTCGAGGAACCGGCCGACAAGGACAAGTTTCCCGCCTCGCTGATCGGCACGCTGTCGGCCGACGCCGCGGGCCGCGTCGCGATCTGGGCCGGGCTGTCGGAAGACTTGCTCGCGCTAAGGCTCCGCGAGGTGATGACCGATCTGCTTCACGTGCCCGCGATGCGCCAGCCCGACCTGCTGGCCGCGCTGCGGGCGCAAGCGGAAGCCCGCATGCGGCTCGGTACTCCCGGCACGTGGACCCGCGAAGATCTCCTCGCCACCGTTCGCCAACATGGCGGACACCTGGCGAGTTCCGCGAGCCTCGAAGCGTTCGTTCCTCCATCGAATTTCGAGCAGATGGAAGAGCTTCTCGCCGCGCGAAACGCGATCATCATCAAAGGCCCCTCAGGCACGGGCAAGACCGAGGCAGCGCGCAAGCTTTGCGAGAATGCGCGCAAGCGCAACGGCGCGCTTGAACTGGTGGTCATCAAGCCGACCGATGCGCCAGCCTCAACGCGCAGGCTCGTCGATACCGGTCCCACCCTTTTCTACATCGAGGACCCGTGGGGGCAGTACAGCCTGCTCGGAGGCTCGGAAGCCTGGACCGAGCAGTTGCCGCGGCTGCTGCTCGACTATGCCCGCCCCGACCACCAGTACGTCATCACCACGCGCACCGACATGCTCACCGCCGCTCAAGCGGGTGACGACCTCAAGCATTGGTGGATCGAGCTGGACAGCGACCGCTATAAAGAAGGCCAGCTCGCCCGGATCTACGATCAACGTCTGAAACTCCTGCAGGTCGATATGCAGGATAAGGCGCTGACGTTCCGCGGCAACGCGCTCAACACGTTAACGACCCCGCTTCAGGTGTCGCTCTATTTCGGTCAGCTCGCGAAAGGCCCCGAACCGGGCGAAAGCGATGCCGATTTCCTGCACCGCCTTCTTAGGCTTTCGGACCGTGAGGCGGTTGCCGGCGAGGTGAACCGCTATCTCAAGGAGCTTGATGGCGAGGGGCTCGCCTCGGTCATCTGGGCGCTGATCGTCGCGAGGGGGCAGTTTGATCGCGAACAGCTGGTTGCCGTGCGCCGGCTTCTCCGTCGAGCGCAACCGGCCCTAGGCGATGGCCTCGAAGGAGTCGTGGACCGTCTGGTTGCGGCCAATCATCTCCGCCAGCCGGACCAGACGGTGGCTTTTGCCCATCCAAGCGTCCGTCAAGGGTTTGAAGCATTCATCAAGCGCAACTGGTTCCGCAGCGAAGATGCGATCAGGACGCTGATCAAAGCGCTCACGCAGCTAACCGGGAGCTTTCGCGACTGGGGCCTCGAGACCGCCGCGCTAGTGGTCCAAGCGGCTCGAACTCTAAGCCGCCAGGTTGGAGGGCTCGATCAAGCATTCGAGATCGATGAAAGCGAACAGGATGCGATCGATGCGTGGCTCGATTCAGGATTGCTGGAGCCCGGAGCGGTTTTTCCGTCGCTGTTGCAGCTGGCATCGGACATCGGTTCGGCCAAGTCGGTACCCAGCGAAGTCGCGCGATGGCTGTTGACCGGCGTCCGGCGCGGCGGGGAAATGTTCCTGACCACTTGGAAACCGCCGGTGTTCGAGGACGATTGGTACGTGCGGATCGCGGCAGATCCGCGCACCAAGGATATCGCCGCCCGCTTCGTTCGCGAAGGGCTCCCATTTGAACGCTCGACTTACGGACCGCAGTTTGCGTTTGCGCTGGACCGGCTTGCGACCGATCTCACGCCAGCCTTTGTCGACGCCGCCAATATCATGATGGGCGGCGGCTTCGACAGCAATGTCCAGGCGGTCGCGAACGGCGCAGCTCGCGATCTGCAGGCCTACGAAGCGGTACTGTCCGCAGCACTGGACGATCTTGCGGCTGTATCGCTCGATCATGCAACCCGGGGCGCGTCGCAGTGGCGAGCGATCGAGGACGGCGAACTCGACGCTGGTGCGGAGGAATATTATCGCGACGCGCACGAGGATGATGGCTACGCCTCGGGCGTGTTCGTCGATGCCTATATTGAGGCGAAGCGGACGGTGCGCGATTGGCGTGATATCCGCGATCATCGCCGAAACACGAAACTGGTCTGGAACTGGTCAAGATCGATTGCCTGTTCCCGCAAGGAGGCCGCGGAGGACGAAGTTCGCGCGCTCTTGGCCTTGGCGCGTGATACCAATGACGAGCATCAGGCTTGGTGGGCTGCGCGTGAGCAATGGCGACCGGGTTTCGCGGACCTGCTGGAGGAGCGGCTCCTCGCCCACCCGCGCGATACGCAATTGCGCTCCGAGCTTGCGTACACCGCGCTTCTCAAATCGAAGAGCACGCTTGTCGCTGCGTTGTCTACTCTCAACGATCCGGTCGATCGAGTGAGCCTGGTCGTCGATACGCTGCGGGCAATCGACCGCACGGATTCAAAGGGGCGCGCGCTGCGACGCCGCGCGCTCGCCTCCAAGCTTGACGCGACGCTGGCAGAGCTCATTGAAGCCCTGCCGAGGAAACGGACATCGGCGCGCGGTGTGGGGCCGACCACACTTGCTTTGCTCGAAACGGCGGCCTCCTCGGCCCCACCGGATATCCTTGCCACGATTGTGCCCGTGATGCTCGCCAGCGGCAGCAAGCCCAGCGGCGTCATCACGCGTTGGCTTGATGAGACCCAGGACAAGGATTTCGCGGTATCGGCCGTCGAAGCAGCGTTAGCGATCAAGGACGATACGGTCCTCGAGCGTGCCTTGCGCCATCCGCGCGCGGACGCCCGGCGCGCTGCCTTGCAAGCCCTCGCGCCCCGACTTCCGGAAGATTTGCCCGACGGCGTGCTCGCTCTGGCGAGGGACCCGGGAAGCAAGGTGCGTCGCGCAATGGTGCAAGTGCTCGCATCGCGCGTACACCCAGAACACCTTAAACTTCTGCTAGACCTTACCAATGATCGCTGGTCAGATGCCGATCAGCGCTATGATGAACCGGAATCCCTGCCGATCGCGCGCGAAGCGGTCGAAGCGCTCGACGCCTATTCGGCGCTATCGGATGCGGACTGCGACAGGTTGCTCGCGCTTGCGGAAGAGACCCGAGACAGGCTCCTCAGCGCCTTCGCATTGATCATTGCCGCTGCGAAGGGCAGCGCTAGCACGCGCGAGAAAATCTGGGCGATTGCGAGCCGACCCGCGGCGAAATGGGTGCGTCTTGACGCTCTCGACGCGCTCGCCGACAGTCCCCTGGTCGAAGCGTCGATTGTCGCACAGGTGACTCCGGAACTGGTTATGGCGCTGCCGCACATCGTCGCCATCCCCGCCGTCACACTCGTAGCCTCTCACGCGCCGGTCGGCACTGCTGTGTCGATGCTCGAACGAATTGCCAGCGCCAATCGGCACAGGGCGCTGCTTCTCATTGGCGCTCTCGGCCTTCAGTCGCGAGATCTTCAAGCAGCAGCGCATGTGCTCGAGTTGCTCGGGCCCAATCATCCTGCCGCGACATTGCTTTCCTCAGCGGCCCCGTTGCCGCCAAACGCTCTTGACGACCTAGGCCCAGCGATGTTGCGCAAGCATGTCAGAGCAAAACTTGGAATTCGTATCGCACAGCCGACGCCCGTTGGAGACTGATGTCTTGCAAGGAACGACATATGCTTAAGCCCCGCTGAGACATGCGGTTGCGGTGGTGCGCCGCTTGCGAATTGCGGTTGGAATGATTCCGAGCCCGTCCGCTTGAATCGATCGACGCGAGCTCCGGCGGTTGATGTCAATGCAGTGCCGGAAAATCGAAGCCTGAAAATTAAGCGCGAGATACTACCCCGACAATCTGGGCGGCGTCGATCAAATCTTGGCCGCCTTACGCTCAAGGCTGCCATCCGCAGCAATAACCCTCAGCGATTGCTGACCGTCGATTGCTCCGCCCTTGGGTGAACTATTGGCGGCTTGCGGGCAAATTGATGATCCGACGGACGTCGGAAATCAGGGCGCATGGCTGACCGGCAACTCACGCCGCTAGCGGCCTCGCGACCTCGGCCGTTTGCTTGTCTGACTGCTTAGGATCAATTTTAACACGAAAGCGGCCAGTCTATCGCCTGCTGATCGACCGAATTATGGAGCGCCAGAAGGTCAGGCTGTGTCAGGTCCGCCGTTTACGCCTAGCCAGCCGACGACGCCGCAGCATTTCCGCCGGCTCCATCCGCCAACCCGACATCGTCCCCGGCGGCTTTAGCCCACGGCTGACCCTCACCGGGAACGGGCACCGCCTCCCCGATAGGGATGAAGTCGTCGAGCGCGGCGCTGGCCTCCGCTTTAGTTGGGTCGAGTGGACGGCTGAGCAACAAAGGCCGCTCGCTCAGCACGCCCTTGCCGAAAGCGAGGAAGTTAAGAAAGCGCAGGTTGGGAATGCTACGAACATAGGCGCTGTCATAGATATTGAGGAGGAATTGCAGACTGGTTTGGTCGACCAGAGCATGGGTTAGGAAGGTATTGCACTGGGACAGGATGGTCTTGCTTACCAAAGCGGTACGCTGCGAAACGATGAACAGCCCGACGCCGTATTTGCGGCCCTGCAGTGCGATCTGGCCGATTTTGTTGACGACGTGCTGGGTGTCGTAGTCGAAGCCAGCGCCTGCCGTTTCTGGGATGATCGTATGGGCTTCCTCCAACACGATCAAGATGCGGCGGCTTTTGCGGTTCGCGCGGGCCCAGAGCATGATCTCCGAGAGGAAGAGCTCGGTGGCCAACAAAGTTGCCCGGGTATTCGTCACCTCGGCGACTTCAAACAAGCCGATCGCCGAACCGGCTTCGCGTAGGAAAATGTCGACCTGCTTGCGGGCATCTTCCCGGATGGACTCCATGAAGTCGCGCAGCAGCTTTTTCTCGTCGCCCGCCTTGAACGCGCCCGTTTCCACTGCAAACAGTTTCTCCTCGAGCTCGTCGGCCTTGTTCTTGCGCAGCCCGATCGCTGCAGGCGCGAGATCGGCAAGGCGCTTTCGGTACTCGCCGGTCAGGTCGACGCAGAAGATCTTGGTGCCCTGAACATGGGCTTCGCGGATCAAGTCGAGGACAAGTTCGGTCTTACCCGTGCCGGTCACGCCGAGAATGGCAGTATGATAAGCAATCATCTCCGGTAGCGATGCTTTGACTTGCATCGCAGTACCCGGGATTTCGCCGATAATGAACTCGCCGGGACGCACTTCGACCGCGTGCTGCGCCCCTTCGGCGAGCTTAAATACAGGCAGGTTCATTCTCGGCAGCCAGGCGAACTTCTGGAAACCCTTGTCGGGTGCCCATGTGCCCAACTGCGCTGCGTTAACGATGTGGGTGCCGCGTGGGTTCTGCTGGAAGCTTTCTTCGGTCGTGCTGGCGTTGATCACTTGGTAGAATACGCAATTCCCGTCGATCGAGCAGAACACGACCGAGCCTTCCTGAATTCCGGTGCGCTTGGACACTTCGAAGTGGATACTGGCGATATCCGAGCCTTCGACGACAAACCCGACTAACTCGGCATCGTCGCCCTGACCACACAGATCGCCGATCAGCCTTTTACGCGTCGTCAAATCGTCGATAGTGAAGACTACACCGGTAAGATGCGGCAGGTGGCCTGTCGGAGTCTCGGCGACGATTAGGCCGGTGCCGATGATCAGCTCGTCCTGGATGTGTGAGAAAAGCGGGATAACATAGCGGTGTGTGCCGCCGGCCAGAGCGGCAACATGCAGCCCAGCTTCCCACACCTCGGCACTGTTGACCTGAACACGAACGATATCGGGGTCGTCGACACGGACAATACGCCCGGCACTGTTAAGATTGCCAATTGCCCGCTCGGCGCGCCATTCATTCCACAATATCAGTAGGAACTCGATCGGCCGGATCAGCGCGAACAGCAACCACAAGGTGGTGAGGATCAGCAGATGACGCGGTTCGGTATAAAAGCCAAAGATGCTGATCAGCGCGGCGGTGCCGAAGATGAACGGCCCGCTCGAAAGGCGTTCGGCGAGCAGATAGCTGAACCGGCGCAGCGGCGATTGCTGGTTCTGCTCGACAAGCGCAGCGACGAGAGCCGCGACCCCGACCAATCCTGCATAGCCAATAGACGCGCCGCGGGCGAGTTCGAGCTCGAAGCTCGCCCCGGGCGCCGTGCTCAGGTCGAGCGTGAACAAGGCGGCCAGCGCGGCAACTGCTGCGCCCAGCGCATCGCGCGGCGGGCGGTACCAAGGTGCCGAAAGCAGTCCGAGCGTCCACCAGGCGACCGCCGAAGCAAGCCAGAGCGTTTCGCCATTGCCGGTGACATGCCAGCGGCCGGTCGCCCAAATATAAGCGAAATAAAAGATGGCAGTGTTGATCGCGAACGCGACAAAGCGTTGCGGCTGGGTGAGCGCGTCTCGCTTCATCGAAAGGATCGGCCAAGTCGCGGCATGCCGCCACGCTAGAATATGGCGGACGGATTGTCACGCCGATGGCTTGGCGGACAGGTCATCGCAGTAATCCCAATTCCATCGCATCGCTCCCAATGCGCGCCTGCGGCCATTTGCGGTCTGGTGGACTTCGGTCCTTTTCTGGGGTTGCAGCCGGTGCAGGCGACCGGTTGCTTGAGGGATTTTAGCTGGGCGTGGACGCCATTCACTAGGTAAGTCCAAATTTTACGGCAGCTTCCGGGAATCCAAAGGTATCAGCCCAACGACCGATTTTGGGGCGCCTTGCTGTCGGTCTCAAACTTTAACCGGTTCCTGCGTGTCCGGTTCTGGCAAAAAACCGGGCGACGCGGACATTCGACTTTCGCACCCGAGCAGCCGTTGGAATCGATCCAGATCGTTTTTAAAAGCTGAAAGCGAGCAGCATTGCGTGTTTGTTAGTCTTCGTTCGCTGATTTGGAGGTTGAGTTGAGAAAGATTACCGACGTCTCCGAGCTCGACGGACTATACGATCCGCCGGTACCCGCTGCTCTCGCCGAGGTGTCTAACGTTCTCACGCCGCTCTATCGCCGATGGATCGGTGCCGCCCGGTTCGTAGTGATATCGACTGTCGGCCCAGAGAGCACCGACGGTAGTCCACGAGGGGACGTCGATCCTGTTGCGCGTATCGGCGACGAAAAGACTATTTTCATCCCGGATTGGCGGGGCAACAACCGGCTCGATACGCTGCGGAACATCGTTTCCGACGGGAGAGCTAGTTTGATGTTCATGATTCCCGGTTGCGAGAACGTCGTTCGTGTGAACGGATCGGCTGTTGTTACGAACGACACAGATCTCCTCCGAACATTCGAGAAGGCGGGCAAGGCTCCCTGTACCGTAATTGCGCTGTCAGTCGGCGAAGTTTATTTCCAATGCGCAAAAGCCCTGATGAGATCGAAGTTATGGTCCGGTCAGGATTTGAGTAACGATGTGCCCACCGCCGGCGAATTTATTAGGGAATAGCAGGCGACGTTCGATGCCAAGAGCTACGACCGTGGCTATGGCGAATACGCGAAAAACCGTATGTTGTGATGTTGGCCAACACTGACCCTCACACTCAAGACAGCTCGAAAGGGATCGTCTGACCCATCAGGAATTGGCTGAATTTGGGCGGAACCTGAGCCGTAAGGAGACTGTCAGCTCGCGGGGCCCGACCTAACTATTCTGTTGAAGAAGTCGCCCCTTGCGGATGTTCGTGAAGAGTGTGAGTGCGGGAGCCTTCGTTTTGTTCAAACACCTGTGAGACGGCTTTGCACCTCAAATCAGCCTCCGTTGATGTCGAGGGAAATCTCATCGCTGTGG
>NZ_BTGM01000004.1:0-337992 GCF_042851825.1 Qipengyuania sp. MTN3-11 | reverse complement strand
GTTGAAGAAGACGATGTACGGACCCGTCTCGCAAACCGGCTGCGGCGGAGGCGGCGGCGGAGGCGGCGGGGGAGGCGGCGGAGGCGGCGGGGGAGGCGGCGGAGGCGGCGGGGGAGGCGGCGGCGGCGGGGCCACCTCTTCCGGAGCGCCGAAATTGTAGAGCAGGCTCGCGAGCACCGAATGGGCCTGGTAATCGACCTCGAGCGGTGCGCCCCCGGCCGCATCGATTTCGAACTCGTCGATCACGAAATAGCGGTACTTGAGCCCGAGATCGATCCGGTCGGTGACCGGAAAACGGAGGCCCGCGAGCCCCTGATAAGCGAAATCGGTGGTGCTGTCGTCGACCAGCGAGCCGAAGCCGGTCACGGTCACGGGAAGGTCGAGATTGGCGAAACCCGCTCCGCCGCCGACGAAGACCTGCAGGCCGCCGTCGCTGCCGAACTCGAGCAGGCCGTTGACCATACCGCTGAGTATCGAGAGATCGTCCTGGTTGTCGACCACCGTGCCGGGAGCCACACCGCCGCCGACCAGGGCGGGGTTGACGATGGTCAGGCTGTCGTAGCTGTTGCGCTTGTAGCCGGCTTCGCCCTCGAGCCGGAAGAAGCCGAAATCGTAGCCGAACACGGCATCGACATCGAGCCCGGTGTTGGTGTCGGCGAAGGCGGCATTGGTCTGCGGATCGGTGTTGGCGAGATCGATATCGACCTGATCCTCGAAGCTCACGCCGCCTTCGATGCCGGCATAGGCCTGTCCGTCGCGGGCCTGCGCCGGTGCGGCGACGATCGCCGCGGCGCTTCCCAGCAGGATTGCTGTCTTCCTCATCGTTGTCGTCTCCTCGACCTGAACTTTGTGGGGCCTAGGGCCCGTGCGTGGCAAATGCGTGACAGCGATGCGATGGGGTCAGGGTCCCCCTAGCGAACTGCGGAATTGCATTGGGGGCTGGCGCTGGGCATGAGTGGCCGAACAGGACGGTCGCCGGCGAACGGGGCCTGCAACGGGAGACGATTAAATCATGGCCATGCAACCCCTCGGAGCGATGCAGGACTGGACCATGCGGGTGACCCATGTGATCGATCATGCGGCCCGCGAGGCGGGGACGCGCGAAATCGTGACGCACTGGGCGGATGGCAGCGAGACGCGGACCGACTGGGCGGGCATCCGCCGCGACGCGCTGAAGATGGCGCAGGCGCTCGAGGCGCTCGGGTTGAAACCCGGCGACAAGGTCGCGAGCCTGGCGATGAACCATTCGCGGCATCTGGTCAGCTGGTACGGCGTCGCGGGAATGGGCGGGGTGCTTCACACGGTGAATCCCCGGCTGTTCGAGGACCAGCTCGAGTACATCGTCAATCACGCCGAGGACAAGGTCATGCTCTACGATGCGGCGTTCCAGCCGATCGTCGACAAGATGCGCAGCCGCTGGACCACGGTGGATCACTACATCTGCTTCGATTCCGCTGAACACGCGACAAGCTTCGAAGAGTGGATCGGCGAACAGGACGGCGATTACCAGTGGGTGTCCGGCGCGGAAACCGACCCGTGCATGATCTGCTACACCAGCGGCACCACCGGCAACCCCAAGGGCGTGCAGTACGAGCACCGTTCGACGGTGCTGCACGCTCTTTCCGGACTGCAGCCGGCGGCGTTCAATTTCAACGCGTCGTCGGTGATGCTGCCAGTGGTGCCGATGTTCCACGCGGCGAGCTGGGGGCTGCCCTATGCCGGGGCGATGGCCGGGATCAAATTTGTGTTCTCGGCGGTCAACGAGCCGGCGGTCCTGTGCGATCTGATGGAACGCGAAGGGGTGACCGACAGTGCCGGCGTGCCGACCGTCTGGCTGGCGACGTTCCAATATTGCGATGCCGCCGGAAAGGACTTGCCCAAGCTCAAGGCCGCGACCATCGGCGGATCGGCGGCGCCGCGGTTCATGATCGAGCGGTTGATGAAGAACGGCACGCGTGTCCAGCACGCCTGGGGGATGACCGAGACCAGCCCTATCGGCACGGTCGGAGGGCCAACCCACGACTGGGACGACATGACCTTCGAGGAGAAGGTGACCAAGACGATGATGCAGGGCCGCCCGACCTTCGGCGTCGAGCTGCGCACGGTCGATCTCGATGATCGCGCGAAGGTGCTTCCCCGCGACGGGACAACGTCCGGCGCGCTGCAGATCCGCGGTCCCTGGGTGCTCAAGCGGTATTTCAAGGCGGAGGAGGACGCCGTGGATGCCGAAGGCTGGTTCGACACCGGAGATGTCGGGGTGCTTCATCCCGACGGCACGCTTCAGCTCACCGACCGCACCAAGGACGTCATCAAGTCGGGCGGCGAATGGATCAGCTCGGTCGAACTGGAGAACGCCGCGGTCGGGCACCCCGCCGTTGCCGAAGCGGCCTGTATCGGCATGGCGCATCCCAAATGGGACGAGCGCCCGGTGTTGTTCGTGGTGAGGAAGGAAGGCGCCGAATGCCGCGGCGAGGAGATCGTGGAGTTCCTTTCCGACAAGGTTGCGAAATGGTGGCTTCCTGACGCGGTGGAATTCGTCGACGACATCCCCCACACCGCCACCGGCAAGATCAGCAAGAAGGATCTGCGCGAGCGGTTCAGCGACTACCGGCTGGAGGCCTGAGCCCGGTGGCGACCAGCAGCAAGACCTGCCCCAAATGCGGCCGCCGGATGGAGGAGGGCTTTACCATCGACGCCGGCGATTACAATTCTCCCACCGTTCCCGGCTGGCATCCGGGACAGCCGGACAAGAGATGGTACGGGCTCAAGGTCGACAAGGCCGAGAAACGCCCCGTCGCGACATGGCGCTGCACGAGCTGCGGCTATCTGGAGAGCTACGCCTTATGACCCGACCCTACATCGATCCTACACCCGATGGCTTCGAGGCTTTCAAGGGCCTGCCCCGCGACGAGCCGATCCACATGCTCAACCTGCTGCTTTACCGAGAAAGCGCGGAATATCCCGAGGGCCATGCAAACGCGGACAAGCAATGGACCGGGCGCGAGGCCTACCGAGAATACGGGCGGACGAGCGGCCCGATCTTCCGCCGCGTCGGCGGCAGCATCGTCTGGCGCGGCGCGTTTCAGTGCATGGTCACCGGGCCCGAAACCCGCGAATGGCACGATGGCTTCGTCGCGCAATATCCGAACAGCGCGGCCTTCTTCGAAATGATCAAGGATCCCGAGTATCAGAAGGCGGTCGTCAACCGCACCGCGGCGCTGGCCGACAGCCGGCTTGTGCGGTTCAAGCCAGGGGCAGTCGGCAAGGTTTTCTAGCCGGTTCAGTCCGCCATGAAGGTCAGCGCTTCGATCTTGTTGCCATCGGGGTCCTGCACGAAGGCGGCGAAGTAGTTCGCATCGTATTCCGGGCGCAGGCCCGGTGCGCCGGCATCCGTTCCACCCTGCGCAAGAGCGACCCGGTGGAAGGCCGCAACCTGTTCGCGGCTTTCCACTTCGAAGGCCACGTGGACCCCGTTGCCCCGTTCCGCCTTGCCCCCATCGGCGGGCAAGTTGAGACTGAAAACGGTGATGCCCGCGCCGTATCCCACCGCTTCGTCGACATCGAGCGTGCGCCGCAGTCCCAGTTCGCGCATGACGGGGTCGTAGAAGGCCCGGGCCCTGTCGAGGTCGCTGGTTCCGAAGGAAACGTGATGCAGCATGACGGATCAATCGGGTTCGAGGCCGCCCGGTTCCCGTCTGGCGTTGCGATCATAGCAGACGCATCTGCCCGCCGACCTCCGGCTTGCGGAAGCGGGTGCAATCGAGCTCGAATTTCGCAGCGCCGAAGCCCGCGCGCCTGCACGCCAGATTGAACCGGGCGCGGAAGAGATCGGCCCAGACCCCGGTAGGGCGGAGGCGCGAGAAGAAGCTCGGATCGTTGTCCTTCCCGTTGCGGATCGAGCGGACGATGCTCATGACCTTGTCGCCCCGCTCGGGGAAGTGAACCGACAGCCACTCGCGGAACAGTGGCGCGACCTCGTGCGGCAGGCGCAGCGGTATCCATCCGGCGCTGTCCACTCCCAGGGCCGAAGCGCGCGCGACGATTTCTTCCATGAACTCGTCCGTGATGGCGGGAATGACCGGAGCGATCGAACAATGGGTCGGGATGCCGGCTTCGGCGAGTTTGCCCAGCGCCGCCAGTCGTTTGGCAGGCGAAGATGCGCGCGGCTCGAGCTTGCCGGACAGCTTCGGGTCGAGGCTGGTCACCGAAATCGCGACCGCGACCAGCCTCCGGTCCGCCATAGCGCGAAGCAGGTCGATGTCGGCACAAACCCGATCCGATTTGGTGGTAATCGTGACGGGATGCCGCGCCTCCAGGCAGACCTCCAACAGCTCGCGGGTGATGCGGTAGCGTCCCTCGATCGGCTGGTAGGGATCGGTGTTCGTGCCCATCGCGATCGGCTTTGGCTTGTACCCCGGCTTCGCCAGCGTCTTGCGCAGCAACTCCGCCGCGTTGGGCTTGGCGAAGAGCCGGGTTTCGAAATCGAGGCCGGGCGAAAGGTCGTGAAAGGCGTGGGTGGGCCGCGCGAAGCAATAGACGCAACCATGCTCGCAGCCGCGATAGGCGTTGACCGAACGGTCGAAAAAAATGTCCGGCGAGCCGTTGAAGCTCAGGATGGTCTTCGGCTTCTCCTCGGTGACATGGGTGCGCAGGGGCGGCGGGGTGCCGTCGAGGTGCTCGACCCAGTCGCGCCAGTCCCCGTCGATCTCGCGGGTCGCCAGGCCGAACCGGGTGGGCACGGCGGCGGATTGTGCGCCGCGACCGGCCACCTTCGGTTCGAATCGGCGTTCCATTTATGAGAACATATAGGGAACGAAGCCGCGCGAACAGCCCTTACCGTTCTCGCAATCTCGGCATAAGCTCGACGAAGTTGCAGGGCCGGTTGCGGCTGTCGAGCTGTTCGGCGAGGATCCGGTCCCAGCCATCCTTTACCGCCCCGTTGGAGCCGGGGAGGGCGAAGATATAGGTTCCGCGTGCCAGCACCGCACAGGCGCGGCTCTGGATGGTGCTGGTGCCGATGGTCTCGTAGCTCACCCAGCGGAACAGCTCGCCGAAACCGGGGATGTCCTTGTCCTTCACCCGGTCGAGCGCTTCGGGCGTGACGTCGCGTCCGGTCAGGCCGGTGCCGCCGGTGGTGAGGATCGCGTCCACATCGGGATCGTCGATCCAGCGATGGAGGTGCGCGGCGATCTCGTTGGTGTCGTCACGGCTGATCTCGCGCGCGGCGATTGCATGACCGGCACCTTCGATGCGACCGGCGAGGATATCGCCCGACGTGTCCTCCGCCAATGTGCGGCTGTCCGATATCGTCAGCAGGGCGATGTGGAGCGGGATGAACTTCCTCGTCTCGTCGATGGGCATGCTATCGCTCGCTCGGGAACAGGGGCCAGTCGTTCTGCGCCAGCGCCACGCGGCTCGGGGCCGGGGCATCGGCCTGGCGCAGGTACATCCAGTAATTGCGCATGACGATGTTCACGTAGCTGCGCGTCTCCCAGTAGGGGATCGATTCCATGTAGAGCAGCGGGTCGCCCTGATCGATCACCTCGCTTTCCCAGCGCGCGACCGGGGTCGGCCCCGCGTTGTAGGCGGCCATGACCTTGGGCAGGTGCCCGCGTGTGTAATTGGCGCCCGCCAGTGCCTCCAGCGTCCGCTGGCCGAAGGCGAGGTTTGTGGCCGGTTCCTTGAGGTCCGATGCCGCGCTCAAATTGATCGAGGAGGCATATTCGCGCTGGGTGATCGGCTTGATCTGCATCAGGCCGATGGCATTGGCCGGGCTGACCACGCGTTCGCGGAAGTTCGATTCCTGCAAGGCGTGGGCGAAAGCGAGCGCCGGATCGACCCGCCATCCGCCATAGGGTGTCTGGGTGGTCACCGGCCAGCGCAGCCACGGTTCGGCGGCGGCTCCGCGCGGCGCGTTGTAGGCCATGAAACTCTGCGCGCCCGGAAGGCCGAGCCCCCGGGCAAGCCGGGTGAGCGCGCCGAACTCGGCCGGATCGCCGGTCCGCGCCTGATATTGCAGCGCCTCCTCCGCCCGTTCCCGGCGTCCGAGCTCCGCCAGCATCACCGCCTGGCGCGCCGCGGGCTCGTCGGCCAGCCTTTGCCAGTCGGCTGCGGTAAGGTCCGGGCGGGCATGGTCCTCGGGCAGTTCCTGGCCGAGTTGTTCGCGCGCGAGCATGCCGTAAAGCGTCTCGACGAAGCGCGCCGCCCCGCGCAGCTGTTCTCCGGCGGCTTCCGGGCGGCGGCAGCGGACGAGCGCGCGGCTCGCCCAATATTGCGCCGCGGCGGTCAGCTCGGGATCGGTCGAGAGGCCGGCGGCGCGCTGGAACCCGTCGGTGGCACCGGCGCAATCGCCCAGCCGCCAGGCGGAGAGGCCGACCACCCATTCGCCTTCCGCGACCCAGGGGCCCGACCCTGCCGAGACGGTCTGGGCCAACGCCAATGCCTCGGTGTCGCGATTCTCGATGTAGTAGCTCCAGGCCACCCGCTGGCGCCATTCCGCCCGCGCCTCGGGCGAAAGCGAGGCGTCGATCCCGTCGAGCAGCAATCGCGCCCCGTCGGGATCGTCGTTGCTGATTCGCTCGAGGATCGCCGAGGAAATGTTTCCCGGCATGGTTCCGTCAGCGATGCCGCGCGGCAGCGTGCGGCGGGTGAAGCCGCCCTGGCTCGTCAGCTGGCGCTCGATCGGCAGGCCGGGCTGAGTGGTCAGCCCGCGCGTCTGGGCCAACCGGACGATGCCGGGGGCCTGCGGCAGGTCCGCATAACGGTCGAGCCAGGCGGTGAGCCGGTCGAGCTCGATCCGCGGGCTCTCGGGATGGAGATAATATTCGGCCAGCACCGCGCCGTGGAGCGGCCCCTCCGTTCGCTGCGTCAGCGCCAGTTCGACCCGGTCCCAATTGCGCGCCTCGATCGCCTCGAACAGCGAGGCGTAATAGAGCCGGTCGTCCGCCGACAGCAGCACGGGCAGCGCGGCGGGGCGCATCTGAGTGAAATAGGCGACGCTCTGCGGGTTTGCCGCGAGCGGGGAGACCGCGGGCAGGGCAGCAAGAGCCGTTGCCACGGCGAGGTATTGGCGAAAATTCAAGAAGACCACTCCAGCCATTGATTCCAGAACCGCTTCTTGCGCGCGGGCGAGCGGTCGATGCTTTCGAGCGAGGGGGCGACGAGCAGCGGGCGTCCGTCGACCTCGCGGGTTTCGGGGGTGGCGCCGAGCAGCGGTGCCAGCGTACGGCCGAACACTAGCAGGCGCCGGGGCGCGGCGAGTTCGACATGCAGGCGCAGCAGATCGCCGAGCCCGCGCAGTCCCAGCGCGTTCCAGTCGGGGAGCGCGGTCGGCCGGGGCAGGGCGCTCGCGACGTAGATTCGGTTCTCGGAAAGTCCGGCGGCACGGGCGAATGCGTCGAGCACCCGGCCCTGTTCGCCAGACAGCAGCACCTGCCGATCCTGGGGGTCGGGCTGGCCGACGAGCATCATGATCCCGACACCGGCTTCTCCGCGCGGTGCCACCCGCTCCCCGAGACCTCCATGATCGAGCGAGGGCTCGTGCAGCCAGTATTCGCGGAATGCGGCGAGATCGGTCGGCCAACCCGCCCGGTCCCCGCCGATGGGCGCATCGGAAACGGAGGACAGCGCGCGTTCCAGCGCGTTGCGCTCGCGTGGCGGCGGAGGCGGCGGCGCCTCCTGCACCGGAGTCGGGGGGGCGGCGGCTCGCAGCCATGATGCCGGCTCGTCCACGAAATCGAGGTCGACGCCCGCCTCGCCCCACCAGGTGAGAGCCGCTGCATATTCGGCGAGAAGATCGGTGTGCTGGTTCATCGCGGGCCCTCGCCGGGTCTTGACCTGCCGCACGGGCGTGGGTCAAGGCGGGCGAGCACGCAAACGCGACGAAAAGAGAGAGATATGAGCGAACGCGAATCCATGCCCTGCGACGTCGTCATCGTCGGAGGCGGCGTGGCGGGGCTTGCCACCGCGATCCGGCTCAAGCAGCTGAACGAGGAACTCGAGGTCGTGGTGCTCGAGAAGGGCAGCGAGATCGGCGCGCATGTCCTCTCCGGCGCGGTGGTCGATCCGCGCGCGATGGACGAGCTGCTGCCGGACTGGCGCGACACCGACTGCCCGCTGAAGGAGGTCCCCGTCACCGACAACCAGCACTGGGTGATGAGCGCGACCAAGAGCCGCGAGATTCCGCATCTGTTGATGCCGCCTTTCATGTCGAACGACGGCAATTACACGGTCAGCCTCGCCAATCTCACCCGCTGGCTGGGCGAACGGGCCGAGGAACTGGGCGTGATGGTCTTCCCCGGCTTTCCTGCCGCCGAGGTCATTTTCGATGGCGACAAGGTCGCGGGCGTCATTACCCAGGACATGGGCGTGGACGCCAAGGGCGAGCACAAGCCCGACTATCAGCCGGGAATGGAAATCCAGGCGAAATACACCGTCTTTGCCGAAGGGGTGCGCGGCAATCTCACCAAGATGCTCAAGGGCAAATACGATCTCGAAGCGGATTGCCAGCCGCAGGTCTACGGCCTCGGCGTCAAGGAAATCTGGGACGTCGCGCCGGAACAGCACAAGCCCGGCCTGGTGATCCACACGCAGGGCTGGCCGCTCTCCGAAAGCGAGAGCTGGGGCGGCGGCTTCATCTACCACCAGGCGAACGGCCAGGTGGCGATCGGCTTCGTCACCGCGCTCGACTACAAGAACCCCTACGTCTCGCCCTTCCAGGAATTCCAGCGCTGGAAGCAGCACCCCTCGATCCGGCCGATGCTCGAGGGCGGCAAGCGGGTGGCCTATGGCGGGCGAGCGATCAACGAGGGTGGGTGGCAGTCCGTGCCCAGGCTCGCCTTCCCCGGCGGCGTGCTGGTCGGCTGCGCCGCGGGCTTCGTCAACGTGCCGCGCATCAAGGGCAGCCACACCGCGATGAAGAGCGGCATGCTCGCCGCCGAGAGCATCGCTGCGGCGATCGCAAACGGCTCCGAACACACCGAGCTGATGGACTACGATGCGGCGGTGCGCTCGAGCTGGATTGCCACCGAGCTCAAGAAGGTGAAGAACGCGCAACCCGCCGTCTCGAAATTCGGCGGCGACATTGGCACCGTTCTGGCGGGCATCGACATGTGGATGCGTCAGCTCAAGATCGGCCTGCCGATCACGATGAAGCATGCGCCCGACCACGAACACCTCCAGCGCGCGGACCTGTTCAAGCCGCTCGCCTATCCCAAGCCCGATGGCGAGATCAGCTTCGACCGTCTCACCAGCGTCGCCTACAGCTACACCAACCATGCCGAGGACCAGCCCTGCCACCTCAAGGTCAAGGACATGGAGCTGCAGAGGGTGAGCGAGCTGGGCGAATACGCCGGCCCCTCGACCCGCTATTGCCCGGCCGGGGTCTACGAATGGGTCGGGGTCGAGGAAGGCAATCCCGAGTTCGTGATCAACTCTCAAAACTGCGTCCACTGCAAGACCTGCGACATCAAGGACCCCAACCAGAACATCGAATGGACCACGCCCGAGGGGGGTGGGGGTCCCAATTATCCGAACATGTGACCGACGCGCCTGATGCGCGAGACCGCCTACGCCAAGATCAACCTCGCGCTGCATGTGCGTGCGCGGCGGGGGGACGGGTATCATGCGCTCGAGACGCTGTTCGCCTTCGTCGACTGCGGTGATGTCCTGACGACCCGCGCCGCCGCTCGCGACGAAGTGCGGACCTTGGGCGAGTTCGCCGGCGGGCTGCAGGATCCGTTCGACAACCTCGTAGCCCGGGCGCTCGGCAAGCTGCCGCGCCCCGACGGACTCGCCATCACGCTCGAAAAGAACCTGCCGGTCGCGGCGGGGTTGGGCGGGGGCTCGGCGGACGCGGGGGCGGTGTTTCGTATCGTGCGCGAGCGTTGCGGGTTGCCCGAGGACTGGCGTGAGCGGGCGGCTTCGCTCGGCGCGGACGTGCCCGCTTGCGTCGAGAGCCGGACCTGCATCGGCCGCGGGACCGGGACCGAACTGGAGCCGCTCGACGACGACAGCCTGGCGGGCACCCCCGTCCTGCTGGTCAATCCGCGCGTCCCGCTCGCCACCGGGCCGGTCTTCGCGGGTTGGGATGGCGAGGATCGCGGGCCTCTCCCCACCGGCACCGCGCGCGAGATCGCGCTCGCCGGGCGCAACGATCTCGAAGCCCCGGCGATTGCGCTTGTCCCGCAGATTTCCGCCGTTCTGGAGGTCCTCCAAGGAACTTCCGCATGGCTCGCCCGTATGTCGGGCTCGGGCGCGACGTGCTTCGCGCTCTTCTCGAATCCGGAGGATTGCGGTGACGCCATGGCGTCGATCCGGGCCTCCCATCCGGACTGGTGGCTGATGCGCGGGAGTTTGCGATGATCGACGGACAGCCCTTCCGCCAGGTCGGCGAGGCCGGGCCGACCGGCCTGCTGTGCGTCGCCGATCACGCGTCGGACTTCGTTCCGCCCGACATCGAGCTCGGGATCGATCCGGCCTTGCTCGCCACGCACATCGCGCTCGACATCGGGGTCGGAGGGCTCGCCGACCGGCTCGCGCGGCGTCACCGGATACCGGCCCATATCTCGACCGTCAGCCGGCTGGTCTGCGACATGCACCGCCGCGAGGACGAGCCCGCCGTCGTCCCCACGACCAGCGACGGACACCTGATCCCGGGCAACATCGGCGCAAACGTCGAGAAGCGGCTCGACCGCTTCCACCGGCCCTATCATGCGGCGTTCAAGACGATGATCGAGACTGTTCGACCCCGGCTGCTGGTCGCGCTGCACAGCTTCACTCCGAAGCTCGAAAGCAGCGAGGAAGAGCGTCCCTGGGAAGTGGCGCTGCTCTACAATCGGGACAATTCCGCCGCCCAGCACGCCATCCGCCTGTTCCGCGAGCAGGGGCTCACCGTCGGGGACAACCAGCCCTATTCGGGCAAGCAGCTCAATGCCACGATGGACCGCCATGCCGAAGCCCGGGGGCTTCCCTACCTCACCATCGAAATCCGCAACGACCAGATAGCCACCGAGGCTGGCCAGTCGCGCTGGGCGACGATGATCGCCGACATTACCGGCCGTGTGCTGCTGGCGCTGGAGAACAGCTGAGCTTGCGCGAAGGGCGGTCGCGTGGCAGCCGCGCAGCACGATGCGAACCCTGATCATTCTTGCCGTGCCGATGGTCCTTGCCGGTTGCTGGCAGTCTCCGGCTGCCGAACCCGAGCCCGAGGGCAGCGGGGTCGAATGCGCTCTCGACGGGACGGAGGTGCTCAAGGAGGACTGTACGCTCGAAGTCCGCGGCACGGGTGGAGAATTCGTGATCCATCATCCGGACGGCGGTTTCCGCCGGTTCGCTTACGACACGGGTGGCGGATACACGATTTTGGACGGCGCGGACGCCCTTGTCGTTCGCGACGGACCGGAAGCGCCTCACGTCGAATTCACCGTCGGGGACGATCGCTATCTCGTGCCCCGGTCCCTCATCACCGCAGCGCCGCGATGACCGCGGCGGTGCTGAGCGTCGAGGCCATGCGCGACGCCGAGAGGGCGGCGATGGACGCGGGCGCATCGGAATGGGAACTGATGCAGCGGGCAGGTCGCGGCGCGGCGGGGTGGGTATGGCGCATCGCTGCCGCAAGGGCGGTGACGGTGTTGTGCGGCCCGGGAAACAATGGCGGCGATGGCTATGTGATCGCCGAATGGCTGAGAGTGCGTGGAACCGAGGTCCTGGTCGTGGCTCCGCTGCCGCCGAGAACAGATACGGCGGCGCGCGCGAAGGAGGCATTCCGCGGTGATATTACAACGCAGCTGCCCGGTTCGGCTCATGGTCTCCTGGTGGATTGCCTCTTCGGCCACGGTCTCTCGCGCGCGATCGAGAGCCCCTTCGCGGAATTGCTCGAGGTATCGCACGCAAGCCATTCTTTTTGCATCGCCATCGACCTTCCGAGCGGCATGGACAGCAACACCGGGAAATGGCTCGGAAATAGCCGTTCCTACGATATGACCCTGGCCCTTGGCGCGTGGAAACAGGCGCATTTCCTGATGCCCGGCCGTGCCGACATGGGGACGGTGCGATTGGTGCCGATTGGACTGGACCTGGAAAGTCTTTCAAATCGTGCGAGCACCCGTCCGCAGCTTTGTCCACCTGCGGCCGACAGCCACAAATATCGCCGGGGGCTGGTCGCGGTGGTGGCGGGCGAAATGCCCGGCGCGCCGTTGCTCTCCGCACTCGCGGCGATGCGCGCGGGTGCGGGCTATGTGAAGCTGTTCAGCGAGCATTCGCATCCCGATGCTCCGGCGGAACTGGTCATCGAGGGGGCACGGCTCGAGGATGCCCTGCGCGACGAACGCATCGGCGCGGTGCTGGTGGGGCCGGGTCTGGGCCGCGGCGAGGACAGCCGCCATCGCCTCCGCGCCGCCGTCGCGGCAGAAGCACCGCTGGTGCTCGACGCCGATGCGCTCCACCTGCTCGATCCGGTCCTGATCGACGGTGCAGATCCTTCCGGCATGGTCGCAACTCCCCACGAAGGCGAGCTGGCGAGACTGTGCGAGACCTTCGACGTCACGGCGCAGAGCAAGTTCGACCGGGTCGAGGCGCTGCGCGAAACCACCGGAATGACCATACTCGCAAAGGGTCCGGATACGGTCCTCGCCCCGGCGCGCGGGGGCCTGCGCTTCTTCCCGCGCGGGTCGAGCTGGCTGTCTGCCGCCGGGACCGGGGATGCGCTGGCGGGCATCATTGCCTCGCGCCTTGCGGTGGGCGGCGATCCGGCCATCGCGGCTGAGGAGGCGGTGTGGCTGCACCAAGAAGCTGCGCGCAGGGCCGGGCCGGGCTTCACGGCCGGCGGGCTGGCCGAAGTGGTACAGCCCGCGCTCGCGTCGTTCCTGTGAGCGTGCCGGAAGAAATAATCCGTATCGCCGCCAAGGGCGATGGTGTCACCGCATCGGGTCGCCATATCGCCGGCGCGGTGCCGGGCGATGTCCTACGGGCCGATGGTACGATCCAGCACGGCCCTCACCATGCCACCCCTCCATGCCGCCATTTCGCGCGTTGCGGCGGCTGCCAGCTCCAGCATGCGGACGAAGAGGCACTGCGCCGCTTCGTCACCGATCGGGTGGTCCATGCCGCCGCCTCGCAGGACATCGCGCCAGGCGAAGTGCTTCCCACCCATCTCTCGCCGTCGCAGAGCCGCCGCCGCGCCACACTCCACGGCCTCAAGACGGCCGCTGGCGTGGTGCTGGGGTATCGCGAGGCCGGCTCGCACCGGATCGTCGATATCGGCGAATGCCCGGTGCTGCGGCCCGAGCTCTTCTCGCTCGTTTTGCCCCTGCGGAAGGCATTGGCCGAGGCAGCGGGAAAGCGCCCGGTCGACGTGGCTCTAACTCTGGCAGACCAAGGAGTGGACGTCGCCATTTCGGGCCTCGAGCTCGACGGGCTGGGACCGACCGAGGCGATGCTCGATTTCGCTCGCGACCACCAACTTGCGCGCCTGTCGCTGGACCAGGGCTATGGAGCGGAGCCGATGTGGGAGCCAGAACCGGTGACGGTCACGCTGTCGGGCGTGCCCGTGCCGCTGCCGGTCGGTGCCTTCCTACAAGCCACGGTGGATGGCGAGCGGACGCTGGTGGCGGATGCGGTCGCCTTCGCGAACGGCGCGGGATCGATCGCCGATCTGTTCTCGGGGCTGGGCACCTTCGCCTTCGCGTTTTCCCCCGACACGAATGTGCTCGCTGTCGAAGCGGCGCAGGACGCGCATCTTGCTTCCAAGGCGGTGGCCAACCGGCATGGGAGCTCGATCGCCGCGCTGCACCGCGACCTGTTCCGCGCGCCGCTCCAACCCGACGAGCTGACGCGATTCGACGCCGTGCTGCTCGATCCGCCCCGTGCCGGTGCCCGCGAGCAGATCCGCGAGATTGCCGCGAGCCCGGTGGAAAGGGTGATCTATGTCAGCTGCAACCCGTCGAGCTGGGCGCGCGATGCGCGCACGCTGGTGGATGCCGGCTTCCGCCTCGAAAAGCTGCGCCCGGTCGGCCAGTTCCGCTGGTCGACCCATGTCGAGCTGACCAGCCTCTTCGTCCGTTAGCCGCGCAAGGCCTCCAGCAGGCGTTCGCGCAGCCAGGCGCGTGCCTCGGGCTCGACATAGGCATGGCCCGCGCCGGGGCAGCGCGCGATCCGGTTGTCCAACCGATCCCAGCTTTCGGCGAAGACCTGCGCGGTGCGGTCGCGCTCGGCCAGCAGGATGCGCACCGGGCCGGCAAACGAGGCCAGAGCCGTCTGCATCTCCGCGGCGAGCGAGGTCGGCTGCGCCTTGGGGCCGACCGCCCGCGCAATACCGCGCAGCAGTTTGCGGTAATCCACCCCGCCGCTCAGCAGACGAGCGATTTCCCGGGGATTGCGCAGCTTGGCGAGGTAGCGCGAGCGGATGGCCGACGGAGGAGGCGTGTCGTCCGCTTCGCTCTCGCCGTCGTTCTCGATGGTCCAGGGATTGCTCAACACCAGCGCATCGCAGCCCGCGCCGCCTGCCAGCATGAGAGCCGAGGCGGCATCGCAATTTCCGAAGCCGACCACCTTTTCAAGCTGCGGAGCGAGCGAGCGGAATGCGTCGAGGGCGGCTGCCATGTCGGGGCCGCTCTCCCGAAAGCCGCGGTTGGCGCCTTCGCTGTCGCCGATCCCGCGCCGGTCGAAACGAAACACGGGATAGCCCGCGTCCGCGATCTCCGCGGCGATCCGCGCTTGCCCGGAGAAGGCGCCGCTGCGGATCTCGTTGCCGCCGCCTACGATCAGCAGCCCGGTGGTGCCGGGAGCGCTATCCAACGTGCCCGCGAGCCGGTTCCCTTCGCAAGGAAACGTCATGTGGCGGCGCGTCACTTATCCGACCCGATTGCTGTCGCGAGATTTCCTGCAAGCGCTGCGGCTTGCGCCGGATCCTCGTCCGGCTCGGCCCGCAGCCATAGTGGGGTCCCGCCGACCTCGGCCTGTTCGATCACGCGATCCTCGGACCCACGCTGGTAATCGGCATGCTCGAGTTCGCGGACCATTGTCGGCCCGAGATGCCAGCCGGAGAGCTCGATACCGCGCTCGCGCGCGATGTCCATGATGTCCGGTGCCTTCTCCTCGCGCCCGGCTTCGCGCGCGGCGATGGTCCGCGCCCGGACGAGGCCCCGAAGCAGTTGCGAGCCTTTCTGCGGCGCGTAGGCGATGGCAGGAATACCGTCAGGCAACAGCAATGCACCGCTGCGAATGGCGAAGGCATGGGTGGCACGGAAGCGTGTCGCCGCCGAGCGCGCGGCGATGCGCCAGTCCGAGAGGGTCTGCGCCTCGAGATTGCTCCGACTTTCGTTCGTACCGGGTAAGTCGGGCAGAAAGGTATCGATTCCCGCGAGGTCGAGTGCTCTCATGATTTCAACGGCCTGCCGGCGAAACTTGTTATGCTCGTCGAAGAACGGCGGGATTACCAGCAGCCGTCCGGCGCGCGACCGGTCAAGGACCAGCGCCATTTCCATGCTGTCGCCGCCGCCGGGCGCGGGGGCCTGCCATTGAGTGAACACCGCGAAGGCTCAGCCCTCGACCGTCTTCGCTTCGGCGAAGGCGAGCAGGCCGCCATAGGTCTCGAGCATCTCGCCATCGACATCCTCGTCCTCGATCAGGATGTCGAGCCGATCCTCCATCTCGGTTAGGAGACCGGCGACGGCCATGGAATCGAGTTCGGGAAGATGGCCGAACAGTCCGGTGTCGGCATCGAAGGCGGCGACGCGCGCTTCGTCCAGCCCCAGGACATCGCGGAGAATTCCCCGAAGGACCTTGTCGACTTCGGCGCGGCTCGGACCGGTCGGGTCGCTGCCCGCGGGATTTTCTTGCGCCGTCAGATCGTGCGCGGTCTGGCCGGAGGTGTGCATGGAATTCCTCGATAGCGTCCCGGAAGCGCGCGGCTTAGCCCTGCCGTAACGGCCGTGCAAGGCGAGCGAATGCATGGCGGGCGATATGCCTCACTCCCCGCCACTGCCGCCAGTCGATGCAGGTGAGCGTGTAGGTCGGGCGGATTTCCTCCATCCAGTCGCGCTTGTAGCTGTCCGAACCGGTTCCGAAGTCCACGCGCTCGACACGGTCGCGGTCGATCGCCTGTTCGAACATCGCCGCGCTCAGCGTGGTGCCGGCCGACAGCTTGGCGAATTCCTCGTCGTAGGAGAGCTTGTGGATATAGGCGACGCCGTTCTCCATCGTCCAGAGCTGTGCCGCGACGGCCCTGCCTTCGTGGCGTGCGATGCCCAGCCGCAGCCGCCCGCCCTTACTTTCGTGGCGCGCAAATTCCTCGAGAAGAAGAATGTCTTTTTCTTTGTCCTTCCAGCTTCTTGCGTAGACGTTTTGATATTCCGTCCAGATCGCGGGATCGAAGGCTTCGAGAATTTCGACATCGACCTTCTTCGCCTTGCGCTTCAGCGTGGTGCGCAGGGGGCCCGGGCGCTCGGCCCAGTACTCGGCAAAGCTGCGACCGCCGACACAGAGTTGGTGGCTCTCGCCCGTCGCCTCGAGCCTGGCGATCCAGCCGGCGCGGCGAAAGGCGCGGGCCAGCCGTTCGCCGACTTCGTCGCAATCGTCGATCTGGTCCAGAACCACGCGATGGGATCGGCCGCGAAGCTCGCGCGCCATGCCTTCGAGCGAAGCATCGCTGACCGCACCCGACAGGGCCAGAGGCCGCCAGGTGAAGGCGAAGGGGTGACGCATCGCCCCCAATCCCTGGTCGGTCGGCTGCAGCGACAGGGCAATCGAATTACCGTCCTCGCGCAGCTCGACGATCAGCGGGCTGGTGCCGTGCTTTTCGACGAGTGCATACCATTCGATACTGTCGAAGGGGCCACGGCCCCGGTAATCGGGGGCTTGCAGATCGGCGAAGGTGTCGTGATAGCTGACCGCGTACATTTCCCGCCCCTGTCGGAGACTCAAGGTTATTTCGCCGGACCCCGTTCCTCGCCCGCTGGATCACCTGCTCGAGAGAGGCAATCCGGAATCGGACGCGCTGGTCTTGCGGGGCGAGAGGCTTAGCTACGAAGGGTTAAGAGAGCGTTTGGCATGGCTTGCGGGATGGCTCGCGAGCCTGGCCGAACCGGGTGCGCGCGTGGCAAGCTGGGCGGCGAAGGGAGAGGCGACCTGCCTGCTGCCGCTCGCCGCGGCGCGGGCCGGGCTGGTCCATGTGCCGATCAATCCGCTGCTGAAGCGTGCGCAGGTGGCCCATATCCTTGCCGACAGCGGCGCGAGCGTGCTGATCGGCACCCGCGCGCGCCTGGCGACGCTGGAGGAGGGAGATGTGCCCGCCGCCTGCTGCCTGTTCGACGAGGAAGAGGCGATGCGGCGCGCGAAGGAAGGCGCCCCCCTTTCTCTGCCTTCGGACCGAGACCCGAAGGAGCTCGCGGCAATCCTCTACACCAGTGGCTCGACCGGTCGGCCCAAGGGCGTGATGCTCAGCCATGCGAACATGTGGCTCGGCGCGGTTTCGGTGGCGAGTTATCTCGGGCTTGGGGAAGACGACGTGACACTGGCGGTGTTGCCGCTCTCCTTCGACTACGGCCAGAACCAGCTCTTCAGTACCTGGTATGCCGGGGGCAGCGTGGTCCCGCTGGACTACCTCTTCGCACGCGACGTTCCCAAGGCATGTGCGCGACACGGCGTCACGACCCTGGCCGCGGTTCCGCCGCTCTGGGTCCAGCTCACCGAGGTGGAATGGCCGGAGGAGGCCGTCGCGCCGATGCGCCGTCTGACCAACAGTGGTGGTGCGCTTACCGTCGAGCTGGTGGGCGACTTGCGTGCGCAATTTCCGCAGGCGAAGCTGTTTCCCATGTATGGCCTGACGGAGGCCTTCCGTTCCACATTTCTCGATCCCGATCTGGTCGACCGGCACCCGACCTCGATGGGCGGCGCGATCCCCTTTGCGGAGATATTGGTGGTCACCGACGACGGAGCGATCGCCGCGTCGAACGAGGAGGGGGAACTGGTCCATTGCGGCCCCTTGGTGGCGCAGGGATATTGGCAGGACGAGGCGCGGACCGCCGAGCGGTTCCGGCCCGCGCCGAAAGACAGCGAATATGGCGGCATGGCGGTATGGTCGGGCGACCGGGTCCGGCGCGACGAACAGGGGCTGCTCTATTTCGTCGGCCGGCGCGATGCGATGATCAAGAGTTCGGGCAACCGCATCAGCCCGCAGGAAATCGAGGATGCGGCGCGGGCCACGGGCCTGGTGGCCGAGGCGGTGGCGCTGGGTGTCGCCGACGAGCGGGTCGGGCAAGCGGTTCATCTCGTGGTCCGGGGCGAAGGCGATGCCGCAGCGCTCAAGGCAGCGCTGGCGCGGGAGCTGCCCAATTTCATGCAGCCCCGGTCGATCCACTGGCGCGACAGCCTGCCGCTCAATCCCAACGGCAAGCTCGATCGTGCCGCGATCGCCAGCGAACTGACGAGGGAGCTCGAGAAGTGAGCGAGGAAATGGCGATCAAGCCCAAGCCGGTCGGCCCCATTCCGGAGGGCTACGGCGCGCGCGAGGGTGAACTCGAAATCGGTTGCGAGACGGCGTCCAGGCTGATCGACAGGGCCGGGCGAACGCCGGTATTCCTCTATTCGCGGGCCCTGATGGAGCAGCGCATGGCTCATCTGCGCGGCGCGATGCCCGAGCGTCTCAAGATTAATTATGCGATTAAAGCCAATAGCTTCGAGCCGGTTCTTCAGGTCATGGCGAAACTCGCAGACGGGCTCGACATCGCCTCGGGCGGCGAACTCGATCTGGTTCGGGCGGCCGGCATCGATCCGGAGAGGGTCAGTTTCGCCGGCCCCGGCAAACGTGATGTCGAACTCGAGGCTGCGATCGGCGCGGGTGTGACGCTCAATCTCGAAAGCGAGGGCGAGGCCACCCGCGCCCTGGCTACCGCCGAGCGTCTCGGGCGGGCGCCGCGGCTGGCCGTGCGGGTCAATCCGGATTTCGAGCTCAAGGGTTCGGGAATGAAAATGGGGGGCGGGGCCAAGCCCTTCGGCGTGGATGCGGAGCGAGTCCCGGCGCTGGTGCGCGACATCCTCTCCGCCGGGTGCGAATTTCGCGGCCTCCACATCTTCACCGGCAGCCAGGCGCTCGACGCGGAGGCTCTGGTGGAGGCTCAGGCGAACACGCTGGCGCTGGCGCATCGGATCGCGAGCGAGGCGAAGACGGCGCTCCCCAAGCTGAACATGGGCGGCGGTTTCGGCATCCCTTATTTCCCCGGCGACACGCCACTCGACATCGGCCGCGTCGGCGAAGCGCTCGCGCAACGGTTCGGCGACCTTCCCGATACGCTGGCGCACGCCGAGCTCTTTATCGAACTCGGGCGCTATCTGGTCGGCGAGGCGGGGGTCTATCTCACCCGCATCGTCGATCGCAAAGTCAGCCATGGCGAGACCTATCTGGTGACCGATGGCGGCCTCCATCACCAGCTCGCCGCTTCGGGCAATTTCGGGCAGGTGGTCCGGCGCAATTATCCGGTCGCCATCGCCAACCGCTTCGATGCCGAGGCGACGGAAGTCGCCAATGTCGTCGGCTGTCTGTGCACGCCGCTCGACCGGCTGGCCGATCGAGCACATCTCCCGCGCGCGGAAGTCGGCGATATCGTGGCGGTGTTCTGTGCCGGAGCCTATGGAGCAAGCGCCAGCCCGAGCGCCTTTCTCGGACAGGGACCGGCGGCCGAAATGCTCGTGTAAGGTTTCGCGGGCCGCGCGTACCGTATCGGGACGGGAGGCGCACAAGCGTCGGAAACCCCTCGCTTCGCATGCGATGGCTAACTCTCTGTTCACCTTTATCGGGCATTAATCTCGGCGAACATGGGGATTATGGATGTGCCGCAGGGCGCATCCGATGCCCTGCGAACGCATTGATCGGGGACGAAATCCATGAGCTTTTCCCGCAAGACCGCCGGCATGGCGATGCTGGCCATGGCCGGCACGGGCCTGGCCGGTTGCACGACCGGCCCGAGCGCGGAACTGCCGCCCGCGACCTTCGTCGCCTTGCAGGAAGGCCCCGGCGAGGAATACGTCATCGGCCCGCTCGACAATCTCACCATCCATGTCTGGCGCAATCCAGAGCTCGGAGCGGAGAAGATCCAGGTCCGGCCCGACGGGCGGATCACCATTCCGCTGGTCAAGGACATGCCCGCGGTCGGGAAGACCCCGTCCATGCTAGAAGAGGACATCCGGCTCCAGCTCAGCCAGTATATCGAGGATCCGCTGGTCAGCGTGATCGTCAACGAATTTGCCGGCACATTCAGCCAGCAGGTGCGGATCGTGGGCGCCACGGAACAGCCGGCGAGCCTGCCCTATCGTGCCAACATGACCGTGCTCGACGCGATGATCGCGGTCGGAGGTCTCAGCGAATACGCATCGGGCAACCGCGCCAAGCTGATCCGCTTCGACAAGCAGTCGGGCAATCAACGCGAATATGCGCTGCGTCTGGCCGATCTCCTGCGTCACGGCGATAGCCGCGCCAATGTCATGCTCCAGCCCGGGGATGTCATCATCATCCCCGAATCGACCTTCTAGGGAACCACCGGGAACATGGACCAGGCTTTCGAGGAAGTGCGCGCGGCGCTCCATTCGGTGTGGAACCGCCGCTGGCTGGCGCTCGCCGTCGCCTGGGGCGTGTGCGTCGTCGGCTGGCTGGTGGTGGCGCTGATCCCCAACAGCTACGAAAGCAACGCCCGGATATTCGTCGAGCTCGACGACGTCCTGTCCGAACAGCTCCAGATCGCGGGCGAGGGCAAGCAGGAACTCGTCAAGGTTCGCCAGACTCTGGCGAGCGCGGTCAATCTCGAAAAGGTAATTCGCGCCACGAGGCTCGGCGAGGATATCCGCACCCAACCCGAGATGCAGGCTGCGATCACCAAGCTCACCGAAAACATCAAGGTGGAAAGCACACAGGACAATCTGTTCGAGATTTCCGCCACCATCGGCAAGGGCGATCTGTCTGACGCCGCCAACGCCCAGCTCGCGCAGCAGGTCACGCAGAAGATGATCGACATCTTCCGCGAGGAAAACGTTGCCGGCGCGCGCGGCGAGGTGGCCGACACGATCGTTTTCCTCGACGAGCAACTCGAGGAGCGCAAGCAGGAACTCGAGGCGGCGGAACAACGGCGGATGGCCTTCGAGGCCGAGAATCCGGAGCTGATCGGCGGCACCGCGACGGTTTCCACCCGGCTCACCAACCTGCGCACCGAGATGCGCGGTGTCGATGCAGATCTCGCCGCCGCCCAGAGCGCTCTTGCGGCGATCAGCGGCCAGCTCGCCAGCACGCCGCGAACCATGATCGTGCCGGGGCAGAGCGGCGGGGCACGCGGTGCGCTTGCCGATGCGCGCTCGCAGCTTGCCGGAATGCGCGCCCGCGGCCTCACCGATACCCATCCCGACGTCCAGTCGCAGCAGCGCCAGATCGCGCTGCTCGAGCGTCAGGCAGCCTCGGAAGGAGACGGGAACTACGGTTCGCCCAATCCCGCCTATACCTCGCTCGTCTCGATCCGGGCCGAGCGCCAGGCCAATCTGCAGGCGCTCCAGGCGCGCAAGGCCGCCTTGCAGTCCGACATCACCGCGATGATGGCCGCTCAGGCCAGCGAGCCTGCGGTTGCTGCCGAGGCCAACCGCATCAGCCGCGACTACGAGGTGCTGAAGACCAAGTATGACGAGCTGCTCAAGAACCGCGAGGAGATGCGCCTGCGCGGCGATGTCCAGACGGAACGCAGCGCGCTCCAGTTCCAGGTCATCGACCCGCCGACCCTGCCGAGCGCTCCGGCATCTCCCAACCGACCTCTGCTCCTCATCGGCGTGCTGTTCGCAGGGCTTGCGGCGGGGGCCGGAACGGCCTTTGCGATGGGCCGTCTGCGGGCCGGGTTCAACACTGCCGAAAGCCTCGAGAGGGCGCTCGACCTGCCGGTGGTTGGAACGATCTCGCGTTCGATGACCGCCGCTCGCAAGACACGCGAACGTCTCCGGATGAAGCAATTCGCGGGTGGAATCGCAGCGCTCTGCGGCCTGTGTGTCGTGCTGCTGGCGATCGAATTCATCCAGGTCGGCACGATTGCGTGAAGGAGGGGGATGTGAACAAACCCGTTAAGATCGTCCCTTCCGAGGACACGGCCGAGAACGGCCAGAAGCGGGGTTCGCTGTTCGAGCGGGCGGGCGATTCCTTCGGGCTCGACCGGTTGGCACCGGCCAAGGTTCCCGAGCATCTGCCGGATGCGAGGAAGCGATTGCCGACGCCGGATCCGAAGCCCGCTACCGGAACTGCTCCCGCGCCGCACATGGCTCCGGCGACCCCGGATGCGCCGCCACCGCTGCGGCAGGAACCTGTCCCGGCACCTGCTCGTGCCAAGCGCGAGGAGGTGCGTGGCACCGCCGTCCGTTTCCCCGCTGCGACCCACGCCGTTTCTCGCGATCGCCTGCGCGAGCATGGCCTCATCGATCCCGACGCGGCGACGAGCGCGCTGTTCGAGGAGTTCCGCATCGTCAAACGGCAGATCCTCGCCACGATCGAGGACGAGGGCACCGCCCTGTCCCGCCGGGTCCTGATTACCTCGCCGCACATGGGCGAGGGCAAGACCTTCTGCTCGATCAACCTCGCTCTCGCGCTCGCCGCGGAGGAGAATATCGAGGTTCTGCTGGTCGATGCCGATTTCGCCAAGCCGTCGATCGTGGGGCGTCTCGGTCTGGAAGCCGGTCCTGGCCTGATGGATGCGCTGGCGGGCTCGGATGTTCCGGTCGAGGAGCATGTTCTCAAGACCGATATCGCCAATCTTTTCGTGCTTCCCGCCGGACGGCGCGCCCAGCGCGATGCCGAACTGCTCGCCAGCGAGCGGACATGGGAAGTGCTGGGCCGCCTGACCCGCGGCGCGCCGGACCGCGTTCTCGTGTTCGACAGCCCGCCGGCGCTCGCCGCCTCTCCGGCAGCGGAACTTGCCAAGCATGTCGGCCAGACGCTGCTCGTTGCCCGCGCCGACACCACGTCGCGCGTGGCGCTGGAGGATGCGGTCGATCTGCTTTCCGGGTGTCAGGATATCCGCCTGATGCTCAACGATGCGACTTTCAGCCCCAGTGGGCGCAGTTTCGGGCGCTACTACGGGGTGGGGGATTAATCCGATGCGCAAACCCGTAATCTTCGCGGTCATGGTGCCCTTCGCGCTCGGCGCGGCACCACTGGCGGCGCAATCCTACCAGGGCCGGGACGCCCAGGGTCCGCAGCAGGCCGGCGAAGAGGACGAGGCACCCGCGACGGGCCGCCGCGCTTCGGTCCAGCCCTATATCGAAGCATCGCAGATCGTGACCTGGCAGATGTCGCCGGGCGACGACGTGCTGACCTACACCCAGCTCGCCGCCGGGGTCGATGCCGCGCTCCAGGGCCGCAACAACGGCGCCAGCGTGTCGCTGCGCTACGAGCGCAACTTCGGTTACGGCGATGCTTCCGACAGCGACGCGCTGACCGGTCTTGCCCGGGGCTATGCCACGATCGTGCCGAACACGCTGACCATGGAAGCGGGGGCCCTCGCGTCGCGCACCAGCGTCGACACCGGCGGCGCGAACATCTTCAACCCGGCGATCGACGAGGATCTCTCCACCGAGACCTACGCCGGCTACGTCGGCCCCAATCTGACCACGCGCGTCCGGGACGTCGACGTCACGGCGAACTACCGGCTCGGCTATACCAAGGTCGACGGTCCCGACCTCGTCACCGCCAACGGCAATCAGGTCGACGTCTTCGACGAAAGCGTCACCCACAGCGCCAATTTCCGCGCCGGCCTCGCGCCATACCAACCGCTGCCGATCGGCGTCGGGGTCGGTGCGGGATATTTCCAGGAAGACGTCGACAATCTCGACCAGCGAGTGAGCGATGCGTACGTGCGCGGCGACGTCACCATTCCCGTCACGCCCGTGCTCGCGGTCGTCGCCGGCGTCGGTTACGAGAATGTCGAGGTGTCCAGCCGCGATGCGGTGCGCGATGGCGCCGGTGTTCCGGTGATCGGCGCCGATGGGCGGTTCGTGACCGACGAGAACAGTCCCCGCCGGCTCGCCTTCGAGGCCGAGGGCCTGATCTGGGACGTCGGCGTGGTCTGGCGCCCGAGCCAGCGGACCGCGCTCGAAGCGCATTACGGCCATCGCTACGACAGTGAGACCTTCTACGGCACTTTCACCTGGCAACCCAGCCGCGACACCAACGTCGGCGTCGCCGTCTACGATGGCATTTCCGGCTTCGGCGGCCGCCTGACCAATGCGCTGGCGGCGCTGCCGACCGACTTCCAGGTCATCCGCGATCCGGTGAGCGGCGAGATCATCGGCTGCGCCGGGGCCGTGGGGGCGGGTTCCTGCCTCGACGGCGCGCTCGGTTCGATCCGCTCTTCGGTGTTCCGCAGCCGCGGCGTCGTCGCCAGTTACTCGCGCCAGGTCGGCCAGTCGACCGCCAGCATCGGTGCGGGCTACGATCGCCGCAACTTCATCGGCGCGCCGGGCACCATCCTCGCCACGGCCGATGGCGTCGTCGATGAATCGATCTACCTCAACGCCGGCGTCAGCGGCCCGTTGAGCCGCAATTCGAGCTACACGGTCACCACCTATGCCAGCTGGTTCGACAGCGGCGTGACCAATATCGGCGACACCTTCGCGCTGGGCAGCTCGGCCGCCTATTACCGCAATCTTACGCGCAATCTCACGGCGCGTGCGGCGGTAGCGCTGAATTATCTCGACAGCGAGCTCACGGCCGAGGATCTCAAGACGGCATCGGCGTTGGTCGGCCTGCGCTACGATTTCTGATAGGACGCCTCACATGTTCGAAGAATTCTACGGTTTCAGCGAGCGACCCTTCCAGCTCACCCCCGACCCGGCGTTCTATTTCGAGAGCGTCACGCACAAGAAGGCGCTGTCCTATCTCGGCTACGGGCTGAACCAGGGCGAAGGCTTCGTGGTCATCACCGGCGAGGTCGGTTCGGGCAAATCCACCTTGGTCGCGCATCTCAAGGAGAAACTCGAGGAAGACCGCATGACCGTGGGCGAGGTGGTCACCAGCGCGCTCGACGGCGACGAGATGGTCCATGTTGCCGCACGCAGTTTCGGTCTCGATGTCGCCGGGCAGGACAAGGCAGGGGCGCTCGCGGCAATCGAGGCCTTCCTGCACGAGGAAGCGCGCGAGGGACGGCGCGTGCTCCTGATCGTCGACGAATCGCAGAACCTCTCGATCGGCGCGCTCGAGGAATTGCGGATGCTGTCCAATTTCCAGCTCGGCGCGCATCCGCTGCTCCAGACCCTGCTTCTCGGTCAGCCCGAATTCCGCCAGCTCATCGCCAAATCCGACGAGCTCGAACAGCTCCGCCAGCGGATCATCGCGGCGCATCACCTCGAACCGATGCAACCGGGCGAGATCGAACCCTATCTGCGCCATCGCCTCGAGCGCGTCGGCTGGGATGGGAATCCGGAGCTCGACCGTGCGATCTTCCTGCCGCTTCACAAGGCGACGGGCGGGATCCCGCGCAAGATCAATCAGGTGATGACCCGCCTCCTGCTGCTCGGTGCCGTGGAGAAGCAGGGGGTGCTCGACGCTGATCTGCTCGATGCGGTGCTCGTCGAGATGCAGGGCGATTCAGCCGAGGAGGCAACGCCGGAGACGCAGCGGCCGCGCCCCGAGCGCGACAATCTCCCGGCCGCCCAGGCGCTTGCCGAAGCGCGCAATCGCGGCACGCCGGAGCCTGCGCGCCACGACGGTGGCGGCCTGGCGGAAGCCCAGATCCAGGCGATCGAGCAGGCCTTTGCCGACCGCGACCGGGCGATGAAGGAACTTCGCCGGGAGATCGAGACCCTGCGCGGTGGCACCCAGCCCGAGACGTCGCCCGATATTGGGGATCGGCTCGCGGCGATCGACGCACGCCTCGACGAGCAGGAGCAATCCTTGCGTCAGGTCATGTCTTCGCTCATCGAGGTCCTCGAAACCAGCGGCCGGCGGGAAGCAGCCTGACGCAGGAGCGAGGGCCGATCGGGTGATCGAACGGGCAATCCAAGATACGCGCGGCGGGACCGCCAGGATCGTCAACGGCATGTCCGTCGATGTCGAGGACTGGTTCCAGGTCGGCGCTTTCGAGAACACGATCGCCCGCAGCGATTGGGATGGTCTTGCGCTCAGGGTCGCCGACAATGTCGCGCGCGTTCTCGACCTGTTCGATGCGACCGGGATCAAGGCGACCTTCTTCACCCTCGGCTGGATCGCCGAGCGCGAACCGGCGATGGTGCGCCGGATCGCCGATGCGGGCCACGAATTGGCCAGCCATGGTTACGACCACGCGCGCGTCTTCACGCTCGATCCGCGCGAATTCGCCGAGGATGTCCGCAAGACCCGCACGATCATCGAGGATGCGAGCGGCCAGGCGGTGACCGGGTACCGCGCGCCCAGCTTCTCGATCGACGCGCGCACGCCTTGGGCGCACGAAGTGCTGGCCGAGCACGGCTATGCCTATTCTTCCAGCATCGCACCCGTCGCGCACGATCATTACGGCTGGCGCGAGGCACCGCGTTTTGCCTTTCGCCCCGTGGCGGAGACTCCGCTGATCGAGATTCCGGTGACGACGGCCGTGTTCCGGGGCAGGCGGATGGCGGCGGGGGGCGGAGGGTTCTTCCGCGTCCTGCCCTATGGCTTCACCCGCTGGGCGATCCGCCAGGTCAACCGCGAGGAAGGGCGTCCGGCGGTCTTCTATTTCCACCCCTGGGAGGTCGACCCCGAACAGCCGCGCGCCACGGGAGCACCACTGCGTTCGCGTCTCCGGCATTACACGAACCTTTCGGTCATGGCCGACAAGTTGGACCGGCTCGCGCGCGAATTCGCCTGGGGACGGATGGACGCCCTTGCCGAACTGCAGGCTCAGGGCCGGCTCGAAAAAGCGGCATGAATGCGCCGGTCGCCTTGCCCACGGCGAACATCCGGCTCGCGCGGATGCGCGAAGCCGACGAGATCGCGCGGATCGAGGGCTTCGTGGAGGAGCGGGACGGGTCGCTGTTCCAACGACCGGCCTGGATCGCGGCCGTGGAAAGCGGCACCGGCAATCGCGCCCGCGCTCTGCTACTCGAACGCGGAGGTGCTATTTGCGGATGGTTGCCGCTGAGCGAAATCCGTTCCGGTCTGTTCGGCGACGCGCTGGTGTCCAGCGGCTTCGGGGTCGGGGGCGGGGCGCTCGCGGACCGCGAGGAAGACTGCATCAGGCTGTGCCGCGCGGCGGAGGAACTTGCCGTGCGCGTGGCGGCGGGCACGATCGAATTGCGCGATGGCGAGGGGCCCCGCGACTGGTCCTCGGTCGCCGGCAAGCACGCCAATTTCGCCGCCGACCTTGCCACCGACGACGAGGTGCAATTGCTCGCGATCCCGCGCAAGGCGCGGGCCGAGGTCCGCAAGGGCCTGAATTCCGATCTCCGGATCACGGTGGGAACCGGCGATACGGACCGCGCGGCACATTATGCCGCCTATTCGGAAAGCGTCCGCAATCTTGGCACCCCCGTGTTTCCGCGCCGCCTGTTCGAGGCGATGATCGACGTCTTCGGCAGCGATGCCGAGATCATGACCGCCTGGCATGGCGACGTCGCGGTCTCGAGCGTGCTCTCCTTCTACCATCGCGGGACGGTGATGCCCTATTGGGGCGGGGGAACCCCTGCGGCCCGCGGGCTGCACGCGACCGAGCGGATTTATTACGAGCTCATGTGCCGGGCCCGCCGTCGCGGATGCAGCCGGTTCGATTTCGGCCGTTCGAAGACCGGCAGCGGCCCCTATCGCTTCAAGAAGAACTGGGGGTTCGACCCCGAACCCCTGACATATCGTCGCTGGGCCGCGCCGGGATGCGCAGCGCGCAACATCGATCCCTCCGAGGAGGGGCGCTCGCGCGCCATCGATCTGTGGAAGCGGTTGCCATTGCCGCTCGCCAACCGGCTCGGACCGCCGATCGCTCGCGGGCTGGGCTGAGCCGGCGGCGCCATGGGCGAAATCCTCTTCCTTGCGCATCGCATGCCCTTTCCGCCGGACCGGGGAGACAAGATCCGCTCGCACCACATCCTGCGTGGTCTAGCAGGAATCGCGCCCGTCCACGTCGCCACCTTCGCCGACACCGAAAGCGACCGCGAGATGGAGGCGGCGCTCGGCGAAGTTGCCGCCAGCCATGTGCTCGTTTCCCGCCGCAAGCCCCTGGCGCTGGCCGGGTTGCAGGCGCTGGCGACGGGTAAGCCGGTCAGCCTGACCGCCTTCGCCGATGCCAGATTGCAGGCCTGGGTCTGGAAGACGCTGGCCGAGCGCCCCATCGACACCGTGTTCGTCTTCTCCGGCCAGATGGGTCAGTATGTTCCCGCGGGTTTCGGCGGGCGCGTCATCGTCGATCTGTGCGACGTCGATTCCGCCAAGTTCGGTACCTATGCGGAAACCGCGTCGTGGCCGCGCAGCGTGGCGATGCGGCGCGAGGATCGGCTGCTCAGGGCCGAGGAGGCGCGCCTCGTTGAGCGTGCCGACGTCACCCTCCTGATATCTCGCGAGGAAGCGGCGCTGCTCCATAGCCGTCTGCCCCCAGGCGCAGAGGCCAACCTTGTCGCGCTCGGCAATGGCATCGACGCGACTTTCTTCGATCCCGCCTACGCCGCCGCACATCCTGGTGTCTCTGCGCGGCCAGGGCCGCACATCGTCTTCACGGGACAGATGGACTATCCCCCCAACGTCGCCGCTTCGCTGCGCGTGATCACCCGGTTGCTCCCCGCACTGCGCATCCGTTACCCGACCGCGGAATTCCACGTGGTCGGCAGGGCTCCCGTGAGAGAACTTCTGGAGCACGATGGCAAGGGCGGGGTCACGGTCTGGGGCGAAGTCGCCGACGTGCGGCCGTTCCTCCTTGCCGCGGATTCGGTCGTCGCGCCGCTCGAACTGGCGCGCGGCGTGCAGAACAAGGTGCTCGAAGCGATGGCCATGTGCCGCCCGGTGGTCCTGAGCGAGGAAGCCGCCACCGGCATCGCCGCCACCGACGGCACCCATTTCGCGATCGCGCGCGACGATGCGGCAATGATCGCGGCAATCACCGGTTTGATCGAGGATCGCCCGGCCGCCCACCGCATGGGCCGGATGGCGCGGGACTTCGTGCTGCGCGAACACGGCTGGTCGACGGTGCACGACAAGCTTCGGGACATCGTTTCCCGAAACAGACTGAACGACGTCCGCGATGCCGCCTGATATGGCTCCCAGCCACGCCGTCACCGCCGCCGAGCAGAGGGCAGCCGGCCGGTGGAGCGTGGCCTTGTCCATGCTTGGCCTGGCATCTCTCGCGGTCTTCACGCTGACTGCGCGGGAATGGGGCGAGATGACACACCAGTGGTGGAATAGCGCCACCTACAGCCACATCCTCCTGATCCCTGCTATCGTGGCATGGCTCGCCTGGGAGCGTCGCGATGCCTTGGCGAGGATCGCGCCCGGGGGATCGTGGGTAGGAGTGGTGCTGTTCGCGGTCGCAGCCGGCCTCTGGCTCGCAGGACGGGCGAGCGGCCTCAATCTGCTCGCCCATGCCGGTGCGGTGGGGATGCTGCAGACCGCGGTCTTTGCGCTGCTGGGTGCCCGCGTAGCGGCCCTGCTGGCGCTGCCGCTCGGCCTGATGGTCTTTCTGGTTCCCTTCGGGCAGGAGATCGTCCCCCCGATGCAGGCGATCACCGCCAAGCTCGCCATCGCGCTCACGCATTGGAGCGGCGTTCCCGCCCAGACCGACGGGATCTATATCGATACACCCGCCGGTCTCTTCATCGTCGCGGAAGCCTGCTCCGGAGTCAATTTCCTCGTCGCCGCTTTTGCCATCGGCGTGCTGGTCTGCTTCACCGCCTTCGACGGCTGGGCGCGCCGCGCCGCGTTCATGGCCGCTTCGATCATCGTCCCGATCCTCGCCAACGGCGTGCGCGCCTGGGGCACGATCTACATCGCCCAGAGCCAGGGCGTAGAATTTGCCGCCGGCTTCGATCACATCGTCTACGGCTGGATTTTCTTCGGTATCGTACTGGCGATCCTTCTCGGCGGTGCGCGCCCCTTTTTCCAGCGTACGCCGGAGGAAGCCGGGCTATCGGTGGAAGAGGCGGTCCGCCATCCGCTGGTCATTGCGGCCGAGCAGTTCGGTGGCCGGAGTGCGATCGTTTTCCCGGCTGTCCTGACGATCGCCGCCGTTGCGGCGATTGCCGCCCGGGCGAGCGGGGGCTAGCGACACGCCCCATGTGCGGGATTGCGGGCATCTTCCATTGCGGCACGCCGAAGCCGGTCGATCCCGAACGGGTACGGGGGATGACCGACGCGCTGGCGCATCGCGGGCCCGACGGTTCCGGGGTGTGGACCGCGCACGGCGTCGGCCTGGGCCATCGCCGCCTGTCGATCATCGACCTCGAGGGCTCGCCCCAGCCGATGCATTCGGTGGACGGCCGCGCCGTGATCGTCTTCAACGGCGAGATCTACAATTACCGCGAGTTGCGGCGCGAGCTGGAGAAGGACGGCGCGCGTTTCCGCACCGACGGGGATACCGAGACCATCCTCGCGGCCTGGCAGCGCTGGGGGACCGGCTGCCTCGACCGGCTCGACGGCATGTTCGCTTTCGCTCTCTACGATTGCGATCGCCGCAGCCTGTTCCTCGCTCGCGACCGCTTCGGCGTGAAGCCGCTCTTCACCGCGATGCTGAGCGATGGTAGCCTGGCATTCGCTTCGGAACTGAAGGGCTTGCTGGCGCATCCTCTGACGCGGCGCGAAGTCGATCCCCTGGCGGTCGAGGATTACATGACCTGGGGCTATGTCCCCGATCATCGGTCGATCCTCGCAGGTGTCGAGAAGCTCCCGTCAGGACATTTCCGGCTGCTCGAACACCAACGCGACCCCGCGCCGCCCCGCCAATGGTGGGACATCTCCTTCACCGAACGCGCCCGCGGTCGTCCGGACGATCTGTCGGCGGAACTCCTGCATCATCTGCGCGCCGGGGTTTCCAGCCGCATGGTGGCGGACGTTCCGCTCGGCGCCTTCCTCTCGGGCGGTGTCGATTCCTCGAGCGTCGTCGCGCTTATGGACGAGGCCGACCGTGCGCCGGTGACGACCTGTTCGATCGGCTTCGATGTCGCGGAGGTCGACGAGACCGGCCATGCGCGCCGGATCGCCGCGCTGTTCGGCACGCGTCACCACGAACGCACCGTCGCGGCCGATGGCATCGCCGAGGTCGATCGCCTCGTCGAGATTTTCGACGAGCCCTTCGCCGACGCCTCGGCTTTGCCAACCCTGCAGGTGTGCAGGCTGGCCCGTGAGCACGTCACCGTGGCCCTGTCGGGAGACGGGGCGGACGAGGCTTTCGCCGGCTACCGGCGTCAGGTCTTTCATCGCCGCGAGGAGCAGCTGCGAAGCGTCTTGCCTTCCGCGTTGCGCTCGCCGCTTTTCGGCACGCTCGGACGGATCTGGCCCAAGGCCGACTGGGCACCGCGCCCCCTGCGCGCCCGTTCCACCTTCCAGGCCCTCGCCGAGGATGGTGCGGTGGGCTACGCACGCGCTCTCGCGGTGATCCCTTCCGAACTGCGCGATCGCCTGTTCGGCGAAGGAATGCAGCGAGCAAGGGGCGATTATCGTGCGGAACAAGCGCTGATCGAGACCATGATCGAGACTCCCGGACGCAGCGGTCTCGATGCCGCGCAATACGCCGATCTCAAGTTCTGGCTGCCCGGCGATATCCTCACCAAGATCGATCGCACCAGCATGGCGGTCGGTCTCGAGGCGCGTGAGCCGCTGCTCGATCACCGGCTGGTACAATTCGCCGCCTCGCTTCCCGAAGGTCTGCGCATCCGCGGCATGCAGGGCAAATGGCTGCTCAAGCGCACCATGGAGCGCTATCTGCCGAACGACATTCTCTACCGGCCCAAGCAGGGCTTCGTGGTGCCTCTCGCACAGTGGTTTCGCGGCGATCTGGCGGGGGAGGCGCGGCGCGTCGTGCACTCGGAACGCCTCCTGCAATCCGGCTGGTTCGACCGGACCGCCCTGGCCGATCTTGCCGAAAAACACATTTCCGGCCGGTCGGACAACGGCAGGGTGCTGTGGCAGTTGCTGATGCTGGAAAAATCCTTGGCGCGCTTGGACTTAGCACGCTGAGGCGGGTGTGGCGCAAATGCCGCAAACCGGTGTTTGCGACCGGTTAACTACGTAACGCACGGATTCCTGCGGGATTTTATCGTTGCCACGGGAGTCCCGTCGCCGTTAGATTCCATCAGATAGCGGTGTTCTCAACAGGGTTTTCCACAGTCCCGGGGCCCATCGCACCGGCTTTTGCAGGGGGGCGCAATGGAGCAGGTTCGCATCGGTTCGCAGTCAACGGACGATTACTCAAAGGAAGGGCGGGCCATCGGTCTGACCGACGAGGCCGAACTCTACGCCGAAAGCGCGCGACACACCGCCATCCCGGAAGAGCTCTACCGGCTCGAACAGCTCGACGTCTTCTACGAAGAGGATTGCAAGACCCTGTGGACCTACATGCGGCCAAAGGGCAGGCCCAGCTTCAATCCCGGCATGCTCGGCGATTTCGTCAATTGGCAGCGCCTGATCGAACTCGGGTTTGGCGCCGACAAGGTGCCCTTAAAATTCCTCGTCCTCGGCAGTCGCGCGCCAGGAGTGTTCTGCTACGGCGGCGATCTGGACCTGTTCCGCAGGCTGATCGAAAACCGTGACCGCGAGGGGCTGGTCGCTTACGGCCATCGCTGCTGCCAGATCCTTCACCGCAACATCCATTCATTGGGCATCCCGATGATCACCGTCGGCCTGGTGCAAGGCGATGCGCTGGGCGGCGGGTTCGAGGCGCTGCTCAGTTTCGATTACATCATCGCCGAACGCAGCGCGACGTTCGGTCTGCCGGAAATGATGTTCGGCCTGTTCCCCGGCATGGGCGCGCATTCGCTGCTCAGCCGCATGCTCGGCACCGCCATGGCGGATCGGCTGATCGTGTCGACCGAGACCTACACGGCGCAGCAGATGTACGATCTGGGCATCGTCCACCAGATCGCGGAGGACGGGGAAGGGCTTGAGGCGACCCGCGAGTTCATCCGCAAGTCGAACCGCAAGCACGCCGGCCTCGTCAATTCGCGGCGGGCAATGAAGGTCGCCTGGGATCTCGAACTCGAGGAGCTTACCCGGATCACCGAGCTGTGGGCGGACGCCGCCCTCCAGCTCGGTGAAAAGGATCTCAAGCTGATGAACCGCCTCGTCGGCGCGCAGACAAGGCTCGTCGGTGCCGGCTGACGCCTAGCGGGCGTCGACCATCACCACCTCGGCATCGTCCAGCGCCTCGACGGTTATCGTCTCCTCGCCGGTTATCGCAACACCGTCGCGCGGTGCCGCTTCGACCCCGTTGACGCGGATGCGCCCGGTCGGCGCCACCAGATACTGATGGCGCGAGGCCCCGGTAGTCCAGTGCGCGGTCTGACCGGCCTTCAGCGTCGCGGCGACGACCTTGGCGTCGGTACGGATCGAGAGGGCATCGTCTTCCTCCGGCGATCCGCTGGCGAGCACCTCGAATGCGCCGTCGCGGCTCGCGCGCGGAAATTCGCGCTGGCCCCAGCCGGGTTTCTCGCCGCGGCGGTCGGGGATGATCCAGATCTGGAACAGCGTGGTCGCCTCGTCCTCCAGATTGAATTCGGCATGGGTGATGCCGGTGCCGGCGCTCATCACCTGCACGTCGCCCGCGGCGGTGCGGCCTTCGTTGCCGAGCGAATCCTTGTGCGTGATCGCTCCGGTGCGGACGAAGGTGACGATTTCCATGTCGCTGTGCGGGTGCGGCGGGAAGCCGGACTTCGCGGCGATGGTGTCGTCGTTCCAGACGCGGATCGAGCCCCAGCTCATGCGGTCGGGGTCGTGATAGCTCGCGAAGCTGAAATGATGCCGCGCATCGAGCCAGCCGTGGTCGGCATGGCCGAGGGTGGCGAAAGGTCTTACGTCGATCATGGGTTTTCTCGCATCGGCGGGGAAGTTGAGCCGCCGGGACGGGCCGAAGATAATGCGTCGGGCCTGCCCTGCAAGAGCACGGTTCACGCCGCGCCGTGTCCCCGGGCCATGTAGTCCGCACTCTGCATTTCCTTGAGTCGGCTGACGGTGCGGGCGAACTCGAAGCTGCCGTCGCCGGCGGTGTAGAGGTCTTCGGGCTCGGCCGCGGCGGTGGCGAACAGCTTCACCCCCTGCTCGTAGAGCGCATCGATCAGCTTGGTGAAGCGGATCGCCTCGTTGCGGTTCTCCGGCGAAAGGCGGGGAATGCCGACGACGATCACCGTGTGATAGGCATGAGCGATGGCGAGGTAATCCGCCGCCCCCCGGTTTTCGCCGCACAACCGCTGGAAGCTGAACACCGCCACGCCCTTGAGGCTCTTGGGAACATGAAGCGTCCTGCCTCCGCCGAGGTCCAACTCGCCGCTCGGGACATTCGCGGCATCCTCGGGCTTGTAATCGGTCAGGCGGAAGAAGGCTTCGCGCACTTGCGCGGTCGCCTCGTCGCCCAACGGGACGTGCCAGGTATCGAGGCCGCCCAGACGGTCGAGCCGATAATCGGTCGGGCCGTCGAGCGGCAGCACATCGAGCCTCTGCTGCACGAGGTCGATGAAGGGCAAGAACAGCGAGCGATTGAGCCCGTCCTTGTAGAGGTCCTTCGGCGGACGATTGCTGGTGGTGACGATGGCCACCCCCTCCTCGACGATCAGCGCGGTGAACAGCCGGCTCATGATCGCCGCGTCGGCGGTGTTGTTGACCACCATCTCGTCGAAGGCGAGGCAGCGTACCCCGGAAGCGATCTTCTCCGCCACCGGCGCGATCGGATCGCCTTTCTCGCTTGCCCGCTCGTCGCGGATCATCCGGTCGACCTCGAGCATGAAGGCGTGGAAATGCACGCGCCGCTTGGCCTCGATCGCGAGTGTCTCCACAAAAAGGTCCATCAGCATCGATTTGCCGCGTCCGACTCCGCCCCACATGTAGACGCCGCGCGGGGTGGCCGGCTCGCCGCTGCCGAACAGTCGTGCGAGAAAGCCACCGCCACCGCCGGTTTCCAGCTCCAGTTCCTTCTGGAGCTTCGCCAGTCGCTCGACGGCGGCGTACTGGTCGGCATCGGGTCTGAGCTCGCCGCCGGCGACGAGCGCATCGTAGCGCGCGAGAATGCCGCTCATTGCGAAGGGCTTCGGCGCTGCATCTTCTTGACGATGCCGGAGAAGCTGGCGACCACGCTTTCCTCCTGCTCCACCGTGCCGCGGACGAAGACGAAGCTGCCCGTCTCGCGCATGATCTCGGTGACCGCGTCGAGCGGGCGATCGGACATTCCTGCGCCGGTGAACTGGGTCGACAGCTCGAGTGTGACCGACGGCCCGGGGTTGCCGCTGCCAAGCGTATGCATGGTGGTGAACAGGCTGATGTCGATCAGCGCCAGTGTCACCGCGCCATGGATGATGCCCTGGAGGTTTTCGTGCCGGCGTTCGGGAAACATCCGCAGGCGGGCCCTGCCATCATCGTCGATCCGGGTGATGAGCTTGCCCATCACCGCGCCGTTGAACAGCGTCTCGTCCTTGAGGTTCCAGTGGCGCCAGCCCGGATTGTCCGGGTCCGGCCCGTGCTCGAACACGTCTTCGGGCAGCACCACGTCAGATGTGGCGCTCGGCCAGCATCTTCTTCGTCTCGGCGATGGCCTTGGCCGGATTGAGGCCCTTGGGACAGACGTTGGCGCAATTCATGATCGTGTGGCAGCGATAGAGCCGGAAGGGATCTTCCAGCTGGTCGAGCCGCTCGCCGGTCATTTCGTCGCGGCTGTCGGCGAGCCAGCGATAGGCCTGGAGCAGGATAGCCGGGCCGAGAAACTTGTCGGAATTCCACCAATAGCTGGGGCAAGCCGTCGAGCAGCAGGCGCAAAGGATACACTCGTAGAGCCCGTCGAGCTTCTCGCGCTGGTCGGGCGATTGCAGCCGCTCCTTGCCGCTCGGGGTCGTGCTGACGGTCTGCAGCCACGGCCGGATGCTTGCATATTGCGCGTAGAAATGGGTGAAATCGGGGACGAGGTCCTTGATCACGTCCATATGGGGCAGGGGGGTGATCCGCACTTCGCCCTTCAGATCCTCGATCGCGGTGGTGCAGGCGAGGCCGTTCTTTCCGTTCATGTTCATCGAGCAGGAACCGCAGATCCCCTCGCGGCACGAGCGGCGGAAGGTCAGCGTCGGATCGATCTCGTTCTTGATCTTGAACAGTGCGTCGAGGACCATCGGCCCGCAGGCGTCGAGATCGATATCGAACGTATCGTAACGCGGGTTCTCGCCGCTGTCGGGATCGTAGCGATAGATCTTGAAGCTGCGTGTCCGCCCGCCGCCCTCTGCCGCATGGGTCCGGCCCTTGCCGGTGATCTTCGAATTCTTCGGAAGGGTGAAAGTCGCCATGTCCGCCGTCCTGTTGCGCGGATGGATCAATAGCCGTTGTTGCGCCGGGCGCAAGGGGAGGGGCGCGCTAACCCGCGGTCAGCAGGCGACGATTTTCCATCCTGTCGGCAGTGCGGCGCAGGTGGAATTCGACCAGCTCGCCATAGCGCGTCGCACCGATGCCCTTGCCTGACAGGCGCTGGGTCATTCGGACCGCCGGGCGCTGATTGGCCTCGATCAAAACCGGACCGTGATCCGACAGGCCGATGTCCCAGCCGACGATGACCTGCCGCGGTGCCAGCTGGCGATGCGCCTTGAGGACCAGCTCGCGGGTCTCCGGCCAGTCGGGGGGAATCCGACCCAGGATCGGGGCGCCGCTGACGGGGTGGCGTGCAAACTCGGGGGGATCGTGAATGACCATTCCCATGCCCATCTCCCCGCTGGAGATATCGATGAGGGCACCGAACCCGCCCTGATGGCCATTGTCGACGATCGCCTCGGGGCGTCCGGCGAATCGCAGACCGGCCCAGACGATTTCCGGCGAAAGCGCTTCATCCAGCAGGGTGACGATCCGCGCGGTCGCAAGCACGCCGAACGTGATGGGTCTCAGTTCGGCATGGGGGCGGAGCCGCTCCTGCACCAGGATCTCGCCTTGCCGCAGTGACTCGGGCACATCCCCGTCGCGCAATCGCGATGCTTCGAACACTTCGATACCGTAACCGCCGGACCCCCGTACCGGTTTGCCGAGGCAGTGCCGTATGGAGCGATCATGCCATTCCACCGCTCCGTCGCGCAGTGTCGCAGCGTGACGGGGAATGGGCAATTCCAACGCCTCGCAGCGTTGCTGGAAACGGATTTTGTCGATCATCTCGGCGGAATGGTCGGTCTCTGCGCTTTCCATCGCCCGGATGACGGCCGACTGCTCGAAGCGGCGCTGATGGGTCCTGAGCCCCCCGTTCTCGACGATGGACCACATCGCCAGATCGTTGGGATCGTAGAACCATTCGCGCGCCAGCCTCGTCGCCTCGGCAACCCATCGCCGGTCCTTGTTCCACCGCCGGGCGATATTTGGCGCGCGCACGGGGACCCAGAACCACCAGAACCCGGCGACCAGCACGTTGACCGCGAGCCGGATGGGGCCCTGGCGACGCTTGCGGGCTTCGTAGAGCGGATGGAGGAAGTCGGCCGCTCGATAATCGATCACGCCGGGATAGATGGCGAAATTCAGCCGCAGCAGATCGTAGAGCCGGGCCATGGAGGGGCTTGTCAGGCGGTCTCTGCGATCAGGGCATTGCGGCGGAAGGCTTCGGCAAGGATCGTTTCGAGCAAATCGGCGTGGCTGAAGCCCGCCTGCGCCGCCGCCTTGGCCATGACCTTTTCCGACCACAGATTGCAGTTGAGATTGATCTCGATAAAATTGATATCACCGGTCTTGGGATCGAAGCGGAATTCGATCCGGCCGTAGTCGAAGGGATGGAACTCGCGCGCCACCCTGGCGGCGAGATCGGCCATGCGCGGTTCGAATTCGGGATCGTCAAAGCGCTTGAGCGCGCTCTTCTCGGTGTTCTGGATCAGGTCGCGCTTCTCGTAATAGGTCCACAGCCGCTGTGTGTCCTCGCGCTGGTACCACAGCATCGGGAGCTGAACCGGCTTGCCGTCGATCGTGATGAAGGCGACCTGGACGTCGTAGCCGTCGAGATAGGGTTCGACGATGGCGTCGTGCCCCTGGCCGTGGATGTCGGCCACGGCGTTGGCGACACCGGCGAAATCGTGCGCGTCGGATATGCCCCAGCTGGCCGAGGAGGCGTTGGGCTTGATCACCCAGCGGCCGTCCTTCGAGGGCGGCAAGTCGGCTTCCGTCACCGGCGCACCCCGGCGATAACAGAACCAGGGCGCGGTCGGGACACCGGCGTGCTGCGCCACCAGCTTGGACACCGACTTGTCGTCGCCGAGCCCACGCAGGAACGGCATCGCCCCGACGTAGGGAACCCGCCACATGTTGCACAGCGTCGGGATCACCATCTCCGAATTCACGAATCCCCCGCGGTTGAGAAGCGGGAAGACGAAATCGGCCTGCGGATCGCTGAACAGCACATCGTAGCTGTTGGCGAATTTGAGATTGAGGCCGAGGTTCTCCAGCGTGGTGCGGACCTCGTGATGATAGATCGCGTGATTGCCGTCTTCCGGATGCATCCCACCGCCCCACAGCGCATGCTTGGCCATGAACAGGATGCGGATGCGCTCCTTCGCTTCGGCGGGAATTCGCAGCGGAGCGATGGTCTCGGGCATGACGGGGCGTTCTCCAGACTAAGGGTGAAGCGCGGCGTCTATAACGGATGAGTGCGATCCGCCAACGGTCTTGTGCGGGAGCGAAAGGGCTTGCGCTGGAATCGCTCCGCTATAGCAATGGCGTGGAAGCGGCGAAAACGGCCGCAGGGGAGGCAAGGGTGAGCCTGAAGAGCCTATACGATGCGCATGTGATGCCGCGACTGATCACCTTCGCCTGCAGCCACGACGGGATCGCGGAACGTCGCCGCCAGATCGTTCCGCTCGCCGAAGGCAGCGTGTTCGAGATCGGCTGCGGCGGTGGGCTCAACCAGGCTTTCTACGACACGAGCCGGGTCGTCTCCTTCGCGGGCATCGATCCGCATGCGAAATTGCTCGACGGCACCCGTGCCCGTGCCCGCGAGCGCGGATGGGATTGCGACCTCCGTCAGGGACATGGGGAGGACATTCCCTTCCCCGAGCGCAGTTTCGACACGGTCGTGTGCACCTACACGCTTTGTTCGGTGGAAAACCCGCGCCAGGTTCTGCGCGAATTGCGGCGTATCCTCAAGCCGGGCGGGAAGCTGCTATTCCTCGAACACGGACGCGCACCTGACAAGCAGGTGGTCCGATGGCAGCACCGCATCGAACCGGTCTGGAAACAGATCGCTGGCGGATGCCACCTCACCCGTCCGATTGGCGCGAGTCTCCGCGCCAACGGCTTCGAGGTCGAGCCGATGGGCCGGGCGTATCTGGACCGTGCGCCGCGGCCGATGGGGTGGATGGAATGGGGCGTGGCCCGGCGCCGCGGCGCCTGACCACGCCCGCCTGATCACTCGCCGAAGGTGCGCTGCCACCAGCCGCGGCGCGGCTTGGCATCTTCTATGGTCCCGGCACCTGTCGCGGCTGCTTCGGTATCGCCTTCCGTTTCGGAAGCCGGTTCAGCTTTCTTGCGGGAAGCGGTTTTCGCCCTTGCGGCCGGCTTCTTGGGCGCGGGCGTCTCCTCTTTTGCGCTGTCCTGTTCTGCAGGCTCGGCCTTCTTGCGCGAACGCGGCTTTGGCGCGGGTTTGGCCGGGGCATCCTCGCTCGCGGCCTCGGCCTCGGGTTCCGCTTTTTTGCGCCGGGTGCGCTTGGGCTTTTCGTCGGCCTTGGCCTCCGCATCAGCTTCCGCCGGTGGAGCCGTGTCCGCCTTCTTGCGCCGGGTCCGCTTGGGCTTGGCAGCCTTGTCGCTGTCGGCCTCGGCCTCCGCCGATTCGGCGGTATCGTCCGGACCCGCCACCACGGCCATGTCCTCGACCACGTGTTCGGAGACTTCTTCGAGCTTCTCGGCGTCGTCTGCGGTCACGTCCTTGCGATCGCGTCCGCGTCCACCGCGGCGGCCCCGACCGCCGCGACGGCGGCGCTTCTTGGGCCTTTCCTCGCCTTCGGCGGCACTGTCCCCGTCGGTCCCGTCCGAAGAAGAAGCGTCCTCGTCCTCGTCATCGGACTGATCGGAATCCTGTTCGTCGTCGCGCTGCTTGGTGCGACCCCGACCACCGCGCCGACGACGCTTGCGCTTGCGCCCGCCGCGATCTCCATCGCCGTCGCTGTCCCGCTCGTCCTCTTCGTCGTCGTCGGACGAGAAATCCTCGTCCTCCTCGTCGTCGTCCTCTTCGAGCGCGGCGAGGGTCTCGAACTTCGGCGTGTTCTGCGGACGCGGTCCCGAGCTGGAGACGCTCATCTTGGCGCCTTCGTCCTCGCCCTCGGGGACGACTTCCACGGTGACCCCGTAGAGCTTCTCGATCTCCATCAGTTCGGAGCGTTTCTGGTTGAGCAGATAGACAGCCGCTTCGGTGCTGGCCGCCAGCGTGATGATCGAACCACGACCCTTGGCGGCCTCGTCCTCGATCAGCCGCAGCGCGGAGAGCCCCGCGCTCGACGCGGTGCGCACCAGCCCCGTGCCGTCGCAATGCGGGCATTCGCGTGTGGTCGCTTCGAGCACGCCGGTGCGCAGACGCTGGCGGCTCATCTCCATCAGGCCGAAACTGGAAATGCGGCCGACCTGGATGCGCGCGCGGTCGTTCTTGAGCGCGTCCTTCATCGCGCGCTCAACCTTGCGGGTGTTGCCGTGCCGCTCCATGTCGATGAAGTCGATCACCACCAGCCCGGCCATGTCGCGCAGGCGCAGCTGGCGGGCGATTTCCTTCGCCGCCTCGAGATTGGTGTGGAGCGCGGTCTGCTCGATCCCGTGTTCCTTGGTCGAGCGGCCCGAGTTGATGTCGATCGAGACCAGCGCCTCGGTCGGGTTGATGATCAGATACCCTCCGGACTTCAGCTGGACCATCGGATCGTACATGGCCTTGAGCTGGTCTTCCGCTCCGTAGCGCTGGAACAGCGGCACCGGGTCGGCATATTGCTTCACGCGCCGCGCATGGCTGGGCATCAGCATCTTCATGAAGGCCTTGGCGGACTTGTAGCCCTCCTCGCCTTCGACCACGACCTCCTCGATCTCCTTGTTGTAGATATCGCGGATGGCGCGCTTGATCAGGTCGCTGTCGGAATGGATCAGCGTGGGCGCGGAGGAAGCGAGAGTCTTCTCGCGGATCTCGTCCCACAGCCGCGCCAGATAGTCGAAATCGCGCTTGATCTCGGTCTTTGTCCGGCTGAGGCCGGCGGTGCGCACGATGAGGCCCATCGATTTGGGCAGGCTAAGATCGCCGACGATCGATTTCAGCCGCTTGCGATCGCTCGCGGAGCTTATCTTGCGGCTGATCCCGCCGCCGTGGCTGCTGTTGGGCATCAGCACGGTGTAGCGCCCGGCGAGGCTGAGATAGGTGGTCAGCGCCGCGCCCTTGTTGCCGCGCTCTTCCTTGACGACCTGGACCAGCAGCACCTGGCGGCGCTGGATGACGTCCTGGATCTTGTACTTGCGGCGCAGCGCCATGCGGCGGGCGCGGGCATCGTCGACTTCCTTGGCGCGGGCGCGACCGCCCGGCTTGCCCTGGCGGCGACCTCTGCCGCGCCGGCCACGAGACCGGTTGCCGCCGTTGTCGTCGTCGTCGTCCTCGTCGTCCGAATCGTCGTCCTCGTCGTCGAACCGGCCTTCCTCGATGGTCGAGACATCGTCCTTGTCGGAGGTATCGACCTCTTCCAGACCGTCTTCGGCCAGATCTTCGGCCAGCGCCTCGGAGCTTTCGTCCTCGGCATCGTACTCCTCGCCCGGCATCTCGCCGCGCTCTTCCTCGTCGTCGCGCAGCCGCGCCTCTTCCTCGGCCGCCTCTGCCTCGGCGGCGAGCAAGGCCTCGCGATCCTCCTTGGGGATCTGGTAGTAGTCGGGATGGATTTCGTTGAAGGCGAGGAAGCCGTGGCGATTGCCGCCGAAATCCACGAAGGCGGCTTGCAGCGAGGGTTCGACCCGCGTCACCTTCGCCAGATAGATGTTGCCCTTTATCTGCTTCTTGTCGGCAGATTCGAAATCGAATTCCTCAATCCGGTTGCCTTTGAGCACCGCCACCCGGGTCTCTTCCGAGTGGCGCGCATCGATGAGCATGCGCGTTGCCATGTATGAATCTCCGTGCGCGTGGGGCCGGGGCATGCCCGGCCGTCGTTTCGCGCGTCATGTAGTGAAAACCGCCGGCCGACGGCCTGGCGATCGTGGGATACCGGACGGAGCGGACGGTGCCGCCCCACCGGAATGTCGTGTCTGCCGGACCGAACCCGCCTGCCGTATCGCAGACTGCCCAAGCCGCAAGTTTGCCGCTGCCAGCCTGCGCTCGCTCGGAAATTTGCGGGGAGGGACGGTTCATGTCCTGCTTCAACCTGTCTTCGAAAGGCCGGCGGATCGCCATGCCCATGGGCGAGAAGCCGGGCCGGACGGCCAGAACCTCTCGTCGCGCCGAGCGCTAGCACCGTGGGTATCTCGCGGCAACCATATTGCGCGAACGCGCCCGTGGGCATTAACCAATTGCGCATGGCCCCTCCCCACAGGATCACGGCCGCGGCGGCGATCGCGGTGGCGGCACTGGTGCTGGCCGGCGCAGTTCTGAGCATGCTCGACTGGCGGATACCTGCGCCGTCCTTCGGCCGCGACTATGTGTTGCGGACGGAGTTGCCCGAGGCGACCGCAGTGGATCTGCCCGCAGTCGCTGGGACCGGAGACGACAGGCGGCCGCTGGTCGTCATCGATCCCGGACATGGCGGGCACGATCCGGGTGCGAGCGGGCAGGGACTCCAGGAAAAGACCCTGGTGCTCGAACTCGCACGGGCGCTGCGCGACGAACTGATCGAGCAAGGCGGCCTGCGGGTGGCGCTGACCCGCGAGGACGACCGTTACCTCCTGCTCGAGGAACGCTTCGAGATCGCCCGGCGGCTCGACGCCGACCTGTTCCTGTCGATCCACGCCGATTCCGCCGGGGAATCGAGCGAGGTCGCCGGAGCCAGCATCTATACCCTGTCCAACCAGGCATCGAGCGAGGCCGCCCGCCGCTTCGCCGAGCGCGAGAACGCCTCCGACCGCATCAACGGACAGGACCTCAGTGGGCAGAGCGACAGCGTGAGCGCCATCCTGGTCGAACTTTCGCAGCGTCGCACCCAAGGGCAGTCGGATGCCTTCGCCCGGCTGATCGAGCGCGAGGGGGAGGGCAGTCTGCGCTTCCATCCGCAGGCCCGCCGCGCCGCCGCGCTCAAGGTGCTGCGCGCGCCCGACGTCCCCTCGGTCCTGTTCGAGAGCGGTTTCATCACCAACGAGCGCGAGGCCCAGCGGTTGTCATCGGCGGAAGGCCGCCAGCGCTTCGCCGAGGTCATGGCCCGGGCGATCCGCATCTATTTCGCCCGCTCCGGAGAGCTCACTGCCGGCGCGGGGGAGTGATGCGCGCTTCGTTCTGGCAAGATACAGAACCGCCATGCTAGAGGCGCGCTTCGCAACCCATCACCCATGATGCCCAGGAAAAGATGACCGAGCAGCCGCGCCTCGAATATATTCGCCACCGCCTGCGCGACGATCCGCGCCGCGCGCTTGCGTGGTTCGGCGAGAACTGGCGCCAGAGCCCACGCTTCCGTTACGCCGCGATCGGGCTAGGCGTGGTCCTGACGATCCTCGCATTCGCCTGGACCCTGCTCGTGCGCGGATTGCCCGACGCCGAAACCATGCTCGATTACGAGACCCCGTTGCCCACGGTCGTGCGCGGGATCGACGGCGAGATCGTCCATTCCTATGCCCGCGAGCGGCGGGTGCAGTTGCAATATGCCGACTTTCCCCAGCAATTGATCGAATCCTTTCTCGCGGCAGAGGATAAGACCTTCTTCAGCCACGGCGGCGTCGACCTTACCGGGACGATGAACGCCGTCGTGGACTACGCATCCAAGATGGGCTCCGGCGAACGTGCGGTCGGCGGTTCCACGATCACCCAGCAGGTGGCCAAGAACCTGCTGCTCGGCGACGAATATTCGGTTACCCGCAAGCTCAAGGAAATGGTGCTGGCACGCCGGATCGAGGGCGTGTTGTCCAAGCCGGAAATCCTCACCCTCTACCTCAACGAGATCCCGCTGGGCCGCCGCAGCTTCGGCGTGCAGGCGGCGGCGCGCGCCTATTTCGACAAGGATGTCGGCGATCTCGACCTTCACGAAATGGCGTTCCTCGCGATCCTCCCCAAGGCGCCGGAACGTTACGGCCGTGCGCGCCACGAGCAGCTCGCCATCAGCCGGCGCAATTTCGTGCTCGACCAGATGGCCGAGAACGATTTCGTTTCCGCGCAGGAGGCCGCGGCGGCCAAGGCCCGCCCGCTCGGGCTCGTCGATCAGCGGACCGAACGTTCGGCCGACGCGGGATACTTCCTCGAGGAGGTGCGTCGCGAGCTGATCGAGGATTTCGGCGAGACGGCGGAAGATGGCAGCAACAGCGTCTATGCCGGCGGCCTTTGGGTCCGGACCTCGCTGGATACCGAATTGCAGGATGCGGCGCGGGTCGCCCTGCGGCGCGGGCTCCTCGCCTATCACGGCAACCGCGGCTGGACCGGGCCGGTGGCGACGCTCGATCCGGACAATGGCGATCTCACCAGCCAGCTCGCCTCGTCCTATCTCGGGATCCGCTACGAGGACTGGCGGATCGGCGTGGTCACCGAGCGCAGCGGATCGACCGCGACGATCGGCTTCAGCGATGGCCAAACCGCTCCGCTCTCGGGCTTTCCTGACGCACTGAAGGTCGGTGACGTCGTGGCGGCACAGCCTTCCGGGAGCGGCTACCGCCTGCGCACGGTGCCCGAGGTATCCGGCGGCTTCCTCGCCCAGAACCCCCAGACCGGCCGCATCCTCGCGATGCAGGGTGGGTTCGACAGCCGATTGGGCGATTTCAACCGCGCGACCCAGGCCGACCGGCAGCCGGGTTCGACCATCAAGCCCTTCGTCTACGCCACCGGTCTCGACCAGGGGCTGACCCCGGCGAGCGCGGTGCCCGATCAGACCTTCTGCGTGTGGCAGGGGGCCAATCTGGGGGACAAGTGCTTCCGCAATTTCGGCGGTGGCGGCGGAGGCGTCCACACCATGCGCTGGGGGCTCGAGCAGAGCCGCAACCTCATGACCGTGCACATCGCCGACGATGCCGGGATGAACAACGTCGTCGGAACGTTCAAGCGCGTGGGCATCGGCGATTACGAGCCCTATTACGCGAATGCTCTGGGCGCCGGCGACACCACCGTGCGCAGGATGGTCAACGCCTATTCCGCGCTCGCCAACTGGGGCCGCCAGCATGGACAGGGCACCGTTATCGATTATGTCCAGGATCGGCGCGGCAAGGTGATTTGGCGCGCCGACCGGCGCGAATGCACCGGTTGCAACATGGCCGAATGGGACGGCCAGCCGATGCCGCGCTTCGGCGTCAGCGGTCGGCAGGTGATGGACCCGCGGACCGCCTTCCAGGTCGTCCACATGCTCGAAGGCGTGGTCACGCGCGGCACGGCGGTGCGGTTGCGGAGCCTGAATCTGCCCTTGTTCGGCAAGACCGGGACCACCACCGGTCCGACCAACGCCTGGTTCGTCGGCGGTTCGCCGGAGATCGTCGCGGGGATGTACGTCGGCTTCGACCAGCCCCGCAATCTCGGCGGCTGGGTTCAGGGCGGCAACACCGCCGCGCCGATCTTCAAGACTTTCGTCGAGCGCACGCCCGATCACTGGAGCAAGGGGGAAACCTTCGTTGCCCCGCCCGGTGTTCGCATGGTAAAGATCGACAGGCGCAGCGGCAAGCGGGTGTTCGACGGGACGCCTTCCGACGAACCGCAGGCTGCGATCATCTGGGAGGCCTTCAAGCCCGACACCGAACCTCCGCGGGCGACACGGCAAGACGAGATCGCCGCGAAGCGCGAGGAGATCCTTGATCTCCTGCGCCGGGCGCGGCTTGCCCGGGCTGCCGGCCCGCGACAGCCGCAGATCGAGGCGCAGACCGATTTCGTCGAGGAGCAGGGCGGCATCTACTGACCGCCGCGGGCCTCAGCCCGGCTTTACAATCGTCCTCTGCCCGCTAAGCGGGCGGCCTATCCCGCGTTTCGAAGGAATTACCCCATGCGTGCCGAAGGGCAGGCCCATATCGACCGGATCGACGCCGCTCTGGCGCTGGTGCGGCAATCGCTCGACTGGGAGCGCGCCTTGCGCCGGCTGGAGGAACTCGACGCCCGCGTGCAGGACCCCAAGCTGTGGGACGATCCCAAGCAGGCGCAGGCGATCACGCAGGAGCAGAAGCGGCTCGAAAGCGCCATCAGGACCGTCCGCGAGATCGAGAGAGAGAAGGACGACGCGGTCGAATTCGTCGAGATGGGCGAGGCCGAGGGCGACGACGAGGTTGCGGCCGAAGGTCTTGCCAGTCTCGAGAAACTCGCGGCCCGCGCCGATGCCGACAAGGTCCAGGCGCTGCTGTCCGGCGAGGCGGACGGCAACGATACCTATCTGGAAATCCACGCCGGGGCCGGCGGGACCGAAAGCCAGGATTGGGCCGAGATGATGCTGCGGATGTACGCGCGCTGGGCCGAGCGGCGCGGGTTCAAGGTGGAGACGGTGGAGTATCAAGCCGGCGATCAAGCGGGGATCAAGTCGGCGACTTTGCTGATCAAGGGCGAGAACGCCTATGGCTATGCCAAGACCGAGAGCGGGGTCCACCGCCTGGTCCGCATCAGCCCCTACGACAGCTCGGCCCGCCGCCACACGTCCTTTTCCAGCGTCTGGGTCTATCCGGTGATCGACGACGATTTCGAAGTCGACATCAACGAAAGCGACCTCAAGATCGACACCTACCGCGCCAGCGGCGCCGGCGGCCAGCATGTCAATACTACGGATTCCGCAGTCCGCATCACCCACCAGCCGACCGGCATCGTCGTCGCCAGCCAGAACGACCGCAGTCAGCACAAGAACCGCGCTACGGCGATGAACATGCTCAAGGCTCGGCTCTACGAGCGCGAAATGGCCGCACGCGAGGCGGCAGCGGGCAGCGAATACGACAGCAAGACCGAAATCGGCTGGGGCCACCAGATCAGAAGCTACGTCCTCCAGCCCTATCAGATGGTCAAGGACCTGCGCACCGGCGTCACCTCCCCGACGCCGGACGATGTCCTCGACGGATCGCTCGACGATTTCATCTCGGCGGCGCTTGCCCAGCGGGTCACCGGCGAGACCGTCGAGGTGGAGGACGTCGAGTGACGCGCCGCGCTGGGCTGGCGCTGGCGGCGCTGCTCGCCCTGGGAGCTTGCGAACGGGCGCCCAGCGACCGGCGCCAAGGCGCGCTCGAGTTTCCCCGGCCCGATCGACCGGTGTCCGATCTCGGCGCCAACCAGTTCTCCACCGAGACCGCCCGCGACAGCCGCAACGAGGCCGAGACGGTGATGGAGCTCGCCGCGATCGAACCGGAGATGCGGGTAGCCGACATCGGGGCTGGCGAGGGCTATTACACCATTCGCCTGGCGGACAAGGTCGGCCCGCGCGGGCGGGTGCTGGCGCAGGACATCGACCGGGCGGTGCTCAGCCGCCTCGGCGAACGGGTGGTCCGCGAGCGGCTCGACAACGTCTCGATCGCGCTTGGCGCAGCGGACGATCCGCATCTGCCGGAAAACAGCTTCGATCGAATCTTCATGGTCCACATGTACCACGAGATTTCCGAACCCTATGCCTTGCTCTGGCGCATGTGGCCCGCATTGCGCGAGGGCGGCCAGGTGATCGTCGTCGATGTCGACCGGCCGACGGACCAGCACGGCATCGCTCCCCTGCTTCTATCCTGCGAATTCGAACGGTCGGGATACCGGCTCGTCGCCTTCAGGGATGCGCCTGAGCTGGCGGGCTACTATGCACAGTTCGAAAGAGCCGCTACGAGGCCGGAACCGCAAGACATCGTTCCGTGTCGGGGAGACGCGGTCGGTACGAAGCCCGCAGAGGGCTGATCCGCCTCTCGAGAAGACGCGAAAGAAAGAGATTCCATGGCTTTCAAGGGGCTCCAGCCCATCAATTACGGCGGCAAGGAAGTCTGGCCGCTGATCGAGGGCGGCAAAGGCGTCTCGGCCACTAACCACGCCAGTTCCGGCGCCTGGGCGGCCGCCGGCGGGATCGGGACGGTAAGCGCGGTCAATGCCGACAGCTACGATGCGGAAGGCAAGATCGTGCCGCAGGTCTACGACCAGCTCACCCGCAAGGAGCGCCACGAACAGCTGATCCGCTATGCCATCGACGGCGCCACCGAACAGGTTCGCCGCGCGCACGAGATGTCGTGCGGGAAGGGCGCGATCAACATCAACGTCTTGTGGGAAATGGGCGGCGCGCAGCAGGTCCTCGAAGGCGTGCTGGAGAACTGCAAGGGGCAAATCACCGGCGTCACCTGCGGGGCGGGGATGCCCTACAAGCTCGCCGAGATCGCGCAGCGCTTCGGCGTCCACTACCTGCCGATCATCAGCTCGGCGCGCGCATTTCGCGCACTGTGGAAGCGCAGCTATTCCAAGGTGCCCGAACTGATGGCCGCGGTGGTCTACGAGGATCCCTGGCTCGCGGGCGGGCATAACGGTCTATCCAATGCCGAGGATCCCAAGAAGCCCGAGGACCCCTATCCCCGCGTGAAGGCCCTACGCGACACCATGCGCGCCGAGGGCGTTTCCGAAGATACCGCGATCGTCATGGCGGGCGGGGTATGGTTTCTGCGCGAGTGGGAGAACTGGATCGACAATCCCGAGCTCGGCAAGATCGCCTTCCAGTTCGGCACCCGGCCGCTGCTGACCGAAGAAAGCCCGATCCCGCAGGAATGGAAGGAGATGCTGCGCACCCTCGACGAGGGCGACATCCTGCTCCACAAATTCAGCCCGACCGGCTTTTACTCGAGCGCGGTGAAAAACCCTTTCCTGTGGGACCTTATCCACCGCAGCGAGCGGCAGATACCCTTCAGCAAGGTCGAGGCGGGGGAGCATACCCGCCAGCTCGACGTCGGCGTGCGCGGCCGCAACTTCTGGGTCGCGCCGAAGGATTACGAACGCGCCCAGGCGTGGTTCGCGCAAGGGCACACCGAAGCGTTGAAGACGCCGGACGACACCGTCGTCTATGTCACTCCCGACAAGCGCGACGAAATCCGCACAGACCAGAAGGACTGCATGGGCTGCCTCAGCCATTGCCAGTTCTCGAGCTGGAAGGATCATGGCGACTACACCACGGGCCGTCTCGCCGATCCGCGCAGTTTCTGCATCCAGAAGACACTTCAGGATATCGCCCACGGCGGCCCGGTGGACGAGAACCTCGCCTTCGCCGGACATGCGGCATACCGTTTCAAGCAGGACCCGTTCTATTCGAACAATTTCACGCCGAGCGTGAAGCAACTGGTCGAGCGTATCCTGACCGGCGATTGAGCCGGGATCGAGAGGGTAGGGGCGGTCCTATCGCCAGAGCTGCATCGACTTGACCGCATCCGTCACCCTTGCGTCCCCGTCCGGGCGCGACAGGGTGCGCTCGACGATGCGCCACCGGCGCCTTACGCTTCCGCGCTGCCACAAATCCATGACCCAGGTCGGGCCCGACCAGTCGCGCTCTCCAACACGCGCTTCCAGTTCCATTTGCGTTGCGAAGACGGCGACGCTGCCATGCCGGCGGACGTAGACTTCGTCGAAGCGATAACCGGAACAGCGGAAGCGTGTGGTCGAGGCTTCGAGCCAGCTTGCGCGGTCGAGGATCGCCGCCTTGGTCGAACCGAGCAGGAAGATGAAGTTACGCGCGGCCAAGCTCTTCATTGCGTTGCGGTCGCGGTGCATCCAGCTGCGCATCCAGCGGTGCTCTAGCGCTTCGATCTTCGAGGCGAATTCATCCATGGGCGCGCGCTTACATCATGCGCCAGTGCGGGCAAGAGCCGTCATTCCAGTCCGGGGAGCACCTGATCGGGCGGCCGATGCCCGTCTGCCCACATGCGAATATCGGCGATGACCCTGTGCCCGGAATCCTCCCGCCCTTCGCGGGTGGCGCTGCCGATATGCGGCAGGGTCATCACATTGGGAATCTCGAGCAGGCGCGGATCGACTTCCGGTTCGTCTCGATAGACATCGAGGCCGGCGCCCGCGAGCTTGCCCGATTGCAGGGCCGCGATCATGGCCTCCTGGTCGACGAGATCGCCGCGGGCCGTGTTGATCAGGCAGGCACCGTCCTTCATTCCCGCGAACTGGTCCTCGCCGATCATGTGGCGGCTCTGCGGGTTGGCGGGACAGTGCAGGGTGACGATATCCGACTGCGCCAGCAGTTCGGCCAGCGTCTCGACATGACGCGCGGCGAACATCCGCTCGACCGCTTCCGGCAGCCGTTTGCGATTATGGTAGGCGATCTCCAGCCCGAAGGCCCGGGCGCGGTGAGCGACGGCCTGGCCGATCCGCCCCATGCCGACGATCCCCAACGTCTTTCCCGCCAGCTTGCGGCCGAGCAGCGCGGTTGGCGTCCAGCCGGTCCAGCCTCCGCGCCGGACCAGCGCCACGCCTTCGCGAACCCGGCGCGGGATGCCGATGATCATCTCCATGGCGATATCGGCGGTGTCATCGGTGAACACGCCCGGCGTATTGGTCACGATGATGCCCCGTTCGCGTGCGGCGGCCAAGTCGATATGATCGGTTCCCGCGCCGAAATTGGCGACGAGCCTGAGATCGGGCCCGGCAGCGGCGAGCAGATCCGCGTCGATGCGATCGGTCACGGTCGGCACCAGCACGTCGCACTTCGCGATCGCCGCTTCGAGCTGCTCGCGCGTGAAGGGGACATCGTTCGTGTTGAGACTGGTGTCGAACAGCTCCTCCATGCGCGTTTCCACCTCGGGCATGAGGTGCCGGGTGACGACGACGCGGGGCTTGCGCTCGAGAGGCTTACGGATAGGTTCGGCAGGCATTGGAGAAGCGCTAGGCCGTGGCTCGCGTTGCGGTCAAGGCCGTTCGCAGAGGGAGGCTGACACCGGGGACATCGCGCAGATCGCGATTGCGGGCCCGAACGCGGGCTCTTATGCCGATGTCCGAAAATGCACCGCTTTTCCCTCATCCTGGGCCTGATCCTGGCCATGGCCTGCGCCGGTCCCGCATCGGCGCAGGACCGCGAGGTACCCTATTGGGCCTCGATCCGCGCGAGCGAGCTCAACATGCGGGTCGGGCCGAGCGCGGATTACAAGATCAGCTGGGTCTACCGCCGTCCCGGATTGCCGGTCCAGGTTGTTCGCGTTCACGAGGGGTGGCGCCTGATTCGCGATCCCGCCGGCGATCAGGGCTGGGTCGCGGCGCGACTGCTCAGCCCGGATCGGTCGGCAATGGTCGTGGGCGAAGGGCTCGTCTCGATGCAAGGATCGCCTTCTTCGGCCGGGGCGCCACGCTGGCGCCTCGAACCCGGCGTCGTGGGCCGCCTCGGAGACTGCGACGGCGGGTGGTGCGAGCTCGATGTCGACGGGCGCCGCGGATGGGTGAGCCAGGCCCGGCTCTGGGGCACGGACGGCAGCTAGTTCGGCAACGTCAGGCGGTCGGCTCGGTCGCCAAATTCTCGTCGCCGACACGCCGCACACTTGCGAGGACATTGCCGTCTCCGTCGTGGGTCTGGAAGCTGCCGTCGGGACCGGCCGGACCGCCCGCAAAGCATTGTTCCTCCCCATCGCCTTCTGGATCGAAGCACAATTGCTTCTCGTCCGTGCGCCACGTCCCGGTCTCGATGACTTCGCCATCGGCCATGTCGTTGTAGGTCCCGTCGGAGCGCAGGGTCTGCATCACCACCGTGCCGTTGGCCATGGTCACTTCATAAGTGCCAGCCAAGGTCTCGACCGTGCCGACAGGGGGCGCGGTTGCCGCTACCAGAGGATCGTCGGCTTCCTCTGCGGCATCGTTGCATGCGATAAGCGCGGCGCAAGCCGCCAGCGCGAAGATAGCGGATTTCATCGCATACCCCTTCTCACGGCAGGTAGATCCCTTTGATCGGACATGGCGATTGCTTGATCAGACCATCTCCACCGCTACCGCCGTTGCCTCGCCGCCACCGATGCACAGGCTCGCGACGCCGCGTGTCTTGCCCTGGCGCTTGAGCGCATTGAGCAGGGTCACGATTATGCGGGTGCCGCTGGCGCCGATCGGATGGCCGAGCGCGGTGCCGCCGCCGTTGACGTTGATCTTCTCGTGCGGGATGCCGATGTCGCGCATCGCGAACATGGCGACGCAGGCGAAGGCTTCGTTGACCTCCCAAAGATCGACATCGTCGGCCGACCAGCCGGCCTTGGCGAGCACCTTCTCGATCGCGCCGATGGGAGCGATGGTGAACTTGGCCGGTTCCTGTGCGTGTGCCGCCATCGCGACGATCCGCGCGACGGGCTGCTGCCCGCCGTCTTTGGCCAGACTTTCGCGCGTCAGCACCACGGCTGCCGCGCCATCGGAGATCGACGAGGAAGTCGCGGCAGTGATCGTGCCGTCCTTGGCGAAGGCGGGCTTGAGGGTCGGGATCTTGTCGGGCTTGCCGCGTCCCGGTTGCTCGTCGTGCTCGACGGTCTGCTCGCCCGCGCGTGTCGAGAAGCTGACCGGCACGACCTCGTCGGCGAAGGCTCCGCTCTCGATCGCGGCATTGGCCCGGCGCAAGCTCTCGATGGAATAGGCGTCCATCTCCTCGCGGGTCATCTGATAGTCGTTGGCGGTTTCCTGCGCAAAGGTCCCCATGGCGCGGCCTTCCTCGTAGGCATCCTCGAGCCCGTCCAGGAACATGTGATCGTAAGCGGTGTCGTGCCCGATCCGTGCGCCGCTGCGGTGCTTCTTGAGCAGGTAGGGCGCGTTGGTCATGCTCTCCATGCCGCCGGCAACGACATAGTCCACAGCCCCGCTGGCCAGTGCCTCGGCCCCCATGATCACCGTCTGCATGCCGCTGCCGCAGACCTTGTTGACCGTGGTCGCCTGAACCGATTTCGGCAGCCCGGCCTTGATCGAGGCCTGCCGAGCCGGTGCCTGGCCGAGCCCCGCCGGCAGCACGCACCCCATGTAGGTCCGGTCGAAGCTCTCGGGAGACACGCCCGAGCGCTCGACCGCCGCCTTCACCGCAGTCGCGCCGAGATCGGTTGCGGAGACCTCTGCGAGGGCGCCCTGCATGCCGCCCATCGGCGTGCGCGCGTAGGACAGGATGACGACGGGATCGGAGGCGCTGAACTGGGTCATGCTTGTGCTGGCCTTTCGGTTCTGGAATATCGGTTGCTCGATGCGACTTAGTGTTGCGCCGCAGCGAAGGCAAATGGAGAGCAGGGATGGCCGAGGATCGGACGAGCGAGATGGAAGCGGCGCTGCGCAAGCAGCGGGCCGCCCACAACCAGATGCGGCCCGAGCCGATGGGCCTGAGGAAGAACCGCATCGAACGCGCGATCAAGCTGCTCAAGGATCACGCCGATGATCTGTGCCGGGCGATGAGCGCGGATTTCGGCAACCGCAGCCCGCAGCAATCGATGATGACCGATATCGTCGGGACGGTGAACTTCGGCAAATATTGTCTCAAACACATGGACAGATGGGCGAGAGCGGACAAACGCCATGTCCAGTTTCCGCTCGGTCTGCTGGGCGCGAAGGCCGAGGTCCGCTACGAGCCCAAGGGCGTGATCGGCATCCTCTCGCCGTGGAATTTTCCGGTGAACCTTACCTTCGGCCCGCTGATGCAGGTCTTTGCCGCGGGCAACCGGGCCATGATCAAGCCGAGCGAATTCACCGAGAAGACCAGTATCCTGATGGAGCGGCTGATTGCGGACAACTTCACCCCCGACGAATGCGTCGTGTTCACCGGCGGTCCCGACGTCGCCGCAGCCTTTGCCGAACTGCCCTTCGACCACCTCGTCTTCACCGGATCGACCGGAACCGGGCGCAAGGTGATGGAAGCCGCGGCGAAGAACCTCGTCCCCGTAACGCTGGAACTGGGCGGCAAGTCGCCGGTGTTCCTGGGCGAGAGCGCCGATTTCGCCAAGGCGGGCGAGCGGATCGCGATGGGCAAGATGATGAACGCGGGGCAGATCTGCCTCGCCCCCGACTATCTCTACGTGCCCGAGAGCAAGGCCGACGAGGCGGTCCACGGCGTATGGCAGGGGACGGCCGACATGTATCCTTCGCTCCTGGAGAACGACGACTACGCCAGCATCGTCACCGACCGGCATTTCGACCGTCTGCAATCGATGGTCGAGGACGCCCGCGACAAGGGCGCGGAGGTGATCGAGGTCAATCCCGGAAACGAGGATTTCTCGAACACCAACGCCCGCAAGATGCCGCTGACGATCCTCAGGAACGTGACCGACGACATGCAGGCGATGCAGGAGGAAATTTTCGGGCCGGTGCTGCCGGTCAAGACCTACTCCCATATCGACGAGGCGATCGATTATGTGAACGAGCGCGACCGGCCGCTGGGGCTCTATTACTTCGGCTCGGATTCGAACGAGGAGGAGAGGGTTCTGCGCAAGACCATCTCCGGGGGCGTCACCGTCAACGATGTGATCTTCCACGTCTCGATGGACGATCTGCCCTTTGGCGGGGTCGGACCGAGCGGGATGGGCAGCTATCACGGTGTCGAGGGCTTCCGCGAATTCAGCCATGCCCGCAGCATCTACAGCCAGCCGAAGATCGACTTGGCCAAGCTCGCCGGCTTCAAGCCGCCCTATGGTGGCAAGACCGACAAGGCGATCGCAGGACAGATGAAATAGAAGCACGGGAAACCGCGCGGATTGCACTGTCCCCACCCCTTGCACCCGTGCGGCTAGGGGCCTAGAGCGCCACCCGAACCTGCCACCCGAAACCGCCCCCAAAGGCTTGGAAATCCCCCGTGGTCGACCTTTCGCAATACCTGCCCATCCTGATCTTCCTGTTCATCGCCGTCGGTCTGTCCGCCGCCTTCGTGTTCCTGCCGATGGGCGTCAGCCGGCTGACCGGGACGCACAACCCGACGGCGGAGAAATACAGCGAATACGAATGCGGCTTCCCCGCCTTCGAGGAGCCGCGCAGCCAGTTCGACGTGCGCTTCTATCTGGTCGCGATCCTGTTCATCATCTTCGATCTCGAGGCGGCATTCCTGTTCCCTTGGGCGGTGAGCCTCGACCTCACCGGCTGGCCCGGCTGGATCACCATGATGGTGTTCCTGGGAGAACTGATCGTCGGCTTCGCCTACGCCTGGAAAGTGGGAGCGCTGGAATGGGAGTAGACCACAGCCCCACCAATCCGAATCTCAACCCGGCGCTGCATGATGCCCCGACGGCGCAGGGCGGGCAGGTCCTGCGTCCCGACCAGGATTTCTACGATTCCCTTTCTTCCGAGGTGAACGACAAGGGTTTTCTCGTTACCAGCACCGAGGAGCTGTTCCAGTGGGCGCGCACCGGCAGCCTGTGGTGGATGACCTTCGGCCTCGCCTGCTGCGCGGTGGAGATGATCCACGTCAACATGCCGCGCTACGACATGGAGCGGTTCGGCGTCGCCCCGCGCGCGAGCCCGCGCCAGAGCGACGTGATGATCGTCGCCGGCACGCTGTGCAACAAGATGGCGCCGGCGCTGCGCAAGGTCTACGATCAGATGTCGGACCCCAAATACGTGATCAGCATGGGCAGCTGCGCCAATGGCGGCGGCTATTATCACTACAGCTACAGCGTCGTGCGCGGCTGCGACCGGATCGTGCCGGTCGACATCTACGTGCCCGGGTGCCCCCCGACCGCGGAGGCGCTGCTCTACGGCGTGATGCAGCTCCAGCGGAAGATCCGCCGCGTGGGGACGATCGAGCGGTAATATGGCCGTCCTGCATTCCGCACCGCGCTTCACCCGCATCGAAGGGCTGAAGGATACGCTTTCGAAGGCGATCGGCGAGCATCTCGTCGAGGCGCACGAGGAGCATGGCGAGCTGTTGCTGACAGTGAAGCGCGACAGCATCGAGACGGTGCTGCGGACGCTGCGCGACGAACACGCTTATCAGCAGCTGATGGAGATCGCCGGGGTCGATTACCCCAGCCGGCCCGAGCGGTTCGAAGTGGTCTACATGCTGCTGTCGGTGACGAAGAACAGCCGGATCATGGTCAAGGTCACCGCGAGCGAGGACACCCCGGTGCCGACCGCGACCACCCTGTGGCCCAACGCCGGCTGGCTCGAGCGCGAGGTGTTCGACATGTACGGCGTGCTTTTCGATGGCAACACCGATCTGCGCCGCATCCTCACCGACTACGGCTTCGAGGGCCATCCCTTCCGCAAGGACTTCCCGCTCACCGGTTACGTCGAGCTGCGCTATTCGGAAGACCAGAAGCGCGTCGTCTACGAACCGGTCGATCTGCCGCAGGATCTGCGCCAGTTCGATTTCATGAGCCCCTGGGAAGGCGCGGACTACGTGCTTCCGGGCGACGAGAAGGCGGACACCCCGCCGGTCGATGATCCCAAGGTGACCGAGAAGCCCTCCGACACCGGCGCGGGTGCCAAGACCGACGAGGAAGCGGCCGAAAAGGTCAGCGCCGGCTCGCCCGCGGAGGAGGATGCGGGTGAGGATCGCACGCCGCCGCCGGCGCCGACGGAGGACCGCGCGGACCGCCCCAAGCGCAAGGGCAAGACCACCGATACCGACGATGCGACCGAGGTGAAGAAATGAGGGCCGCCGTTATCCCGGCTGCTTTGCTTCTCGCCGCCTGTGGCTCGCAGGCGCCCGACGGCACCGAGTCCGCAGAGGACTACGCGGCGCGCGTAGGTGCCAGCGGTTCGGCGGCGGAGGGTGCCGCGCGCCCCAATGCCGCCCAGCCGGTCGCTCCCCCGGCGGGAAGCGATGCCCGTCGGCTCGAACGGCTTGGAGACATTTCCAGCGTGAATCTCGGTCTGCGCGACGGAGCCTGCACCTTCAGCGCGGACGGCGAAGCGCTGCTCGTCGCCGCCGCCCCGTCGGAACAGACCTTGCCCGGCAAGGCGACGGTGCGGATCGGCGGGCAATTGCTCCTGCTCGACGCGCTTCCCGGCGGACTGGACGAGGTGCGCCAAGGCACAACTTTCCGGGGCGAGGGCTTCACCGCCGAACTCGCGCGCGCAGCCAACGACAACGCCGAACTGACGATCACCGACCAGGAAGGCGAGGCACGGATCATCGCCGGAAAGTGGGCCTGCACATGAGCGCCGCCATGCAACTCGAGAAATCGCCCACCACCGGCGACGAGACGATCACCAATTACACGATCAATTTCGGGCCGCAGCACCCGGCCGCGCACGGCGTGCTGCGCATGGTGATGGAACTCGACGGCGAGATCATCGAACGGATCGATCCGCATGTCGGCCTGCTCCACCGCGGCACCGAGAAGCTGATCGAGCACAAGACCTATCTCCAGGCGCTGCCTTATTTCGACCGGCTCGATTATTGCAGCCCGCTGGCGCAGGAATACAGTTACGTCCTCGCAATCGAGAAGCTGCTCAACATTGCCGTGCCGGAGCGGGCGCAGTATCTGCGCGTGCTGTTTGCCGAGCTGACCCGCATCTGCAACCACCTGCTCAATATCGGCGCGCATGTGATGGATGTCGGCGCGATGACGCCCAACCTGTGGGTGTTCGAACTGCGCGAGGATTGCCTCAATTTCTTCGAGCGGATGAGCGGCGCGCGGATGCACCACGCTTACCTCCGCCCCGGCGGCGTACACCAGGACGTGCCCGAAAAGCTGCTGGTCGATATCGGCGAATGGCTCGACACCCGCTTCCCCGAACTCTTCGGCGACGCGATGAGCCTCGTCACCGACAACCGCATCTTCAAGCAGCGCAATGTCGATATCGCGGTGGTGGGCAAGGACGACGCGCTGGCCTGGGGCTTCTCCGGCCCAATGATCCGCGCTGCCGGAATTCCGTGGGATTTGCGCAAGAGCCAGCCCTACGATGTCTACGACCGGATGGAATTCGACATTCCGGTGGGCACCAATTCGGATTGCTACGACCGCTTCATGGTCCGCGTGAAGGAGTGCTACGAAAGCAAGAAGATCATCAAGCAGTGCCTTGCAGAAATCCCGCAGGGCCCGGTGGCGAGCGACGACCGGAAGGTGGTTCCGCCCAAGCGCGCTGAGATGAAGCAGTCGATGGAAGCGCTGATCCACCACTTCAAGCTCTACACCGAAGGCTTTCATGTGCCCGCGGGCGAAGTGTATGTCGCCACCGAAAGCCCCAAGGGCGAATTCGGCGTCTACCTCGTCAGCGACGGCAGCAACAAACCCTATCGCTGCAAGATCCGCCCGACGGCCTTCAGCCACCTGCAGGCGATGGATTTCATGTCCAAGGGTCACATGCTACCCGACGCAACTGCCATTCTCGGCGCGATCGACGTGGTGTTCGGGGAGTGCGACCGGTGAGCAGGCTCAGTTTTTTCGTGGCGGCTCAGCTTGCCTTGGCAAGCCTGCTCCTTCTCGATTTGGTGGATATGATTAACCTTGGCGTCATGATTTGGCCCGTGGCCGCTTTGGGAATTCTCGGCTCAATCTTCATCATGAACGAGCAGCATTCGCGCAGGTCCTCCAATGGCTGAGCGCGCGCCCGCACCCGATACCCCCGAACTGCGCGAACGTTGGGGAGGCTTCGAGTTCACCGAGGCCTACCGCGCCCGCGCGGACAAGGCGATTGCGCGCTATCCCGAGGGGCGGCAGCGCTCGGCGGTGATGCCGCTGCTCGACCTTGCCCAGAGGCAAGTCGGTGAGGAAACCGATACGCAGGGCTGGCTGCCGCTGCCGGTTATCGAATACGTCGCCGACTATCTCGACATGCCGGTGATCCGCGTGCTGGAGGTCGCGACCTTCTATTTCATGTACAACCTCGTGCCGGTCGGGAAGTACCACGTGCAGGTCTGCGGCACGACGCCATGCATGCTGCGTGGCTCGGACGCGCTGTTCGAGACATGCAAGGCGCGCGGGATGCGCAAGGGCCAGGTCTCCGAAGACGGGCTGTGGACGCTCACCGAAGTCGAATGCATGGGCAATTGCGCCACCGCGCCGATGGTTCAGATCAACGACGACAATTACGAGGATTTGACCCCCGAACGCCTCGACACTATCCTCGATGCGCTGGCCGCGGGCGAGCAACCGAAGCCCGGCACACAGGAGCCCGGCCGTCACACCAGCGAACCCGCCGGCGGCCCGACCACGCTCAAGGAAATGGTCGACGCCAACCACGATTACCGGGGGGATTGGTGATGTCCCCCAAGCTCATGTACCAGCTCGCCTCGGTCCTGTTCTTCGTCGCCGCGATCGGTTTCTTCGTCGCCAACAACGTTGCGCTCGGCGCGACCTTCATCGCGCTCGGGGCGGCGTTCCTCGCCATTTCGAACAGCAAGGCGGGCAAGGGCGGGGGCAGCTGATGGACATCGTCACCATCCTCGTCGCGCTCGTCCTCATCTTCATCGCGTGGAAGGTGCTGATGGGGGTGATCAAGTTCGGCGCGATCGCGCTGATCGTCGTCGCCGCGATCTGGTTCCTCTCCACGGGGGGCATGGCATGAACGCGCCCATGCTCCGCACCCTCAGCCGCGTCGCCGCGGTCGCTGCGCTGGTTGGCCTGGTGCTGCTGGTCTACGGGCTGGCCACCGGGGGTTCGCCGGCCGGACCCTCGGCGCTCGTCCTGATCGCCATCGTGCTGTTCTTCACCTTCCGCCATCTGCTCAACAAGGACGGCACCGATGCTGGCCGATAAGGACCGGATCTTCACCAATCTCTACGGCTTCCAGGACTGGGGGCTGAAGGCGGCGCGCGAGCGTGGCGACTGGGACGACACCAAGGCGCTGATCGCGCGCGGCCAGGATTCGATCATCGAGGAGATGAAAGCGAGCGGGCTGCGCGGGCGCGGCGGGGCGGGGTTCCCAACGGGGCTCAAATGGTCTTTCATGCCCAAAGAGAGCAAGGACGGACGGCCGAGCTTCCTGGTCATCAACGCCGACGAATCCGAACCCGGTTCGTGCAAGGACCGGGAAATCATCCGCCACGATCCGCACAAGCTGATCGAAGGCGCTCTGGTCGCCGGCTTCGCCATGCGGGCGCGGGCGGCCTATATCTACATTCGCGGCGAATACATCCGCGAGGCCGAGACGCTGCAGGCTGCTATCGACGAGGCCTATGACGCCAAGCTGATCGGCAAGAACGCCAGCGGTTCGGGCTACGATTTCGACGTCTTCCTGCATCGCGGCGCGGGCGCCTACATCTGCGGCGAGGAAACCGCGATGATCGAGAGCCTGGAGGGCAAGAAGGGCCAGCCGCGCCTCAAGCCGCCGTTCCCGGCCGGGGCGGGGCTCTACGGCTGCCCGACCACGGTCAACAATGTCGAGAGCATCGCCGTGGTGCCGACCATCCTGCGGCGCGGTGCGAGCTGGTTCGCGGGTTTCGGTCGCGAGGGCAATGCCGGCACCAAGCTGTTCCAGATCAGCGGCCATGTCGAACGGCCCTGCGTGGTCGAAGAGGCGATGAGCATACCGTTCAGGGAGCTGATCGAGAAACATTGCGGCGGCATCACCGGCGGGTGGGACAACCTCCTTGCGGTTATCCCCGGCGGTTCCTCGGTCCCTCTGGTTCCCGCCGAGCAGATCATGGACTGCCCGATGGATTTCGACGGGCTCAAGGAGGTCGGCTCCGGCCTCGGCACGGCGGCGGTGATCGTGATGGACAAGTCGACCGATATCGTTCGCGCGATCAGCCGCATCAGCTATTTCTACAAGCACGAGAGCTGCGGCCAGTGCACCCCCTGTCGCGAGGGCACGGGCTGGATGTGGCGGATGATGGAACGCCTGCGCACCGGCGACGCCGCGATCGAGGAGATCGACATGCTCCAGCAGGTGACCAAGCAGGTCGAAGGCCACACCATCTGCGCATTGGGCGATGCGGCGGCGTGGCCGATCCAGGGCCTCATCCGCCATTTCCGGCCCGAACTCGAGCGCCGGATCGAGGAACACAACGCGAAATTCCTGGAGGCTGCGGAATGAAAACTCTCACTGCCCTGTCCGTTTTGTTCGTCGCCGCTGGTATGACGGTGCCCGCCGCGGCCCAGGATGGGTCTCCTAGCGATTCTGCCGCCCGTGAAGCACTCGACGGGTACGGAAAGTGTGTCGCCGAACGTAACGGAAGCGAGGCACGGCGCGTTCTGACGCAGGATTTCCGGTCGGCCACGTACCGGACCGGCCTCAAATTGCTGTCGCAGGCTGCGGAGCGCGATTGTGCCGAGCGCGTCGGGCGGGCCAATGTCATGCGCAGCGCCAATCTGCTCTTCGCCGGCGCGGTCGCCGAGAACCTGCTCGAAACCGATGCGGAGCCGCTCAATGTCCGGCTGATCCGCGCTTCGGAAAACGAAGCGCAGGCTTTCGCTCCTACCGATGCGGTGGCACAATGCCTGGCGCGTTCGATGCCCGATCAGGTCGCAATCCTTTTCGGGACCCGCCCGGGTTCGCCCGAGGAAACCACGGCCATCGCTCCTTTGACGGCTGCCGTCGCGCCTTGTTCGGACGCTGCGAAGGTCGGGTCGCGGGTCGAGGTGTCGGCGTCCGCCATGCGCGCCATGATCGCCACTGCCGCACTGCGCCTGATCGAAGGTTCGGGAGATACCGATGCCTAAAGTCACCGTTGACGGAAAGGAAATCGAAGTCCCCGACGGCGCGACCGTGCTGCAGGCCTGCGAGATGGCCGGGAAGGAAATTCCGCGCTTCTGCTATCACGAGCGGCTGAGCATCGCGGGCAATTGCCGGATGTGTCTGGTCGAAGTGAAGCCCGGACCGCCCAAGCCGCAAGCCTCCTGTGCGCTGCCCGCAACCGATGGCCAGGAAATTCGCACCGACAGCCAGATGGTCAAGACCGCGCGCGAGGGGGTGATGGAGTTCCTGCTCATCAACCATCCGCTCGACTGCCCGATCTGCGACCAGGGCGGCGAATGCGACTTGCAGGACCAGTCGATGACCTACGGTCGCGGCGCGACCCGCTATCGCATGAACAAGCGGGCGGTGACGGAGAAATACATGGGTCCGCTGATCAAGACGATCATGACTCGCTGCATCCACTGCACCCGCTGCGTGCGCTTTTCCGAAGAGATCGCCGGGGTGGACGAGATCGGCGCGCTTGGCCGCGGCGAGGACATGCAGATCACCACCTACCTCGAACAGGCGGCCGAGCACGAGCTGTCGGCCAATGTGATCGACCTGTGCCCCGTGGGCGCTTTGACCTCGCGTCCCTATGCCTTCGAGGCGCGGCCCTGGGAACTGCGCAAGACGCTGAGCATCGACGTGTCCGACGCGGTCGGCGCGAACATTCGCCTCGACAGCCGCGGGCGGCAGGTGATGCGCGCGCTTCCGCGGATCAACGACGAGGTCAACGAGGAGTGGATCTCCGACAAGGCGCGCTACCAGGTGGATGGCCTGAGCAGGCGCCGGCTCGACAAGGTCTTCATCCGCCGCAAGGGCAGGCTCGAGGCTGCCGGTTGGGACGAGGCCTTCAAGGCGATCGCCAAGGCGAAACCCGGCAAGTCGATCGCGGCCATCGCCGGCGACCTCGTCGACTGCGAGACCATGTTCGCGGCGAAGGCGCTGCTGAAGGCGCTCGGCTCGGACATGCTGGAAGGCCGTCAGACCGGGATGGATTACGACGTTTCGAACCTCGCCGCTGTCAATTTCAACTCCACGCTGGCGGGTATCGAGAACGCCGATGCGATCCTGATCGTCGGCAGCCATGTCCGCTGGGAAGCGCCCCTGGCCAACGTCCGCCTGCGCAAGGCGGCGAAGCGCGGCGCAAAGGTCTTTCTGGTCGGCCCGCAGTGGGAAACCACCTATCCGGCGGAGTTCGTCGGCACCGATCTCGGCGTGCTCAACGATCTGCCCGACCATGTCGCCGAAGCTTTCACCAAGGCGGAGAAGCCGGCAGTGATCGTCGGCGGCGCGGGCCTCAAGGGCGCGCACGGCAAGGCCTTGGCGCTGGCAAGCGCATGGGGCGCGGAATTCAACGTGCTGCACATGTCCGCCGCGCGAATGGGCGGGTTGATGCTCGGCTTCGCGCAGAAGGGCGGTATGGCGGATATCGCCAGAGCCAGCCCGAAAGTCCTGCTCAGCCTCGGCGCGGACGAGATGGATTATGCGCCCTTCGCCGACAGCCTCAAGGTCTATATCGGCCACCACGGCGACAAGGGCGCGCATGCCGCCGACATCGTCCTGCCCGGCGCGAGCTATGCCGAAAAGGATGGCACCTACGTCAACACCGAAGGACGGGTGCAGTTCGCGGAGAAGGCCGTGTTCGCTCCGGGAGACGCGCGCGAGGACTGGACGATCCTGCGCGCGCTGGCCGATGCGCTGAAGGTCGATGTCGGCTTCAACTCCTTCGCCGAACTCCAGAACGCGATGATCCGCGACGTCACGGCGCTGGGTGAGGAAGGGCTGGCCGATTACGGTACGCTTCCGAAGGCCGACGTGAAGGCCAAGGCCGAGGGATCGATCGACGCCTATCCGATCCAGGATTTCTACCTCACCAACCCCATCGCCCGCGCCAGCGCGGTGATGCAGCAATGCTCGGCCGAGCTGCTCCACGGCGCTGGTATGCTGGAGGCCGCGGAATAATGGCCGTGCCCGTCATCCCCCTCGCCTTCGTCGGCTTCGCTTCCTACGCGGTATGGAAGGCGTTTCGCGACGATCGCAGCCACCGCGCCGGATCGCACAATGGTTGGCGCAACGAGGCGTTTTCGAAGACCGAGGATTCCAAGCAACGCGATCGTGCGAAGGAGAAACGGAAATGACCGCTTTCTTCGACCAGTGGTTCACCTACGAGGCGTCTTGGACCATCGCGACCATCGCCGGCATCCTGCTGATCGCGCTGCCGCTGATGCTGGCGGTGGCGATGGTGATCTACGTCGACCGCAAGGTCTGGGCGGCAATCAACCTGCGGCGCGGCCCAAATGTCGTCGGGCCCTTCGGCCTGCTGCAGAGCTTTGCCGACGGGCTGAAGGTGTTCCTCCAGGAAACCATCGTCCCGAGCGCGGCGAACAAGGGCATCTTCATTCTCGCGCCGATCGTCACCTTCACCGTGGCGCTGGCCGCCTGGGCGGTGATCCCGTTCAGTGCGACCGCGGTGCTGGCGGACATCAATGTCGGCCTGCTCTACATTCTCGCGATCAGCAGCCTGTCGGTTTACGGCGTGGTGATGGCCGGGTGGGCCAGCAACTCGAAATACCCGTTCTTCTCGGCCATGCGTGCCGCCGCGCAGATGATTTCCTACGAGGTCTCGATCGGCTTCATCCTGATCTGCGTCGTGCTCTATGCGGGCACGTTCAACCTCAACGAGATCGTTGTCAGCCAGACCGGGCATGGCTTCGGCATTGTGAATGCCTATGCCTTCAACCTGCTGCTCTTCCCTATGTGGGTGATGTTCTTCATCAGCTCGCTCGCCGAAACGCAGCGCGTGCCGTTCGACCTGACCGAGGCGGAAAGCGAGCTCGTCGCGGGCTACCAGACCGAATATTCGTCGATGAGCTTCGCGCTGTTCTGGCTCGGCGAATACGCCAACATCCTGCTGATGTGCAGCCTCAACACCCTGTTGTTCTTCGGCGGGTGGCTGCCGCCGCTCAACGTGGACCTGATCCCGTGGTTCGACGTGCCCGGCATCGTCTGGTTCCTGGGCAAGACGTTCTTCTTCTTCTTCATGTTCAGCTGGGTCATGGCGACCGTGCCGCGCTATCGCTACGACCAGCTGATGCGGCTCGGGTGGAAAGTGTTCCTGCCGCTCAGCCTGCTCTTCGTCGTTCTCATTTCCGGGTGGCTCATGGCCACGGGACATTATTCATGACCATCGCATCGACCATCAAGGCCTTCACCCTGTGGGAGTTCGTCAAGGCGCATGCCCTGACGTTGAAGTATTTCTTCAAGCCCAAGGTGACGATCAACTACCCGTTCGAGAAGAACCCGCTCAGCCCGCGCTTCCGCGGCGAGCATGCGCTGCGCCGCTATCCCAATGGCGAGGAGCGCTGCATCGCGTGCAAGCTGTGCGAGGCGGTCTGCCCGGCGCAGGCGATCACCATCGAGAGCGAGCCGCGCGAGGACGGCAGCCGCCGCACCACGCGCTACGACATCGACATGACCAAGTGCATCTATTGCGGCTTCTGCCAGGAAGCCTGCCCGGTCGATGCCGTGGTCGAGGGGCCGAATTTCGAATACGCCACCGAAACCCGCGAGGAGCTGCTCTACGACAAGGCCAAGCTGCTCGCCAATGGTGACAAGTGGGAGCGGGCCATCGCCGCGAACCTTGAAGCCGATGCACCCTATCGCTAACCGCCGCGCAACCGAATCCCGGGGCTTTTCAATCCACGCATGATCCACACAATCGCCTTCTACCTGTTCGCGTCACTGATGCTCGCTTCGGCGGTGATGGTGATCACTGCGCGAAACCCCGTGCACAGCGTGCTGTGGCTGATCCTCGCCTTCTTCAATGCGGCGGGGCTGATGGTGCTGGTGGGCGCGGAGTTCATCGCGATGCTGCTGGTCATCGTCTATGTCGGCGCGGTCGCGGTGCTGTTCCTGTTCGTCGTCATGATGCTCGACATCGATTTCGCCGAGCTACGCGCCGGGTTCATTAGGAATGCACCGCTGGGGCTGGTGATCGCGCTGGTTCTGCTGGCGGAGCTGGTGCTGGGCATTGGTGCCTATCGTGCCGGGCAGATCGATCTCGGAGTGGCGACAGGCGAGGGCGCGGCCGCCATCGGGGCGAGCAACACCGCCGCCATCGGCGCGCTGCTCTATTCCGATTACCTGTTCCTGTTCGAGGCGGCGGGCCTGATCCTGCTAGTGGCGATGGTCGGCGCGATCGTGCTCACACACCGCCCGCCCAAGACCGTGCGCGGTCACCAGGACATCGGCAAGCAGGTCCGCCGCGATCCGGAGGCGGCAACCGTAATGAAGCAGCCGACGATCGGCGAGGGGGTCGAGCTGTGATCGGGATCGAACATTACGTCGTCGTCAGCGCGATCCTGTTCGTGCTCGGCGTGCTCGGCATTTTCGCCAACCGCAAGAACATCATCGTCATCCTGATGTCGATCGAACTCATCCTGCTGGCGGTGAATATCAACCTCGTCGCCTTCAGCGCCTTCCTCGGCGATCTGGTCGGGCAGGTCTTCGCCATGTTCGTGCTGACCGTGGCTGCGGGCGAGGCGGCAATCGGCTTGGCGATCCTGGTGATCTATTTCCGCGGGCGCGGCACCATCGCCGTCGACAGCGTCGATCGGTTGAAGGGGTAATCACGCGTGCAGACGTCGATCCTCCTCATCGTTTTCCTGCCGCTGCTCGCCGCGATCGTCGGTGGGCTCGGCAATCGCGCGCTCGGTAATGTCGTGGTCAAGTCGATCACGATCGGCGCGCTGTTCGTATCCTGCGCGCTGTCCTGGCCGATATTCCTCGGCTTCGTTTCGGGCGATGCGAGCGCCACCGTGGTGCCGGTGCTGCAGTGGGTGCAATCGGGCGACCTCAGCTTCGACTGGGCGCTGCGGGTCGATACGCTGACGGCGGTCATGCTGGTGGTGATCACCACCGTCTCTGCGCTCGTGCACCTCTACTCCTGGGGATACATGGCGGAAGACCCCGACCAGCCCCGTTTCTTCGCCTATCTCAGCCTCTTCACCTTCGCGATGCTGATGCTGGTGACGGCGGACAACCTCGTCCAGATGTTCTTCGGATGGGAAGGCGTGGGGCTCGCCAGCTATCTCCTCATCGGCTTCTGGTTCCGCAAGCCTTCCGCCAACGCCGCCGCGATCAAGGCCTTCGTGGTCAACCGCGTCGGCGACCTCGGCTTCATGCTCGGCATCTTCGGGACCTATCTGGTGTTCGGGACCACCTCGATCCCGGAAATCCTTGCCGCGGCGCCAGCCATGTCGGGGGCTACGATCGGCTTCCTCGGCTACCGCGTCCAGACGATGGACGTGCTCTGCATCCTCCTGTTCATCGGGGCGATGGGCAAATCGGCGCAGCTCGGCCTTCACACCTGGCTGCCTGACGCGATGGAGGGGCCGACACCCGTTTCCGCGTTGATCCATGCCGCCACCATGGTGACCGCTGGCGTGTTCATGGTCTGTCGCCTGTCGCCGATGTTCGAGACCGCGCCGGTGGCGCTGGGCTTCGTGACCTTCATCGGCGCGGCGACCTGCATCTTCGCCGCCACCGTCGGCACGACGCAGTGGGACATCAAGCGCGTGATCGCCTATTCCACCTGCTCGCAGCTCGGCTACATGTTCTTCGCCGCGGGCGTCGGCGCATACGGCGCGGCGATGTTCCACCTGTTCACCCACGCCTTCTTCAAGGCGCTGCTGTTCCTCGGCGCGGGCAGCGTGATCCACGCGATGCATCACGAGCAGGACATGCGCTATTACGGCGCGCTCAGAAAGCACATCCCGCTGACCTTCTGGGCCATGCTGGCCGGCACGCTGGCGATCACCGGACTGGGGGTCTACCACCTCGGTATCGGCTTCGCGGGCTTCTGGTCGAAGGACGCGATTATCGAGGTCGCCTTCGCCCGCGGCACCGAAGTCGGCAGCTTCGCCTTCTGGATGGGCGTTTCCGCGGCGCTTCTGACCAGCTTCTACAGCTGGCGGCTGATGTTCCTGACCTTCTGGGGCAAGCCGCGCTGGGCCGACAGCGAGCATATCCAGCACGCGGTCCATGCGGGGCACGACGAGCCGGACGAGCACAATCCGCCGGTGCAGGAAGATGCGGGGCACGATGCGACGCATCACGTGCCCTCCAAGGAATACGAAGCGGGCACCGCCGGCTATCACCCCCATGAAAGCCCACTGACAATGCTCATCCCCCTGGGCGTGCTGTCGCTGGGCGCGATCCTTGCCGGCCAGCTCTTCGCGCCCGCTTTCCTCGACAGCGCGGAATTCTGGAACGGCTCGATCTTCTACAACGAGGCGCTGATCCACGCGATGCACGCTGTGCCCTATCCGGTGAAATACGCTGCGCTGATCGTGATGCTGATCGGGTTTTTCTTCGCCTGGCTGTTCTACATCAAGGACACGTCCAAGCCGGCCAAGGCTGCCGAGCAGCTCGGTCCGATCTACCGCTTCGTCTACAACAAGTGGTACTTCGACGAGCTCTACAATTTCCTGTTCGTGCGACCTGCTTTCTGGATCGGCCGCCAGTTCTGGAAGCGCGGCGACGAGGGCACCATCGACCGCTTCGGCCCCAACGGCGCGGCCTGGGTGGTGCAGCAGGGGGCGGGGCTCGCCCACCGCTTCCAGTCCGGCTACGTCTATAGCTACGCGCTGGTGATGCTGCTCGGCCTCGTCGCGGCTGTCACCTGGGTGCTGTTCTGATGGGCTTCCCGATCCTTTCCCTGATGCTGCTGGTGCCGCTCGCGGCATCGATCGCCTGCCTGTTTCTGGGCGCCAAGACCGCCCGGACCGTCGCACTGGTCGCGACGCTGATCGATCTCGCACTCGGGATCGTGCTCTGGCTCAATTACGACATCGGCGGCGCCCAGTGGCAATTCACCGAGCGGGCCGAATTGTTCGCAGGCTTCGCCTATGCGCTCGGGATAGACGGCATCGCGCTGATGCTGATCATGCTCAGCGTCTTCCTGATGCCGATCTGCATCCTCGCCAGCTGGGACAGCATCGACCGGCGGGTGGGCGAATACATGGCGGCCTTCCTGCTGATGGAAGTTCTGATGCTGGGCGTGTTCATGGCGCAGGACCTTTTCCTGTTCTATATCTTCTTCGAGGCCGGCCTGATCCCGATGTATCTGATCATCGGCGTGTGGGGCGGGGACAACCGCATCTACGCCAGCTACAAGTTCTTCCTCTACACGCTGCTCGGCTCGGTGCTGATGCTGATCGCCATGCTGTGGATGGTGAACGCCGCGGGGACGACCGACATCCCCACGCTGATGCAGTTCGATTTCCCGCCGCAGGCGCAGACCTGGCTGTGGCTCGCCTTCTTCGCCAGCTTCGCGGTCAAGATGCCGATGTGGCCGGTGCACACCTGGCTTCCCGACGCGCACGTACAGGCGCCCACGGCAGGCTCGGTGATCCTTGCGGGCGTGCTGCTCAAGCTCGGGGGCTACGGGTTCATCCGCTTCAGCCTGCCGATGTTCCCCGAGGCCTCCGCGCAGTTCATTTGGCTGGTGTTCGGCCTCAGCATGGTGGCGGTGATCTACACCTCGCTGGTCGCGCTGGTGCAGCACGACATGAAGAAGCTGATCGCCTATTCCTCCGTCGCCCACATGGCGATCGTCACCGCCGGCCTGTTCGCCTTCAACGTCCAGGGGCTGGAAGGCGCGATGATCATGATGCTCAGCCACGGGCTGGTCTCGGGCGCGCTGTTCCTGTGCGTCGGCGTGATCTACGACAGGCTGCACACGCGTGAGATCGACCGCTACGGCGGGCTCAGCATCAACATGCCAAAATATGCGCTGTTCTTCCTGTTCTTCACCATGGCCAGCATCGGCCTGCCCGGCACCAGCGGCTTCGTCGCCGAATTCGTCAGCCTGGCCGGCGTCTATCAGGTGTCGACCTGGGCGACGCTGGTGCTGACGACCGGGATCATCCTGGGCGCAGGCTACATGCTTTATCTCTACCGCCGGGTCGCCTTCGGAATTCAGAAGAACGCGGATGCGGCGGCGATGCCCGATCTCACCGCCCGCGAATGGATCATGCTCGGCCCGATCGCCGCGGCGGTGCTGTGGATGGGGATCTATCCCGAAAGCTTCATGGCTCCGATGCGCCAGGACATCGCTGCGCTCGATGCGCGCCTCGCCCGCGCCGCGCCCGAGGGCGATTCCCGGCCTGCAGTGGGCACGCCGCGAGACCACGCAGCCAATTACGTCGGCGAAGCCGGTGAGGCGGGGGCGCACTGATGGACTATGCAACCTCCTTCTATTTTACCGGCGCGGAAGTCGGGCTGTCGATCGCCGGCCTGGTGCTGCTTCTGGTGGTGGCCTGGACCGGCGAGAAAGCCGCTCGCGGCGTCACCATCGCCGCGGTCGCCGCGCTGTTCGGGGCGAGCTTCTGGGCCGGGCATCTATTGCTCGATCCCGCCTTCGAACTCGGGGGCGACGCCTTCGGCGGGCTTTACCGGATGGACGGCTTTGCCAATTTCGCCAAGCTGCTGATCTATCTTGCGACCATCGCGATACTGGTGGTGACCCCGCGCTTCTTCGATGCGCGCGGGCAATACCGCGGCGAATACCCGGTGCTGATGCTTTTCAACGCGGTCGGCATGAGCATGATGGTCTCGGCCGTCGATCTGATGACGCTGTACATCGGCCTCGAACTGTCGAGCCTCGCGTCCTACGTCCTCGCCAGCTTCCTGCGCAACGACATGCGCTCGAGCGAAGCAGGCCTCAAGTATTTCATCCTCGGCGCTCTTGCGTCCGGCATCATCCTCTACGGGATGAGCCTTGTCTACGGCTTCGCCGGGACGACCGCTTACGAGGGCATTCGCCTCGCCTTCGCTTCGAGCTTCCCCACCGGCGCCCTGTTCGGGGTGGTGTTCGTGCTGGCCGGTCTCGCCTTCAAGGTCGCTGCGGTGCCGTTCCACATGTGGACGCCGGACGTCTACGAAGGCGCACCGACCCCGGTCACGGCCTTCTTCGCCAGTGCGCCCAAGGTTGCGGCGGTGGCGATGCTGGTGCGCATGGCGCTCGATCCGTTCGGCAGCCAGAGCGCTGCCTGGCAGCAGATAGTCATCTTCGCCGCGCTCGCCTCGATCGTGGTGGGCGCGCTCGGGGCGATCGGACAGGAGAATTTGAAGCGCCTGCTCGCCTATTCCTCGATCAACAATGTCGGTTTCATCCTGATCGGGCTTGCCGCGGCGACGCCCTCCGGGGCGAGTGCGACGCTGGTCTATCTGGCGATCTACGTGCCGATGACCATCGGCAGCTTCGTGGCGCTGCTCATGCTGCGTTCGCCGCTGGGCGAGCCGCTCGAAACCTTTGCCGACATTCGCGGCCTCTCGACCACACGCCCGGCGCTGGCGTGGTGTGTGCTGCTGCTGATGTTCAGCCTGGCGGGCATCCCGCCGCTGTTCGGCTTCTGGGGCAAGTTCGTCGTTTTCCAGGCCGCGGTCGAGGCGGACATGATCGCGCTCGCCGCCATCGGCATCGCCGCCAGCGTGATCGGCGCCTTCTATTACCTCAAGTTCATCAAGGTGATGTTCTTCGACGAGCCGCAGGGCGAGTTGGAGACGCGCAGCCCGAAGGGACACTGGGCTGTGCTGGCGATCAGCGCGGCCCTGATGTCGCCGTTCGGATATCTGCTTACGCCGATACTCGGCGAACTCGCCGACCGTGCGGCCAGCGCCCTGTTCTTCGCGGTTTGAGCGTAGCCCCGACGATCCGCAGGGTGGCCGAGACCGGTTCCACCAATGCCGACCTGCTCTCGCTGCTGAGCGCCGGCGATACGGCGCATGAAGGCGAATGGCTCGTTGCCGACCGGCAGGTCGCGGGGCGGGGCAGGCAGGGGCGGGACTGGTTCGACGGCAAGGGCAACTTCATGGGCTCGACCGTCGTCAGGCTCTCGCCCGCCGGCCCGGCCGCATCCACGCTGTCTTTCGTTGCGGCCCTAGCCCTTTACGAAGCCGTCCTCCCGCATATGGCGAGCCCGTCCGCTCTGACGCTCAAATGGCCGAACGACCTGTTGCTCGATGGCGGGAAACTGGCCGGAATTCTTCTCGAGCGGGCCGGCAATGCGATCGTGGCCGGCTTCGGAGTCAATCTGGCAGCAGCGCCTTCCTTGCCCGACCGGCCCACCCGGGCGCTCAGCGATATCGGTCCCGCGCCCGATCGCGAGCTGTTCGCCGACAGTCTCGCCCGATCCTTCGCCACCGAACTCGAACGTTGGCGCAGCTTCGGGCCGGACCCGATCCTGAGGCGCTGGCAGGCGGCGGCCCACCCGGTCGGTACGCCGCTTTCCGTATCACCACCCGGCGAAGGGGGCATTTCCGGGCATTACGCGGGTCTAGAACCCGACGGTGCGCTGCGGCTACGCTTGGCGGACGGAACCATTCGTGCCATCCACGCCGGCGACGTGATGCTCGCCACTGGAGATCGATAGATGCTGCTCGCCGCCGATGTCGGCAACACCAATGTCGTCTTCGCGCTGTTCGATCTCGAGGTGGGTGGCACGCCGGTCATCAAGACCCGCTGGCGTATCGCCACCGACCCCCGGCGCACGGGTGACGAATATGCCGTCTGGCTTTTGCAATTGATGCAGATCGAGGGATATTCGCGCCCCGATGTCGACAGCTTCATCATCGGGTCGGTGGTCCCCCGTGCGATCCACAACCTCACCGTATTTTCGCGCAAGTATTTCGGGGTAGAGCCGCTGATCGCCGGACAGGGCAGGGCGGAATGGGGCATCGCCGTCGATGTCGACCAACCCAGTTCGCTCGGTGCCGACAGGGCGCTCAACGCCATTGCTGCCCATGCCAAATACGATGGCGACCTGGTCGTGGTCGATTTCGGCACCGCCACCACCTTCGATGCCATCGATTTCACCGGTGCCTACAAGGGCGGGATCATCGCTCCGGGCATCAACCTTTCGCTCGATGCTCTGGTCGGCAACACGGCCAAGCTGCCGCGGATCGCCATCGAGAGGCCGGAAACCGACAGCGTGATCGGTCGCAACACCGAGGATCAGATGCTGATCGGCGTCTACTGGGGTTACGTGGCGATGATGGAAGGATTGGTATCGCGGATGAAGAGCGAGATAGGCCGGCCGGCCAAGGTGGTCGCGACAGGCGGTCTGGCACTGCTGTTCGACGAACACACGGATCTGTTCGATGCGGTCGACAGCGACCTTACGCTAGACGGGCTGGCGATTCTCGCCCAGCGGGTGGCCGCTTGAGAAAGGATTTCACGCCCGAAGACGAACTGCTCTTCCTCGCCCTTGGCGGGTCGGGAGAGATCGGCATGAACGTCAACCTCTACGGTTGCCGTGGCAAATGGTTGATGGTCGACCTCGGCATGACCTTTTCCGGCGATCAGTACCCGGGGATCGACCTCGTCTTCGCCGATCTCGAATTCATCGAGGAACGTGCCCGCGATCTCGAGGCCATCGTAATCACTCACGCGCACGAGGATCATATCGGCGCGGTGCCCTATTTTGCCGCCGACCTCGGCGTGCCGATCTACGCGACCCCGTTCACCGCCGATCTGGTCCGCCGCAAGCTCGAGGAAGCCGGCGTCGCGCGGGACGTGGAATTGCACGTCGTCGACGACGATCACGGCCGGTTTGCGGTCGGCCCCTTCGCCGTCACCTATCTGCCGCTCGCGCATTCGATCGCCGAGGGCAACGCACTGCTTATCGAGACACCCTACGGCCACGTTTTCCATACCGGCGACTGGAAACTCGACGAGGATCCGATCATCGGCGAACCCACCACCGAAGAAGAACTGAGCGCGATCGGCGACGAGGGCGTTCTGGCGCTGGTGTGCGACAGCACCAATGTATTCAATCCCGCGCCGAGCGGTTCGGAAGGGGCGGTGCACAAGGGGCTGCTGGAGGAAGTGCAGCGCCATTCCGGCAAGCGCGTTCTGGTTACGACCTTTGCCAGCAACGTCGCGCGGCTCCAGACGTTGGGCGACGTGGCGCGCGAGACCGGCAGACAGCTTTGCGTCGCCGGGCGCTCGCTCGACCGGATCATCGAGGTTGCGCAGGACAACGGCTATCTCGAGGACTTTCCCCAGCCGGTCGATTTCGACACCGCCATGGCTCTGCCGCGCGGCGATCTCCTGATCCTCGCCACCGGTGGGCAGGGCGAACCCCGGGCGGCGCTTTCGCGGATTTCGGAGGACAACCATCCTCTCGAACTCGTCCCCGGCGACGTGGTGCTGTTTTCCAGCCGCCAGATCCCCGGCAACGAACTCGCGATCGGTGCGGTCCAAAACCGCCTGGCTGGGAAGGGGATCACCATGGTGACCGATCGCCAGAGCCTGATCCACGTGTCCGGTCATCCTGGGCGTCCGGAGCTAGAGGCGCTCTATGGCTGGCTGCGACCGGAGATACTCGTACCCGTGCATGGCGAGATGCGGCACATGCAGGAGCAGGCGCGGCTCGGGCAGGCAAGCGGGATCGGCGAGGCGGTCGTTCAACAGAACGGCGACATCGTCCGGCTCGCGCCGGGGGCACCTGGCAAGATCGCAGAGGTGCGAACCGGACGTCTGGTGCTGGATGGAGACATCATCGCTCCCGCCGATGGCGAGGCGGTGACCATGCGCCGCCGCATCGCGCGCGAGGGTGTGGTGGTGGTGACGCTCGCCCAGAACCACCGCCCGCATATCGAACCCGTCGGCCTGCCGCTCGACGAGGATATGGCCGATTTCATCGACGAGGCGCGGACGGACATCGAGAAGGCCATAGGCCGGTTGAAGGGCAAGACGCGCGACGATGCCGGGGAGGTCAAGGAAGCCGCCCGGCTTGCCGTGCGCCGCGCGGCGACCCGCTGGTCCGGCAAGCGCCCTCAGGTTCGCGTCATACTGATGGAGCGATAGAGCCATGCAGTGGACGTCCATCCTGGCGATCTATGTCCTGTTCTGGGTGATCAGCGCCTTCGTCATGCTGCCTTTCGGGGTGAAGACCCACGACGAGCTGGGCATCGACAAGGTCCCGGGCCAGGCCGACAGCGCGCCGGCCAATTTTCGGCCGCGCAGGGTCTTGGTCCGGGCGACTGTGATCGCCGGGTTTCTGACCGCGCTCTATGTCGCCAACTATGTCTACGGATGGATCGGCGTCGAATGGCTCGACGTCTCTCGCCTGACAGCCAGTTGAACGTCAGTCGCGCAGCCGCTGGATCGCCTGGGCCAGCGCGACATAGAGTTTGCCCATGTCCGAACTCAACACCGTGACCCCCAGCGCATGGCCGTCGCGGGTCGAGAGCAGCATCCGCAGCATCGATTCGAAATCGTGGATGTACCGGCTGACATGCTCGCGAAAATCGGGATCGGCATCGAACAGTTCGGCAATCTCGCGCAGTTCGGAATTGTCGAGCAGGCGCACCGCACGCCGGGTGAATATGCCACGGTCGCCGCGCAGATAGGCGGTCCAGGCCGTGTCGGTCACTTCTGTCGATAGCGCCTTGCCGATATCGATGGCGTTGGAGTTGAGACTTTCGGTGATCAGAGCGACGCGGCGCGAAAAACCATTGTTGGCCTGTTCCTCTGCCTGCGCACGTGCATGCGCGACTCGGCTTTCGAGATTGCTGGTGAGGTCGTTCACCTTCGCCAGCTGATCGCGCAACTGGACCGCGGCATCACGCGAAGCTTGCGAGGCGCGCTGAGCGCCCTCCTCGAATTCCGCGATCATTGCGGCCAGTTTGTCGGCCATGGCCCGGTCGATCGCATCGCCGCTCTGCGAAGCCATCGCTTCTGCCAGATGCCGGATCCGATCGGCTTGCCCGTCCTCGATGGTTCCGAGGACCGACTGCGCACGGTGCTGCAGCTCGTCGAGCGCCGCGGTGAGATCGTCGCGGATGGTAGCGATGGTTTCGCGGTTCCTGCCGTCGAAGGCGGTCAGCAACTCGTGAAGGTTCGCCAGCACCTTGCCCTGTTCGGACGTCGTGTCGGCGATCCTCGCGGTGACTTCGTCGAGACCGGTGGCAGCGGAGAGCGACTTCGCCTCTGCCTCGCCCACCGTTTCCGACAAACGATCGCCCGAGGCACTCGCTTCGGACAGCATGGTGGCGAGACCCGCCGCGCGATCGTGAGCCTGCATCAGACGCGTTTCGAAATCGCCGATGGCAGCAGGCAAATCCTCGCGGCTGTGAGTGGCGCTGGCCCGCACCAGTTCGAGCAGTCGTACCGAAGCGTCGGTAAGGTTCGAAAGCGAACGTGCGGTTTCCTCCAGAGCCTCCCTGCTGCCGTCCACCGTTCCGGAAAGATGATCGGCGGATCGCCCGATCGTTTCTTCCGCTCCCTTCGCCCGCTCGGCGATGCTTTCGATCTTACCGGCCAGGAGGTCGAGTTCGTCCCGAAGCCGCTCTCCCGATCCTTCGATGGTTGCGAGATGCACAAGCTCGGTTTCCCGCCGCTCGCCGAAATCCGCGTCGAGCCTTGCCAGTCGTTCCGACAGCCGGGCGAGGGCGGCGTCCTCGGCGTCATCGAGCGCCTTCTGTCGCTCGTCGAGCTTGACGGCGAACTGCCGGTCCCTCTCGGCCAGCAGCCGATCGACATTCTGGGCCTCCGAGATCAGTGCAGCGAGTTTGTCGTTCGAAGCTTCGAGCGCCTGCTCGTCGAGCCTGATGACTTCGGCGACGATTTTCTCGAGTCGGTCCCGCAAGGCGGTATTCTGCGCCTCCCAGATTGCAAGGGCGCGATCCTGCCCATCGCGAATTTGCTCCGAACTCTCGCGGGCTTCCTCGCGCAGCGCGGAAATGCGACGCTCGAGCCCGGCCAGCGCCTCCACCTCGTGCGATCCCAGTTCCGTCCGGAAATTCTCGCCCATGCGACGCAACGCATCGAAGCGCTCTCCGGCCACCTCGCCAAGTCGCTCCGTCGCCTGCGAGAACTCGCACAAGGCGCCATCGATCCTCTCGCACAGCTCCACGACCCGGCGATCACTTTGCGAACCCGCATCGTTCAATCGGTCGAAACCCGACGCGAGGTTCTCCAGGCTCTCGTTCGCCCGCTCGCCGGCATTGCCGATCTGGCTCGCGACATCCCTCGCCGAATTGGCGATCACAGGAAGATCGTTGCGCAGCTTCTCCATGTTGTCCCGCGCGGTGAAGCTGACGTTTGCGATGGTATCGAGCTGCTGCCCGTTATTCGAAATCAGCGATTGGAGATGCCCCGCATGGTCGGACAAGCGCTCCGTCGCGGTCCGCCCCAGGGCGTCCAGGGCGCGGGTCTCGGATTGCAGGAATTCCCGCGCCAGGCTGAGCTCGCGATTGACCACGAGAAGGCGGGTTTCGAGGCGCTCGCTCTCTCGCGAAAGGGCTGCTGCGGCATCGGTATAGCGCGCCGCCTCGCGGGTCGAATTGCGCAGCACCAGCAGCCATACGGCAAGGACGAGGACGACGGGAAGGCTCCATTGCCCGACCCATGCGATCCCGTCCGCCACCGAAGCTCCGGCCATGACCTGACGATGGATTGCCCAGGCGAAAAAGCCGGTCCAGCCGGCGATCAGCAATACGAACAGCGCCGGCAGAATCCAGCGGCGGCGAGTCGATGGAACGACATCGTCGTCGAAGAAATCGTCCTCTACCAAATCGTCGACCGGCGCTTCCTCCTGCGAATCGTCAACCTCGGTATGGGCATCCTCTCCGGATGCCGATTGCGCCGCACGCCTGCGTCCGGCCTCGCCCACCGCGCGAATGTATGAACCGTTCCCCATGAAACCGAAGCTATCACAGATTTGGAAGGGTTGAAGCAGTTTTAACCTTTCCTAGCCAAGCTGGGGCGATGGCCTATGAATTCGGCAATTTCGATACCGCTCTGGCCGCTGCCGCCGGGAACGATGCCGCCATGGCAATGGAATTGCGCCGTGGTTACGCCGAAAGCATTGCGCAGCATGTGGATCTGCTCTCCAGGGCGCGCTGCGACGCAAACTGGGTGACCGCCGCCGCGAGATTACGCAGCCTGGCCGCCGGATTTCATGACGACGGACTCATGGAACTGGCCCAGGCCGCGCTTATGGGGGCACCGGGGGAGCCGACGATCGTCCGGGATATCGAGAACCATCTTCGCGAACTCCGGGGATCGTTGCCGGACTAGCGCCGTGGCGGTTGGTCTGAGCAGGCGGAGCCGCTATCAGGACGGCACTCGCCGGAGCGGCGCCAGCGGAGCGTAAATTGCGAATTGCCCTTTTGACGGCCATGGCCAGGATGCCGGGAACCGACCGTCGCCGGGCGCTCAACTGCTTTCTTGGGCGAAGCGTCCTCTCGCACCAGGTCGACTGCGCGCTCGAATTGGAATGCGAAGCGATCCTGTGCCTCGTCGACGGGGTGGGGCAGGACATCATCGATTGCCAGCATCGGGCCGAACGCGCTGGCGCCCGTTTCCAGACCGTGGGCCATACCCACGCATTGTCCTCCCTGGTCCGGGCCGGGGACGATCTCGTCGTGATCGCCGACGGTCTGCTCGTCGACCCCGAGATCCTCGCGGCGCAACTCGAAAAGCGGCAGGCCCTGGTGACATTGCCGGCCGATGCGGTTGGAGATCGGGATTTCGAGAGGCTGGACGCCGCGCAGGTGTGGGCAGGCGCTCTTCGCATCGGCGGCGACAGCGTCGAACGCCTGCGGCAACTGCCCCCCGACGCCGGAGCCGCATCCGCCTTTGTCCGGATTGCCATGCAGACGGGGGTGGCCAAGGTTCCGCTCGACCCCGCAATCCTGGCCGAGGGTCGCTGGGAGCCTGCCGGACAGGCGGAGAGCGGCAGGCTGCGCGAAACGGCTTGGATCGGTCGCCGCATCGTGCCCGTGGGGTTCGCCGCGCCCGGGCTGGCGGTCGCCGAGCGGCTCGGCTTGCGTCTCGCGCGCGACGTCCTTGGTCGCCGAACCGAGCGGATACCCCTTTTTGCGGCGCTGGGCTTCGGCATGATGGCGGGCATGGCGAGCATCGTCGGCAGGCCGGCCATCGGCCTCGTGCTCGCCCTGCCGATGATGTTCGCTATTCCGATCGCCTCGATGATCGAACGCGTGGGCAAAATCGGAACCCGCGCGCGACGAAGCCTGCCGCTGTTGCGGATCCTTCTCGTGGCGACGGATGTGCTGCTCGTCGCGCTGGCCGCGGCCGCGCTGCCACCAACCGCGGAGGCGGGCTGGCTGAACCTGTTCTATCCGCTGGTGTTGATCCTCGCGCTCCGGGTTGGCCAGCGTTTTGCGGCACCGCACTTGCGCGATCTCTATCGCGATCGCATCCTGCTCGTGGGGATCCTCGCTTTCGCGGCGATCTTCGGGGTGCTATTGCCGGTCGTCGCGGTGCTTTGCGCGCTTGCGCTGGCGGCCGTCCTGATCCCCGATATAACCACGGATTAACCATCGCGATGCTAGGGGCTGCGCATGACGAGGGATGGTGCCTTGGCTGATGCCGGATGGGCCGATGCCGCCGCGCTGCGCGATGCGCTGACGCGCGCAGACGCGCAGCTTTCGTCCGCTGCACCGCTGCTTCGCCACCTCCTGTCTGCGCGAGACCAGTCCCTCTTCAGCGATTCCCTGGTCGCCCGCATTCGCGGAATGCTGACCAATCTCGCCTGGCAGATGCTTCGCATCCAGGCAGAGGCGACCGGAGAGAAAGCGCGGGAACAGTTCGCCGAACGCCACGGAGAGGCACTGGCGGAACGTTTCTTTGCCAGCTCCGACCTCGTCGATCTCTGCCATTCGTTGGCGCTCGAATGGCAATTGGCCGGCGAGCTGGAAAACCGGCTCGGCATCGATCCCGTCCTTTCGCCCCTGATCCAGCAGAGCATCGGGGCCGAGAAGGCGGAAGTCGCAAGCACGGCGATGGCGGTGCTCGCGGCGCAGACTCGTTTCGTCCGTCAGCAGGAGCGCATGGAGCTTCCGCTTACCGAGCTCGCTGGCGAGTTGTTCGACGAGACCGTCCGCATCTGGCGGGAGTTCGTGCAGGACGACAGTTCGGACGCCCTGACGCGCGCGGAAAGCCGTCTCCGCTCCGAGTTCGACGAGGGTTCGGGGCGCCTTGCGCTTCTCGCAAGATTCATCGCCGCGCTCGGTTCGCGTCATCAGGAGGTCCTTTCCGTACAATCGGCCGGGGTGGCGATCTTCCTCAGCGCGCTGGCGATCCGGACCGGCCAGGGACGGGTGCTGACGGTGCGTTCGACCAACGAAGGCCAGATCGTTCGTCTGGCGCTGAGCCTGCGCGCGGCGGGGCTCAAGGCCGGCGAGGTGGACACCCAATTGCTGGCGATCCATCCCGACCTTCGCCGCTCTGCCGATCTCGACGAGCTGGGCACGCGCGAGGCCGCAGATTGGCTCTCCTCGGCGAGAAAAGGATCGTGATGGCCAGCGTCGAAAGCCAATATGTCGCGCGCGGACGAGTCGATGCGGAGGGTTGCCTTGTCGAGGCCGATGGCCCGCTGGTCAATCTCCAGCACGCCTGCGGCGGCGATATTGGCGGTCCGCTGGCGATTCCCGAATTGCTGGGATTGGTCGCGAAATCGCGCGAGTTCGGTCTGCGGCTGTCGCGGCAGTTCGGCGCCATCGACGGCGAGGAACGGGTTACCGCCTGGGCGGAAATCGAACCACGGATGGCGGAAAACGGCGCTGTCGACACCGTCGAACTGCGTATGTCGAACTGGCAGACCGAAGCCTACGATCCCGACAGCAGCGAGGCGACGGACCTTCTACACAAGAGCCTGCGTCGGGAGCTTTCGGAGCTTACCGCGCGCCTCGATCCGCAGCAGAACCTCCTCGCGGTCGAGGTCGACGCACCCGACCTAACGCGGCTCGGCATGGCGATGGAGACAGGGATCGGCCGGCCGTGGACCGACTTCGTTTCGTTTCCGGGCAATGCCCACGAACAGCCACTCCATTGGCGGCTTCTCGATGGTGCGCAATGCACGGTCGAGGGCAGCAAGCGCCGCTGGAAGGCGGATCTCGAACCGTTGGGACGGGGCGAACCCGGCGCGGGCGGCTTCCGGCTGTCGCTTTCGTCCGAACAGGCGTTGCCCCTCGGGCAGTTCGGCACTTCGGGGAGTTCGGCCACGGTGCCTTCGCTCGGACGCGATCTCTCGCCGGTTCTGCGCCAGCCGATCAATCGCATCATCGCCAATGCCGAGACGATCCGCACCAAGCTCGCAGGACCACTGGCCGAGGAATACAGCGACTACGCGGCGGACATCGCCACCGCCGGCCAGCACTTGCTGTCCTTGATCGACGATCTCTCCGATCTCGAGGTCGTCGAATCGGAGGATTTCGTCACTGCCCCCGACCGCATCGAGCTGGCCGACGTGGCGCGTCAGGCTTGCGGCATTCTCGGAGTGCGGGCGCGGGAAAAGGGCATTCAGCTGGTTCCTCCCACCAAGGGAGAGACCCAGCTGGCCATCGCCGAGTTTCGCCGGGTTCTTCAGGTGCTGATAAACCTGATCGGCAACGCCGTGCGCTATTCACCGGAAGGCAGCCAGGTCTGGGTCAGGCTGGACCGGATCGGCGAGCGGGCCATGATCTGCGTCGCCGATCAGGGACAGGGCCTCGATAGCGAACAGCAGTCACGGGTCTTCGAGAAGTTCGAGCGGCTCGGCCGCAGCGGCGATGGGGGCTCGGGGCTCGGGCTCTACATCTCCCGACGCATAGCGCGCGCGATGGACGGCGATCTGACGGTGGAAAGCGCGCCCGGACAAGGAGCGCGTTTCACCCTCTCCGTGCCTGCCGCCGCAGATTTGCGAACCGAGGAACGGGGCGATCCCGCCGTACCAAACAAGGACGGCGGCTGAAGCTCAGCGCTTGTCGATGGGTACGTAATCGCGCTCGGTCGGTCCGGTGTAGAGCTGCCGCGGCCGCCCGATGACCTGGCCGGGATCGGAGATCATCTCGTTCCACTGCGCCACCCAGCCGACCGTGCGGGCGAGGGCGAAGAGCGCGGTGAACATGGTGGTCGGGAACCCGATCGCGTTGAGGATGATCCCGGAATAGAAATCCACGTTGGGGAAGAGCTTCTTTTCCTTGAAGTAATCGTCGCTGAGAGCGAGCTCCTCGAGCTTGAGTGCGGTCTCGAACACCGGATCGTTGACCTTCAGCGCATCGAACACCTCGCGCAGCGTCTGCTGCATCACCGTCGCGCGCGGATCGTAGTTCTTGTAGACCCGGTGGCCGAAGCCCATCAGGCGGAACGGGTCGTTCTTGTCCTTGGCGCGCTCGATATAATGCGGGATGCGATCGGGCGAACCGATCTCCTGCAACATGTTGAGCGCCGCCTCGTTCGCGCCCCCATGCGCCGGGCCCCACAGGCAGGCGATGCCGGCCGCGATGCAGGCGAAGGGATTGGCGCCCGACGAACCGGCAAGCCGCACGGTCGAGGTCGAGGCGTTCTGCTCGTGATCGGCGTGGAGGATGAAGATCCGGTCCATCGCGCGTTCGATGGCGGGATGGATTTCGTATTCTTCGGCCGGGACGCCGAAGGTCATGCGCAGGAAATTGCCGGTGTAGCTGAGATCGTTCTGCGGCTGCATGAAGGGCTGGCCGATCGAATACTTGTAGGCCCAGGCCGCGATCGTCGGCATCTTGGCGATCAGGCGGTGGCTCGAGATCTTGCGGTGCTCGGGATCGGAGATGTCGGTGCTGTCATGGTAGAAGGCGGACAGCGCGCCGACCACGCCGCACATGATCGCCATCGGGTGCGCATCGCGCCGGAAGCCCTGGTAGAACTGCCGCAGCTGATCGTGCAGCATCGTGTGCCGGGTGATGGTGTAGGTGAATTCGTCGAGCTCGTCCTGCGAAGGCAGCTCGTTGTTGAGCAGGAGGTAGGAGACCTCCATGAAGCTCGAATGCTCGGCCAGCTGGCCGATCGGATAGCCGCGATGGAGCAGCACGCCCTCTTCGCCGTCGATGTAGGTCAGCGCGCTTTCGCAGCTGGCGGTCGACTTGTATCCGGGGTCGTAGGTGAAGGCGCCGGTCTGGCCATAGAGCTTGCGAATGTCGATGACGTCCGGACCGACGCTGCCCTCCAGCACCGGTAGGTCCAGGGAATTGCCGCCGAGTTCGAGTTTCGCCTGCTTGTCGGCCATTGCCGTCTCCTTCGTAGATATCATTCCGTTTCTTTCGCGGGTGCGGCCTGGGCGTCGATCCGCGCCAGCGACTCGTCCTTCCCCAGAAGGACCAGCACATCGAAAATCCCTGGTGACGTGGTCGTCCCGGTCAATGCCGCGCGCATCGGCTGCGCGAGCTTGCCGAGACCCAGTCCGAGCTCTTCCGCGAGCGCCTTCGTAGTGGCTTCCAGGGTCTCGATTGTCCAGTCGTTTTCGGCGCGCAGCCGGGCCGCGACACGGGCCAGTCGCGCGCGACCGTCTTCGTCGAGGAGCGCCGCCGCCTTCTCGTCCATCGCAAGGGGTCGCGTCGCAAAGAGAAACGCCGCACCTTCAGCGAGTTCGTTGATGGACTTCGCACGCGGCTTGAGGACGGGCATCGCCTGTTCGAGACGTCCTTCGTCCACATTCCCGCCGATCCGTTCGGCGACCAGACCCGCAAGCCGGCGGTCGTCGGCCTCGCGGATGTAGTGCCCGTTGAGGTTCTGCAGCTTCTTGATGTCGAAACGCGAGGCGCTCTTGCCGACCCCGTCGAGATCGAACAGCGCAATGGCTTCCTCGCGGTCGATCTCCTCGCGATCGCCGTGGCCCCAGCCGAGGCGGAGGAGATAGTTGAACAGCGCTTCGGGCAGAACGCCTTCCTCGTCGCGATAGGCTTCGACGCCGACCGCGCCATGGCGCTTGGACAGCTTGGCCCCGTCCGCCCCGTGGATCAGCGGGATGTGCGCATAGACCGGCTCGTCCCACCCCATCGCCCGCATCACCGGCAATTGGCGGAAGGCATTGTTGAGATGGTCGTCGCCACGGATGACATGGGTGCAGCCCATGTCGTGATCGTCGACCACCACCGCGAGCATGTAGGTCGGCGTACCGTCCGCGCGCAGGATGATGTAGTCGTCGATCTCCGAATTGCGCACGGTCACTCGGCCCTGCACCGCATCGTCGATCACGGTCTCGCCCTCTTCGGGGGTCCTCAGGCGAATGGTGTAGGGGGCATCGGCCGGCGCTTCCGAAGGATCGCGGTCCCGCCAGCGCCCGTCGTATCGCATCGGCTGCTTGGCGGCGCGCTGTTCGGCGCGCATCGCCTCCAGCTCCTCGGGGGTCGCGAAGCATTTGTAGGCCTGGTCCCGCTCGAGCAGTTCGAGCGCCACTTCGCGGTGCCGGTCGGCGCGATCGGACTGGAAGACCGGGGGTTCGTCGTAATCGAGCCCGAGCCAGTCCAGCCCCTCCAGGATCTTATCGATGGCTTCCTGTGTCGAGCGCTTGGTGTCCGTGTCCTCGATCCGGAGCAGCGCCTTGCCGCCGTGATGGCGCGCGAAGAGCCAGTTGAAGAGCGCGGTCCGCGCCCCGCCGATATGCAGGAAGCCGGTGGGCGAGGGGGCGAAGCGCGTAACGACCTGGCCGGCATTCCCGCCAACGTCGCTTGCTCCGGAGCTTGCCATCCTTGCCCGTTTCCTTCCTAATCCCGGCATGGCCACGCGCAGCCCGCATGTGCCCTTCGACGAGGGCCACGACGCCCCCGATGTTGCAGTGCAGCGCCCTTGGCGCATGCGCTCCGCCTTGTCCAGCATCGCGGACCGTATCGAGACGGGGCTGGCCGGTTCCGGGACGGATCGCGGGCCCTGGCTGGCGGTGGCCTTCGCGGCGGGCATCGCAGCCTGGTTCGGACTCGCAACCGAATGGAGCTGGGTCGCGGCGATAGCGGCTGCGCTGCTGTGCGCCTTGGGGGCTGTCAGCCTCTGGCGCGGATCGGACGAGCGCTCTCATCTCCTTCTGGCGGTCGTCGCCGCATCGCTGGCCTTCGGAGCGGGAGCGACGACCATCTGGGCACGCTCCGCCATGATCGGTGCCGAAGCTATCGACTATCCGCGCGTGGAAAGGTTCGAAGCCCGTATCCTCGAACGCGAGGAACGCCCCGCCGAAGAGCGGGTGCGGCTGACCATGGCCTTTCATGATCCCGAGACCGGGCGGGCGCTGAAGGTAAGGGTCAACGTGCCCCAAACCGACGATTCCCCCGGACTGGACGAGGGTGCGGTGGTGCGGATGCGCGCACGCCTGATGCCGCCGGCCCCGCCGATCCTGCCCGGCGCCTACGATTTCGCGCGGCGCGCCTGGTTCGAGGGGCTGGCCGCGACCGGCACGCTGATCGGGCCGATAGAGGTGATCCACACGGCCGAGGGGAGCGACTGGTTGGGACGAACGCAAAGGGCTCTCTCGCAGCATGTCCGCGATCGACTCGATGGCTCCGCCGGCACCATCGCCGCGGCCTTCGCCAGCGGCGATCGCGGCGCCATCGCCGAGCGCGACGAGGAAGCGATGCGCGATGCCGGGCTGACGCATCTGCTGTCGATCAGTGGCCTGCACGTCAGCGCGGTCATCGCGGGGGGCTACTTCCTCGCGCTCAAGCTGCTCGCTCTGTGGCCCTGGCTGACCCTCCGGATCCGATTGCCGCTGGTCGCCGCCGGGGTGGGGGCGATGGCCGGGATCGGTTACACCTTGCTGACCGGGGCCGAGGTGCCGACAGTGCGCAGCTGCGTAGGCGCGGTCCTGGCTCTCATCGCCTTGGCGCTGGGGCGCGAGCCGCTGTCGATGCGGATGGTTGCGGTGGCGGCAATCGTGGTGCTCATGCTGTGGCCGGAATCGCTCGTCGGCCCCAGCTTCCAGATGAGCTTCGCCGCCGTCATTGCGATCGTGGCACTGCACAACGCTGCGCCGGTGCGCGCTTTCCTCGCGCCCCGGGAGGAGAGCTGGCTTCGCTGGTTCGGCCGGCGCATGCTGATGCTGTTCCTCACCGGGCTGCTGATCGAGATCGCGCTGACGCCGATCGTGCTGTTCCATTTCCACCGCGCGGGGCTCTACGGCGCGTTCGCCAACGTGCTCGCGATCCCGCTGGTGACCTTCGTCTCGATGCCGCTCATCGCCTTCGCACTGCTGCTCGACACCATGGGCATCGGCGCGCCGGTGTGGTGGCTGGTGGGGCTGTCGCTCGACCTGCTGCTGGGGCTCGCCCATTTCACCGCAGCGCAGCCGGGCGCGGTGAAGCTGGTGCCGCAGATGGGTCTCGGCACGCTGTTGCTGTTCGTGGCGGGCTCGCTGTGGCTGGCGCTGTGGCGAGGGCGGCAGCGGTTCTGGGGGCTTGCTCCGGCCGGCATCGGAGCCGCGCTGCTGGCGGCGACCCCGACCCCCGACGTACTGGTGACACGCGACGGGCGGCATGTCGGGATCGTCGGCGAGGACGAGCGCCTGCTGGTCCTGCGCGAGAGCCGGAGCGATTATGCGCGGGACAATCTGAGCGAACTCGCCGGGGTAGCGGCCGAACCGCTCCCTCTCGACCAGTGGCCGGGTGCGCGTTGCTCGCCCGAATTCTGCGTGCTGACGCTGGAACGGGCGGGACGCGGGTGGACGCTGCTGATGGCGCGCAGCAACGAAATGGTCGAGGAACGCGCGCTCGCCGCAGCCTGCGACAGGGCGGACATCGTCGTCGCCGACCGCTTCCTTCCACGAAGCTGTCGCCCGCGCTGGCTGAAGGCCGACCGGCGCTTCCTTCAGCGCGAGGGCGGGCTGGCGATCTATCTGGAACGGCCACGGCTCGTGACGGTCGCCCAGTCCCAGGGCGCGCATGGATGGTGGCGCGACGCGTCGCGATAGCCGCCTTGGGCGGCCGCCTCAGTGGTAACGCCGGAGGAGCCCCGCCAGCTTGCCCTGAACCTGCACCTGGTCCTGACGATAGACCTGCGGCGCATAGGAGGAGTTGGCCGGGTCGAGCGTGATCGAACTGCCGTTGCGGCGCAGATACTTGAGTGTCGCTTCCTCGTTTTCCACCAGCGCGACGACGATTTCCCCGTCACGGGCGGTGTCGGTCCGGCGGATGAGCGCGAAGTCGCCATCGAAGATCCCGGCCTCGATCATCGAATCGCCCGAAACCTCGAGCGCGAAATGCTCGCCGGGGCCGAGCAGCGCTGCGGGAACCGGCAGGCTGGACTGTCCCTCGATCGCCTCGATCGGGGCACCGGCGGCGATCCGTCCGTGAAGCGGGATGTCGATCACATCGTTCGCCGGTTCGGGCGCGACCGCCTTGGCCGTCAATGCCGCCGCCATTGCGTCGTTAGCGGGCGTCGGCGCCGATGCACGAGGCGCGCTCACCGCATCTTCGGGCAGCTTGACGATCTCCAGTGCGCGCGCCCGGTTGGGCAGCCGACGAATGAAGCCGCGCTCTTCCAGCGCCGAGATCAGCCGGTGCACGCCGGACTTGCTCTTGAGATCGAGCGCCTCCTTCATCTCCTCGAAGGATGGGGAGATGCCGGTCGCCTCGAGCCGGGTCTGGATGAAACGGATCAATTCGTGCTGCTTGGCGGTCAGCATTGTGCGCGCTCCTCGGGTCGCCGTGTTCGCCGCTGCCGACAGTGATTGTGGACAAGGCTGTGAACGAATGTGGAACAAGTAAGCAACACAATTCGGGAAGTCAAGCGATCCCGCCATTTCCGAGCCAATAGCACGGAACAGGCGTTCTGGATTTGACCTCTCGCGCCTCGGCAGGCCGATCGGTCAGGAGATCCGCCGATGCGCGTACGGGTGGAGTTAGTCGAGCGCAGCGGGTTCCTTCATGGGTCCGCGCGCCATTCGCCCGATTTGCCGCCGCTCTTTTCCAGCAGGCGGATGTCCTCGACCACCATCGCCCGGTCCACGGCCTTGCCCATGTCGTAGAGCGTCAGCAGCGCGACCGAGACCGCCGTCATGGCCTCCATCTCGACTCCGGTGCGGCCGGTGAGCGAGGCGGTGGCGGTGGCGCGGACGGCGCCCTCCTCCTGCGCGAGATCGATCGACACCGCATCGAGCCCGAGCGGGTGGCACATAGGGATCAGCTCGCCGGTCTTCTTGGCCGCCATGATCCCGGCGATCCGGGCGGCGGCGAGTGCGTCGCCCTTGGCCCCCGGTCCCTCGGTCAGCGCAGAGAGCGCGGCGGCGCTCATCCGGATGCGCCCGGTCGCGACCGCCCGGCGGGCCGTGGCCGGCTTGCCACCGACGTCGACCATCCGCGCCGCGCCCTCTTCGTCGAGGTGGGTGAGGCCGCTCACGGCAACGAAACCCGTGTTGGACATGGACCGGGTGTTACACGGTCCAGGAATAGAAAATTCGGGGCACTACGGCGGGTTTGCCGGATGAAGCGGGGTTGGGTGGCGAGCATCGTCATGCCCGGCCTGTGCCAGAAGCGCGCGCTGTAGGACAGCCTCAGCCGTGCAGCAGGCGACGGGTGGCCGCCTCGACATCGTCCTGCCGCATCAGGCTTTCGCCAACGAGGAAGCTGCGCACACCGGCATCTGCGAGACGCAGGCAATCGGCGTGGCTGGCGATGCCGCTTTCGCCGACCACCAGCGCATCGTCCGGCATCAGCGCTGCGAGCCGTTCGGTGGTGGCGAGATCGGTGCGGAAGGTCCTGAGGTCGCGATTGTTCACGCCGATCAGTCGTGATCGCAGGCGACCAAGGGCGCGTTCAAGTTCGGTTTCGTCGTGCACTTCGACGAGCACGTCCATGCCGTGGTCGAGGGCGGCAGCCTCGATCTCCGCCATCGCTGCGTCTTCGAGCGCGGCAACGATCACCAGCACGGCGTCGGCGCCGAGCGCCCGGGATTCCGCGACCTGCCAGGGATCGACCATGAAGTCCTTGCGCAGAACCGGCAGATCGCAGGCGGCGCGCGCGGCGAGAAGGTAGTCGTCGTGCCCCTGGAAATAGGGCGCGTCGGTGAGGACCGACAGGCAGGCGGCACCGCCGGCGGCATAGTCCCGCGCATGCGCTGCGGGATCGAAATCCTCGCGAATCAATCCCTTCGAGGGCGAAGCTCGCTTGATTTCCGCGATCAGTCCGAAGCCCGAGCGCTGTTTCGCGTCGAGTGCGGCGCCAAAACCGCGCGGCGCGGTCTGCATCTGCGCCGCCTGCTCGAGATCGGCGAGCGTTCGCGCCTGCTTGCGCTCTTCGACCTCGACCCGCTTGTTGGCGCAAATCTCCGTGAGCTTGCTCACCGCGTCATCTCGATCCAGTCGGCGAGCAGGGCGCGCGCACGGCCCGAACCGATCGCCTCGCGCGCCAGCTCGGTGCCCTCGACCCAGTCTTCCGTTTTGCCGGCGACGATCAGCGTGGCGGCGGCGTTGAACAGCACGGCGTCGCGATAGGAGCCGGGAGCGCCGTTCAACAGGGCCTCGAGCGCCCGGGCATTGTGCTGCGCGTCGCCGCCGCGGATCGCCTCCACCGGGGCATGGGGAAGATTGGCCTGAACCGCGACCACGCGGCGCATCTCGAAATCGTCGCCGCTTACGTCGGCGAGCTCGTTGCCGCTCGCCAGGCTGAGCTCGTCGAGCCCCTCGTCGCCCGAAACGATGAAAGTGCGTTCGGTCCCCAGCCGGGCCTTCGCCGCCGCATAGATGGGGACATAGGCCGGCCGGGCGATGCCGATGAGCTGGCGTTCGACCATGGCGGGATTGGACAGCGGACCCATCAGGTTGAAGATCGTGCGGATGCCGAGCCTCTGGCGGATGGGCTGGATGCGCGCCATCGCCGGGTGGTGGTTCTTGGCGAAGAGGAAGCAGATGCCAATTTCGCCGAGCGTCTTCTCGGCGGTTCGTCCCGCCGCTTCCATGTCGAGCCCGAGCGCTTCCAGCGTGTCCGCCGCGCCCGACTTGCTGCTCGCCGCGCGATTGCCGTGCTTGGCCACCGGCACGCCGCAGGCCGCGACGACCAGGCTGACCGCGGTCGAGACGTTGAGCGTATGGTGCCCGTCGCCGCCCGTGCCGCAGCAATCGACCGCGCCCGGCGGCGCCGCGATCGGAATCATCCGGGCGCGCAGGGCGCGTGCGGCACCGGCGATTTCCTCGGCGGTTTCGCTGCGCTGCGACATGCTCACGAGAAACGCGCCGATCGCCTCCTCGCTCGGTTCCCCGTCGAGGATCCAGCCGAAGACTTCCTCGGCCTCGGCCTCGCCGAGGTGGCGGGTGGCGTCGGGAAGGTCCTTCATGCCGCCGCCCTCGCATCCACGCCGCAGATCGCCAGGAAGTTGGCGAGGAGGGCATGGCCGTGCTCGGTGGCGATGCTCTCCGGGTGGAACTGCACGCCGTGGATCGGCAGATCGCGGTGGCGGAACCCCATGACGCATGTGCCATCGAGACCGGGGGTCGCGCTGGTGGCATTCACCGCGAGCACATCCGGCACACCCTCGACCACCAGCGAATGGTATCTGGTGGCGGTGAAGGGCGAGGGCAGGCCGGCGAAGACGCCGCTGCCGTCGTGCTCGACCGCGCTGGTCTTGCCGTGCATCAACCCGCCGCGCACCACCCGTCCGCCGAAATGCTGCCCGACTGCCTGGTGGCCGAGACAGACGCCGAGCAGGGGGAGGGCCTTATCGGAACAAGCGGCGACCAGATCGAGGCTGATGCCCGCCTCGTCCGGCGTGCAGGGCCCGGGCGAGATCAGCACGCCGCGCGCGCCGCTGCCCACCGCCTCCACGGCGCTCAGCGCGTCGTTGCGTTCGACCCGCACCTCGGCCCCCAGCTCCATCAGGTAATGGACGAGGTTGAAGGTGAAGCTGTCGTAATTGTCGACGACGAGGATGTCGGCCATGGCGTGCGGGTCAGCCGGTCCGGTCGGCGAATTCGTCGGTCGCGCGCACCAGCCCGTCGATGATCCCCGGTTCGCCCGCCGAGTGGCCGGCGTCGTGGACGATCCTGAGATCGACCTCGGGCCAGGCCTTCTTCAGCGCCCAGGCGGAGGTGGGCGGGGTGCAGATGTCGTGGCGTCCCTGGACGATGATGCCGGGAATGCCCTTGAGCTTGTCGGCATTCGTCAGCAGCTGCGCTTCTTCCAGGAAGAAATCCTCGAGGAAGAACCGCGCGCAGATGCGGGCGAACGGCACGGCCTTGGCCGGATCGGCGAAGCTGCCGAGCAGCTCCTCGTTAGGCAGGAGGGTGGCGACGTTGCCTTCCCACAGCGACCATTGCCTGGCCGCGGAAAGGCGGGTCTCCTCGTCCTCGCTGGTCAGCCGCGCGTGATAGGCGGCGACGAGATTGCCGCGTTCGGCTTCCGGGATCAGCCCGGCGAATTCGTCCCACTGTTCGGCCATGATCTCGCTGGCACCGTAGGAATAGAGCCAGTCTTTTTCCTTCTGTCTTGCCAGGAACACGCCGCGCAGGATCAGTTCTGTGGTTCGCTCGGGATATTTTTCGGCATAGGCGAGCGCCAGCGTCGCGCCCCAGCTGCCGCCGAAGACCTGCCAGGCCTCGTGGCCGCACATGGCGCGCAGGCGCTCCATGTCCTCGACGATGCGCCAGGTGTCGTTGTTCTCGATCTCGGCGAAGGGCAGCGACTTGCCGCAGCCGCGCTGGTCGAACAGCAGCACGTCGTAGCGTTCGGGATCCCACTGGCGGCGATGGGCGGGCGCCATACCGCCGCCCGGGCCGCCGTGGAGGAAGACCGCGGGCTTGGCGCCGGGGGTGCCGACCCGCTCGTAATAGAGCGAATGGCCCTCGCCGACATCGAACATGCCCGATTCGTAGGGTTTGATCTCGGGGTAGAGCGTGCGTTCGTAAGTGGTCATTGGGGCGCGGTGGCGCGTTTCGTCACGACGATCAAGGGGCCGAGCGGCGCCCCGCCGTCGAGCCGGCCGGTCGCCGGGTTCCACAGCGCCGAGACACTCCCGTCGAGAAACAGGGCGTTGGGGGTCTCGAGCTCATCACGATAGAACCGCGCCAGCTTGCCGAATGAGACCGGTGCGTTGGAAATGACGAAATGCGCCCGCCCCTGGCCGTCGACGCCGACCGCGTTGCGGACCAGGCGCGAAGGCCCGTCGGCGGTGATTTCCGGATGGATCTTGCCGTCGATCACCAGCATCGGGCCGGACTGGGTTCCGAACGCCGGGCGCTCGGTGACATTGGCGAGGAAATCCTCGGTGCTGCGGACCGCCCAGCTTCCGTCGCTTCCGTAGAAAACCCCGTTGGGCTTCATATGGAAATTGCCCTCGCCATCGGCGGTGTTGAGTTCCTTCAGGCGTTCGCCGCCTTCGACGAAATAGCCGACCGGGTCGCCTTCGTCGTCGAACATGCCGGCATTCATCGCGAAGGCGACGGTTTCGGGATCGAGCGCCGCCGAAAGGGCCTGCAACCCGCGGTAATTGGCACCGTCCTCGCCGGCCAGCGCGGTCTCGATGCGATGGCGGGCAGGGACCGCGAGGCAATGGGTGAGCGGCGTGTTTTCGAAGATCACGGAACGGCAGGCGCTCTCGACCTGGCTCGTCAGCGTCTCCGCCGGGCTCGGCGAAGCGGAGGGCGCGCCCTGCTGTCCGTCGATTCGCGTCCTCGTGACGGGTTCGCCGGCGGGCTGCTGATCGCAAGCCGTGGCCAGCAGCGCCACGATGCAGAGGGCGAGCCGCTTCACTGCCCGAACCCCGATTCGGCGGCGACGCGGATTGCCTCGGCGGCCGCGGCACCCAGCGCGCCGGCCTTCGCATGGCACTCGCGCAATTCGTAGTCCGGGTCGCTGTCGGCGACGATGCCGGCACCGGCCTGCACGTGCATGATACCGTCCTTCACCACTGCCGTGCGCAGCACGATGCAGCTGTCGATCGATCCGTCTGGCGCGAAATATCCCACGCCCCCGGCATAGGGACCGCGGGCCTCGCTTTCCAGTTCCGCGATGATCTGGCAGGCACGGATTTTCGGCGCCCCGCTGACCGTGCCGGCGGGAAAGCCGGCGAACAGTGCCTCGAGCGCGTCGGCATCGGGCCGCAGGCGGCCGACGACATTGCTGACGATATGCATGACGTGACTATAGCGCTCCACGGCGAAGCTGTCGGTAACCTCGACGCTGCCGCGCGCCGCGACCCGGCCGACGTCGTTGCGTCCCAGATCGAGCAGCATCAGATGTTCGGCGCGTTCCTTCGGGTCCGCGAGAAGCGAGGCTTCGGCCTCCCGATCCTCGGCCGGGGTCGCACCGCGGGGGCGGGTCCCGGCGATAGGCCGCACGGTCACTTCGCCGTTCCGCACGCGCACCAGGATTTCCGGGCTCGAACCGACGATGGCGAAGCCGGGAAGGTCGAGGAAATAGAGGAAGGGCGAGGGATTGACGCGCCGCAGCGCGCGGTAGAGCGCGATCGGGGGAAGCGGAAAGTCGCAGGCGAAGCGCTGCGCCAGCACCACCTGGAAGATATCCCCGGCGGCGATGTATTCCTTCGCCCGCTCGACCCGGGCGCGGTAATCTTCGGCAGGGAGTTGCGGCTGAAGAGCCGGCTCGGAACGCGGGGCGTTCCCCTCCGGCGGCAGTAGCAAGGGAGCGGCGAGCCGGCGCAGGGCGTCATCGATCCGCTCTTCCGCTTCGGCGACGATCCGCGCCCCGTCGCCCCCGGGCCAGACCGGCGCGATGCAGAAAAGCTCCTCGCCCAGCCGGTCGAACACCAGCAGGACCCGCGGACGCGCCAGCAGCATGTCGGGCAGGTCGAGCTCCGAAGGTCCGGCGCCCGGAACATCCTCGACCAGCCCGATCGTCTCGTAACCGAAATAGCCGACGACGCAGGCGAGGGCGGGGGGCAATTCGGCGGGCACATCGATGCGACACTCGGCGAGCAGGGAACGCATTGCCGCCAGCGTTTCCTGCTCGCACGGCAGGAAAGCGCTGCGATCGACAGCCCAGGACCGGTTGATCTGGGCTCGCGTGCCTTCCGCGCGAAACAGAAGGTCGGGATCGATGCCGAGGAGCGAGTACCGGCCACGCACCTCGCCGCCCTCTACCGATTCGAGAAGGAAGTCGCCGCGGCCCGGCTCGATCAGCTTGAGCGCGGCGGACACGGGGGTTTCGGTGTCGGCAACCAAGCGACGCCACACCAGCGCCGGCCTGCCGGCGGCCAACGCTTCGCGCGCCGCCATTGCTCCTGACAATCCGCTCAGAGCGACCTCCCGATCGCCGCCGCCTATAGCCCGGCCGGCAAATTGCCGGTCAGCTGACTGCGCACTGCCTCGATGGCGTCGGGATTGCGCTCGACCCCGACTTCCTCGCGCATCGCGGCGACCATCTGCCGCTGGTACTCGTCGGCGACCTGCGCTCCGAGCTGCTGCCGGGCCTGCACGACGAGCGGATCGTCGGCGGCGATCTCGCCAAGTTCGATGGAGTTCAAATCGACCACGTACCAGCCCTGGTTGCCGGCGATCTCGAGCCGCTTGGCCGTTCCCTGTGCCATGCTGAACATCAGTGCCAGCGGCGGGGGCACACGGCGTTCGCCCTGGCTGGCCAGGTCTTCGCGCGTCATGGAAACGTTCTGCACGGGAGGCAGGTTCTTCTCCTCGGCGCGAAGCGCCGCGGCAAGGGTACCATCGTCGCGCAGCCTGCCAATCACTCGAGCCGCAGCCTCGCGCGCAGCCTGCGAGCCCTGGGCCAGCTTCCACGCGGCGACGACATCCTCGCGTATCTCGGCCAGCGGTGCCGCGGCGGACGGGGTGATGTCGGATACCTCGAACGCGACATAGGTTTCGCCGCGCTCGACTTCGCCGACCTGCGGCTCGCTTTCCTCCATCTGGAAAGCCGTTGCAATGGTCGGAGCGAGCGCCGGAGGCACCGGTTCGTTGGACCCGCCGTAGAAACGTCCGTCGGCAGTCAGTGGGCGGGTCGTCTGCAGTTCGAGCCCGAACTGCCGCGCGACTTCGGCCAGGGTCGCACCGCCGTCGATCTCTTCCTCGATCTGCGCAGCGAGGTCGGCCAGGGCGCGAAGCCGCTTTTCCTCGCGGATGGTCTCGGCGATGTCGGCGCGGGCCTGGGCCAGCGACCGCGCTGCGGAGGTCTCCACATCGGTCACCTGAGCGATGTGCCAGCCGAGCGGACTTTGTGCGGGCTGCGAGACGGTTCCGCGCGGCGTGGCGAAATAGGCCGCGGCGACCGCCTCGGAACTGTCCCCGCGGATGGAGGCGCGGGTCGCATCTTCGACGTCCACGACCGAAAAGCCGGCCTCTCGTGCAACCGAATCGAGCGAGGCACCGGCGTTGACCCGCTGGCGGATCGACCGAGCCGCGGCCTCGGTCGGAACGATGAGCTGGGAGAAGCTGCGGGTTTCGCTGGCGGCGTATTCCGCGGCGTCCTGCTGATAGCGCTGGCGGATTTCGGCATCGGTCGGTTCGATCGAATCGGCCACCGCCGCGCTGTCGAAGCTTGCGTAGCGGATCACACGCCGTTCGGGACGGATGAAGCGACTGCGGTTGTCCCGATAGAATTCGGCCAGCACCGCATCGCTGGGATCGCCGGTCGGCGCGTATAGCGCGGCGGGAAGCACGGCGATGCCGCCGGTGCGGCGTTCCTTGAACAGCTGCGCATAGCGGCGCGCGATCGAGGCCGGCATGGCGGCCCCGAAGGTTGCCGGCGTCAGCAATTGCCGGGCGATCAAGCCCGTCCTGATATCGTCGCGAACCATGGAATCGCTGAGACCCTGCTGGGCGAGCGCCTGATTGTAGGCATCCTGGCTGAAATTGCCGTCGGGCCCGCGGAAGGCGCCGATCTGCTGGATTTCGCTGTTCACGAGGTTGTCGCCGGCTCTCAGGCCCAGTTCGCGCCCGAAGGAATCGATGGCGTAGCGGTCGATGAGCTGGTCGAGCACTTCCTCCAGACCGCCCTGCTCGACGAAGGCCTGCATCGAGATCGTCGGGTCTTGCTGGCGAACACGATCGAGCGCCGTGCTGGCCGTCTGGCTGAATTCGGCAGTGCCGATCTTGACGTCCCCGACCACCGCCACACGCTCTCCGCCAGCGACGCCGCCGAAGGTGCCGGTGTTGGCAACATCGGAACTCGCGAAGGCGAAAGCGATCAGCGCGAGGAAACCGAGCGTGAGCCCGAGACCGATCTTGGATTTGAAGAAATTGCGGAAAAAGGTGAGCATGGTGGAGGACTGGTCCGCTACTGGCGGGGAGGGACAATCCGCCCCGCGAAGACGTCGAAAGAAGGCCCGCGCCTTATCGCCCTCGCGGCATTGCCGCAACAGGTCGCGAAGGTTTTGACCTTGGCGTTAACCTCGGCTAGCGCACGCCGCCCGGCCAACCCTATATCCGGCCGAGAAATCACCAAACAGGCAGGACACGCAGATATGGCCGAACGGCCCTACATCGTCGGCAACTGGAAGATGAACGGCACCCGCGCGATGCTTTCCGAAGCCCGCGCGATCGACCGCGCGGCGCAGCGCTACATGAAGGTGGAGGTGGCGGTGGCGCCGCCCTTCACGCTCATTCACGCCTTCCACCGGGAGGCGGAACAGATCGGCGTCGGCGCGCAGGATTGCCATGCCGAGGAAGGCGGCGCGCACACGGGCGATATCTCGGCGACGATGGTCGCCGATTCCGGAGCCAAGTTCGTAATCCTGGGACATAGCGAACGCCGCGCCGATCACCGCGAAAGCGACGAGCTGGTGGCGCGAAAGACCGCCGCCGCGCTCGGCGCCGGTCTGCGTATCATCCTGTGCTGCGGGGAAAGCCTCGAGACGCGCGAGCAGGGAGCCGCGGAAGAATTCGTTCTCGGCCAGCTCAGGGCAGCTTTGCCGAAGATCGAAGATGCCGCCGAGCGCGTGACCGTGGCCTACGAACCGATCTGGGCGATCGGCACCGGTCGTACTGCCGAACTCGAAGACATTCGCAGAATGCACGCAGCAATCCGCGACCTGCTGGTGGAATCCTATGGCGAGGACGCGGCGCAGGCCATCCGTATTCTCTACGGCGGTTCGGTAAAGCCGGACAACGCCTCCGAAATCCTCGCACTGGCAAATGTCGACGGGGCGCTGGTGGGAGGCGCCAGCCTTTCCGCCGAAAGCTTCCTCGGCATCGTCAACGCCGCCTCCGAAGCGCAGAGCGAGTGAACTTGCGGCGGCGCGCCGCGGACCCTAGATGCGCGTCTGACCCTATCGATACGGAACCGACCGAATGTTTCTCTTCCTCACCGTAGTCCAGGCGCTCGTCGCCGCCGCCCTCGTCGGCGTGATCCTGATGCAGCGTTCGGAAGGCGGCGGGCTGGGCATCGGCGGAAGCCCCACGGGCATGCTCAGCGCGCGCGGCGCGGCGGATTTCCTGACGCGGTCCACCCGCTGGCTGGCGATCCTTTTCGTGGTCCTGTCGATCGCGCTGGCCGCGATGGCGGCGGAGACCGGTTCGGCGTCGATCGAATCGACCCTCGACCGCACGGTCAGCCCGGTCGAGAGCGATCCGCTGGGCGGTGCGCTGGGCGGTCCGACCACGGCTCCCGCAGCCGCGCCCGCCGAGGTGCCTGCCCAGGCGCCGGCCAACGACGACCCGCTGGCCGAGTAACCCGCACCTTCGAACTGTGGATTGCGCCTCGTTTGGGCGCAGGGGTGGCGCTTTGCGCTTGCACCGAATCCCAACCCATCCCTAAGGGCCGACTCCCATGGCGCGGTATATTTTTATCACCGGCGGCGTGGTCTCCTCGCTCGGCAAGGGTCTCATGGCAGCATCGCTCGCGGCGCTGCTCCAAGCGCGCGGCTACAAGGTCCGCATCCGCAAGTTCGACCCCTATCTCAACGTCGATCCGGGGACGATGAGCCCCTATCAGCACGGCGAGGTCTACGTCACTGACGACGGTGCGGAGACCGATCTCGACCTCGGCCATTACGAGCGCTTCACCGGCGTCTCCGCGCGCCAGAGCGACAACGTCACCTCCGGCCGGATTTACCAGCAGATCATCGCCCGCGAGCGGCGCGGCGATTATCTCGGCGCCACCGTCCAGGTGATCCCGCACGTCACCGATGCGATCAAGGAGTTCGCTCTCGCCGATCAAGGCGATCACGATTTCATCCTGTGCGAGATCGGCGGGACCGTTGGCGACATCGAGGGCCTGCCCTTCATGGAGGCGATCCGCCAGCTCAGGAACGAGCTGGAGCCGCTTCAGACCCTTTCGGTCCATGTCACCCTTGTGCCCTACATCAAGGCCGCGGGAGAGCTGAAGACCAAGCCCACCCAGCACTCGGTCCGCGAGCTCGCCAGTCTCGGGATCAAGCCCGACCTGCTGCTGTGCCGCGCCGAACATCCGATTCCCGACAGCGAGCGGCAGAAGATCGCCAATTTCTGCAACGTCCGCAAGGAAGCGGTAATCCCTGCGCTCGATGCGCCCTCGATCTATGCGGTGCCGCTGCAGTATCACGGCGAGGGGCTCGATGCCGAAGTGCTGCGGGCCTTCGGCATCGCCGACGCGCCCGATCCCGACCTTTCACGCTGGCACGACGTGGTCGATCGCTACGCCAATCCGGAAGGCGAGGTCACCATCGGGGTGGTGGGCAAATACGTCGGGCTGCAGGATGCCTACAAATCCTTGAACGAGGCGCTGGTCCACGGCGGGCTGTCGCACAGGGTCAAGGTCAATCTGCGCTGGCTCGATGCCGAGCTCTTCGAGCAGGACGATGCCGACATTGCCGCACAGCTCGAGCCGATGCACGGCATCCTCGTGCCCGGCGGGTTCGGCGAGCGAGGCAGCGAGGGCAAGATCGCCGCGGTCCGGTTCGCCCGCGAGCGCAAGGTGCCTTTTCTCGGGATCTGCCTCGGCATGCAGATGGCATGCATCGAGGGTGCGCGCTCCGCAGGAGTTGCGGGCGCTTCATCGACCGAATTCGGCGAAACCAGCGAGCCGGTGGTCGGCATCATCACCGAATGGATGAGCGAGGAAGGGTTGCAGCAGCGCGAGGCCGGCGGCGATCTCGGCGGGACCATGCGGCTCGGTGCCTACGAGGCCGCGCTTTCGGGGAACAGCCACGTCTCGCGCATCTATGGCGGCGCCGAAAGGATCTCGGAACGCCATCGCCATCGCTACGAGGTCAACAGCAAATACATCGCGCCGCTGGAAGCGGGCGGGCTAGTCTTCTCGGGCATGTCGCCGGACGGGCTTTTGCCGGAAATCGTGGAACGACCCGATCATCCCTGGTTCGTCGGGGTCCAGTTTCATCCCGAGCTCAAATCGAAGCCGTTCGATCCGCATCCGCTGTTCGCGGGCTTCGTCGGCGCCGCGCTCGAACAGGCGCGACTGGTCTAGCGCCCAAAGCCCGGCCCGACGCCAGCCCGATTCGCGACAAATCGGGTTTCGATCAGCAATTCACTTTATCTTTTGCTAAGTTGGTGCGACAGTGTCGAGCAATTCCCGACTCAGCACCCGAAGCAGAGGGTGCCTGTTTCGCCGTCGGGAAGTCGAAGCAAACGGTGGGGCTTGCCTCGACGCTGGCTGTCTTCTGCGACCCGGACAGCCGATATCGGGGCTCGGCGGCGTTTACGTCGCGGAGGGCGGGACTTTCGTCCCGCCCTCTACAATCAGGGTCCGATCAGCCGGACCATTTACAGTCAGGCGGCTTCGCTGGCGCTATCGTCGTCCGAACCGCGCGCATCGTCCGACTGGACGATCTCGAGCTTCTGCCCGCCGATCGCGATCTTCTTGGGCCGCATGGCATCGGGCACTTCGCGCACCAGATCGATGACCAGCAAGCCGTCCGCAAGATCGGCATTTTCGACCCGCACGTAGTCGGCGAGTTCGAAGCGGCGCTCGAATCCGCGATTGGCGATGCCCACGTGGAGCATGTCGCCCGAGGCATCCTCCTCGCGCTTGCGACCCTGGATCACCAGCAGGTTCTGCTGCGCGGTGATGTCGAGATCGCCGGGGCGGAACCCGGCCACGGCGAGCGTGATGCGATAGGCATCCTCGTCGCGGCGCTCGATGTTGAAGGGGGGATAGTTGTCGCCGCCGTTGCGGACCTGGTTCTCGAGCAGGTCGAACAGCCGGTCGAAACCGACGGTGGTGCGGCGATAGGGAGTGAAATCAAGACGGTTCATCGAAACAAATCCTCTTTTGAGCAATTTGATATACAAGCGGAAACCCGGACCAGCCGGCGTCTCCAGTTCATTCCGTCACTCCACGAAGGCAGTGCCGGACGATTGAAAAATAGGATCGCGAAAAGTCTGTTCAAGATGTTCCGCGTACGCAAGGAAGCGATGACATGAGCCAACCGGAAATCACCATCTACACCAAGTTCGGCTGCGGATATTGCTATCGCGCCAAGCGGCTGCTGGACAGCAAAGGCGTCGATTACACAGAGCACGACATTACCATGGGTGGGCCCAAGCGCGACGAAATGCAGGAGCGCGCACCCAATGCACGGACGGTCCCGCAAATATTCATCGGTGGCAGCCATGTGGGCGGTTCGGACGAGCTGGCCACGCTGGAACGCGAGGGCAAGCTCGACGCGATGCTGAAAGCGTAGAATGCCGCGTATCGCCGTGCTCCAGATGACTTCCGGAATCGATCCGGAGGCCAACGCGGAAACGATCCTGCGCGCGCTGGCAGACGCGCGCGAGGGCGGGGCAAAGATGCTATTGACGCCCGAGATGAGTCTGCTGCTCGACCGCGACCGCCAGCGCGCAGCCCCGAACATACTCGGTGAAAAGGAATCTCCCTTTCTGGCCCGGTTCGCGAACGCCGCCCGAGAACAGGATATGTGGCTGACGGTCGGCGCGCCGGTCCGGCTCGACGATGGCAAGTTCGCCAACCGCCAGTGGGTCTTCGACCCTGCGTGCACGCATCCGGTGTCCTACGACAAGATCCACATGTTCGACGTGACGCTGGCCGATGGCGAAAGCTGGCGGGAATCGAACGCCTATCGTCCGGGCGAGGAGGTGGTCACGATCGAGGACACACCGGTTCGGCGACTAGGGCTGACGACCTGTTACGACATTCGCTTTCCCGCCCTGTTCGAGGCCCTCGGACGGCGCCGATGCGATCTGATCGCCATCCCTGCCGCCTTCACCTGTCCGACCGGGGCGGCACATTGGCACACGCTGGTCAGAGCCCGGGCGATCGAGGCGAGCGCCTTCGTCGTTGCACCCGCCCAGGTTGGTTCGCACGAGGACGGACGCCTGACTTATGGCCACAGCCTGGTGGTCGATCCCTGGGGCGAGGTCCTGCTCGACATGGGGGGAGAGAAGGCTGGTCTGGGCTTTGCGGACGTCGACCTCGCCCGGATCGACGAGGTACGTCGTCAGGTGCCGAGCCTTGCCAATCGGCGGGAAATCGCCAACTGATCCGCCGATGATCGTCTTCGACCTTTCCTGCGACAACGCGCACCGCTTCGAGGGCTGGTTCCGCTCGTCCGGAGATTTTGCCGATCAGCGCGCCAATGGTCTGTTGTGCTGTCCTACGTGCGGCAGCGAGGCAGTCGACAAGGCGCCGATGGCTCCCGCCGTGCCGGCCAAGGGCAATGCCGCGATTCCCGAAAAGCGCAGCGAGGCTGGGCCGACACTCGCGAACGCGCCTCTGCCGGCCGAAGTAAGGAAAGCCTTCGATGCGCTGGTCAAGGCTCAGACGAAGGCGCTCGAGACCAGTCGTTGGGTCGGTGGCAAGTTCGCCGAAGAAGCCCGGTCCATGCATTACGGCGAGAAAGACGAGGCACCGATCCACGGCCGCGCCACCCGCGAGGAAGCCGAGAGATTGTTCGAAGAGGGCATCGCGGTCGCGCCGCTGCTGGTGCCGATCGCCCCGCCCGACGAGATCAACTGATGGACAGGCCGCCGCGCTTTGCTAATACGCGCGCGGGCGCCCGTAGCTCAGCAGGATAGAGCACCAGATTCCTAATCTGGGGGCCACAGGTTCGAATCCTGTCGGGCGCACCAGTCCTCGTGCATCAATCTCAGTCTTCGCCTGATGCTTTTTCTGCACTGGCGACCCTTCGTCGTCCCCAGGCGAACTTGAGGGCGACGCACCCGAGAAGGAAAAGTATGGCGCCTGAAATCGCCCACAATGGCGCGGGGCCGGTGACCGGCGTGCACTCGCCCAGACAAGCGACGGGTTCGATGACCACGAGACCCGTTCCCTGTAGAAACCACAAACCGCCGAGCAGAATGGCAACGACCCCAATCACAGCAGAAGCGAGAACCACGAGCCTCATGTTCTACCCCTTCGGGCCGAAATCTAAGTCAATCCTCGTCCAGTGTCCAATTCTTGAAACGGTCGCGCACCCAACAGCATCGCAATCCGGGCGACGCGAACCGCCGGTCGATCGGATCCATGACCGCCGCACCTTGCACCGATCCTAGTTGACGGTGTCGCCTGCTGTATCGCCCAATGGTACTTTCTCCTTGAAGGTGTGCGTGACGTAGGGGAACGGGATTTCGATTCCGGCCTCGTCCAGCCCTGCCTTGACGGCGCGCACGACCCTGTCCTTGCTTTCCCAGCCGTCGCGCGGGGTCGATCCTGCCCACCAGCGGATAAGGAAATCGACCGAGCTCGAATTGAATTCCTGCGCGAAGACATCGATCCCCTTGCTGGCAAGAACGGTGTCCACGCCCTCGACCGCGCTGCGAATGACTTCGGCCGCGTGGTCCAGATCGGTATCGTAGGATACGCCGCAGACGATCTCGTGCCGCCGCTGATCGTGATCGGTAAAGATTTCCACCGGGTTCTTGAACAGGATCGAATTGGGAACGACCGTCAGTTCGCCCGAAAGCTTGCGGACATGGGTTTCGCGCAAGGTGATGTGTTCGACCTTGCCGGTGATCCCCTCGCATTCGATCACGTCGCCAATACGCATCTTCTCGCGCACCATGATCAGGACGCCGGCGAGGAAGTTCTCGAATATGTCCTGAAATGCGAAGCCGATGGCCACCGCGCCGATGCCGAGCCCGGCGAGCAGGCTGGCCGGAGTAAGGTCGGGCATGACCACAACCGCCGCGATGAACAGGCCGACGATCCAGATCCCCAGCTTGACGACCGTGTCGATCAGGTTCTTGAGGCTGGCCCGGATTTCCGTGCGGCCGACGATCATGTCGGAAATGCGGACCGCGAAGCGCGCGACGATCCAGGTAACGAAGACAATTAGCAACGCGATCGCGAGCGAGGGCAGGGCCTGGACAAAGCCTTCGCCCATGTCGCGCAGCTGGTCGCGCAGCGTACCGATGTAATTCACGTTTCAGGAACTCCCTTTCGCCTCCAACGCGGCAGAAAGGGCGGTGTTCCGCCGGAATTCAGGCTTCCGCGCGTTCCTTTCGCGCGAGCTCGTGAAGCCAGTCGGCGTGGCGCGGGGCCTTCTTGGTTTCGCTCCACTCGTCGAGCATCATCGGTGCGACGCGCTTCAGTTCGGCATATTGCTCGTCGGTCCCGATGTCCGCGGCGAGTTCGACACGGTGGCCGTTCGGATCGAAGAAATAGATCGACTTGAAGATGCCGTGATGGGTCGGGCCGAGGACATCGATCCCCATTCCCTCGACATGCTCTTTGGCGGCGAGGAGCTCCTCCTCGCTGCCGACCTTGAAGGCGAGGTGCTGGACCCATTGCGGCGTGTTCTCGTCCCGCCCCATGTCCTTCTGGTTGGGGAGTTCGAAGAAGGCCAGGATATTGCCGTTCCCCGCGTCGAGGAAGACATGCATGTAGGGGTCGTAATCGCCGGTCGAGGGGACGTGATCCTCGGCAAATGCGGTGGTGTATTCCATGCCGAGGACGTCGCGGTACCACTCGACCGTTTCCTTCGCGTCCTTGCAACGATAGGCGGCGTGGTGGACGCCGCCGAGCTTGATGGGGTGCGTACTTCCGGTCATTCCGCAGGCTCCACTTCGACGCTCTTCGCATCCTCGACGCTCAGCGTTCCGCGCTTGATCTGGTCGCGTTCCATGCTCTCGAACAGGGCCTTGAAATTGCCTTCGCCGAAGCCTTCGTCGCCCTTGCGCTGAATGAATTCGAAGAACACCGGGCCGACCTGCGCCTCGGCAAAGATTTGGAGGAGCAGTCGGGGCTGGCCGCCCTCGGTGGTGCCGTCGAGCAGGATACCGCGCGCCTTGAGCTGATCGACCGGCTCGCCGTGATCGGGCAGGCGCTCGGGCAGCATCTCGTAATAGGTCTCGGGCGGCGCGGTCATGAAGGGCACGCCGAATTCCTTGAGGCGGTCCCAGGCCTTGACGAGGTCGTCGCAAATGAGGGCGATGTGCTGGATGCCCTCGCCGTTGAACTCCTTCAGGAACTCCTCGATCTGGCCCTTGCCGCCGTCGCCTTCCTCGTTGAGCGGAATGCGGATCTTCCCGTCGGGCGCGGTGAGCGCCTTGGAGGTGAGACCGGTGTATTCGCCCTTGATGTCGAAGAAACGGATTTCGCGGAAGTTGAACAGGCTTTCGTAGTAGTCGGCCCAGTAGGCCATGCGGCCGTTGTAGACGTTGTGGGTCAGGTGATCGATGACCTTGAAGCCAGCACCTTCGGGATGCTTGTCGACACCGTCGAGATATTCGAAATCGATGTCGTAGATCGACAGCCCATGACCATCCTCGCCCTCGTAGCGGTCGATGAGATAGACGATCGCGCCGCCGATCCCCCGGATCGCGGGAATGCGCAGTTCCATTGGTCCGGTGTCGACCTGGACCGGCTCGGCGCCGCGCTCGAGCAGTTCGGCATAGGCCTTCTTGGCATCGCGGACACGGAACCCCATGCCGCAGGCCGAGGCACCATGCTCGCGCGCGAAGAACCAGGCCGCGCTACGCGGCTCGTAATTGGCGATCAGGTTGATCTGACCCTGTCGCCACAGCTGAACGTCCTTGGAGCGATGGCTGGCCACATGCTGGAAGCCCATGCTTTGGAACACCGGTTCGAGCACGCCTTTCTCGGGTGCACAGAACTCGACGAACTCGAAGCCGTCGAGGCCGATTGGATTGTCGAACAGGTCTGTCATGGGTCTCTCCGCAGGCTGAAATAGTATCATCGGAAACTATATTGCCACGATGCTCTCTTGTCAAGTCGAACGATGGGAAACCGGCGGTGTTCCATGATCGCCGAAAGCGCTTGCGCCGCGCCGGTAACTGTGATTCTGTCGTCTTATGACCAAGTTGCGCGACATCGTGCCGGGACTCGGCGGCGGCCGTACGGAAGCCTATGCGCTCGTCGGACTTCTGCTGATGGGCGGTCTGGCGGTTGCCGGTCCTTCGGGTCTGCTCGCGTGGAGCGAGAACCTGCGCCTGCGCGAACAGCGGCAGGCGCAGCTCGCGGTTCTCTCCGAACAGCGCGACGCGCTCAAGAACCGGGTAGAACTGCTTCATCCCGACCATGCCGATCCCGACATGGTGGGTGAACTCCTGCGCAGCCAGATGAACGTCGTCCATCCCGACGAGGTGGTGATCCAGCTCGAGGATTAAGCGCGGGTCTCTAGCGCCGACCCTACGCCCGTTCCCTAGCGTAATCGGCCGGCACCCCTGATCGCACGGCGTTGCGCGACCTGCCGGCTTGTGCCTATAGGCGGGGGCACTTTCCTCCCCGACCTCGAAGGATTTCCCAGCCTTGGCAAAAGCTCCCAGCCGCAAATCGAAGGATGCCGCCCCGACAGCGGCGACGGATGAGGATTTCAGCCTCCATTCGCTTCAGGCAGCCTTCGAGAAAGCGAAGCGCTACGACGCTTCGGAAGAGGAGATGCTGCGCTTCTACGAGCAGATGCTGCTGATCCGCCGGTTCGAGGAGAAAGCGGGCCAGCTTTACGGGCTGGGCCTGATCGGCGGCTTCTGCCATCTCTACATTGGCCAGGAAGCGGTGGCGATCGGGCTGCAGTCGGCGCTCGACAACGATCGCGACAGCGTCATCACCGGCTATCGCGACCATGGCCACATGCTCGCCTATGGGCTCGATCCCAAGGTCATCATGGCGGAGCTGACCGGGCGCGAAGCCGGCATTTCCAAGGGCAAGGGCGGCTCGATGCACATGTTCAGCACCGAGCACAAATTCTACGGCGGCCACGGCATCGTCGGCGCGCAGGTCCCGCTCGGAGGGGGGCTGGCGCTGGCGCACAAATACCGCGGGGACGGCGGCATCTGCCTCGCCTATTTCGGCGACGGAGCGGCCAACCAAGGTCAGGTCTACGAGACCTTCAACATGGCCGCGCTGTGGAATCTCCCGATCGTGTTTGTGGTCGAGGACAATCAATATGCCATGGGTACCGCGACCAAGCGCTCCAGCGCGGAAACGCGCTTCTATCGACGCGGTACCGCCTTCCGCATTCCCGGGATGGAAGTGAACGGAATGGACGTGCTGGAAGTGCGCGCCGCCGCCGAAGTCGCGTTCAAACACGTGCGTGAAGGCAACGGGCCGGTGCTGATGGAATGCAACACCTATCGCTATCGCGGCCATTCGATGTCGGACCCTGCTAAATACCGCACCCGCGACGAGGTGCAGGAACAGCGTGAGAAGCACGACCCGATCGAAGGTCTCAAGAAGGTGCTGATGGAAGCGGGCAAGTCGGAAGACGACCTCAAGGCGATCGACAAGGACATCCGCAAGACCGTGAGCGAAGCCGCCGATTTCGCGGAGAATTCGCCCGAGCCGGATAAGGCCGAACTCTACACCGACGTTCTGGTGGAGGAGTACTGAGCCATGGCGATCGAACTCAAGATGCCCGCACTTTCGCCCACCATGGAAGAAGGCACGCTCGCCAAATGGCTGAAGCAGGAAGGCGACGCGATCGAGCCCGGCGATATCATCGCCGAGATCGAGACCGACAAGGCGACGATGGAATTCGAAGCCATCGACGAAGGCACGCTCGGCAAGATACTGGTCGAGGAAGGGACCGAAGGGGTGAAGGTCGGCACCGTCATCGCGATGATGGCGGGCGAGGGCGAAGACGTCTCCGATATCGAGGCTCCTGCGCAAGAGTCCGCCGAGGCGCCGAAGGAATCCGTTGCAGGCGAGGGCAAGGATGTCGGGCGCGAGGATAACGACGGCAGCGTCACGTCGGCGCCGAAGAAATCGCAACCCAAGGCCGATCCCGAGGTCCCCGAAGGGGCGAGCTACACGAGCACCTCCGTCCGCGAAGCGCTGCGCGACGCGATGGCCGAGGAAATGCGCGCAGACGACCGGGTCTTCGTGATGGGCGAGGAGGTCGCCGAATACCAGGGCGCCTACAAAGTCACGCAAGGCCTGCTAGACGAATTCGGGGCCAAGCGGGTCATCGACACGCCGATCACCGAATACGGATTCGCCGGCATCGGCACCGGTGCCGCAATGGGCGGGCTGCGCCCCATCGTCGAGTTCATGACCTTCAACTTCGCGATGCAGGCGATCGACCACATCGTGAATTCGGCGGCCAAGACCAATTATATGTCCGGCGGCCAGATGCGCTGCCCGGTCGTATTTCGCGGGCCCAACGGCGCGGCGAGCCGGGTCGGCGCGCAGCATAGCCAGAACTACGGCCCGTGGTATGCGAGCGTCCCCGGCCTGATCGTCATCGCACCTTACGATGCGGCGGATGCCAAAGGGCTCATGAAGGCCGCGATCCGCACGGAGGACCCGGTGGTCTTCCTCGAGAACGAGCTGCTCTACGGCAAGAGCTTCGACGTCCCCGATCTCGACGATCACGTCCTGCCGATCGGCAAGGCGCGGATCGTGCGCGAGGGCGCGGACGTGACCATCGTCAGCTATTCGATCGGAGTCGGCTTCGCGCTCGAAGCCGCCGAAGCGCTGGCGGGGGAAGGGATCGAGGCCGAGGTGATCGACCTGCGCACCCTGCGCCCACTCGACAAGCAGGCGGTGCTCGACAGCCTTGCCAAGACCAACCGCCTGGTGATCGCAGAGGAAGGCTGGCCGACCTGCTCGATCGCATCGGAGATCATCGCGATCTGCATGGAGGAAGGTTTCGACCACCTCGATGCACCGGTGCTGCGCGTCTGCAACGAGGACGTGCCGCTGCCCTATGCCGAGAACCTCGAGAAGCTGGCCCTGATCGACGCGCCGCGAATCGTCGCAGCGGCCAAGAAGGTCTGTTACGTCGACTGAGCGACCACGCAACAAGGGGGGGCGACGCTTATGAGCGAACCGTCTCCCATCGAACTTCCCGAGGTCGTCCGGCTGGCACTCGCGTCGGCGCGCCCGCGCGATCGACCGATATTCGAGATCGCGTTTGCGCTCGACGCTCGTCTGGCGCGGATCGTCGGCGCGACGAGCGAGCCGATGCTCGGGCAGCTGCGGCTGTCGTGGTGGCGCGATCAATTGTCGGGAGACGGTGCGATCGATCGGAGGGGCGAACCGTTGCTCGAGCGGATCGACAGTAGCTGGAGCGGGTCGCGGGCTGCGCTGATCGCGCTCGTCGACGGTTGGGAAGCCTGCCTGCTGGCGGAGCAGAACGGATGGCGGCACGCGGCTCAAGGCCGGTCCGCGGTGTTTGCCGCAATCGCCGAACGGATCGGATCCTCGAGCAGCGAAGATTATGTCGCTGCAGCTACCGGAGCCTGGACCGCTGCCCAGATCGGAGCAAGCGAACCGTTCCGAATTCGGCAATCGCAGGGCGACGGTTCGATTGCGCTTTCGGACCCGGCTCCGCTCGACAAGGCAATGCGCCCGCTGGCGGTTCTGGCGGGATTGGGGCGGCGGGCGCTGCGGCATGGCCATTCCGACTTGATGGCCGGGCGGACGATGCCCTTCGTCGCCATGCGGCTTGGCTTATTCGGCAGATAGCTTATCCTCTTCGCCGGGGGGGGCTGTTCATGAACCGCATCGTTCTCGGAGCCGTGCTGGCGCTGCTGCTGGTCGGCGTCGGGCTGTTCTGGTGGCAGGGCCGGGCGGAGGTCGAGCAGGGCGCTCCGCCGCCCGATCCGGCGGCTCTGGACACGGCACCCGATGAAACCGAACTGCCGGTCGCCGACGCGTCCGACATGGTGGGGCCCGCGCCGCCCGAGGCGACCGAACTGACTCGCGAGCAGCGCCGCTTCTTCCGATACGACCGCAATCGCGACTGGAAAATCAGCCGGGTTGAGATGCTCTCCACCCGCACCGATGCCTTCCGCAAGCTCGATGCCGACGGAAACAATCTGCTGAGCTTCGAGGAATGGGCGGTGGCCACCGCCACGCGTTTCGACGGTGCGGATGCGGACGGCGACCGAGAGCTCACGCCGAGCGAATTCGCTACCACCGCGCCCACGCGCCGCGCCAAGCCCGCCTGCCGCTGCTAGGCGGGCTCGAGCGCCGCGTGGTCGAGCCATTCGGCAAGATCGGCCTTGGCGCGTTCCGTATAGGCTTCCTTGCGCTGCTTCTTCCCGACTTCGTGAAGCGGCGGGAACAGGCCGAAATTGACGTTCATTGGCTGGTAGGTCTCCGCTTCTGCATCGCCGGTGATGTGCGACAGCAACGCGCCCATCGCGGTGGTCGGCGGCGGTGCGGACCAGTCGCGCCCGGCCAGCTCGCTAGCTGCCATCAGACCGGCCATGAGTCCGACCGCAGAGCTCTCGACATAGCCCTCGCAGCCGGTCACCTGACCGGCGAAGCGGATATGCGGAGCGGATCGCAGGCGCAGCTGGCGGTCGAGCAGGGTCGGCGAATTGAGGAAGGTGTTTCGATGCAAACCGCCGAGCCGCGCGAATTCGGCATTCTCGAGACCGGGAATGGTCCGGAACAGCTCGACCTGCGCGCCGTATTTCAGCTTGGTCTGAAAGCCGACCATGTTCCACAGCGTTCCGAGTTTGTTGTCCTGGCGCAATTGCACCACGGCATGGGGCCAGCGGCCCTGCGGGAATTCCGGCGTGGTATCGCGCGGATTGTCGAGCCCGACCGGCTTCATCGGTCCGAAGCGCAGGGTATCGACGCCGCGCGCCGCCATCACCTCGATCGGCATGCAGCCCTCGAAATAGGGCGTGTCGGTTTCCCATTCGCGGAATTCGGTCTTCTCGCCATCGAGCAGGCCCTGATGGAAGGCGCGATATTGCTCCTTCGTCATGGGACAATTGATGTAGTCGCCGCCCTCGTTGGAGGCGGCATTGCGCTTGTTCCAGCGCGACTGGATCCAGCATATGTCCATGTCGATGCTGTCGCGGTGGACGATGGGGGCGATGGCGTCGAAGAACGCCAGCCGATCCTGCCCCGTCGCCGCGACGATGCTTGCGGCCAACGCCTCCGCAGTCAGCGGCCCGGTCGCGACGATCGCCGGGCCGGACGCGGGAAGCGTATCGATCCGCTCGCGCGCGATTTGGATGTTCGGGTGGGCCTCGAGCGCCTTCTGCACCTCGGCGGAGAACACGTCGCGGTCCACCGCCATCGCCGACCCCGCGGGCACACGGGCAATCTCGCCCGCCCGCATCACGATGCTGTCGAGCGCGCGCATTTCGTGATGGAGCAGGCCGACCGCGTTCTTCGTGTCGTCGTCGGATCGGAAGCTGTTGGAGCAGACCAGTTCCGCTAGCCCGTCCGTCTGGTGCGCGGGCGTGGAGCCGCCCTCAGGGATATTGGCCCCGCGCATTTCGGAGAGCCGGACCTTGAACCCGCGCCGGGCGAGCTGCCACGCCGCCTCGCTTCCGGCGAGGCCGCCGCCGATGATGTGGATGTCATGTGTCATTGCCGGCCTCATCTAGAGCTTGTCACCCATGCCCATCAAGCCGTAGCGGGGCCGGGAGGGAGACCCCATGCCGAAACGCGCACTCGTTGAACACCGGCCGTGGCTTTTCGCCAGCATCATCGCCGCAGTGAGCTTCTTCTTTCTGGCCGACGAAACGGTCCCCGGCGTTTTCCAGATGGTATGGAAAGGCCTCGGGGTCGGCCTGCTCGCCGCCTATGCCTGGCTGCGCGGCCGCGGAACCGATGGCATGATGATCGCGCTGGTCATGTCGATCTGCGCGCTGGCCGACGTGGTGCTGGAGATTTCCTTCCTGATCGGTGCGGGGATCTTCGCGCTGGCGCATCTCGTGGTGATCACGCTTTACTGGCGCAATCGGCGTCCCGGCCCTGCGGTGAGCCAGCGATCGGCAGGGTTCGCGCTCTTGATCGGGGTTCCGGCGATCTCGGCCATGATCACCTGGCCGCGCGAGAACTGGCATTTGGCCACGGGTTACGCCCTCGTGCTCGCGGCGATGGCGGCGACGGCGTGGACCAGCCGGTTTCCCCGCTACAGGGTCGGAGTCGGCGCGGTGCTGTTCGTCGTTTCCGATCTGGTGATCTTCGCGCGCGAAGCAGGCCGGTTCGATCCCGACATCGCCGGTTGGCTGATCTGGCCGCTATACTACGCGGGGCAATTGCTGATCGTGACCGGCGTAGTGCAGACCACCCGGTCGGACGCCCGTTCCGGACTTCGAACCGCCTGACGCCGTATCAGCTGCTGTCGGGCTCGTCCTCGACGTTATCGTCCGAATGGAGGGTCGTATAGGGCTCGGTCCGGGTCAGTCCGCCGCGCGCGGCGATCTCGTCGGCGACCTTCTCCTCCGCCTCGTTCTCAGGCTCCGCGCTTTCGTCGATCCGTGCTGCGCCGACGATCTGCTCGCCCTTGGCGACGTTGAAGATCCGCACGCCCGACGAGACCCGGCCGGAGATCGAATAGCCCTTCATCGGCGGCTCGAAGCCCCCCTCGATCAGGTGGCGGAAAGTGATCGGCAGGCGGATCAGCTTCGCCTGATCGGTGACCAGCATCAGCTGCATCCCGTGGCGGACGGGGAAGCTGGCGACGACCGGCCCGTTGCGGGAAGGGTTCGCGGAAGGTTCGCCGATATTGGTGAGTCCCTGACCGCCGCGACCGGTGGTGCGGTATTCGTAAGCCGAGGAGATCTTGCCGTAGCCATTCGCGGTGAGCGTCAGGATGAATTCCTCCGCCTCCGTCATTTCCGCAACCTTTTCCGGGTCGAGCGCAGGCGCGACGTCGTTGTTCTTCCAGTCCGCCGCCCGCAGATAGGTGTCGCGCACCTCCGTATCGCGCTCCCCGGCATCGAGCACCGCCATGGAGACGACCTTCTCGCCATTCCTGAGCTTCATGCCGCGAACGCCGATACCGGTGCGGCTCTTGGTCTCGCGCGCGTCGGTGGCGGAGAAGCGGATCGCCTTGCCAGCATCGGAGGCGAGGAAAATCTCCTGCTCCTCGGTCAGCAGGCGCACGCCGATCAGCCGGTCGCCGCTGCCCTCGACGAAGCCCATCGCATATTTGCCGCCCGTGGGGACGTTGGTGAAGGCATCCATCGAATTGCGCCGGACCATTCCCTGCTCGGTGGCGAAGACGATGTTGAGCCTGCTCCACTCGTCCTCGTCTTCGGGGAGGGGCAGCACGTTCGTCACCCGCTCATCGTCGCCGAGCGGGAGGAGATTGACCATCGGCCGCCCCTTGGTCTGGGGGCCGCCCTCGGGCAGCTTCCAGACCTTGAGACGATAGACCCGGCCGGTGTTCGTGAAGAACAACACGGGGTTGTGCGTCGAAGTGACGAACATTTCGACGACCGCATCCTCGTCCTTGGTCGCCATACCGCTGCGGCCCTTGCCGCCGCGCGCTTGCGCCCGGAAGGCGTCGAGCGGAGTGCGCTTGATGTATCCACCGTGGGTGACGGTTACGACCATCTCTTCGCGCTCGATCAGGTCCTCGTCCTCAAGCCCGTCCCAGGCGGGCGCGATTTCCGATACCCGCGGCGTGGCGTAGGTCGCCTTGATCTCTTCCAGTTCCTGGCGCATCACGCCGTAGAGCTTCACGCGGTCGGCGAGGATCGAGAGATATTCCTCGATCGCTGCCGCCAGCTCCTTGAGCTCGTCCCCGATCTCGTCGCGCCCGAGCGCGGTCAGGCGATGAAGCCGCAGTTCGAGGATCGCCTTCACCTGCCGTTCGGAGAGGCGATAGGTTCCGCCCTCCTGTTCCGAATTGGGCTCTATAGCCTCAACCAGCGCGATGTATTGCGCGATGTCGCCGATCGGCCATTCCTTGACCAGCAGCCGCTCGCGTGCCTGCGCCGGGTTGGAGGCGCCGCGGATCATCGCCACCACCTCGTCGAGATTGGAAACGGCGACCACGAGACCGAGCAGGATATGAGCCCGGTCACGCGCCTTGTTGAGTTCGTATTTGGTCCGGCGCGTGATCACTTCCTCGCGGAAGCCGATGAAGGCCTGGACGATGTCTCGCAGGGTCAGCGTTTCGGGCCGGCCGCCGCGGATCGCCAGCATGTTCGCCGGGAAGCTCGCCTGTGCCGGAGTGTGCCGCCAGATCTGGTTGAGCACGACCTCGGGGGTCGCGTCGCGCTTCAGGTCGACGACGACCCGCATGCCTTCGCGCGAACTCTCGTCGCGGATGTCGGACACGCCCTCGATCCGCTTGTCCTTCGCCGCCTCGGCGATCTTTTCGACTAGGCCGCTCTTGCCGACCTGGAAGGGAATCGAGGTGAGGACGATCGAGCGGCGGTCGTTCCGCCCGGTCTCGACCTCGTGCCGGGCACGCTGGAGGATCGAGCCGCGACCGGTGGTATAAGCGGCACGCGCCCCGGACTTGCCGAGGATCAGCGGTGCGGTCGGAAAGTCGGGCCCCGGAATGATCTCGAACAGTTCTTCCGAACTGATCGCGGGATTTTCGATGTAGGCCAGGCATCCATCGATGACTTCGCCCAAGTTGTGCGGCGGGATATTGGTCGCCATGCCGACCGCGATACCGCCGGCGCCGTTGACGAGCAGGTTCGGAAACCGGGCCGGGAGAACCGTGGGCTCGCGGCGCGACCCGTCGTAATTGTCGGCGAAGTCGACGGTGTCCTTGTCGAGATCGTCGAGCAGGGAATTGGCGACCCGGGCGAGCCGTGCCTCGGTGTAACGCATGGAGGCCGGGGGATCGGGATCCATGCTGCCGAAATTGCCCTGGCCATCGACCAGCGGTACGCGCAGAGACCAGTCCTGGGTCATCCTCGCGAGCGCGTCGTAAATCGCGGAATCGCCGTGCGGATGGTAATTGCCCATCACGTCGCCGACGATCTTGGCGCTCTTGCGATAGGGCCTGCCGGCGACGAAGCCGCCTTCCTGGCTGGCGAAGAGGATACGGCGATGAACTGGCTTCAATCCGTCGCGCACGTCGGGCAGGGCGCGGCTCACGATCACGCTCATTGCGTAATCGAGGTAGCTCGTCTTCATTTCCTCGACGATGTCGATACGGTTGTAGTCGTCGCCGGGCGCGGGGCGGTTCAGCAATTCGGTGTCGTCGCTCAAAACGTCGGTCTTTTCTCGATAGCGGGCAGGGGCCCTTACCAGCCCGCAATGTAGGAGCGACTTGTCGCAAAAGCCACCGAGGCGGGGAACCCGAGGGCGGCTTCGCGCACTCTTTTCCACATATCGCGCCGATTGCCTTGCCGAACCCTGCCAGGTCGGCAAGGAACGGCATTCAATGGCGGTTCAGCGACAGTAGTCTAGAAAGTCGGACATATCCAAATTCAAAAGCACATTCATCGGCAAGCGGTTTCGTTGCTTGAGAGTGGCCGGTCGTCAGCCTTTATGGGAGATCACACATGATTTTTGCGCGTTTCAAACCTCACCGCGGCAGCGTGTCTGCCTTGGCGACTGCGATTGCCCTCATGGGCGGTATGGCTCTGGCAGCAACCGCGCTGGAAGCACCTGCGTACGCGCAGAAAAAGGACGGCGAGGCGGCGGCCAAGAATTACTCGAAGGGGTTCATCGCGGCATACAACCCGGTCAAGGAACTGCAGGATGCGGCGACCCCCGACACCGCTGCGCTCACCGCTGCCGTGCCTTCACTCGTCGCGGCGATTGAGACCGAGGACGATCGCTTCGTCGCAGGCAATACGATCTTCTCGATCGGACGCACCACGGAAAACCCCGAACTGCAGTATCAGGGCGTGACCATGATGTTGCAGAGCGGCAGGGTTCCAGCCGAAAATCTGGGACAATACAATATGGTCGCTGGCCAGCTGGCCTATAACAGCAAAAATTTTGCGGACGCCCGCACATATTTGCAGGCTGCCTATGACGCGGGCGAGACGGATCCCGACCCGCGGATGCTGATAGCGGAATCCTATTTCGCGAACGATCAGTACGCCGAAGGGCTCGCCATTCTCGATGGCGCGATAGAAGAGCGCAAGGCGGCCGGGCTGCCGGTCGAAGAATCGTGGCTGAAGCGCGGTCTCACGATAGGCTATCAGAACGATCGGGCGGCCGATGCGATGCGCTATGCCACCTGGTATGCGCAGGACTATCCGAGCCAGGCGGTATGGTCCGATGTGGTCGCCGTCGCCCTCAACATGAGCGACTATCAGGCACCTGAAGTGCTCGATTTGCTGCGCCTTGCACTTCGGCTCGACGCGATCCAGCAACCGCAGTTGTATCACGAATACATCGAGGCGGCCGATCCGCGGCGGCTTCCCGGCGAAGTCGTCGCCGTGATCGATCGGGGCTGGAATTCCGGTGTGCTCGAGCGCGACAATACCTTCGTGACCACCTCGCGCGCGGAAGCGGCGGCACGTGTCGATGCTGATCGTGCCGACCTCCCGGCGATTGCCAGCGAAGCGCGCGCGGCCGATGCATCGCTTACGACCGTTCTCGCTGCTGGCGACGCTTTTCTCAGCTACGATCAATCGGCCGAGGCCGAAGAATTCTATGCCAAGGCGCTGGGAATGGCCGGGGCTGACAAGTCTATGGTCCTGACCCGCCTGGGAATAGCTCAGCTGAATCAGGGAAAGACCGCCGAGGCAAAGGCTAACTTCGCTCAGGTGGAAGGTCAGCGGCAGCCGATCGCGCGCTTGTGGAGTGTCTACGCCGACCAGCAGGGCGTTTGATACCCTCGCCGGTCCATTTGGAGACAGAGGCGCGGAGCGAAGAACTCCGCGCCTCTTTTCGTTTCAGCGCAACCGTTTGACGTAGATCTGGTTGTCGTCGCGCCGTTCCAGCTTGAAATTGTCGAGCGAACGGAAGAGGTCGCTGAGGCTCTTGAAACCGTAGTTGCGCACGTCGAAGCTCGACCGGTTCCCTGCGATCTGGCCGACCTGCTGGAGCTTGGCGAACCCCTCGTCATCGCGCTTCGCTTCCTTGTAGGCGGCGCCGATGAGATCGGTGAGATCGGCGTCCAACGTACGCGCGCTCTGGCTGGAGCCGCCGCTGTCTTCCTCGGCGGCGTTGGAGATCAGCTGGTTGATGTCGATGAACCGCGTGCAGACCGATTTGAACGCCTGCGGTGTCTTGGACTCGCCGAAGCCGTAGACCACGATGCCGTCCTGCCGCAGCCGGGTCACGAGTGGCGTGAAGTCGCTGTCGGACGTCATGATCCCGAAGCCGTCGACTTTGCCTTGGTAGAGAAGATCGATCGCATCGATCGTCATCGCCATGTCGGTGGCGTTCTTGCCCTTCGACACGTCGAACTGCTGTTGCGGCCGAATGCCGAACTTGTTGGTGATCTTGTCCCAGCGCGCCAGATTGTCCTTGGCGAAATTGCCGTAGGCACGGCGGATGTTGACCTGGCCCAGTTCGGCCATGACGGTCAGCACCGGATCGATCCCCTGCGGCGTGGTGTTGTCCGCATCGATCAGCAGGGCGATGTTCTTGAGTGTCAGGTCGGTCATCGCGGAACCATGACCTGCCCGACCGGCCGGGGCAAGTCAGGAGACTGGGGCGAACTCTCCGGTTGCTTCGTCCAGCAGGTGGAGCAGGCCGTCGGATATGGCGAAATAGGCTCCCCTAAGAGTAACTTCGCCTGACGGTTCCTTGTCCTTGATACAGGGAAAGGTCCGCAGATTGGCGAGGCTCACCTTGACCGCGGCAAGCTCCATAGCCCGTTCCGCTTCGCGCCCCGTGGTGCCGAGGCTTTCGGCGATCGCATCGCGCACCGGGTCGAGCATGTCGATCCAATTGGCGACGAAGCCGCCTTTGCCGAGTGGGTTGCCGTGCAGATCCTGCGTCAGCGCGGCCTGGCAGCCACCGCACATGCCGTGGCCCATGACCACCACCTCGCGCACCTTGAGAAACTGGACGGCGAATTCGAGCGCCGCCGAGACACCATGCTGGCCTGGTGTCGTCTCGTAGGGTGGAACCAGCGCGGCGACATTGCGGACCACGAAGAGTTCGCCCGGCGCGACGTCGAAGATCTGCGCCGGATCCACCCGGCTGTCGGAACAGGAAATGACCATGGTCTGCGGCGACTGGCCTTCGCTCAGCGCGCTCCAGCGTTCGCGCTCTTCCTGCCAGTGTCCTTCGCGAAAGCGCCGATATCCGTCGATCAGCGTGTCGAGGGCGGGGGAGGGTTTCTGCATGGGGTTGCTCTGCCGCGCGGCATTGCCACTGGCAAGGGGCATCCCTAAGTGGTGGACAGCAATGAACGATCTATCTTCCGCACCATCGCCCCAGGACAGCCGTCGCGAACCGCGCCAGCGCAAACCCGACTGGATCCGGGTCAAGGCGCCCGTCAGCAAAGGCTATCACGAAACGCGCAAGCTGATGCGCGAGCTCAATCTCAACACTGTCTGCGAGGAAGCGGCCTGCCCCAACATCGGCGAATGCTGGGACAAGAAACACGCCACCGTGATGATCCTGGGCGATGTCTGCACCCGCGCTTGCGCCTTTTGCAACGTGAAGACCGGCATGCCCCGCATTGTCGATCCGCTGGAGCCGGACAATGTCGCCGTGGCCGCGGGCGAGATGGGGTTGAAGCACATCGTGATCACCAGCGTCGACCGGGACGATTTGCCCGACGGCGGCGCGGGCCAGTTCGTCAAGGTGATCAAGGCGCTGCGGCGTGAGACCCCCGAGACGACGATCGAGATTCTGACACCCGACTTTCGCGGGAAGATGCGCGCCGCGGTCGAGGCGATCTGTGAGGCGGGGCCCGATGTCTACAACCACAATCTCGAGACCGTTCCACGGCTCTATCCGACGATCCGGCCCGGTGCGCGATATTACGCCTCCCTGCGGCTACTGGAGGAGGTGAAAAGCCACGATCCGATGATCTTCACCAAGTCCGGCATCATGTTAGGGCTCGGCGAACAGCGGCTCGAGGTTCATCAGGTGATGGACGACATGCGCAGCGCCGATGTCGATTTCATCACCATGGGGCAGTATCTCCAGCCAACCCCCAAGCACGCGGCGGTCGAAGACTTCGTCACGCCCAAGGCCTTCGCGGCCTTCGGGTCGATCGCACGCGCCAAAGGCTTCCTGCAGGTGGCCTCAAGCCCGCTGACCCGGTCGAGCTATCACGCGGGCGACGATTTCGCCGAAATGCGCGCCGCGCGGGAGGCAAAGCTGGCGAAGCAGGCCCGCTGATGCCCGGCATCCGCGAGACGCGCAAGCTCCCCTACAGCTGCGAGCAGATGTTCGATCTGGTCGCCGATGTCGGTCGCTACGGCGAATTCCTGCCCTGGGTCGTTGCGACGCGGGTACGCTCGGAGAGCGAGACCGAATTGGTTGCCGACATGCTCGTCGGATTCAAGGCGATCCGGGAGAAATTCACATCGCGCGTGGCGAAGGATCGGCCGCGTCAGATCGACGTCCACTATGTCGACGGGCCGCTGCGCGATCTCGACAACAATTGGACCTTTTCCCCGACCGCGGACGGTGGGTGCGAGATCGACTTCTGTGTCGACTTCACCTTTCGCAACGCGGTGTTCGAGGCGTTGGCGGGGCAGTATTTTGACCGTGCCTTCCGCAAGATGGTCGCCGCCTTCGAGCAGCGGGCGCACGATCTCTACGGGTTGGAATCGGCGCCCGGTGCGTCATCCGAAGCGACTTGATCCGGCAGTAGCAGTTCAAGAGCGCACAGCGTCGCCTGCCGCCGTATCGCGGCCCGCGATCCGCCGTCGAAATGCCGAAGCTCGCCGTCGGGCTTGCTGCCGTCGCCGCGCTCCACCTTGGCGAAGACCACCGTGCCGACAGGTTTCAGCGCCGTGCCGCCCTCGGGTCCCGCCACGCCGCTGATCGCCACCGCGACATCGGCGCCGCTTCGATCGAGGGCGCCTTTGGCCATAGCCCAGACGCAGGCGATCGAGACCGCGCCGAAGGTCTCGATGATCTCGCTCGATACCCCCAGGCATTCCATCTTTGCACCGTTCGAATAGGTGACGTAGCCGCGGTCCAGCACCGCCGAGGAACCGGGGATTTCGGTCAGTGCCGCTGCAACCAGCCCGCCGGTGCAGCTTTCGGCCAGCGCGATTGTGCGACCGGCAGCGCGGTTTTCTTCCACCACCCTGAGGGCGAGAGCCTCGATCTCGTCGGGCAGGAGAGCGCCTTGCTCCATGGGGGCCTCCGTCATTTGCGGACCACCGTGGCGACGGCCTGGGCGGCGATCCCTTCTCCACGACCGGTGAACCCGAGCCGCTCGGTGGTGGTGGCCTTCACGCTCACCGCGGCTATGTCAACGCCGAGCAGCTCGGCGATCCTTGCGCGCATCGCGTCGCGGTGGGGGCCGATCTTGGGTGCTTCGCAGATGATCGTGAGATCGATATTGCCGATCCGGTATCCCGCCTTTGCCACGAGTTGGACGGCATGGACGAGGAAGCGATCCGATCCCGCCCCCTTCCATTGCGGGTCGGACGGGGGGAAATGGGTTCCGATGTCACCAGCGCCGACCGCACCGAGCAAAGCGTCGACCAGCGCATGGAGTGCAACGTCCGCGTCGCTGTGCCCGGCGAGCCCCTTGTCGTGATCGATGCGGATTCCGCCGAGCCACAACTCCTCGCCGGTAGCGAGGCGGTGCACGTCGAACCCCGTCCCGGTGCGTATGGCAGGCAGATCGTCCATGAAATCCTCCGCGAAAGTCAGTTTCTTGAGCCGTTCGTCGCCCGAGACAAGCGCGACCGTCCCGCCAGCCGCAATGAGAACCTGGGCGTCGTCTCCCGCTGTGAAGCTACCTACCCATACGCGGTGGGCGTCGAGGATGGCGTCGAAGCGGAAAGCCTGGGGGGTCTGTACGCGACGCAGTTCGTCGCGCTCGGCCTTGCCCTGCATCAACCCGTCCCGCGCTACCGCCAGACTATCGACGACGGGCAGCACCGGGATCGCCCCTTCGGCATCCTCAAGGGCGTAGAGCAGCTTTTCGACGACCTCTCGTGAAAGATCGGGCCGAGCTGCATCGTGGATCAGCACGAATTCATGCTCCTGCGCCGTCAGAGCAGCGAGCGCGTTCCGAACCGAGGCTTGCCGCGTGTCGCCCCCCCCGACGAGAACGATGCGCGGATCGGTACCGGCCGCGGAGATGGCCGTGTCCACCATCCCTGGCGGCGCCGCGACCACGACTGTCCGAGCGCCGTATTCGAGCAGCGCATCGACCGAATGGCGCAGGACCGGCTTTCCCCGCCAGTTCGCGAATTGCTTCGGCACGCCCCGGCCGGCGCGCTCGCCCTTCCCGGCGGCGACGACGATGGCTGCGAACGGGGGCAGGGGAGGGGCCTCGGCCATGGCGTCGCGGGCTAGCGGCTTGCCCGAATTGCTGCAATGCACTAAGTGCCTGCCCAATTCTTAGGCAACCAAGATGACCCAGCCTCCGCGCCCTCCCATGCCGCCGAAGCCTATCGCCGTCGGCCCGGTCACGATCGACACGCCGGTGATCCTGGCGCCGATGACCGGCGTTACCGATCTGCCGTTCCGGCGGATGGTGCGGCGCTATGGCTCCGGCCTCAACGTCACCGAGATGATCGCCAGTGAGGCTGCGATCCGCGAGACGCGGATCAGCATTCAGAAGGCCGAATGGGACCCGATCGAGGAGCCGGTGTCGATGCAGCTGGTCGGCTGCGATCCCGCCAGCATGGCGGAGGCTGCCAAAATCCAGCAGGGCAAGGGCGCGGCGATCATCGACATCAATTTCGGCTGCCCGGTTCGCAAGGTGGTCGGCCAGCTGGCGGGCTCCGCCCTGATGCGTGAAGTCCCGCTGGCAACGAAGCTGATGGAAGCGACCGTCAAGGCGGTGGACGTGCCGGTAACGGTCAAGATGCGGATGGGCTGGGACCACGCCGATCTCAACGCGCCCGAACTCGCACGGATTGCCGAGGATCTCGGCGTAAAGATGGTCACCGTCCACGGCCGCACGCGCAACCAGATGTACAAGGGCTCGGCCGACTGGGCCTTCGTTCGCAAGGTCAAGGATGCGGTGTCCATCCCTGTGATCGCCAATGGCGACATCTGCACCGTCACGGACGCGGCGAAGGCGCTCGATCAATCGGGTGCGGACGGGCTGATGATCGGGCGCGGGGCCTACGGCAAGCCGTGGCTGCTCGGACAGGTGATGCATTGGTGGCGCACCGGCGAGACGCTCGATAGTCCGGACTTCGACGAGCAATACGCCACCCTGATCGAACACTACCGCGACATGCTCGAACTTTACGGCCCAGAGGTCGGGACCAAGATCGCGCGCAAGCATCTGGGCTGGTACACCAAGGGCCTGCACGGATCGGCAGAGTTTCGCAATCGCGTGAACTTCATCGACGATCCGCTTGAAGTCGTCGGTGAACTCGAACGCTTCTACGAGCCGTTCCTGCGTCGGCGAGCCGCGTGATCTCCCCGATCCAACCGCCCGATGCGGCGGTGCAGATCGCGGCGCTGATCTTTGCCGTATTGCTGGTCGACGAAGAGCTCACGGTGCGCGAGGCCAATCCGGCCGCGGAAGACATGTTCGGTCGAAGTGCTGCCCGGCTGGCCGGCGTACCGCTGTTCGACCTCTGCCACTCGGGCGACACCCGGATCGTCGAAAGCCTGAAAGAGGCCGAAGGGCAGTTCATCGCGCGCGGCACGACGCTTTCGTGCTCCGGCCGCGACATCTTCGTCAATCTTACTGCCTCACCGATCGCGTCCCACCCCGGATGGCGCGTCATAACCATGTCGGAAGTCGGTTCGGCCCAGGCGCACGAAGAAATTGTCGGCAGCGAGACCGGGGCGCCATCGATCCTTGCGCACGAGATCAAGAATCCGCTGTCGGCGATACGGGGCGCCAGCCAGCTTCTGGCGCGGCGGTCCGAACCGCAAAACCTGCCTTTGGCCGAGTTGATCGGTTCCGAGGTCGATCGAATCGCGGGCCTCGTCGATCGCATGCAACAGCTCGGCCGCCGCACCGTCGAGCCACTCGGTCCGGTCAATCTGCACCAGGCCGTGCGCAACGCCATGGCGACGGTCAGGGCCGGGCGGCCCGAGGGGCCGGCGCTGACCGAGGAATTCGATCCCTCGCTTCCCGCGGTTCTCGCCAACCGGGAGGTGCTGGAACAGGTACTGATCAATCTGCTCGCCAATGCCTGCGACGCAGCGGGCGCGGGCGAGGGCGCGGTGGTCCAGGTACGCACCCGTTTCGTCAGCGACCTGGTGATCAAGGCGATGACCTTCGGACGGGCACTGCGCCTCCCGATCGAGATCACGGTGAGCGACAACGGCGCAGGTATCCCCGCCGAACTTCGCGATCATCTGTTCCGGCCGTTCGTGACCAACAAGCCGCAAGGACAGGGCCTCGGGCTCGCCTTGGTGCGCAAGCTCGTGAGCGACATGGGTGGGCGGATTGCCCACCGACGCGACGATGCGGCGGGGCTTACGCAATTCCGCATCAATCTGGCCGCAGCGACGGAGGAGACGACATGAGCGGACGGGTGCTTCTGGTCGAGGACGATGTCGGGATCGCCACCGTGATTCGCGAGGCTCTGCAGGACGAAAAATTCGAAGTCGTCGCCTGCGACAGCATCAAGACGCGCGACGCGCTGCTGGCACGCGAACGTTTCGACGTCATGCTGACCGACGTGGTCCTGACCGATGGCGACGGTCTGGAAACCATCGCGGCCGTGCGGGACGCGGCGCCGGACATGCCGGTGATCGTGTTGTCGGCGCAGAACACGCTCGATACCGCCGTGCGTGCGAGCGATACCGAGGCTTACGAATATTTTCCCAAGCCCTTCGATCTCGACGAGCTGGCCCGCGCGGTCTTGCAGGCGACGTCCAGCCGGGCTGGTCCGTCGGAGGAAGTGCAAGAGGATGGCGATGGGCTTCCCTTCATCGGCCGCAGCATGGCGATGCAGGGCGTCTATCGGATGATCACCCGCGTCCTGCGCAACGATCTGACCGTGCTGGTTACGGGCGAATCCGGTACGGGAAAGGAACTGGTGGCCGAGGCAATCCATCAGCTGGGGTCGCGTAAGACCGGACCGCTAATTGCCGTGAACGCGGCCGCCATCCCGCGGGACCTGGTCGAGAGCGAGCTGTTCGGCCATGAAAAGGGGGCCTTCACCGGCGCGGTTTCGCAAGCGATCGGGAAATTCGAACAGGCCCATGGCGGAACGCTGTTCCTCGACGAAATCGGGGACATGCCGGCCGAGGCCCAGACGCGATTGCTGCGCGCACTGCAGACGGGAAAGATACGCCGTATCGGCGGGCGGCAGGAAATCGCCGTCGATGTCCGCATCATCGCCGCCACCAACCACGCGCTCGAACCCTTGATCGCAAACGGCAGCTTCCGCGAGGATCTCTATTATCGCCTTGCCGTCGTGCCGATCCATCTACCGCCCCTGCGCGATCGCAAGGAAGACATCGGTGCTCTTGCGCATCATTTCCTGGAAGAGGCGCAGCGGGTAGGTCTGCCCCGCCACACGATCGACCGGGCCGCGATCGAGGCGCTGGCCAGGCATCGCTGGCCGGGCAATGTTCGCGAATTGCGCAACGTGATCTTCCGGCTCGCATTGGTGGCGCGGGCCGACGCCATAAGCGCGCGCACGGCAGAAACGATGCTGGAAGGCGACCCAAGGCCCGAGACCGTCGCATCCCAGGACGGTTTCGAGCGGGCGCTACGCGAATGGCTGGAGGGCCGTTCGGTCTCCCAAGGTTCGCTCTATCAGGAAGCATCGGCGGCGTTCGAGAAACCGCTTTTCGAGCATGCCCTCCGCTCGACCGACGGTAATCAACTTCGTGCAGCACACCTGCTCGGCATCAACCGCAACACGTTACGCAAGCGTCTGGGGGAGCTGGAGATCAACCCAGGCGATTTCACCAGCCGGGGATAAAGGGCAACTCGTCGAATAAATACTTGCACGAAAGCAACACGAGCGTTGTAAGTGTGCCACGATGGCGACCCAGACGCAGTCAGGAGAGCAACGAGATCAACCGGCGCAGACTCCGCGCTGGTTGCGGCGCTTCGTGGTGACGTCGCGGCGGTCGAACATTTTTTTGTGGTTGGAGATCAGCGCGGCTGTCGCGTTCCTGTTGATGGTCGGCAGCACCTATGCGGCTTTCACGACCGCTCCGCCGGACGGGCAGTTGCTTCCGTCGGGCCAAGTCGCCACCCTTCTGGTCGGCACCCTGGTTCCCGCGATGGCTTTGCTGGTCCTGCTTGGGCGCCGACTGGCCTTGCGCCGCGCGGCGGGGAGCACCGCGCGACTCCATGTCCGCCTCGTCTTCCTCTTTTCGCTTATCGCGGCGGTTCCCACTCTGATGGTGGCGGCCTTCGCGGCCTTTCTTTTCCAGTCGGGGGCGGATTTCTGGTTTTCCGACGCGTCCCGCGGGCTGATGGAGAATGCCAACGAACTCGCGGAGAGCTATTACGAGCAGAACCAGGTCGATGTCGGCGACAACACCATCGCGATGGCAGGAGATCTCCGGTTCTACCTCGAGCGGGGCGAATCCCTGGTCAGCGAGAACTGGCCCTCGCTCTACCGCTATCAGGCCGAGCCGCGCGACATCACCGAAAGTGCAATCCTCCAGGCGATGCCCGACGGCAGTCTGCGCACCGCCTTTCTTTACGGCATCAGCGAAGGCAACGATCCGACGCGGTTCGTCGAACAGTCGCTTGGCGCGCTCGATAGCGGTCAGCTGGTGGCGATCCGGGGCGGGCCGGTGCGGATCGAGGCGGTCGCGCCGATCGACCGGGCAAGCGGAATTTTTCTCTACAACGCGCGGAGTTCGGAGGCGGAATCGTTTCGCAGTTGGGAAAGCGCCAAGTCGATATCTTCGGCCTACGACGTGTTGACCCGCCGGGCTCGCGCGCTGCAGCTGCGTTTCAATCTCGCACTGTTCGTGGTCAGCCTGGCCCTCGTCGGGCTCGCGGTGTGGTTCGCTTTGCGCTTCGCCGACCGGCAGGTCGAGCCTCTTACCGACCTCGTCGCCGCCGCGCGCAAGGTGGGTGCCGGCAATTTCGCACTGCGGGTCGAGGGGCGCACGGGAGGCGACGAGATCGGCCTGCTCAACCGCGCATTCAACCGCATGACGGCGCAGCTCGAGAAGCAGACGGATGCGCTGGTGACCGCCAACAGGCAGATCGAAGAGCGGCGCAGTTTCATTGAAGCCGTGCTTGAATCGGTCAGCGCCGGCGTCGTCTCGATCGACAGGGACGGCCGCATTCTGCTGATGAACGGCCCGGCCCAGGCGCTTCTCATTGCCGATGGGGAAGGGCAGGGAGCTTACCCGCATCTTTCGGACCTCGTTCCGCAAATCGCGGCGATGGTCGAAGCCGGCCTGCCGCAGGGGGTGGTCAGCTATTCGAAGGGAGGCGATCTGCTGACCCTCGCCGTCAAGATCGGGGCGGAGCGCGATGGGTACGTCATCACCTTCGAGGATATCACCCGACAGCTGCTCGACCAGCGGCAGGCTGCCTGGTCCGATGTCGCGCGGCGGATTGCCCACGAGATCAAGAACCCGCTTACTCCGATCCAGCTCGCTACCGAGCGGCTCAAACGCCGCTACCGCAAGCAGATCGAGCAGGACGGCGAGCTGTTCGACGAACTGACGAACACCATCGTGCGGCAGGTCGGTGATCTCAGGAAGATGGTTGACGAATTCTCCAGCTTCGCTCGCCTGCCCAAGCCCGTTTTTAGGACCGAGGACCTGCTCGACCTCGTGCGCCAGTCGCTGTTCCTTCAGGAAGTGGGGCATCCGGGGATCGACTATCGTCTGGCGGGAGAAACCGACGCGGCGATCAGGGTGAATTGCGATCGCCACCAGGTCGGACAGGCGATCACCAACGTGCTCAAGAACGCCGCCGAGGCGGTCGAGGCCCGCGCGCGCAGCGCGGAGCCCGATTATCGCGGACGCATTACCCTGACAGTCGAAAACGACGACAATCAGACCAGGGTCAGCGTCGAGGACAACGGCATCGGCCTTCCGGCCGACCGCGAGCGGATCGTGGAGCCCTATGTAACCACTCGCGAGAAGGGGACCGGCCTCGGCCTCGCGATCGTCAACAAGATCGTCGAGGAACATGGGGGCGAAATGACCTTCGGCTCGCTGGAAGAGGGGGGCACGCGGGTTACCCTGTCCTTCGCCCACGATCCGCTGCTCCGCGGTAGCAACAACGCCAAGCGCAACATCTGAGGTAGGACGATGGCACTCGATATCCTGATCGTCGACGACGAACGCGACATCCGCGAACTGGTGAGCGGGGTCTTGAGCGACGAAGGCTACGAATGTCGGACCGCCGGCGGCAGCGTGGAGGCGCTGGAGCTTGTCGATGCAAAGCGGCCCAGCCTCGTCCTGCTCGACGTCTGGCTACACGGCAGCCCCATGGACGGGCTCGAGATCCTCGACGCGATCAAGGCTCGCGAACCCAACCTGCCCGTCATCATCTTTTCGGGGCATGGCAATATCGACACCGCGGTGTCGGCGGTCGGGCGCGGAGCGATGGACTTCATCGAAAAGCCTTTCGAGGCCGAACGCTTGCTGCACCTGGTCGAGCGCGCCACGGAGACCGAGCGGCTGCGGCGGGAGAACTCCCGGCTGAAGAGCGACGTGTCGGCGGGCGAGGAATTCACCGGAAATTCGGCTGCAATTACCGCCGTCCGGGCAACGTTGAAGCGGGTGGCGAACACTGGCAGCAGGGTGTTGATTTCAGGACCGGCGGGGGCGGGCAAGGAAGTTGCGGCCCGCCTCCTTCATGCATGGAGCCCGCGTGCCGACAAGCCCTTCGTCATCGTCAACTCGGCACGAATAACCGCAGAGCGCTTCGAACACGAATTGTTCGGCGAAGAGGCGGAAGGCAAGCTGGTCCGCGCAGGGCTTCTCGAAATGGCCGACGGGGGCACGCTTTATCTGGACGAAGTCGCCGACATGCCGCTCTCGACCCAGGCACGCATTCTCAGGGTTCTGACCGAACAAAGCTTCGTGCGGGTCGGGGGCACGCGACAGGTCGGGGTCGATGTCCGGGTGGTCTCCTCCACGGCGCGCGACCTCCAGGCACAGATGGAAGAGCAGCAATTTCGCGAGGACCTCTTCTACCGCCTGAATGTGGTCCCCGTGACCATTCCCTCGCTGGCCGAGCGGCGCGACGATATCCCGGCGCTCGCAGAACATTTTTTCACTCGCTATGCCGCCGAACAGGGGTTGCCGGCGCCGACCATCGGCGAGGAAGCGATGGCTGCGCTTCAGGCCTACGATTGGCCCGGCAACGTCCGCCAGCTGCGCAACGTGGTCGAACGCACCATCATCCTCACTCCGCGCGAGGAGCTCGAGACCATCGAGGTCGACATGCTGTCGGGAGAGGTCACCGGTGGCAAATTGGGCGGTGGAAGTGCCATGACCACGCTGATGGGCGCTCCCTTGCGCGAAGCGCGGGAAAATTTCGAGCGCGAGTATCTCTCGGTGCAGATCCGCCGCTTCTCCGGGAATATTTCGAAGACCGCGAGTTTCATCGGCATGGAACGATCGGCACTGCACCGTAAGCTCAAGCTGCTCGGCATGGTGGAACGCAAGGCCGGGCAGAGCAAGAATTGAGAGAATGACCTGCGGAACGCTACGCCGGGCAGCACGTTTGACGCTCGGGGAAACAATCCACATCCCTGGCTTCAACCGGAAATGCGCAGGGCGCCTGCCGTTTCCAGACCGCGGAACTCGGCGACAATCCGCCAACAATCGGGAGGCAGTTCAATGCCTGGTGAAAGAACGCTAACGGCGCGGCCCAAGCCGCCGAAGCCCGAAGCGAGCGAGCAGCCCCAAAGCAAGGGCGGGGGCAAGGGCGGGGGCAAGCCCCCGAGCCTGCAGGATGCATTTCTCAACCTGCTGCGCAAGAACAAGGCGCCGGTGACCATGTTCCTCGTCAAGGGCGTGAAGCTGCAGGGCATCGTCACCTGGTTCGACAATTTCTCGATCCTGCTGCGGCGGGATGGGCAGTCGCAGCTGGTCTACAAGCATGCGATCTCGACGATCATGCCGGGTTCGCCGGTCGATGCGAGCCAGTTCGCGAGCCAAACGCAGAATTCCAAACAGCGGCTGCTGCAGGACGTTTTCCTGACTCGCGTCAGCGAGGCGGAGGCTCAGGTCACCATGTTTCTGGTCAATGGTGTCATGCTGCAGGGCAAGATCGCGGCATTCGATCTCTTCTGCATGCTTCTCGAGCGCGAAGGCTTCGTGCAGCTGGCCTACAAGCACGCGGTTTCGACAATCCAGCCCGAAACCGCGGTCGATCTGTCCGACGATTGGGAAGGCGATTAAAGCTGAGTTTCGACCAAGACGATCTGCTGGGTGAGGTCACCCGCGGCGCGCGGGCGGTGGTCGTGTGTCCGCATATTCGAGCCGTACGCACCGATCTGGGGATCGATGCGCGTCTCGAAGAGGCGCGCGGGCTTGCGCTGGCGATTGGAATCATCGTCGCGGACAGCTTCGCGCTGCCGATCCGGGACGTTCGACCGAATACGCTGTTCGGCGCCGGACAGGTCGAGAAGATCGGTACGGCGTGCGAACTGTCGGATGCCGAACTGGTCATCGTCGACGGGGCCCTCAGTCCCATCCAGCAGCGCAATCTCGAAGAAAAGCTCGGCCGAAAGGTCATCGACCGGACCGGTCTGATCCTAGAAATCTTCGGCGAGCGCGCGGCGACGGCGGAAGGTCGACTGCAGGTCGAGCTCGCCCATCTCGACTACCAGCAGAGCCGCCTCGTGCGCAGCTGGACCCACCTCGAGCGGCAGCGCGGCGGATTCGGCTTCCTCGGCGGGCCGGGCGAGACCCAAATCGAGGCCGACCGGCGGATGATCCGTCAGCGCATGGCCCGGCTGCGCAAGGAATTGGAACAAGTGCGCAAAACCCGCGCGTTGCATCGCGAACGGCGGGGCCGGGCCCCTTGGCCGGTGGTTGCCCTGGTTGGCTACACCAACGCCGGCAAATCCACCCTGTTCAACCGGCTCACGGGGGCCGAAGTGATGGCAGAGGACTTGCTGTTCGCCACGCTCGACCCGACGATGCGGGCGATCTCTCTGCCGGGGGTGGAAAAGGCGATCCTTTCCGACACGGTCGGTTTCATATCCGATCTGCCGACCCAGCTCGTCGCCGCTTTCCGCGCGACGCTCGAGGAAGTGACCGCCGCCGACGTCATTCTCCATGTCCGCGACATGAGCAACCCGGACGCTGCGGCGCAGAAGGCGGAGGTGCTGGACATCCTTCGCGATCTCGAAATCGTCGACGAGGAAGAGAGCCGCATCCCGATTGTCGAGGTCTGGAACAAATGGGACGCCCTGTCGGCGGAGCAGCGAAACGAGCTCGCACCATCGCCTCGCGATGCAAAATCGACCGTGGCCTTGTCGGCCCTGACCGGGGAAGGGGTGGAGGAGCTGACGACATTGCTGGGAGAGCTGCTCACCGAAGAGGCGGAAACGCACGAATTCTCGATCCCGGCATCGCAGGGCCGCCGGATCGCGTGGCTGTATTCGCACGGCGAGGTCCTCGACGACGAGGATGGCGGGGTGGGCGAGGACGGACCGCTGCGAGCCATCAGCGTGCGGCTGAACCCCAAGGAGCTCGGCCAGTTCGAGACGATGGAGGGGTAAGCTGCCCGCTCAGGCCTCGTCTCGTTTCACCCTCTGCCAATAGTCTTCCTGGTCCTCGAGCGAGAGGTCCGCAAAATCCAGTCCATCCGCCTGGGCCAGTTCTTCCATGCGGCGGAAACGTCGTTCGAACTTGTCGTTGGAAGCCCGCAATGCCTGTTCGGCATCGACGCCGTAGCGCCGGACGATGTTGACCGTGACGAACAGCACGTCGCCCGCTTCGATCAACTGTTCCTCGGGCGTGCTGGCGGCGTCGAGTTCCGCGAGTTCCTCTTTCAGCTTTTCGAGCGGACCGGCCGTATCTTGCCATTCGAACCCCACCCGTGCGGCGCGCTTCTGCAGCTTTTCGGAACGGAGCAAGGCCGGGAGTGCTCTGGCGACGCCGTCCATCGCGCCGCTGCTGCCTTTCGAAGCGCGCTCTTCCGCCTTAAGCGTTTCCCAGCGCGCAATGTTCATCGTACCGGTTTCCGAGCCGAAGATGTGCGGATGGCGGGCTTCCATCTTGTCGGCGATCGACCGGACGACGTCGTCGAAATCGAAATGGCCGGCTTCCTCGGCCATGCGGGCGTGGAAAACGACCTGGAGCAGGAGATCGCCGAGCTCGCCGCGTAGTTCGGCCATATCATCGCGCTCGATCGCGTCTGCGACCTCGTATGCCTCCTCGATCGTATACGGCGCGATGCTGGCAAAATCTTGTGCAATGTCCCACTCGCACCCGCTTCGGGGGTCGCGCAGCCGGGCCATGATGGAGAGGAGGCGGTCGATGGGCGAAACGTCGGTCATGTCAGAATGATAATATATATTATGTTAAATAATGGGTCGTGAAGATGGTCGTTCGTGCGCGGCATCATGTGCCGACCGCATCGATGAACAACACGACCATTGCGAAGATCGCTCCCCACGCGAGCGCCGTAACGAGACCCTTTTTCAGCGACAGTCGGTGCGCGGACAGCGCGCTCACGGCCAGGACCAGGAAGCCCAGCAGAGAAATGATCGAGACTATCGAATATTCGGTCACAGCGCGATCTCCAGGCCGTCGAAGCCTACGGTCACGTGGTCGGGAACCTCGGACGCCAGAGCCCGGTAGTCCATGCTCTTGTCGAGATGGGTCAGAACTATGCGTTCGGCAGCGCACCGATCGCCAAGATCGAGCGCCATCGCAAGATGCGCATGGGTCGGATGCGGCTTGCGACGAAGGCAGTCGCAAACCAGCAGGTCGACGCCCTCGAAGCAGTCTACCATTTCCGACGTTATTTCGCTGAAATCCGTAGCATAGACCAGACTCTTGCCATCCGCCTCCAGCCGGAAGGCAGTCGAAACAGCCGGCCCGTGCGGCATTTCGACACTGTCGATCCCAAAGCCGGCTGTCATCCGCACGCTTTCGACGGGTCTGATCTCGACCAGTGTCGGATAGCCGAATTGACCGGCGAAAATGTAATCGAAGCGTCGCTTCAATCGAGTCATCGTGGCTTCGCTGGCAAAACCGGGAAGCGGATTGCTGCGGTCGTATCGCATGACCCTGAGATCATCGATGCCATGGCAGTGATCGGCATGATCGTGGGTCCACAGGACCGCATCGACCCGGTCGATCCTGTTGGCGAGCAGCTGCTGTCTGAGGTCGGTCGAGGTGTCGATGAGAATCCGGCTGCCGGAATCGCTTTGCACCACGATCGAAACGCGGGTCCGCCGGTTGCGCGGCTCGTCGGGATCGCATTCGCCCCAATCGTCCCCGATGCGCGGGACCCCCGTCGAGGTGCCCGAGCCGAGCATGATAAGCTTCACGCCGCCGCTTTCGCGAACAGCGCGTAGAAGTTGCTGGTCGTGGCTTCGGCCAACTGCGCAGGATCGACACCGCGCAATTCGGCCACGAACCGCGCTGTGTCGCTGACGAAGGCGGGTTCGCAAGGTTTCCCGCGGTGCGGCACCGGCGCGAGGAAGGGGCTGTCCGTTTCGACCAGCAGGCGGTCCGCCGGCACCGTCCTGGCGAATTCCTGGAGGTCCTTGGCGTTCTTGAACGTCACGATCCCCGAGAGCGACACCGACAGACCGAGATCGAGCACCGCTTCGCCGAATTCGGCCGAGGCGGTGAAGCAATGGATCAGCGCGGGGAACGCGCCCTTCTCCATCTCCTCGGCAAGGATCGCGAGCGTATCCTCCTCCGCGTCGCGGGTGTGGATGATGATCGGCAGGCGGGTCTTCCGCGCAACCGCGATGTGCCGGCGGAACAGGCGCTGCTGCACCTCGCGATCGGAATGATCGTAATAATAGTCCAGCCCCGTCTCGCCGATTCCGATCACGCGCGGGTCGCCGGTGGCCTCGAGCAGCTCGTCCTCGGTCAGATCGACATGATCGTCGGCATTGTGCGGATGGATGCCCACGCTGGCGAAGACGTCGGGCTCGCGATTGGCGGTGGCGACCACTTGCTTCCACTCGGAGCGTTTGGTCGAGATGTTGAGCATCGCCCCCACCCCTGCCCCCCTGGCGCGATCGAGCACCGCTGCCTGATCCTCGACCAAGCCTTCGTATTCGAGGTGACAATGGCTATCGACCAGCATCACTTTGGCTCCGCTTCGGGCAGTTCGAGGCGCGGAAACACAGGGGTCGGCGCCGCAATCCGATGGCCCTTGGCGGCCAGCTCCCCGAACCAGCCTTCGTCCGCGAAATGGGCATAGCTGCGCCGCTCGGTGTCCAGGCCCAACCGATCGAGCACGGCGGCTGCTTTCTCCGGAATGACGGGCTGAATGGCGACGGCGAGGTCCCGGATGGCGATGAACAGCGTCAGCAGCACCGCCCGCATCCGCGGCTCGTCGGTCTTGCGGAGCGCCCAGGGCGCCTGTTCATCGATATAGGCGTTGCAGGCCCAGACCGCCTCGATCCATGCTTCGATCCCCTGGCTGAAAGCCAGCGCCTCGAACTCGCGCGGCAGGTCGTCTCGGCATGCGGTCTGAACTCCGGACAGCAGCGCCTTGTCATCACCATTAGGCTCGAACGCCTCGATCTCGCCGTTCATGTTCTTGGCGATCATCGAAAGCGAGCGCTGGACGAGGTTGCCGAAACTGTTGGCGAGTTCCGAATTGCACCGGTTTACAATTGCTTCGGGTGAATAGCTCCCATCCTGCCCGAAAGCGACCTCGCGCATCAGGAAGTAGCGCAGATTGTCCACCCCGAAAGTCTCGGCGAGCAGCAGCGGGTCGGTGACGTTGCCCAGCGACTTCGATTCCTTCTCCCCGCGATTGAGGATGAAGCCGTGGCCGAACACCTTCTTCGGTACCGGGAGTCCGGCGCTCATCAGGAAGGCTGGCCAGTAGACCGTGTGGAAGCGGACGATGTCCTTGCCGATCAGGTGAAGGTCGGCGGGCCAGAATTTGCGCCATTCCTCGGTATCGTCGGGGTAGCCGAGCCCGGTGATGTAATTGGTCAGCGCATCGACCCAGACATACATCACGTGGCTGTCGCTGCTGGGGACCTTCACGCCCCAGTCGAAGCTGGTCCGGCTGACCGAAAGATCGCGCAGCCCCGATGAGACGAAGGCGATCATCTCGTTGCGGCGGCTCTGCGGTTCGAGAAAGCCGGGGGTCTCCAGCAATTCGAGCAACCGGTCCTGATAGTTCGACAGGCGGAAGAACCAACTCTCTTCCACCGTCCATTCGACCGGCGTGCCCTGGGGGGAAAGCCGCTCCTCCCCTTGCCCGGCGACCAGTTCGCTCTCGTCGTAATAGGCTTCGTCGCGGACGGAATACCAGCCCTCGTAGCGATCGAGATAAAGATCCCCATTGGCCTCCATCGCCCGCCAGATCGCCTGGCTGGCGCGATGATGGTCCTCGTCGACGGTCCGGATGAACCGGTCGAAGGAGATGTTGAGGGCCTCGTCCATCGCTCGGAACCGGCCCGACATCTCGTCTGCCAGTTCGCGCGGGGTCTTGCCCTGCTCCTCGGCCTTGCGCGCCATCTTGAGCCCGTGTTCGTCGGTCCCGGTCTGGAAGCGCACTTCGCGCCCGCGCAGGCGCTGGAATCGCGCGATGACGTCCGCGGCGATCGCCTCGTAAGCATGGCCGATATGGGGCGGACCGTTGGGATAGTTGATCGCCGTGGTGATGTAGAAAGGCTCAGGCATCGGCGCGCTCGCTAGCCGCGCCGGCGCGGGCAAGCAAGGTGCCCACTTCCATCACCAGCAGGCCGGGATCGTAATTGTAGGTCGGCATCTCGCCGGTCAGCCTGACCAGCGCCTGATGGGCGTCTATTCGCGCTGGAAGGCGATCGCGCGGACAATCGTCAAGCTCGGTCGCGAGAGTCCCGCGGGCAAGGTCGAGCATGGCGCGCAGGCGTTCGCGATCGGGACGGTTGCCGATCGCGGTCGCTAGCCGGCCACGAAGGACGAAAGTGGGGTCCCCTTCCCTCACGATCTGCCCCATCAGTTCGGACAGCGGGCCGAGGTCCTGATCGATGAAGGCAAGCGCCGCGCCTGGCGATCCACCGGCGGCACGCACGGCCGCGCGGCGCTCGTCGGCACCGGTCGAGGGTGCCCGGTCGACGAGGATCGCCTCGATCTCGGCATCGCCGAGCGAGGGGAACCGCAGCATCCGGCAGCGCGAACGGATCGTCGGCAGGAGCCGTGCCGGCCGGTGGCTCACCAGCAGGAACACGGTGCCGCGCGGCGGTTCTTCCAGGCTCTTAAGCAGCGCGTTGGCGGCGTTGCGCTCCATGTCGTCGGCCGGGTCGATGATCACCGCGCGCCGCTCGCCCAGCGAAGGCCGCGTGGTCAGCCGCCGCTGCATGGTCCGCACCTGGTCGATGCGGATGCTGCGGGCCAGCTCGAAGGCTTTGCCGTCGGCGCGCTTGCGGTCCTCCTTGTCGTCCTTCGGCCCGTAGGTCAGCACCATGATGTCGGGATGATCGGACATCGCAGGGTCGGCACCGACGAGTTCGCGCGCGGCCGCGAGGGCGAAATGCATCTTTCCCAGCCCGGCCTTGCCGGCGAGCAGCCAGGCGTGGTGCATCCGCTCGCCTGAAAGGGCAGCGTTCCACGCCGCGCTGGCTGACTCGTGACCGAAGAGTTTCATCCGCGCAGACCCAGCCGATCAGTGACCGCTTCGACGATGCGCGCGTGCACTTCCGCCGGGGTCGCATCGCTGGCGATAACGACGAAACGATCCGGATCTTCTCGGGCGATCGTGCGGAAGGCGGCGTTGACGCGGGCGTGGTAATCGCCGTCGCGGCCGCCGATGGCATCGGCGGTCCCTCCGTCCCGCCGCGCGAGCCGTTCGGCAATGCGTTCGGCGGGTGCTTCCAGGACAATCGTGAGGTCGGGCCTCAGCCCCTCGCTTCCGAGTTCGTGGAGTGTACGGATCGCATCGTCGCCGAGCCCTCCGGCAAACCCCTGATAGGCCCGGCTCGAATCGATGAAGCGGTCCGATACGACCCAGTCCCCGCGTTCGAGGCCTGGACGGACCAGTCGCTCGACATGGTCGCTGCGAGCCGCCGCGAAGAGCAGGGCTTCGGCTCGCGCGCCCCAGCCCTCCCCCGGCGGATCGAGCAGCAACGTACGGATCGCCTCGGCGCCGTCCGTACCTCCGGGCTCGCGGGTCAGGAGAACGGTCTTGCCCTCGGCTTCGAGGGCTTCGGCCAGCAGCCTGGCCTGGGTCGATTTTCCCACGCCCTCCCCGCCTTCGAAGGCGATGAAACGTCCCAGTGTCACGACACCCAGCCCGCCATGCCGTTGAACACCCGTTGCAGCACGGTCGCCTCGAGAACCGGGTGCCGCGCGACCAGGGGCACGGTGTTGATCGCCCGCCCGTCGATCGAAACAACCAATTGCGCAACCCTGGCGCCTTCCTGGATCGGTGCCTTGAGCGGCCCTTCGTAGCGGATCGCAAGATCGATGCGCGGTTTCGCCCCTGCGGGAAGCGCGATGCGCACGGGGGATTTTGCCACCAGCGGGACCCGAGGCAGCGACCCGTCCTGCACCTCGGCATATCCGATGGGCTCGTTGGCGTTGAACAGGATCCGGTCGTCGAACGCGGCGAAACCCCATTCCATCAGTGCCCGCGCCGCATCGTTGCGGGCGCTGCCGGTCGGGCTCGCGGCGACCACCATCACGAGGCGGCGTCCGTTCCGCTGGGCGCTGCCGAGAAAGCCGTAGCCAGCCTGGTTCGTGAAGCCGGTCTTGATCCCGTCCGCCCCCTCGACGACGCCGGAGATCGGGTCGTGATTGCGCTGGACGATACCGTTGTATTCGAGCCCTTCGGCACCGATGAAATGGCGGTACTTGCCGGGATGCCGCGTGATCATTGCTTGCGCCAGCGTGGCAAGATCATGCGCGGTGACGAAGGTCCGCCCCTCGTCCATCCAGCCGTTGGGGGTGCCGTAGTGGCTTTCGTGCATGCCGATCTCGCGCGCCTTGGCATTCATCGCCGCCAGCCAGTCCGGAACCGATCCCGCCGCACCTTCGGCCAGCACCACCGAGGCATCGTTCGCCGAAACCGTGGTGATACCGTGGATCAGCTCGTCCGCCGTGACTCGGGCATCGGCGGGAAGGTACATGGTCGAGCCGACCGCGTGCCATTTGCGAAAGGTCTCGGGCCTGATGGTGAAGACCTGCTGGGGGAACAGCCGACCCTCCTCCATCCACTCGAAGGCGAGGAAAGTGGTCATGACCTTGGTGATCGATGCCGGCATGAAACGCCGGTTTTCCTGCCGCGCGAACAGGGTCTGGCCGGTCGACAGATCCACGAGCAGGGCGATCGGCGCGTCCTCCCGCGAGGGAATGGCCGGCTCGATCGCCGGTCCCGAGGTGCGCGCGGAGAGAGCCGGGCAGATGGCGACGCAAAGCGCCGCCAAACCCACCAGCCAATTCGGAACTTTCGTCAATTGCGCTCCCGTGCGGCGGGAGTGCCCGGCCGCCTAACGTATCGGATAGACCTGTGCAGCCCTATAGCCCGCTCCGCGTACCTTGGCGAGCGCGGCATCGGCCTGTCCACGGGTGGCATAGGGTCCGCTGCGAACTCGCCAGAGACGACCGACGGGCTCGACGAAACCGCCGATTTCCCGGGCGATACGCTCGGCGGTGGATTTCGCCGAGAATGCGCCGGCCTGGACGATCCAGTCGCCGGCGCTCGTATTCGGGATCGCATCGGCAGCGGACGCGGGTTCGGCTGAAGGTTCAGCGGCGGGTTCGGGTACTGGGTCAGGTTGCGCGGACACGGACGGCTGAGGTTCGGCGTCGGACAGCGTGACCCCATCGTCGAGCGCAAAATCGGTCGCGGCTTGGCCAGTGTCGGGATCGACCGAGGCGATGGCGTCGGATTTTCCGACATCGGCGGTTCCGTTCTCGCGAGACGCGGCGAGCGATGCGGACCCGACGGCCGGCAGGTTGCGGCGCAGAACCGCCAGCAGGCCTTCGGGTGTTTCCATGCGCAGCGGCGCTTCGGCATCGGCGCGCAGTTCCGCCCGCTGATCTTCCGGCGGATTGACCCGCCGCACCCGAACGGGGGTCCCCTCACGCGCCCCGAGTTGTGTCAGCGCGGCGGGCGAAAGCGCCACGAGTCGCGCATTCGTCATCGGCCCGCGTCGCTCGACACGGGCGAGGATCGTCCGGCCGCTCTCGAGATCGGTGATCTCGACATAGCTCGGCAGGGGCAGGGTTCGGTGCGACACGGTGATACCCGTCGCGCCGTCCTCGTCGAGGGTCGCATAGCCGACCTCGTCGTAATTCATCGAATCGCTGGGCGTGTAGGTGATGCCGTCGACGGTGAACGGTTCGCCGATGACGACGGGATAATCGGCCTCGGGTCCGTTGGGGATGGTGCGCGCCGAGCCGCCGCCTCCGCTCGCACTGGCCACGCCCCCGGAATAGGGAGCCGGCGCGCAGGACGCCGCGGCGAAGCCCAGGGCAATCGCAAAAAACGTCCGGTTGTGCCTAACGGGCAATCTCATCGGCCAGCAGCCCCACACTCATCGCGTAATAGTTCGAACAGTTATATTCGAGGATAACCCGATAATTTGTGGTTAACAGCCATGCCGGGGTGCCCGGACCGTCGGGCTGGAAAAGCGAGACGAGGGTGTCGTCGGCGAGCGGAGTCTGCGGTTGAACACCCAGTTCGCGCCACTCGCGCGCGGTCTTGAACTGGCTGTGCCGCTCGTGGACCCTGCTGCAGACCGGCGAGTCGAGCTTGCTGGCATAGCGCGCGGCCGTAAAGCCGCCCGGGACATAGGCGCGCACGCCCCAGGGCTCGCCGCTGCGCCAGCCGGCATCGCGGAAGTAGTTAGCGATCGAGGCGAGCGTATCGGCGCGGTTGGTGAAGATGTTGGCCCGGCCATCGCCGTCGCCGTCCGTGGCGAGGCGCAGGTAGACGCTGGGCAGGAACTGCGGATTGCCGAAGGCGCCGGCCCAGCTGCCCTTGAGCTCGGAGCGCGCATATCCCTTGTCGGCGACCTTCATCAGCGCGACGAACTCGTCGGAGAAGAGCTCCCGCCGCCGTCCTTCCCAGGCCAGGGTCGCAAGTGCCTGGGAAAGGTCGAAGCTGCCCCGCACGGCTCCATAGGCGGTCTCGTGACCCCAGATCGCGGTCAGGATCTCGCCGGGCACCCCATAGTCGCGCTCTATGCGGCCAAGCTCGCCCTGCGCCGCATTGAACACCCGTCGACCGCCGTTGATCCGGGCATCGTCGACATGGGTTGCGATGTAGGGTGCGAGCGGGGGAAACCCGCTTCCGCTCGAGGACCCGCCCGGCTGGCCGCGATCGAGTTCGACCACGCGCGAACTCGCAGTAAGCCCGGACGTCATGCGATTGATCGTATTCTCGCTGACCCCTTCGGCGCGGGCGCGGGAGATCAGGATCTGCAAATAGCTGTCGAACGACATATCCTGCGCGGAGGCAGGAACGCTGGGGGCGGAAAGGGCGATGGCTGCGACGGCAGCGAGGAGTTGTCGCTTGAACATGGGGGCCTTGTGTCACACCATGTTTGAACCACAAGTGACTTTGTATCCGACCCCGCACGCAAGAGGCAAAGCGTGACAGGGTTGCGATACGCGGCTAATCGCCGGGCGCGCGGACAGGTGGCAGAGCGGTTGAATGCACCGGTCTTGAAAACCGGCAAGGGTGCAAGCCCTTCGTGGGTTCGAATCCCACCCTGTCCGCCACAAATCAGTCGTTCGCCGCTTCTACCTCGGTCAGTCTCTGAGCCCGACGTTCTTCGGCCGGATAGTCGCCCGGCTGGACCGACGACTGGTTGCGCAAAGCGCGGTGGTCGGCGACCACGCCGCCATCCCGGTCGCCTTCGTGTTCGTCCCAGGAGCCCTGCGGATCGTCGCGAATTTCGAATTCCATGGCACATCTCCTCGATGGGAGAACGCGCGGCGTGGAAAATGGCGTTCCGCATGTCGACCAAGCGATTGATTTTCGCGCCGATCCGCCGGCTTCAGCGCCGCGCGATCTCGTCCATCGCATCGCGCAGCTTCGGGTCCCATTCGGCCCGCAGCTCGCGGATCTTGGCGAGCAGTTCCTCGTTCTCGTGCGCCGGAATGTCGAGCCGGTAGACGTCGGCGATCGCGCGCATGGAAGTGCGGTCCATTTCCTCCCAGGCGCTGGCCATGGCGACGGCGGCCTGGCGGTCGTGACCCAGCGCCTCGTAGACCGAGCGCCCCATCCGGATCGCGGCGTCGTAGGTCTCGCGCACGATGTCGCGGCAGCCCATTGCCCACAGGTGGAACACGTGGTCGCGGTCCTTGGCCCGCGCGACGACATGGAGATCGGGAAAATTGGCGCAGGCATAGCGGACCAGACGGTCGATCTGCTCGCGATCGTCCAGCGCCACCACCAGGATCCTCGCGCGGGCGATACCGGCGCTCGCCAGCAGGTCGGGACGGGTGGCATCGCCGAAGTAGGTCTTGATGCCGAACTTCTTGAGATTCTCGAGGTGCTCGCTGTTGTAGTCGATCACCGTCGCGCGATGTCCCGCGGCATCGAGCATCCGGTCGACGATCCCGCCCACCCTTCCGCGCCCGGCGATGATGATGGGGTTCTCCTCGGGGATCGGATCGGGCTCGCGCTCGGCCTGGCCTTCGCAATAGGCACGGGCGATGACGCGGTCGTAGAGGATGAACAGCAGCGGGGTCACCAGCATGGTCAGCGCCACCACCAGCAACAGCAGATCCGCCATCGTCTGGTCGAACACCGCATTGCCGAGCGCGAAGGCGATCAGCACGAAGGCGAATTCGCCCGCCTGCGGCAGGCTCAGCGCGAACAGCCACAGGGCCTGGCGCCGCAGCCCGTAGAGCCGGCCGACGATCAGCAGCACCGCGAGTTTGGCGAGGATCACGACCACCGCCCAGAACACCACCTCGCCCAGGATCGCGCCGGCGATGCCGAAGTCGATCCCCGCGCCGACGGTGATGAAAAACAGGCCGAGGAGCAGGCCCTTGAACGGGTCGATGTCGCTGGCCAGTTCGTGGCGGTATTCGCTGGTCGCCAGCACGACGCCGGCGATGAAGGCGCCGAGCGCGGGCGACAGACCGACCAGGCTCATCAGCAGCGCGATGCCGATCACCACCAGCAGGCCCGCGGCGGTGAACAGCTCGCGCAGGTGCACCGCGGCGATGTAGCGGAACAGCGGGCGGATCAGGTAGATGCCGATCGCGACAACGGCGGCCACCGCGCCGATGCGGGCAAGACCGGCGAGCCACAGCGGCATCGCGGCGGTCAGGTCGATTCCGCCATGCGCACCCTCCGCGCCATGCGCCGCGCCGACTGACGCGCCGTGGAGTTCCGGCATGGCGAGCAGCGGCAGCAGCGCCAGGATCGGGATGACGGCGACGTCCTGCACCAGCAGGACCGAGAAGCTCGCCTCCCCGCCCTCGCTCTTCATCAGGTTCTTCTCGGCCAGCGACTGGGCGACGATGGCGGTGGAGGAGAGCGCCAGTACCATGCCGATGGCGAGCGCGGTCTGCCAGGGATTGCCGGCCAGGAGGCCGAGGGCGAAGATCGCCAGCGTGGTCAGCAGCACCTGCCCGCCACCCAGCCCGACGAGCTTGCCGCGCATCTCCCACAGCCGCGCAGGTTCCATCTCCAGCCCGATGACGAAGAGCATCATCACCACGCCGAATTCTGCGAAGACCTGGAGCGATTCGACATCGACGTTCAGCGCCGCCAGCATCGGGCTGATCGCCATGCCCGCCAGAAGGTAGCCGAGCACCGAGCCGAGCCCGAAACGGCTCGCCAGCGGCACCGCCACCACCCCGGCGACGAGGATCAGGAAGGCGAGGATCAGGAAGCCGGTCATCTCGTCCTGTCCTCCGTTGCCCGCCCGGGATCAGATATGCAGCGCGCGCCCGTAGCTAGCAAGCACGCTCTCGTGCATCGATTCGCTGATGGTGGGGTGCGGAAAGACCGCCTGCATCAGTTCGGCCTCGGTCGTTTCCAGGGTCTTGCCGACGACGAAGCCCTGGATCATCTCTGTCACTTCGGCCCCGACCATGTGCGCACCGAGCAGTTCGCCGGTCTTGGCGTCGAACACGGTCTTGCAGAAGCCCTCGGCCTCGCCCAGCGCGATGGCCTTGCCGTTGCCGATGAAGGGGAAGGTGCCCGCCTTGACCTCGTGCCCCGCTTCCTTCGCCTTCGCCTCGGTCAGCCCGACGCTGGCGATCTGCGGGTGGCAATAGGTGCAGCCGGGGATGTTGGCGCGGTCGAGCGGGTGCGGGTGGACATCTGTGTTGCCCAGTTCCTTCGCAATGGCCTCGGCGGTGGTGACGCCTTCGTGGCTCGCCTTGTGCGCCAGCCAGGGGCCGGGCGTGCAGTCGCCGATAGCCCACAGGCCCTTCGATTTGGTGCGCCCGTAATCGTCGATCTGGATGAAGCCGCGGTCCAGTTCGGCCAGCTTGTCGATCCCGATGTCTTCGGTGTTCGGCACGATGCCGATGGCGACGATGCAGTGCGAGAACTCGCTCTCCGAAACCTTGCCGTCCTTGGCCTTGATCTTCGCCGTGACGCCCTTGTCGGAGACCTTGAGGTCCTCGACGCCTGCGCCGGTCATGATCGTCATGCCCTGCTTGGTCAGGCTCTTCTCGAGGAAGGTGGAGACGTCCTTGTCCTCCACCGGCACGATGCGGTCGAGCATCTCGACCACCGTCACCTCGCAGCCCATGTCGTTGTAGAAGCTGGCGAACTCGATCCCGATCGCGCCGCTGCCGATCACCAGCAGCTTCTTCGGCATTTCGGGCGGGGTCATCGCGTGGCGATAGGTCCACACGCGCTTGCCGTCGGCCTTGGCGAAGGGCAGGTCGCGCGCCCGGGCGCCGGTGGCGACGATGACGTGTTTGGCGGTGAGCTTCTCTTCGCCGTTGTCGGACTTCACCGTCAGCGAGGTCGGGCCGGTCAACCGCCCCTCCCCCATATGCACCGCGATCTTGTTCTTCTTCATCAGGTGCGTGACGCCCTGATTGAGCTGTTTTGCGACGCCGCGGCTGCGCTTCACCACCGCCTCCAGATCGGCCTCGATCGCGCCGGCGATCTTGAGCCCGTAATCCTTGGCGTGCTGCGCGTAGTGGAGGATCTCCGCCGAGCGAAGCAGCGCCTTGGTCGGAATGCAGCCCCAGTTGAGGCAGATGCCGCCGAGCAGCTCGCGCTCGACGATCGCGGTCTTCAGCCCCAGCTGCGCGCAGCGGATCGCCGCGACATAGCCACCGGGGCCGGAGCCGAGCACGATGACGTCGTATCGGGAGGCGTTGTTCGATTGTGGCATTCAGTTTGAGCCTTTCCAGCCTGAACAAGTGTTACAGGTGTTACACGGTCCAAGGGCAAAATGTCCCGCTCGCTTTTGAGAGGTGCGCGATCGCCGCGGCATGGGGTCGAGGGGACTGTTCATCCCGCGATATTGCCACGGGACCGGCGCTGTAGGACAGCGCGATCACGCATCGTTTTCCGGCACCTGCACCGGCGCCGCCACCTCCGCCGCGATCCGCACCGGGCGCGGCCGGTCGTCGTCGCCGAGCATGACGAACTTGAACGTGCCGCGCGCGACCTGTGTGGTGGTCTCGCCATTGCGCTCGCGCGCGATGGCCTCCGCGGCGATAGTCAGCGAGGTGGTGCCGGTTTCGGCGACGTCGCAATAGACCGACAGTTCGTCCCCCACCGCCATCGCGCCGGGGAAGGCGAAATCGGTGGCCGAGACGACCACCGCCTTGCCCTGCCCCACCCGGCTCGCCAGCGCCCCCGCGCCGAGCGCCATCTGGCTCATCAGCCAGCCGCCGAAGACGCCGCCATAAGGGTTGGTGTCCGCCGGCATGGCAGTAGCGCGAATGAGGGGTGAGCGGTCAGGCATTGTCGAATGCAAAGCGAGCAAGTTCTCGGCGGACTACGAAAACCCAAGCCACGGCAAAACCAACACCGACTGTCGGACCTGACCAGAAATCGCCCGGTCCACCGCGCAGATCAAAAAAGTTCAATAGAAATCCGAATGCGGCTCCGAGCAATGAGCAAATTACGGCGGCCAATGCAGGGTAGGAAATCGTCAAGCGGCGGAACGGCCAGCTGAGAATCGCCGCAACGGGGAAGACGAGGCTTCCGACCACTGTAACGGCAATCAGAATTACAAAGAAGATAGCTCCGTCACCGATGGCACTAGATGTCCCTGCGCCTCCGGGCGCGATGATCGAAATTGCAACGTGCAAACAGAGCGCGGAAAAAACACTTCCGACCAAAAACGCCTTGAAAAGCGTTGGTCCGAAATGCGGCGGAAGCCTCTTCGTCGATATTTGCGCTGTCAAACCACCAGCCCCATCGGGTTCTCGACCAGCTGCTTGAACGCTTCCATCAGCTGCGCGCCGTCGGCGCCGTCGATGGCGCGGTGGTCGAAGCTGCCGCTCGCCGTCATCACCGTTGCCACCTGCAGCGCGCCGTCCACCACATAGGGCCGCTGCTCGCCCGCGCCGACGGCCATGATCATTCCCTGCGGCGGGTTGATCACCGCGTCGAACTGCTTGATCCCGAACATGCCGAGGTTGGAGAGGCTGGCGGTGCCGCCCTGGTATTCGTGCGGCTGCAGCTTGCCGTCGCGCGCCTTGCCGGCGAGGTCCTTCATCATGGTGGAGATGCTGGCGAGACCGCGCGTGTTCGCCTCGGTGATGATCGGGGTGATCAGCCCGCTGGGGGCGGCGACCGCCACCGACACGTCGGCGCGCTTGTAGCGGTGGATCGTGTCGCCCTGGTAGCTGACGTTGCACTGCGGCACCCGCATCAGGGCGCGGGCGAGCGCCTTGATCAGCAGGTCGTTGACGCTGAGCTTGACCCCGTCCGCCTCGAGGCTGGCGTTGAGCTGCTTCCTCAAATCCAGCATCGCATCGAGCCGGACATCGACCGCGAGATAGTAATGCGGGACCTGCTGCTTGCTCTCGGTCAGGCGCCGGGCGATGACCTTGCGGACATTCGAGAGCTTCTCCTCCTCGTAGGGCGCGCCGAATTCGCTCTCCGCCGGGGTCTTGGCGGGCTTGCGCGGCTCGGCCATCTCGGCGTCCGGCTTGGCGGAGGGCGCGCCTTCGGCACCCTCGACATCCGCCTTCACGATACGGCCGTTGGGGCCGGAGCCTTTGATACCGGACAGATCGATCCCCTTCTGCTCGGCGATCCGCTTTGCCAGCGGGGAGGCGATGATGCGGTCGCCCGTTCCGACTTCATGCGTCACCCCAGCGGAAGCCGGGGTCTCTTTCGGCCTGGTGGAAGCGCTCGAACTGCCAGAGGTCCCAGCTTGCGCTGGGACGACGTCTTGCCTTCCAGGCCTTGGCGTCTCGTCCTTCGCCGGTTTCTCATCATCCGCAGCCGGAGCCGCCTTGGCCGCCTCCTCGACATCCTCGCCTTCCTCGACAAGCATGGCGATCACGGTGCCGACCTTGACGCCCGCGGCGCCCTCCTCGACCTCGATCGAGGCGATGGTGCCTTCGTCCACCGCTTCGAACTCCATCGTCGCCTTGTCGGTCTCGATCTCGGCCATGATGTCGCCCGAGCTGACCGTGTCGCCGACCTTCACCAGCCATTTGGCGAGCGTCCCCTCTTCCATGGTGGGCGACAGGGCGGGCATCTTGATCGGCGTGGGCATGGGTGTTCCGTAGCGTCCTCGCTGGGAGAGAAGTGGCTCGCACCTCTGGCCAATATGGGACGTACAGGCAAGGTCCCTTGCGCCCGCCGCGCTTTGCCGGGATAATCGCCGCCTGCAACCAGGGGGTCAGGCTTGCGAATTTATCTTGTGGTGATGGACGAGACCGAGGAGGCGAAGAAGGCGCTGCGCTTCGCCTCGGTCCGCGCGCGGGAGACCGGGGGCGCGGTGCATATCCTGGCGCTGGTGCCGATGCAGAACTTCAACGCCTTCGCCGGCGTGCAGGCCACGATCGAGCAGGAAGCGCGCGAACGCGCCGAGGTGATGGCCAATGCCGCGGCCGGCAACATCTTCGCCGAAAGCGGCAAGATGCCGACGATCGCGGTTCGGCCCGGCAAACCGACCGAGGTGATCCGCGAATATATCGCGCAGCACGAGGGCATCGCCGCGCTGGTGCTGGGCGCGGGCGAGGACGGGGGGCCGGGGCCGCTGGTCAACCATTTCGCCAGCGGGGCGCATGCCCTGCCCTGCCCGCTCTACGTCATACCCGGCAAGCTCGACCAGGATCAGCTCGACGATCTCGCCGGCGTAGGCGGCACCGAGGGCTAGCGCTTCTTGCCGCGCCCCTGGTGGCGGATGTTCTTCGGCCGCCCGCGCTGCCCGGCCTCGTGCTGCTGCCGCGGCGCTCCGGTGCCTTTCTTGAGGCCTTTCGGAGGCCCCTTCTTCTGGTGCGAGCGTTTCCTGGGCGGCGGCCGGTCGCCGCGCTTCTCGATCCCCTTGCCGTCGCTGTCGGGCACCTCGAACTTGAGCGCGCCGGTCAGCGCATTGGCCTCGGCGAGTTTCAGTTTCAGCCGGTCGCCGACCGCATATTCGGTGCCGCTGCTTTCGCCGACCAGCTTGCGCGCAGCCTCGTCGTAGCGGAAATATTCGCGCCCCAGCGTGCTCACCGGCACCAGCCCGTCGCCGCCGAGCTTGTCGATCGTTGCGAAGAAACCGAAGCCCTGGACCCCGGTGATCCGGGTGTCGAAGGTCTCGCCCACGCGACCCGATAGCCAGGCGGCGACATAGCGGTCGATCGTGTCGCGCTCCGCCTCCATCGCCCGGCGTTCGGTCTGGCTGATGGCGTCGGTGATGTTTTCGAGCGCCGATTTGTCCCGGTCGGAGAGGCCGGTGCCGTCGGGCAGGTCGCGCCCCGTCTTCGGCCCTTTTGATTTTTTGGGGGTCTGCTCCAGATGGTAGGCATCGACCAGCGCGCGGTGGACAAGCAGGTCGGCATAGCGGCGGATCGGCGAGGTGAAATGCGCGTAGCTGCCGAGCGCCAGGCCGAAGTGCCCGGCGTTGGCGGGCCCGTAATACGCCTGTGTCTGGCTGCGCAGCACCGCCTCCATGATCAGCGCCTTTTCCGCCGGGTCGGAAATGTCCTTGAGCATCCTGTTGAACAGACCTGGCGTGATCACCTGCCCCATGGCGAATCTGCGGCCCTGGCTGGCGAGATATTCCTTGAAGGCGAGCAGCTTCTCGCGGCTCGGGGTCTCGTGGATGCGGTAGACGACCGGGGCGGTCTTGGCTTCGAGCGCCTTGGCCGCGGCGACGTTGGCGGCGATCATGAAATCCTCGACCACGCGGTGCGCGTCGAGCCGTTCGCGCACGGCGATCTCCTCGATCACGCCTTCGTCATTGAGGCGGACCTGCCGCTCGGGCAATTCGAGATCGAGCGGATCGCGGGCCTCGCGCGCCTTGTGGAGCAGCGCCCAGGCCCCCCACAGATGCTTGAGGTGATCGGGCGCGGAGCCATCGTCGATCTGCGCCTGCGCGTCCTCGTAGGCGATGTTCTGCGCAAGGCGGACTGTCGCGCGGGTGAAGCGCCAGTCGGCGATCTTGCCGTTCTTGTCGATGCGCATGTGACAGGCCATCGCCGCGCGGTCCGCGCCTTCGACCAGCGAACACACGTCGGCGCTGAGGATTTCCGGCAGCATCGGAACGACGCGGTCGGGGAAATAGACGGAGTTGCCGCGCTTCCTCGCCTCGCGGTCGAGCGCGCCGCCCGGGCGGACGTAATAGGAGACATCGGCGATGGCGACGATGGCCTTGTAGCCGTCCTTCCCGTCGGGTTCGGCCCAGATCGCATCGTCGTGATCGCGTGCGTCGGCGGGATCGATCGCGACGATGGGCACATCGCGCAGGTCCTCGCGCTTCTCCTCGCTCAGCGGCAGGTCGGCGGCTCTCCGCGCTTCCTCGAGCGCCTCGGGCGGAAAGACGTGCGGGATGCCGTGCTTGGCGATGGCGATCAGGCTGAAGGCCTTGGGGGCCAGCGGGTCGCCGATCACCTCGACCACCTTGACGCCCGAACGGTCGGACTTGCCGGTGCGTTCGGCGAGGACCAGTTCGCCCTCCTTGGCCTCGCCGACATCGGAGATCGGCGCGGAATTGCGCACCCGCTTGTCGACCGGGGCGAGCCAGGGTTTGCCGGCGCGATCGAACTCGACGACACCCATCAGCCCCTCCGTGCGTGCGGGCAGCTTCTTCATCGGCGTGGCGCGCCAGCCGCGCTCGGTCTCCTCGTTGCGCGCGAGAATGCGGTCGCCGCGTTTCAGCGCCGACATCTTCTTCGATTCACGCACCAGCAGGCGCGGCGGTTTCTCGTCACCGTCGGGCGACCAGTTCTCGGGCTCGGCGAAGACCTCGCCGTCGTCGATCGCGACCACCTTGAGCACCGTGACCTTGGGCATCCCGCCCATGCGGTGATAGGCGGTGCGCCGGCCGTCGATCAGGCCTTCCTCGGCCATGTCCTTGAGACGCTTCTTGAGCGCGATCTTTTCCTGGCCTTTGAGGCCGAACGCCTTGCCGATTTCCCGCTTGCCCGCGGGGCCATCGGCGGTCTGGATAAATTCGAGTATCTGTTCCTTGGAAGGCAGGCCCTGAAACGCTTTTTTCGAGGGCCGCTTCTGCTTCGTTTTCTTGTTTTGCATGGCCCGCCATATCGTGACGGCGGGCCTGCCTATCAATAGGCGGCGCTCAATAGGCCTTGGCCAGCAGGACCCGTTCGGTCGCCGGTTCGCCGGTGAAGATGCAGGACCCATCGACCGGGGCAGCGTCCATCGGTACGTTGCGGATGGTGAGGCGGTGCGCCTTGAGCCGCTCGACCACATCGTCCAGCGCCGCCCCGGTCGGCTTCGACCATTGCACCTCGACCCAGCCGGGATAGCGCGATGCCGCGAAGTGCCTTTCGACCTCGGCGAAATCGGCGAGGCCGCGGGTGATGTTCGCATCGCGCCGCTCGCGGGCCTGGGCCAGCAGCGCGGCCTGCATGTCGGCGAGGATGTCGGGCACCGTCTGGCCGGCGACTTCGCGCAACGGCGTCTCGAAGGCGGGCTTTCCGGTCGCCGTGTCCCACAGCCGATCGCGGCGCAGCAGGCTGACGACGCCGTTCTCCATGTCGCGCCCGCCGACCTCGATGATCACCGGCGCGCCCTTGCGCACCCAGTCCCAGCGCTTGGCCGCGGCCTTGCCCGGCCTCGTATCGAGCTGCACCCGCAGCGGTTCGCCGAGCGCCGACTGGCCGGCAAGCGTCGCGCGCAACGTCTCGCAATAGTCGATCAGCGCCTCGTCCTCCGGCTTGTCGCGGAGCATCGGCAGGATGACGACCTGCCAGGGTGCGACCCTGGGCGGGACGCGCAGCCCGTCGTCGTCGCCATGGGTCATGATCACCCCGCCGACCATGCGGGTGGACAGGCCCCAGCTGGTGGTGTGGGCCAGAGCCTGCTGCCCCTCGCGGTCCTGATAGCGGATGCCGCTCGCCTCGGCGAAATTGGTGCCGAGATAATGGCTGGTGCCGGCCTGGAGGGCCTTGCCGTCCTGCATCATCGCCTCGATCGACCATGTCTCCACCGCACCCGGGAAGCGCTCGTTTTCCGGCTTCTCGCCCGCGACCACCGCCAGCGAGAGGTCCTCGTCGGCGAAGGCGCGATAGACCTCGAGCATCCGCAAGGTATGCTCCTTGGCCTCCGCGGCATCGACGTGGGCCGTGTGGCCTTCCTGCCAGAGGAATTCGCTGGTGCGGAGAAACATGCGGGTGCGCATTTCCCAGCGCACGACATTGGCCCACTGGTTGAGCTTCAGCGGCAGGTCGCGCCAGCTCTGCACCCAGCGCGCCATGGCATCGCCGATGATCGTTTCCGAGGTCGGCCGCACGACCAGCGGCTCTTCCAGCCTGGCTTCGGGATCGGGGACGAGACCGCCGTCCTCCCCGGCGATCAGCCTGTGGTGGGTGACGACCGCCATTTCCTTGGCGAAGCCTTCGACGTGCTCTGCCTCGCGGGCGAAATTGGACAGCGGGATGAAGATCGGGAAATAGGCATTGTCGTGGCCTGTCGCCTTGATCCGGTCGTCGAGCAGCCGCTGCATCCGCTCCCAGATGCCGTAGCCCCAGGGCTTGATGACCATGCAGCCGCGCACGCCCGATTCCTCGGCCATGTCGGCGGCGGTGATCACCTCCTGGTACCAGGCGGCGAAATCGTCTTCGCGTTTGATTTGCAGGGCGTGGCGGATGGTGGACATTGTCTTGGAAAGCCTCAATCGTCGCGCGAACGCTGGACACGAACCCGGATACGCCGGGCATTTCGAAGCACCGATCTGCTTCGCGATCAGGCCCTAATGCGAAGGGCGACCCTTCGACAAGCTCGGTGCTGAAGGTCGCAAAAAATCTGTCGCGAAGATCAGTCGCCGAGCGTGTCGAGCTTCTTCTGCATCGCGGCCATCTGCTCGCGCAAGGCGGCTATCTCGTCGTCTTTGCGCGCTTCCGGGCGCGCTTCCGGGCGCCCTTCCGAACTCGCCTCCGGCTTTCTTCCGGCACCGGGTATGAACGCCTCGGTGGCGGCGCGCATCATGGCCATGTTGGTCTCGGCGATCCTGGCCAGCGGATTTCCCGCCATTCCCTGCTGGAAGGCGCTCGCGAGCTCCTCGCGGTTCTTGCGGAAATTGGCCATGCTGGTTTCCAGATAGGTCGGCATCAGCGCCTGCATCGAATTGCCGTACATGCCGATGAGATCGCGCAGGAAGCTGACCGGAAGCATCTGCTTGCCGCCCGAATTCTCGCGCTCCATGATAATCTGGGTGAGGATCTGGTGCGTGATGTCCTCGCCGGTCTTGGCGTCGACGACTTCGAACTCCTTGTTGTCGCGGACCATGGTGGCGATCGCGTCGAGCGTGATGTAGCTCGAACTCTCCGTGTTGTAGAGACGGCGATTGGCGTATTTCTTGATGACGATCGGTTCGCCGGGGGCGCGTTTGGCCATGTTCGACACTCCTCATGCTGCGCAGCATTCGCGCTTAGCACCTGCACAATGTGCGGCGCAACATCAGCCGAAGCGATGGCCGAGAACCGTCAGGAGTTCGTATTGCGACAGGCCGGTGTGCGCTGCGGCTTCCGGCAGGCGATAGGGAAGCGAGACCCAGTCCCCCTCGCGCAATTCGTCTGCAGCGGTCAGATCGACCACGATCATGTCCATCGAGACCTTGCCCAGGATGGGGAGCGCTCGCCCGCCGTGCTCGAAATGCCCGCCCGCCCATGCGCGCAAGATGCCGTCGGCGTAGCCCAGCGACACCGTACCGACCTTCAACGCGTTCGGCGCGGTGAAGCCGGCGTTGTAGCCCACGCTCTCCCCGGCGGGGATCGTCTTTACGGACATCAGCGCGGCCTCGGGATAGGCGACCTGGCGGATGTGCTCCGCCAGTTCGGCGCGCGCAATCCCGCCGTAGACCGCGAGGCCGGGCCGGGTGCAATCGAAATGGAAGTCGGACCCCAGTGCAATGCCGGCGCTGTTTGCCAGGCTGGCCTCGCGATGGGGGATCATCGGGAGAATTTCGCGAAAGGCCCGCAGCTGCCTTTCGTTCATCGGGCTGTCCTCGTCGGCGCATGCGAGGTGGCTCATAAGCAGCGCGACGTCCAGTGCCTGCACCGCCGGGTCGCCTGCTTCTTCAGGGAGAATGCCGAGCCGGTTGATGCCCGTGTCGACCATCAGGTGGCACGGCCCGGCGCCGGATTCGGTCCAGACTTTGGCCTGACGAAGCGAATCGATCACCGGTCGCGCGCCGACCGCGCGGGCGTAGTCCGCTTCCTCGTGGGTCAGAGGCCCGTGGAGAACGGCGATCCGTTCGGCCGGCACATGCGCTGCGAGGCCGGCGACTTCGGACCAGTGCGCCACGAAGAAGTCGCGGCATCCTGCATCGCGCAGGACCGGGACGCAGTCATCGACCCCGAGCCCATAGCAATCGGCCTTCGCCGCGGCGCCGGCGCGCGCCCGGCCGCTCAGCCGGTCGAGCGCGCGCCAGTTGCCGGCGAGTGCGTCGCGGTCGATCGCCAGGCGCAGATTGGGCGGCGGGGGAGTGATCATCCGGTCGGGGAGATGCCGGTCATGGCAGGGACGGCGCCACCGGCGGCTGCTCGCCCTCCCTGGCGGAAAAATCGCGCGGCGGGCCGTTCGGAATGCCCCACCAGCAGATCAGCAGGCCGATGGCGACCACCGCCCAGGTGTACCACAGCCCGGCGAAGGGATTGCCGGTCATCGCGATGATGTAGGCGGCGATCAGCGGCAGGAAACCGCCGAGATAGCCCGCGCCGATATGGTAGGGGATCGACATCGAGCTGTAGCGGATCTGCGGCGGAAAAAGTTCGGCGAGCAGCGCCGCGACCGAGCCGTAGGTCAGCGCCGAGAGCGCACCCATCGCGACCACCAGCGCCACGATCCCGAAGATAGTCGTGGCCGAGGGCTCTTGCGTGCCCAAATCGTAGCCGTTGTTCGCCAGCAGTGCGCGCACGGCTTCTGCCCGCTCGTCGTCGGGCATTCCGGAATAGTCGAGCACTTCGGTTCCGACGGCGATCGTCGAACCGGCGACGTTCGCCTCGCCCCCGCGAAGATCGTAGGTTACGCCGAGCCCGGTGAGATTGGCGATCAACCGACCGCATTCGGTGTCCTGCGCTTCGGCGAAGGGATCGTAGGCACACCCCTCGCCCGAAACGACCACGGGCGCGGTGCGCGCGGCCTCGCTCAATCCCGGATTGGCGAGCGCGCCCAGCCCCCAGAAGATCGGGAACATCAGCGCCAGCGTCAGCCCGCCGCCGAGGATGATCGGGAGCTTGCGCCCGACCCTGTCGGACCATGCGCCGACCAGCGGGTAGAAGATCATCGAGATCGCGCCGCCCGCCAGCATGATCCACTCGACCGTGCTCTCGTCCACCCGCATCGGACCGCGCAGGAAGCTCAGCGCCGAGAAGAAGGCGGTGTACCAGATCGTCGTCAGCACGCCGGTCACCCCGAAAGCGGTCAGGATGCGTCGCTTGTTCCCGGGATAGGTGAAGCTCTCGACGAAGGGATTGCCCGCGGTCTGGCCCGCCGCCTTCATCTGCTGGAACACCGGGCTCTCGTTGAGCTTCAGCCGCATCCATAGCGAGATCGCGAGCAGGACGATGCTGAGCAGGAAGGGCACGCGCCAGCCCCAGGCGACGAAATCCTCCGGAGGAATCAGCGCGCGGCAGGCCAAGACCACCAGGATCGACATGACGAAACCGCCGACCACGCTCGCCTGGATGAAGCCGGTGTAGAAGCCGCGCTTTTCCGGCGGGGCGTGCTCCGCGACATAGATCGCCGCGCCGCCATACTCGCCGCCGAGGGCGAGCCCCTGGAAGATGCGCAGCAGGAGGACGATGGCGGGCGCGGCAAGGCCGATGGTTTCGGCGCTCGGAACCAGTCCCACTCCGGCGGTGGCGACCCCCATCAGGGTCACGGTGACGAGGAAGGTGTATTTGCGCCCCAGCCGGTCGCCGAGGAAGCCGAACAGGATCGCACCCAGAGGTCGGAAGCCGAAACCGACTGCGAAACCGGCCCAGACCAGCAGTACCTCGAGGGTCTCGTTGTCGCTGGGGAAGAAGGCGGCGCCGATCAGCGCGGCGAGCGTGCCGTAGATGAAGAAATCGTACCACTCGAAAATCGTGCCGGCACTGCTCGCGGCGATGACCAGACGGATTTCCCGTGCGCTCGGTTCGCGCTGGATCGCTTCTGCCATTTCCGGCCTCTCCCTCCCGAATGGAGAACGCGGTCTAGCGCGGGGTACCGGTGTTGGAAAGCGCGTCCAGTGCCGCTCTCCACGGGAGGAGGATCGCCTCGTGACGCCCCGAATAGGCCAGCGCCGGCGCGAGAAATTCGAGCCGCCGCCAGCCGGGCTGCATGCCCTGTCCGGCAAGCCAGTTTTCGAGCCCGTCGAGAGTCTCGCCGATGTCCGCGTGGTTGCGACCATGCGCATCGCCAGCGAAGATCGCGGCTGCGGCTTGTCCGACCGCGCAGGCCGATACCCGCATGCCCACCCCCACTACGCGACGATCCTCGTCGATCCGGAGGCCGAGGCGCAGGGTGCTGCCGCAGGTCCGGCTGCGCAGTTCCGCCTCACTTCGCATGTCGTCCGCGAGCGGATGCTCTGCAAGCTCGACGGCGAGCGCCAGCATCTGCGGCGTGTAGAGCGGCGCGGCGCGAACGGCGGTCATTCGGCCGGGGATGCCGGGTCCTCCGACCCCTCGCCGCGCAGGACCGCGCGCCGCTCGGCGATCATCTCGACCAGGCTGCGCGAACTTGCATCGATCAGGTCGTAGCTGCGCGCCTGGGTGATCCAGTCGGGACGGCCCTTGAAGCCCCACACCGTGTCGTACCCCAGCACCAGCAGCGAGAAGGCAAGGACCACGATGACCATGCCCTTCAGCGCGCCGAATCCGAAGCCGAGCACCCGGTCGATCGGGCCGAGCACCGAGTTTCGCGAAGCCTGCCCGACATTGTTGGCGATGAGCTTCATTGCCGCATAGGGAATAAGCAGCAGCAGGGCGAAAGCGAAAACGGCGGTGGCGATGCCGTAACCGATCTGTTCCTGAAGCGCGCCGGTCAGCGGGGTATGGAGATAGCGGATGGCGAAGACCGCGAGCATCCATGCCGCGAGCGACAAGATTTCCTGCACGAAACCGCGCAGGAAACCGCCGACGGCGGCGACCCCGACAACGCCGAGGACGATGAGATCGAAGCCCGTCATGACCCGGAGCGAGGATTATTCGCTCGCCATTACCCGGTCAACGAGATTGCTCAATTGTCCCACACCGCTGAATTTCAGCGCGGACGGATCGCTCTTGGTGTCCGATGGACCATATCCGCGCGTGAAACCGAGCTTTGCCGCCTCGCGCAGGCGCAGGCCGGCGTGGGCCACCGGACGCACTTCACCGGCCAGCGAAACCTCCCCGAGCCACACGCTGCGATCGGGCAAAGGCCTGTCCGCCAATGCGCTGACCAGCGCCGCACCCACCGCGAGGTCCGCGGCCGGATCGGCAAGGCGATAGCCGCCGGCAACATTGAGATAGACCTCCGCCGCGCTGAAGTTGAGCCCGCAGCGCGATTCGAGCACGGCGAGCAGCATGGCGAGACGTCCGCTATCCCACCCCACCACTGCACGGCGCGGGGTCGCACCGGACTGGAGGCGGACGATCAGCGCCTGAATTTCGACGAGCACCGGCCGGGTTCCCTCCATCGCCGGGAACACCGCGCTTCCGGCAAGAGGTTGATCGCGGCCGGAGAGGAACAGCATCGACGGATTCTCGACCTCCTCCAGACCTTCCGAGGCCATCGAGAAGACGCCGATCTCGTCGACCGCGCCGAAACGGTTCTTGAGCGCGCGCAGGATGCGGTACTGATGGCTGCGTTCACCCTCGAAGCTCATCACCACGTCGACCATGTGTTCGAGCACGCGCGGTCCGGCGATGCTGCCATCCTTGGTGACGTGGCCGACCAGCACCAGCGCGACGCCGTTCTCCTTGGCATAGCGAATCAGTTCGAACGCGCAGCCGCGGACCTGGCTTACGGTGCCGGGCGCGCCTTCGATCGTGTCGGAATGCATGGTCTGGATCGAATCGACCACCAGCAGGTCTGGCGCGTCCATGCTCCCCAGCGTGGTGAGGATGTCGCGCACGCCCGTCGCCGCCGCCAGTTTCACCGGTGCGTCGGCTAGTCCGAGCCGGGCCGCGCGCATCCGCACCTGCGCGGTTGCCTCCTCGCCGCTGACATAGACCGCGGACCGGCCCGCGCGGGCCAGCCGCGCCGAGGCCTGGAGCAGCAGGGTCGACTTGCCGATACCCGGATCGCCGCCCATCAGGATCGCCGAGCCGGGGACCAGTCCGCCGCCCAGCGCCCGGTCGAATTCGGCGAGACCCGTCGTCCGGCGGGCCGGCAGTTCGCCCGGTTTGTCGAGCGAGACGAATTCGACGGCCCTGCCGCCGCTCGACAGATCGTGTTTCTGCGAGAACACCGTCGCCGGGGCATCCTCGACCAGCGTGTTCCACTCGGCGCAATCGGCGCATTGCCCCTGCCAGCGATGGGCGACGCTGCCGCAGGCCTGGCAGACATATCGGCGTTTGGGCTTGGCCATCCCCGGGCGATAGACAGAACATTTGTGGAACGCAATTGCCTTCCGGTTGCACCTGCGCCACTGTCGTGGTCATGCGGCAGAAGGAGCTCAGGATCGCGCTGGTCTGCTATGGCGGAGTCAGCCTGGCGGTCTACATGCACGGGGTCACCAAGGAACTGTGGCATCTTGCCCGGGCAAGCCGCGATGTCCACGCCGGGCGAGATCCTGCGGGACCGGTCCAGCGGGCCTATGCACAGATATTCGACGCCATTCGCGAGGATCGCGGGCTCAGGCTGCGCGTCCTGCCGGACATACTCTCGGGTGCCAGCGCCGGCGGGATCAACGCGGTCTTCCTCGCCCAGGCTGTCCATTCGGGTCATTCGCTCGAGCCGCTGACCAAGCTCTGGCTGGACAAGGCCGATGTCGACGAGCTGACCGATCCCGATGCGCGGCCGCTGTGGCGGTTCGCGAAGATCTGGGCGCAGCCGCTGGCCGGCTGGCTGCTCGACCGGCCCGGCAACATGGTCGACGAGAGCGTCGCCCCGGAAACCCGCGAGGAAGTGCGTCGCAAGGTCTCGCGCCTCGTGCGCGGCCGGTGGTTCGCGCCCCCGTTTTCGGGCAGCAATTTCTCGGCCTTGCTCGAAAAGGCCTTCGCGGCGATGGCGCAAACCCCTGCCGAGCCGCCGCTGCTCCCCGCCGGACACCCGCTCGACCTGTTCGTCACCGCGACCGATTTCCGCGGCTACCTCTCGCTGCTGCGGATCAACAGCCCGCCGGTGGTCGAGGAGAGCGAGCATCGCATGCCCATCGCCTTTCGCGAACGCACACCGGGTGCCGCGGGCAAGGATCTCGCCGACCCGCTCGAACTGGTCTTCGCCGCGCGCGCGACCGCGAGTTTTCCCGGCGCCTTCCCCCCGATGCGGCTCGACGAGATCGATCGTCTGGCCGACAGGACCGGGCGCAATTGGCCGGGGCGGGAGGCGTTCCTGAAGCGCATCATGCCCATCCATCTCAAGCACGAGACATCGCAGGAGGTTTCGCTGATCGACGGATCGGTGCTGGTCAACAAGCCGTTCGAGGGTGCGATGGACGCGCTGCGCGGGCGGCCCGCCCAGCGCGAGGTCGACCGGCGTTTCATCTATATCGATCCGCGCCCGGACCGCACCACCGCGCTGCGCGAGCGGGATGCCGAACCGGTGGGTTTCTTCGGTGCCATCTTCGGTTCGCTCTCGACGATCCCGCGCGAACAGCCGATCCGCGACAATCTCGAGACGCTGGAGCAGCAGAGCCGCGAGGCGCGGCGGCTGAGCGAAATCGTCAATCGGCTGCGTCCCGAAGTGGAGGACGCGGTCGACCGTCTGTTCGGGCGCACGCTGTTCCTCGACCGGCCGACACCCCGGAGGCTCAAGAACTGGCGACAACGCGCACAGCAGGCCGCGGCCGAGCAGGCGGGCTATGCCTTTCAGGCCTATGCCCAGGCCAAGCTGGCCGGCATTCTGGTCCGCCTGGCGCGCCTCGCGCATGAAGCCGCGCCGCAACTCGGCCTGCCCGACGAGATTTCCATCGAAGCATCCCTGCGCGAGGAAATCGGGCGGCGGGGTCTGGACACGCTGTCCGCTCCTTCCGGCGGAGCGCATTTAGAGGCGATCTCCTTCTTCCGCTCGCACGACATCGGTTTTCGCATTCGCCGGCTACGGTTGCTCGCCCGCCGACTGGCGCGCGACTGGGAAGCCGATCCGGACATCTCCGAAACCGCGCTCGAAGCGGCGCGGGACGCGGTCTACGACATTCTCTCGCTTTATTTTGAGCGCGAGGGCCTTGCCAATCTCGGCGCGGACTTCGCGGACGCCGCGGGCGACGTGCTTTCCGATCCCGGCACCATGCTCGATCTGCTGGCCGAGAAGCGCGGACTGCCCGAAGCCGACGAGGCAGCCGAGGAGATGCTGGCCCAGGCCCTCGAAGCGATGCCGAAGAACCTCAAGCGGCGAATGCTGCTGACCTATCTCGGCTTTCCCTATTACGACGTCGCCACGCTGGCGCTGCTGCGCAACGAGGGGCTGACCGAATTCGACCCGGTCAAGGTCGACCGCATCTCTCCCGAGGACGCCAGGAGCATCCGCGAAGGCGGCACTCAGGCAACGCTGAGGGGAACGGAGTTCTACAATTTTGGCGCCTTCTTCAGCCGCGCCTATCGCGAAAACGACTATCTATGGGGCCGGCTGCACGGAGCCGAACGGATGGTCGACCTGGTCTGCTCGACCGTGGAAGAGGGGATCGAAGATACCCGCAGTCGGGCATTCAAGCGCCAGCTGTTCCTTGCGATACTCGAGGAGGAGCAGGAGGCGGGTCGCTGCAACGGCGGCTTGCTCGACCGGCTGCGAGAGGAGGTCGAGGCCCGGCTGGGCGCCTGATCAGGACGCGAAGGCGGTCTTCAATTTTTCGAAGAAGCCGCGGCTTTCGGGGCACTCCTCGCCCGTTTCGGTGTCGCGGAACTGCTGGAGCAGCGCTTTTTGTTCCTTGCTGAGCTTGGTCGGCGTTTCGACCGCGATCTCGACCACCAGATCCCCGCGGCCCCGGCCCTGGAGCACCGGCATGCCGCTGCCGCGCTGGCGCAATTGCCGGCCCGATTGGAGGCCTGCCGGAACCGACAGGGTGACCGGTTCGCCCGCGAGATCGCGCAACTCGATCTCTCCGCCGAGCGCGGCGGTGGTGAAGCTCACCGGGACCCGCGTCGCCAGAGTGGTCCCTTCGCGCTGGAAGATCGGGTGCGGCTTGAGATGGACGAAAATGTAGAGATCGCCGGAAGGTGCGCCGCGCGGCCCGGCCTCGCCCTTGCCCGACAAGCGGATGCGGGTGCCGGTGTCGACACCGGGCGGAATCTCGACATCGATCCGCTGTTCCTTGTCGACCCGCCCTTCCCCGCGGCAGTCGCGGCAGGGCGAGGTGATGACTTCGCCGCGCCCGTGGCAATTGGGGCATGGCCGCTCGACCACGAAGAAGCCCTGCTTGGCGCGGACCTTGCCGTGGCCGGCGCATAGGTTGCAGGTGCGCGCGCTGGTCCCGGGCGTCGCTCCGGAGCCGTGGCAGGTGTCGCAGGTCTCGCTGACCTCGATCGCGATCTCGGTCGATTTGCCGTGGAAGGCATCCTCGAGCGTGATCTCCATGTCGTAACGCAAGTCGGCGCCGCGGCGCGGACGTGCGCGTCCGCCGCCACCGAAGGCTTGGCCGAAGATGGTCTCGAAGATATCGCCGATATCGCCGAAGTCCTGCGGGCCGCCACCGCCGCCCGCGCCCTGCATGAAGGCCTGGTGGCCGTAACGGTCGTAGGCTGCACGCTTCTGCGGGTCCTTGAGGCAATCGTAGGCGACGCTGATCGCCTTGAAGGTCGCCTCGCTCTCGCTGCATCCCGGGTTGCGGTCCGGATGATGCTTCATCGCGAGCTTGCGATAGGCGGACTTGATAGTCCCCCCGTCCGCATCGCGCGACACGCCGAGAAGCTCGTAGAAATCGATATCCATTGCCGACATGATGTTCGTATCGCCCGAACGCTAGCCGCCACCGGAGCTATAATGCACCGGCGGCGGGCAGCGTTTCATCGGGCTCAACCCTTGTTGTCTTCGTCGACTTCGGAGAATTCGGCGTCGACCACGTCGTCGTCGGCAGGCTTTCCATCCGTGCCGGAATCGCCGTCCGGAGCGGCGTCGGCGCCCTTGGCCTGCTCCTGTTCGTAGATCTGCTGACCCATCTTCATCGCGACGTCGGTCAGTTCCTTGGCCTTCGCCTCGATGGCTTCGGCATCGTCGCCCTCGAGCGCGGTCTTGACCTCGGCGATCTTGGCTTCGACCTCGGACTTGAGGCCGGCGTCGATCTTGTCGCCATGCTCCTCGATCTGCTTCTCGGTCGCGTGGACCAGGCTGTCCGCTTGGTTGCGAGCTTCGGCCGAGGCGCGCCGCTTCTTGTCCTCCTCGGCGAATTTCTCGGCGTCCTGGACCATCTGGTCGATGTCGCTGTCGGATAGGCCACCCGAGGCCTGGATGCGGATCTGCTGTTCCTTGCCGGTGCCCTTGTCCTTGGCACTGACGTTGACGATCCCGTTGGCGTCGATGTCGAAAGTGACCTCGATCTGCGGGACGCCGCGCGGCGCGGCGGGAATGCCGACCAGATCGAACTGGCCGAGCATCTTGTTGTCCGCCGCCATCTCGCGCTCGCCCTGGAACACGCGGATCGTCACCGCCTGCTGATTGTCCTCGGCGGTGGAGTAGGTCTGCGTCTTCTTGGTCGGGATCGTGGTGTTGCGGTCGATCATCCGGGTGAACACGCCGCCCAGCGTCTCGATACCGAGCGAGAGCGGGGTCACGTCGAGCAGCAGCACGTCCTTGACGTCGCCCTGCAGCACGCCCGCCTGGATCGCCGCACCCATGGCGACGACCTCGTCCGGATTGACGCCGGTGTGCGGCTTGGAGCCGAAGAACTCCTCGACCACCTGTCGCACCTTGGGCATGCGGGTCATGCCGCCGACGAGGATCACCTCGTCGATGCCGTCCTTTGTGACGCCGGCATCCTCGAGCGCCTTCTTGCAAGGCTCGAGCGTACGCTTGATCAGGTCGCCGACCATCTTTTCGAGATCGGAGCGGCTGATCGTTTCGACGAGGTGCAGCGGCGTGGAGCTGCCGCCTTCCATGCGGGCGGTAATGAAGGGCAGGTTGACCTCGGTGGTCTGCGAGCTCGACAGCTCGATCTTCGCCTTCTCGGCCGCTTCCTTGAGACGCTGCAGCGCGAGCTTGTCGCTCCGCAGGTCCATGTTTTCCTTCTTCTTGAACTGGTCGGCGAGATATTCGACGATCGCCTGGTCGAAATCCTCGCCGCCCAGGAAGGTGTCGCCATTGGTCGACTTCACCTCGAAGACGCCGTCGCCGATTTCCAGCACGGACACGTCGAAGGTGCCGCCGCCGAGGTCGTAGACCGCGATCGTCTTGCCGTCTTCCTTGTCCATTCCGTAGGCGAGCGCGGCCGCGGTCGGCTCGTTGATGATGCGCAGAACCTCGAGACCGGCGATCTGGCCGGCATCCTTGGTCGCCTGGCGCTGGGCGTCGTTGAAATAGGCGGGCACGGTGATCACGGCCTGCTTCACGTCCTCGCCGAGATAGCTCTCGGCGGTTTCCTTCATCTTCTGGAGAATGAAGGCGGAAACCTGGCTGGGGGAGTAATGCTCGCCACCGGCCTCGACCCAAGCGTCGCCGTTCTTGCCCTTGACGATGTCATAGGGGACGAGGTCCATGTCCTTCTTGGTCATCGGATCGTCGAAGCGGCGGCCGATCAGGCGCTTGATCGCGAACAGGGTGTTGTCGGGGTTGGTGACCGCCTGGCGCTTGGCCGGCTGGCCGATGAGCCGCTCTCCATCCTTGGTGAAGGCGACGATGGAAGGCGTGGTGCGCGCGCCTTCGGAATTCTCGATGACCTTGGGTTTGCCCCCATCCATGACGGCCACGCAGCTGTTGGTGGTGCCGAGGTCGATACCGATTACTTTTGCCATGGTTTCCCCATCTCGTTCAGTTCGTTGGACGCCGCACTTTCGGTCTCCCGTCCTTGGCAAGATCGGTCGGCGGCTCGGTTGACGCAGGGGATATAGGAGCGCATTTCCTTGGCACAAGGGACGCCAGCGGGTAGAAAATCGCCCGCAGAGAAGAGGGGCCAGCAACCATGTCGAAACAGTTTTCCATCGCCGCCGCACTATCGCTTTCGTGTCTCGCCATCGCCGCCTGTTCGAGCGAACCGGAGGAGACGGCGGTCTCGGCGGAAGAGGGAATTCCGGGCCTCTCCATCAGCAATGCCCGGCTGATGCTGCCGCCGGTGGCGGGCAATCCGGCGGCGATCTACATGGACATCGCCTACGACGGGGAGCGCGGGGTCGCGATCCGCAGCGTCGATGTCGCGGATGCCGCACGGGCCGAGCTTCACGACGTGATGGAATATGATTTCGAGATGACGATGATGGAGATGCCGGGCCTTACGCTCCAGCCCGGCGATCGGGTCAGCTTCGAACCCGGCGGCAAGCACGTGATGGCGTTCGAACTTTCGCCCGAACTTCAGGCCGGGGGCACCACGGAGGTGACCTTCACCATCGCCGGCGGCGACAAGCAGAGCTTCGATGTCCCGGTGATGGCCGCCGGCGAAGAGCGCTGAACGAGCCTTGAGCCCGGCTCTCGGCGCCGAGGACGAGACGCCCCCGCCCTGCCCCGTCGGCGGCGAGCGGGCGATGACGGCGGGCGAGATCGCGCTCGCCCGCGGCGTCTTCGGTACGGCCATCGATTACGACCGCGTCGCCCTGCGTCGGCGCAAATGGGCGTTCTTCCAGCCGCGCAAGGTCACCATGGCCCCGCGCGGCCACCTTCACTTCCACCCGCGCGGCGAGAGCTATTGCGACGATTTCGCGCGCGAGAGCGTTATTCGCCAAGGCTTGCTGATACATGAGCTCACCCATGTCTGGCAGGTCCAGAACCGCGGGGACTGGTACCTGGTGCTCAACCGAATGCCGTGGGCGCGGTACGACTACAGCCTCAAGCCCGGATGGCCGCTCACCCGCTACGGCATCGAGCAGCAGGCCGAGATCGTGAAGCATGCCTTCTGGTTGAGAAACGGCATCAGGCTGGCCGGCGCGCCGGACGTTTCCGCCTACGACATGCTGGTGCGATTTCCCGGAGCGAGGTGAAAGGGAAGGTTCGCTCGCAAATCGGCATTGCGGGGGCGCGTGCTTTGGCTTCCGCACGAAAAAGGCCGCCCGAAACCACGGACGGCCCTTGTCGTTTCTAGCGCCGAAGGCTTACCAGTAACGGGCGTAGCGATCGTCGTAACGGCAGTCGTCGTCGACATACCGGCCGTTGTCGTAATATCCGTCGCAGCGATCGTTCTTGTCGGTGGCGTAACCCACCACGCCGCCGATCGCGGCACCGGCGAGCGCGTAGGTTTCGAAATCACCTCCGGTGATGGCGGCAAGACCGGCACCGGCGGCGGCACCCAGACCAGCGCCCTCGACGGCGTAATTTTCGGCGCAGGCACCAAGGCCCAGCGTGGACATGGCGAGCGCGGGGGCGAGCAAGAGTTTCGTTTTCATCGATGTTCTCCGAAGTGGTCCCTGATCCCAGGACTACGGACGGAATCGGCCGATGTTCCCGCGTCCCGCTTTGATCAGCCGGGCTTCTTCGCCACGCCGACCATGGCCGGGCGCAGCAGCCGGTCCTTGATCATGTAACCGGCCTGCATTTCCTGGACCACCGTGCCGGGCTCGTGCTCGTCGGTCGGAATCTCGATCATCGCCTGATGCTGGTTGGGATCGAGCGGCATGCCTCTGGCGGCGATGCGGGTGATGCCGTGCTGGCCGAAGACCTTGTCGAGCTCGCGCTGGGTGGCCTCGATCCCGGCGATGAACCCCTTCATCTTGTCGTCCTTGCGGAATTCGGCCGGGACCGATTCGACCGCGCGGGCGAGATTGTCGGCAACGCTCAGGATATCGCGCGCAAATCCCGTGGCGGCGTAATTGCGCGCGTCCTGCACGTCCTTTTCCAGCCGCCGGCGCACGTTCTGCGTTTCGGCGCGGGCATAGAGCACGTCCTGCTTGGCGGTTTCCAGATCGCCGCGCAGCGCAGCCAGCGCATCGTCCAGCGCGCCGTCGGCGTCATCGTCGCTTTCCTCGTCCTCGAGCATGTCCTCGGGGACGCCTTCGAGTTCCTTTTCCGCCGCTTCGTCACGCGGCTGTCCGTTTCCGTCGATCACGATTGTTCCAGTTTTCCGATACGCTTGCCCAGCTGGCGGGCGGTGAAATCAACCATGGGGACGACACGCGCGTAATTCAACCGAGTCGGCCCGATCACGCCAAGGACACCGACCACCCGTCCCTCGCGATCCCGATAGGGCGCGGCGATGACCGAGGAGCCGGAGAGCGAGAACAGCCGGTTCTCGCTGCCGATGAAGATGCGCGTCGCCTCCGCCTTGCGTGCGCGTTCGAGCAGCGAGGCGAGCGATTCTTTCGATTCGAGATCGTCGAGCAGGGACCGGACCCGCTCGATGTCGGTCAGTGCGGCATCGTCGAGCAGCTTGGCTTGGCCGCGCACGATCAGGACCGGCCGCTTGGCCGTGTCCTCTGTCCAGGTGGCGATGCCCCGGGCAACCAGGTCGCGGCTCGCCTCGTCGAGCGCATTGCGTTCGCTGGAAATCTCTTCCGCCACCGCCTTCGCCGCTTCGGCGAGCGTGCGCCCACGCGCGCGGGCGGTGAGGAAATTGCTGGCCTGTTCCAGCGAAGTGCCGACCGCTTCGGCGGGAAGCGCAAGGATGCGGTTTTCCACCTGCCCATCCTCCGACACCAGAACTGCCAGCACGCGCTGGGCATCGAGCGCGGTCAGCGAGACTTGCGCAAGGCGCGGCTCGCGGCCTGGCACCATGACCATCCCGGCAGCGCCCGAGAGGTCGGACAGCAGCGCGCTCGTTTCCTCCAGCGCCTGTTCGATCGGACCCGGTTCGCCCAGCCGCTGCTCGATAGCAGCGCGTTCCTCCGCCGTGGGTTCCGCCACCTGCATCATCGCATCGACGAACAGCCGCAACCCGCTTTCCGTCGGCATCCGCCCGGCGCTGGTATGCGGCGCGGCGAGCAGGCCACGCTGTTCGAGCTCGGCGAGGACCGAGCGGATCGAGGCGGGCGACAGGTTGAGCCCGCCCCCGCCCTCCGTGCGCGATCCCGCCAATGCCTTGGAGCCGACCGGCTGACCGCTGGCGAGATAGCCTTCCACCACCAGGCGGAAGATGTCGCGCGCCCGGTCGGTCAGTTCGGTGAGAGGAGGAGAGGCCATGCGCTTTATCTAGACCATCCCCTTGCCGCCTCAACCCTCCCGCGCCTATCGCGCGCCACGACACCATCGCGGAGACCGAAATGAGACCTTCCGGACGTGCGCCCGACGAAATGCGCGCCATCACCATCGAGACCGGCTTCACCAAGCATGCCGAGGGATCGTGCCTGATCAGCTTCGGCGAGACTAAGGTGCTGTGCAACGCCAGCATCGAAGAGCGCATCCCGCCGTGGCTGCGCGGCAAGGGCGAAGGCTGGGTGACCGGCGAATACTCGATGCTTCCGCGCTCCACCCACACCCGCGGCATGCGCGAGGCGGTGAAGGGCAAGCAGGGCGGCCGGACGCAGGAAATCCAGCGGCTGATCGGCCGGTCGCTGCGCGCCGTGGTCGATCTGAAAAAGCTCGGCGAGCGCCAGATCACACTCGATTGCGACGTGCTTCAGGCCGACGGCGGCACGCGGACCGCGTCGATTTCAGGCGCCTGGGTCGCGCTGCGTCTCGCGGTGAACGGGCTCCTGGAGCAGGGTCTGATCGCCGAGGATCCGATCTCCTCCAAGGTCGCGGCCATCTCCTGCGGGATCTACAAGGGCACGCCGGTGCTGGACCTCGATTATCCGGAGGATTCCAATGCCGAGGCGGATGCCAATTTCGTGCTGATGGAAGGCGGCAAGATCGCCGAGGCGCAGGCGACGGCGGAAGGCGCGCCCTATGACGAGGAAGCGCTGCTGCGCCTGCTCCGCCTCGCAAGAATGGGCTGCGACCGCATCTTCGCCGCGCAGGAGGAGGCGGTCTCGAAATGACCCCCCAAAACGCGGGACGCCTCGGCTCCGGCTCGCTGGTGATCGCCACGCACAATGCGGGCAAGCTCAAGGAGATTTCCGCGCTGCTGGAACCGTACGGGGTCAAGTGCCTCTCCGCCGGATCGCTGGGCCTGCCAGAACCGGCGGAAACGGGCACGACTTTCGTCCAGAACGCGATGATCAAGGCGCGGGCCGCGGCGGAGGCGGCTGGCCTCCCCGCGCTGGCGGACGACAGCGGGCTGTCGGTCGAAGCGCTCGACGGACGTCCGGGGGTCTATACCGCCGACTGGGCGGAGCGGCAGTGGTTCGAAGGCGATCCGGGCCGGGACTGGTACATGGCGATGGGCAAGGTCGAGGGGATGTTGCAGGCCAAGGGACCCGACACGCCGCGCGGCTGCGCCTTCCATTGCGTGCTCGCGGTCGCCTGGCCCGACGGGGACAGCGCGGTCTACGAAGGCAAGGCGCCCGGCACGCTGACCTGGCCCCCGCGCGGAGAGATGGGCTTCGGTTACGATCCGGTCTTCGTGCCCGAGGGCATGGACAAGACCTTCGCCGAGATCGACCCGGCGGAAAAGCACCGCATCAGCCACCGCGCCGATGCCTTCGCCAAGCTCGTTGCCGAACAGTTCGGCTAGGCGTCAATAGGCGCGCGCGCCCCAGACGTTGCCGGCCGGCCAGTAACGACAGACAAGCACGTCGTTGCCGCGTTCGGTGTGGACCGCGCAGCCGACCTCCCTGGTGTCACGCCAGACGATCTGGGTGTAATGGCCGACATCGGCCCAATTGCCGGTGCGCGAGATCTCGGGAAAATTGTCGTGGCGGTAATGGCGGCGCTCATCGAGGAACATGCCGACCATGCGCTCGACGTCCCAGACGCCGGCGGTTCCCATCCACAAATTCTCGCCGGTCCCGTTGCGGACATCGCGGGAAGCATGTTCGAGCGTGCCGCGACGGCTCAGTTCGCGGGCCCATTCGGCGGCCTCGCTCTGCAGATGGCGGTTCCATTTCAGCGGCTCCAGCCCGAGCCGTGCGCGTTCGCCATTGTGCGAGGCGAGGAGGCGGCGCTCGATCGAGGCGTTCGCGTGGGTGTGAATTACCGGAGGTGCCGGCTCGCGCGCACCTGCGCTTGCGGCATGCGGCAAACCCGTGGCAAACAGACACCCGAACGCGCTCGCAAGGCATGCGCCCCTCTCGATCCATCCCTTCATGCATTCAGGTTTGTGCCAATTTTCCTTAACGAATTCTTAAGCCGGTATGGTTGACGCCCTCTACATCCACTGGCCCTTCTGCCTGGCCAAATGCCCTTATTGCGACTTCAACAGCCATGTCCGGGAGCGCACCGACACTTCGGCGTGGGAAGCGGCGCTGCTGGCCGACCTGCGCCACGAAGCGGGCTTGGTCGAAGCCCGGCCGCTGCGGAGCGTGTTCTTCGGCGGCGGCACGCCGAGCCTGATGCCGCCCTCGCTGGTCGCCGCCCTGCTGCGCGAGGCCGAAGCGCTGTTCGGTTTCGCCGACGACGTCGAGGTGACGCTGGAAGCCAATCCGTCCTCGGTCGAGGCGGAGAAATTCGCCGATCTCGCTGCGGTCGGTATCAACAGGGTTTCGCTCGGAGTGCAGTCTCTCGACGATGCGGCGTTGCGTTTCCTCGGGCGGCTGCACGGAGCCGAAGAAGCGCTGCAGGCCGTCGAGATCGCGCAAAGCCATTTCGCCCGCGTGTCGATCGACCTCATCTACGCCCGCCCCGATCAAGCCGAGGACGCCTGGAGCGACGAACTCGCCCGGGCGCTGGCGCTTGGGACCGATCACCTCTCGCTCTACCAGCTCACCATCGAACCCAACACGCGCTTCGCCACCGATGTCCGTCGGCGCCTGTTCGATCCGCTGGCCGACGATCCGGCGGCCGACCTCTTCGCCCTCACCCGGCAGATGACCGCGGCGGCGGGGCGTCCGGCCTACGAGATCAGCAACCATGCGGTGCCTGGGCAGGAGAGCCGCCACAACCTCGCCTACTGGCGCTACCGCGACTATCTCGGCATCGGTCCCGGGGCACACGGACGCCGCGGCGGCGTGGCGACGACCCGGCTCAAGAAGCCCGAGAACTACCTCGCACGGATCGCGGAAAGCGGCCACGGCATCGCCGAGGAGCGCACACTCGGGCACCGCGAGCAGGCGGCCGAGGCGCTGCTGATGGGGCTGCGGCTGACCGAGGGAATCGATCTCGGCGCGATCGAGACCCGCTTCGGGATCCGGCACGACCATCTGGTCGATGCCGACAGGACCAGGCGCTACGCCGATGCCGGGCTGGTCTGGCGGGACGGCGACCGGCTCAGCGTTACCGAGGCGGGGATGCCCCTGCTCGACGCGTTGCTCGGCGAGATCGTCGCCGACGAGCTGGTCGCAGCGTGAGCACTGCCGATCTGCTGGAGGAATGGCGGGCGTATCTCGAAACCGGACGGCGCCGTTCGCCGCACACCGTGCGCGCTTATTGCGGCGCGGCACGGCGGCTCTTCGCCGTTCACGATCCGCAAGGTTGGCATGACATCGCCGCGCTCGGGACCGCGGAGTTGCGCGCGCAGCTCGCCCGGCGCCGCGCGGAGGGCCTGTCCAACGCCTCGGCCGCGCGCGAGCTGTCGGCGCTGAAAGCGCTGCTCGGCTTCGCGCGCGACCGGACCGGGCGCGACGGCGAGGCGTCGCGGCTGCGCGGCCCGCGGCTGAAGAAAGGCCTGCCCCGCCCCGTCACCCCCGACGATGCCCGCAGCCTGGCCGAAGAAGTCGCGGAGCAGGCGAGCGAGGAATGGATCGGCGCGCGCGACCGGGCGGTGCTGCTTTTGCTCTATGGCTGCGGCTTGCGGATCGCCGAGGCTCTGTCGCTGACCGGCGGCGATCTGCCGCTGGGCGAGCGGATCACCGTTACCGGCAAGGGCGGCAAGCAGCGGGTGGTGCCGATCATCCCGCTGGTGCGCGAGGCGGTGGCGGATTACGCCGCGCACTGCCCCTGGCCGATCGAGCGCGATGGCCCGCTGTTCTGCGGGGCCAAGGGCGGCCCGTTGTCGCAGGGCATGGTGCAAAAGGCGACCGCGCGGGCGCGCGCCGCGCTCGGCCTGCCCGCCACCGCGACCCCCCACGCGCTGCGCCACAGCTTCGCCACCCACCTGCTCGGTGCGGGGGCGGACCTCAGGAGCCTGCAGGAACTGCTGGGCCATGCGAGCCTGGGCTCGACGCAGATCTACACCAAGGTCGATGCTGCGGCCTTGCTGGAAACCTATCGCACCGCCCATCCGCGGGAGCAGGACTAGCCCTCCCCGCGCGGTTTCCAGGTGACGACGCGGTAGACGTACCAGATCACCCCCACCGCGATCAGCCCGCCGACCGCCCAGGTCGCTGCCGCCTCGTATTCGGTGATCAGCCCGGCGAGCATCTGTCCCCCGAACAGCAGCGCACCGTTCCAGATCAGCGATCCCAGGAAGGTGAACAGCAGGAACCGCCACAGCTTCATCCTCGCGAGGCCGGCGGGGAGCGAGATGATCGTTCGCAGGAAAGGCGAGAAGCGCAGGGTGAAGACGATCCACTCCCCGTGCCGGCGGAACACCTTGCGGGCGCGCTGGAAATCGTCCCAGTCCATCGTCAGCCAACGGCCGCGCCGCTCGACGAAGCGCTGGACCTGCGCCTCGCTCCAGCGCACGCCGAGCCAGTACCAGAAGAGATTGCCGGTCACCGTGCCGAGCGTGCCGATCGCCAGCACCGGCCAGAAGTCCATCTGGCCGCGCGCGACCAGCACGCCGGCGAAGCCCATGATGACTTCTGACGGCATCGGCGGGAAGATGTTCTCCAGCGCCATCAGTACGAAGATGCCGAGCAGCCCGCCCTGCCGGATCGCCTCGATGATGAATTCGTTCATGTCCGCCCAACGCGCGGAAGCGCTATCGGTTCGAAAGCCGCCGCTCGATCGCATCCCAGATCAGCGCGCCGGTGTCGGTGCCGTTGAACCGGTCGATGGCGACGATGCCGGTCGGGCTGGTGACGTTGATCTCGGTCAGCCACTTTCCGCCGATCACGTCGATGCCGACGAAGACGAGGCCGCGCCGTTTGAGCTCCGGACCCATGGCGGCGCAGATTTCCTCCTCGCGCGCGGTCAGGCCGGCGGCTTCGGCATGGCCGCCCTGCGCGAGATTGGAGCGGAACTCCCCCTCGCCCGGAAAGCGGTTGATCGCGCCGGTGACCTCGCCGTCGACCAGCACGATCCGCTTGTCGCCCTCGCTGACTTCGGGGAGGAAGGGCTGGACCATGTGCGGTTCGGGCCAGATTCGGTTGAACACCTCGAACAGCGCCGAAAGGTTGGTGCCATCCGCCTCGATCCGGAAGATCGCCTTGCCGCCGTTGCCGTGCAGCGGCTTGACCACCACCGCGCCGTGGGTGCGCTGGAAGGTGCGCACTTCGTCCAGCGAGCGCGCGATCAGCGTGGGCGGCATGAAATGCGCGTAATCCAGCACGAACATCTTTTCGGGCGCGTTCACCACCTCGCGCGGATCGTTGACCACCAGCGTCTCGCCCCGCAGCCGGTCGAGGATGAAGGCGGCGCTTATATAGCCGAGGTCGAAAGGCGGGTCCTGCCGCATCAGGACGACATCGATGTCGCGCGCCAGGTCGATGCGGCGCGCTTCTTCGGCAGTAAAGTGGTCGCCCTCAACGCGCCGCACCGTGACGGGGGTACCCTTTGCAGTGATGCGGCCGCGCGGGCTGCCGTCGCTTTCCCAGGCGAGCGTGCCGACATCGTAGTGGAACAGCGAGTGCCCCCTCGCCTGCGCCGATTCCATCAGCGCAAAGGTCGAATCGCCGGCGATCCTGATCGATTCCATCGGGTCCATCTGGACGGCGACGCGGAGGGTCATGGGCGTTCCTTGCTTACTGAGGCGGCAGTCTCAGGGCTGCCAGGCGTTGGCGATGTGGCGGGGGAAGGCTCCCGGCGCAAGGAGGAGCACGTCGATCCGTATGTCCTCGCCCTGTTCGGCATAGCGGTGCGCAACCGCTTCCGCTGCGGCCGCCACCCGCGAAAGGCGGTATTCGTCGATCGCATGGTCGAGGTCCTGCTTGCGCCGCCGCCACTTGACCTCGACGAAGGCGACGATGCCGCCGCGTCTGGCGACGAGGTCGATCTCGCCCGCAGGCGTCTTCACGCGGGTGTCGAGCACCTGCCAACCTTTCGCTTTCAGCCAGAAGGCCGCGCGTCTTTCGCCCTCGCGCCCGCTCTTCTCGGCGAGCTGCCGCTTCATTTCTCGCGCAGTTCCAGCGCCCGGCCATAGAGCGCGGATCGCTCGCGGCCCGTTTGCTTGGCGACGAGCGCCGCGGCGCGGGAGGGCTTTTCCGACTGCATGGCGTCGAGCAGCAGGCGGTCGACATCGTCCCCGCTGGCCGTCGTTTCCGGCGGCGGCCCGACCAGCAGGACGATCTCGCCCTTGGGCGGATGCGCCTCGAACCAGGCGATCAGACCCGCCGCCAGCCCGCGCCGGCATTCCTCGTGCATCTTGGTCAGCTCGCGCGCGACGGCGATGTCGCGATTGGGGAGGCTCTGCTCGATCTGCGCGAGCGATTTGAGCAGGCGCGGCGCGGTCTCGTAGAACACCAGCGTCGCGTCGATGCCGGCGAGTTCCTCCAGCGTTTCGCGCCGCGCCTTGTCCTTTCCCGGTAGAAATCCCGCGAACAGGAAACGGTCGTTGGGCATTCCGCTCACCGTAAGTCCGGCAATCGCCGCACTCGCGCCGGGAATCACGGTCACCGGCACGCCCTGCGCGCGCGCATCGTTGACGAGGCGATAGCCGGGGTCGCTCACCAGCGGGGTGCCCGCATCGCTGACCAGCGCCACCGAACGGGTCGCCATCGAATCGACCAGCCGTTCGCGGTCGCGGGGCTCGCTGTGATCGTCGTAGCGCCACAGCGGGCGCGATATGCCGAGATGCTTGAGGAGCTTTCCGGTGACGCGCGTGTCCTCGCAGGCTACCCCGTCGCAGCGCCGCAGAATATCGATTGCCCGCAATGTGATATCGCCCAAATTGCCAATCGGGGTGGCAACGATATAGAGACCGGGAGACAGGGGTTCGGGATCGGGTGCGGGCGCGCTCACTCCGCATCCATGAACGCGAACAGAGGGACGGGGCAAGCATGAAGCGATTTTCGATCACCCATTCGATCACCAGAAGGGGCCTGGCGATCGGCGGAATGGCCGCGCTGCTCGGCGCCTGTTCGGTGATTCCGCGCGGGGCCGAACCCGCGAGCCGGCCGGTCGAACCCGCGCCCACCCCGACCCCGAGCGCCAGCGACCTGCCAGAGGACCAGACGCGTCACCGTGTCGCGCTGCTGGTGCCGATGTCGGGCAGCAACGGCGCGGTCGGGCAGGCGATCGCCAATGCGACGACCATGGCGATCCTCGACACCAGCGCCGACAATCTGCGCATCACCGCCTACGACACCGCGGCCGGAGCCCGCGATGCGGCGCGGCGCGCGGTGGCCGATGGCAACAAGCTCATCCTGGGGCCGCTTATGGGCGAGAACGTCGGACCGATCCTGGCCGAGGCGCGGCCGGCCGACGTGCCGCTGATCTCCTTTTCCAACAACGCCTCGGTCGCCTCGCCCGACGTCTTCGTCATGGGCCAAATACCCGAACAGTCGATCGCGCGCTCGGTCCGCTATGCCAACGCGCAGGAGGGAGCGAACAACTTTGCCGTGCTCGCGCCGGATGGCGAATACGGTCGGCGCGCCGAAGCTGCCTTGCAGCAGACCCTCGCCGGCTTCGGCGGGCGCCTCGTCGGGAGCGAATTCTACGACCGCGGCAACACCTCGATCACCAGTGCCGCGCAAAGGCTCGCCGATCGCGGGATCTACGACGCTGTGATCGTCGCGGACGGCGCGCGGCTTGCCGCCCAGGGGGCCGCGGCATTGCGATCGGGGCCGCAAAAGCCGCTCATCGTCGGCACCGAACTGTGGAGCGGCGAGGCCTCGGTGACCCGCTCGGCCGCGCTCGAGGGCGCGATCTTCTCGGCGGTGTCCGACAGCCGCTACAAGCGCTTCGTCGACAGCTACGAGGCGCGCTTCGGCAGCCAGCCCTATCGCATCGCGACGCTTGGCTACGACGCCGTGCTCCTCACCCTGCGGATCGCGCGCGACTGGCGTGTCGGGACCGACTTTCCGACGAGCGAACTCTACGATACCGGCGGCTTCCTCGGGCTCGACGGGGCGTTCCGCTTCGGTCGCGACGGCGTGGTTCAGAGAGCGATGGAGGTACGCGAGGTTCGCGGCGATCAGGTGGTCATCGTCCAGCCCGCGCCGCAAGCCTTCGACTGAGGACAATAATCCGCGAGCGCTTGCCGCCGTGGAATCGCGCGCGATATAGCCGGGCAATGTCCGACGACCTGTTCGAAAACGCGCCCGCCACCTCCGGCGGCGACTACGATGCCTCATCGATCGAGGTGCTCGAGGGGCTCGAGCCCGTCCGTCGCCGGCCCGGCATGTATATCGGCGGGACCGACGACCGGGCGCTGCACCACCTCGTTGCCGAAGTGCTCGACAATGCAATGGACGAGGCAGTGGCGGGGCACGCCAACCGCATCGAGCTGAGGCTGGAAGAGGGCAACCGCGTGACCGTCAGCGACAACGGCCGCGGCATCCCGGTGGCCGAGCATCCGAAATATCCGGGCAAGTCCACGCTCGAAGTGATCATGACCACGCTCCATTCGGGCGGCAAATTCTCGGGCAAGGCCTATGCCACCAGCGGGGGGCTGCATGGCGTCGGGGTGAGCGTGGTCAACGCGCTGTCCAGCCATACGCGGGTCGAGGTGGCGCGCGACAAGCAGCTGTGGGCGCAGGAATTCGCGCAGGGCCATCCGACCGGCGGGATTGATGGACCCGAACCCACCCCCAACCGCCGCGGCACCACCGTTTCCTTCACGCCCGACCCGGAAATCTTCGGCGAGCGGAGTTTCAATCCCAAGCGGCTGTTCAAGCTCGCGCGGTCCAAGGCCTACCTCTTCGCCGGGGTCGAGATCCGCTGGAAATGCGATTCCGCGCTCGCGAGCGACGATGTGCCCGAGGAAGCTTCGTTCAAATTCCCTGGCGGTCTGGCCGATCACCTTGCCGAACAAGTGGGTGAACGAGAATGCGTGACCGCCCAGCCCTTTACCGGAAGGCAGGACTTTTCGGAGGAGATGGGCCGGGTCGAATGGGCAATCGCCTGGCCGCTCTATTCGGACGGCTCGACCAGCTGGTACTGCAACACCGTCCCCACGCCCGACGGCGGCACCCACGAACAGGGGCTGCGCGCGGCGCTGACCAAGGGGCTTCGCGCCTTCGGCGAGCTCACCGGCACGAAGAAGGCGAAGGACATTTCCGCCGACGACGTGATGACCGGAGCCGAGGTGATGCTGTCGGTCTTCATCCGCGATCCGCAATTCCAGTCGCAGACCAAGGACCGGCTCACCTCGCCCGAGGCGGCGCGCCTGGTCGAGAATGCGGTGCGCGACCATTTCGACCATTTCCTCTCCGACAACATGGACCGCGGCAAGGCGCTGCTCGGCGAGGTCATGGAGCGCATGGACGAGCGGCTCCGGCGCAAGCAGGAACGCGAGGTCAAGCGCAAGACCGCGACCAACGCCAAGAAGCTGCGCCTGCCCGGCAAGCTCACCGATTGTTCGGGCGAGACCGATGCTGAAACCGAGCTTTTCATCGTCGAGGGCGATTCCGCCGGAGGCAGTGCCAAGCAGGCGCGAGACCGCAAGACCCAGGCGATCCTCCCGATCCGCGGCAAGATCCTCAACGTCGCCAGCGCCACGGCGGACAAGATCCGCGCCAATTCCGAGATCGCCGACCTGATCCTCGCCATGGGCTGCGGCACGCGCAAGGACTGCGATCCGGAAAGCCTTCGCTACGACCGCATCATCATCATGACCGATGCCGATGTCGACGGTGCGCATATCGCGACGCTGCTGATGACCTTCTTCTTCCAGGAAATGCCCGAGATCGTCCGCAAGGGGCATCTGTTCCTGGCCCAGCCCCCGCTCTATCGCCTGACCGCGGGCAAGGAGAGCCGCTACGCCCGCGACGATGCCCACCGGGCGGAACTCGAAACGACGGTGTTCAAGGGCAGGAAGGTCGAGGTCGGACGATTCAAGGGTCTGGGCGAGATGAATCCGGCGCAGCTGCGCGAAACCACGATGAATCCCGAAAGCCGCAGCCTTATTCGCATTACCCTGCCCCAGGAATTCGAGCAGCGCGCGGTGGTCAAGGAACTGGTCGACCAGCTGATGGGGCGCAATCCCGAACACCGCTTCAACTTCATCCAGAACAATGCGGGCGAATTCGACCGCGAGCTGATCGATGCCTGACCGCCGGGCGTCGCGCTGGCGGTCGCTTTACGAGAACCGGGGCCGCCAGCTGTTCGCTGCCGGACTGATCGTGGGCGCGGTGCTGCTGGTGATCGCCATCACCGCAGCGACGATGACGCTCGGCCGGATCACCGAAGAGACGGAGATGGTCGAAAACACCCTGCGCCGCCAGACCGCGCTCAACCGGCTATCGACCTTCAACGAGCAGATCGAGAACGGACGCCGCGGCTTCCTGATCCAGCCGGACCCCGTCTTCGCGCGGGTGATCCGCGAGGCGACCACGGGTTTCGATCGCGAGCTGAATGGGCTCCGGTCGCTCTTTGCCAGCGACTACGAAGGGAGGGAATCGCTCGATCGCATCGCCGAACTCCAGGCCGACCGAATCGACCTGATCGACGAGACCTTCGCCGATCCCCGTCGGGTCGCGGCGCGCCTCCTGATCCCCGATCGGCCACCGACAGAGCCCACCGGGTCCGAAGGCGGCGAAACCCGAGATTTCAACCCCTTCGAACTCGACTCTCCTGGCAGCGAGCCGCTCGACGACAACCCCCCCTCTGTCAGTGAAACGGCCGATCCTTCCGACGAAGCTGCGGATACCGCCCCGGCATTGCCCGAACTCGACCTCGATGCCGATCCCGGCGTGCTGATCCTTCGAGAGATCCGCGCCATCACCGGGAGCCTCGCGCAGGGGCAGGAAGAGCAATTGCGCGTGCGCAACCGCAACCAGCTCGATTCGCTGGTGCAATTCTATGTCGTCGGCGGCCTCGCCTTCTTCGTCCTGTTGGCACTCATGGGCACGGTGATCGTCCTGGTGCTGCGCTACAACCGCGACCTCACCGCTGCGCAGGTCGGCCTGCGTCGTGCCAACGACACGCTGGAAAGCACGGTCGCCGCACGGACCGCAGCGCTGAGCCGCGCCAACGAGGAAATCCAGCGCTTCGCCTATATCGTCAGCCACGATCTGCGCTCGCCGCTGGTCAACGTGCTGGGCTTCACCGCCGAGCTCGACGAGGCACGCAAGCTCATTCACGCCCATCTCGAAGAGATCTATCGCGATCATCCGGAGCTGCGCGACGAAGGTGCCTGGCTGGCGGTCGATGAAGACCTTCCCGAAGCACTCGGCTTCATTCGCACCTCGACCGAGAAGATGGACCGGCTGATCAATTCGATCCTCGAACTGTCGCGCCAAGGCCGGCGCACGCTCAAGCCCGAGCAGCTCGAGATGGAAGCGCTGGTCGAGGGCATCGTCGCGTCGCTGCAGCAGCGGATCGAGGAGGCCGGGGCGCAGGTGACGGTAGGCCGCATTCCCGATCTCGAAAGCGACAGGATCGCGATCGAGCAGATCCTTCAGAACCTGATCGAGAATGCCCTCAAATACCTCAGCCCCAAGCGCGCCGGCGAGGTGACCATCGAGGGTAGCCGCAGTTCGGGGATGGTGCGGATCGACGTGACCGACAACGGACGCGGGATCGCACCCGACGACCACCAACGCATTTTCGACCTGTTCCGGCGCGCAGGCGCGCAGGACCAGAAGGGTGAAGGCATCGGCCTCGCCAACGTCCGCGCCCTTGCCTACCGGCTCGGCGGAACGGTCGAGGTCGAATCCGAACTTGACCAGGGGGCCCGTTTCAGGCTTTTGCTCCCCGCCGATTTCTCTCCCCAGGAAAGCGCCACATGAACAACCAGATGACCGTCAACATCGTCATGATCGAGGATGACGAGGGGCACGCGCGCCTCATCGAGAAGAACATCCGCCGCGCTGGCATTTCCAACGACATCAAGCATTTCGCCGAAGGAACCAGCGCGCTCGACTATCTGTTCAACGATCCGGAAGGCCCGGCCAGGAATGGCCCCGCACTGGTGCTGCTCGATCTCAACCTGCCGGACATGTCGGGGACGTCGATCCTGGAGAAGATCAAGGGCGACGAGCGCCTGCACGCCACTCCGGTGGTCGTCCTCACCACAACCGACGACAAGGTCGAGATCCAGCGCTGCTACGATCTGGGTTGCAACGTCTACATCACCAAGCCGGTCAATTACGAAAGCTTCGCCGATGCGATCCGGCAGCTCGGCCTGTTTCTGTCGGTGATCCAGGTTCCCGAGGTTCCCCGGCAATAGCCGACCCGCGCATCCTTTATGTCGACGACGACGACGGCCTGCGCCGTCTGGTTCAGCGTGCGCTGAAGCGGCGCGGCTTTGCGGTCGAGACCGCTGCCAGCGCCGAAGAAGGTCTCGCCGCGCTCGCCAGCGGCGATTTCGCTTTGGTCGCGATCGATCACTACATGCCGGGCAAGAACGGGCGCGAGATGCTGGACGAAATCGTCTCCCGCGCCGACCATCCGCCCGTCGTGTTCGTGACCGGGAACGACGACACTGCGGTGGCTGTCGAGGCGATCCACGCCGGGGCCTCGGATTTCGTGGTCAAGACGGTGGGCGAGAGCTTCTTCGATCTTCTCGCCGGCCGGTTCCGCCAGGCGCTTGCGCGCAATGCTCTCGAACTCGAGAAGCGGCGGATGGAGCTCGATCTTCGCGCGGCCAACGAACGGCTCGAAATGCTCATTCGCGAAGTCCATCACCGGGTATCCAACAGCCTGCAGATGGTCCTCAGCTTCGTCGGCATGCAGGCCAACCAGACCGAGGTTGCCGAGGCGCGCGACATCCTCGCGTCGACGCAGAACCGCATCAAGGCGATCAGCAAGGTTCATCAGAACCTCTACACCCGCGGCGACATCCAGACGATGGATCTCGACGAATACCTCGCCAGCCTGATTGCCGAGCTGCGCGGCAGCATTTCCGAAGGCAGCACTGCGATCGCGATGACCTTCGCCGCAGACCCGGTCGAAGTCTCACCAGACGAGGCGGTGTCGATCGGCGTCGTGGTCAACGAACTGGTGACCAATGCCGCCAAATACGCTTTCGCCGATCGTACGGAAGGGACCATCGCCGTGTCGCTGACCGACGAGGGAGAAGGGAGCTACACCGTTACCGTCGCCGACGACGGGGCGGGAATGGGCGATGCTCCGGAGCCGCAGGGAACCGGGCTCGGCATGCGCATTGTCGCGGCGATTTCCCGCAGTCTCGACAGCGAACTCGATCGGGTGCCGTGCGAGAACGGAACCGCGCAGCGCCTGCGGGTCAGGAAGAGACAGGCGGCTTCCCCCGCTTCGTGATCACTTCGATGTGACCCTCGAGGGTCCGGTGTACCGGACAGCGATCGGCCATTTCGACGAGCTTCGCGATCTGTTCTTCGCTCAGGTCGGGGCCATCCACCGCGATCTCGCGCACCAGCGCCTGCGCGGCCATGCCGGTTTCCTCCAGGCAATCCTTGCAATCGGTCACGTGATCGCGCTCGTGCGTCAGGTGGATGGTCGTGCCTTCCAAGGGCCAGCCCTTGCGTTCGGCATACATCCGCATGGTCATCGCCGTGCAGGTCCCCAGCGCCGCGAGCAATAGGTCGTAGGGCGTCGGACCGCTATCGTCGCCGCCGTAGCTGCGCGGTTCGTCGGCAAGGAAGCGGTGACTGCCGGTGTGGACCTCGGTGCCGAACTTGCCGTGGCCGGTCTTCACGACGACGCCCTTCTCCGGCATCGGCCAGTCGTCGCGCAGCGGCAGGTAGCGGTGCGCCCAGGCGGCGATCACTCCCGCGGTGAATTCGGCGTCGGCGGGGTCCAGCAGGAGGTGATCGGCATGATCGAGGCTGACGAAGCTCTTGGGATGTTTGGCCGCCTCGAACAGCGCGCCGGCATTCTCGATCCCCACCACGCGGTCGGTGGGCGAATGGAGGAACAGCAGCGGCTTGCGCAGCTTCTCGACCTCGGCAAGCAGGTCGACCGCCTCGACCCGTTCGAGGAATTCCCGGCCGAGCTGGAAGCTGCGCCCGCCGATGCTCACCTCGCCCTGCCCCGACTTGCGGATCGCCGGGAGGTCGCCATCGATGTTCTCGAGCACATGAGGCACGTTCGAGGGCGCGCCGATGGTGGCGATTGCGGCGACCTTCGCGTCACCCAGATCGTCGGCCGCGGCGAGCACCGCCGCCCCGCCGAGGCTGTGACCGACGAGGAGCAGCGGCTGCCCGAACCGTTCGACCAGATGCTCTCCAGCCGCGACGAGATCGCCGACGTCGGCGGCGAAGCCGGCCCGACCGAATTCGCCCTCGCTCTCCCCCAGGCCGGTAAAATCGAACCGCAGGGTCGCAATGCCCTCGCGCGCCAGCGCCCGAGTCACCTCCACCGCCGCCCGGCTCTGCTTGGTGCAGGTGAAGCAATGAGCGAATAGCGCCGCCCCGCGGACCAGCCCGGTCGGCAGTTCGAGCGCGCCGGAAAGCGTATATCCTGCGGCGGTTTCGATCGAAATATCCTGGGTCGGCATTCGCCCTCCTGAGTGTCTGGTCTGACAACGCCCCCTTGCACGCCTCGTGCCCGCACCCTAACGCCGGGCACGAGTTTCAAGGGAAAACCCATGTCCGAAAAGACGCCAGAGAAGACCTCCGAGCCGACCCGTTTCGAGGGCACCCGGTCCTACATCGCTACCGAAGACCTCAAGGTCGCGGTGAATGCGGCGGTGTTGTTGCGCCGTCCCCTGCTGGTCAAGGGCGAGCCGGGGACCGGCAAGACCGTGCTGGCGCACGAAATCGCCAAGGCGATCGGCGCGCCGCTGATCGAATGGAACGTCAAGTCGACGACCAAGGCGCAGCAGGGGCTCTACGAATACGACGCGGTGGCGCGGCTGCGCGACGGTCAGCTTGGCGACGAGCGGGTCCACGACATTTCGAACTACATCAAGAAGGGCAAGCTGTGGGAGGCCTTCAGCGCCCCCGAACTGCCCGTGCTGCTAATCGACGAGATCGACAAGGCCGACATCGAGTTTCCCAACGATCTGCTCCAGGAACTCGATCGGATGAGTTTCGACGTCTACGAAACGCATACCCGGATCGAAGCCAGGGAACGCCCGATCGTGGTCATCACCTCGAACAACGAGAAGGAACTGCCCGACGCCTTTCTGCGCCGCTGCTTCTTCCATTACATCAAGTTTCCCGACCGGGAGACGATGCGCGAGATCATCGAGGTCCACTTCCCGGACATCCAGAAAAGCCTCGTCACCAAGGCAATGGAGATCTTCTACGAGTTGCGCGAGGTTCCGGGTCTGAAGAAGAAGCCGAGCACCAGTGAACTGCTCGACTGGCTCAAGCTGCTCCTCAACGAGGACATGCCCATCGAGGTGCTGCAGGACACGAACCCGAACAGCGCCATCCCGCCGCTCCACGGTGCGCTGCTCAAGAACGAGCAGGACGTGATGATGTTCGAACGCCTAGCCTTCATGGCCCGCCGACAGAGCTAGGCAAGCGACCGCGCTTCAGTCGAACGAATAGGCCAGTTCGAAATCGCCCCAGCGTCGTCCGGCGACGAACAGGGGGATGTAGACGTTGCGGACCACCCGGTAGGTCTTGCCGTCGCCCTCCTGGCGATAGACGGCCATCATGTACGGTGCCTCGCTCGCCTTGGCCTTGCGGTCGACCGGCGCGAAGATGATGCGGCCGTTGCGGCAGAATTGCGTGTCGTAGGCGATGTCCCCGGTCGGGGCCTGCGAATGCTTGGTCAGATGGGTGGGCAGGTACCCGTTGCGATCGGTGCAGGCCGCAGCCATCACCGGGCCGATTTCGGCAGCGGCGGCATCGAGCAGCGGGCGCCAGTGCGTGTGCGCCCAGTCGGTCAGTTTGGTGCGGTAGCGCTCCGGATTGGAACCGGGGATCGGTTCGTAGGCCGTATCGAAGATTTGGGATGCGTCCAACGCTCTCGCGGCGATCGCGGCTTCGATCGCATCGCATGCCTCCCGCGCGCGGTTCTGGGCCTCCTCGACCATGGCGCTGTCCTGCGGCGACAGCCCGGCCTTGACCAGTTGGTCGAACATTTCGCTGGCGGTGAGTTCGAGACCCTGCATCCTATCCTGCGCGGTCTCGAGGCTGGTTTCGTTGGCGCGGACCGCATCGTCGAAACCGCCGAGCACGCCCCGGACCTTGTCGACATGGGTGGAAATCGTGGCGGTGTTACGGGCAATCTGCTCCTGCTGCTGGTCGACCTCGCCGATCAGTCCGGAGACGCCGTCGAGCGTGTCCTGGATGGTGGCGACCTGAAGCTTGGCGCGGCCGCTCGCGGCGCTGCCGGTTTCGATCTTCTCGATGACCATCTGGGCCTCGCCGCCCAGCGTGTCGATCGTGCGGCCTATCTCCTCGGTCGCCCGGCGGGTGTCGCCAGCCAGAGATTTGACCTCGTTGGCGACCACCGCGAAGGTCCGTCCCTGCTCGCCGGCGCGCATGGCTTCGATGGTGGCGTTGAGCGCAAGGATGTTGGTGGTCTCGGCGATCCGGTCGATCTCCTGTGCCGACCGGCGCACCTGGTCCATCGCTGCCGCGAAGCCGGTGACATGCGCAGACAGCGTCTCGACGAGATCGATGAGATTGCCGATCTCGGCCAGCGAGGATTCGATCATCTCGGTCCCGTCGGCCAGCCGGGCGATCGCCCGTTGCGACAACAGGCGCGCTTCCTCGCTCGCTTCCAGAACGCGGTCCTGATCCGAATTGAGGGCTTCGACCGTGCCCTGCAGCTCGACATGTTCGGCGCGCAGGCGGCCGAAGGAATTGATCACCTTCTGCACCAGGCCGGCCACGTCCGAACAGCCGACGGTCACCTTGCCGATGGCTTCCGGGATACCGTCAATCGCCGTGGCATCCCGAGATTGGATCTTTGCCATTTCCATAAATTTGCACAGCCCCCTGTCGCGTTCGACGCCTAATCCCGAATGGTTAGCGGCAGCTTAAACGCCCCATCTGTAGGACCGTCCTAGTCGGGGCTGGAACTCCCGGTCGGGCGCGCGTAGGTAAGCCCACATGTTCTTCCAGTTCGTCGACGAGTTGCGCGCCGCCGGTATCCCAGCGAGCCTCAAGGAGCACCTCACCCTGCTCGAGGCGCTCGACCGCGATGTCATCGAACAGTCGCCCGAAGCCTTCTACTATCTCAGCCGCGCGACCTTCGTAAAGGACGAAGGCCTGCTCGACCGTTTCGATCAGGTCTTCTCCAAGGTCTTCAAGGGCATTCTCACCGATTACGGACAGAACCCGGTGGAAGTGCCCGAGGACTGGCTGAAGGCGGTTGCCGAGAAGTTCCTCAGCCCCGAGGAGATGGAGCAGATCAAGAGCCTGGGCGACTGGGACGAGATCATGGAGACGCTCAAGAAACGTCTGGAGGAGCAGAAGGAGCGGCACGAGGGCGGGAGCAAGTGGATCGGCACCGGGGGCACCTCGCCCTTCGGCCATTCGGGCTACAACCCGGAAGGCGTGCGGATCGGCGGCGAGAGCAAGCACAAGCGCGCGATCAAGGTGTGGGACAAGCGCGAGTTCAAGAACCTCGACAACACCAGGGAGCTCGGCACGCGCAACATCAAGATGGCGCTGCGCCGGCTACGCCGGTTCGCGCGCGAAGGCGCGGCGGACGAGCTCGACATCGACGCGACGATCGAAGGCACCGCCAAGCAGGGCTGGCTCGACATTCACATGCGGCCGGAGCGACACAATGCGGTCAAGTTGCTGCTTTTCCTCGATGTCGGCGGGTCGATGGATCCGTTCATCAAGCTGGTCGAGGAGCTGTTCAGCGCCGCCACCGCGGAGTTCAAGAACCTCGAATTCTTCTACTTCCATAATTGTCTCTACGAGGGCGTGTGGAAGGACAATCGCCGTCGCTGGACCGAGCGCACCAAGACCTGGGACGTGCTCCACAAATACGGTCACGACTACAAGGTGATCTTCGTCGGCGATGCGGCGATGAGCCCCTACGAGATCACTCATCCGGGGGGCAGCGTCGAGCATATGAACGAGGAAGCGGGGACGACCTGGATGGAGCGGGTGACCAACACCTATCCGGCGACAGTCTGGCTCAATCCGGTTCCGGAAAAGCAATGGAATTATTCTCAATCGACCAAGGTGATGAAGCATCTGGTCAACGACCGGATGTATCCGCTCACTCTCGACGGGCTGGACGACGCGATGCGCGAATTGAGCCGCAAGCAGGGTTAGGGTAGCTTCCCGCCAAGGAGAGCAACATGCCGACTTCGATCACCATCGCCGGATTGCTAACCTTCGCCACGGCCGCGGTTGCGAGCATCGTTCCGCCGGGGCCCGCTCCGCTGGCGCTCGACCAGCCCGCCTACGAGCGACCTGCCGCGCAGTGGCGCGATATCGAGGACGCCAATTCCAGAAAGCGCCACTGCCGCGATGCTGTCCGTCGCGTGCGTGCCGAAAGCGGACTGCCGGACCTCGACCGTCGCCCGGCAAGCCCCGAGGAGCCGTTGTTCGTCAAGGCGGTCGATCAGCGGATCGAGGGGTGTCCGGCGCTGGTGATGGCGCGCGATACCAGCGATGTCCGCCCGGTGCCCGAGATCGAACAAAACCCGGCACTGCTGATCCCGGCTAACTGATCGCAGTGTTCAGTAAAGCAACAGGTTACGGGTTTCCTCCCGCCAGCGGTTCTCGCCGGCGGTCGCAACACGATCAAGGTCGGCGGGCTTTGCCGCGGCATCGTCGACCCACTCGCGCAGCGACGATCCTCCGTTGATCACATCGATCGCGAGACGCTCAAGCTCGTATTCGTAGGGAAAGTCGCGCCACAGATCGTAATCGGGATAAAGCCGGCGGATCGCCTTGAGGGCCAGGGCCTGAAGCCGCCAAGGGCGGAAGGCATCGTGCCGATAGAACGGCCCTTCGGCATGGATCATCAGCGCGCTGCACAGCGTACCCGCATGCTTGTGGAAGGTCGGCTCGAACCAGCATTCGCGCAGAGCGCAGCCTGACAGCCAGTCGGGTGCAACGCGGTCCATTTCCGCCAGCACCGCCTTCGCGTCGAGATCGGGCGCGCCGAACAGGACTTCGAGTGGGCGAGTGGTCCCCCTGCCCTCGCTCAGCGTGGTTCCCTCGAGCATCACCGTCCCGGCGTAGGCGCGGGCCATATTTACGTTGGCAGCGTTGGGGCTCGGGTTGATCCATACCCGGTCGCTCGGCCAGCCATGCCCGGGGCCCTCCGGCTGCCAGCCCTCCATCTGGATCACGCGGTAATCGACGTCGAGGCCGAAATGGCCGACAAACCAGTGCCCCATCTCGCCCAGGGTCAGGCCATGGCGCATGGGCATGGGTGCCGCACCTACGAAGCTTTCCTGCCCCGGTTCGAGCAATGTCCCCTCGACTGGGCGGCCCGCGGGGTTGGGGCGATCCAACACCCAGACCGCCTTGCCGTGCTTCGCCGCTTCCTCGAGCAGGTAGAGCAGTGTGGTGACGAAGGTGTAGATGCGGCAGCCCAGATCCTGCAGGTCGAACAGAAATATGTCCGCGCTGGACATCATTTGTCCGCTCGGGCGGCGGACCTCGCCGTAGAGGCTGAACACCGGGATGCCGTATTGCGGATCGGTCTCGTCCGCAGTCTCGACCATGTTGTCCTGCTTGTCGCCCTTGAGCCCGTGCTGCGGGCCAAAAGCGCTGGCAACGTTGACCCCGGCCGCGATCAGCGCGTCGAGGCTATGGGTCAAATCTGCCGTCACCGATGCGGGATGCGCGACCAGTGCGATCCTTTTGCCCTCGAGCGGTCTGCGAAGTTCCGGGTCTGCGAGGAGCCGGTCGATGCCGAATTTCATGGGCCCCGGGGTGCCTCAAGCTTGGCCGCGAAGCAAGATTGGTCGTGGAAATCGGGCTTTTCGGCATCGGGATGGGACAGCGCCCAATAGCTCAGCCGTCCGCCCTCTTCCTCGATCACGGCGGCGAGGTTCATCGCCGCCACGCCCGTGGGAACGCCGGCTGCGGGGATGGCGACGTCGAAGATCGCCATCGCCTGGCCGAGCCGGATGACGCAGTCGGGCTCGCGCGGCATCGCGCGTTCGCGCATCCCCTCGCGCACGGCGTCGAAATCGTAAGCCGCCCAGCGTTCGGACGGGCTGAAATTGAACTCGCAATAGGCCTCGGCGCCCCGCGGCCGCAGGAAAAGCTCGAAACAGGTCGTCCGCCACAGACCGTCCTGACGGCCCTTGCCGGCGAACTGGGGCACGACGAGCTTGCCGACCCCGTCGATCCGCCACCTCACGCGCAGCCATTGATGATTGCGGCCGATCACTTTCGCCTCGACCCGGCGAATCGCGACCGGCGGATGCGCCGGATGCGCGAGCAACTCATGCGTTTGCACGCTCGTTCCCTCATGCTAGCGGCGCTCCCATCATGAGCGCCTATAAATCAGAGCTGCTGCGCGTGCTGGAAACGCGCGGCTATGTCCATCAGGCAACCGACGCGGAGGGACTGGACGCCCTTGCCGCGCGCCAGATCGTTCCCGGATACATCGGTTTCGATGCCACCGCCCCCAGCCTCCACGTTGGGAGCCTGGTCCAGATCATGATGCTGCGGCGGCTGCAACAGGCCGGGCACAAGCCGATCGTGGTGATGGGCGGGGGCACGACCAAGGTCGGCGATCCCAGCGGGCGCGACGAAAGCCGCAGGATGCTGACCGATGCCGACATCGCCGCCAACATCGCCTCGATCAGGACGGTGTTCGAGCGGTTGCTGCGCTTCGACGACAGCGAGACCGGCGCGGTGATGATCGACAACGACGAATGGCTCTCCGGGCTCGGCTACATCGAGCTGCTTCGCACCGTCGGGCCGCATTTCACCGTCAACCGGATGCTGACCTTCGATTCGGTGCAGCTCCGCCTGTCGCGCGAACAGCCGCTGACCTTTCTCGAATTCAACTACATGATCCTGCAGGCCTATGATTTCCGCGAGTTGGCCCAGCGCTACGGCTGCCGCTTGCAGATGGGCGGCAGCGACCAGTGGGGCAACATCGTTAACGGCCTGGAGCTGGCGCGGCGAATGGACGGGCGCGAGCTGTTCGGCCTGACCACCCCGCTGCTGACCACCGCGGATGGCGCGAAGATGGGCAAGACGGCCGCGGGTGCGGTGTGGCTCAACGAGGATCAGCTGCCGGCCTATGATTTCTGGCAATATTGGCGCAACACCGACGATCGCGACGTTGGCCGCTTCCTGAGGCTGTTTACCGACCTGCCGCTGGAAGAAATCGCTCGCTTCGAAGCGCTGGAAGGTGCCGAGATCAACGAGGTGAAGGCACTTCTCGCGACAGAAGTGACCACGCTGGTGCGCGGCGCGGATGCGGCACAGCAGGCCGCGGCGACGGCGCGCGAGACCTTCGCCGGCGGCCGCGGGGGCGATCTGCCCGTTCTCGAACTGGGGGCCGAGGGAATGCGCGTGGGCGCCGCGCTCACCGCGCTCGGCTTCACCGCATCAAACGGAGAAGCGAAGCGCAAGCTGGCCGAAGGTGCGGTAAAGCTCGACGACGCGGTTCTTTCCGACCCCGGGATGCTGCTCACCCTTGCCGAGGGCGTGGAGGCCCGGTTGAGCCTGGGCCGGAAAAAGCACGCGATTCTGCGAAGGTGAAGGCGCCGTAAACCGCACAATTGTGCCGTTTCGGGACGATCGCCTTAACCCCTTGTCAGCCTTTTTCGGGCACAAGCTTCCCCACGAAATCGTATGGAGGGAAGCGCATCATGACCGCCGGAGCCCAGCTCAGCGTCACCGACCAGCGGCGTATGGCACGCCATCCTGTCGACCATCCGGTGATCGCCGAGCATTTCCGCAGCGGCGACGTGCGGATGCATATCGCCAATCTCTCCGCCAACGGCTTCATGATCGACGATGCCCGCGACCTGGCGCGCGGCGACCGCGTGATCGTCCGTCTGCCCGTCATCGGCCGCATCGAGGCCTATTGCATCTGGACCCGCGACAACCGCGCCGGATTCCAGTTCGAACGGATCATCCGCATCGACGATTTCCTCGCGCTGATCGACACGCTGCAACCCAACCCGCGCCTGCGCCGCCCGCGCTGAGAATTCGGGAAATTTGAAAGACCCGGGCGCGACTCCTTTCCAAGTCGAGTCGGGGCTGCCATGCGTGCGCCGGTGAGCGACGCCAAAGCCATCGATCCGGACCCCTCCCCCCTCCGCATCCACAATTTCCGCGCTTATCTGGTCGCGCGCTTTTCGATGGTCGTCGGTCAGTATGCGATGATCCTGATCATCGGGTGGCAGACCTACACGATCGCCCGCGAAAGCGGCATGGATGCATTCGGCGCGTCGGGCCAACTGGCGCTGATCGGCCTGCTCCAGTTCCTGCCGCTGTTCGTGCTCTCGCCCTTCTCCGGCCTCGCGGCCGACAGGTTCAATCGCAAGACAGTCGCGCGGTTGACGATTCTCTTGCAACTGGTGGGAGCGGTCGTACTGGCCTGGCTCACCTGGTCCGAGACGATCGAGCTTGCATCGCTGTTCGCCGTCGCGGTCCTGCTCGGCGTCGTGCGCGCGTTCAACGGGCCCGCCCTGTCCGCGCTCGCGCCCAATCTCGTGCCCAAGGCGATCCTGCCCAACGCCATCGCGCTGTCCTCGATTGCCTGGCAGACGGGGATGATCATCGGCCCGGCGATCGGCGGATACGCCTACGATGCGCTGCCTGCCCTGCCCTATGCAATCGCCAGCCTGCTGTTCGTTATCGCGATCCTGGCGATCAGCATGATCGGCAAGGTCCCGCGCTCGCCCATCACGGGCGCTCAGCGCCCGATCGGACAAGTGATCGACGGATGGCGTTACGTGATTCGGAACAGAATGGTACTTGGAGCCATCACGCTCGATCTCATGGCCGTGTTCCTCGCCGGGGCAACGGCGCTGTTTCCGCCGTTCGCCTACGATATTCTCGAGGTCGGGGAGACCGGCCTGGCGCAACTGGCGATGGCCCCCGCGATAGGCGCTGCGCTCACCGCGGCGTGGTTCAGCTTCCGCCCGCTGAAGACGGGCGTCGGCCCGAAGATGCTGTGGGCGGTCGCCGTCTTCGGCATCGCAACCATCGTATTCGGGCTTTCCACTTCCATGCCGCTCAGCCTGGCGATGCTCGTCGTCGTAGGCGCAGCGGACATGTTCAGCGTCTATATCCGCCAGTCGTTGATCCAGTTACACACGCCGGACGACAAACGCGGGCGGGTCTCCTCCGCAAGCCTCCTGACGATAAGCGCCTCGAACGAAGGCGGCGATGCCTTCTCCGGTTTCCTCGCCAGCCTGTTTGGCCCGATCGCGGCGGTGGTTGCCGGAGGCATCGGCGCGATCGTAACGGTGGCTCTGTGGTCCCGCCTGTTCCCGGTTCTGCGAACGACCCGGACCTTCGACCCGCCCGATGAATTGGTAGAAGAGACCCCCGAAGAAAAACTGCAGGAGCAACTGCCATGAAAGCCGCCAACGTTCTCGAAACCATCGGCCGTACGCCGCACATTCGCCTCGCCAACCTCTTCCCGGACCACGAGGTCTGGGTGAAGTCCGAACGCGCCAATCCCGGCGGGTCGATCAAGGACCGCATCGCCCTTGCCATGGTCGAGGATGCCGAAAAATCCGGCAAGCTCTCGCCGGGCGGCACGATCGTCGAACCCACCAGCGGCAACACCGGGATCGGGCTGGCGATGGTCGCCGCGGTCAAGGGCTACAAGCTCGTCCTCGTCATGCCGGAAAGCATGAGCGTGGAGCGCCGGCGGCTGATGCTCGCCTATGGCGCGACATTCGACCTCACCCCCAAGGAGGGCGGGATGAAGGGCGCGATCGCACGCGCCAAGGAGCTGGTCGAAGAGACCGAAGGTGCCTGGATGCCGAGCCAGTTCGACAACGAATCCAATTGGAAGGTCCATGCGCGCACCACGGCAGCGGAGATCCTCGAGGACTTTCGCGATGCGCCATTCGACCTGCTGATCACCGGTGTGGGCACCGGCGGCCATCTGACCGGCTGCGCCGAGGAACTCAAGAAAGCCTGGAGCGGGATGAAGGCCTATGCGGTCGAGCCCGCCGGATCGCCGGTGATTTCCGGTGGCGAACCCGGTCCGCACCCGATCCAGGGAATCGGCGCCGGCTTCGTGCCGGACAACCTTCACACCCAGGCGATCGATGGAGCGATCAAGGTCGATCCCGAAGATGCCAAGGAGATGGCGCGCCGCTCCGCCGCCGAAGAAGGGCTGCTGGTCGGCATCTCCAGCGGTGCGACGCTGGCGGCAATCAGGCAGAAGCTCGCGGAATGCGACCCCGGGACGAAGGTGCTCGGCTTCAACTACGATACCGGCGAGCGCTATCTCTCGGTGCCGGACTTCCTTCCGGAAGAATAGGGCGAGGCAACCCGCATGGCAGGCCGGCGCGGGGGCAGCCCGCGCCGGGTACCGATAAACCGGGTCACGCCGCGGTCGCGAAAGCCTCTTCGCCGAGCGCCATCATGCTGTCCGCGCCGCTTTCGAGCTTGCGGCGCAGCGCACCCGCATCGGGCACGAACCGATCCATGTAATAGCGCGCGGTCCCGATCTTGGCTTCGTAGAACGCCTTGTCCTCGGGCGATCCGGCGAGCTTGTCCTGCGCCACCCTGGCCATGCGCAGCCACATCAGGCCGAGCACGACGATGCCCATGATGTGCATGTAGTGATGCGCACCCGCGCCAAGGTGATTGGGGTTCTGCATCGCGTTCTGCATGAACCACATGGTCGCGGCCTGCTGTTCGTTGAGGGCCTTCTCGAGGCTCTCGGCGAGCGGACCGAGAACCTCGTCGCCCTTCGCCGCGGCGATGTCCTCGCCGACCAGCTTGAAGAACGCCTGGATCGCCGCGCCGCCGTTCTGCGCGAGCTTGCGGCCGCAAAGGTCCATCGCCTGGATGCCGTTGGTGCCTTCGTAGATCTGGGCGATGCGGGCGTCGCGCACGAACTGGCTCATGCCCCATTCCTCGATATAGCCATGGCCGCCGAAGACCTGCTGCATGTTGGTCGCGACCTCGTAGCCCTTGTCGGTGCCGTAGCCCTTGATCACCGGGGTCATCAGGCCGAGGATCATGTCCGCCTCGGCGCGTTCCTCCTCGGTCTGCGCCTTGTGCGTCAGATCGACCAGCAATCCGCCCCACAGCGCCAGCGCGCGCATGCCCTCGGTGAAGGCCTTGGCGTCCATCAGCATGCGGCGAACGTCGGGATGGACGAAGATCGGATCGGCCTGCGCCTGCGGATCGGCGGGGCCGGTGAGCGCCCTGCCCTGCCGACGGTCGAGCGCGTAGGCGACCGCGTTCTGGTAGGCGACCTCGGCCTGGCTCAGGCCCTGGATGCCCACCCCGAGCCGCGCGGCGTTCATCATGATGAACATGGCGGCAAGGCCCTTATTTTCCTCGCCGACCATCCAGCCCTTGGCACCATCGTAATTGAGCACGCAGGTCGAATTGGCGTGGATGCCCATCTTGTGCTCGATCGAGCCACACATGACCCCGTTCCGCTCGCCTGGATTGCCATCCTCGTCGAGCAGGAACTTGGGCACGACGAAGAGCGAGATGCCCTTGGTGCTGTCCGGCGCGCCGGGGGTCTTGGCGAGCACGAGGTGGATGATGTTCTCGGCAAGGTCGTGCTCGCCTGCGGAAATGAAGATCTTGGTGCCGGTGATTGCATAGCTGCCGTCGGCCTGAGGCTCCGCCTTGGTCCGGATCATGCCCAGGTCCGTGCCGCAATGCGGCTCGGTCAGGTTCATCGTGCCGGTCCACTGGTTGGAGATCATCTTGGGCAGATACATTTCCTTCTGCTCCTGCGACCCCTTGGCGATCAGCGCGGAAATCGCGCCGTTGGTGAGGCCCGGATACATGCCGAAGGCCTGGTTGGCGCTGGAGATGAACTCCTCCATCACGAAGCCGAGAACGTGCGGCATGCCCTGCCCGCCGAACTCCTCGGGCGCTGCGATGGTGCCCCAGCCGGCTTCGCGGAACTGGTCGAAGGCCTCCTTGAAGCCATCGGGCGTGGTCACCGAACCGTCCTCGTGCCGGGTGCAGCCCTGCTGATCGCCGGACTGGTTGATCGGTGCGAGAACCTGGGCGCAGAACTTGCCGCCCTCGTCGATCACCGCGTCGGTGACGTCCGGGGTCGCCATCTCGAAGCCGGGCAGGTTGCCGAAGCTGGCGAGATCGAGCAGTTCGTTGACGATGAAGCGGGTGTCGCGGGTGGGCGCGGTGTAGCTGGGCATTCCGGTATGTCCTTGGCTGTCGTTACTTGGGCAGATCGAGCGCTTCGACGTGCTCGACGAATTCGGTGAGGTCGGCGATCGAGCTGTCGATGTCGTCGCGCTGGCTCTTGAGCTTGGCGATATGCGCCCGGCATTTCTCCAATGTGACACGTCGTTGTTCGACCCGTCCGTCGCCGAGATCGTACAGGTCGATCATCTCGCGGATCTCGCCGAGCGAAAAGCCGACGTTCTTGGCGCGCATGATCCATGCAAGGCGGGCACGGTCGCGCGTCGAATAGATGCGAGACAACCCGACCCGCGCGGGAGCGATCAGGCCCTCGTCCTCGTAGAAACGCAAGGCGCGCGCCGTGCAATCGAACTCGCTGGTAAGATCGGAGATGGAGAACTGTTCGCGCTCCAGCTCGTCGGGTCGATCGAGAAGCGCGCCGGAATTGCCTTTGCGCAGCCCAGTCTCGAGATTGGTGCTCGTCATGCGCTCGGCCTAACGGACGTTTACGTAAACGTCAACTGTCGACGAAGGTCAGTCGACCGTCGTCGAGCCGGCGATAGAAACAGGATCGCGCACCGGTGTGGCAGACCGGTCCGCCGGGCTCGACTTTCAGAACGAGCGCGTCCTGATCGCAATCGACGCCGATTTCCGCGACCCTCAGGATATTGCCCGAGGTCTCGCCTTTCTTCCACAACCTCCCGCGCGAGCGCGAGTGGAAGTGAGCCTCTCCAGTCTCCAGCGTGGCATCGAGCGCTTCTCGGTCCATGAAGGCGACCATCAGCACGTCCTTGCTCGACCGATCGATCACGACCGCGGTCAGCAGCCCATTGGCATCGAATCGCGGGAGAAACTCGGTGCCCTGCTCCCGGTCGGTATCGTCGATCATGCTTCGCGCCCTTGTTGCAACTTCACCACAACCATGGCGCAAAATCGATCCGTTCCAAAGTTCCCTGTTTGAGATTTCCTCCAAGTGTTCGAAACCCTTCCCTGCAGCCGCTCGCGGTTGCCAAACCGGATCACCGGCGTCGAGAGGCCCGGGTTCAGGGGGAACCGGATCCGCAGCCCGCACATAAGAGGCGCGGCGCATCCGGCACGATGAGGGATAGGACCGAAGCCGGCATTGGGGGATGTCCGGCGGGCCCGTGAGGGAGGTCCATTCGATTTCGTCACGTGGCGCCCGGAGCCTTCGCGGCTCCGGGCGTTTCGTTTTCGCCTCAACCCGACAATTGACCCGTGGGCAAGCTTTCGTCGAGAACGCGGGCGAAGCAGGCGAGTGTTACCGAAGCTGCACCGGCGCGCTTGAGCACGACGACGCAGGTGTCGCTCGTGGCGCCACTGGTCAGGACATCGTCGACCAGGATTACATGGCGGCCCGCAATCCTGGCCGTGGCGGCAGGTCGTGTCGAGATCGCTCCAGCCAGCGCGCGTTTGCGTGCCCGTGCCCCCATACCGCCGAGCGGCGGGGTGCGCTTGCGGCGCTCCAGCGCATCGACCAGCAATACGCCCCTCCCCAGCCTCTCGAGTTCCCTCGCCAGCAGGGCGGCCTGGTTGAAGCCCCGCCGCCAGAGACGGAAGCGATGGAGAGGTACAGGTACCAGCAGCGGCGCGCCGTCGACCGTGGGGAGTTTCGCTGCGATCATGCGCGCCAGAAGCGGCGCAAGCGCCAGCTTGCGTCCGTGCTTGAAAGCAAGGACCAGCTTTCGCGAAGTCGCGGTGTAGAGCGTTGCGGCGGCGATACCATCGTGCCGCGGGGGCGAAGCCATGCAGGGTGCGCAGATCGCTTCGCTCGCCGTCCACTCGCTCCTCATCGGTCGCATGCAGCTTGCGCAGGCGGGTTCGCCGGGAATGACCAGGTCCTCCCAGCAGTCGCGGCACAGCCCGGTTTGCGCCCCGATCGCGTTGCCGCATGCGGGGCAGCGCGGGGGATAGATCGCGTCCACCAGCGGAACCAGGGCCTCTCCGGCACCCCTGCGGATCGCGCTCAGCATGAAGGAGCGCCCTTGCCAGCCTGCGACGTGGCGGGCACGGCGCGCACATGGCCGCACCCGTCGTTCCACAGATATTCTCCCCTGATCGCCTGCGGATGCGGACCGAGCGCGCTGCGCACTCGGGGGTTCACCGAGCCGAGCCTGCGAGCTGGTTCGTGGACGCAATGGTCGAGGATGTCGTCGAACGCATCGGTTTTATGCGGATCGAGCCGGATCGTGCCCTGCTGCACGGACCCGGCGCGGACGTGCTCGCCGCAGTCCTGCCCAAGGACTGCCACGTCGTTCAGGAGCCGTGCCCCGATCTCGATAGTGTTCTGACCCCGGACGCCTTCGATCTGATCGTCAGCCTCGCCCAGCTCGATACGGTCAACGACCTGCCCGGTTTGCTGCTCCGCATGCGCCTGTCGCTTTCGCACGGAGGCATCCTCATGGCCGTGATCCCCGGCGCGGGAAGCCTGCCCAAATTGCGGCGGGCGATGATCGCCGCCGATGGCGATCGCGCCTTCCCGCGCATCCACCCGCAGATCGACAACCGCGCGGCCACCATGCTGCTCGAACGCGCCGGTTTCGCGAGGCAGGTGGTCGACAGCTTCGGGCTCGACGTACGGTACCTCTCCTTCACGAGGCTGGTGCAGGACCTGCGGGACCAGGCCCTCGGCAGCGCCCTGGCCAACCCCGCCCCGGCACTGGGCAAGACGGCCCACGCCCGCGCTCGCGCCGCTTTCGACGCCTTGGCAGACGAGGACGGTAGGGTTTCCGAGCATTTCGCCCTTCTCGCCCTGACGGGCTGGAATTCCTAGCGCAAACTCGCCTGTGCCGCCGCCAGCCGTGCGATGGGGACACGGTAGGGCGAGGCGCTGACGTAATCGAGACCGACCTCTTCGCAGAAGGCGATGCTTGCCGGATCGCCGCCGTGCTCCCCGCAGATGCCGAGCTTGATGTCCTCACGCGTTCCTCTTCCCCGTTGGACCGCGAGTTCGACCAGCTGGCCCACGCCTTCGATGTCGAGGCTGACGAAGGGGTCGCGGGCGAAGATGCCGCGGTCCACATAAGGAGTGAGGAACCGGCCCGCATCGTCGCGGCTGACGCCGAGCGTGGTCTGCGTGAGGTCGTTGGTGCCGAAGCTGAAGAAGTCGGCCTTTTCGGCGATCTCGCCGGCCATCAGAGCGGCGCGGGGCAGTTCGATCATCGTGCCGACGAGATAGTCGACCTTGCCGCCGGTTTCCGCGAACACCTCTCCCGCCACCTGGTCGACCAGGGCGCGCAGGATCTCGAGCTCCCGGCGCGTGGCGACCAGAGGGATCATGATCTCGGGCACCGGCGCTTCGCCATCGACGGCGACCTTGCAGGCGGCCTCGAAGATGGCACGCGCCTGCATCTCGTAGATTTCGGGATAGGTGATGCCGAGCCGGCAACCGCGATGGCCGAGCATCGGATTGAACTCGTGCAGTTCGGAAGCCCTGCGCCGCAGCTTCTCGATCCCGATCCCGCTGCTTGCCGCGAGCTCCTCGAACTCGCCGTCGGAATGCGGGAGGAACTCGTGCAGCGGCGGGTCGAGCAGGCGGATCGTGCAGGGTAGCCCCGCCATGGCGCGGAAGATGCTTTCGAAATCGCCGCGCTGTTCGGGCAGCAGTCTGGCGAGCGCGGCGCGCCGGCCCTTCTCGCTGTCGGCGAGGATCATCTCGCGCACCGCGCTGATCCGTGCGGCATCGAAGAACATGTGCTCGGTCCGGGCGAGGCCGATGCCCTCGGCCCCGAAGCGGCGGGCGGCCTGGCAGTCGGTCTCGGTTTCGGCATTGGTGCGCACCTTCATGCGGCGGTGCCGATCGGCCCATTCCATAAGCGTGGCGAAATCGCCGGCAAGCTCGGGCTCGATCGTCGCGACCTCGCCCGCCATCACCTCGCCGGTGGAACCGTCGATGGTGATGGTGTCGCCTTCCTTCAGTTCGCGATCGCCGATGGTGAGGGTGCGTCCTTCGCGGGGGATGGCGACCTGCGAGGCTCCGGAGACGCATGGGCGGCCCATGCCGCGCGCCACCACGGCGGCGTGGCTGGTCATGCCGCCGCGCGCCGTGAGAATGCCGGCGGCGGCGTGCATGCCGTGGATGTCCTCCGGACTGGTCTCCACGCGGACCAGGATCACCGTCTCGCCGCGATGCGCCCATTTTTCGGCGGTGTCGGCATCGAGTACGATCCGGCCCGAAGCCGCGCCGGGAGAGGCGGGCAGGCCCTGGGTCATTACGTCGCGCGGCGCACCGGGGTCCAGCGTGGGATGGAGCAGCTGGTCGAGCGCCATCGGATCGACGCGCAGGATCGCCGTCGTCTCGTCGATCAGCCCCTCGCCGACCATGTCGACCGCCATCTTCAGCGCGGCCTTGGCGGTGCGCTTGCCGGTCCGGGTCTGGAGCAGCCACAGCGTGCCCTCCTGCACGGTGAACTCGATGTCCTGCATGTCGGTGTAATGCCGTTCGAGCAGATCGAAGACCCGGGCGAGCTCGGCGAAGGCTTCGGGCATCGCCTCTTCCATGCTCGGCTTGTCGGCCCCCGCTTCCTCGCGCCGGACCTTGGTGAGATACTGCGGCGTACGGATGCCGGCGACCACGTCCTCGCCCTGGGCATTGACCAGCCATTCGCCGTAATAGGCGCGCTCGCCGGTCGAGGGATCGCGGGTGAAGGCGACGCCGGTGGCGCTGGTCTCGCCCATGTTGCCGAACACCATGGCCTGCACGTTGACCGCTGTGCCCATGTCGTGGGGGATGTCGTTCAAGCGGCGGTAGACCTTGGCGCGCTCGGTGTCCCAGCTTTCGAACACGGCGCGGATCGCGCCCCAGAGTTGCTCGGCCGGATCCTGCGGAAACGGCTGGCCGAGCTCTTCGGCGGCGATGCGCTGGAACTCGGCGACCAGCGCCTTCCAGTCGTCGGCGCTCATTTCGGTGTCGGTGTAGTAGCCCGCATCCTCCTTGGCGATCTCGAGCGCTTCCTCGAACAACCCGTGGTCGAGACCGAGCACGACGTCGGCGTACATCTGGATGAAGCGGCGATAGCTGTCCCAGGCGAAGCGTTCGTCGCCCGAGGTTGCGGCAAGGCCCTGCACCGTCTCGTCGTTGAGGCCAAGGTTGAGGACGGTGTCCATCATCCCGGGCATCGAGACGGCCGCGCCCGAACGCACCGAGACCAGCAGCGGGTCGGAGGTGTCGCCGAAGCGCTTGCCGACGGTTCGCTCGACATGGCGCATCGCTGTGTCCACCGCTTCGCGCAGGCCATCGGTGAAGTCGCCGCGATCCAGGAACCGCAGGCATTCCGCGGTGGCGATGGTGAAGCCGGGCGGCACCGGAAGGCCGATGCTCGCCATCTCGGCGAGGTTCCTGCCCTTGCCGCCGGTCACGGTCTTGTCCTTCTGCCGCGGATCGTCGTGCGGTGCGTCCCCGCCGAAGGGGAAGACGGTTTCGTTCATCTCAGCGTGCCCTCAGCTTAAGGGTGTTACAGGTGTTACACGGTACAGGGATCAAAAACTCACCCTTCGATCCGCGAGAAATCGGCGACCCGGTGGACCGCGTCGCGGAAACGGGTGAGCAGCGCGAGCCGCGCCTGTCGCCGGGCGGGATCGGGATCGTTCACGGTCACAGTGTCAAAGAACGCATCGATCGGCCCGCGCAGCGAGGCGAGCGCCGACATCGCCGCGGCGAAATCCTCCGCCGCGATGGCTGCCTCGGCCTCGGGCCCGCTCGCATCGAGCGCGTCGATCAGGTCCTTTTCGGCGGGTTCCGGCGTGTAGGAAAGCGGTTTCGCCCCGCGCTCCGACATCTTGGCATCGACCACCGCGCGCAGTTCCGGATCGTCGACGAGCGCCAGCGGGTCTTCCTCGCCGGTCTGCGGTATTTCGCCCTCGATGCCGTGCCAGTCTTCCTTCCGGAGGATGTTGGCGGCGCGCTTGTAACCGGCGAGGAGGTTGGTGCCGTCGTCGGTTGAAACGAAGGATTGCAGGGCTTTCACGCGGGCGAGCAGGCGGACGAGATCGTCCTCCCCGCCGAGCGCGAACACCGCGTCGATCAAATCGTGGCGGACGCCTGCCTCGCGTTGCTGGACCTTGAGGCGGTCGGCGAAGAAATCGAGCAGATCGCCCGATGCGATCGGCAGACGAAGCGAGTTGTCCTGTACGATCCGGATAATACCGAGCGCCGCACGCCGGAGCGCGAAGGGGTCCTTCGATCCGGTCGGCTTCTCGTCGATCGAGAAGAAGCTTCGAAGCGTATCCAGCTTGTCCGCCAAGCTCACCGCCACCGTCACCGGCGCGGTGGGCACCTCGTCTCCCTGCCCGACCGGCTTGTAGTGGTCGCGGATGGCGTCGGCGACTTCGTCCGGCAGGCCCTCGGCGCGGGCGTAGTAGCCGCCCATCAGGCCTTGCAGTTCAGGAAATTCGCCGACCATCTCGGTGACGAGGTCGGCCTTGGCGAGCCGAGCGGCCTGTTCGGCCATGGCGGGGTCGGCGTCCTTGACAATGCCTTCCTCGACCAGCCAGCGGGCGAGCTTGGCCACGCGTTCCACCTTGTCGGCGACGGTACCGAGCTTTTCGTGGAAGGTGATCCGCGCCAGACCCTCGGCATGCTGGGCGAGCGTCTTCTTGCGGTCGACGTACCAGAAGAAGCGCGCGTCCGAAAGCCGCGCGGCGAGGACTTTGCGGTTCCCGTCGACGATCGCCGCGCCGCCATCGCTGCCCTCGATATTGGCGGTACAGACGAAGGCATTGGCGAGCTTTCCGTCGCCATCCTCGCAGACGAAATACTTCTGGTTCACTCGCGCGGTGAGCTGGATGACTTCGGGCGGGACGGTCAGGAATTCCGCATCGAAGCGGCCGAGCAGCGGCACCGGCCATTCGGTGAGCCCGGCGTTCTCGGTCACCAGCCCCTCGTCCTCGACCAGCACGAGACCGGCTTGCTGCGCAACATCGTGCGCGCCCTTGCGGATCAGCGCGCCGCGTTCCTCGTGATCGACGATCACATGCGCGGCGCGCAGCTTCACCGCATAGTCGCCGGCATTGCCGATGGTGATGTCGCCCGAATGGTGGAACCGGTGGCCGAGCGTGACGGCCCCGCTGGTAACGCCGTGCACCTCGCACTCGACCAGTTCGTCGCCCAGCAGCGCGACGATACCTGAGAGCGGGCGGACCCAGCGCAGGCTTTCGGTGGACAGCGAGGCCGCACCCCAACGCATCGACTTGGGCCAGCTGAAATCGCGGACGATCGCCGGGATCGCCTCGGCCAGCAAGTCGCGAGTGGCGCGGCCCGGCGTCTCGATCACCGCGAACCAGGTCGCGCGGCCTTTCACGTCGCGAAGTTCGAGCTGATCGCGGGTGACGCCGGCCTTGCGGCAGAAACCGTCCACCGCCTGATCCGGCGCGCCCTGGGGCGGGCCCTTGGCTTCCTCGCTCACCGCTTCGGTGGCCTCGGGCAGATCGCGCGCGATCAGAGCCAGGCGGCGGGGCGTGGACCAGACAGTCAGGTCGCCGAATTCGACTCCTGCCGCTTCCATCTCGCGGCGGAACAGCTTTTCCAGTTCCGCGCGTGCCCCGGCCTGCATCCGCGCGGGGATTTCTTCGGAGCGCAGTTCGAGCAGGAAGTCCGCCATCAAAGCGACCACTCCGGATAATTCTCGGCCCATTTCGGGGCCATCAGCGCCGCGTATTTCTCGCAGGACCCGCGCGCCAGATCGCGCACCCGGCCCATGTAGCTCGCGCGCTCCTGCACGCTGATCACGCCGCGCGCCTGCAGCAGGTTGAAGATATGGCTGGCTTCCACCGCCTGTTCGTAGGCCGCGATCGGAACGTCGGCGGCGAGCGCGTTCTCGCACTCCTTCTCGGCCTTGGCGAACAGGTCGAACAGCGCGGCCGTGTCGGCGACCTCGAAATTCCACTTCGACATCTGCCGCTCGTTCTCGAGGAACACCTCGCCGTAAGTCGTCCCGCGACCGTTGAAATCGAGATCGTAAACGTTGTCGACGCCCTGGATGTACATGGCCAGGCGTTCGAGCCCGTAGGTCAGCTCGCCCGCCACCGGCTTGCAGTCGAACCCGCCCATCTGCTGGAAATAGGTGAACTGCGTCACCTCCATCCCGTCGCACCAGACCTCCCAGCCCAGCCCCCAGGCGCCGAGCGTGGGGCTTTCCCAGTCGTCCTCGACGAAGCGGATATCGTGCTTGAGCGGATCGATCCCGATCACCCGCAGGCTTTCGAGATACAGGTCCTGGATATCTGGCGGGCTCGGCTTCAGGATCACTTGGTACTGGTAGTAGTGCTGCAGCCGATTGGGGTTGTCGCCGTAGCGCCCGTCAGTGGGGCGGCGGCACGGCTGGACGAAGGCGGCGTTCCACGGCTCCGGACCCAGCGCGCGCAGCGTGGTGGCGGTGTGAAAGGTCCCGGCCCCCATCCGCATGTCGTAGGGCTGGAGGATCAGGCAGCCACCCTTGCTGCTCCAGAAATCATGGAGCGAAAGGATCATGTCCTGGAAGGATTTGCGGGGCTCGCGGTCCATGTTGCAGCGCGCAATGGCGCAAGGGTGAGTGCGGGTCAACACGGTGGAACAAGGCGCGGATTTGCCGGACGAATGGCTAGCCGGTGGGACCGGCACGCTGTAACCCTTGGTGCGCAATCCAAGCCTATCGGGGGGACAATCATGTTTTCGAAGTCGCATCTGGCGAAATTCGCCGCCACCACCGCCCTTGCGTTCGGGCTCCAGGCCTGCGCCACCACGCCCGCCGAGGAGGTCTCTGCGGCTCTTGCCCCTGCGCCGGTCGCCGCAACCACCGCCAGCGGCCCGGCGCTTTGGAAGGTCTCCGACGAGGACACCACGATCTACCTGTTCGGTACGGTCCATGCCCTGCCCGAGGATACCGACTGGCTGCGCGGACCGATCTCGCAGGCGCTCGCATCCTCGCAGACGCTGGTGACCGAGATCGAGGATGCCGCGATGAGCGATCCGGCGATGCAGCAGAAGACCATGGCGCTGGGCATGCTGCCCGAGGGGACAACGTTGCGCTCGTTGCTGAACGCCGAGCAGACCGCGACCTACGAAGCGGCATTGGCCAAGGTCGGCGTGCCCCCCCAGGCCTTCGATCGCTTCGAGCCGTGGATGGCGGGGATGACGCTGTCCATCCTGCCGATCATGCAGGCCGGCTACACCCAGGAAAGCGGTGTCGAGAAACGCATCGAGGCCGAGGCCGGCGCCGACAAGGCGCGCGGTTCGCTCGAGACGGTCGAGGAGCAGCTCGCCCTGTTCGACACGCTGCCGCGCGAGGCGCAGATCGCCTTCCTGATGTCCTCAGCCGAGATGATCGACGAGATCGTGCCGATGATGGACCAGATGGTCGCCGAATGGCTCGAGGGCGATGCCGACGGGCTGGCGGAACTGATGAACCGCGGCCTCACCGACCCGGCGCTGGCCGAACGGCTGCTCTACGAGCGCAACCGCAATTGGGTGGAATGGATCGACACCCGTCTGGACACCCCGGGTACCGTCTTCATGGCGGTCGGCGCCGGCCATCTCGCGGGGACGAACAGCGTGCAGAACTATCTCGACCAGCGCGGCATCGCCGTCACTCGCGTCCAGTAGCTGTCCCGCAGCCGGGCGGAGGGAGGATCGGCCTTGCACCGCCCGCGATTGTGCGCATGGGAGGGAGCGATGATCGCGCGCTTCCTCCTGATTTTCGCTGCCCTGATCGGTCTTGCCGCCTGTCAGGACGAACCCGACTCTCGGGCCGCCGCCGGACCGGGCCCCGCCATATGGGAGGTCCGGGGAGCGGACGGGGCGGTCGAGGGCTGGCTGTTCGGAACCATCCATGCCCTACCCGACGGGGTCGCCTGGCGCACCGCCACGCTCGCGGCTCTGCTCGATCGGGCCGATACGCTGGTGGTCGAGGTCGCCGGGCTGGAGGACGGGGACGCGCTCACCCGCACCTTCTCCGAACTCGCCTTCGACACGCCCGGCCCCGCCCTCGCCCGAAGGATCGAGCCGGGCCTGCAACCCCGGTACGAAGAATTGCTGACCAGCGCCCGTGTGAGCCGCAACCAGCTCGACCGCATGGAAAGCTGGGCCGCAGCCCTTTCGCTTGCCCAGGTGGCGCAGGCCGGGCGGACCGAGAACGGCGTCGACAAGGCGCTGCTGCGCGATTTCGCAGGCGGCGAGGTGATCGAGCTGGAGGGCGCGGAAGCGCAGCTGGCGATTTTCGACGGTTTGCCGGAAACCGACCAAAGGGACTTGCTCAACGCGGTGATAGAGGAAAGCCGCACCGCCGGCGAGGAAATGGGTCGGCTCGCGCGCAGCTGGAGCACGGGCGATCTCGCCGGGCTCGAGGAAGTGACCGGCTCCGGCATGCTCGCCGACGAGGAGCTCTACGAGGCGCTCCTCGCCCGCCGCAACCGCGCCTGGGCGGCGCAGCTCGAGAACCTGCTGTCCGCGCCCGGCCGCCCCTTCGTGGCCGTCGGTGCCGGGCACATGGTCGGCGAGGATGGCCTTCCGCGGCTGCTCGAAGAACGCGGCTTCACCGTTCGCCGCATCCAGTAGCGCGGGGGCCGGGCTTGCTTTTGCGTGCATCGGCGTTATAGGCGCGCGCTTCGGCGCCATGGTCATCCCTGGAGGCGTGGCGGACCGAAGCACACAACCCGCACTTGAAAGGCAAGACCCATGAGCGATGCTCTGACCCTGCCGGCCGAGACGCGCGAACGGGCTGGCAAGGGAGCCTCCCGTGCACTGCGTCGCGATGGCCGCGTTCCCGCCGTGATCTACGGCGGCAAGGAAGAACCCACACTGATTCACGTCGAGGCCAAGGAACTGGTCCGCCAGCTCGGCACCGGCCACTTCATGAACTCGATCGTCGAGATCGAGCTCGGCGGCAAGACCGTGCGCACCCTGCCCAAGGATGTCGCGCTGCACCCGGTCAACGACCGTCCCGAGCATGTCGACTTCCTGCGCCTTGCCAAGGGTGCCAAGGTCGAGGTCGAGATTCCGGTCGTGTTCGCGAACCACGAGAAGTCGCCCGGGCTCAAGAAGGGCGGCGTCCTCAACGTCGTGCGGCACGAACTCGAACTGGTCTGCGAGGCGGACAAGATCCCGAGCGAGATCGTGATCGACGTCACCGGCAAGGAAGTCGGCGATTCGATCCACATCAGCGAGATCGATCTTCCCGAAGGCAGCGAAAGCGCCATCACCGATCGCGACTTCACGATCGCCACGCTGGTCGCACCGTCGGCGCTCAAGAAGAGCGAAGGCGAGGAAGGCCAGACCGGCGAAGGCATGGAGCCTGGCGAGACCGCCGCGACCGAACAGGGCGTCGACGACGATGCCGCGCAGGAACAGGAAGACAAGGCGCCCGACGGCGAGTAAATCTTCCGTTCGAGTGCAATCACCAAGGCGCCGGGCTGGGAAACCAGTCCGGCGTTTTGCTTTTCCGCGTCACGAAGCTAGAGGCGCGCGATGCAGATTTGGGCAGGCCTTGGAAATCCCGGACCGCAATATGCGATGAACCGGCACAACGTCGGCTTCATGGTAGCCGATACCATTGCCGAGATGCACGGTTTCGGCGCGGTGCAGAAGAAGTTTTCCGGCTGGCTGCAGGAAGGGCGCATCGGGGCCGAGAAGATCCTGCTGCTGAAGCCAGCGACCTTCATGAACCGGTCCGGCGAGGCGATCGGCGAGGCGCTGCGCTTCTACAAGCTCGAGCCCGAAGCCGTGACGGTGTTCTACGACGAGCTCGATCTCGACCCATTCCGCATCAAGGTGAAGCGCGGCGGCGGCGCGGCCGGACACAACGGCATCCGTTCGACCATCCAGCACATCGGCGAGAATTTCCGCCGCGTGCGGATCGGCATCGGCCATCCCGGACACAAGGACCGCGTCACCGGATACGTGCTGGGCAATTACGCCAAGACCGAGCAGGACGATCTGGTCCAGATGCTGGGCGGAATCGGCGCCGAGGCGGGCTGGCTGGCAGCGGGCGACGATGCCCGCTTCATGAGCGATTACTCGCTCAGGTTGCAGGACTAGAGATCGATCGAGGCGCCGGCCCGCGGTTGCCAGCCCAGCGCAGCCATGCAGCCGATGAAAACCTCGCGCCGGTTTTCCTCTTCCGAAACAAATTCCAGCTGTTCGCGACAGCTGCGCTCGGCCTGCGCGAACGGCGTCGTCGCTCCTCCGGTCCATTCGTCCGAATTCGTCGTTTCGCAGGCGGTCAGCGCGAACAGCGGCGCTGCCAGCATCAATTTCGCGATTCCGGCCACCCGGCGCATCACAGCAGGATCGTCGCCAGCGAAAGGAATATCCCCATGCTGGCAACGTCGCTGGCCGTGGTCAGGAATATGCTCGATGCGGTGGCCGGGTCCGCGCCCAGGCGTTTCAGCGTCAGCGGGATCAGCGCCCCGGCGATGCCGCTGATCGTGCAGGCGACGACCATGGCGACGAGGACGACGATGCCGAACCGCACCGGCTCCGCTTCTCCCTGCATCAGCGCATAGGCGAACATGCCCGTCCCCGCGGTCAGTCCGACCAGAAGGCCGTTGGCGAAGCCGAGCATCCCTTCCTTGCGGACCAGGGTGCGGGCGCTGCCGGCCTTCACCTCGCCCAGCGTCATTCCCCGCAGCGCGACCGCGAGCGCCTGGCAGCCGGTGTTGCCGGTCTGCCCGGCCATCACGGGCAGGAACACGGCGAGGATGACGAGGCGGCTCAATGTATCCTCGAAGATGCCGACGACGGCGGCGGCGACGAAGGCGGTGAGCAGGTTCACCTGCAACCAGGGATGGCGCAGCTTGAGGCTTCGGAGCAGCGGCGTCGAAAGCCGTTCTTCCTTTTCCACGCCGACCATCGCCCCCGCCTGCGCGCTGATTTCCACCGCGCGATTGGCGAACAGGTCGGCCCCGCGCACGAGCCCGGCGAGGCGATCTTCCGAATCGACCACCGGATAGACCGGGAAGTGGCGCTTCAGCGCCGCGCTCAGCGCGTCGGCCAGGGTCATGTCCTTGCGCAGTACGAATGGATTGGGGATCATGATCTCGGCCAGCGGAGTCTCGGGCGTCGCGAACAGCATCTCGCGCATCACCACCAGGCCGATCAGCCTGTCCTCCGGGTCGACGATGTAGCAATAGGTGATGAACGCGCTCTGGGTCGCTTCGCGGAGCACTTCGATCGCCTCTCCGACCGTCGTTCTCGCCGAGAATATGCCGACGGGTTCGGTCATCAGATCGGCGACCGTCTCTCCCGCCGGTGCCGCCAGCGTGCCCTCAGAACTCTGTTCCGCCATGGGCGGAGCTACCGCTGCCACATTCATGATCGACCCCCATCAATCCGCCGAATCGGGCAATCCCGCGCCCGAACTGCGATGGTTACCGGGAAAAAAACCGCTGGCAATCTGTATCGAACGCTCTGGTATCGCGCGCCAAACTGGGTCACTGTCGTGCATGAAGGAGACCACCATGCCCGCACTGACCCGCCGCACCCTCCTGGCCGGAGCCGCCGCCACCGGGGCGCTGGCCGCCACCGCTTCGCGCGCCCGGCAGGACACCGTCGCAGCGCCCCCGCCCGACCTCGGCGGAAAAGCGATCCTGATCACCGGCACTTCCTCCGGCTTCGGGCGGCTCGGGGCGCAATATTACGCAGAGCGCGGGGCGAAGGTCTTTGCAACCATGCGCGGCATTCCCAGGCCCGAGGCGGAAGAACTGCGACAGCTCGCCGCCGACGATCGGCTCGACATCCACGTCATCGAGATCGACGTCCTTTCCGACGAGCAGGTCGCCGCCGGTGTCGCCGAGGCGGAGCGGATCAATGGCGGTCCGCTCGACGTGCTCGTCAACAATGCGGGCGTGGGCATCAGCGGCCCGGCCGAGGTGCAGGACATGGAAGCGACCATGCTCGCCTTCGACACCAACGTGTTCGGTTATCACCGCATGGCCCGCGCCGTCCTGCCGGGGATGCGGTCGCGCAAATCGGGCCAGATATTCCAGGTCTCGAGCCAGCTCGGCCGGGTGATCGTGCCCTATGGCGGGCACTACAGCGCGACCAAGTTCGCGGTCGAGGCGATGGGCGAGCAGCTCGCCTACGAGCTGGTGCCGCACGATATCGAGGTGACCATCATCGAGCCGGGCGGTTACCCGACCGAGGTCTGGGTCAACCGCAACATCTACACCGGCGCGCTCAAGGAACGCGCGGCCGAAATCCACAAAGCCGGCTATCCGCAGGTGGTGGCGGCGATGGGCACCGAGGACGGTTCGGGCCGCAGCGCCGATCCGATGGACGTGCCGCGCGCCATCGCCCGGACCATCGCCATGCCGGCCGGGACGCGGCCGTTGCGCCTGCCGGTGAGCGGCGGGGCGATCCCCCAGACCGCGATCAACGAGGTGACCGCGCGGACCCAGGTCGAATGGCTCGGCCGTTCGCCCACGCTCGGCCCGGTCATGCGCGCGGTCCACAACGTCTGAGCGATTGCCTCAGCCGATCGGCATGCCCGGCGGCACCTCGGGAAGCAGGTTGCGATCGGCGAGCGCCGCCGTCAGCGCGTCGCGATCGGCGAGCAGCGCCGCCATCCCGCGCGACCAATCGGATGCGGCATCATTGCCCCGCGCCCTGCCCAACTCGGCGGCGAAACCGGCCAGCTGCCCGTCGATCTGCATCGCCAGGGTCCGCGACAGATCGCCGCGCCGGGCCGTGCGCGCGGTCGCCAGGAGAATTGTCGTCGCGATCCGCCGGCCGACTTCCCCGGCCTCCGCAGAAGTGCTTGCGTGTTCGAGCAGGCGCGCGACCACCTCGTGCGGCGAAGGCACCGCCCCGTCGCTTTCGTTCTGCATCGCGAGCCGGTTGAGACGCTGCGGGTCGAGCAGGCTGTCGAGAACATGGACCGCGCCGATCTCGGTCGCGCGGAGCGTGTCGAAGACAGGGCCGCCCGCCGTTGGCATGATCTCGATAGCGGTCGCGTAATCGCCGTCGGACCCGGGGCCGTAGCTCAGTAGTGGCTGCAACCGGGGGGGCACGCTGAGCGCGCTTACCGAAAGCGCTGCCAGCAACGCTTCGAGCGCTGCCTCCTGCTGCGGGCCGCGCACGTTCTCGACCAAAACATCGTCCCCCGCCAGCGCCACTGGCGAGACCACCCCGCCCAGGGCCTTGGCCGCGGCTTCGGTCTGGTAGCGGTGGAGCAGCCAGATCGGTACGAATGCGCGACGCAAGCTGGCGAGGTCCTGGCCTGCGGGTATGGCATCCGCATCGAAACGGGCGAGCGCCGCCTCCCGCACCGCCATGACCCGGGCCAACTCGGCGACCGGATCGCCGAAATCGTCCCACAGCGCGCCTTGGGGATTGGGACCCTCGGTGCCGCGTGCGTCGTTGTCGCCCACGAAGCGCAGGCCCCGGGCCTGCGCCTCGCGCACCATGGATCGCGCCTCCTCGTCGCTGCGGGCAGCGTAGAGATAGCGGATCGCGAACTTGTCCCACTCGCCGACGCCGGTGCCATAGGCATCGGACAGATCGATCGCGCCGTCGGTCAGCTTCACCCGCGGCGCGGGATAGTCCATCACCGAATAGCGACCCTGCGAACTGGATGCGAAATTGTGCGACAGGCCGAGCGTGTGCCCGACCTCGTGCGCGCCGAGCTGGCGGATGCGGGCGAGAGCCGCGGCGACCGGATCGTCGGGCTCGCCGGTGTCGGTCAGCCCTGCCCCGACCAGCGCCTGGAAGATCAGGATGTCCTGCCGCACGCGGAGCGAGCCGAGCATGACGCTGCCTTTGAGGATTTCGCCGGTGCGCGGATCGGTGATGCTGGGGCCGTAGGACCACCCGCGCGTCGCCCTGTTGACCCAGTTGACCACATTGTAGCGCATGTCGAGCGGATCGGCGCCCGCAGGCAGCACCTCGACCCGAAAGGCGTCGACGAAGCCGGCCTCGTCGAAGGCTTCTGCCCACCAGCCCACGCCGTCGATCAGCGCCTGGCGCACCGGTTCCGGGGCGGCCGGGTCGACGTAATAGACGATCGGTTCCTTCACCGGCGAGCGCGCCGCGGCGGGATCGGTCTTCTCCAGCCGGTGACGCGCGGCGAGCTTGACCAGCATCGAACGGCCGAGAGGCGCGGAAAAATCGTATTTGTATTCGCTGAAGGCAAAGCCGTATGGATCGGTGCGCACCGGCATCGGATCGTCCGGAAGGGCGACCAGCGAGTGCCGAACCCACAGCGATATGTCGCGTCCGGTGGGCGAGACGTTGCGCAGCGAGGCGTCCGGGTTCTTGGCCATGAAACTCAGCATGGCGGAGAATTCGGCGTTCTCGGGAAAGACCTTCACCCGCGACGGGTCGGCGAGCGAATAATCCTTCTGCAGCGCGAAGCCTTCGCCCAATTGCTCGGCGAAACCGAAATGATCCATCGCCAGGAACGGCGCGAAATCGAAAGTGAAGCTGCCGTCCTTCGCGGTCGAGTCGATCGCGCCGACCCAGAGCACTGCGTTGGTGAAGCTGTTGGCGACCGATTCCTGCTGCGCGGCCGAGCCCGCGGGAGCGACGAAGGTGGTGTTCTCGAGTTCGGCAACGACCCGGTTGCCGACCCGGCGAAAACGCAGGATACCGGTCCGCAGCGGCGCGCCGCGATCGACCCCGGTGACCGCCGAGCCGACCCCGGTCTCGATCTGAGCGACGTAAAGATACCGCCCGGCAATCCCGTCTTCCCCGGCGCGCGGCAGGGTCAGCCGAATCTCGCCCTCCTCGTTGCCGGCGTCGACCGCAATCAATTCGTCGGCGGCATGCAGCGGCGCATGGGCCGCAAGGGCGGTCGAAGCCAGCATGGCGGCGAGCAGCATTGTCTTCACGTGCGAATTCCTCCCTGATCCCGCGCGACCTTAGCGTGCCCGCCCTTCCTGTCGAGCGCCGCCTTTCCACTTCGCCGCCGAGGCGCTAAGGCGCGCGCCAATTCGCTACATCGGAGTATTTCATGGGTTTCCGCTGCGGGATCGTCGGCCTGCCGAATGTCGGCAAGTCCACCCTGTTCAATGCACTCACCGAAACGCAGGCCGCGCAGGCCGCGAACTATCCCTTTTGCACGATCGAACCGAATGTCGGCCAGGTCGCGGTGCCGGACGAGCGGCTGGAGAAGATCGCCGCGATCGCCAAGTCGGCCAAGGTCGTACCCACCCAGCTCGCATTCGTCGACATCGCCGGTCTGGTGAAGGGCGCGAGCAAGGGCGAAGGGCTCGGCAACCAGTTTCTCGGCAACATCCGCGAGGTCGACGCCATCGTCCATGTCCTGCGCTGTTTCGAGGACGACGATATCCAGCACGTCGCCAACAAGGTCGATCCGCTGGCCGATGCCGAGGTGGTCGAGACCGAGCTGCTGCTTGCCGACATGGAGAGCCTGGAAAAGCGGGTCGAGAACGCCCGACGCCGCGCCACCGCGGGCGACAAGGAGGCGAAGGCGCTGTCGAGCGTCCTCGGCCAGACGCTCGAACTGCTCAAGGATGGCAAGCCGGCCCGGCTCATCGAGCCGAAGGACGACGAAGAGGCGCGCCTTTTCGAACAGGCGCAGCTGCTGACCGCCAAGCCGGTGCTCTACGTCTGCAATGTCGCGGAAGAGGATGCGGCGAGCGGCAATGCCCTGTCCGCGCAGGTTTTCGCCAAGGCCGAGCGCGAGGGCGCGGAAGCCGTGGTGGTCTCCGCCGCGATCGAGAGCGAACTGGTGGCGATGGAGGCCGAAGAACGCGCCGAATATCTCGCCGAGCTGGGACTGGCCGAAAGCGGTCTCTCGCGCATCATCAAGGCCGGCTACAAGCTGCTCGGGCTCAAGACCTTCTTCACCGCCGGACCCAAGGAATCGCGCGCCTGGACCTTTCCCGAAGGCGCGCGGGCCCCGCAGGCCGCGGGCGAGATCCACACCGATTTCGAACGCGGCTTCATCCGCGCCGAGACCATCGCCTACGACGACTACGTCACGCTCGGCGGCGAGAGCCCGGCCCGCGAGGCGGGCAAGCTGCGGCAGGAAGGGAAGGAGTATCTCGTCCAGGACGGCGACGTGATGCTGTTCAAGTTCAACGTGTGAACCATTCGCGCCCTCGTCCGTTGGCCCGACAACGATTGGGGTTCAACATTCGATAGACAGGGGGCGCGGCATGGTCGACAAGTCGGAAAAGTTCAATTGGCTGGTGCGCGTCGGCTATTTCAGCCGCGCGATCCTCTATTCCGTGCTCGGCCTGGTCGCACTGACCAATGCGAGCCAAATCGCGGAGGGTACCGACGGGATCTTCCGCGCGATCGAAGATTACCCGGCAGGGATCGCGATCCTATGGATCATGGTCGTCGGCCTCGCCGCCTACGCCGCGTTCCGCTTCTGCTCGTTGTTGTTCGATATCGAGAACAGCGGCTCGGACGCGAAAGGCTGGGGCAAGCGGGTCGGCCACGCGGGAAGCGGCATCGCCCACCTCGCGCTCGCCTTCTCCGCCTACCAGTTCGCCTCTGCTGCGGGCGGATCGGGCAATGGCGCGGAGGAAGCGGCGGCCGGCATCCTTTCGGTCCCGTTCGGCGGTGCCGTCCTCGGACTGCTGGGCTTGGCATTCTTCCTCGCGGCAGCCCATCAGGCAAAGAAAGGTATCAGCGGCGAGTTCATGCACCGGATCAGCAGCCGGGCACCCGATGCGACGCGGTGGCTCGGCGCTGCCGGCTACCTCGCCCGCGGTGTGGTCTATCTCGTGATCGGTTGGTCGCTGGTGCAGGCGGGCTTCATGTCGGGCGGCGCTGACGAGATCCGCACGCTCGGCGATGCGGTGGCGAGCCTGGCGGGTGAAGGCTTCGTCTTCACGCTCACCGCGCTCGGACTGATGCTGTTCGGGCTCTTCAGCCTGGTGCTCGCCCGGTACCGGATCATTCCCGACATGGGCGCGCACGGCAAGGTGCCCGCCTTCCGGGCATGACGGAGCGGGCCGAAACCGAGCGGGTCGCCACGAAGGGCAGGACCGCCCGGCTCTACCGCATGGTGATGGACAAGCATGTCTGTCCCTACGGCATCAAGTCTAAGTGGTTGCTGGAACGCGAAGGCTTCGCGGTCGAGGACCACCACCTGACCACGCGCGAGGAGACCGACGCCTTCAAGCGCGAGCACGGCGTCGAAACCACGCCCCAGACCTTCGTCGGGGGTGAACGGCTCGGCGGATACGATGCGCTCCGCAAGCGCTTCGGCCGGGACGAAAGCGATGACGACGGTGCGAGCTACCGTCCGGTCATGGCGGTGTTCGCCGTCAGCGCGCTGCTGGCGGTGGCGCTGAGCATCTTCGTCTACGGTTCCCCCTTTACCATTCGCACCGCCGAATGGTTCGTGACCTTCAGCATGGCCATGCTCGCCATGCTCAAACTGCAGGATGTCGAACAGTTCTCGACCATGTTCGTCGGCTACGACCTGCTCGGCCGGCGCTTCGTGCCCTACGCCTATGCCTACCCCTATCTCGAGGCCACCGCGGCAATCCTCATGGCCGGACGGCTGTTGCCCTGGCTTGCGATCCCTATCGCGCTCGTCATCGGGACGATCGGCGCAATCAGCGTGTTCTACGCGGTTTACATCCAGAAGCGCGACATCAAATGCGCCTGCGTGGGTGGCAGCGGCAACGTCCCGCTGGGCTTCGTTTCGCTGACCGAGAACCTTGCGATGATCGGCATGGCGATCTGGATGTTGCTCCGCCCGATGGTCTGAGGCATCAGCATGCGATGATCCATTACGAAGACATCGCCATCGGCACGCACCAGTCCTTCGGCCGCTACGAAGTGAGTGCCGAAGAGGTCCGCGAATTCGCAGAGAAATACGACCCCCAGCCGTTCCATCTCAGCCAGGAAGCGGCGGCGAAAACGCATTTCGGGCGTATCTCGGCGAGTGGGTGGCACACCTGCGCGATGACCATGCGGATGCTGGTGGAGAACATGTCGGTCGTCGAACAGGCTGGCTTGGGCTCGCCGGGCATCGACAGCCTTCGCTGGATCAGGCCGGTCTATCCCGGCGACGTGCTTCGCTGCGAGACCGAGATCGTCGACAAGCGCCGCAGCAAGTCCAAACCCGATCTGGGGCTTTTCAAGTCACGCGTGCGCACCTTCAACCAGGACGATACCATGGTGCTCGAGATGGTCTCCAACGGCCTGATCCGCGTCCGCGACCCCGACGCGCCGATCGAAGATACCTCCGCTGGCTAGAAGACCGGTCGGGACTGATCCCTTTCCTCACTCGAGCGACGATCAGGTGCCACACAGCGCCTGGCCACTCGCGTCATAGACGGTCCGGTCGCGTCCGTCCTTCACGGTCAGCCGGGCCTCGTGCCCCACCGTGTCGGTCCCGGCCTTCTCGCCCTCCCCCTCGGCAAGTTGGAGCCGCAGCGAGTGGCGGGTGCCGTCGTATTTGACCCGCGTGGCGAGCGCCGATTCCGCACTGCCCATGTCGGCCGCGAAACGCTCCACTTCGTTGTCGATTTTCATGAACGCCGTCCGGGCACGGGTGATCGCCACCGGGTCCGGGCCTCCGCCGTCGGGCACGAAGCTGCAGCCCATGCCGCGGATGTCGCTCCGCTCGAACTCGGCAAAGCTCAAGCCCCGCGGTTCCAATCTTTCCGGGGGAACGATCTGCGCCGCCTCGACCTCGGCGATCGCCGCCTCGTCGAGCCGCGCCTTCTCCTCCGGAGTGATCTCGGTATCGCAGGCGGCGAGCGCGCCCAGCGCCAGGAGGATCGTCACGCGCATCAATGTCTCCCGAACAGCTTCTCGACATCGTCCATGGACAGTTTCACCCAGGTCGGGCGGCCGTGGTTGCACTGGCCTGAACGCGGAGTGCGCTCCATCTCGCGCAGCAGGGTGTTCATCTCTTCCACCCGCAGCGTCCGACCGGCACGCACCGAGCCATGGCAGGCCATGGTCGCGAGCACGAGATCGAGCTTCTCGCCCAGCAGCAGCGCGCCGCGTTCCGCATCGAGCCCATGCTTGACCAGATCGTCGTCGATATCGCGAAGAAGCTTTCCGGGATCGGTGCGTGCCAGCGCATGCGGCAGGCTGCGAACCAGCATGGCGCCGGGTCCGAAACGCTCGATCTCCAGCCCCAGGTCGGCAAGCTTTTCCGCGGCTTCCTCGAGCCGGTCGCAGGCATCCTCCTCCAACTCGACGACGTCGGGCATCAGCAGGGCCTGCGCCCGCGTGGTCGCTTCCCCCGCCCCGGCCGCGCGCAGCCGTTCGAGCACCAGGCGCTCGTGCGCCGCATGCTGGTCGACGATGACCAGACCATCCTTCGCTTCGGCGACGATATAGGTGTTTGCGACCTGTCCCCGTGCGATCCCCAGCGGGTACTCGGGCGCATCTTCCTCCACGGGGATCGCTTCCTCGGCACGACCCTGTATCGGAGCGAGAGCTTCCCGCTCGTCGCTCCGCCATACGGGCGCTCTCTCGGCCACGCGCGGTTTGGGCGCGGACCAGTCCCGCCCTTCGAAGATCGAGCGCAGCGCGGCAGGCTCCTCGCGCACCGGTTCTGCCTGCCAGCGGCCCATCGCCGCGGCATCGGGAGACTGGGCGCTGCGCCGGTCGCCGGTGTCGAGCGCGCGGCGCAGGCCCGAGACGATGAAGCCGCGCACCCCCGGGGCATCGCGGAAACGCACCTCGGTCTTGGCCGGATGGACATTCACGTCGACCTCCTCGGGCGGAAGTTCGAGGAACAGCGCCAGCACGGCGTGGCGATCACGCGCCAGCATGTCCGAATAGGCACCGCGCACCGCACCCGTCAGCAGGCGATCCTTCACCGGACGCCCGTTGACGAAGAGATACTGGTGATCGGCGACGCCGCGATTGTAGGTCGGCAGGCCGGCGATGCCGGTGAGGCGCATCGTGCCCGTATCGGTCGGCCTTTCGAGATCGATCCCGACGCCATTGTCCTTGAGCTCCCTTGCCACGATCTGGGCCACCCGGTCGGCGAGATCCTGGTCCTGCTGAAGGCCGAAGATGCGCCTGTCGCCATGTTCCAGCGTGAAGGCGATGTCGGCCCGCGCCATCGCCAGGCGTCGGACGACATCGAGCGAGGCGGCGTATTCGCTGCGCGGCGTACGCAGGAACTTGCGGCGGGCGGGGACCCTGGCGAAGACCTGTTCGACCCGGACCCTGGTGCCGGCCGGCAGCGCTGCGGGACCGCTCTCGATCTCGACGCCGTGATCGACCACGCGCCGCCATCCCTGGTCGCTGCCCCGGGGGCGGCTTTCCAGGGTGAAGCGCGATACGCTGGCGATGCTCGGCAGCGCCTCGCCGCGGAAGCCGAGAGTGGCGACCCGTTCGATTTCCTCGTCCGGCAGCTTGGAGGTGGCGTGACGTTCGAGCGCCAGCGCCATTTCCTCGGGCGACATTCCGCAGCCGTCGTCGATCACCTCGAGCGCGCCCAGCCCGCCTTCGGTCAGCTTGACGGCGATCCGCTCCGCGCCGGCATCGATGGCATTCTCGACGAGCTCTTTCAGTGCTGCCGCCGGGCGTTCGACCACCTCGCCCGCAGCGATGCGGTTGACCAGATGTTCGGGCAGGCGGCGGATGTTCGGCATGGTGCAGGTGCCGGGTTAGCGGCGAAGCGGCGCGAATTCGAGACGGCAGGCAGCAGTTTCCCCCTCATTTCCCCGCGAATCCTTTGGCAATTCGCCTTGTGCTTGTCTAAGGAACGCGCCTTCCCACCACCCGGGTAGCGGACCGCGACGCGATTGCGGCGCGCGCACCCGTCGCAAGATCACGGATACAGGCAAGAATGGGCTTCTGGAGCAATCTGTTCAAATTCGGTTCGCAGAACATGGCAATCGATCTCGGGACCGCGAACACGCTGGTCTATGTCGAGGGTCAGGGCATCGTGCTCAACGAACCGTCGGTGGTCGCGATCGAGACGATCAACGGGATCAAGCGGGTCAAGGCGGTGGGTGACGACGCCAAGATGATGATGGGCAAGACTCCCGACAGCATCGAGGCGATCCGTCCGCTGCGCGACGGGGTGATCGCCGACATCGAGATCGCCGAGGAGATGATCAAGCATTTCATCCGCAAGGTGCACGGCCGCAAGAGCCTGATGCGCTATCCGGAGATCACGATCTGCGTTCCCTCCGGTTCGACATCGGTCGAACGCCGCGCCATCCGCGATGCCGCGAGCAATGCGGGCGCCAGCCAGGTTTTCCTGATCCTCGAGCCGATGGCCGCGGCGATCGGCGCCGACATGCCGGTGACGGAGCCGGTGGGTAGCATGGTGGTCGACATCGGCGGCGGCACGACCGAGGTCGCGGTGCTCAGCTTGCGCGGGCTGGCCTACACCACGTCGGTCCGCACCGGTGGCGACAAGATGGACGAAGCGATCGTGTCCTACGTCCGCCGACATCACAACCTGCTGATCGGCGATGCCACCGCCGAGCGGATCAAGAAGGATTACGGGATCGCCACCGTGCCGGAAGACGGCGTTGGCGAGGCGATCACGCTCAAGGGGCGCGACCTGGTCAACGGCGTCCCCAAGGAAATCACGATCAACCAGGGCCATATCGCCGAGGCGCTGTCCGAACCCATCGGCGCGATCGTCGAGGGTGTGCGCATCGCGCTGGAGAACACCGCGCCCGAGCTTGCCGCCGACATCGTCGATCAGGGCATCGTGCTGACCGGCGGCGGCGCGCTGATCCAGGGGCTCGACGAATACCTTCGCGACGAAACCGGCCTTCCGGTCACGATCGCCGAGGATCCGCTTTCCTGCGTCGCGCTGGGCACCGGTCGGGCGATGGAGGACGAGGTCTATCGCGGCGTGCTGATGACCGCGTAACAGCTAGAGACGAGGGGCCGACATGGCGCCGACAGGGCAACGGCGTTCGGGCTATTCGCGCAGGGCGCAATTATCGCAATTCACCGGCTACATCGTGGCCGGGGTCGGTGCCATCGTCGGCGCCGTCCTGCTGGCCCTGTCGATCTGGCAGCCGACCCTGTTCTCTGCCCCCCGGGGCGCGGCGAACGATGCGGTTGCGCCCGCGACCCGCGCGGTCGCCACCGGCCGCACTGAAAGCAAGGGACTGATCGCCAGCCTGCGCGGCTATTTCCGCGCCGGATCGCAGAACGCACGGCTCAAGCGCGAGGCGGAGCTTGCCCGCATCCGCCTCAAGGAAGCCGAAGCCGTGGCGCAGGAGAACGTCCGGCTGAAGAAACTTCTCGGCCTCCGGGATGCCGAGACCCGGCCGGTCGCCGTCTCACGGCTGGTCGGTTCCACCGCGGCAAGCACGCGGCGTTTCGCCTATGTCGGGGTGGGTCGCAACCAGGGTGTGGGCGTCGGCATGCCGGTCCGCTCTCCGCGCGGGGTCGTCGGGCGCGTCCTCGAGGTTGGGGCAGACAATGCCCGCGTACTGCTGCTGACAGACAACGAGAGCGTGCTTCCCGTGCGCCGTTCGAAAGACGAGGTCGTCGCTTTCGCGGAGGGTCGCGGCGACGGCTTGCTGCGCATCCGGCTGATCAACCTCGGGGTGAATCCCCTGGAACCGGGCGATGTCTTCGTGACCAGCGGCGCCGGGGGCTACTATCCCCCCGGCATCGCGGTGGCGATCGTAACCGAAATTACCGACGACGGCGCACTCGGACGCCTTATCAGCGACCCGGCAGCGACCGATTTCGTCGCAATCCTGCCCATCTTCGAACCCGATGCTGCGATCGGTGCCGAAACCCCGATCGAACAGACGTTGGGCGGCGAGGCGGCAACCGGCGAGGGCCAGGACGAGCCGGAGCAGGGCGAATAGATGGAGCGGATCGACCCGCGATCCCGCAGCGATGCCTATGGCAGTCGTATCAATCGCACGCATTCGCCGTTGCTCGCGAATGTCGTGCCGTGGATCTCGATCCTGGCCGGTTCGCTCCTGCCGATCTTCTTCATCGCTACTGCCCTTCCCCTAGTACCGCCGACCGGATTCCTGATGCTGCTCGCGTGGCGACTGGTCCGCCCCGGCCTGCTTCCGGTCTGGGCCGGATTCCCGCTTGGCCTGTTCGACGATCTGTACAGTGGCCAGCCCTTCGGCAGCGCGATCTTCCTGTGGTCCGCCACCCTTCTGGCTCTCGAGGCGATCGACCTGCGTTTGCCTTGGCGCAGCTTCGCACAGGACTGGTTCACGGCAGGTATAGCGCTGACCCTCTATTGCCTCGTGGGCCTGGCGCTGTCGGGCGCCTCGCCTTCCTTCGCCGCAATTATCGCCCTGGGACCGCAAATCTTGCTTTCGATCCTACTCTTCCCTCTCGCCGCGCGGATCGTCGCGGGGCTCGACCGGTTGCGCCTGTCTCGCTGGCGCAGCCAGGGATAGGTCCGCCGATGCGCCTCGGAAAGAACCGCAAACGCGATCACGTCACCGCGTCGAGCCTCGATGCCGCGTTCTCGCGGAGAAGCTTCGTGATTGGCGCGGGCATGGGCGGGCTTGGTGTGCTGCTCGCGGCGCGGATGGGCTACATCGCCATCGCCGAGAACGAGAGATACGAGCTGGAATCGGAAAGCAACCGGGTCAATCTCTCGCTAATCCCCCCGCGGCGGGGCTGGCTGCTCGACCGCAACGGCGCTCCCCTCGCCTCCAACCGCGCGGATTTCCGCGTCGACGTCGTCCCCGACCGGATGAGCGACAGCAGCGCCACCATCGCCCGGCTGGGGGAAATCCTCGGCCTCGGCGACACCCAGATCGCCGATATCAACCAGCGGATCGAGGAATCCCCGGGTTTCCAGCCCGTCGAAGTCGCCACCGGGCTCGATTACGAACAATTCGCGGCGATCAGCGTGCGATTGCCCGACATGCGCGGCGTCGTGCCGCAGCGCGGTTTCTCCCGCTTCTATCCCACCGGTCCGGCCGTCGGCCATCTGGTCGGCTATGTCGGCCCGGCCAATGCCGAGGAATATGCCGAGCAGGACCGCAATCCGCTGCTGATCACCCCGGGCTACAAGATCGGCAAGGACGGGCTGGAGAAGGAATTCGAACAGGAATTGCGCGGCATTCCCGGCGCGCGCCGCGTCGAGGTGACTGCGTCTGGCCGCATCGTCCGCGACCTTGAGACCCGCGAAGATGTCCAGGGTGATCCGGTCCATCTGACCATCGATGGGCCGTTGCAGGATTATGCCGCGCGGCGGATCGGGCTGGAAAGCGGTTCCGTCGTGGTGATGGATTGCGAGACCGGCGACATCCTGTGCATGGCGTCGATGCCCAGTTTCGATCCCAACAGCTTTTCCGCCGGCATCGGCCGTGTCGAATACGCCATGCTGCGCGAAGACGAGCGGGTGCCGCTGCGAAACAAGGTGCTCAAGGGCCTCTATCCCCCGGGATCGACGGTCAAGCCGATGCATTCGATGGCCTTCCTGCAGGCCGGGATCGACCCCAACCACACCATCACCTGCGGTGGCGGCGTGCGGGTGGGCAATCGGTTCTTCAACTGCTGGGGCAACCACGGCACGGTCGACATGGCCAAGGGCATCTATCAGAGCTGCGACAGCTATTACTACCGCATGGCGCAGGAGGTCGGGTTCACCCGCGTGGCGGACTTCGCAAAGACCCTGGGCCTCGGCAAGCAGTTCGACCTGCCCGTCCTGAGCCAGTTCTACGGCACCGTGCCCTCGCCCGCCTGGCTCGAGGAGAAGTACGATCGCGAATGGCAGCCCTATGACACGGTCAACGCTTCTATCGGCCAGGGTTATTACCTGACCAATCCGCTGCAATTGGCGGTGATGTCGGCCCGGCTCGCCACCGGCAACCACGTGACCCCGCGCCTCAACCGGGCGGTCCAGCCCAAGTCCTTCCATATGGCGAATTTCCGTGACGATCATGTGGCCTATGTCCGCCAGGCAATGAGCGACGTGGTCAACGGCCCCGGCACGGCCGGCCGCGCTCGGTTGCCGTTCGACGACATCCTGATGGCCGGCAAGACGGGTACGGCCCAGGTGGTCTCGCTGAGCAAGTCGGACGGTCGCTCGGGTCCGTGGAAATATCGCGATCACGGACTGTTCGTGTTCTTCGCCCCGTTCGACAAGCCCAAATATGCGGGCGTGGTGGTCATCGAACACGGCGGCGGTTCGGGTTCGGCCTATCCCATTGCCCGCGACGTGATGACCTTCATGTTCGATCCGGCGAAGGGTATGGAGGCACTGCGGGCGCTCGAGGAGCAATGGGGCGGGAACGCGCAGGAACGTCTGGCCGCGAAATATGCCGCCTATGCCGCCGCCGCCGGCGAAGCGGTGCCACCGGTACCGAGCCGCACCGAGGAGATCGCCGACCTCGTCGAGGCCGAGGCGCGCCTCGCCGCGAGGCAGAGCGAGGAGATCGCCGACGAGGTCATCACACCGCGATCGGAAGCAAATCCGACCGCCGAGGGCCCGCCGCCTGATTCAAGTGTCGCCGGCCCCACCGGCGCAGGCAATTTCGCCGCCCCGACACCCTCTCCTTCCCCCTCGTCCGCGAACGGACCGAACCGATGAGTTTCGTTCCGGCGCCGGTCGCACGGCAGCCCTGGCAGATGCTGGGTCCGCTGCTGGTCCTGGTCGGGTTCGGTGCGCTGGTCCTCTATTCCGCGAGCGGGGGCAGCTGGCAGCCCTATGCGGCTTCGCACCTCGTCCGCTTCGGCGTCTTCCTGGCGATGGCTACCGTGATGACGCTGTTCTCGCCCGCGCTGGTGAAAATGGCGGCCTATCCGATCTACGTCGTGGTGCTTTTCCTCCTGGTGCTGGTGGAGGCGATCGGGGCGATGGGCGGTGGCAGCCAGCGCTGGCTCAACCTCGGCTTCATGCAGTTGCAGCCTTCCGAACTGATGAAGCCTGCGGTGGTGCTCGCCCTTGCGCGGTTTTACGGCGATCTGCCGGTTGGCATGGTTCCGAGCTGGCGCGGACTGGTGCCGGCGGGCGTGCTGATCCTGATCCCGGTGGCGCTCGTCCTGGTCCAGCCCGATCTCGGCACCTCGCTGGCGATCCTGTTCGGCGGAGGGCTGGTGATGTTCATGGCTGGCCTGCCGCTGCGCTGGTTCGCCATGCTCGGGGCCGCCGGTGCCGTCCTCGCACCTCTCGCCTTCTTCTTCGGGCTCAAGCCCTACCAGCAGCGCCGCGTCCTGACCTTCCTCGACCCCGAGAACGATCCGCTCGGTTCGGGCTACCACATCACCCAGTCGAAGATTGCGATCGGCTCGGGCGGTATCACCGGCAAGGGTTTCAACGAAGGCTCGCAAAGCCATCTCAACTATCTTCCCGAGCCTCACACCGATTTCGTGTTCGCGACGATGGCTGAAGAATGGGGGTTCCTCGGCGGAATGCTGATCATCGCCATCTTCGCGGTGATCTTCCGCTGGGGTCTCGGCGTATCGAGGGACGCCAACGACCGGTTCTCCAAGCTCCTCGCCGCGGGAATGACGGTAACAATCTTCTTCTATGTCGCGATCAACCTGATGATGGTCATGGGCCTTGCACCCGTGGTCGGCATCCCGCTCCCCTTCGTCAGCCACGGCGGCAGTTCGATGATGACCAACATGATCTGCATCGGTGCGCTGATGATGGTCTATCGCTGGAACCGGCGCAACCGCCCCGGCGGGCTGGTCACCTGAGGGGCAAATCGAAATTCGGGAAAGGCCTTTCATCGACGGCAAAGGTCGCTATATGACGCGCCTCCCCCGAGTCGGACTCTCCGCTCGGCGCCGCGATTTTCCCGGCATGTGGACGCATAGCTCAGTTGGTAGAGCAGCTGACTCTTAATCAGCGGGTCCTAGGTTCGAGCCCTAGTGCGTCCACCATTTCCTTCTGTCGGTCAGCGCAATCACATTCGGTGTGATCTCGATGCTTGTCAGCACATTTCGATGTGATATGATCGCCAGATGGATACGATCGAAAAGGTGCGCAAGCTCGTCGCCGAAGGATTGATGACCCGCGCGGGGCTTGCGCGGGCCGCCGGCCTCCACGCGAATACGCTGCGCGACTGCGGCGACGAGGGGTGGAACCCCACCGCGGACACTCTCGCAAAGCTCGCCGGCTTCCTCGAGGCCAACGACGAGACTCCGGTCATCGTCGGGGCGGAGGAGATCATCGACGAGGCCCGCAACGGCCGAATGTTCGTCCTCGTCGACGACGAGGATCGCGAGAACGAAGGCGATCTGGTCATCCCCGCCCAGATGTCCACGCCCAATGCCATCAATTTCATGGCCACGCACGGGCGGGGCCTCATATGCCTGGCGCTGGATCGCAGGCGGGTCGAGAAGCTGGGCCTCCAGCCGATGAGCCGCGACAACCGCGAGAGCATGCAGACCGCCTTCACCATCTCGATCGAGGCGAAGACCGGCGTGACCACTGGGATCAGCGCGGCAGACCGCGCGCGTACCGTCTCGGTGGCGATCGATGCGACCCGGGGACCGGACGACATCGTAACGCCGGGCCACGTGTTTCCGCTCGCGGCGCGCGACGGCGGCGTGCTGGTCCGGGCCGGCCATACCGAGGCGGCGGTCGATATCTCCCGGCTGGCGGGGCTCAACCCCTCGGGCGTGATCTGCGAGATCATGAACGAGGACGGCACCATGTCGCGCCTCGACGATCTCGTCGCCTTCGCCCGCAAGCACGACATGAAGATCGGCACCATCCGCGATCTGATCGAATATCGCATGCGCCACGACCATCTGGTCGAGCGGATCGCGGAGCAACCGCTGATGTCCGATTACGGCGGCGACTGGCGGATGCTGACCTATCGCAATACGATCGACGGCAGCGAGAGCTACGTGCTTCAGAAGGGTCATGTCGTCGAGGGTGAGCCCACCCTCGCCCGTGTCCATCCGATCTCGCTGTTCGACGATGTCCTCGGCCGGCCCGGCGAGCGCAAACGCACGCTGCAACGCGCGATGGAGACGGTGGGACGCCACGGGTCCGGGATCATCGTGATCATTACCGGTCGCCCGGCCTCCTCCGCCGGTCACAGCAGCGAGGCGCAGCGCAATGTCGGGATCGGGTCGCAGATCCTGGCAGACATGGGCGTCGAGGACATGATCTACCTGTCCAATTCCCAGCCCAACGTGGTGGCGATCGAGGGCTACGGCCTCGACATCGTCGATCACATGCCCATCGGAGACTGAACATATGGCCCGCTTCCTGATCGTCGAGGCACGCTTCTACGACCAACTCAACGATATGCTGGTCGAAGGCGCGCGCGCGGCGATCGAGGCGGCGGGGCATGGGGCCGAGGTCCTGACCGTTCCCGGCGCGCTGGAGATTCCCGGCGCGATCGCGCTGGCATTGGAAAGCGAACGATACGACGGTTTCGTCGCCATCGGCGTGGTCATCCGCGGGGAGACCTATCATTTCGAAATCGTCGCCGGAGAAAGTGCGCGCGGGATCATGGCGTTGACCATGGACGGTGTGGCCATCGGCAACGGCATCCTCACGGTCGAGAACGAGGATCAGGCCCTGGTTCGCGCCGATCCGAAGCAGAAGGACAAGGGCGGCGAGGCTGCGAAGGCGGCAATGGCCATGCTGGAGCTTTCCGCGCGCTTCCGCTGATCGTCAGGCCGATCCGTCGAGAAACTGGGTCAGCCCCAGCGGTGCGAAAGGGCCGATGATCAACTGTTCGAACACCCCGATCCCTTCCGACGCTCCACCGGTGACCGCAACCGGAATCTGGACGTGAAGGTTTTCCGGCAGCAGCGGATCGAGCCCGTCGAGGTCGATATCCTCGCGTTCGATCTTTTCCCTACCTTGATAGACCCCGTGTCCCCAGCTCGGGTGTGTGTAGCCGATCCCGCGCATCTGGAATCGTCCCAGCGGTTCGAATTGCACCGTCTCGGGCGCGCCCGGTAGCGCCAGCGCCAGCCGGCCGCCGCCGGGCCAGCGGGTGGCGCTTGCCAAACGCGTGCGCATGCTCCCCGCCCCTTCGGCGATCCCGCCGCGATCCGCGCCCTCCCCCGCCCAGGCCGCACGGGTGTTCCAAGGGTTGCCATGCTCGTCGTTGTTGACGTGGAAGAACAGGCTGCCCTCGGGGAAGTTCACCGGCGTCCATTGCCAGAAGAAACCGGGCAATGGGTGACCCGGAATGGGCTGCATGTCGCGCGTGCCGATCGGGCGGGTTCCCCAGCTGCGATCGCGGGTGCCCATGGTGCCCTCGGCCAGATCGCGGCGATCCCCGTCGACCTCGATCCACCCGTTCCATCGGCCGTTCTGCGTCATCCGCGTGTAGTCCATGAAGGCACGGGTCCCGATGCGATGGGTGAAGCGCGGCTCGAGAATGGGAAAATGCCTGCCGGTGAAATGCAGCTCGGCGCTCATCCCCTCGGATGGGCTCAGCCGTACCTCGAGGCGGTCGAGCGGTTCGACGATGGCGATTTCGATCGGTCCGCAGGTCAAATCCATGCGCTCCACGCCGAGCTCGCGACTGGCGTGGAGGCAATGCTGGACCCCGCCGCGCACGACGCTGACATGCGCATCGACCACGCCGAGATGGGGATAGACTCCGAAAGCGACGGCGAAGAAGCCGCTGCCGTCGGGGGCATAGCCGTTGAAGAAATAGCGGTCGTAGAAATTGCGGTCGGTCCCGGCGAAGGCGACCGGTTCGGGCGTCTGGTGGATCGGGAAATCGTCGCCCCGGCTCAGCATCTCTCCGTCTCCTTCAGCGCGGCGATGCTTCCGTGTTCCAGCGCCAGCCCGCAGGCTCCGCGCGCCATCGACAGGAAGTTCTCGTCGCCGCGCGCGGTCCTCTCGACGAACGCGGCGCTGAACACCGCGGTCGACACGCCTTGGAGCGCACCGAGGCGGTAATTGTGGCGGAAGCGCTCCTCCTCGAAGCTCACCCCGTATTCTCCCATCGCATCGCGATAGAGCGACAAAAGGTCATCCTCGTGACGTCGCCGCATCGCCTCGCCGAGCCCACAGCCGAGGAAATAGGCGACATCGGTCAGCGGATTGCCCACGGCAACGGTCTGCCAGTCGAGGATCGCGACGGGTTCGCGGCCCCCGCGTATGTCGAACAGCATGTTGTCGAGCCGGAAATCGCCGTGGAGGATGCAGTTCCTGTCCTGCGGACGGCCGAACCACAGATCGGCATGCGCCGCCAGGTCCTCGCAGACCTCCATGTATTCGGATTCGAGCGTATCGACATAGCGATCGCGGAAGATCGCCTGCGCCTGGCCGTAGAGCGCACGGACCTGTGCGGTCGCTTCGGGCGAGAGGCACAGCCAGTCGCGCCCGGTGAGATCGTTCCTCTGCCAACTCGGCCCGTGGATCGCCGCCGCCTGCCGGATCGCGGCGCGCGCGTCCTCGAGCGTGCAGCCGGAAATCTGGTCCCCCTGTCGCGCCGGGCCCAGATCCTCGAACAAGAGCAGGAACTCGCTGCCATCGCTGCTCAGTTCGGCGGCGAGGATCGAAGGTACTCTGACTTCGAGCTTGGGCGCGATCTCGCGGTAGAAGCGCACTTCCTTCGCATAAAGGCCGAATGCGGTGGCGGTGCCGCGGCTCGTGGCATCGGCGGCGGGGAATTTGCCCGCAAGGGTTGCCGGGCAATGGGCGTCGGCGCAATCGAGATGGAAGCGCACGCTGTCCCCGACCTGTCCGGTCCCGATCGGCTCCCAACGCACGGCGTCGACCTCGCGTCGGAGTGTCGCCGAAAGCCATTCGGCCGTCACCGCATCGGGATGAGCCGGAAACGCCGCCACTGATCCTCTCCCAGCAAAGGCTTGTATGGGAACGCTAGGCCCACGCGGACGTCGTGGCAATCATGCAGGGAAGCAAGCCATGAACGGACCGTTCGAATGGGTCGCCTCGATCGGCACGGTGATCGCGGCATCGATGATCGCCTTCGACATGGGACGTCGGGCGACTGCCTGGGGTTTCGTGTTGTTTTGCCTGGTCGCGATGATGTGGATCTACATCGGCCTGACCAGCAATGCGCTGCCGCTCGCAGCGATGAACGCGGTCCTGCTGGCAATCAACGCCTGGGGGGTGTGGCAGTACTGGTTCCACCCGAAGAACCGGGAGCAGCAATCCTAGCTCAATCCCTCAGCTTGGCGAGGCTTTCCCGTCCCGCATAGACGGCGCTGTCTCCCAATTCTTCCTCGATCCGGATCAGTTGATTGTATTTGGCCAGCCTGTCGGAGCGGGCCAGCGAACCGGTCTTGATCTGCCCGCAATTGGTAGCGACGGCGAGATCGGCGATGGTGGCGTCCTCGGTCTCGCCGGAGCGATGGCTCATGACGCTGGTGTAGCCGGCCCGGGTGGCGATGCCGACCGCGTCGAGCGTTTCGGACAGCGTGCCGATCTGGTTGACCTTGACCAGAAGCGAGTTGGCCAGCCCTTGGTCGATCCCTTCGCGCAGGCGCTGGGGATTGGTGACGAAGAGGTCGTCGCCAACCAGCTGGATGGTGTTGCCGATCCGGTCGGTCAGCGCCTTCCAGCCTTCGAAATCGTCCTCGGCCATGCCGTCCTCGATCGAGCGGATCGGATAGTCGCGACACAGCCGGTCGAGATATTCCGCGAAGTCGGTGCCGTCGAGCGACAGGCCTTCGCCGGTAATTTCGTAACGTCCTTCGCGATAGAATTCGGTCGAGGCGCAGTCGAGCGCCAGCACGATGTCCTTGCCGGGCTTGAAGCCCGCCTGCTCCACCGAACGCATGATGAAGTCGAGCGCGTCGCGGGTGGAGGCGAGGTCCGGAGCGAAGCCGCCCTCGTCGCCCACGGCAGTGGACAGGCCCTTCTCGCTCAGGCCCTTCTTCAGCGTGTGGAACACTTCCGCGCCCCAGCGCACAGCCTCGGCCAGGCTGTCGGCGCCGACCGGCATGATCATGAATTCCTGAATGTCGATCGGGTTGTCGGCATGTTCGCCGCCATTGATGATGTTCATCATCGGTACCGGCAGGACGTGCGCGGCAACCCCGCCGATATAGCTGTAGAGCGGCAGGCCCCGCGCATTGGCCGCTGCCTTGGCCACCGCGAGGCTGGTCCCGAGGATGGCATTGGCGCCAAGCCGGCCCTTGTTCGGTGTCCCGTCCAGAGCGATCATCGCATGGTCGATGTCGCGCTGGTCCTCGGCGTCGAGGCCGAGAATGGCATCGGCGATCTCGCCATTGACGGCTCCAATCGCCTGGCCGACCCCCTTGCCGAGATAGCGCTTCGCATCCCCGTCGCGCAGCTCGACTGCCTCGTGCGCGCCGGTCGAGGCACCGCTGGGCACCGCCGCGCGCCCGAAGCTGCCATCGTCCAGAAGCACATCGACTTCGACCGTGGGATTGCCCCGGCTGTCGAGAATTTCGCGGGCGTGGATGTCGATGATCGCGGTCATGAGGGGGAAAACTCCGGGCGGGGTGTTGTATCCAGGTAAGTCACCCCCATGTCGAGAGTGCGACGCGGGCTCTATGCGGCGGAACATCCCGGTGCAAGTTGCGTTGCAACACGTGAGACCGGCCGGAACCCTAGCGGTTCCACCGGGGAGGCAACACGAACCAAGGCGAGACGACCATGGCCGACAACACCACGACGACTCCCGGCAAGGGGCAAGGCAACAAGGCCAAGGCCGCAAAGCCCAAGAAGACCACCAACAGCAAACCGCGCAAGGCCGTGGCCAGCACGGCCAACGCGAAGGAGACGACACCCGTGACGAACACCGCGAACACGACCACCACCGGCGACAACCGTGCCGAAGCCAAATCGCGTTTCAACGCCGCGCTCGAAGAAGCCAAGGCGGGGGCCGCCGCCCTGCGCGCCGAAGGCAAGGAACGGGCGACCGCCTATCGCGATACGGCCAAGGGCAAGGGCGAAACCTATGCCAACGACGCCAAGGCGAAAGGTCGGGACCTCGCCAATCAGGGCAAGGCGAAGGCCGGAGAAGGGCTGCGCGCCTTGAGCGGTGCGGTCTCCGAGAACGCGCACTACGTCGACGAAAAGCTGGGTGCGAAATACGGGGACTATGCCCGCACCGCCTCGCGTTCGCTCGACGAATATGCCGGCAAACTCGACGAAAAGAGTATCGAGGAACTGGGCGAGGATGCGCGCGAATTCGTGCGCAAGAGCCCGGGCCTGGCCGTCGGCATCGCCGCGGCGTTCGGTTTCATGCTCTCGCGCCTCTTCGGCGGCTCGCGTCGCTGACGCTGCTGCCGGGCCGCAAGGGGTGAGGGAACAACCAGGCGAAACAGCGGACATCGGCTCGGGAAAAATCCCGGCCGATATTCCGTCGGAATTCGATCCGGACAACGACGAATTCCCCGAGGAGCGGCACACGCCGTCGCTCCTCGAGGATGTCGTTCACCTGTTCGAAGACACAAAAACCTATCTCGAGGCCGAAACTGCGTTCCAAAAGAGCCGCGGCGGCTATGTGGCCAACCGGCTGAAGTCCGCCGTCGCCTATGGTGCGGCGGCCTTCGGCGTGTTCCACCTGGCGCTGATCGCGTTGACTGTAGGCCTTGTCATCGCGCTTTCTCCGCTTGTCGGGCCGTGGCTGGCGACTTTGATCGTCGGCGGTCTTCTCATCGTCGTCGGTCTGGTCCTTCTGCGTGGCCTCAAGAGCAAGATAGACGACATCCGCAGCGCCTTCGACCGGGAGGAACCGTGACCGATCGCCGTGCCCTCATGATCGCCGATCGCCGCGTGCGCGACACCGCCCGCGCGGTGGTCGAAGCGGATTTCGCCCATCTCAAGGCCAATCTGTCGCGCAAGGGGCTGTCCGAGCGAGCCATGGATCGCGTCGCCGAAGGGGCGCAGGAGGTTTACGACGAAGCCGTCGAGGTGGCGAGCGACAATAAGGGCGCGCTTGCCGCCATCGTCGCCGCCCTGGTCCTGTGGTTCGCCCGCAACCCGATCCTCGATGCGGTGTTCGGCGATGAGGACGAAACCGACGCCGAGGACGATTAGGAACATCGCGGCGACATCGGCCGTTGCAGTTACAGATTCATCTTTCGAAAGGCATATCCATGAGTGAAGAGACCGGCACCAAGATCGTCACCGATCAGGAGAAGCGCGAGCAGCTGCGCGAGAAGATCGAGGCGGCCGAAGCCCGTAACGAAGAGCGCACCCTTGCCGACCAGGCGCGGGATGCGCTCGAGTCCGCGACCCAATTCGTCAAGGAGCGCCCGCTCACCGCGGTTGCCGGCGTTGCTGTCGTTGCACTCGCCATCGGTGCCCTGTCGCGCCCGGGCCGCCGGCTCGGTCGCCGTGGCGGCGTAATCGCTGCGGCGGCTGCGGATGCTGCAATGGTCTACGCCATGGGCCTCGCCGATCGCGCCGGAACGGCCGGTTCGGCTGCGCTGCGCGGCGGTTCCGACGCATTCGAGGACGTCAGCGACACGCTCGGCAAGAGCGCCCGGAAATTGCGGCGGGATGCCGCCTATCGTGCCGATGTCGCCGGCGATGCGCTGCGCAGCACGAAGCGCAAGGCAGGTCGCAAGACCTCGCGCGGGCTTCGCGATCTGCGTTCGCGCTTCGCCCACTGATCGACACCATAACCAAATCGCGAACGGCGCGGCGGGCCTTGCCAGTCGCGCCGCTTCCTTTATGGGGCGCCGCAACTCTGGCAATACCCGGAGACCCCTGCCCGCATAGAAAGCCGCGACCATGGAAGAGACCACCAGCAAGCAGACGCTCTACCTCGTTATGGGCGGCCGCGTGACCGACCCGCGCGGGTCCGAATTCCAGGACCCCGAGAGCATCCATGTCGCCGGCGTCTATTCGACCTACGAGGCGGCTGAGGAAGCTTGGCGCGCCAATGCCCAGCGCACCGTCGACGATGCCGAGATGAAATACGTGGTCGTTCACCTCCACAAAATGCTCGAACCCGCGGGATGAGCTGTCGCATCCGTCCGTTCCGTGCGGAGGATGCCGAAGAACTGGTTCGGGTGACAGGCGCCGCAATCGCGTTGATCGGAGGACGGGCCTATACGTCCGAGCAGACGGCGGCCTGGGCAGGCAGGCACCTTTCGCCGGACCGGTTCAGGGAACGGGTCCGCAGTGGCCACGCGATCCTCGTCGTCGCCGATGTTGCGGATATCCCGGTCGCCTACACACTGATCGAGCCGGGAGGGCATCTCGATCAGCTCTACTGCCACCCCGATCACACCCGTCGCGGACTGGCCGACAGATTACTGGACGAAGCCGAAACGCTGGCGCGTCTGTGGAATGAAGAGCGGCTCTTTACCGAAGCCAGCGAACTGGCACGCCCGGCGTTCGAACGCGCCGGCTATCGGATGATCGGGCGTCGCGACTTCACGATCGCGCACGGAAAGAAAGCCGTGCCGATCCACAATTATGCGATGGAAAAGCCGCTCAGATGAATTCGATCTTGTCGACGAGATAGAACTTGTCGCCGCTGGGCACGGTGACCTCGATCTCCTCCTCGACCTGCTTGCCGATCAATGCACGGCCGATGGGCGAGTTGTAGCTGATGCGGCCCTTCTTGGCATCCGCCTCGGTCTGGCCCACGATCTGGTATTTCACCGGCTTGTCGTTCTCGTCGAGCAGGGTCACGGTCGCGCCGAACTGGATGCGATCACCCGACAGCGTGGTCGGGTCGATGATCTGCGCGCGGGTTATCTTGTCCTCGATCTCGGCGATCTGCGCCTCGACCTGGCCCTGGCGTTCCTTGGCCGCATGGTATTCCGCATTCTCGGAAAGATCGCCATGCGCGCGCGCTTCCTCGATCGCATCGACGATCAGCGGGCGCTCGGCTCGCAATTGCTTGAGATCGGCCGTGAGCTTCTCGTAGCCTTCGGCCAGCATCGGCACCTTTTCCATGTCGGACCTTCCTGTTTCCACCGCCCCCGGCAATTCGAGCCCGTTCCGCGCGGCTCGCGGACCCTTGGTCTGTCGATTGTCAGGAGGGGTACGTCCTAATTCGTCAGCTATAATAGTCTTGCAGCGAGCGCACTTCAAGCTGATCGGTACTAACCTGTGATATGGCTTGCGCGGCGGCGCGACTGGCGGCGGCGGTCGTGTAATAGGGCACCTTCTTCTCCAGCGCCGAAGCGCGGATCGACTGGCTGTCGAGCAACGACTGCCAGCCCTCGGTGGTGTTGAAGATCAGATCGACCTCGCCGTCGATAATGGCATCCACGATGTGCGGGCGGCCCTCTGCCACCTTGTTGACCCGCGCAACGTCGAGGCCGTTCTCGCTGAGAAAGGCCTGTGTGCCTCCCGTGGCGATGGCGGTGAAACCGTCTTCGATCAGTGTGCGCACGGCGGGTAGGATCTGCGCCTTGTCGCCGTCCTTGACCGATACGAACACGGTGCCGGAGCGCGGCAGGTTCATCCCCGCCCCGATCTGCGACTTGAGGAAGGCGGCGGGGAAATCGGCATCGATCCCCATTACCTCGCCGGTCGATTTCATTTCCGGGGTCAGCACCGGGTCGGCTCCCGGGAAGCGGTTGAAGGGGAACACCGCTTCCTTCACCGCCATGTGCTTCGGGCGAATGTCGAAGGGTTCGAAGCTCGTCAGCGGTTCGCCCGCCATCACCCGCGCGGCGATCTTGGCGACGGGGCGGCCGATCGCCTTGGCGACGAAGGGCACGGTGCGACTGGCGCGCGGATTGACCTCGATCAGGTAGACCTCGCCGTCTTTGACAGCGAACTGGACGTTCATCAGCCCGCACACGTCGAGCGCCAGGGCCAGTTCCTTGGCCTGCCGCTCCATTTCGGCGACGATGTCGTCGGGCAGGCTGTAGGGCGGCAGCGTGCAGGCGGAATCGCCCGAATGGACTCCCGCCTCCTCGATATGCTGCATCACCCCGGCGATGCGGACCTCGCTGCCGTCGGAGATCACGTCGACGTCGCATTCTATCGCGTCGCGCAGATACTGGTCGACCAGCACCGGGGAATCGCCCGACACATTGACCGCGGTGGCGATGTAATTGTCGAGCTGGGCTTCGCTGTCGACGATCTCCATCGCCCGCCCGCCGAGGACATAGGAGGGGCGCAGCAGCACCGGGTAACCGATCATGCCCGCAACCGCCGCCGCCTCGTCGCGGCTCTTGGCGATGCCGTTCTCGGGCTGCTTCAACTTCAGCTTGTTGACCAGGCGCGCGAAGCGTTCGCGGTCTTCGGCGAGGTCGATGGCGTCGGGGCTCGTGCCGAGGATCGGGACTCCCTCGCGCTCCAGCGCGGCGGCGAGCTTGAGCGGGGTCTGCCCGCCGAGCTGGACGATCACGCCCACCAGTTCGCCGCGCGAAGCCTCGACCCGCAGGATTTCGAGCACGTCCTCCTCGGTCAGCGGCTCGAAATAGAGCCGGTCGGAGGTGTCGTAATCGGTGCTGACCGTCTCCGGGTTGCAGTTGACCATGATGGTCTCGAACCCCGCTTCGCGCAGCGCGTAGCAGGCGTGGACGCAGCAATAGTCGAATTCGATGCCCTGCCCGATCCGGTTCGGCCCACCGCCGAGGATGACGATCTTGCGCCGGTCGCTCGGGTCCGCCTCGTCTTCCGGCTCGCCGAAGCTGGGGGCCTCGTAAGTGGAATACATGTAAGGCGTGATCGCCTCGAACTCGGCGGCGCAACTGTCGATGCGCTTGTACACGGGTTCCACGCCGAGCGTGCGGCGCAGCTTGCGGACCTCTTCTTCCGACGTCGCCCCGGCCATGGCGCGCAGGGCATCGTGAAGCAGGCCGCTGCGCCGCGCCTGCGTTTCGGCCATGCCGCCCGCCACGCCGACCGAGCGCACCGCCAGCGTGGCGAGGCGCTTGTCCGAAAAGCCCATCGCCTTCAGCCGCCGCATCTCCGCCGCATCGCGCGGCAGGCCGTTGTGGCCGAGCATGTTCTCTTCGTAGATGATCGCCTGGATCTGGCGCAGGAACCACGGGTCGTAGCCGGTGAGTGCCTGGATTTCCTCGACGGTGAAATCCTCGCGGAAGGCTTGGGCGATGTTGAGAATGCGGGTCGGCGTGCGCTGCGAAAGCGCGGCGGTGATCGCCTCGCGGTTCTTGCCCTCCAGCTCGACCACGCGGTTGAACCCGTCGAGCCCGGTCTCGAGGCCGCGCAGGGCCTTCTGCATCGATTCCGCGAAGCAGCGCCCGATCGCCATCACCTCGCCGACGGATTTCATCGCGGTGGAGAGCTCGGGCTTGGTGCCCTTGAACTTCTCGAAGGCGAAGCGGGGAATTTTGGTGACGACGTAGTCGATCGTCGGCTCGAAACTGGCCGGCGTCGCGCCCGTGATCTCGTTCTGGATCTCGTCGAGCGTGTAGCCGACCGCCAGCTTGGCGGCGACGCGGGCGATGGGAAAGCCGGTGGCCTTGGATGCCAGCGCCGAGGAGCGCGAGACGCGCGGGTTCATCTCGATCACGATCAACCGGCCGGTCTTGGGATCGACCGCGAACTGGACGTTGGACCCGCCCGTTTCCACGCCGATCTCGCGCAGCACCGCGATGCTCGCGCTGCGCATGATCTGGTATTCCTTGTCGGTGAGCGTCAGCGCGGGGGCGACGGTGATCGAGTCGCCGGTGTGGACACCCATCGGATCGACGTTCTCGATCGAGCAGACGATGATGCAATTGTCGCGTGCGTCGCGCACCACCTCCATCTCGAATTCCTTCCAGCCGAGGAGCGATTCCTCGATCAGGACTTCGGTGGTTGGGGAGGCATCGAGCCCGTCGCGCACGATCCGCTCGAACTCGGCGCGGTTGTAGGCGATGCCGCCGCCGGTGCCGCCGAGCGTGAAGCTGGGGCGGATGATCGCCGGCAGTCCGGTGCGCTCGAGTACCTCGTAGGCCTGGTCGACGGTGTTGGCGACGCCGCTGCGCGCGCTTTCCAGCCCGATGGCATCCATCGCCTCGCGGAAGCGCTGGCGGTTCTCGGCCTTGTCGATGGCATCGGCATTGGCGCCGATCATCTGGACGCCGAATTTCTCCAGCACGCCCTGGTTGGCAAGGTCGAGCGCGCAGTTCAGCGCGGTCTGCCCGCCCATCGTCGGCAGCACCGCGTCGGGGCGCTCCTTCTCGATGATCTTGGCGACGATTTCGGGCGTGATCGGCTCGACATAGGTCGCGTCGGCCATTTCCGGATCGGTCATGATCGTGGCGGGGTTGGAGTTGACCAGGATCACCCGGTACCCCTCCTCCTTGAGCGCCTTGATCGCCTGCGTGCCCGAATAGTCGAACTCGCAGGCCTGCCCGATGATGATGGGCCCGGCGCCGATGACGAGGATCGAGGAGATGTCAGTGCGTTTGGGCATTATCGACCGACCCCTTCGATGAAAGCGAGCACATCGACATCATGGGCGCGAGCCTGGACCCCGCGCCACTCCGGCGACTGCAAGTTGGGGCGGCCCACTGGGCCTACCGCATCATCGAAAGTAGTGAACATATCCAAGAATTCCGCGAGTGCTTCTTTGAGGTCGGCAGACACCGAGATAGTGGGGATGGCTGTAAGCTGGGCATCGAGCGGAACATCAAGAACCTGCTCGACCAATTCGTCGTAGCTCACAACCGACGTCCAAAGCTTTCCTCCCGGTTGCTCAAACGCTTTCTCAAGCTTCCGGTCATCAGCAATAAGCCTGCAATACCAAACAATCTGAGGCAGCCAGACGCGGTCATAATCGACGCCCTCGCTCACCCCAACATCCCCACGAATTTCTCGAACAGGTAGAAGCTGTCCTGCGGGCCGGGGCTGGCCTCGGGGTGGTACTGCACCCCGAACGCCCGCTTGCCGGTAATCGCGATCCCGCAATTGGTGCCATCGAACAGCGAGACGTGGGTCTGCTCCACACCCTCGGGCAGAGTCTCGCCGTCGACCGCGAAGCCGTGGTTCATGCTGGTGATCTCGACCAGACCCTCGCTGTCGCCCCAGCCGCCGCCGACGCGCTGGACGGGGTGGTTGGCGCCGCGGTGACCCTGAAACATCTTGGCGGTCTTCGCTCCCGCGGCGAGGCCGAGCATCTGGTGGCCGAGGCAGATACCGAAGATCGGCATGTCCGCCTCCAGCAGCTTGCGGATCACCGGCACCGCGTATTCGCCCGTCGCCGCCGGATCGCCGGGGCCGTTGGAGAGGAACACGCCCGCGGGCTTCAGCCGCATGATCTCGTCGAACGAGGTGCGCGCGGGCACCACCGTCACCTTCGCACCGGCGCGGGCGAGGCTGCGGAAGATATTGTCCTTGGCGCCGAAATCCATGGCGACGACATGCGGTTTCTCGTTGCCGTGGTCGGCATAGCCGTGGCCGAGCTGCCAGTGCCCTCCCCGCCAGTCCTCCAGCACGCCGCGGGTGACGCCCGGCGCGAGGTCCAGCCCTTCCAGCCCGCTCCATTCCGCCGCCTGCCGCTGCAGGGCCTCCAGATCGAACTGGCCGTTCGGCGCATGGGCGATCGCCACGTTGGGTGCACCCTCGGTCCTGATCTTGCGGGTCAGCGCCCTTGTATCGACACCCGAAATGCCGATCCGGCCATGCGCGCGCATCCAGTCGGCGAACTGGTTCTGGGCGCGGAAGTTGGAATGCGGGGTCACCTCCTGCCGCACCACGCAGCCGACAGCGCCGAGGCCGCGGCTCTCCACGTCCTCCTCGTTCGCGCCGACATTGCCGATGTGCGGGAAGGTGAAGCAGACCACCTGGCTGTCGTAGCTCGGGTCGGTCATCACCTCCTGATAGCCCGTCATGGCGGTGTTGAAGCACATCTCGCCGACCTTCGAGCCGGAAACGCCGAAGCCCTTGCCCCAGACGATGGTACCGTCGGCGAAGACGATCGCGCCGGTTGCGCCTTCCGGGCGCGCAGAGGAATTCGCGGAACGGGCCATAAGGGGGGCTTTCCGAGTGAGTGTTGCCGGCGATGTCGCTAAGTCTCGGCTGCTAGGGATGGCTGTCCTTCACGTCAACAGGGCCGTCAACAGGAACGCTTGGCTTTGCGGCGCACTGTTCTATCGAGCCGGTGGACCATCCTACGGATTCGCCATCCACAGATTTGAAGGCAGCCATGCTGAGAGACGATATCAAGAGCGAAACCATCGCCGCGATGAAGGCCGGCGACAAGGACCGCACCGCCGCACTCCGCCTGATCGGCGCGAAGATCAAGGACCGCGACATCGAGCTGCGGACATCCGACAAGAAGCCCGAAGACGATGCGCTGGTGACCGACGTGCTGCTCAAGATGGCCAAGCAGCGCCGCGAATCGATCGAGATGTACGAGAGCGGCGGTCGGCAGGAACTGGCCGACAAGGAAAAGGCCGAGCTCGGCGTAATCGAGGAATTCCTGCCCAAACAGATGAGCGAGGACGAGACCCGCGCCGCGATCGAGGCCATCAAGGCCGAGACCGGAGCGAGCGAGCTCAAGGACATGGGCCGGGTCATGGCCGAGCTGAAATCGCGCCACGGTGCCTCGCTCGACATGAGCCGGGCGAGCGCGCTGGTGAAGGAATCGCTCCAGTGAAGCGGCTGCTGCCGATCGCGGCGCTGCTGCTCGCCGCTTGCGGCGAAGAGCCCAGCCCCGAACCCACGCCCAGCGCCGAGCCGACCGTCGCCGCGCCCCGCACGCTGATCGCCGCCGATTTCGATCCGGCGATGCTGGGGGCGAAGATCGAGGGGCCGGAAGGTCCCGAAGTCGAAGCCGCAATCATGGCCGAGGGCCGCGAGATCGGCCGCATCCGCAGCTTCGTCGCCTGCCCCGAAGGCACCGCCGAATGCGTGCCCGGCGAACTGCCCGCCGACACCGTCTACACCTATGTCCACGAAGTAACGCTGGCCGAGGACCTCGATCCCGTGACGGCCGAAGCGCGCGAAACCGAAGGCGCGCTCGCCGAAACCTCGGGCGCGCTGTTCCGCATGACCCGGCCCGCGACCGGCTTCAACCGGTCGGTCGGCTATTCGCGCGCCCAGGCCGAGACCGCGCTGGGCCTCGCCGATGCCATCACCGTGACCAGCGATGCGGACCAGATCATCTGGCGCGTCACCGGCGGCAGCGGATGGAAGCGCGGGACCGCGATCACCTTCTGGTGGCAATCGGTCCTGCCGCCCGAAGGCCCGGCGGAAGCCTACCAGCTGGAAGTGCGCGGCATGAGCGCTCCGGCGCGCGGGCCCTTCCCTCCGGCCGAAATGCCTGTGGAGGGCGAGGCCGCGAACTAGCGGCGGGGGGCTTCGCGCGTTAGGGTAGCGCCCATGGCGCTATCCCCCCAATGGCTGGACGAGCTGCGTGCACGGATCACGCTGTCGGCGGTGGTCGGGCGCGACGTGCGGCTGACCAAGGCGGGACGCGAGTTCAAGGCGTGCTGCCCGTTCCACAACGAGAAGACGCCGAGCTTCTACGTCAACGACGCCAAGGGCTTCTACCACTGCTTCGGCTGCGAGGCGCATGGCGATGCGATCGGGTGGATGATCGAGCAGCGCGGCATGCCTTTCATGGACGCGGTGAAGGAACTGGCGGCGATCGCCGGAATGGAGGTGCCTGCCCCCGACCCGGTCGCGGCGCAGCGGGCGGAGAAGCGCGCGAGCCTGGTCGACGTGACGCAGGCGGCGCAGGAATGGTTCGTCGGCAGGCTTCGTTCCGCCGAGGGGGCCAAGGCGCGGGACTATCTGGCGAAGCGCGGCTTTTCGGACGCCACGATCCGCGCGTTCGGCTTCGGCTACGCGCCCGACGACAAGCAGGCGCTCAAGCGCGACCTGTCGTTCGACGAGGACATGCTGCTCGAAAGCGGCATGCGGACCGAGACCGAGGACGGCAGCCGCTACGACCGCTTTCGCGACCGGCTGATGCTGCCGATCCAGGACCAGCGCGGCCGGGTGATTGCCTTCGGCGGGCGCATCCTTTCGGATCGCGACGGGGTCGCGAAATATCTCAACTCTCCCGACACCCCGCTCTTCGACAAGGGCCGCACGCTCTACAACCTCCACCGCGCCGCCCCCGCCGCGCGCCAGACGGGCCGGATCGTCGTCGTCGAGGGCTACATGGACGTGATCGCGCTGGTCGAGGCGGGGATCGGAGAAGCGGTCGCCCCAATGGGCACCGCGCTGACCGAGCAGCAGATCGAACTGCTGTGGCGCCAGTCGGAGCGTCCGATCCTGTGCTTCGACGGCGACAAGGCCGGGCAAAAGGCGGCGATGCGCGCCATCGTCCGCGCCCTGCCGCTGCTGCGCCCCGCCCATTCGCTCGCCATCGTCCGCCTGCCCGAAGGGCTCGATCCCGACGATCTGATCCGCCGGCAGGGTGCGCGGGCGATGGAGAAACTGCTGAGCGAGCCTGCCGGTCTGCTCGACACGCTGTGGCGGTTCGAGCGCGATGCCGCGCCGCTCGACGGGCCGGAGGCCAAGGCCGGCCTCAAGGCCCGGCTGCTCGCCCATGTCGAAACCATCGAACATCCCGATATCCGGGCGCTCTACAAGCGCGAACTGCTCGAGCGCTTTTCCGCCTTCGCCTTCCCGCCGCGCCAGCGCAGCGAATGGAAGGGCAAGGACTGGAAGCGCCCCATGCCGGTGCTCTCACCCGAGATCGCCGCGCGTCTCAAGCGGGCAATGGCAGGCGGTGCGCGGGATGCATTCGCCGCCGCGGTCGTCGCCGGGCTGGCCCGCTATCCCGATCAGATCGCCGCCCACGAAGAGGCGCTTTCGCGCTTCGCGGCGCGTGACGAAAATGTCGGCCCGGCCATCGATTCTCTGATCGATGCGGTCGAGTCGCTTGATTTTAACGGCGATTCGCCCATATCGCTCGAACCAGGCCTTCCCGCCCCGCCGGAAAACTCTCGATACGCCTTTCTTCTCGAAGGCACAGACCCAGGCGAAGCGCGCGAGGAACTGGCCGAAGCCGTGTCGCTGCTGGTCGAAAGGCCCGCGCTGGAAGCTGCAATTGCCGCTGCCACCGCGCGTTTCGATCAGGACCCGGAAGGTTCATTCGCCGAACAGGCCCGGCTGCGCGAGCGGCTCCTGGCACTGAACGAGCGATTGAAGCGTTTCGGACGAAGGCGGGCCACGGCTGGCACCCAGGAACACGCGCCCGATGTGGCGAACGGACCGGCGAGCGAGCCGGCCCTCGGATGACAGGACTGACAGGTATTCATGGCGACCAAGAGCAAGACAGGCGATGATGGCGATGCGCCGCTGATCGATCTCAACGAAGCGGACATCAAGAAGCTCATCACCAAGGCCAGGAAGAAGGGCTACGTCACCTACGACGAGCTCAACAAGGCCTTGCCTTCGGGCGAGATGAGCCCCGACCAGATCGAGGACATTCAGACCGCGCTGTCCGAAATGGGCGTGCAGATCGTCGAGAGTGACGAGGAAGCGGAAGCCGAGGCCGAGCAGGAGGCCGAGGTCGAAGCGATGCAGGTCGGCCCCGACGGCAAGAAGGAAGGCGTCAAGAAGGACGCCAAGACCGCTCCGGCCGCGAAGAAGGCGGCTACAGAGGGCCGGACCGACGATCCGGTGCGGATGTATCTGCGCGAGATGGGCGCGGTCGAATTGCTCAGTCGCGAGGGCGAGATCGCCATCGCCAAGCGCATCGAAGCCGGGCGCGACATGATGATCATGGGGTTGTGCCAGTCGCCGATCACCTTCCACGCGATCATCCAGTGGTCGGACGCGCTCAATGCAGAGGAGATGCAACTGCGCGAGATCCTCGATCTCGACGCGATGTTGTCGAAGGAACCGCCTGCGGACAAGATGACCGACGACGCCGAGGACGACGACGACGGCGAGATTTCCGAGGAGACCGCCGGGCCGACGATCCGCGACGAGGACGAGGTCGAGGACCACGACGAGGATTCCGACGAGGAGGACGAGGAAGGCGCGTCGAAGAAGAAGGACGACGAGGACGAGGAAGAGGACAACACCATGTCCCTGGCGCAGATGGAAGCTGCGCTGAAGCCCGAATCGCTCGAACGCTTCGCCCGCATCGCCGACCTCTTCAAGAAATTCGAGAAGCTCCAGAAGGAGCGGGTCGAGGTCATGGGTCGCGGCGAGGCATTCACCAAGGCGAAGGAGCAGAAGTACGAGGACCTTTCGGACCAGCTCACCGCCGAGGTCGAGAGCGTCCAGTTCCATGCGACCAAGATCGAATTCCTGGTCGACAATCTCTATGCCTTCAACCGCCGACTGACCGCGCTCGGCGGCCAGATGCTGCGCCTCGCCGAACGTCACAAGGTCAAGCGGATCGATTTCCTCGATGCCTACATCGGCAACGAGATGGAAGACGGCTGGCTGACCGAGCGCGCCAAGAAGGACAAGAAGTGGGCGGCCTTTGCCGAGAAGGAGGCCGATGCGGTCGACCGTATCCGTACGGAAATCGCCGATATCGCCAGCGCCACCGGCATGGCGCTCCCCGAGTTCCGCCGTATCGTCAACATGGTCCAGAAGGGCGAGCGCGAGGCGCGCATCGCAAAGAAGGAGATGGTCGAGGCGAACCTGCGCCTGGTGATCTCCATCGCCAAGAAGTACACCAATCGCGGGTTGCAGTTCCTCGACCTGATCCAGGAAGGGAACATCGGCTTGATGAAGGCGGTCGACAAGTTCGAATACCGCCGCGGCTACAAGTTCTCTACCTATGCCACCTGGTGGATCCGCCAGGCGATCACCCGCTCGATCGCCGACCAGGCGCGCACCATCCGCATCCCGGTCCACATGATCGAGACGATCAACAAGCTGGTCAGGACGTCGCGCCAATTCCTCCATGAGGAAGGCCGCGAACCGACCCCGGAAGAGATGGCGGCGCGCCTTTCGATGCCGCTTGAGAAGGTTCGCAAGGTTCTAAAGATCGCCAAGGAGCCGATCAGTCTGGAAACGCCCATCGGCGATGAAGAGGACTCGCACCTCGGCGATTTCATCGAGGACAAGAACGCGATCATCCCAGTGGATGCCGCGATCCAGGCGAACCTCAAGGAAACCGTCACTCGTGTGCTGGCCTCGCTCACGCCACGCGAGGAGCGCGTGCTGCGCATGCGCTTCGGCATCGGCATGAACACCGATCACACGCTGGAGGAAGTCGGGCAGCAGTTCTCGGTCACCCGCGAACGCATTCGGCAGATCGAGGCGAAGGCGCTGCGCAAGCTCAAGCATCCGAGCCGCAGCCGCAAGATGCGCAGCTTTCTCGACCAGTAAGCCCGGAATGCCAAAGCCGGCGCGGTACCGTAAAGGTGCTGCGCCGGCTCCGTGGTCCCGGACCCGTAAGACGCGTCCGGGGGTCGGGTTCCTGAATTACGATCAGAAGTGGATGCCGGCGGCGACGTTATAGGTCGCGCTGCTACCGCCGAGGTCGAGCGCGAGCCCGGCGCGCACCACCGGTGCGAGGTCGCCCATAAATGCCTTGCCGACTCCGATGGCGATGGCGGTCTCGTCGCCGCGGCCGCCGAAGCTGACTGCGGCCATGCCCCGCCCCGGTACGATCGCCTGTGGCAGGCCGGAAATGGCGGCGGTCCCGGCGCCGACCCGGTCAATCTCCTGCCGCAACGCGCGGTTGTTGTGGTTGAACGCTACCATGACTTGATCGAGTTCGGCGAACATCCGGTCGGTATAGGTCATCGCGCTCTGCAGCACCTGCATGTCGCCGGCCTGCATCTGGCTCACGTTGACGGCATCGTTGGCCCCGATGCCGTTGGCAACACCGGTCAGACGACGGTTGCCGTCACTGCCCTGGAAGTTCACCAGCGTTCCGCCGCGATCGGAGGCGACGACGACGGCCTGCTCCGCCCCCACGCGAACCAGACCGATGCGCCCGTTCTCGACATCGCCGCGCAGGGCCGCGTTGGCATCCAGCGCGGTCTGACTCTGGGTTAGCGCGCGGTTTGCGACCGTGCTGTTCCGGGCGATCACGACGTCCTGCGCATCGTTGCGCGCGGTGTTGTCGGCAATCGCCACATCCTGCGCATCGTCGCGCGCGTTGTTGGCGGCGATCGCATCGGCGTTTAAACCGATCCGGGTGGTGTTCGAATCGACATCCACCCGAAGACCGTCGACTTCCTCGTCGAGCACGTCGATCCGGACACCGTTGGCTGCAATTGCGGTTGTGTTCGCGACGATCGAGGTGGTGCTGGCGACGATGTCCGAGGTGTTCCGGATGATCTGCGTGGTGTTGCTCGCCACATCGCCCTGAAGTTCGGTGACGTCGATCTCGAGATCGCCGATGGCGATGCTGTTGCCCGCAACCGCACCCTCCAGCACGTCGACATCCAGCGATAGCCCGTCGATCACCGTGGTGTTGTCAGCAAGGGTACCGACGACGCCTTCGAGCGCATCCAGATCCAGCGAAAGACCATCGATCAGCGAGGTGTTGCTAGCGATATCCAGCGCGTTGCCGGCAACCGCCCCTTCCAGAGCGTCGACGTCGAGCCCGAGATCGCCGATCAGCGATGCGTTGTCGGCGATGTCCAGGGTGTTGCTTGCGACCGCGCCCTCCAGAACATCCACGTCGACGGCAAGGTCGCCGATCAATCCGGCATTTTCCGCGATGTCGATCGTGTTGTCGGCCACCGCCCCCTCGAGGACATCGACGTCGAGCCCGACGTCGCCAATCAACGCCGTGTTGCCCGCGATATCCACCTCGGCATCTGCCAGCGCGCCCTCTAGAAGATCGACGTCCACCGTCAGCCCGTCGATCGAAGTGGCGTTGTCCGCTATATCCAACGCATTGGCCGCCACCACGCCTTCCAGCGCATCGAGGTCGAGATCGATCTCGGCAAGATCGAGTTCCAGAGCATCGAGATCCGCCTCGATATCGAGAAGGTCCCCTTCGACCAAGGTTAGACGATCGTCCAGCAAGTCGATATCCGCATCAAGTTCGATGAGAGTAAGCTGAGCGATTGCCGAGGTGGACATTATGGTCCCGGTCAGAAGTATCGCCGTGCGAAAGATAGTTCGTCCGATTTTCATGATCTTCTCCTTCCAGATGCGAGGATCATGATCCAATCCGTTCAATTTTCTCCGAGGTCGCGATTAGGCAGGATTACCTAAGGACTGGATTTACCAACCCTTGTGTTCTCTGGCCCCGCCCCACGTTGGAAGAAGCGGGACCCCCAAGCCGTCGGCGCATTTTGCTCTCGCGCGGACTGGAACCTAGCCGAACCTGCGGCTAAGGCTCGGGCCATGCGCATCGCCATCGCCTCCGACCATGCCGCCGTGGACCTCAAGGCCGAACTGCGCGACTGGCTCATCGAGCTGGGCCACGAGGTCGCCGACCTCGGTCCGGATACCAGGGACAGCGTCGATTATCCCGATTTCGGATACAGGCTGGCCGGGGTCGTCGCGGATGGAACGGCGGAACGGGGGATCGCCCTCTGCGGCTCCGGAATCGGTATTTCGATGAGCGTGAACCGCAACCCCGATGTGCGCTGCGCCCTGGTCTCGGAACCGCTTTCCGCCAGGCTCGCCCGCGAGCACAACGACGCCAATTGCGTGGCGCTGGGCGCGCGGCTGACCGGCAGCGACATGGCCAGGGCCTGTGTCGCCGCCTTTCTCGAAACGGACTTTGCCGGCGGGAGGCATCAACGGCGGGTCGACAAGCTCTCCACCCCTCCGGTGGTCCTCAAATCCCAGACGGAAGACGCCTGACCCATGGCCACCCAGCCCAAACCCGATAGTCGCGAGCCAATGGATCGCTTCTGGCACGATACCCTGGCCGAAGCCGATCCCGAGATCCACGCCGCAGTCCGCAACGAGCTGAAGCGGCAACAGGACAAGATCGAACTGATCGCGAGCGAGAACATCGCTTCAAAGGCGGTGCTCGAAGCGGCGGGTTCGGTCTTCACCAACAAATATGCCGAGGGCTATCCGGGCAAGCGCTATTACGGCGGGTGCGAATATGCCGACGTCGTAGAGACATTGGCAATCGAGCGGGCGAAGCGCCTGTTCGGCTGTGAATTCGCCAATGTCCAGCCCAACAGCGGTAGCCAGATGAACCAGGCGGTGTTCCTGGCGCTGCTGGAGCCGGGCGACACCTTCATGGGCCTCGATCTCAATTCCGGGGGCCACCTGACTCATGGCTCGCCGGTCAACATGAGCGGGAAATGGTTCAATCCCGTCAGCTACGGCGTCCGCCGCGAGGACGAGCTGATCGACATGGACGCGGTGATGGCGACCGCGAAGGAGCACAAGCCGAAGCTCATCATCGCCGGTGGCACCGCCTATTCGCGGATCTGGGATTGGGAGGCCTTCCGCAAAGTGGCGGACGAAGTGGGCGCCTGGCTGATGGTCGACATGAGCCACATCTCTGGGCTCGTCGCCGGGGGCGCCCACCACTCGCCCTTCCCCCATGCCCACATCGTTACAACCACCACGCACAAGTCGTTGCGCGGTCCGCGCTCGGGCGTGATCCTGTGGAACGACGAGGAACTGAACAAGCCGATCAACATGGCCGTGTTTCCGGGCCTGCAGGGCGGCCCGTTGATGCACATCGTAGCCGCCAAGGCGGTGGCCTTCGGCGAGGCGCTGCGGCCCGATTTTGCCGATTATGCGCACGCGGTGGTCGCCAACGCCCGCGCGCTCGCCGCCAGTCTGGACGAGAACGGTCTGCGCGTCGTATCGGGCGGCACCGACAACCATTCGATGTTGGTCGATCTGACCGCGAAGGATGTGACCGGGAAGGCGGCGGAAGCGGGCCTCGACCGCGCCTGGCTGACCTGCAACAAGAACGGCATTCCATACGACACGCGCAGCCCCTTCGTAACCAGCGGAGTCCGGCTCGGCACGCCCGCGGGAACGACACGCGGGTTCGGGGAAAATGAATTCCGCACGATCGGCAAGCTCATCGCCGAGGTGGTCGAAGGGCTGTCGGCGAACGGACCGGAGGGCGATGCCCAGGTCGAGGAAAGCGTGCGCCGCCGGGTCGGCGAATTTTGCGAGAGGTTCCCGGTCTATCCGGGCCGTTGAGGAGACAGGCGAAATGGACGAACGCGATCCCAAGCGCAACGACTGGGTCGAGGATGCCAAGACCGAGATGTCGGGCACGGCCAAGGGCGGACTCAAGCATCCATCGACCAAGCCGGTGCTGGCCGGCGCGGCAATCGGCGCGCTCGCGGGCGCGCTGTTGCCGGTTGTCACGCTGCCGCTGGGCGCGATCGCCGGTGCAGGCTTCGCATTCTACAACAGGATTAAGAAATAACCACCTGAATGCGTTGTCCGTTTTGCGCTCACGAAGACAGTCAGGTCAAGGATAGCCGCCCCACCGAGGACCACTCGGCGATCCGGCGGAGGCGCCAGTGCACGAGCTGCGGGGCGAGGTTCACCACCTTCGAACGTGTGCAGCTGCGCGAGATCACCGTGGTCAAGTCGGGTGACCGACGCCAACCCTTCGAACGCGGCAAGCTGGAAAAGTCCATCACACTCGCCTGTCGCAAGCGCAGCATCGAGGCGGAGCGGATCGACCAGCTGGTTTCCGGGATCCAGCGCCAGGTGGAAACCGCGGGCGAAGCGGAGATCCCCTCTTCCCGGATCGGAGAAATGGTTATGGACGGCCTGCGACAGATCGACAGCGTCGCCTATATACGCTTCGCCAGCGTTTATCGCGATTTCAGCGAAGCCCGCGATTTCGAGGAATTCGCCAGTACCGTACAGGAAGCGGCGCGAGGGGAATGAACACGGTCCGGGGCAGCACGCCGATCATCGTCCTCGTTCGCCCGCAACTGGGCGAAAACATCGGAAAGGCCGCACGGGCGATGCTCAATTTCGGGCTCGACGAGTTACGGCTGGTCGCCCCGCGCGACGGTTGGCCCAATCCGAGTGCCGGACCCGCCGCTGCCGGGGCCGATGTTGTGCTGCAGAAGGCGCAGGTCTTCGACAGCCTCGCCGAGGCGGTGGCGGACTGCGCGCATGTCTACGCCACCACCGTCCGCAAGCGCGGGGTGACCAAGCCCGTCGTCACGCCGCAGGAGGCGGCACAGGAGATTGCGGCGGCCACGGCCCGTAGTGCCATCGTCTTCGGCCCCGAGCGCAGCGGGCTGGAGACCGAGGACGTGGCCCTGGCTCGCGCGATCCTGACAGTGCCGATCAACCCGGAATTCGGCTCGCTGAACCTGGCGCAGGCGGTGATCCTGTGTGCCTACGAATGGTCGAAAACCCGGGAATTGGTGCAGCCCACGGCCAGTGACGAGCTGCCTCCCGCCCCGCAATCGGAACTCGACGGGCTGGTCGCCCATCTCGAGGGGATGCTGGAGCCGAAGGGCTACTTCCTGCCCGAAAGCCGGGCCGAGGCGACCCGGCTGACCCTGCGCAACGTGCTGACGAAGCCAGGCTGGAATCACTTTGAAGTGCGCACGCTGCGCGGCGTCTTGTCGTCGCTGCAGCGCGGACCTAGGCCCTGAGCCGGTCCCATTCGCTGAGTTCGTAGGCGATCGAGCTTTCCACCAACCGGTCCCATAATTGCGCGATGTCGTCGGACGGCAACCGGCGCGCCTCGGCATCGGTGCGGGCATTGGTGATGACCCAGGCCTTGCGCGCCTCGTCGCGCACCGCCCCGCGTTCGACCTTTATCCGTGCGGCGGCGCGCATGTAGCCGTAGCGGCGGTCGAGCAAGGCCATGAGTTCGCGATCGGTGGCATCCACCCCGGCGCGGACCTCCGCCATGTCGTTGCAGTCTTCGGGGAGTAGGATGCCATCTGTCATGGGGTTTGCACTGGCGGGACCGGCTTCGCTTGTCGAGCCCGGACGCGCCGCCTTGACCGCAGCGCGAAAATCGCTACATGCGCGCCTTCGCGAATTGGCTCCGCACCCCGGTGAAGCGGCGGCCACGCATGACGCAGTCGGTCATGCGGTGCGATGCCGGGTTGGATGGCCGCGAATGGCGCGGTCCAGCAAATCGAAGGACTATCTCATGTCGAAGCGCAAGAGCGCCAAGTACAAACTCGACCGCCGGATGGGCGAGAACATCTGGGGTCGCCCGAATTCCCCGGTCAACAAGCGCTCCTACGGCCCCGGCCAGCATGGCCAGCGTCGCAAGGGCAAGACGAGCGATTTCGGCCTCCAGCTGCGCGCCAAGCAGAAGCTCAAGGGCTATTACGGCGACGTCACTGAGAAGCAGTTCAAGCGCACCTATCAGGAGGCGTCGCGCATGAAGGGCGACACCGGTCAGAACCTGATCGGCCTGCTCGAGCAGCGGCTCGACATGGTCGTCTACCGCGCCAAGTTCGCGCCGACGATCTTCTCCGCGCGTCAGATCGTGAGCCACGGCCACATCTATCTGAACGGCGTGAAGACCAACATCGCCAGCGCTCGCGTGAAGGTCGGCGACGTCGTCAGCCTGGGCAGCAAGGCCAAGGACATGGCACTGGTGATCGAGGCGCAGAGCCTGCCCGAGCGCGAGATTCCGGATTACGTATCGCCCGACGGTAACGACAAGATCACCTTCGCCCGCGTGCCGACGCTGGACGAGGTGCCCTACCCGGTGACGATGGAACCGAACCTGGTGGTCGAGTTCTACTCGCGCTGACCCCGGCAGTTCGTTCGAGGATCGAGGGCGGCCTCCCAACGGGGGCCGTCCTTTTTCTTTCTCCTACGGGTGCCTTACATTCCCAGATGTTCGCGCAGGAACGCGTCGCTTTCGGTCAAGAGAGTATAGCGAGCCCGGGAATTCTCGAGGCTGTGCGCAAGATCAGGGAATTCGATCAGCCGAACCGTCTTTCCTGCGGAGCGCAGTTCGTGCTCCATCCTGCGGGATTGGGCGATCCCGACGTTGAGATCCTCCTCCCCGTGAATGAGTAGAACCGGGGACCGAAACTGCCCAGGGTGACGCGCAGGCGATCCCGCCGCAACGTGCGGTCCAGAGCCGACGAATTGGGCCACCAGCCCCCAGTTGGTGTATTCGCGGGCTTCGTCTTTCACCATGTCCAGATCGGTGACCGGCGCGATGGCAACGACTGCGCGATAGAGTTCCGGATCGACAACCTGAGACTGCAGCGCCGCATAACCGCCGTAAGACCATCCGACGACTGCCAGCTTGTCCGGCTCGGCAATTCCTTCCGCGACGAGCCAACGACCGGCATCGTTGACATCGCCGATCGCGACCGGCCAATCGCGAAAGCCGTTGCCACCGAACCAGTTCGTTCCGTAGCCGGAGGAGCCGCGATAATTGGGTTGAAGCACAGCGAAGCCTCGATGGACGAAGTACTGGACAAGCCAGTCGAAGCCCCATTCGTCGCGAGCGCTGGGGCCGCCGTGAGGCATTACGATCGCGGGAAGTCCCCGCTTGGGGCCGTCGGGGGGAAGGGTCAGATAGGCCGGAATTTCGGCCCCGTCCCGCGCGGTATAGGTTACCGGTGTCATTTGACCCATGGCCGCGCCGGCAAGGGGCTCTCGCAGCGGTAGCACCTCTTCCAGGCGCTTGGTGTTCTTGTCGTACAGATAGACCATGCCGGGGTCCGTGTCTCCGGAGGCGATGATCAGGAGTTTGCTTCCGTCACGGCTCGCATCGGCGAATTCGATGAGCGGATTGCCCGGCAAGGCCTTGCGAAAGGCTTTTTGCAAAGCCGACAGCTCGGGGTCGAAGAATTCGATCGTGCGGCGGTCCGTGGCGTAGCTTGCACCGACCACCTTGCCTCCCGGTCCGGTTCTTACTAGACGGTCTACGTCGATACCGGGACGTGACAGCAGGAGCTTGCTCGATCCGCTCCCGTCCAGCTTGACCTCGAAGATCGAATTGAAGCCGTCATGATCGGCAAAGCCGTATGCCACGTTCTTCGTGCTATCGACGGCCACCGGGACAAAATCGCTAGGCCCGGGGCTGGCGACTTCCAGAGGCCGCCAAAATCCGCCCTCGAGCGGGCGATACATATACCGCACCGAATCCAGCAGGCGGCCGGCGTTGGTGATATCGCGTTCGTGGAGGATGCGGACTTGCCCGGCGTCGTCGGCTACGTAGCGGGTCGCTTCCTTGCGAGCCTTTTCGACCACTCTCCGACGCAGCGTGTTCAAGTCGATGTAATCGACGCCGAGACCCTCCTCGTCGCTGGCCAACCGCGAGCCGGTCGAGAACTCCTTGATGAACTGCCGGGTCATGAGAACTGCGTCTTCATCCTCCCCACCTCGCCATGAAATGATCGAGCCGCCATCTTGCGCGATCCCGAGAGCGCGTGAATCCTGCTCGGCACTGAGCATTTGCGCATCGCTGCCATCGGCATTCACGATCAGCATACGACTGAACATCACGTCGGTCGCGTCGATCACCCCCCGCAGCGCGACATCGCAGAGGAGCCGTTCGTCCGAAGCCCAATCGCACCAGGCAATGTGCGTGCCGACTTCCTTGTTCTGCATGATCGGCACCAGCTTGATCGTCGGCCCTGTCAGATCTGCCGTCAGGATAAGCTGAGTATCGGCGGGGCCGGGCTGCACGACGGCGAGGCGCTTGCCCGAGGGTGAAAGAGCTATGTCCTCGACCGTGGGCATCGCGGCATAGCGCGCCGCCATCTCGTCCGGCGCTTGTGCGAACGCGCCCCCCGCGAGCCCGGCCACCGCGATGGCCGCAGCACATATTTGCCTGTTTTTCATGAACGACCCCTCGTTGACCCTGTGTCGAAGGCTATTCGCCTTAGCCAGTCAAAGCAAGATGGTGGGCCGGACAGGCCCGATCGCGCGCTCTAGGACGGGGCTTGTTTCCCTCTGGTAGTCGCCCGCTCCCGACCGCAAGTGGAACCGTATTCGGAAAGGAAATCTACCCGAAACTTCTCGAAGGCCCCTTCCGCGATCGCCTTGCGCATTGCCGCCATCAGCTGCTGGTAGAAGGCAAGGTTGTGTTCGGTCAGCAACATCGCACCGAGCATCTCGCCGGCCTTCGTCAGGTGGTGAAGGTAGGCCCGGGAATAGGTCCCGCACACCGCGCATTCGCACCGCTCGTCCAGCGGCGCGGTGTCTTCCGCGTGGCCGGCGTTGCGCAGGTTCAGCGGGCCGCTCCAGGTGAAGGCCTGTCCGTTGCGGCCCGACCGGGTCGGCAGAACGCAGTCGAACATGTCCACGCCGCGCGCGACCGCGCCGACCAGATCGTCTGGCTTGCCCACGCCCATCAGATAGCGCGGGGCGTCCTCGGGCAGCTGGCCCGGCGCAAAATCGAGCGTTGCGAACATCGCCTCCTGCCCTTCCCCCACGGCAAGGCCGCCGATGGCATAGCCGTCGAAGCCGATCGCGCGCAGGGCTTCGGCGGAACGGGCGCGCAGACTCTCGTCGAGGGCACCTTGCTGGATGCCGAACAACGCTGCGTTCTCCGCATGCTCTCCGCCCGCGTCGAAGGCATCGCGGCTCCGCTGCGCCCAGCGCATCGACATTTCCATGCTCGCCTCGATCTCGGCCATCGGCCGGTCGGCGCGTGGGCATTCGTCGAAGGCCATGACGATGTCGGAGCCGAGCAGGCACTGGATCTCCATCGAGCGCTCGGGGGTCAGCATATGCCTCGAACCGTCGATATGGCTGCGGAATTCGACGCCCTTCTCGGTCAGCTTGGTCAGGTCCGACAGGCTCATGACCTGATAGCCGCCGCTGTCGGTCAGGATCGGCCGGTCCCAGTTCATGAAGCGATGCAGCCCTCCGAGCCTTGCGACCCGCTCCGCCCCTGGCCGCAGCATCAGGTGATAGGTGTTTCCGAGAATGATGTCCGCCCCGGTCGCCCGGACGCTCTCCGGCTTCATCGCCTTTACCGTCGCCGCCGTGCCGACCGGCATGAAGGCCGGCGTGCGGATCTCGCCCCGACGCATGGCGATGCGTCCCGTCCGCGCCTTGCCGTCGGTCGCCTCGATACGGAAATGGAACCGGGGCTGCTGCGTCAAAAGCCGTAGACCAGCGTGAAGCGCGTCAGCGTATCGGTTTCGACGGCACCGGCTGGCGGCTTGCTGTCGTAATCGAGCGTGAAGGCGAGCCGGGTGGTCAGCCGGTCCGTAACCTTGGCGTCGAGGCCGGTCACCAGCGTGACCGATGTGCTGCGCCCGCCGATGATCGCCACCGCCTCGCCGCCGGCCGCGGCGACGAGATTGGCATCCTGGGTCAGCGCCAGCCCTTCCGCGAACCGCCAGTCGAAATCGAGGCCGACCAGCGCATTGAGCGAATCCTCGGTGCCGCCGGCGATGAAGCGCGTGTGGCGGTAGGCGGGTCCGGCCTTGGCCGACAGGTCGAGCGCCGGTCCGTCGAAGACGGTGACCCCGAGCCCGCCCGACAGCGCGTAACGCCCGGAATAGCCCTGGAATCGGTCGCGCTCGTATTGCGCCAGACCGTAGGCGAACAGATTTTCGCCGATCTGATATCTCGGTTCGTAGGCACCGAAGAACTGCTCGCGCGAGGTGCGGCCGTTGTCGCGCTGGTAGTCCGCCCGCGCGCGCAGGCTGTGAGTCCATTCGTTGCCTGCACGCATCAGTTCGACCGCGGCGGTCAGGCCGGTGCTGCTGCTGTTGCCCGATGCGGTGAAGGCGCCGATCTCGCCCTTGCCCGACCAGCGATCGAGAGGGCCGGCTTCCTCGATCGCCAGGCGTTCGGCCTCTGCAGCCTTGGCCGCAGCGGCCTGTCTTGCGGCGTGGACTTCGCCAACCAGTGCGTCGATCTCAGCCGCATCGTCGGGATTGGTTTGCCGGGCGGTAGCTGCCACTGCGTCGAAGACGGCCGCATCGCCGCTCGCGCGGGCGGCCTCGAGCATTGCGCGTACGGGCTCGGGCAGTTCCGCCGCGGCAGGCGTGGCGAGGAACGGCAGAAACAGGAAGGCTCTGACGAATTTGGGCATAACCCGCCGCTAGCAATTCAGGCGCGCAGTCGCCAGCCCGTCCTGAAGATGGTGGCGATCACCGCGACACAGGCTGCAAGAAACGCCAGCGTGATTCCGAAACTGATCCAGATGTCGACGTCGCTCGAACCGTAGAAGGTCCAACGCAAACCGCTGACGAGGTACACGATCGGGTTGGCGAGCGCGAGTGTGTCCCACGGCTTGGGCAGCATGTCGATCGAGTAGAACGTGCCCCCGAGAAAGGTCAGCGGCGTCAGGAACAGCATCGGGATGATCCCGAGCTTCTCGAAATTGTCTGCCCAGATGCCGAGGATAAATCCGAACAGGCTGAATGCCGCGGCCACGAGCATGATGTAGATGATCGCCAGCAAAGGATGGGCGATCGAATAATCGACGAACAGTCGCGCGGTGACGAGGATGATCGCGGCGAGGATCAGGCTCTTGGTCATCGCCGCGCCGACGAAGCCGATCAGCGTCTCGCCCACGCCGACCGGCGCGCTGAGCAGCTCGTAGATCGTGCCGGTGAAGCGCGGCATGTAGATCCCGAAGCTCGAATTGCTGGTCGTCTCCCCGAGCAGGGTGAGCATCAGCAGTCCGGGAATGATGAAGGCGCCGTAATCGACCCCGCCGAGATCGGGCATCCGTCCGCCGATCGCCGCGCCGAAGACGATGAAATAGAGCGAGGTCGTGAGCACCGGAGCCAGCACCGACTGGAACGCCGTGCGCAGGAAGCGCATCAGCTCGCGCGTGTAGATCGACCAAGTGGAGCGCCAGCCGATCATGCCGCCTTATCCTCTCCCAGAAGAGAGACGAAAATCTCTTCGAGGCTGCTCTCGCGGACATCGATGCCGGTGTAGTCGATCCCCGCCGCGGTAAGCGCCTTGGTGATCTCGGCGACTTCGGTCTTGCCCCTCCCGGTTCCGTCGCCGCCGCGATAGCACAGCGCGCGTCCGTCGTTCTCGAGCTCGATCGGATAGGGAGAAAGAGCCGGCGGTATCGCCGCGAGCGGTTGCGCGAGGGTAATATGCGCTTCGGTACGTCCGAGCCGGGCCATCATCGCCTCCTTCTCGTCGACCATCAGCAGTCGGCCCTTGTCGATGACCCCGACGCGGTCGGCCATCAGCTCGGCCTCCTCGATGTAATGGGTGGTGAGGATGATGGTCACGCCGCGAGCGCGCATCTCGTCGACGATCGCCCACATGCCCTTGCGCAATTCGACATCGACGCCCGCGGTCGGCTCGTCGAGAAACAGCAGGTCGGGCTCGTGCGCCAGCGCCTTGGCGATCAGCACCCGGCGCTTCATCCCGCCCGACAGCGCCATGATCCGCGCATCGCGCTTGTCCCAAAGGCTGAGCGAACGCAGGATCTGCTCGATCCGCGCCGGATCGGGTGCAAGGCCGAACAGACCGCGCGAATAGCTCACCGCGCGCTCAACCGGCTCGAACATGTCGGTCGCCAGTTCCTGCGGGACCAGGCCGATCCGCCTTCGCGCCTGTCGCCATTCCCTGGCCATGTCGTGACCGAAGGCACGGATCGTGCCCGATGTCGGCCGGACAAGCCCGCAGACCGCGCCGATCAATGTCGTCTTGCCCGCCCCGTTGGGGCCCAGCAGCGCAAAGATCTCGCCTCTGCGGATCGTCAGATCGACATTCTCGAGCGCCTTGAGCCCACCGGGGTAGACCTTGGTCAAACCGGAAATGTCGAGAATGGCGTCGCTCACGATCCGCCGATTACGGCAGCAGAAGCGAGGAGTCACCATAGGAATAGAAGCGATACTCCTCGGCGATCGCATGGGCATAGGCATCGAGCATCCGCTCGCGCCCCATCATGGCGCTGACCAGCATGAAAAGCGTCGATCGTGGCAGGTGAAAATTGGTCATGAGGCCGTCGACCGCGCGGAAGGCATAGCCGGGCATGATGAAGATGTCGGTATCGCCTTCGAAGGGGCGGATCGTGCCGTCCCGATCGGCCGCGCTTTCGAGTAGACGCAGGCTGGTGGTTCCCACAGCGATCAGCCGGCCGCCCGCGCGCCGTGCCGCGTTGAGCCGCTCCGCCGTTGCCTCGTCGATCCGGCCCCACTCGCTGTGCATTGCGTGGTCGTCGGTATCCTCGGCCTTGACCGGCAGGAAGGTCCCCGCGCCGACGTGGAGGGTCAGCGTTTCACGAGCGATGCCAGCACTATCCAGAGCGGTCACCAGTTCGGGTGTGAAATGCAGCGCGGCCGTAGGCGCCGCCACCGCACCGTCCTGCGCCGCGAACATCGTCTGATAATCCTCGCGGTCCTGTGAATCGGTCGTCCGGCGCGAGGCGATATAGGGCGGCAGGGGCATGGTCCCGGCGCGTTCGAGCAGCCATTCGACCGGCTCTTCCCCCGGGAAGGAAATGGTGAAGCTGCCGTCCTCGTGCCGCCGCTCGGCGACCGCCGTCACTCCGCCACCGAAGGTCAACAGATTGCCCTCCTTCACGCGCTTGGCGTTGCGAACGAAGGCCTGCCAGCGCCGCAGCCCTTCGCGCTTGTGCAGCGTGATGCCGATCTTCGCCTCGCCGCGCCGTCCCTCGAGGCGGGCGGGGATGACCTTCGTGTCGTTGAACACCAGCACGTCGCCCGCGCGAAGTTGCGCGGGCAAATCGCTCACGCCGCGATCCTCGAAAGGACCGTCCGAACGCACCACCAGCATCCGCGCGGCATCGCGCGGCCGCGCCGGACGCAGCGCGATCCGCTCCGGCGGGAGCGCGAAATCGAAGAGATCGACGTTCATGACCGGCCCGATAACGCCCGGAAAGCGCCAGGCAAACCCGGTTCGTTAAGGGTCTAGTTGGTGATCGGCGCGTTGAGTTCGTCGGCGCTGATGTCGAGGCTGCGGTCCGGCGACGGCGCGGCCGGAACGGGTGCGTTCTCGCTGGCGATCGAAGCCTGCATGATCCGCGTCGGGTTCTCCGGCGGTTCGCCGCGCTGGATGGCATCGACCGCTGCCATGTTCGCGATCACACGGCCGAAGACGGTGTAGCGGTTGTCGAGGCTGAAGCGCGGGTAGAAGACGATGAAAAACTGGCTGTTGGCGCTGTCCTCGCTGGCGGCGCGGGCCATCGACAACGTGCCACGAAGATGCGGTTGCGGATTGAATTCGGCGGCGAGATCGGGAAGCTGCGAACCGCCCTGCCCGGTCCCCGTCGGGTCGCCGGTCTGGGCCATGAACCCGTCGATAACGCGATGGAAGATCACCCCGTCGTAAAATCCTTGGCGCGCCAGCGTCTTGACCCTTTCGACATGGTTGGGCGCCCATTCCGGCATCAGCCGGATGGCCACCCGCTCGCCGTTCGACAGGTCGAGCAGCAGGATATTGTCGAGATCCTCGGTCGTGCTGAAATTCACCGGAGCATTGACGCCGGCCGAAGTGGCGGGCGTGGCCGGCGCCTCCTGCGCCAGCGCGGCCGGGGCGGCGAGGACAAGCGCGGCAAGGGCGATCGATTTCCTGATCATCGAAATTCCGTATGTCTGTTTGGGAGAATTCGTGAAGCGCGCTCTAGCCGCGGCGGGCTGACGAGGCAATGAACGGGCCGGGGGCCTTTCAGTAATCGCCGCGGCGTCCGATCTTGTCGACCCGCGCGATGATCTCGTCGCACACCGCCGGACTGACGAAGGGCGCGATATCGCCGCCGTAGAGCGCGATTTCCTTCACCAGCCGCGAGGCGATCGGCTGGAGCGAGACGTCGGCCATGAGGAACACGGTCTCGATCCCGTCGTCGATCTGCTGGTTCATGCCCGCCATCTGATATTCGTATTCGAAATCCGCCACCGCGCGCAGCCCGCGCACGATCATGGTTGCCCCCTGCGCTCGCGCGAATTTCATCAGCAATGCATCGAAGCCGACAACCTCGACATTGCCTAACGCCATTGCCGCAACCTCGCGTTCGACCATGGCTAGCCGTTCTTCGGTCGAGAACATGGGGTTCTTGGAAGGGTTGGTCGTCACCCCGATGATCAGCCGGTCGACCAGCTTGCTGCCGCGGCGGATGATGTCGGCGTGCCCCAGCGTGATCGGATCGAAAGTGCCCGGATAGACGCCAATTCTCTCTGTCATCGGTCCCTCTCAACGATATAGCGCGCGAGCGCGGCGAGCAGAGCTGCATCGTCGCCATAGCCCGCGAGATGGCCCACGGCTTGTTCCACCAACATGCGCGCCTGGGCGCGCGCCTTGTCGATCCCCATCAGGGTCACGAAAGTAGCCTTGCCCTGCCCCTCGTCCTTGCGCAGCGCCTTGCCGGCGCGTGCCTCGTCACCCTCGATGTCGAGCAGGTCGTCGGCAATCTGGAAGGCGAGCCCGATATCGCGCGCGTAGCCGCGCAGGGGAGCACGGCCGTCGGGCGGGACCCGGCCCAGGATCGACCCCATCTCCACGCTCGCCGCGAGCAAAGCACCGGTCTTCAACTGTTGGAGCCGAGTGACCTGCCGCAGATCGTAGTTTTGTTCCTCGGCCGCCATGTCCATGACCTGCCCTCCGGCCATTCCCTCGTGGCCGCTGGCGAGGGCAAGGCAGCGAACGAGCTCGGACTGAACGAAGGGATCGCTGCTGGTGTCGGGCCGCGTCAGGATATCGAAGGCGAGGGCATGAAGGCTATCGCCGGCAAGCACCGCGGTCGCCTCGTCGAAGGCCTTGTGCAGCGTCGGCTTGCCATGCCGCAGATCGTCGTCGTCCATGCAGGGCAGATCATCGTGGATCAGCGAATAGGCATGGATCGCCTCCACCGCACAGCCAGCGTTGACCGCCGCCTCCCGGTCTACCCCGAACAGGCTCGCGGTCGCGACCAGCAGCAGCGGGCGCACCCGCTTTCCACCGCCGATCGCGGCATAGCGCATGGCTTCGACCAGAGGCGCGCGCGCATCGTCAGGTGCCGGGAGGAATGCGTCGAAGGTCTCGTCGACTTCGGCCTGTATGCGCAGCAGCGCACTCTTGAGAATATCGTTCTCGACCGCGACGAGACCCACGGGTTCAATTCTCGGCGTCGAAGGGGGCGGTGCCCACGGGCTTGCCGTCGGCGCCCTGCACGATCTTCTCGATCCGCGCCTGCGCCGCATCGAGCCGGGCCTGGCAATGGGCACGCAATTTCTCGCCGCGCTCGTAAAGATCGATGCTCTCGTCGAGCGGAACGTTGCCGCTCTCGAGCCGCCGCACCACCGTTTCGAGCGCCTTCAGCGCGTCCTCGAAACTCATTCCGGAAATGTCGGGAGCCGCGCCCGTGTCAGCTTCTGCCATATCGCGGCGACCATTGACCATGCGCACCCACCGGGTCAAGAACAGCCGCCGGGGGGAGAACGGGAATGAAGTGGATTGTCGCCTACGTCGCCGCCGCGATTGCCTTCGGCGTGCTCGATGCCCTGTGGCTGCGCTGGGCCGGACCCAATCTCTACCGCCCGGTGATCGGCGAGATCATGGCGGCGGAGTTCCGCAAGGGCGCCGCCATCGCCTTCTATCTGATCTACCTTGCCGGCATGGTCTGGTTCGCGGTTCGCCCGGGGCTGGAATCCGGCAGCGTGGCCACGGCTGCGCTCAACGGCGCGCTGCTCGGAGCGCTCTGCTACGCGACTTTCGATCTCACCAGCCAGGCGGTGATGAAGGTCTGGGCTACGCATATCAGCCTCGCCGACATCGCCTGGGGCGCCTTCGCCACCGCCGTCGCCGCCAGCGTTGCAACCTGGGCCGCGATGCGGTGGGCGGGATAACCCGGGGATGTTCATCGGGCATTGGGCTCCGGCCTTCGTCGCCGGCGCGGTGTCGCCGGAAAGCCCTCGCCTGGGAACGCTGTTCATCGCCGCCCAGCTCGTCGACTGGGCCTTCGTCGCTTTCGCCCTGACCGGCATCGAGGGTTTGCGAATCGTCCCCGGCATCACCGCGATGAACCCGCTCGATCTCTATCACATGCCCTATACGCACAGTCTGCTGGGAACGGCAGTCTTCGCCGCTCTGTTCGGCCTCATTGTCGGGGCCGGGCTGCGCAATGCGGTCGCCGGAACACTGGCAGGCGCGGTGGTGCTCAGCCATTGGTTCCTCGACCTGCTGGTTCATCGGCCGGACCTGACGCTCGCCGGCGGCGACAGTAGGTTCGGCTGGGGCCTGTGGAACCGGCCGCTGATCGAAATGCCGCTCGAGCTGATCCTGCTTTGCGGTGCATTCGCCTGGTATGTCCGTTCGACCAAGGGCCCGCTGGGGCCGCCCCTGATCCTGCTGGGAGTGCTCTTGCTCCTCCAGGCGATCAACTGGTTCGCGCCCGATCCTAGGGAATATTCGGCGCTGATCCCGATCATGGGCTTCGTCGGCTTCGCCATTCCAACCGCCCTCGCCTTCTGGGTCGGGCGGACCCGGTGGCACAAGCGGCAGGTCGGGCTGGCGGTGGCGAGCGCGCGCCGCTAATCGCACGGGCCATGTCGAGCTCATCCGATTCCATCACTCCCGAAATCGTCGAACAGCACGGCCTGTCGCCGGAAGAATACGAACGCGTGCAGCATGCGCTGGGCCGCGAGCCGAACCTCGTCGAACTCGGCATCTTCTCGGTGATGTGGTCCGAGCATTGCAGCTACAAGAGCTCGCGCCTGCATCTGAAGAAACTGCCGACCGAGGCACCTTGGGTGATCTGCGGCCCGGGCGAGAATGCCGGCGTGATCGATATCGGCGACGGCCCAAATGGAGTAAGGCAGGCCGCCATCTTCAAGATGGAGAGCCACAACCACCCCAGCTACATCGAACCCTATCAGGGCGCAGCGACCGGCGTGGGCGGCATCCTGCGCGACGTCTTCACCATGGGCGCGCGGCCCGTGGCCAACGCCAACGCGCTGCGCTTCGGGCGCCCCGACCACCACAAGATGCAGCACCTGGTCAAGGGCGTGGTCGCGGGGATCGGCGGCTACGGCAATTGCGTCGGCGTGCCGACCGTCGCCGGCGAGACCAATTTCCACCCGGCCTACGACGGCAACATCCTCGTCAATGCGATGACGGTCGGCGTCGCGGATGCAGATCGCATTTTCTATTCCGCCGCGACGGGCGTGGGCAATCCGATCGTCTACGTCGGCTCCAAGACCGGGCGCGACGGAATTCACGGCGCGACCATGGCCAGCGCCGATTTCGAGGAGGACGCCGAGGCCAAGCGCCCCACGGTGCAGGTGGGCGATCCCTTCACCGAGAAACTGCTGATCGAGGCCTGCCTCGAGCTGATGGCCACCGATGCCATCGTCGCAATCCAGGACATGGGCGCGGCGGGGCTGACCAGCTCCAGCGTGGAGATGGCGACCAACGGCAAGGCCGGCATCCGGCTCGACATGGACAAGGTGCCCTGCCGCGAAGAGGGCATGACGCCATACGAGATGATGCTGAGCGAGAGCCAGGAGCGCATGCTCATGGTGCTGAAGCCCGGCAAGGAAGACATGGCGGCGGCGATCTTCCGCAAGTGGGAACTCGATTTCGCGGTGATCGGCGAGGTTACCGACACCCAGCACATGGTGCTCGAATTCGGCGGCGAAGTCGTGTGCGACATCCCGCTGGGCCCGCTCGCCGCGGATGCCCCGCTCTACGACCGGCCGTATCTCTCGAAGGAGGAATACACCGCTTGGGCGCAGGTGCGGCCGGTCGAAGGCGTTCCCGAATGCGCCGATCCGGGCACCGACCTTCTCGCGATGATGGCCAGCCCTGCTCTCGCCTCGCGCCGCTGGATCGCCGAGCAGTACGACAGCCAGGTCGGCGCCGACACGCTCCAGACCGGCGGCGATGCGGGCGTGGTCCGCGTCCACGGCACGGGGAAGGCGCTGGCGATCACCACCGACTGCACCCCGCGCTACGTCCATGCCGACCCCTACGAGGGCGGCAAGCAGGCGATCGCGGAAGCTTATCGCAACCTTTGCGCGGTCGGGGCGCGGCCGCTGGCGGTGACCAATTGCCTCAATTTCGCCAATCCGCAGCGGCCCGAGATCATGGCGCAGCTGGTCCACGCGCTCGACGGCATGGGCGATGCCTGCCGTGCGCTCGACTTCCCGATCGTCAGCGGCAACGTCAGCCTCTATAACGAGAGCAAGGCCACCGGCGGGGGTTCGGCCATCCTGCCCACTCCGGCGATCGGCGGTGTCGGCCTGATCGATGATTACGAGCGCATGATGACCATGCCCTTCAAGGCCGAAGGCGATGCGATCTATCTCGTCGCACCGGAATTCTGGGCCCGGCCCGATCCGACCCGCTCGCATCTCGGCAAATCGCTCTGGCTCGACATCGTCCACGGGCGCGACGAGGGCCGTGCGCCACCCGTCGACCTGGCGGCCGAACGCGGTGCGGGCGATATCGTCCGCAAGTTGATTGCCGAGGGCCTGGTGAATGCGGTCCACGACATTTCCGACGGCGGGCTGGCGGTCGCGCTGGCCGAAATGGCGCTCGCCGGGGGTCTGGGCGCGGATGTCTCGCGCAACGAGGCCTACACCCCGGCACAATGGTGGTTTGGCGAGGACCAGGCGCGTTACGTCGTGACGACGAGCGATGTCGATGCGTTCAATGCGATCGTCGCCGAGGGCCCCGAAACCGAGGAGGCGGCCCAGGTCGGCTTCCTTCGCCTGGGCACGGTGGGAGGCGATCGGCTGCTGGGCGTGGACATCGCGAAGCTGCGCGAAGCCCACGAAAACTTCTTCCGCGAGTGGATGGAACGCTAGAGCTCCATCCGGCTCGATTGTCCTGCCTTAAGCGGCGACCGCTTCCGGCTGGCTCTTCTTTGCCAGCAGATCGTAGGGGTCGATTCCCTCTTCGCGCCAGATGCGGTGGCATTCGCGGTACCAGTGCGGATCGGGAATGTTCAGCTCGGCACGTGCCTCGTCCAGATCCTTCGCCAGCAGCTCGCGGATCGACATGGCGACCAGCGGCGGGCAGGCGACCCCGGTCCTGTGCGCCTGGCGGCAGGCCTTCCACACCGGCGCGCGGCTCTTCACCGTCTTCATGATGTTGAGCGCGCCGGCATAGCCGATCAGCAGGTGGCCGTGGCTGGGCGACTGGCCGTGGGTGAACAGCAGCACGCATTGCTCGCCGAGCCCGTCGCGGCCGTAGCCGGTGAGAACGTGCATCAGATCGTGCGTGTCGCGCTGGCGGAAGCCGAACCATTCGACCAGATCGCCGTATTTCGGATTGCCGAGCTTGTCCGCCTCGGCGGCGAGGCCGGCGGCGGACAGGCCCTCGCTCTCCATGAAATCGCAATAGGCATGCGCGACCGAGCCGCGCGGCAGTCTGCGCAGCGCATCGTGATCGTCGAGGATCGGCGGCAGGAACGGCTCTTCGGCGCGAAGCTGTTCGCCGCGTTCGCTCAGCGTCAGAGCGCGGACCCGCGGCAGGAAGTGCTTCGAAGGCAGCGATTCGAAGATCTTGAAGACGTGGCTGGTCTCTTCCTTGTCCTTCAGCAGATCGCGGAAATGGCCATAGGCCTTGCGCAGCGAATATTTCGGCTGGGGACGGCGCGGATCGCGCAACAGCGTGCCGTCGCTCGCGCTTTCGGTTCCGGCGATATCGGTCTGATAGGCGGTCATGTTCGCACCCTTACTGACAGGATTGTCAATATAGCGTTGCCGAACCACGAAGGAAAGCTAACCTGCTATCCATTCGTTCTCGGGGATGTCGAAGAGCTTGAGCAGACCGGTAAGATCGCCGTGCTCTATCCACCCGTCGGCGGCCTCGCGGGCCTTGGGCTTGGCGCGATAGGCGACGCCGTAGTCGGCGGCTTCGAGCATCGGGATGTCGTTCGCCCCGTCGCCCGTCGCCAGCACCCGGGCGCCCTCGCCCAGCAAGCCGCGCTCCTGTTCCAGGGTCGCGAGCTTGGTCGCGGCGTCGCTGATCGGCCCTGCCAGCTCGCCGGTGAGCCTGCCGCCTGCGACCGCGAGGCGGTTGCCGAGGACGTGATCGAAACCGAGCATTGCCGCGACCGGGTCGGCGAAATGGTGGAATCCGCCGGTCACCAGCACCGTGCGGCAGCCCTTGGACTTGAGCGTTTCGACGAGGGTTCGGGCGCCGGCGGAGGGTTCGATCCGCTCCGCCAGGCAGGTGTCGACCGCCGCCTCCTCGAGCCCCTCCAGCAATCCCACCCGCTCCTTCAGCGCGCTGGCGAAGTCCAGTTCGCCGCGCATCGCCCGTTCGGTGATCGCCGCCACCCGGTCCTTGATCCCGGCGAAGTCGGCCAGTTCGTCGATGCATTCCTGCGCGATCATGGTCGAATCCATGTCCGATACGAACAGCCGCGGCACCTCGAATTCGCGGTCGCCGACCAAGAGGTCGCACGGTCCGAAATGGCGTTCGAGCGCGCTGCGCAATTTGGCGGCGTCGCCATGAGGCAGCGAAATCTGCAGCACGTCGCCGCAGAAATCGAGCATGCCCGCCATCGCCACCGGCATGCCCGCGCGGTCGAGGTCGGCACGCGCCGCCTCCAGGCGTGTTTCCAGTCCCGCAGGGTCTGCTATCAGCCGCGCGATGAGCAAGATTGGGTCTCCCGTGAAGCCACCGGTGGCGCTCATTGCAGGGCCCACTGCAAGCGGCAAGAGCGATCTGGCGGTGGCGCTCGCCGAGCGGATCGCGGCGGACGGGCGGCGCGCCGTGGTGCTCAATGCCGACAGCGCCCAGGTCTACGCCGATCTCCAGGTGCTCTCCGCCCGGCCGGCGCCGGAGGATATGCGCGGGATCGACCACCGCCTGTTCGGATCATGGGACGGGGCCGACTCCTGTTCGGCAGCGGACTGGGCGGCGGCGGCTCGCAATGAAATAGCCGCGGTCCATGCCGGCGGCGGAGTGCCGATCCTGGTTGGCGGGACAGGGCTCTATCTGCGCACTCTGCTCGACGGGATCGCCGATATTCCTGCGATCGCGCCGACGGTGCGCGAGGCCGTCCGCGCCCTTCCCGCCGCCGAAGCCTACGCCGCTCTCGAGTCGGAAGATACCGAGAGTGCCGATCGCCTTGCGCCGGGGGATCGCCAGCGGATCGCCCGCGCGCTCGAGGTCGTGCGTTCGACCGGCAAGACCCTTGGCGCTTGGCAGGCCGAACCCTCCGGAGGCATCGCGCATGCGATCGACCTGCACCCGCTGATCCTCCTCCCGGACCGCGAATGGCTCAACGCGCGCTGCGACCGGCGCTTCGCCGCGATGCTCGACGCTGGCGCAGCAGAGGAAGTAGAAGCGCTGCTCGTGCGCCGTCTCGACCCATCCTTGCCGGTCATGCGGGCGATCGGCGTTCGCGAGATCGCGGGCATGCTTGGCGGCGACCTTGCGCGCGAGGAAGCAATCGCAGCCGGCCAAACGGCCACCCGCCAATACGCCAAGCGGCAATATACCTGGTTCCGCAACCAGCCCCCGCCGCACTGGCCGCGTACTGCCGAAACAGAGCCGGAGATCGACCGAGTTTTCGCCAAGCTTCTGTCATGAAGCTGCAAGAATTTGCGCCACAAGACCGGCCCACCATTCCTTTTGCGCCGGAGTTTCCCATGGTTATCCGAACTGCTCTCGCTCTTGCCGCCGCTCTTGCCCTCGCCGCTTGCAACCAGGCGAGCGAAGAGACCGAAAACGCCGACGATTTCGCCTCGCGCATCGGCGGTGCGGACGCTGCCACGCAAGGTGCCACGCCCGGCCCCGACGCGACGCCCGCGAACGTCGCGACACCCGCTCCCGGCGCTGCCCCCGGCCCCTACAGCCCGGGCACCGCAACCGATCCGAACTCGCGCAATTGCGGCGCACCCAAGGTCGCGCCGTTCTACGGCCGCATGGCCGACGATGCGACCCGCGCGGAGGTGATGCAGGCGATCGCGCCCCAAACCAACATCCGCTTCCTCGCCGCGGGCTCGACCGTGAACGCGGATGCCGGCTCGGACCGACTGAACGTCATGCTCGACAGCTCCGGCGTGATCCGCGACGCGCGCTGCGGCTGACGAGCTTCTTGCCATCGCGACCGACTTCCATGCATTCTCTCGCGAAAGAGAGGCAAGGGAGAGCCGCGTGACCGAAGAGATACTCGAACCCGATCTGCCGATCGTCGACCCGCATCATCATCTGTGGGATCTGCGTCCGCTGTTGCCGGCCTTTCCGGAACCGCGGCACGATTTCCTCGAGGCGATCGCGGGTGCGGCCTATTACGCCTTCGATCAGCTTCACACCGATACACACAGCGGTCACAACATCGTCGCCACCGTGTTCATGGAGTGCGGTGCCTTCTACGATCCCTCGCGCGGGGATGCGATGAAGCCGGTGGGCGAAGTCGAATTCGTCAACGGCGTTGCCGCCCAGGGCGCCAGCGGGCTTTACGGTGCCTATCGCCCCTGTGCGGGGATCGTCGGTCATGCCAATCTGACGCTGGGGGACGCGATCAAGCCGGTGATCGAAGCACTGATCGCGGCGGGCAACGGCCGTTTTCGCGGCATCCGCCACACCGCCGCCTGGGATGCCGATCCCGACGTGCTCGGACCACCCTTTCACGCACCGGAGGGGCTCTACGGCTCGGACGGCTTTCGCGCCGGGATGGCGGCCTACGCCGATTACGGGCTGACCTTCGATGCCTGGGTCCTCGAGCCGCAACTGGGCGATGTGCTCGACCTTGCCCGCGCCTTTCCCGACCAGCAATTCGTGCTCGACCATTGCGGGACGCCGCTCAACATCGCCAGCTATCGCGGCAAGCTCAATGCCAATTTCGACCGCTGGCGGGGCAATATCCGGTCCATCGCCGAATGTCCCAATGTCGCAATCAAGCTCGGGGGGCTGGGCATGGCGTTTTGCGGGATGCCGGAGAAGGGCCCTGCCGGGGGCTGCGGCTCGGAGGAGCTGGCCGAGCAATGGGGGCCCTACATCGCCGAATGCATCGAAGCCTTCGGACCGGAGCGAGCAATGTTCGAATCGAACTATCCGGTCGATCGCTGGGGCGCGAGCTATCCGGTGCTGTGGAACACGTTCAAACGGCTTGCGAGCGGCGCATCGGATGAGGAAAAGCGCGCGCTGTTCGCCGGCGCCGCCGCGCGCATCTACGGCATCGAGCACGTCCTTCCGTAACGTCAATCTCGACTCGATATGTTGCCCTGCCTAGTCCGGGCGCGACAACTTCCGGAGAAGCGCATGCCCCTGCCCGCCCCGTTCGACCGCTTGCGCATTCCCGTGATCGGATCGCCGCTGTTCATCGTTTCGGGGCCGGAGCTGGTCATTGCCCAGTGCAAGGCGGGGATCGTCGGCGCGTTTCCCGCGCTCAATGCCCGCCCGCAGAGCGAGCTCGACGAATGGCTCCACCGGATCACCGAGGAGCTGGCGGAGCACAACCGAGCCCATCCCGAACGGCCCGCCGCGCCCTTCGCGGTCAACCAGATCGTCCACCGCTCTAACGACAGGATCGAGGCCGACATGGCCACCTGCGCCAAGTGGCAGGTGCCGCTTGTCATCACCTCCCTCGGCGCGCGCGAGGAGATTTTCAACGCGGTGCGCGGCTGGGGCGGGATCACCCTGCACGATGTGATCAACAACCGCTTCGCCCACAAGGCGATCGAGAAGGGCGCCGATGGGCTGATCCCCGTCGCCGCAGGCGCCGGTGGCCACGCGGGAACGCTCAGCCCCTTCGCGCTGATGCAGGAAATCCGCGAATGGTTTGGCGGTCTGGTGGCGCTGTCGGGCTCGATCGGCCACGGTCGCTCGATCCTCGCGGCGCAGGCGCTGGGCGCGGATTTCGCCTATATCGGCAGCCCCTGGATCGCGACCGAAGAGGCGAACGCGATGGAAGGCTACAAGCAGGGCATCGTCGAGGGCAGCGCCGACGGGATCGTCTATTCCAACCTCTTCACCGGGGTACACGGCAATTACCTGCGCTCCTCCATCGAAAATGCGGGGTTAGACCCGGACAATCTGCCGACTAGCGACCCGAGCAAGATGAACTTCGGCAGCGGCGGCAACACCAAGGCCAAGGCGTGGAAGGACATCTGGGGTTCGGGCCAGGGCATCGGCACGGTGAAAGCGGTCGCCCCGGTCGAGAACATGGTCGCACGGCTCGAGAGCGAATATGTGGCGGCAAGGGAAGAACTGGCAGCGAAGACCGGTTAAGCCCCTCCTTCAACTCTTGCGGAGCCAAATAAGGATTTACAGGATTCCGGCGCGCAATCCTTCCGCCAGCGCTTCGCCGATCTCCTGACATTTCGCCAGCGTCTCGTCGGGGACGCTCTTCGGCGCCCAGATTTCCTCTGCTGTCTGCGCCTGGAAATTGACGATCAGCGGTTCCGTCGCTCGCTTCAGCCGCCATCCCGTCGCGATCCGGTCGATCTGACGCTGGGCCCCCTCCCCGTCCGATCCTGCCGCGATGATCGTGGCATAGGCACGGCCCTCGATCCGTCCGAGCACGTCGTAATAGGTGCGGTCGAACATGTCCTTCATCATCCCGCTCATGCTGGCGAGATTTTCCGGGCAGACGAATAAATATCCCTTCGCGGCGAGGATATGCCCGGCTTCGGCATCCGACGCCGCGATCAGCCTGGCCTCGACGCCCGCTCCCTCGGCAGCTGCGCGGGCCATCGCTTCGCTCGCACCGGTGCGGCTGTGCCAGACGATCAGGAGCGCGGGATCTTCCATTGCTCCCCAGTCAGCGCAGGCACATGTCGATTGTCAATGCGGCAGGCTATGCCCTGCACGCGGCGCGCGGTAGGGTGCGGGCGATGGCTACCCGCACTTCTCCCGCAGTCTTCGGTGTCGAACGCTCGCTTTCGGGCAAACGCTGGCGCTGGCGCGGCGGCAACATGGCGCTCGGCGGGGGCGCGACGCTCGACCACGATATCGTGACGCAGCTGCTGCTCGCCCGCGGGATCGCACCCGACGATCTGGCCCGTCAACGCGAGCCGACTCTGCGCGCCTTCCTTCCCGACCCCTCCGAATTCAACGACATGGATGCGGCCGCCGACCGGATCGCACAGGCAATCCTGTCGGGCGAGACCATCACGATCTACGGCGATTACGATGTCGACGGGGCCACCAGTTCGGCGCTGCTGATCCGCCTCCTGCGCATGCTCGGCCACGATGCCGGGCACTACATTCCCGACCGCCTGCTCGAGGGTTACGGACCGTCGGGAGAGGCGCTGGTCCGGCTCGGAGAGGAAGGCAGCAGCCTGGTGGTGACCGTCGATTGCGGGGCGATGGCGCACGAGGCACTGCAAAAGGCGCACGATGCCGGAGTCGACGTGATCGTGGTCGATCACCACAAATGCGCCGCCGATCTGCCGCGCACGGTGGCGCTGGTGAATCCCAACCGGCTGGACGAGAACGACACCGCCGCCGGGCACGGCCATCTCGCGGCGGTCGGCGTCGCTTTCCTCCTTGCCATCGCCCTGGTGCGGACATTGCGCGAGCGCGGGTTCTTCGCGGATCGCGCGGAGCCCGACCTGCTTTCGCTGCTCGATCTCGTGGCGCTCGGCACCGTCGCCGATGTCGCTGCGCTGCACGGACTGAACCGCGCCTTCGTTGCGCAGGGACTCAAGGTGATGTCGCGGCGCGCGAACATCGGAATGGCCGCGCTGATCGATGCCAGTCGATTGAAGCGCGCACCCGTTTGCAGCGATCTCGGCTTCGCTCTTGGCCCGCGAATAAACGCCGGCGGCAGAGTCGGGCAATCGACGCTCGGCGTGCGCCTGCTGACGACCGAAGACCCCGAGGAAGCGCGAGGGATCGCAGCCCAACTGTCGCAGCTCAACGACGAGCGGCGCGCGATCGAGGCCGAGGTGCAGGAGGCCGCCGAGGCGCAGATCGCCGCCCAGCACAACCGCGCGGTCGTCGTCTGCGCCGGCATGGGCTGGCATCCGGGCGTGATCGGCATCGTTGCCGGGCGGATCAAGGAAAAGACCGGGAGGCCGGCAATCGTGATCGCGCTCGATCCCGACAGTGGCGAGGGCAAGGGATCGGGCCGCTCGATCGCCGGGGTCGATCTCGGCGCTGCGATCATCGCCGCGCGCGAGGCCGGGCTGCTCGCGGCGGGCGGCGGGCACGCCATGGCCGCCGGCCTGACCGTCGCTGCCGATGGAGTGGCTTCCCTCGCCCACTGGCTGGACGAGAGACTCGGCGAGAAAGTGGCGCTGGCTTCCGCCCAACAGGAAACGATCCTCGACCTCGCCGTGGCACCGGGCGGGCTGGCCCCCGACCTCGTGCAGGCAATGGAAGCCGGCGGACCTTATGGGGTCGGCTGGCCCGGGCCACGGATCGCCGTGGGGCCGGTGCGATTGATCAAGTGCGACGTCGTGGGAAGCGACCACCTTCGCCTGATGGCCGCAGGCGAGGATGGGCGCAGCATCAAGGGCATCGCCTTTCGCGCCGCCGAGAGCGAGATGGGCCAGCAATTGCTGCACGCGGTGCCCGGCCGGCGAGTCTGGCTCGCGGGTCGCGCCAAGATCGACGATTGGGGCAATGTCCCTCGCGCCGAACTGCACCTGGAAGACGCCGCCTGGGCGGATTGATCGGCCCGGAACCAAGGCGGCAAGGCGAGGGTTGACGGGTCCTGCACCCCGCCCTAGATGGCCCGCCACGCTGCCGCAGCCGGAAACGGCAAGGCCCCTTCGTCTAGCGGTTAGGACGCGGCCCTTTCACGGCTGAAACACGGGTTCGATTCCCGTAGGGGTCACCAGCGGCGGCGCTTGCTTTTCCGGTTGTTTCGGCAGCGGAACGGCCCCTTCGTCTAGCGGTTAGGACGCGGCCCTCTCACGGCTGAAACACGGGTTCGATTCCCGTAGGGGTCACCAGCACACGGATTCGTTCACGACCATCCCCGCTGGCAATCCTTCGATGCCGCCGATAGAGCGCTCGCGATGCGACGGAACACTTCCCTTCCGTGGACCGGTTTCGGGTTGGCGGCGATCGCCGGGATCGTCATGCTCACCGCCGGCATATCGTTTTGGCTGGTGATGCTCGTCATGCTGATCTGGGTGGGATCGTTATGGCTCGTGGGCGCGCGACCGCCTGACATCGCTCCCGATTCCACGCCGACCCCTTTCACCGCCGACCGCGTCGGCGACCTCATCGAGCATTCGGACACTCCGATCCTCGTCACCCGGCGAAACCGCATCTCCATCGCCAATGCGGCCGCGCGTCGCTTGTTCGGGACCCATGTGGTCGAACAGGATATCCGTATGGCCCTTCGCCACCCGGAGGCGATCGCGCTCCTCGAGAGCGGCGAATCGGGAAGCGCGGTGATCCGCGGGCTGGCTCGCCGCCGGGACATCTGGCGGGTCAATCGCAAGGATATCGACGGCGAACTGGGCGTCCTCGAATTCATCAATCGCACCAACGAGGCGGACATCAGCCGGGCGCACACCGATTTTGTCGCCAATGCGAGCCACGAATTGCGCACGCCGCTCGCCGCGATCATTGGCTATGTCGAAACCTTGCGGGACGATGCCGGCAAGCTCGACAGCGAGCGTTCGGCCAAGTTCCTCGACACCATCCACCGCGAGGCGCGGCGGCTTCAGGACCTCGTTAGCGACCTCATGTCGCTCTCGCGAATCGAGGCGGAGAAGCACGACCGGCCCGAGGACCTCCTGGCCTTGGGCCCGTTGGTCGAACGCGCCGCACGGGATGTTGCCGGGGGCGAGCGGGGCGATCGGCTCGAGCTGGCCGTCGCTGGCGAATTTCCGATTCGCGGCGATGCCCAGCAACTCGAGCAAATGGTCCGAAACCTCGTCGACAATGCTTTCAAATATGGCGACGACGATCGCCCCGTCACCGTGAACCTGGAGGTCGAGGGCGAAAGCCGCGTCCGCCTTATGGTGCACAACGAGGGCGAAGGGATCGCCGCCGAACATCTCCCGCATCTCACCCGGAGGTTCTACCGCACCGATCCCGGCCGTAGCCGCGCCTCCGGGGGCACCGGGCTTGGTTTGGCGATCGTCAAGCATATCGTCGAACGCCACAGGGGGCGGCTAGGAATAGAAAGCAAACTCGGCGAAGGGACCTCCGTGAAAGTCCTGCTTCCGCTTTCCGAGTGAGAAATCGGGGACTTACGGGCGACTGTCAAACAACTGTCGTTATCGTGTAACAAACTCGCGCTTTTGCGGCCCTATTTGCTATCGGGGAATCGTAGACATGATCGAATTTCGCAATCTCGCCATCGCTGCCGTCTCGGCGCTTGCCCTCGCTGCCTGCGGCGGAGGTGCGGGCGCGGGCGGATCGCGCGACCAGATCCGGGCAGTGGGCTCGTCTACCGTCTTCCCCTTCGCCAAAACGGTGGCCGAAAGCTTCGTCCGCTCCAATCCCGATTTCAGTTCGCCGATCATCGAATCGACCGGAACCGGTGGCGGGATCAACCTCTTCTGCCAGGGCGTCGGGGCGGATACGCCCGACATGGTCAATGCCAGTCGGCGCATGAGCGCCAGCGAATTCGCGACTTGCCAGCAGAACGGCGTGAACGAGGTCATCGAGATGCAGGTCGGCCTCGACGGGATCGCCTTCGCATCGGCGCAGGGCGGCATCCAGATGAACCTCACCCCGCAGATCGTCTACGAGGCGCTCGCCGCCAATCCCTATGGTGAAGCGCAGACCGCGCGGACCTGGGCCGATGTCGATCCTTCGCTGCCCGACATCCCCATCCTCGTCTACGGCCCGCCCTCGACCTCGGGCACGCGTGACGCGCTCAAGGAGCTGGTGCTCGAAGTCGGCTGCGCGACCAATCCGGAAATGGAGGCGCTCGAGGAAAGCGACGAGGACCGCTACGACCAGGTCTGCACCGAAGTTCGCTCGGACGGGGCCTATGTCGATCAGGGGGAACAAGACAATCTGATCGTCCAGAAGATCGAAGGCAATCCGAATGCGGTCGGGGTTTTCGGCTATTCCTACCTTGAGGAGAATGCGGACAAGGTGCAGGGCCTGCCCATGAACGGGGTGGAGCCAACCTACGAGAATATCGCGAGCTTCGAATATCCCGGCGCCCGTCCGCTCTACGTCTATGTCAAGAAGGCCCATCTCGAGGCCATTCCCGGGCTCAAGCAGTACCTCACGGAATGGACGAAAATGTGGTCCGAGGACGGACCGCTGGCGAAGATCGGCCTGGTCGCCTCGCCCCCGGACGTGATGGCCGTGAACCAGCGCGCCGCGACCGAATACACCACGCTCGACGCTGCGCAGCTCAAGTAGGATACCGACCGAGCGCATGTCCCCCACCATCCTGCTCCTCCTCGCCATCGGGCTCGGGCTTGCCGGATGGTTGGCGGGCCGCGCCCGTGCCTGGTCCTTCCGCAAGAGCGGCGCGACTGCCCTCGCCAGTCTCCCGAACTACCACGGCTGGTACGTCGCCCTTTGGATCGCGATTCCGGTTCTGGTGTTCGTCGCGGCCTGGAGCGCGATCGCGCCCGGGCTGATCATGCAGCACGTGCTCGCACAGCCGGCAGCCTCTGACCTTCCCGCCTTCGGCTTCCAGCGGCAGACGATCCTCAACGAAGCGCGCGCGGTGGCCGCCGGCGATGCGATGGGCGTGTTCAACGAACAGGCCCGCGCGCTCGTAGAACCCTATCGCGAGGCAATCGGGCGTTACAACATCATCGGCGTGACGGTGACACTGGTCATCGCCTTCGCCGCCGGGGCCTTCGCCTTCCTGCGGCTGAGGCCCGACTTCCGCGCCCGCAACCGCGTCGAAAAATGGGTCATGGGCATCCTGCTGATCGCCTCGCTCGTCGCCATCCTGACGACGCTCGGCATTCTCGCCAGCCTGGTGTTCGAGACCGTGCGGTTCTTCTCCATGGTCTCTCCGCTCGATTTCCTGTTCGGGACCTTCTGGGGGCCGGACCCGATGAGCAGCGCCGAAAACCCGGACGGCAGCCGCTACGGGGCGATCCCGCTTTTCTGGGGCACGATCTTCATCGGCGCGATCATCGCCATGATCGTGGCCATTCCGCTGGGGTTGATGAGTGCCATCTACCTCACGCAATATGCACCGGGCGGTCTGCGCACATGGGTCAAGCCCGCGCTTGAGATACTCGCGGGCGTCCCGACCGTGGTCTACGGCTATTTCGCCGCGCTGACGGTGGCGCCGTTCATCCGCGACGTGGCGCTGGCCGCGGGCGTCTCCAACCCGTCCAGCGAGAGCGCACTTGCAGCCGGTCTGGTCATGGGTGTGATGATCATTCCCTTCGTTTCCTCCATGGCCGACGACAGCATAGCCGCAGTACCCTCAGCCATGCGCGACGGCAGCCTGGCGATGGGCGCGACCCAGTCGGAAACCATCAAGCGCGTGCTGATCCCGGCCGCGTTGCCGGGGATCGTCGCAGGTGTCATGCTGGCCATCAGCCGTGCGATCGGGGAGACGATGATCGTGGTGATGGCCGCCTCCACCGCCGCCAATCTCAGCGCCAATCCGCTCGAGGCGATGACCACGGTGACCGTGCAGATCGTCGCCATGCTTACTGGAGAAGGCAGTTTCGACCATCCGGCGACGCTCAGCGCCTTCGCGCTCGGCTTCGTTCTGTTCATGGTGACGCTGGCGCTCAATTTCATTGCCCTGCGCGTCGTCAAGAGGTTCCGCGAAGCCTATGAGTGAGACCGCCGCAGCCAAGCGGGCGCCGACCCGTACCGAAGCGTTCGAGAAACGCCTCAAGCAGCGTTACGCCGCCGAGAAGCGCTTTCGCTACGTCGGGCTTGGTGCGATCATCTTCTCGATAATCGTGCTGCTGTTTCTTCTCGGCAATATGACCATCAACGGGATCGGCGGCTTCCAGCGGGCCGAACTCGAGGTCCAGATCGACTTTACCGAGGCGGGCCTGGCCAGCGATCCGGCGGCACTGGCGCTGCCCAATGCGGCACAGAGCCTCGAATTGCAGGGCTTGCCGCAGGTGGTCGAATTCTTCGCCGAACGGGAACTGGGCGAGGAAGGGGGAAGCCAGCTCGATCCCCAGGCCTGGCGCGAAGTGGCCGAGGCGGTGATCGAAGACCCCGCACTGCTCCGCGGGCAGGCGACGTTCTGGCTTCCCGCGAGCGCCGGCCTTGCCTCCGGCCTCGCCGACGAAGGATCGCAGGAGATGCAGGCACTCGCCGATCGCCTGGAAGCGCAAGGCCGCCTCGAAACACGGCTGGACCCCGGCTTCCTGGTCCGTTCCGATGCGACCAATCCGCAGCAGGTCGGCATCTGGGGCGCGCTCAAGGGCTCGATCCTGACGATGATCGTGACCCTTTTGCTGGCCTTTCCTATCGGTGTGCTGGCCGCGCTCTATCTCGAGGAATATGCGCCCAAAAACCGCTGGACCGATCTGATCGAGGTCTCGATCAACAACCTCGCCGCGGTGCCATCGATCATCTTCGGACTGCTCGGCCTCGCCGTCTTTCTATGGATCTTTCCCAACATGCGTTCGGCACCTCTGATCGGAGGCATGACACTGGCACTGATGACCATGCCGGTCATCGTCATCTCGGGCCGCAATGCGATCAAGGCGGTGCCGCCCAGCATTCGCGACGGCGCCCTTGCCATCGGCGCCTCACCCGTGCAGGTGGCATTCCATCACGTCCTGCCACTGGCGCTCCCCGGAATCCTGACCGGCACGATCATCGGCATGGCACGGGCACTGGGCGAAACCGCGCCGCTGCTGCTGATCGGCATGCGCGCCTTCGTCGCCACGCCGCCCGACGGGTTCACTTCGCCCGCTACGGTGCTGCCGGTGCAAATCTTCTTGTGGTCGGACGAAATCGACCGCGGTTTCGTCGAGCGCACCAGCGCCGCGATCATCGTACTACTGGTCTTTCTTCTGCTGATGAACGGCCTCGCCATCTACCTGCGCAACAAATTCGAGAAGACCTGGTGACTGTAATCCACGACAATCTCGAGCCCACCGAAGCCAAGATGAGGGCCAAGGACGTATCCGTGTATTACGGGGCCAAGAAGGCGATCGACGACGTTTCGATCGACATTCCGACGGAATACGTCACTGCCTTCATCGGCCCCTCGGGCTGCGGCAAGTCGACTTTCCTGCGCACGCTCAATCGCATGAACGATACGATCCCCTCGGCACGGGTCGGCGGCTGCATCGAACTCGACGGCGAGGACATCTATGCCAGCGGCATGGACGTGGTCCAGCTGCGCGCACGGGTCGGCATGGTCTTCCAGAAGCCCAATCCCTTCCCCAAGTCGATCTATGACAACATTGCCTACGGCCCCAAGATCCACGGCCTTGCGGAAGGCAAGGACGAGCTGGATGCGGTGGTCGAGCGATCGCTGCGCCGCGCCGGCCTGTGGGAAGAGGTGAAGGACCGGCTGCAGGACAGCGGCACCGCGCTCTCTGGGGGCCAGCAGCAGCGCCTGTGCATCGCCCGCGCGATCGCGGTCGATCCGGAGGTCATCCTGATGGACGAGCCCTGCTCGGCGCTCGACCCGATCGCCACGGCCAAGATCGAGGAACTGATCGACGAGCTGAACGGCCGCTATGCGATCGTCATCGTCACCCATTCGATGCAGCAGGCAGCCCGCGTGTCGCAGCGGACCGCTTTCTTCCATCTGGGCAAGATGATAGAATACGGTCGCACGACGGACATATTCACGACGCCGCTGGAACAGCGAACTCAAGATTACATCACCGGAAGGTACGGCTGACTATGGAGCATACGGTCAAGGCCTTCGACGAGGACATCACCAAGCTGCGCGGTCTCATCGCGGAGATGGGTGGCCTCGCCGAAGTCGCCGTGCAGGAATCGATGGATGCTCTGGTCAAGGGCGACGAAGAACTCGCCGAGAAGGTTATTCGCGGCGACAAGCAGATCGACGCGCTCGAAAGCCAGATCGACAAGCTGGCGGTGCGCATCATCGCCCTGCGCGCCCCGATGGCCGACGATCTGCGCGAGGTCATCGCGGCGCTCAAGATCGCGGGCGTGGTCGAGCGGATCGGCGATTATTCGAAGAACATCGCGAAGGCGAGCCGCGAGATTCCGACCGCCAACCGCAAGCAATTCGAACCGCTGACGCTGCTTCCGGCGATGGCCGAGGTCGCGGCCGAAATGGTCCACGACGTGCTCACCGCCTATGCCGCGCGCGATGCGCAGCAGGCCCGCGAGGTCATCGCCGCGGACGAGCGGGTCGATGCCTTCTACAATTCGATCTTCCGCAACGTCGTCAGCCACATGGTCGAGAACCCCTCGACAATCTCGAGCGCAGCGCAACTGCTCTTCGTCGCGCGGAACATTGAGCGGATCGGCGACCATGCCACCAACGTTGCCGAGATGGTCCATTTCGCGGCGACCGGAAACTATCCGCCGGACGAGGATGTTTGACACGGAACTGTAGCTTGGCGGTCATAGTAGCGTGACGAATCTCGAGAAACCTTCGCAGGACGATGCCCGCGTGACCGCTGCCAAACTGCTTCTCGTCGAGGACGATCCCGCTCTCCTCGAACTGCTCGAATACCGGTTCCAGAACGAGGGCTACGACGTCCGTGCCACGCCCGACGGGGACGAGGCGTTGGTGATGGCCGCCGAAGACGTGCCCGACCTGGTCATCCTCGATTGGATGGTCGACGGCACCAGCGGGATCGAGGTCTGCCGCCGCCTGCGCCGTGACAAGACCACCGCCCATGTCCCGATCATCATGCTCACCGCGCGAGAGGCCGAGGACGACCGCATTCGCGGGCTCGACACCGGGGCCGACGATTACATCACCAAGCCCTTTTCGCCGCGCGAGCTGATGGCGAGGGTCGGGGCGGTGATGCGTCGCATTCGCCCGGCGCTTGCCGGCGAAACCATCGAGGTCGGCGACATCGCGCTCGATCCGGTGGCGCACAAGGTGACGCGCCGGAGCAAGACGCTGCAACTCGGGCCGACCGAATACCGTCTGCTCAAATTCTTCATGGAAAGCCCTGGCCGGGTATTCAGTCGGACCCAGTTGCTCGACGGGGTATGGGGAACCGGTAGCGACATCGAATTGCGCACGGTCGACGTCCACATCCGCCGCCTGCGCAAGGCGATCGAGATGCCCAATGCCAAGGACCCGATCCGCACCGTGCGCAGTGCCGGTTACGCCTTCGAAAGCTGAGCGGCCCGCCGGTTCAACGGCACAACCCGTTCCAGCGACCGCTCATGTCGAGATGGAAATGGTCCGCGTGCGCCGCGTTGTAATCGGGTGAGAGGACGGTCGAGAAGCTGTCGCAGGCGCCGTCGCGGACGCGGCGCAGAAAGTCCTGCCGGTCCCCGCCCTCGTCCCAGTCTCGCAGCACGCTGATCCGGGTCCCGTCCTCCAGTACGAAGCCCGCGATGTCGATGGCGTTGCCGGTCGCATGCTCGCTCCAGTTGCCGCTCGATCTGCCATAGAGGCGGCGGCAGGAATAGGCCCCAAGGTGTTCTACCTGCGCGATTTCGCTGTCGAAAATCTCCTCGGCAGCGGGTGTTAGAACGTCGCGCTGCCATAGCGCCAAAGCGATCGCGACAGGGCAGGTGGTCGGCGGACGATCGGGTGCGAGGGGATAGGCATCGAGCCGTGTCCGGTCGGGCCGGGCGCATGCCCCCTCGCCTTGCGGATCGAGAGCAGTGAAAGCCACTTCCGATCGTTCCAGCACGGCGCGGCAGGCGGGCACGTCGTTGCGCAGCGCCAGCAGCTTGGCCTCGGTCGCCCAGCCCGGCGGATCGTTCAGATCGAGGGGTGCCCAAGGATCGTGCTGCGGATGTTCGGCGAGCCAGGCCCGCCCACCGACGAACAGCGAGACCAGCAACAGGAAGGCGAGCGTCCGCCGGTCGCTCGAGAATTCTCCGATACGCTTCGATATTCCGGACTTTCGTTTGACCATGCCTAATGAAAGTCGCGCGAGGCCGGGAGTATCCGGGGAATGATCCGCACGTCCCTTGGATGTCCGCCGGACTGCGGCCCGTGGAACCCGCATTCGCGATTGCCCGCCGACGGCTTCTCCCACGGCTCGACCGGCTGATAGGGATCCTCTACCCCCTCGCGCAGATCGTCGCGCGGGTTGAGTTTGCCTGGCAGCGGGGAATTGACATGGTCGGCGCGGGCGACCGGTGCGTTCAGCATATCGTCCGACAGCTTGTAGAGCTCGTGGCTGGCGTCGGTCATGTGGTGCGCGATGACGTGGATCACCTCGTCATCGTATTCGACCCGGCCGCGCACTTCCATCAGCCGCGCGCCCATCACCACGCGGCGCTGTTTCTCCTTGAGATCGGGCCAGACGACGAGGTTGATCACTCCGGTCTCGTCCTCCAGCGTGATGAAGCACACGCCCTTGGCGCTGCCGGGCCGCTGGCGGATCAGCACCACCCCGGCGACATAGACCATGCTCCGGAACTTGCGCTCCCTCAGATCGCAGGCGCGCACGAAACCGCGCTCGGCGAGGCTGGCTCGCAGGAACGCCATCGGGTGCGCCTTCAGGCTGAGGCGGGTGGTCTGGTAGTCGGCGACCACCTCTTCGGAGAGCGGCATCTGGGGGAGCTGCGTTCGGGAGCGCTCCGCTCCCTCGTCGCGCGCGGCGGCGGCGGCGAACAGCGGCAGATCCTCGCCGCCGATCAGGCTGCGCGCGTCCCACAGCGCCTGCCGTCTCGAAAGGCCGAGCGATCCGAAACCGTCGGCCTGCGCGAGCCGCTCGATATGCGATGGCGAAATGCGGGCACGATCGCGCACCGCCCTGACGTCGTGGTAGGCCCCGCCCTCCTCGCGCTCGGCGATCAGCCTGGCCGCCACCGCTTCGGGCAGGCCGTCGATCTGCCTGAGGCCGAGCCGCAAGGCGATGTGCTTGTCTAGGCGGCCGGTGTCCTGCGGATTTGTTTCGCGCAGAGGCGCAGAGGAAAGGAGAGGCGCGGAGAGGTTATGTTGGCGGCGCAGCCGCGCTTCACCTTCGACATCCCGAGAAGAGCCTGCGGCGCTTTCGCCCTCTCTGCGCCCTCCGCTCCCTCCGCGCCTCTGCGCGAAACCAACTTCCTCCAGCGTGCAGTCCCACTGCGACAAGTTCACGTCGGCAGGCAGAACGCGCACGCCATGCTCCACGGCGTCCCGCACGATTTGCGCCGGGGCGTAGAAGCCCATCGGCTGCGAGTTGAGCAGCGCGCAGCCGAAGGCCGCGGGGAAGTGGCATTTGAGCCAGCTCGAGACATAGACCAGATGGGCGAAGCTCGCCGCATGGCTTTCGGGGAAGCCGTATTCACCGAAGCCGCGGATCTGGTTGAAACAGCGCTGGGCGAAGTCGCGGTCGTAGCCGCGATTGACCATGCGCTCGACCATCATGTCCTGCAGTTCGTCGACCATGCCGCGGCTGCGGAAAGTGGCCATGGCCTTGCGCAACCGGTTCGCCTCCTTCGAGGAGAACTTTGCCGCGTCGAGCGCGATCTTCATCGCCTGCTCCTGGAAGATCGGGACGCCCAGCGTGCGCTCGAGGATGCTGGAAAGCTCGTCGGGCGGGCCGTGTTCGGGCGATGGCGCCGGGATGACCACCTGTTCCGCGCCGCGGCGGCGCTTCAAATAGGGGTGGACCATGTCGCCCTGGATCGGCCCGGGGCGCACGATCGCGACCTGGATCACGAGGTCGTAGAACTGGCGCGGGCGCAGGCGCGGCAGCATGTTCATCTGCGCGCGGCTCTCGACCTGGAACACGCCGAGCGAATCCCCGGTGCGGAGCATGGCATAGGTCTCCGGATCCTCCCGTGGGACACTAGCGAGCTCCAGCGGCCTTTGATGATGATTTTCAAGAAGATCGAAGCACTTCTTGATGCAGGTCAGCATGCCCAGCGCGAGCACGTCGACCTTGAGGATGCCGAGCGCCTCGATATCGTCCTTGTCCCATTCGACGAAGCTGCGATCGGGCATCGCCCCGTTGCCGATCGGCACCGTCTCGGTCAGCGCGCCTTCAGTGAGGATGAACCCGCCGACGTGCTGAGACAGGTGGCGAGGCATCCCGATCATCTGCTGGGTCAGCTTGAGCACGCGCTTCAAGTGCGGATCGGTTACGTCCATGCCCGTTTCGCCAGCGTGGCGCTCGCTGATCTCCTTGCCCCACCCGCCCCATACGGTCTTGGCGAGCGCGGCGGTGACATCCTCGGTCAGCCCCATCGCCTTGCCCACCTCGCGGATCGCCATGCGCGGGCGGTAGTGGATGACGGTGGCGGTCAGCCCGGCGCGGTGGCGGCCGTACTTGCGGTAGAGGTACTGGATCACCTCCTCGCGCCGCTCGTGCTCGAAATCGACGTCGATATCGGGCGGCTCCTTGCGCTCTTCCGAAATGAAGCGGTCGAACAGCAGCTGGTGCTGCGCCGGATCGACTCTGGTGATGCCGAGGCAATAGCACACCGCCGAATTGGCCGCGCTGCCCCGTCCCTGGCAAAGGATCGGCGGCTCGACCTTGTAGCGGGCGAAATCGACGATGTCCTTGATGGTGAGGAAATAGCGCGCGAGATCGAGCTTGGCGATCAGCGCCAGCTCGCGCTCCAGCGTGTCGACGATGTGGTCGGGCACGCCGCCCCCTGGCTTGTCGGACGGGTAACGATCCACCGCACCCCACCATGTCTCCACCTCGAGAAATTCCTGTGGCGTCATGCCGTCGGGATATATTTCCTCGGGATATTCGTAGCTTATCTCGTCGAGCGAAAAATTGCAGGCATCCGCCACCTCCCGCGCGGCGGTGACGGCATGAGGCCAGCGGGCGAACAGGCGAACCATGGTCTCGGGCGATTTGAGGTAGCGTTCCGCATTGGCAGCAAGCAGGTGACCCGCCGCGGCCACCGTGGTCTTGTGCCGGATCGCCGTCATCACATCCTGCAGCGGCCGCCGGTCGGGCGTCGCATAATGCACGTCGTTGGTGGCGAGAATCGACAGGCCATGTGCCTTCGCCAGCGCGTCGAGCGTCTCGATCCGCGCGATGTCGTCACCGGTATGGAGATAGGCTGCGGCGATATGGCGCAAGGTGGGAAGCTGGGCCACGAGGTGGGGAAGAAGCTTCGGGAATGTTTCGCGCAGAGGCGCAGAGGGAAAGGAGGGCGCGGAGATATCCTTCGTGCCACAGGCACCTTCCATCGCCTCTGTTTTCGGACGTGACGCAGCGGGAGCGGAAGAATGCGGCCTTGCCGCTGCTACAATCCCTCTGCGCCCTCCCTTCTCCTCTGCGCCTCTGCGCGAAACCGGAAACGGCACCACATTGCTCGGCATCTCTATGGTGAAGCGCTGATCGAGGTCGCGGGGCGGGAGCAGAATCAGCTGCACACCCTCGCTATGCTCGGCCAGCATCACCAGGCTGATGTCGCATTCGCCCTTGGCCTGCCACTCGCCGTCGAGCGTTGCCATGCGGCCGGCGCTGATGAGCTTGCACAACCGGCCATAGGCGCCACGATCGCAGGGATAGGCGAGAAAGGAGAAACCCTCGACAGTTTCTATCCTGCACCCGATAACCGGCTTGAGCTTAAGCGTTTTCGCCTCGGTGTGAATGCGCACCACCCCTGCCATGGAATTGGCGTCGGCGATCCCGATCGCATCGTAGCCGAGGGCGCGCGCGCGCATCGCGAGGTCCACCGCATCCGAGGCGCCGCGCAGGAAGCTGAAGCAGGAGACAAGCCCGAGCTCGACGAAGGGCGCGCGTGGCGGCGCGTCGATCAGGTCGGGATCGAGCTCGATCGTCCGCTTGGGTATCTGAAGATCGCTTTCGGGCATTTCACCCGACCAACTCCCCGAGCCGCTCCTTCACCGCGGCGAGGTCGGCGTCGAACAGCCGCTCTTGCTCGACGCGCGCGGTGCCGTCGAGGCGCAGCAGATAGGAGGGATGCGCGGTGATCCACAACTCGCTGCCGTCTTCGAGCGGGATCGGGCTGCCGCGCGCCTTGGAGATACTCACCGTCTTGCCGAGCATCCCACGTGCCGCGCTGGCGCCCATGGCGAGCACCAGCTTGGGCTGGACGATCGCGCGCTCGCTCTCGATCCACCAGCGACAGGTGTCGATCTCCTTGGCCGCCGGCGACTGGTGCAGCCGTCGCTTGCCGCGCTGGACATATTTGAAATGCTTCACCGCATTGGTGACGTAGCTCGCCTGCCGGTCGATCCCGGCCTTCTCGAGATGCACGTCGAGCAATTGCCCGGCCGGACCGACGAAGGGCCGTCCCACCTGATCCTCCTGGTCGCCCGGCTGCTCGCCGACGATCATCAACGCAGCATCCTGCGGGCCCTCGCCCATCACCGCGTGGTTGTCGAGTTCGCCGATCGGGCATTTGCGGCAGGCGTGGATCGCCTTGTCGATCGCCGCCAGCGTCTCGGGCCGTTCCTCGAATTCGCCCAGGAACTTTGATCTGCCTGCCTCGACCATGGTGCTTTCCCGCTTCTGCGCGCCGGCCACGAGCTGGGGGATGAGCGCGGCTTCGGGCATGTTCTTCCAGTATTTGCGCGGCATCTCCTTGAGCATCGCCCCGATCTTCAAACGCGCGGGATTGAAGATCGATGCGTAATAGCTGCGCCACAGATCCTCCATCGGGTCGCCGCCGGGCGCATCGCCGCGCTGGGCGGGCGGGCCTTCCTGCATCGTTTCGGTGTCCCAGTGCAGCGAGCCGCGCGGGGTCAGGATCGACCAGCGCATGTTGGCGAAGCGGCGCATGAAGAAGCCGGCATTGGCACGCAGAATGTGATGCTCGGGCTCGAACCAGGCGACATAATGCTCGCCGTCCTCTTCCTCGATCAGACGAAAGCGGACGAAGGCATGCATCTTGTGGCTGTCGCGGCGCACGTTCTTGTCCAGTTCCTCGATCCGCCGCACGTCGGGGTCGGCCTTGTCCTCCATCATCCGCGGCCTGGACTGGAGCCGCCACAGCAGGCGATAGAGCAGCGCAAACCGCTCGGGGTCGGAATGGAGAATGGCGTTCTTCGCCAAGCTCACGAACCGCTTGTTGGCACGCACCGGTTTCGCATCGGGTTCGGGCGTGGGTGATCGCCGCTCTCCGTGCGCGAACAGGTCGCCAGTGCCGCCCGGTTCCACCCAGGCGATCCGGTCAGGCGGCACGTCGCACTGAACCATCGCTCGCGCCCGCTCGCGCCAGAACTCGAAATCGTCGGGCTCGGGCATCTGCACCACGTAATAGGTGCCGAGCTTGACGTGCTGGAGCGCGGTCATGCCGCAAACAGCTCGAGCTGCTCGGTCTTCGGCGCGAGCAGACTGCGCAGATCGGCGCGGTCGGTCAATGTCAGCGGCCGCCAGTCGACCGTGCAGATGAACGGCCGGACCTTGGTGATCGACAGCGTCAGCCGCGCGACATCGTCGAGCCGCAGGGTCCGATGCCGCCGGCTCGCCAGGATCTTGTGCACCGCCTTCACCCCCAGCCCGGGCACGCGCAGCAATTGCTCCTTGGTGGCGCGGTTGACGTCGACCGGAAAGCTGTCGCGAAACTTCAGCGCCCAGGCGAGCTTGGGATCGATGTCGAGCGGCAGATTGCCATCCGCCTCGGTCGCCTGCATCACCTCGGCCGGCTTGTAGCCGTAGAAACGCATCAGCCAGTCGGACTGGTAGAGCCGGTGTTCGCGGATCAGCGGCGGGCGCTTCAGCGGCAGCACCGCGCTGGCGTCCGGGATCGGGCTGAAGGCGCTGTAATAGACGCGGCGCAGGCGGAAATTGTCGTAGAGCCGGCTGGCCTTGCCGACGATGTCGGCATCGGTGGCGGCATCCGCCCCCACGATCATCTGGGTCGACTGGCCGGCGGGCGCGAAGCGCGGCGCGTGGCGGAAACGTTTCTTCGCATCCTTCGCCTCGGCCAGATCGCTCCGCACCTTGCCCATCGCGCCTTCGATCTGCCGCGCATCCTTGTCGGGCGCGAGGCGAGTCAACCCGGCATCGGTCGGCAGTTCGACATTGATCGACACGCGGTCGGCATAGAGCCCCGCCTGGTGGACGATCTCGGCCTCCGCCTCGGGGATGGTCTTGAGGTGGATATAGCCGCGAAAATCGTGCTCTTCCCGCAGGATGCGCGCGACTTCTACGATCTGCTCCATCGTATGGTTCGAATTCTTGACGATGCCTGAGGAGAGGAACAGCCCCTCGATATAATTGCGCCGGTAGAAGGCCAGCGTCAGGTCCACCACCTCCTGCGGCGTGAAGCGCGCCCGCGCCACGTTCGAACTCTTGCGATTGACGCAGTAATGGCAGTCGAACACGCAGTGATTGGTCAGCAGAATCTTGAGCAGGCTGATGCACCGCCCGTCGGGCGCATAGGCGTGGCAGATGCCCATCCCCTCGGTCGAACCGATGCCCTTGGCCGAACCCAGCGAGCTCTTCTTCGCCGTGCCCGACGAGGCGCAGGAGGCATCGTATTTCGCCGCGTCGGCGAGAATCTCGAGCTTCTGAAGGATGGTCTGCGATGCCATTTGTTCCATATATGTTCTAGCGTTGGATTTGCCTAGGCCTTTTGGCTTCAAGATCGTGCGCTTCGCCGTGTTTCAGGCACACAGGCCCTGCAGATACCAGTCGGGCGCGCCGCCGCGGCCATCGCCGACGATGCCCAGGCGATAGATCCAGAACCGGCGGCCGGCATCGTCCTCGATCCGATAATAGTCCCGCAAGCGCGCCGAGCCCCGTTCGCGCCACCATTCGGGGGCGATCCGTTCGGGCCCCTCCACCCGCGCCACTTCGTGTACCCCGCCGCGCCAGCGGAAGCGGCGGGGATAGCCATCGGGTGTCGCGTAGAGCACGGCGATCCGTTCCGGATTTTCAAGTATTTTCAGCGGTCTGCCATGGAAATCCAACAGTTCCTGCGAAGTCTTTTCCGGTTCCAGCGGCGGCTGCCAGCGCTGGGCGCGTTCGGGGATATGGCTGGCGAAAGGGACCGGGCGGCGCACCGCGCGAGCGCCCAGGCGAACCGTCAGCCGGTCGATGCAAGTCGAAAGCGAGGTGCCATGGCGCTCCGCCGCCGCCTCGAAATCGCTCTGTTCGAGCGCCAGCGGCTCGGCCCAACTCGCGCGCAGCCGCACCATCTCGATCCCGAACCCGGCATCGACATCGTCGAGCCGGGCGGCGAACAGGCGGCAGATGTGCTCCGCATCGCGCGTGGCGGCGGCGAATTCGAGGCGGCGCTGCACCACCTCGCCATCGACCCGCCACAGGCCGAGCTCGAGCCGCCGCGCGCCCTCGGCCCGTCCCTCCAGCTCCCGCACCATGTCGAGAGCGAGATCGCGCAGCACCTGGTCGAGCAGCGGGCGGTGGCGGATCGGCTCCATCAGCCGCCGCTGGACCAGCGGCATTTGCTGCGGCACCACCGGCAGCAAGGGCTCGGGCACGCGACCGAGCAGCTGGTCGAGCCGGATCAGCGGGTTGGCCGCGGGCGACCGGCGATTGCGGAAGCGCCGCTGTATCGCGTCGCGGCCACCCCCTTCTTTCTGGATCGTGGTGAGATCGCCGATCCGCTTGAGGCCGAGGCGGCGGAGCACCCCCACCACATCCTCGTCGAGCCGCAGCGCCGCGACGGGCAGGTCGGCGAGGCGCGCTTGCATATAGTTCTCCGCCAACGCGGGAGGATTGAGGATGGCCCGCCCGGATCCGAAATGTGCCAGCGCCCAGGCCGCGCCTGCGGTGGGCGCAATCGCGGCGCGCACCGCCAGTCGGCGTGCGGCGAAGGCGGTATGGACATCCTCCAGCAGCTTCGCCTCGCCTCCGAACAGATGCGGCACCGCGGTAACGTCGACCAGCAGCCCGTCGGGTGGGTCCATCGCCGACCACGGCCCCCAGCGCAGCGCCCACACGGCAAGCCTCTCGAGAAAATCGAGATCGCCCGCCGGGTCGGAAGGCGCGGTGACGATCTGCGGGCACAGCGTGCGCGCATCGGCGAGCATCATGCCGCGCCGTGCTCCCGCCGCTGCCCCGGCCGCGCTCACCGCCTCGATCCGTGGCCCGTGCGCGGTGTCGGCGATCAGGACCAGCGGGCGCGGATCGCCAGGCGCGTCATTGCACAGCCGCCAGCGATCCATCGCCAGCGAGCGGAGCCAGATCGAGAGGATGCGGCGAGCAAGCACGCTAATGCGCGGGAACGACGGCCTTTCGCGCGGCCGAAGGCCCCGGCGTCCCGGACCAGCGCGATGCCTTCAGATTCTCTCCTTCCCAGCGCAGCAGCCACTCGCCCGGCGCATGGGCACGGGCGCGGAACAGTTCGGCCCGCCATGCTGGGGCGCCGGGGGCTTGGGCATTCCAGCGCGGTGCGGGCGAAGAGGCGGCCGCCACCTCCCACCGCATCCGTGCCGAAGACAGGTCCCTTCCCGCATCGAGCCGGACCAGATAGAGCGGCACCCCGTGCCGTTCGGCGGCCAGAGTCAACCGGCGCGAGGCGGTGAAATCGAGCGCGCGGGGATTGCCCGCCAGCTCGCCGAGAACGAAGGCGATCTCGCGGCAGCGCACCCCTTCTTCCATGGCGAACAGGGCATCCTCGGGCTTCTCCGCCAGCACATGGATCACCCGGTGACGCAGATCGCGCGGCAGGCCGGGGCGGTAGGGCAGGCCCGTGCGCCGCGCCGCCTCGCGTGTCTGCACCCACAGCACCGCACGGCGATCTTCCGCCTCCTGCCCTTCACCACGCGGCGTGCTGCGCCAGTCGTCGAGCGCCAGAGCCAGCGCCGCCCCCGCCCCGCTGGCTTCGTTGCCGCAGGCGAAAACCTCGCTGTGGCAGGGCGGACCGTGGCTTGCCGCCAGGCCGACGCACCAGCGGGTGCTGCGCCGGGCGGCCAGTGCGGCGAGGTCGCAGGTCTGCGAAAGGGTTTCGAAGGGCATGGCGGAACGACTCATCTGTTCCACTTATGTTCCATCGCCCGACGATTCGCAACGCCCGCTTCGACTGCCGTGCGGGAGCGAAACCGCCCGCGGTTCATTGGTGACTCAGACCCTAAAGAGGAGACCCCACCATGAAATACAACGAAGGCGATCCGGACGAGCTGAAGAAGAAGTTCTGGAAAGCACTGGCCGATTCGCCATTCCTGTTCCTTCAGCTCGACGGGAAGCCGGGAACCGCCGTGCCGATGAGCCCGCAGCTCGACAAGGACGCGAACTCGGCGATCTGGTTCTTCACCCATACCAAGAGCGATTTCCGCACGCTCGGACCTGCCACCGCCACCTTCCAGAGCAAGGGCCACGACATGTACGCCCGTTTCAATGGGACGCTGGTCCAGGAGACCAGCCGCGAACGCTTCGACCAGTTCTGGAACAATTTCGTCGCGGCCTGGTACGACGGCGGCAAGGACGATCCCGATATCTTCTTCATGCGCATGGATCTGGGCCAGGCAGAAATCTGGGACGGCGACATGGGCCTGCTCGATACCGCCAAGATGGCGCTCGGCATGAACGTCCACGAGGATGCCGAGGAACAGCACGTCAAACGCGCCGATCTCTGATCCATTCGAAGACTAACGAGGAAGGGCCGCCCCATCGGGCGGCCCTTTATCATTTCATCGATCAGCGCTGCGAAGGCGGATCGATCGGCACCATGGTCTCGTCGCCGGCGATGTCGTCGACCACTTCGACGACGCCCAGCCCGAGATGACTGCGCCGGCGGCTGTAGAGCAGGTAGATGGCGATGCCGATCACGCCCCAGATCGGCAGGAACAGCATCGCCATGGTCGGCAGGTTCACGAACAGGAAGATACAACCGATGATCGTCAGCGGCGCGATCAGCCACACCGCCGGGACCCGGAACGAACGCGCCCTTCCCGCATCCTTGCGCCGCAACACCATCACCGCCACCGCCACCATCAGGAAGGCGTAGAGCGTGCCGGCGTTCGAGATGTCGGCAAGCTGGCCGACCGGGAAGAAACCCGCCCCCAGTGCGACCACCGATCCGGTGATCGCGGTCACCACATGCGGGGTCTTGAACCGCGGGTGGATTCGGCTGAGCCGGGCGGGAAGCAGACCGTCGCGGCTCATGACGAAGAAGATGCGCGTCTGCGCGAAAAGCAGCACCAGGATGACCGAGGGCAGCGCCAGGAAGGCGGCGACGCCCAGCGTGTTGCCGATTCCCGAGAAGCCGATCTCGCGCAAGACATGCGCCAATGCCTCGTCCGAGCAGACCAGCGCGTCGGCATATTGCGGCATCGCGCATTGCCGCGCGAGTTCGACCGATCCCGCCTCCACCGGCAGGCCCCCTGCACCCATGATAGGCTGCCCGCCGATGGTGCCGATCGCACCGGCGGCGACGAGGATGTAGAATACGGTGCAGAACAGCAGCGAGCCGATCAGGCCGATCGGCACGTTGCGCTGCGGGTTCTTGGTTTCCTCCGCTGCGGTGGAGACCGCGTCGAAGCCGACATAGGCGAAGAACATCGTCGCAGCGGCACCGACCGCGCCGGTGCCCGATCCCCATTCACCGAAGACGCCGGCGGGCAGAAAAGGATTGAAACGCGCCGCATCGAATTCGGGGCTGGTGAGCGTCAGCGCGATGAACGCCGTCAGCGCGGTCACCTTGATCGCCACCAGGACCGCGTTGACCTTGGCGCTCTCGCTTGTTCCGATGATCAGCAGGCCGGTGACCAGGAGGGCGATCAGCACCGCCGGCAGGTTGATAAATCCGCCTTCCTCGCCCCCCAGGGCCAACGGACCTGCCGCCAGCCATTGAGGGAGGTATATGCCGAGGAATTCCTCCAGGATCGTTCCCGAGAAATAGCCCGACCACCCGACCGAGACGGCGCTGGCCGCGATCGCGTATTCCATGATCAGCGCCCAGCCCACGGTCCAGGCGAGGAATTCGCCCATCGAGGCGTAGCTGTAGGTGTAGGCGGAGCCCGCGACCGGGATCATCGAGGCGATCTCGGCATAGCAGAGCGCGGCGACGATGCAGACTGCGCCGGCAATGGCGAAGGCCAGCATTAACCCGGGCCCGGCCTTCTGTGCGCCGACGCTGGTGAGTACGAAGATGCCCGTGCCGATGATGCAGCCGATGCCGAACAGCATCAATTGCAAGGGGCCGAGGGTTCGCTTGAGGGATTTCCTTTCCGCCGTCGCCAGAATGGCGTCGAGCGGCTTTACGCGGTCGAGCAGCATAGTGCGGGCACTCTCCAGGTCCGCAGCGAGACCTCCCCGCCCTGCCAGCCGGCCGTGATCATTACAGCGGGGTGACAGGGCTGGAAAGCGGGAAAATCAGCTGCCTAGAATTGCCGGAAATAGCCCGGTTACGAGGATCACCGTCACGGCCAGCGGGCACAGCCAGGCGATCAGGAATCGCCACAGGCCGAACATCGCGGGCGAAAGGCCGGTGGTGGTCCGCACCAGGTTGCGGTCGGCCTTCCAGCCGACGAACAGCGAGGTCAGCAGGGCGCCGACGGGCAGCATGATTTTGCCCGTGAAGCCGTCGATCGTGTCGAAGATATTGGTCTCGGCGAAGATGTCCCAGAACCCCAAGATGCGGACATCCGACCAAAGGTTGAAGCTCAGAAGGCTGAAGATGCCGAAGACGAAGGCTCCGCCCCCGAAGATCGCGGCCGATTTGGTCCTGCTCCATCCACGCTCGCCGATGCCCCAGGCGGTCGGCACCTCGAGCAGCGAGATCGAACTGGTGACAGCGGCGACCAGGATCAGCATGAAGAACAGGAAACCGATCAGCGCCCCGCCCGGCATGGTCTGAAAAGCGAAGGGCAACGACTGGAACACCAGCGTCGGGCCCGAAGCGGGATCGAGACCCACCGAGAAGACGATCGGGAAGATCATCAGGCCCGCCAGCAGGGCGACGCTGGTATCGGCCATGGCGATCATCGCCGAGGTCGGCCCCAGCCCGCCGTCGCTCTTGATATAGGAACCGTAGGTGATCAGCCCGGCGACCCCGAGCGACAGTGAAAACAGCGCCTGGCCGAGCGCGGAGTTCATCACCGCCGGTGTCAACTTGCTCCAGTCCGGCGTGAAGAGAAAGGTCATCGCCTCGCCCATGTCGCCTTCGATCGCGCCGTAGATCACCAGGCCTACCAGCAGCGCGAAGAAAATCGGCATCAGGATCGTTGCGGCCTTTTCGATCCCTGCGTGAACCCCGCGCGCGACGATGAACAGCGTCAGGCCCATGAAAAATAGGTGGACGACCAGCAGCAGGCCGACATTGGCGAACATGTCGTCGAGCCGCTGCTGGATCTGCGCCTGGCTCTCGCCTGCCAGAGCACCGCGGAACGGGTCGCCCGCCAGCAGAGCCTGGACGAAGTCGGCCCCAAGGACACCCGCGTAGTAGAGCACCCAGCCCGCGACCACGGAGTAGAAGGAGAGGATCAGGAAGGCGGCGAGCGCACCGATGCCTCCGAAGATCGACCAACCCGGCGACGCCTTGGATTGCGTCGCGACCCGGCGGATCGAGCCTACCGCGTCGGTCTGACCTGCGCGGCCGATGAAGATTTCGGACAGCACCAAGGGCAAGCCGAGAAGGAAAACGCAAGCGATGTAGACGATGACGAAGGCTCCGCCCCCGCTCTCGCCCGCAAGCGTCGGGAAGCGCCAGATATTGCCGAGCCCGACCGCGGCGCCGACCGCGGCAAGAATGAAGGCGGTACGCGAGGACCAGCCCTCGCCTGTGGTTTGCGATGCGGCGACCATTTGTATTCAGCTCCTGTCCTCGCGCGCCTCGCAGGCGACCGGCACGCTTCTCCCTGGTCGTTGTGGAGGGTTTGGCCACGCGCGTCGAGTGTGCTTTGCCTTTGTGTCGACAGGCGGCTAACCGCTGATCCATGTCGACATACCAGCTAGACACATCGACCAGCCGGGCCACACCCACGCCGCAGCCGATGAAGCGGCTGACCGTGCCCAGAATCCGCGCACGCAAGAAGGATGGCGTTACCCAGGAGCCGCTGGTGATGCTGACCGCCTACACCGCGCGCCAGGCGCAATTGCTCGATGCGCATTGCGACCTTCTGCTGGTGGGGGATTCGCTGGCCCAGGTGATTTACGGCCTGCCCTCCACCGTCCCGGTGACGCTGGAGATGATGGCCAACCATGCCGCTGCGGTGGTGCGTGGCAGCTACCATCCGGTGGTGGTCGTCGACATGCCTTTCGGTTCCTACGAACAGTCGCCGCAACAGGCTTTCGAGAGCGCCGCCATGCTGATGAAGGCGAGCGGCGCGGCGGGCGTCAAGCTGGAGGGCGGGGAAGCCATGGCCGAGACCGTGCGTTTCCTCTCGCAGCGCGGCATCCCGGTGATGGGCCATGTCGGGCTGACTCCCCAGGCGGTCAACGTGCTCGGCGGCTACATGGCTCGCGGACGCAGCGATGCCGAGGCGGACAAGATCGTCGGTGACGCCAGGGCGCTCGACGAGGCTGGCGCCTTCGCGATCGTGATCGAAGGGGTCGTCGAACCTATCGCGATCGCGGCGACCAAGGCGGTGTCCGCCCCGACCATCGGAATCGGCGCGTCGGCGCAATGCGACGGCCAGGTGCTCGTCACCGACGACATGCTCGGCATGTTCGAGCGCGTCCCGCGCTTCGTGAAGAAATACGGCGATCTGGCCCAGACCATTTCCGACACCGCCGCCCGCTATGCCGCGGAGGTTCGCGACCGCAGCTTCCCTGGCGAAGACCAGACTTACCAGCCAAAGGATTGAGCGCCCGATGAAGACGCTTCTCGCCTTCTACAAATTCTCCCTCGTCTTCACCGTGATCTGCCTCGGACTGGCCGCATGGTACGGCTGGAGCGCCTCCGGTACCCTCGTCGGGGTGGTAGAGATCCTTTGGATCGTCGCGATCCTCTCGGTGCTCGAGATCTCGCTCAGCTTCGACAATGCCGTGGTAAATGCCTCGGTGCTGAAGGAAATGGACGAGGTCTGGCAGCGACGCTTCCTTACTTGGGGGATCGCCTTCGCCGTCTTCGGCATGCGCATCGTCTTCCCGCTCGCGATCGTCGCCATTGCCGCCGGGCTCGGGCCGATCGAGACCATCCGCCTGTCGCTCAACCAACCCGAGGAATACGAGCGCATAGTCAGCGCCGCGCATGTCGGGATCGCGGGTTTCGGCGGCGCGTTCCTGGCGATGGTCGGCCTCAAGTTCTTCTTCGACCAGGACAAGGACGTCCACTGGATCCGGGACATAGAACGTTTCCTCGCGAAATTCGCCGCGTTGCCCGCGGCCGAAATCGCAATCCTGTTGCTGGTGCTATGGGGTATCTCGTCGATGCTCCCGGCGGACGACGCGCTGACATTCCTGGTCGCCGGCATCCTCGGCCTGGTGACATTCATCGCCGTCGAGGGGATCAACGCGCTCCTGGAAATCCACGAGGAAAAGAAGCGGCTCGCCGGTGCCGCGGTGCGCAGCGGGCTTGGCGGATTCCTTTATCTCAACGTGCTCGACGCGAGCTTCAGCTTCGACGGTGTGATCGGCGCCTTCGCGCTCTCCAACAACATGGTGGTGATCGCGCTCGGCCTGTCGATCGGTGCGATGTTCGTCCGTTCGATGACCATTCATCTGGTCAAGAAGGGGACGCTGGCCCAGTACAAATTCCTCGAGAACGGGGCGTTCTGGGCGATCATCGCGCTCGGGCTGATCATGCTCTTCTCCGCCCGCTTCCACATTCCCGAAACGATCACCGGATTGATCGGGGCGACGCTGATCGGGCTGTCGCTGTGGTGGTCCATCCGCGTCAACCGGAACGAGCCGTCGCTTGCGGAGGGAGCTCAGCCGCCGCCGGCCTGACTCGCAACCTGCCTGCCACCGGCGCCGCGACGACCAGCTGGAACAGGTGATAAAGCAGCAACGGCACCACGATGAATCCGGCCGCCTCGGGCGCGAAGAGGATCGTCGCCAGCGGCACGCCGATGGCCGCGCTTTTCTGCGCCCCGCCGAACAGAAAGGCGATGCGATCCCGGCGCGGCAGGGCGAGCATGCCGCCGACTATCCACGCCCCGAGATTGCCGACCAGCAGGAAGAGCGCGACCAGTCCGGAAAGAACGGCCCAGGCGGCGGCATCCACCCGGCTCCAGATCCCCTGCTCGACCGCGCCCGAAAATGCGACGTAAACGGCGATGGCGATCACGAAACGGTCGATCCAGACGATCTTGGGCTTGTGCCGAGCGATGAAGCCGGTCGTCCATCCTTGGACAAGCTGGCCGATGGCGAAGGGCAAGAGCAGGATTAGTGCGATCTTGCGAACCGTCTCGAAGCCGACCGCCCCCTCGCCCGACCCGCCCAGCGCGAGGAAAATCGGCACGGTGACGAACACGCCGAGGATGTTGAGGAGAGCCGCACCGACGACCGACAGCGCAATGTTTCCGCCCGCGAGCGAGGTGTAGGAGGTCGCCGACTGCACGGTCGAAGGCAGCGCCCCCAGATAGAGGAAACCGACCGCGACGAGCGGGGGAAGGACGCCTTCCCCTATCCGGGCGAGGCCCAGTCCCGCCAGTGCCATCGCGCCGAACACCCACAGTACGAGCGGGAGGAGAAACCTCCAGTTGGCGAGGCCGGCGGCGATGTCCGAACGTGCGATCCGCATGCCGTTCAGAAGGAAAAGCGTGAAGATCGCCGCATTCACCACCCATTCCGCCGCCACTCTCCCCGCACCCGTTGCCGGAAGAATGGCCGCCAGAGCGATCGCACCGGCGAGCATCCGCAACATGGGGTCGGAAAGGACGGATCGGATCATCATCGCGCGCGCCTGCCCGCCCGGGCCCCTCTTGTCGAGCGTCAGCGGCGTCCGATCCGGTCGAGCTTTTCCGTCAGCCGCGCCTTAAGCGCCGGATCGTCGGTGGCTTCGGCCAGCGCCGCAATAGCGGGGACATACATCGGCTGCGCGCGGTAGGCCCGCCAGGCCCGGTCGAGCGCGACCTCGCGATCTCCGAGCCGCAACGCCACCTGGCTGCGCAGCGCGAGAATACGGGGGTTGTCCGCGCCGTTCTCGATGGCGGTGTCGAGCACGCGGGCCGCGGCCGTCCACGCGCCGCTCCTCGCGAGCATGCGACCGTAAAGTTCTACGGCTTCGGGCGCATCGCCGCCCTGTGCGAGGTAACTCGCCACGAGCTCTTCCGCACGGTCCGGGCGACCGGCCAGCCGTTCCGCCGCCACCAGTCGCAAGGTGAGGGGCCATCCGCGGCGGATGCGCGCCGCGCGCGTATAGGCATCGATCGCGCCCTGCGCGTCGCCCGCCGCCAGCAGCGCATCGCCGAGCAGATTGAGCGCATCTCCCGAGCCCGGCGCGTCGTCCAGATAGCGCCGCGCCCGCGCCCCTGCTTCGTCGACAGACGAACCGTCCAGGCTCGCGCGGACGAAGTCTCTTGCGGCGATCCCACCCCCTTTCTCATCGAGCAACGCGGCCTCCAGAGGCGCCGACGGAGGCAAGGGCGTGAGCGTCCTAGCGTCCTGCCAACCGGCGGAATCGAGAAAGTCGGCAGCTTCCCCTCGGCGCCCCAAGGCTTCGAGCGACCGTCCCACCAGTGTCTGCAGATATGGAGACGCGTTGCCACGCAGAGCTTTCTCCTCGAACCGCGCGACGAGCTGACGATGCGAACCGCCCAGATACAGCGATCGGGCAAGCAGGCGCTGAATTCGCGAATTGTCCGGTTGTTGCCGAAGCAGAGCGTCGAAGATTTGCGCTGCGCTCGCATATTGCTCCTGCTCGAGAGCGATGATGCCGTCGAGCATCCTGGCCGATGGTCGTTCGCGAGTCGCCGGACCGACGCGCTGAAACAGCGTCCGGGCGAGAACGAAATCGCCCCCACGCGCGGCGATCACCGCCTGGAGGTAGGGCAGTTCGGGTGTTGCCGGCGCCACCCGCGCCAGATGGCGGAGCGAGACCAGCGCTTCCTCGGCGCGGTCGAGATCGATCAGCGTGGCGGCGTGGTCGAGCAACAGTGCCGGATCGTCCGGCCGCACATCCAGGCCGCGATCGAACCAGGCGAGACCGGCCAGAAGCCCGTAGGCGTCGCGTGCCAGTTGCCCTTGGAATAGCAGCGCCTGCGGATTGGCCGGATCGATAGCGAGCGCGCGTTCGGCCGCTGCGATCGCCAGTTCCTGCTGGCCGCTGCGATAGCGCATGCGCCCGATATCGACCCACAGGCCGGCATCGTCCGCGTCCGCCGCCAGAGCACGATCGAACGCGTCCGCCGCCCGCGCAAGATCGCCCTGCGCCAACCGCTCTCGACCAAGCTCGCGCCAGCGTGCGAGTTCGCCTCCCTCCGTTGCGGTCGCAACTGTTCGATCCACGGGCGCACTGTCGTCGGCGCCGGCAGAGCAGCCCGCGAGCGCCAGCAGGATCGCGATGGACGCGCCGATCCAGTCAGGTCTGGAGATCATACTGCTTGAGCAGGTCGTAGAGCGTCGGTCGGCTGATCCCGAGCAGCCTGGCGGTGTTCGAGATATTTCCCTCGCTGCGCGCCAGGGCCTTGCGGATCATGCGGCGGTCGGACTGCTCGCGCGCGGTCTTGAGATTGAGGGCGGTCTCGGCCTCTTCGGATCCATCCTGCAGATCGAGATCCTCGGCCCCCACGAGCTTGCCATCGGCCATGATCACGGCGCGCTTCACCCGGTTCTCCAGTTCGCGGACATTGCCGGGCCAGGGCCATGCGTCGATCGCGGCCAGAGCGTCGGGGGCGAAACCGGTGACGCCCGGGTTCATCTCTCTGGCGAAGCGGTTGAGGAAATGCCGGGCCAGCAGCACGGCATCCCCGGGCCTCTCGGCAAGCGCGGGAATTTTCACCACGATCTCGGCGAGGCGATAGAACAGGTCCTCGCGGAACGTCCCCTCGCCGATCATCGCTTCGAGGTTCTGGTGCGTGGCGCAAACGATCCGCGTGTCGACCGGGATCGACCTGCGGCCCCCGACCCGCTCGATGGTACGCTCCTGCAGGAAGCGCAGCAGCTTGACCTGGAGGGGAGCTGGAATGTCGCCGACCTCGTCGAGGAACAGCGTTCCGCCATCGGCCAGTTCGATCTTGCCCTCCGTGGTCTTGACCGCACCGGTGAACGCGCCCTTCTCGTGACCGAACAGCTCGCTTTCGAGCAGGTTTTCGGGAATCGCCGCGCAATTGATGGCGACGAAATTGCCGTCGCGGCGATCGCTGACGTTGTGCAGGCCCCTTGCGAGCAGTTCCTTGCCCGTGCCGCTCGCACCCAGGAGCATCACCGACACCCCGGTATCGGCGACCCGCTCGATCATCCGGCCGACCTTGGCCATCTCCGGGGCGGCGGTGATGATCGCGCCCAGCACGGTGCTTTCCGAACCCACCCTTGCCGCCAGCCGGCGATTTTCCTCTTCGATCGCGTGAAGCCGGAACGCCCTGTCGACGATCAGGCCGAGCCGCTCTATGTCGACCGGCTTCTGGTAGAAATCGTAGGCGCCCCGGGCGATCGCCTCCAGCGCACTCTCCCGCGCCCCGTGCCCTGAGGCGACGATGATCTTGGTATCGGGCTTGAGCTCGACGATCGCGTCCAGAACGGCGAAGCCCTCGCTGACGCCGTCGGGATCGGGCGGCAGGCCGAGATCGAGCGTGACGACGGCGGGTGCCTCGGCCCGCAGCGCCGCAAGCGCGCTCTCGCGATCCCCGGCGATCACCACCTCATAGGCATCGTAGGCCCATTTGAGCTGCGCCTGCAGGCCTTCGTCGTCCTCGACGATCAGCAATTTGGGCAGACTGTCGGTCTTCGCTTGCGCCATCATGCGGCCTCGCTTTGGTTGTGAGAGCCGCCACGGCCATTACCGATCAGGCGCGCCGCTTCGGCCATCGGCAGGCTTATGCTGAACCGGGTGCCGAATCCCTCGCGCGAATCGACGTCGAGCCGCCCGCCCATCCCGCGGACGAGTTCGCGCGCTTCGCAGGCCCCGATCCCGAAGCCCCCGTCCTTGGAAGAGACGAAGGGGCGGAAAAGCCCGTCGCGAACGAAAGCGGGGCTCATCCCCGGCCCGCTATCGGCAATCGTGACGACGGCACGAAGGGCGTCGCAGTCGACCGTGATCGAGACCGGTGCAGCGGTAGGGCTGGCGTCGATTGCATTCTGGACGAGATGCGACAGCGCTTGGTCGAGAGCATCGCGTATGCCGACCACCTGGCACACCCGCGGCAGGTTCAATTCGATCGGATGCTGGCGTTCGAATCGGGTCTTGAGGTCGCGAGCGAGCGTTCCGAGGTCGAACGCTTCCGCCATTTCGGTCTTCGCTGTGCCGTAGCGGCCAAGACGTGAGAGCATGGTGTTGAGCTTGTCGACGCTGTTGCGCAGCGTGACCAGCATGTCCTTGCGAAATTCAGGATTGTCGGCATGCCGTTCAGCGTTGCGTAGCAGCAGGCTCATCTGGCTCGACAGGTTCTTGATGTCGTGCATCACGAACGCCATCCGCCGGTTGAATTCGTCGAAGCGGGCGACCTCCTCCAGAGCGTGCTGGCCCGACTGTTCGGCCAGATAGCTCGCCACCTGCCGCCCAGCGATGGAAAGAAGGTCGAAATCCTCCCAGTCGAGCCGACGGGATACCGGCGGACGAACCAGCACCGCCACTCCGACGAGCCGGTCGTGATGGATCAGCGGAACCGCTGCCCAGGCACGCTGCTCCGCGAGCAGCCAGTCGGGCAGATGTCCCACCTCCCCGTGATGATCGATCCCTTGGCGAGCTTCATCGAAATCGAGGATCAACCCTTCGCGTTCGAGCAGTCGCGCGAGCTCTGCGGACATCGCTCGCGGCGGAACCTCCGCACCCGGCCAGCGCCAGTCGGCACCCAGGACCAGCCCACCATCGCCATCCATCAACAGCAGCAATCCACCGGGAGAATCGGTAATATCCGCGAGCGACTTCACCGCGCGTTCCGAAAGCGGCGTTTCGCCGTCCGGGGCCCTGCCGATAGTGTGGGTGAAGCGGATCCATTCGCTGCGGTAGTCGAAGCGGTGGCGGAAGAAGTGCTTCAGAACCGTGACCCGCAACCAACCGCGCATGCGGCGCGAGGGCAGCCACAGCAGCGAGAGCGCGCCCGCCACCAGCAGGAACCCGACCTGTGCGATGCGCGCAAGATCGCCGGAATAGCGCGCCACCCACTGCGACAGGAGGACCATCGCGACCAGATAGATCGCAATCAGACCGAGCGAGAGCATGCTGAAGGTTACCGAGCGCGAGGTACGGAACCGGAGCTGCGCACTCCCCCGGACATAGCCGAGCGCGAACACCGGCGCCGCCACCCCGACCACCAGAGCGCGAAGGCCAGTGAGTTCTGCCGAGGCCGATCCGGTGAGGAAGGCGACGGTGTGGAAATTCAAGAAGAATCCCCACAGAAGCGTCAGTCCGCCGGCGTTCCATGCGAGCAGACGCCGGGAGCTCTCCGCAGCGCCTGCGACGAGGTTGTGCAGCAACACCAGCGCTCCGATTCCCAGGAGAATCCGCAGCAGCGCCGACGTCTCGAAAGCGAATTGGGGTGCTTGCGGCGATGACGTTGCCCCGAATGCGATCAATATCAGTACCAGCTGGAGTGCCTCGACCACGCCGAGAGCGGCTGCCAGTGGCCGTACGGCCCGGACGGTCTCGTCGCGCCCGTCGTTGCCGAAAAGGCGAAACAGGACATAGAGCCAGGCCAGATTGCGCGCGACCTCGGCAAGGTGGACGAGGGCGCGATCGGTGCCCAGCGCAGCCGCCGCACAGGCCCACAGCGCCGTCAGCGCCAAAGCCGCGCTCGCCGGCCGTCGGTCGGACCGCTCGATGCCCTTTCCACGCGCAACCACCACCGTGGCGAGACCGCTGGTCAGCGCCGCGAACCCGAACAAGACGAAGGCGATCATGCCCTCCATCGGCTCAGCGCGCTCCTTCCGGCCAGAGGATGACGCGCAGGGTCTGCAGCAGGATCAGCAGATCGAGAAACGGCGTGTAGTTCTTCGCGTAATAGAGATCGTATTCGAGCTTCTCGCGCGAATCCTCGATCGATGCGCCGTAGGGGAAATTGATCTGCGCCCAGCCGGTGATACCCGGCTTCACCATGTGCCGCTCGGCATAATATGGCAGCTCGGATTCCAGCTCGGCGACGAAATTGGGGCGTTCGGGGCGCGGTCCAACGAAGCTCATCTCCCCCTTGAGCACGTTCCAGCATTGCGGCAGCTCGTCGATCCTGACCTTGCGGATGAAGCGCCCGATGCGGGTGACGCGGGGATCGTCCTTCTGCGCCCATTGCGCGCCGCCCGCTTCGGCATCCTGCCGCATCGAACGCAGCTTGGTGAGCACGAAGGGCTCCCCGTAGAGACCGATGCGCTTCTGGCGAAAGAACGGCGAACCGGGGCTTTCGAGCCTTACGAGTAATGCGAACAGAAGAATCACGGGGGCAGTGATCACCAGCAAGGCGAGGCTGACGACCACGTCGAACGTGCGCTTGGCGCCGCTCGAGAGAAGGCGGCCCGACGAAAACCCGTCGGAGAAGATCAGCCAGCTGGGATTGAGCGTGTCGAGATCCACTCGTCCGGTTTCACGCTCGATGAAGCTGCTGAAGTCGTTGACGTAGACGCCGCGGGTCTTGATCCGCAGGAGATCCTTCAGCGGCAAAGCATTGCGCCGCTCTTCCAGCGCCAGCACCACTTCACCGGCCCGCGTCCGGTCGACGTGAAGTCCGAGGTCGTCGATCTCATGGCGCAAGACCGCGCGATCGACGCGAATTTCGGCATCGCTCATCGCAACGAAGGAAGTGATCACGAAGCCGCTGCCCGGCTTCTTCGCAAGATCGGCCAAACGCCGGGCGCGGGCACCCGCGCCGAGGACGAGGATGCGCCGCTGGAACCGCGAGGTTCCCAGCATCGGCCCCAGCAGCAAGCGGTTGCCGATAAGCAGAGCGATCGCGAACAGCATCGCGTAAAGCAGGATGGAGCGCCACAGCAACTCGCCCGGCAGCATGAGGTCGAGGATCGATATGCCGATGACCCCGAGGCTTACAGCGACCAGCAGGCGCGCGATCGCAAAGCGCATCGATTGCAGCGCCGCGACGCTGTAGCTGCCGACCGCCGCCATGGCGGTGAACACGATGCCGGCGAAAATGCAGAGCTCGGCGATCCGTTCGCGCCAGTCCCCCGGTGAGGTGGCGATCTGATAGGTCCGCATACGCCACGCCAGATCGACCGCCAGCAGCAGCAGGACGATATCGACGAGGGCAAGCACCATCACCGCGTAGGGAATGTAGTGCTTGAACATGCGGATCATGCTTGAAGGGTCCGGACAGCTTCTGAACCTGCCGGATAGCACCAAACGGTGAACTGTCGGTAAATCTTACACCGCGGGATGAAAACAGGGCGACGAAGCGTTCGAAGCCTGGCCGCCCTGTTCAGATATCCGACACCGGTTTCCCGCCACCGCGCGATCAGTTTCCGTCTGCGGCGCCTTCGATGGCTTCGCCGGCATTTTGCGCCGCATCGCCGACCTGCCCGGCGGCATTGCCGACTTCCTCGGCGGCCCCGGCGACGGCATTGTCCTTGGCGATTTCCGCGCCGCTTTGCTGGCTGAAGAACCAGAAGGCGGCTACCGCGAGGACGACAACCAGCAGCACGAGCAGCCAAGTTCCTCCGCCGCCGCTGCGCCGTCCATCGTCGTGGATGACGGTGTGCGTGGTATGGGTATCGCCGCTCGGCGTGGTTGTTTCGGTAATCCGTTCTTCGGTCATTGGCTTACCTCGCGATGGGTTCGATGCGGCGGAAGCGACGCGGAATTCGCCGCGGTTCCCCGGCGCGTGGTCAACGGGCGGCGAATTCGAACGGCGTGTTGCCTCGACGCATCGGATCGAACTGCAACGGGCGCCTGTGCGGGGGCAGCGAGCGCTGGACGCAACCTTCCCGATAGCACGACGGGCAACCGGGCCCGATGCCCGTTGCATCGGCCGTTCGCAGCGATATCCCGCGCGCCTGCGCCAGATCGCCGCCCAGCACCGCCTCGATCCCCAGCGCGACGACGAAGCGCGCTTCGCCAGGGGCGCCGCTGCCCTCGACGCTGCGCATCATCGTCAGCCAGCCACCGGGCTCGTCGCTCTCGTCGCCGGAGATCGCGTCCATGGCAACGAACTGGACGATCAGTTCGCCGCCGCGCTCGAAGGCTCGGTGCGCGTCCCACAGGGGACAGGCGATGTCGCTATCGGCGAAACGCGCGGTGCTGGCGCCGACGAAATTTTTCGAGAACTGCCCTGCCCGATCGATCCGCACCATGAAGAAGGGAAGCCCGCGCTGTCCCACCCGCTGCAGCGTGGTCAGCCGGTGCGCCAATTGCTCGAAACTCACGTTGAAGCGCCGCTCGAGCACCGGCAGATCGTACCCTGTCGCCTCGCAGGCGCGCAGGAAGCGGCCATAGGGCATGATCAGCGCTGCCGCGAAATAGCCTTCGAGATGGCGGCGGAAGAGGCCCCGCGCCGCTTCGTCTTCCAGCCCCGCGCCTTTTGCCAGTGAATCGATTTCGCCTCGCTGTTCGAGCTGCGTGACCTGCAGGGCGAGCTGGAAATTGCGCGATGCCGGCGTAAGCATTTCCGAAAGCTGGACCTGCCGCGCATGGAGATCGAGCCGGCGGAGGCTGTCGGGCATGACCTCGCGGGGCAGGATGCGGACCGAAAGCTGGTGGCGTTCGCGCAGTCGTTCCGTCAGGGCCAAGGCAATGTCGCCGCGCGACAGCCGCATCTCGTCCGCCATTCTCTCTGCTGCGGTATCGAGGTCGGCGAAATGGTTGCGCCAGCGTTCGATCTCGGCGCGTGCCTGCGCCATCGGGTCTGCTTCGGTGAGTGAGCGTGGCGCCGCACCGTCGTAAAGGCGTGCGAAGGCCGCGGCGACATGGGGCGCGCCGGCAAGAAATTCCTCGGCCTCCTCGCGATCGATGGCCAGATCGGCGAAACGCTCGTCGGCAAGCCGCCGCATGAGGCCCGATACGCCTCCGATCGTCTCGTCTTCCCGCAGGGTTCGGGGATCGAATGCGAACTCCTCGACCAGCGCCATCACCACCCGCGCGCTGAGCGATCTCTGATTGCGCTCGATCAGATTGAGATAGCTCGGCGATATAGACAGGCGCGCGGCCATCGCAGCCTGCGTGAGCCCTTCGCGTTTTCGGACGCGCCGCACGGAGGGACCGACCATCAGGGCGTCGTCCGCCATTGTAAATTCCTTTACATCTTTACATGCCCTGTATGCCTTCAAGAACAGGTTTGACAAGTTTTCGTGTGAATTTTCCTGTCAATCTGGCCGCAAGCGCGCTTCATGAAGCGCAAGGCACCACGCCAGCACGGACAGGAGAACTCGAATGACCTATCAGAACAGCATCGCTCAGATGCGCGACACAATCGGCAGCAAGGGTGCTGGCTGGGCCGCCATCGACAGCGAAAGCGCTGCACGGATGGCGGTCCAGAACCGGTTTCCGACCGGTCTCGACATTGCCCGCTACACCGCCGGAATCATGCGCGCCGACATGGACGCCTACGATGCCGATCCCGCTAACTACACGCAGTCGCTGGGCTGCTGGCACGGTTTCATCGCGCAGCAGAAGATGATCGCGATCAAGAAGCATTTCGGCAGCACCAAGGGCAAGTATCTCTACCTGTCCGGCTGGATGATCGCCGCTCTGCGCAGCGAGTTCGGCCCCCTGCCCGACCAGTCGATGCACGAAAAGACCTCGGTCCCCGATCTGATCGAGGAGATCTATACCTTCCTGCGTCAGGCCGACGCACGCGAACTCGGCGGTCTGTTCCGCGAGCTCGACGCGGCGAAGGAAGCCGGCGACGCGGTCAACACGCATCGCCTGCTCCACAAGATCGACGAGCATCAGACGCATATCGCCCCGATTATCGCCGATATCGACGCCGGTTTCGGCAATGCCGAGGCGACCTATCTGCTCGCCAAGAAGATGATCGAGGCCGGGGCCTGCGCGATCCAGATCGAGAACCAGGTTTCCGACGAAAAGCAATGCGGCCATCAGGACGGCAAGGTCACCGTGCCGCACGAGGATTTCCTCCAGAAGATCCGCGCGATCCGCTATGCCTTCATCGAGCTGGGCGTGCCGGACGGTATCATCGTCGCGCGTACCGACAGCCTCGGTGCCGGTCTGACCAAGCAGATCGCCTATTCGACCGAGACCGGCGATCTCGGTGATCAGTACAACGCCTTTCTCGACTGCGAGGAAGTCGATCCTGCCGGGATCACCAATGGGCAGGTCTTCATTAGCCGCGACGGCAAGCTGCTGGCGCCCAAGCGCCTGCCGAGCAATCTCTACCAGTTCCGCTCCGGAACCGGGGAGGATCGCTGCGTCCTCGATTGCATCACCAGCCTGCAGAACGGCGCCGACCTGCTGTGGATCGAGACCGAGAAGCCGCACATCGGCCAGATCGGCGGCATGGTCGATCGCATCCGCGAGGTCATCCCGAATGCCAAGTTGGTCTACAACAATTCGCCCAGCTTCAACTGGACCCTCAACTTCCGCCAGCAAGTCTTTGATGCATGGACCGAAGAAGGCCGCGATCTGTCGGAGTACGATCGCGCCAGACTGATGAGCGAGGATTACGACGGCACCGATCTAGCCATCGAGGCCGACGAGCGTATCCGCACCTTCCAGAAGGATGCGGCGCGCGAGGCGGGGATTTTCCACCACCTCATCACCCTGCCGACCTATCACACCGCGGCGCTCAGCACCGACAATCTCGCCAAGCGCTATTTCGGCGAAGAAGGCATGCTCGGCTACGTCAAGCCGGTGCAGCGCGAGGAGATCCGCCAGGGCATCGCCTGCGTCAAGCACCAGAACATGGCCGGCTCCGACATCGGCGACGACCATAAGGAATATTTCGCCGGCGAAGCCGCGCTCAAGGCGGGCGGCAAGGACAACACCATGAACCAGTTCGCAGCCGCCTGAGGAGAGGAAAGGTGACCATCATGACCGAAGAAGCCCCGAAGACGGAACCGGGCCGCGCCCGCGCCCTGTTCTCGACCGCCGACTTTCGCCTGCTGCGCGCTGCGCTGACCAGCCATGCGCGGCAGACCGACGATCGCGAGGAACTGGCGAAGATCAACGCCCTTCATCACCGCCTCGGCAATTACGTGTCCGATAGCGAATGATGCCCCGCTAGACAGTTCTCCTGGGGAGGAGAAACGGCCGCCGGAGGATCCCCAAACCTCCGGCGGCCGTCATTGTTTCTTGCTCCGTCGAAACGGCGCGCGGCGATCAGGCCCCGGCCTGCGGGTCCAGATCCTCGCCGCGACGCGCGGAGGTGAACTCGCGGCGGCTGAGATAGGTGTCGCCGTCGATGTCGTAATAGAAGAAGCTGTCGGCCGCCTTGTTGGCCTGATCCGCCGTCAGTTCTGGCTGGCCCTGATCGTTTGGCGCGGTAGCGTTGGGATCGAGCGGGATCGCCCAGATCGCATATTCGGCGACCGAAAGCTGGTCGTCGTCGTTCCGGTCGAGATAGCCCCAGGTCATGTTGGCGCGGGTGCGCATGTTGGTGGCGGCATCGCGCGGCTGGCTCGCCGCCTCCATCTCGGCACGATCATCGTCGGTCATGTCGGCCTCGGCCTCCATGTCCGCACCCATGCGGACCTGCTCGCTGGTGATCTCGTCGCGAAAGCCCGAATACTCGTTCTGGAAGGCGTCGCCGTCGAATTCGTCGCGCCGGGTCTGGGCATCCTCCGAAAGCGTGTAGTCACGCGTCATAGGATCGTATTCTGCCTGCTGGTTCGCCGCCATGTCCGCTTCCGGATTGGCCTCGATCGGTTCGGCGTCGTTGCTGTCGCCGCAGGCCGCAAGCGCGAGCGCGAGACCGGAGGCAAGGGCGAGGTTCGTCTTGAATGTCATAGGTTTCTCCATCGAATGGCTGGGCTTCCCGGCAGGGAAGCGTCACATCACCAATGGACGAGCCGCGAGTTTGTTCAAAAAGAGGCGGTTTGTCCCAATCCTAGACCGGATCGGCCGCGGTGCCTCCGACAGTCCAGGTCTGACCCGAGCCGAGCAGCCGGGCGAGATCGGCGGTCTTGCCTTCGCTGGCCTTCTTGCGCTCGGCGATCACCGCCGCCTCGAACGTGGGACGCGGATCGTCGTAGAGGACGCCCAATGCCATCGGAAACTCGCCGAAGGGCATCTCGACCAGCATGTGCGCGATCGAGCGGTTGGTGACGTCGTGGACGATCACGCCCGCGGTCTGCCAATCGCCATCGGCCACATCGACCACCTTGAGCGTGAGCGTATCGGTGTCGAGCGCAATGCCCTTCGTGTCGCCCGCGAACAGCATCGGCTTGCCGTCCTCGAGCCAGAGCTGACGATCTTCCGCCCCCTTGGGCGCGGCGAAATCGTCGAACACGTCCTTGTTGTAGACGATGCAGTTCTGGAAGATCTCGATGAAGGCAGCGCCCTGGTGGGCATGCGCGGCGGTGAGAACCTCGGGCAGCTTCTTCGACACGTCGAAGCCGCGCGCCACGAAACGCGCGCCGGCGCCCAGCGCGAAGGCGGCGGGCCGCGCCGGGTGATCGTAGCTGCCGATCGGCGTCGAGGGCGATTTGGTGCCCTCGCGGCTGGTGGGCGAGGCCTGCCCCTTGGTGAGGCCGTAGATCTCGTTGTTGAACAGCATGATCTGCATGTTCACGTTGCGCCGCAACACATGCATCAGATGGTTGCCGCCGATCGAGAGCCCGTCGCCGTCGCCGGTCACCAGCCAGATGTCGAGCTCCGGATTAGCCAGCTTCGCGCCGGTGGCGAAGGCGGGCGCGCGGCCGTGGATCGTGTGGAAGCCGTAGCTCTCGATGTAGTACGGAAAGCGGCTCGAACAGCCGATGCCGGAAATGAACACCGTCTTCGCCGGGTCCGCGCCGAGCTGCGGCAGCGTGCGCTGCACCGCCTTGAGGATCGCGTAGTCTCCGCAACCCGGACACCAGCGAACCTCCTGGTCGGTTTCCCAGTCCTTGAGCGTGGTTTCGATTTTAACGGGTGCGTTCACGCACTGTGCTCCTGCGATTGCGGCGAAGACCCACGGCGCAGCGAACCGTCGTCGTGCCCCGCCTCGAGATTGGGCAGCTGGTCGTCGTTGACCTCGACCTCTCCGCCCTCGTTGCCCGGAATCCCATCGAAATACTTGCCGATCGCCTCGACCAGTTCGGCGATCTGGAAGGGCTGGCCGCTGGTCTTGGTGAGAGGCTGCGCATCGACGAGGAACTGGTCGCGCAGCACGGTCTTGAACTGGCCGGTGTTCATCTCGGGCACGAGGATGTTGTCGAAGCCGCGCAGCAGCGCGCCCAAATTCTTCGGCAGCGGCCAGATGTGGCGGACATGGATGTGGCTGACGTCGCAGCCGTTTGCGCGCGCCTTGCGCACCGCCTGGTGGATCGGCCCGAAGGTCGATCCCCAGCCCACCACCGCGAGCTTGCCCGAGGACTCGCCCAGCGCGACCTCCTGGTCGGGGACGTCGATGTTCTCGACCTTGGCCTTGCGCAGATCGGTCATCCGCTGGTGGTTGTCGGGCGAATAGTCGATATTGCCCGTTTCCTCGTGCTTCTCGATCCCGCCGATGCGATGCATCATTCCGGGCGTACCCGGCTTGATCCAGGGCCGCGCGCCGTGCGCATTGCGCTTGTAGGGGAGCAGCTGCTCGCCGCGCGGCTCGGTAAGGAACTCGGCCGGGAACGGCGCGAATCCGCTCGGGTCCGGCACTTTCCACGGTTCGGCGGCATTGGCGATGTAACCATCGGTCAGCAGCATCACCGGGGTCATGTATTTCACCGCGATGCGGCAGGCCTCGATCGCCACCTCGAAGGCATCCGACGGGCTGCGCGCCGCGATCACCGGCATCGGCGCGTCGCCGTTGCGGCCATAGACCGCCTGGTAGAGATCGCTCTGCTCGGTCTTGGTCGGCAGGCCGGTCGAAGGGCCGCCGCGTTGCGAATTGACGATCACCAGCGGCAGTTCGGTCATGATGGCCAGGCCCATCGCCTCGGTCTTGAGCGCGATGCCGGGACCGGAGGAGCTGGTGATGCCGAGCTGCCCGGCATAGCTCGCCCCGATCGCGGCGCAGATCGCGGCAATCTCGTCCTCCGCCTGGAAGGTGGTGACGCCGAATTCCTTGAGCCGCGCGAGGTGATGCAGAATCGCGCTGGCGGGCGTGATCGGATAGCCGCCAAAGAACATCGGCAGCTCGGCGAGCTGCGCCCCTGCTACGAGGCCGAGGCTGACCGCCTCCGCGCCCGTCACCGTGCGATAAAGCCCCGGCTCGCTCGGCACCGGCGGCACGGTAAGCTGCTTCAGCGGCCCGGCCAGTTCCGCCGTCTCGCCATAGGCATGGCCGGCATCGAGCGCGGCGATATTGGCATCGGCGATGTCGGGCTTGGTCTTGAACTTGGCGCGCAGCCACTGGTGGATCGGATCGCGCGGACGGTCGAACATCCACAGCGCCAGGCCCAGCGTCCACATGTTCTTGGACCGCAGCGCGTCCTTGTTGCCGAGGCCGAAGGGCTTGACCGCCTCGATCGTCTTTTCGCTGATGTCGAAGGCCAGCACATCGTATTTGGCGAGGCTGTCGTCCTCGAGCGGGTTCGCCTCGTACTGCGCCTTGTCGAGGTTGCGCTTGGTGAAGGCGCCGGTGTCGGCGATCACCAGGCCGCCCGGCTTGAGCGCGCTGATGTTGGTCTTCAGCGCCGCGGGGTTCATCGCCACCAGCACGTCGGGCGCATCGCCCGCGGTGTTGATCCGGCGGCTGCCGAAATTGATCTGGAAGGCGGATACTCCGAACAGCGTGCCCTGCGGCGCGCGGATCTCCGCCGGAAAGTCCGGGAAGGTCGCCAGGTCGTTGCCTGCAAGCGCGGTCGACAGGGTGAACTGGCCGCCGGTCAGCTGCATACCGTCGCCGCTGTCCCCCGCGAACCGCACCACAACCGTTTCGGGAATATCCGCCGCCGGAGGCGGGCTTTCGACCGTCTGGGTCGCCATCGACTTACCTCTTCGCGCGCTGCCTAAAGCGCACTTTTTATTGCAAGGCAGCGGAAGTAGGAGCCGTACCGGCTTCGGGCAATGGTTTTCGACGGATATCGGCGAGAACAGCCGGTCCCGCAGTGGGGCGCGCCGAAATGGCGTCTGGTAATGGAGCGCGGAGCCGCTAATTCTGGCCAGGCTAGCAAGGGGAGCGAAGCTTGGCCGATTCCGAACATTACGTCCGCGACGACGTGCGCGGGTTTCTCGATATGCTCGAACAGATCGGAGGCAAGGGTGTCGAGGAAGTCGGCGCGGTGGCCGGGCGCGAGCAGATGCGGGCGATGAAGGGTCTGGCCGAAGCCCCCGCTCACGACCTGCCGATCAAGCGCGACCTCACCTGTCCCGGCCCGGCCGGGGACATCCCACTGCGATTCTACGACACCAGGGCCGAACGCGGCCCGGGGCCCTGCGTGCTCTTCATCCACGGCGGCGGCTTCGTGATCGGCGACATCGAGGTCTACGACGCGCTGTGCACCGAATTCGCCGTCCAGCTCGACCTGCCGGTGGTATCGGTCGAATACCGCCTCGCCCCCGAACATCCCTTCCCCGCCGCGCCCGACGATTGCGAGGCGGCGGCGCGCTGGCTCGCTTCTTCTCCGGCGGAACTGGGCCGCGAGATCACCGGGCTCGTGATCTCGGGCGACAGCGCGGGGGGCAATCTGACCATCGTCACCACCAATCAGCTTACGAACGAGCCGGCCGGCGTGCCGGTCCTGGTCCAGGCGCCGATCTATCCCGTCGCCAGCGAGGTCTCGAAGCACGACAGCTTCTCGCTCTTCGGCGAGGGCTTCCTGCTGACCGGCGCGGCGATGGCCTGGTTCACCAAGCAATATGGCGGCGATGCTAAGGATCCGCGGCACACGCCGATGGTGGGCGATTGCGCCAACACCCCGCCCACGGTGATCTGCACCGCCGGGCTCGATCCCCTGCGCGATTCGGGCCGCGAATACGCCGCCCATCTGATCGGCCAGGGAACGGAGGTGAGCTATTTCGAATTTCCCGGCATCGTTCACGGTTTCACGACGTTGAGGAAGGCGATCCCCAGCGGTCAGAAGGACCTCGAAGCCTTTCTCGGCGCGATCCGCCTCAAACTGGAGAGGCTGGCTTCGTGAGCGACCCCTACCGCAATCTCGGCTACCGGCCCTGCGTCGGGGTGATGCTCGTCAATGCGGACGGCAAGGTCTTCGTCGGCCGCAGGATCGACAACAAGGAAGGCGACTGGTGGCAGATGCCCCAGGGCGGCGTCGACGAGGGCGAGGACCTGAAGGATGCGGCGCTGCGCGAACTCGCCGAAGAGACCGGTGCCCGCAGCGAACACGTCACCATCCTCCAGAGAATGGACGAAGCGATGCGCTACGATTTGCCCGAGGAGCTGATCGGCAAGCTCTGGGGCGGCCGTTTCCGCGGCCAGGAGCAAGTCTGGTTCCTCGCGCGCTTCACGGGCAGCGATGAAGACATCGATCTCGAGGCGCACGATCCGCCCGAATTCTGCGACTGGAAATGGGTCGATCCCGACCAGCTTCCCGAGCTGATCGTCCCGTTCAAGAAACGCGTCTATCGCTCGGTGGTCGAGGCGTTTCGCGCGCTGGTCTGACTCAGTTCGACTGCACCACTTCGGCGTCGGGCATCACCGCTTCCGCGGTCAGCACGCGCTCCGCCGGGCCGGTGGCGATCGCGGTGGCGAGTGCCCGCGTCTCGTCGCAGCCATCGCCGCACAGCGATTCGAGCTTGGCGAGATTGAGCCGGGCCCGCTCGAGCGCGCCCTTCTCGACCAGCGCCGCCCCCTCGCCCGAGATCGCGGCGAAATTGTCCGGATCGCGGGTCAGCGCTTCGCGATAGAAACCGATCGCCTTGCCCTGCAGCCCGTCCGCGCGGGCCGCTTCGGCAAGGCGTAGAAGGGTGGGCGTGTAGGCCGGATCGACCGTCAGCGCTGCCTCGAAGGCATCGATCGCCTTCTGCGTATCGCCCGCATCGAGCGCCGCCTCGCCCTCCGCGATCAGCATCGCCGCACGCGGGCTCGGCGCGGGCTCGGCGCCTTGGCCTACGCTCGCGGTAATTGCGAGGGCCAGCGAAAGGGCGGCGGCAGCGGGGGCGAAACGCATGATCGTCTCCTGGAAACTCGGTCGGGCAAGAGGTGGCTGATCGGCCATCGGTGTTCGAGTTAACACGCCAAGCCTGCACGCGCGATGAAAAATCCGTCGGTCGAATCATGGTGCGGCGTCAGGCGGATCCCCTTCGCGCGCTCCCGCCCGGCCGGCAGCGCAAGCGGTTGCGACGACAGCTGCGGATGGCGAGCGAGCAAGGCATCGAACTGATCCGGGCCCTCCCCGTCCAGCAGCGAGCAGACCACGTAGATCAGTCGCCCGCCGGGTCGCAGCAGCCGCACCGCATTGTCGAGGATGAGCGCCTGGGTCTCGATCAGCCGGTCCAGCATGTCCGGCGTCAGCCGCCAGCGCGCCTCGGGATTGCGCCGCCAGGTGCCGGTGCCCGAACAGGGCGCGTCGACCAGGACGGCGTCGGCCCGGCCCTCGAATTCGCCGAGCGCCTCCATCTCTCGCCCCGGATCGAGCAGGCGGGTGTCGACATTCGTCGCGCCCGCCCGCTCGGCGCGGGGCCCGAGCTTCGAGAGTCGAGCACGCTCGGTGTCGCAGGCGATCAGAACCCCGAGATTGTCCATCGCGGCAACCAGCGCCAGCGTCTTGCCCCCGCCCCCGGCGCACAGATCGACGATCGTCTCCCCGGGCTGCGCCCCCACGGCAAGGCACGCCAGCTGCGAGCCCGTGTCCTGAATCTCGACGAGACCCTCGCGATATGCGGGCCACGGTTCGACCTGCGTTCCCGCCGCGATCCTGAGGCCGTTCGGAGCCTGGGTGGGCTCGGCATCCACCGGCAGGACCAGCGAGGCGCGCTCGGCCTTGAGCGTATTCACGCGCAGGTCGAGCGGCGCGCGATCGAGCAGCACCTTGGCCTCCACGTCATCGATGCCGGCGGAAACGAGGCGCTCCACGACCCACGCGGGCGCGACCCCACCTTCGGCGACGACCTCGCCCGGTTGGATCGGAGCAGGGCCGTATTGCGATCCGTCGAACAGCGGACGGATGGCCGGATCGGTCTCGGCCAGTCGCAGCATGGCCGCCCTTCCGCTCTCTGGAAGCGGCCCGCAGGCCCGGATTGCCGCATAGACCAGCTCGCGAATCGCGCGGCGGTCCTTCGACCCGGCGAAACGGTTGGCACGAAACCAGTCGGCGAGAATGCGGTCGGCCGGAGCGCCCTGATGGCGCGCGGCCTCGGCTATCGCGTCGAGCAATTCGATCGAAGTCTGGACGCGCGCGGCCGGGGTCATGGTCCCTCAGCGCGTCGGATAGTTCGGCGCCTCGCGGGTGATCGCGACGTCGTGGACATGGCTCTCGGCAAGCCCGGCGTTGGTAATCCGCACGAACTGCGCCCGCTTCCTCAGATCCTCGATCGAGGCGCTGCCGGTGTAGCCCATCGCCGCCTTGATCCCGCCGACCAGCTGGTGGACCACGGCCGCGGCCGGGCCCTTGTAAGGCACCTGACCCTCTATGCCTTCCGGCACCAGCTTCTGCTGGCTGACATCGGCCTGGAAATAGCGATCGGCGCTGCCGCGCGCCATCGCGCCGACGCTGCCCATGCCGCGATAGGCCTTGTAGCTGCGGCCCTGATAGATGAAGGTCTCGCCCGGTGCTTCCTCGGTGCCGGCGAGCATCGATCCGATCATGATCGTCGAGGCCCCGGCGGCAAGCGCCTTGGCGGCGTCGCCGCTGGTCCTGAGACCGCCGTCGCCGATCACCGGCACGCCCGCCTCTTCCGCGGCCTCGGCGCAATCCATGATCGCGGTCAGCTGCGGCACACCGACCCCGGCCACCACCCGCGTCGTGCAGATCGAACCCGGCCCGATGCCGACCTTCACCGCATCGGCACCCGCAGCCACCAGCGCCCTGGTCGCCTCGCCGGTCGCCACATTGCCCGCGATGACCTGAACGCTGTTGGAGAGTTTCTTCACTCGCTCGACCGAACGCGCGACATCCTTGTTGTGGCCATGCGCGGTGTCGATCACAACCACATCCACCCCGGCGTCGATCAGCGCCTCGGTCCGCTCGAACCCCTTGTCGCCTACCGTTGTGGCGGCGGCGACGCGCAGTCGCCCCTGATCGTCCTTGGTGGCCTCGGGATAGGCGACCGCCTTCTCGATATCCTTGACCGTAATCAGGCCGACGCACTTGCCGTCGCCATCGACCACCAGCAGCTTCTCGATCCGGCGTTGGTGCAGCATGCGGCGCGCCTCTTCCTGACCGGTGCCGAGCGGAACGGTGGCGAGGTTGTCGACCGTCATCAGTTCGCGCACCGGCTGGCGCGGGTTCTCGGCGAAGCGGACGTCGCGATTGGTGAGAATGCCGGCCAGCCTGCCGTCGCGGTCGGTCACCGGAATGCCGCTGATCCGGTTTTCCGCCATGATCGCCTGCGCCTCGCCCAGCGTGGCGTCGGGGTGGATGGTGATCGGGTTGACCACCATCCCGCTTTCGTAACGCTTGACTGCGCGCACCGCGGCGGCCTGATCTTCGATCTCGAAATTGCGATGGAGCACACCGATGCCACCGAGCTGCGCCATGGCGATCGCCATGTCCGCCTCGGTCACCGTGTCCATCGCGCTGGAGATCACCGGAATGTTGAGCCCGATTTCGCGCGTCAGCCGCGTGGCGGTGTTCGCCATGCTCGGCAGGATCTCGCTCTCGGCGGGGACGAGCAGCACATCGTCGAAGGTCAGCCCCAGACGGATTTGGTCGGAAAGATCGGAATGTGCCACGTCGAGAATCGCCTGCCGGAGGGAAAGTGGCGGTCCATGTAACGACGCATCTTGAAACGCGCTAGTGCGGCGGGGATCGGTCAGGGTCCGAAACGGCGGTACGGGCCGTCCGAGCATGGATGAACAGGCGAACCAGCACGATAATCGCCCCTGTCGGTACGAGGCAGCGAACAAGCGCCGGCTCCCAACCCCCATCGATAGCCGCATAGGATACGGTCGGCGTCGCCACTCCGAAAAACCAGTAGGCCGGTGCCTCGGCGGACCACACGATGGCGGCACCGCCGGTCCCGACCAACGCAAGGAGAGCCCAGAAGGGCTTCCACGACAGCGCTGGAATGCGGAGCACCGAAACGAAGGCAGTCAGGCTCACGGCGAGACTGAGCGCGCATGCTGCGAGCACAAGCAACTGGTTCGAGGAAAGGTCGATCAATCCGCCGTCCAGCCGCCGTCGACGCTCCAGTTGGCGCCGTTGACGTTCTGCGCCTCGTCGCGGCACAGGAACACCGCCAGCGCGCCGATCTCCTCGGGCTGCACGAATTTCTTCGTCGGCTGTTTCGCCAGCAGGACGTCGTTGATGACCTCGTCGCGGGTCAGGCCGCGCGCCTTCATGGTGTCGGGGATCTGGTTTTCCACCAGCGGCGTCCAGACGTAGCCGGGGCTGATGCAGTTCGCCGTTACGCCGTGTTCGGCGAGTTCCAGCGCGATCGTCTTGGTGAACCCGTCGAGGCCGTGCTTGGCCGAATTGTAGGCGCTCTTGAACGGGCTCGCGACCTTGGAATGGGCGCTGGCGGTGTTGATGATCCGGCCCCAGCCGTTCCGCTTCATGCCCGGCACGGCCAGTCGCGTGGTGTGGAAGGCGGCGGTCAGGTTGAGCGCGATGATCGTGTTCCACTTCTCGACCGGGAATTCCTCCACCGGCGCGACATGCTGCATGCCGGCGTTGTTGACGAGAATGTCGATCTCGCCCGCCTCCCGCATCATCGCCTCGATCTGGGCAGCGTCGGTCAGGTCGGCGCCCGAGTGCGTGGCGCCGAGTTCCTCGCACAGCCCGGCGATCTCGGCCTCGTCGCCGAATCCGTTGAGCACCACTTCGGCGCCCGCGCCGTGCAGCGCTTGCGCCACCGCCAGACCGATGCCGCTCGTCGATCCGGTCACCAGCGCGCGTTTTCCTTCGAGAAACATTTCTGCCACCATGCGTTAGGGTTCCAGTTTCGTGCGCCATCGCGGAGGCGGGCGGCGCGGTCAATCATGGGGGATGCAATATGCGGCTCAATCCGTTCGACACCGGCAGCATCGACGTGCGCTCGAGCGGCGGAGGCCTTCCGGGCGGCAAGGCGGGCGGGCTCGGCTGCGGCACGATCATCCTCGCCGCGGTCGGCTATTTCGTGTTCGGCATGGACCCGTTCCAGACCGCAGCCGTGGTCGAGGGCGTGCAGCAGAATTCCCAGGCCGCGGGTCCGGCCAGCACCGACGAACAGGAAATCTGCACCAGCAGCGAATACGCGACCGAGGCCTGCAACGCGCTGACCTCGCTCAACCAGACCTGGGCGCAGACTTTCGAACAGCAGGGCTTCGGCGACCGGTTCCGCCAGCCCACGCTCGATCTTTACGGTGGCGGCGGCGTGCGCACCGCCTGCGGTAGCGGGTCGTCGGCGATGGGGCCGTTCTATTGCCCGGGCGACACCACGATCTACATCGACACGAGCTTCTACGACACGCTGGCGCAGCAATTGGGCGCGCGCGGCGATTTCGCGCGCTACTACGTCCTCGCCCATGAATATGGCCATCATATCCAGGCGCTCACCGGCGTGCTCGACCAGATGGACAGCGCCCAGCGCGCCAATCCGCAGATCGCCAACCAGCTCCAGGTGCTGGTCGAACTCCAGGCCGATTGCTACGCCGGGGTCTGGGCCGGCAGGAACCGCAATCTGATCGAGCCCGGCGATATCGAGGAAGGCATGAACGCCGCCGCCTCGATCGGCGACGATCGCCTCTCCGGGGGCCGGGTGTCGGAAGAGGATTTCACCCACGGCACCAGCGAACAGCGCAGCCAGGCTCTTCGCCTCGGGCTGCAGGGGGACGACCGCCGCTGCGACGCGATCACCCGGCTGCGCTGAACGCGCTCAGCTCTGGCCGATCTCGCGCATGGCCTCGTCGAGCGATTCGAGCGCCTCGCGGCGTTCCTTGTCCGACAGGTTCCGATCGCGTTCCACGGCGGGACGCGCCTGACCGATGGCGGCGCGGGCAGTGCCCATTGCCGCGCGGGCCGTCTCCATGGCGGCGCTCTGACAAAAGACCATCGTCTTCTTGCCGTCCTTCCCGACCGTCTCGCGAACCGTCTGGCCGCTGCCATCGCAATGTGAAATCATGCGCGGTATACCGGCGTGGGCGGAACTCAGCGCAGTCTCCAGCTCCCGGCGAAAATCGCCATCCTCGGCAAAGTGCTTGCGCAGGTTTTTCATTTCCCTCGCGAATTCGCTGTTCTCGCCGAGGCTTTCGCGCAGTGCTGTGGCGAATTCGCCGCTCTCCCCGAATGCCTCGCGCAGCTCGGCCATTTCGGCCTCGAACTCGGCGCGCTCTTCGGCGCTCATTTCATCGCCGCGAAGGCGGATGACCATGGGGTCGTTTTGATCCCCGACCGCACCGTCGCGGCTGCGACGGACGCGAAACGCCTGCGGCCCCTCACCGGCAACGGCCTCGCCGTCGGGATCGATCCTTATCACCTGCACGCTCTCGTCATTCGCCGCAGACGGCTCCGCCGGCTCGCTCAACGAGGTGAGCGGAGCCGCGAGTTCATCTGTCGGAGCCCGCGCTTCGGCCTCGAGTTCGGCCGGGCCGCCGTCCACCTCGACCTCCTGCGCGGCGTAGCTGATCGTCGCGGTGAGCGGCAGGGCCAGCACACCCGCGCCTATCAGGGCCCGGCCGGCCAGGCGGCGGCGGCGCGAAATGTCCGTCATGGTCAAACTCCTCAATCTGTGAACGATGGATTTGTCGCCGAGGACCGGGCAGGCCATCGGGGCCGCGAGCGCGTGGCGCGGCATGGCCTTGGCGGTGGTGGCGAAACCGGCGATGATCGCGGCGTAGCGCGTGCGGTCCTCGCGCGGCCGCGACGCGATCACCCGCGCATCGCAGGCCGCCTCCTGGTCGCGCCGCAGCGCCTTCCACCCGGCCCAGCCCAAGGGGTTGAACCAGTGCAGCGCGAACAGCGGCTGGACCAGGAAATTGACCAGCAAATCGCCACCGCGGTGATGCGCAAGCTCGTGCGCGATGGCGAGATCGCGCGCCGCACGGTCGCGACTGGCCATCAGCCCCACCGGCAGCGCGACGACCCTGTCGAACACGCCGAAGGCCACCGGGCCCTCGGCCTGCGGCGTCTCGACCATGCGGATCCGTCCCACGTCGCCCACCGGCCGCGCATGTTCGAGCAGGTCGCGCCGCATTGCGAAGTAGAGCGCAAAACGGCGGACCAGGAAAATGCCCGCTCCGAACAGCCAGAGTATCAGCAGCGGCGTGACGAAATCGATCGATGCCTCCGGGATGGAGGAGGCCGGCGCGATCAGAGCCGCATCGGACAAGGGCTGCGACGCGGGGATTCCCGCGTCCGAAGCCGGGAAGAGAGCGACCGGCGCTTCGGCCACCGGTTCGGCGGCCCGCATCCACGCCGGAAGCTCCACCGGCGGAATCACCAGCCGCAAGGCGGGCAAGGCCCAGAGCGCGTAGGCTGCGCGAGCGCCGAAATGCCGTGCCACCGGACGCCTCAGGACGAGGACCAGGGCGATCAGGGCACCGGTCCACGCCAGCGTATCGAGCAGAAAGTCGGTCATTTCCGCATCTCCCCCAGCAGCTTTTCGATTTCGGCGAGATCCTCGTCGGTCAGCGCCTCGCTTTCGGCGAGCTGCGCGAACAGCGATGCCGGCCGGCCGCCGAACAGCCGATCGACGAGCCGGCGCGATTCGCCGCCGACATAATCGGCACGCGCGATGAGCGGCGAATAGAGGAACCTGCGCCCCTCGGCCTCGGTGGCGACGGCCCCCTTGCCGACGAGCCGCGAAAGCAGGGTCTTCACGGTCGGCATCGACCATCCGCGCTGCTCGCAAACCCGGTCGCAGACCTCGACGGCGGTCAGCGGGCTGCGATCCCACAATGCCTCCATCACGGCGTGCTCGGCATCGCTGATGCGTTCTTCCGGAGCGTTCTTCCCTCGTGGCATGGCGGTTACCTCCCTGGTCTCGCCCATCCGTTCCAATTTTCGATTACGCTTGTAAACCTTTCGCGTCAATGAATGCTTTTTCGGGAACGGGATCGCATCGCGGGCGCTCATGCAGCACGCATCGACCGAGGAAATCCCCCGCCCATGACGAACGAAAAAAGCGACCGCCAGACGGTCCTTACCGCCCCGCAACTGCGTCTGATCGGATCGGTGGACGAAGCGATGTACGCCGAATTCCGCAATCAGCTTAGCGCCGCACCGACCGAGGGCCCGCTGGTGATCGCACTCACCACGCTGGGCGGCAATCCCGAAATCGCCAGAGCGATGGCAGACGACGTGCGCCTGCTGCGCGATGCCGGCCGGACGATCTATTTCCTCGGCAAGGCGAGCGTCTATTCGGCAGGCGCGACCTTCATGGCAGGCTTTCCGGTCAAATGCCGCTTCCTGACCAAGGACACGACGCTGATGGTGCACGAGCGCCAGATCGCCAAGACCATCAACCTGTCGGGCCCGCTCAGGAGCTGCACCGCGCAGCTGAAGGCCGCGCTCAACGAGATTGAGCAGTCGATCGCGATCGAGGAAGCGGGCTTTCGCGCCTTCGTCGAGGGGTCGGATGTCGAGTTCGAAGAACTCCAACGCCGGGCACCCGACAATTGGTACATCGGTTGCGAAAAGGCGCTGGACCTGGGCCTGATCACCGAGATCATCTGAGACCCCGGCGTGCGGCCTGCCTATTGCTGCGTCAGTAGACCCGCTTCTTGGGCTTTATGTAGTCGACATCGTCGGTGAGCGTGTATTCGTGGACCGGGCGATAGGCGATGCGCACGTCGCCGGTGCCCTTCCCGCCCCAGCCGTCGAACCAGGCGATGGTGTGCTTCATCCAGTTGGCGTCGTCGCGCTCGGGATAATCCTCGTGCGCATGCGCGCCGCGGCTTTCCTTGCGGTTTTCCGCGCTGGCGATGGTGACGTTGGCCTGGGCCATGAGATTGTCGAGCTCGAGCGTCTCGATCAGGTCGCTGTTCCAGATCAGCGAGCGGTCGGTGACGTGGATGTCCTCCATCCGCTTGTTGATCCGCGCCAGTTCGGCCTTGCCTTCGGCCAGCAGCTTGCTGTCGCGGAACACCGCGGCGTGCCGGGTCATCGACTTTTGCATATCCGCGCGGATCTCGGCCGTCGGCGAGCCGCCGTTCGCATTGCGGAAATGGTCGAGACGGGTCAGCGCGAGATCGGCGCTGTCAGCAGGCAGTTCGTCATGCGCCGTGCCCGGCTTGATGATGTCGCGCAGCCGGTGCCCGGTGGCGCGGCCGAAGACCACGAGGTCGATCAGCGAATTCGAGCCCAGGCGGTTGGCGCCGTGGACCGAAACACAGGCCGCCTCGCCCACCGCGAACAGGCCGGGGACGGTCTTTTCCGGATCGGAAGCATCGCCCGCCATCACCTCGCCGTGGAAGTTACAGGGAATGCCGCCCATGTTGTAATGCACCGTCGGCGTAACCGGCAGCGGTTGCCGCGTCAGGTCGACCCCGGCGAAGATCTTGCCGCTCTCGGTGATGCCCGGGAGCCGCTCGGCCAGGATCTTGGGATCGATGTGGTCGAGGTGAAGGTAGATGTGGTCCTTCTCCGCCCCGACGCCGCGCCCCTCGCGCATTTCCAGCGCCATCGAACGGCTGACGACGTCGCGCGATGCAAGGTCTTTGGCCGAGGGGGCGTAGCGTTCCATGAACCGCTCCCCTTCCGAATTGGTGAGGTAGCCGCCCTCGCCGCGCGCGCCTTCGGTGATCAGCACGCCCGCGCCGTAGATGCCGGTGGGGTGGAACTGGACGAATTCCATGTCCTGCAGCGGGAGCCCCGCGCGCAGCACCATGCCGCCGCCGTCGCCGGTGCAGGTATGGGCGCTGGTGGCGGTGTAGTAGCAGCGGCCATAGCCGCCGGTCGCCAGCACCACCGCATGCGCGCGGAAGCGGTGGATGCGCCCGTCGTCGAGGCACATGGCGATCACGCCGACGCATTTGCCGTCCTTCATGATCAGGTCGAGCGCGAAATATTCGATGAAGAAATCGGCGTCGTACTTCAGGCTCTGCTGGTAGAGCGCGTGGAGCATGGCGTGGCCGGTGCGGTCCGCCGCGGCGCAGGTGCGCTGGACCGGCGGCCCCTCGCCCATGTTCTGCATGTGCCCGCCGAAGGGGCGCTGGTAGATCGTCCCGTCCTCGTTCCGGCTGAAAGGCACGCCCGCGTGCTCGAGTTCGTAGACCGCCTGCGGCGCCTCGCGCACCATGTATTCGATCGCATCCTGGTCGCCGAGCCAATCGGAGCCCTTGACGGTGTCGTACATGTGCCACGACCAGTGATCGGGCGAATTGTTGCCCAGGCTGGCGGCGATCCCGCCCTGCGCGGCGACGGTGTGGCTGCGCGTGGGGAAGACCTTGGAGATGTTGGCCGTCTTCAAGCCGGCTTCGGCCGCACCCATCGTGGCGCGCAGCCCCGATCCGCCCGCGCCCACGACCACGACGTCGTAGGTATGGTCGATGATCTCGTAGGCGCCCCAGCGATCGGCCGACTGGCCGGGCTGCGTGCTGCGCGTTTCGGCCGTCGCCTCGGGCGGCGCTTCGGCCGGCGCTGCGTCGCGCTGGTTGGCGTCCTCGGTCTGGGCTTTGGGATCGACCATCAGACGGCACCCCCGGAAAGCGCGAGACGGGCGATCGAGAACAGGCCGAAGGCGATGCCGCCGACCGCGAACAGGTTCAGCGCCGCGATCGCCGCGAACTTGTTGCCCGGGGTGTGGACGTAATCCTCGATCATCACCTGCATCCCCAGACGCGCATGCCAGAAGACGCTGACCGTCATCAGGGCCAGCGCGGTGGCGGGAATTGCGCCGCCCGCCCACTCGCTCATCGCCGCATAGTCGTAGGCCGGAAGCAGGGCGAGGCTGACCGCCAGGAACAGCACGGTGACCAAATTGCCGATCGCGGTAAAGCGCTGCAACAGCCAGTGATGCGCGCCGGCATGAGCGGAGCCGAGGCCGCGGACATGGCCGATGGCCGTGCCCTTGGGACCATAGCGTTCGAGTGTCGTGCGTCTGCCCATAAGTGCCTCAGATGAAGAGAACCGCGATCCAGAAGAGCGCGGTGAGAACGATGCCGGAAATCACCGAGACCACGGAAAAGGTCTTGTTGGTGTCGAGTTCGTAACCGGCTCCGATGTCGAGGACGAAGTGTCTCAGCCCGCTCGACATGTGATTGAAGAAAGCCCAGCTCAGGCCGACGAGGACGATGAGCCCCAGGGGCGACCCCATGACGAACCGGAAGGTCTCGTATGCCTCGGGCCCGCTGGCAAGCGCGCCGAGCCACCACAGGAACACCGCCAGCCCCACCGTCGCCATCCCGTCGCCGCTCACGCGGTGCAGGATGGACGTGAGCATGTGCGGGCCCCATTTCCAGATCGACAGATGCGGCGATAGCGGGCGGTGCGCCATTGGATCCCCCTCGGACAATTGGCGCCTCCTTATGCCCAGCTTGCGCCACGTGCAAGGCGGGCGGGGTCGACAAACGATGCGAAATTGCGAATAGCCGTGCCGCATGACGACAGTCCTTCTCACCGGATCGAGCCGCGGGATCGGTGCCGCCGCCAAATCGGCACTCGAGGCGCGCGGCGTCAGCGTGATCGGCCAGGCCACCAGGAGCGATGCGATCGACACGGTGCCCGCCGATTTCGCCGAACCCTTCGGCGCCGCGGAGCTGTGGGAAGCCGCCCTCGCCCGCGCCGGCGGGAGCATTGACGTACTGGTCAACAATGCCGGGCTGTTCGCGGCCAATCCGATCGCGATGTCGGACATGCAATGGCTCGACGCGTGGGAGGATACGCTGCGGATCAACCTCACCGCCGCAGCCCAGCTTTCGCGCTTCGCCGTGCGGCACTGGCAGGATCGGGGGGTCGGCGGCCGTATCGTCCATGTCGCCAGTCGCGCCGGGCACCGGGGCGATAGCCCGGACCACTGGCACTACGCGGCGAGCAAGGGCGGCATGCTGGCGCTGCACAAGACCATCGCCCGCGCCTACGCCGGCGAGGGAATTCTCAGCTTCGCGATCACGCCGGGCTTCACCGACACCGCGATGGCCGGCGACTATCTCCAGAGCCGGGGCGGCGACGGCCTGCTCGCGGACATTCCCCTCGGCCGGGTCGCCGAACCCGAGGAAATCGCCGCGATGATCGCCTGGTGCGCGCTCGACGCCCCGCCCAGCATGACCGGCGCCACTCTCGACGCCAACGGCGCGAGCTATGTCCGCTGAGGTCTGGAAGCTGTCGGCCGCGGCGGACCGCGCGCGGATAGAAGCGGCGCTCGACCGGCAGGCGGAGGCGGAGGACTGGGACGCCGACATTGCCGTCTCCGGCCAGGAGATCGAGGAACAGCGACCGGACGAATGGATGTTCGAAGCCTGGATGCCACGCCGCCCGCGCAAGGCCGATCAAGAGGCGATCGCGGCACTGTTCGAGACGCCCGCACCGACATTCACCGCCGAAAAACTGCCCGAGACCGACTGGCTGGTCGAGAGCCAGAAACGCGTCCAGCCGATCCGTGCCGGTCGGTTCCATGTCCACACCCCCGATCATGATCCCTCCCCCGCCGCCGTGAATTTCGCAATCCCGGCGAGCCAGGCCTTCGGCACCGGCCACCACGAGACCACCGCCGGTTGCCTCGCCATGCTCGATCTCATGCGACGGGAGGGAGTCGCGGCGCGCGACATCGCCGATATCGGCACCGGGACGGGCCTGCTCGCCTTCGCCGCCATGAATCTCTGGCCCGCCGCCTACGCCACCGCGTCCGACAACGACCCGGTATGCCTGCCGGTGGTGGAGGAAAACGCCCGGCTCAACGGCATCGCGCTCGGCACCCGCCGGGGCGAACTGGCCATGCTGGTGGCGGGGGGGACCGACCATCCGCTGACCCAGGCGCGCGCGCCCTACGATTTGCTGATCGCCAACATCCTCGCCCGCCCGCTGATCGATCTGGCGCAGGATTTCGCGCAGGTGGTCGCACCCGGCGGCAGCGTGCTGCTCGCGGGATTGCTCGAAACGCAGGAGCCCGCGGTGCGCCGCGCCTACCGTCGGGCCGGGTTCCGCCTCGCCCGTCGCCACGTCAGGGGAGATTGGTCGATCCTATGGCTGCGCAAGCGCCGCGCCGGCTGAAACCCTGGCAGCGCTGGGGGCTCGGCTTCGTCGCCGCACCCTTCGCGCTCGTCGCGCTGGCATTGCTTGCCGGATGGATCGGATCGGCGATCCCGCGCAACGCCGACTGGACCGAGCCCGACGACGGCATAGAGATCATGGTCGCCACCAACGGCATCCACACCGAGTTGATCCTGCCGATCGTCAGCCCGGTGAAGGACTGGCGCGAGACCTTTCCCACCGCCGCGCAGCCACGGCGCGACGGACAGGTCCCGACCCATGTCGCCATCGGCTGGGGCGAGAAAGAGGTCTTTCTGGAGACCCCGACATGGAGCGATCTGAAGCTTGCCACCGCGCTCAGGATCGCGACCACCGGCGGCGAGGGACTGATGCGGGTGGGCCATTACGTCCGACCCGCGCCGGACGAAAACCACCGCCCGCTGCGGCTGCGGCCCGCCGAATACCGCCGGCTGGTCGCCAGGGTGGAGCGGACGCTGCCGCCCCTCCCCCCGGGCGCAACTCGGAGAACCTACGCCGGTTTCATGCCCGAGGATGCGAATTACGACGCGGCGGGGAAATACACTCTCGCCAACACCTGCAACCAGTGGACCGCCGACACGCTTGCCGAGGCCGGGTCGAGATCGGGCTGTGGACGCCCTTCGCAGGCGGCGTGATGAAATGGATCGACGAGCCCGCGCCGAGACCGGTCGGCTGACGATCACTCCTCCGCCAACAGTTTCGCCTCGTGATAGGCCGCCGCGGCGCGGGTGACTTCCTGCATCATCGCCATGCGTTCCGCATAGGATGCGCGCGTCCGGGCGATCATCACCGCCAGCGCATATTGCGCACCGTCGGGGGCGGTGAGGATACCGATGTCGTTGTAGCCCGATTGCTCGCCGTCGAAGAATTGTCCGGTCCCGGTCTTGTGCGCCATCGTCCAGCCCGGAGGAGTCCCGCCCTTGAGCCGCCGGGGCCCGCTGCGGGTCCGTTCCAGCACGCCGAGGATATAGGCGGTCGACTGGTCCGACAGCAGCCGTCCGCGCGCCAGCTTGCCGAGAGCGGCGACGATGCCGACCGGGCTCGCCCCGTCGATCGGATCGGCGAGATAGGCTTCGAACGCCTGCCGGCGGCGCTCCACAGGAACCTCTTCGCGCGCCTCGAAGAAGGCATCGTCAATGGAATAATCCTGTTGCCAGTCGAGCCCGGCGATGGCGCTTTGCTTGCTGCGTTCGTCGGTGCCGAAGCGGACGCTCTCCAGATCGTTGTCTTCGAGGAAGTCCTGCACTTCGGATGGCCCGCCGACGCGGCGCAGGATCGTGTCGTTGGCGGTGTTGTCGCTGCGGGTCAGCGCGCGCATCATCAGGTCGTCGTAATCGGTGACGAAGCTCCCCCGCGCCGCGACGATGTCGCTGAGCGGCTGGTGGAACAGCGTCAGGTCCTGGGGACGGATGCGAACCGTATCGTCCAAATCGAGTTCGCCCCGGTCGACCAGGTCGAGTGCGGTGAGTGCGACCCACAATTTGCTGACGCTCTGCTGCGGAAAATATTCAAGTCCGTTGAAATGGAAGCTGCGATCGTCGGCGATGTCGCGCACCGCGATCCCGACATGGCCGGGGAAAGCACCGCCGATGGCGCTGAGGCGGATGTCGAGCGCTTCCTGCTCGGGGGTCAGCGGATCGTCCTCGACGATCTTCTCCGCTTCCTCCACCACCGGATCCTCGCCCCCGATCTCGCCTCCGCCGAATGCGGCGGAGAGAACGAAGAAACCGGCGGCGATCAGCAGGCTGAGGATGAGGATCGGGCTGCGCGACACTGGGTGGGCAACGGGCTTGCGGGGCGAGGTTTCCAAGAATTTCCTGCTTATATTCGTCGCGGCGATGGGATAGACGTCAATGCACAGGAGCCGCCGCAATGCCCGAGATGTTCGACAAGATCGCCCAGCACATGATGCATGTGCTCTATTTCGATCTGTCGCGCTACCTCATCGCGGCGGGCGGGATGACGCTGGTGCTCTGGCTGTTCGGACGCTGGCTGACCTTCCGCCGCATCCAGGATCGCCGCGCCGGCCGGGCCGACTACAGCCGCGAGGTGCTGAGCTCCTTGCGCACGGTCTTCGTGTTCGGGATCACCACCATCAGCACGCTGGTCCTGCGCGAGGCGGGGATCGTCAAGCTCACCCTGGATGAATTCGCCGCCTGGCAGCTGGTGCTGCACGCGGCCATCATGATCCTGGCGCACGATGCCTATTTCTACTGGATGCACCGCGGCCTCCACCTCAAGCGGCTGTTCCGCGCCACCCATCTCCACCACCACAAGTCGCGCACACCCACGCCCTGGGCGGCTTACAGCTTCTCGAGCTGGGAGGCGGTGACCGAAGCCGCCTTCGTGCCGCTGTTCCTGCTGGTCACCAGCCTCCTCGGCCAGGCCTGGGTCGGCTGGGCCATATTCATTTTCCTGTGGCACATGATCATCCGCAACGTGATCGGCCATTGCGGCACCGAGATCTACCCGCGCGGCTGGGTCGACAACCGCTGGACGGGCTGGTGGAACACGGTCACCCATCACGATCTGCACCATCAGGCCGGGGCCTCCAATTTCGGGCTCTATTTCACCTGGTGGGACCGCTGGATGGGCACCGAACACCCCAAATACCGCGCCGAATTCCGCCGCGTGACCGAGCGCGGGCGCGAGAAAGCGGGCGAGGCGGTGACCGCCTAGCCGGCGCTGTTCACGATCGCGGCCCAGGCGGCTTCGTCGATCGTTTCGATGCCGAGTTCGGCGGCCTTCTTGATCTTGCTGCCCGCGCCCGGCCCGGCGACGACGAGGTCGGTCTTCGCGCTGACCGACCCGCTGGCCTTGGCGCCGAGCCGTTCGGCTTGCGCCTTGGCCTCGTCGCGGCTCATGGTTTCGAGCTTGCCGGTGAAGACCACCGTCTTGCCGGCGACTGCGCTGTCCTTCGTCTCGACCTCGTAGCGCGGTGGCGAGACTTCGGACAGGATGTCGTCCCAGACATCCCGGTTGTGTTCCTCGTGGAAGAAGTCCCCCAGCGCCTCGACCACGGCGGAGCCGATCCCGTCGATCGCGGTGAGTTCGGCCGCGGCGTCCCCGTCGCCCGCCCGCGCCTTTTCCGCCGCCTTCCGTAGCGCCGGCAATTCGTGAAAATGCTTCATCAAATCGCGCGCCGTCACCGCGCCGACATGGCGGATGCCGAGTCCGAACAGCAGCCGGGCCGCGTCCGGCGCACGCCGGGCCTCGATGCTTGCCAACAGGTTCTCCACCGACTTGTCCTTCCAGCCCTCCAGCGCGAGGATGTCCGCGCGGCGCTGCTTGAGGCGAAAGATGTCGGCCGGGCTCTCGAGCCAGCCTAATGCGAAGAACTGGTCGATGGTCTTTTCGCCCAGCCCGTCGATATCGAGTGCGCCGCGGCTGACGAAATGTTTCAGCCTTTCGGTCCGCTGCGCCGGGCAGATCAGCCCGCCGGTGCAACGCACATCGACCTCGCCCTCCGCCGCCACCGCCTCGCTGCCGCATTCGGGGCAGTGATCGGGAAACCTGTAGGGCGGGCGCTTTTCCTCGCGAGTGAGGTTCTCGACCACCTGCGGGATCACGTCGCCCGCGCGCTGTACCACCACCCGGTCGCCCGGCCGCACGCCGAGCCGCGCGATCTCGTCGCGGTTGTGGAGCGTGACGTTAGTCACCGTGACACCGCCCACCAGCACCGGCGCAAGCCGCCCGACCGGGGTCAGCTTGCCCGTCCGGCCGACCTGGATGTCGATGCTCTCCAGCGTCGTCTCGGCGCGTTCGGCGGGGAATTTGTGCGCCAGCGCCCAGCGCGGCGCCTTGCCCACTGCGCCGAGCCGCTGCTGGTAGTCGAGCCGGTCGACCTTGTAGACGACGCCGTCAATCTCGTACGGCAAATCGGGCCGCGCGGCGGCGATGGTTTCGTAATGGGCGAGCAGACCCTCGGCATCGTCCACGCGCCGGAACTGCGGCGAGACCGGCAGTCCCCATTCCTCGATCCGGCGGACGACCTCCTCCTGCGTTGCGCCCGGCACCTCGCTCGCCGCGCCCCAGCCATGCGCCCAGAACTTCAGCGGGCGCGCGGCGGTGACGCTGGCATCCTTCTGGCGGAGCGACCCGGCGGCGGCGTTGCGCGGATTGGCGAAGAGCTTGCCGCCACCCTTTTGCTGCGCAGCATTGAGTGCAGCAAAATCCTCCTTCGCCATGTAGATTTCGCCACGCACCTCGAACACGTCCGGCACCGACCCGGCAAGCTGTTGCGGAATGTCCGCGACATGCGCGACGTTCGCGGTCACGTCCTCGCCCACCTGCCCGTCACCCCGGGTCGCGGCGCGGACCAGCGCGCCGTTCTCGTAGCGCAGCGAGCAAGACAGTCCGTCGATCTTGTCCTCCGCGGTGAAGCCCAGCGGAGCCTTCTCATGCAGGGCTAGGAACCGCCGCACCCGCGCCACCCATTCGTGCACCTCCTCGGCAGAAAACGCGTTGTCGAGGCTCATCATCCGCACCGCATGCGTCACCTTAGACAGCGGCGAGGCGGCGACCGCGTGCCCGACGTCTTGCGATGGCGAATCCGAGCGCACCAGGTGCGGAAACGCCGCCTCCAGCTCGGCATTGCGCTTCACCAGCGCATCATATTCCTGATCGGTTATCTCGGGCGCGTCCTCGGCATGATAGAGCCGGTTGTGCTTCGCGATCGCTTTCGCCAGCCGCATGAGTTCGTTCGCGGCCTCGGCCTCGGTTAACTCGCTCACAGCCTATACGCCTTCCAGCAACCGGTCCGCCTGCGCCCGCGCTTCGGGCGTCACCTCGGCTCCCGACAGCATCCGGGCGATCTCCTCCTGCCGGCCGACATCGTCGAGCAGGGCGACGCTGGTGCGGGTCACCGTACCCTGGCTGCTCTTGGCGATCAGGTAATGCCGTCTGCCGCGCGCGGCGACCTGCGGGCTGTGGGTCACCGCCAGCAACTGTCCCCCGTCGGCAAGCCGCGCCAGCCGCTCGCCGATCGCGCTGGCCACCGCGCCGCCGACGCCGCGGTCGATCTCGTCGAAGATCACCGTTGCCGCCCCGCCCTTCTCCGCCAGCGCGACCTTCAGCGCCAGGATGAAGCGCGACAATTCCCCACCGCTGGCGATCTTGGCGAGTGGGGCTAAATCGGCCCCGGGATTGGTGGATATGAGGAATTCCGCGGAATCGATGCCATGCTGTCCCCACCGTTCCTCGGGCAGTTCGACGACATCGGTGCGAAAGCTCGCCGCGTCGAGCTTGAGCGGCGCGAGTTCGGCGGCCACCGCCCCGTCGAGCCGCCTTGCCGCAGCCAAGCGCAGGTCGTGAAGTGCCCGCGCCCGCGCTTCGTATGTTGCACGCGCTGCCTTCGCCGCGTCCTGAAGCGCGTCGAACTGCGCTTCCCCACCCTCGATGCTTTCCAGTGCCGCGCGGAATTCGCGCATCTTCTCGGGTAGCTCGTCGACCTCGCAGCGATGCTTGCGAGCCAGCGCCCGCAGTTCGAACAGCCGCGTCTCGGCCGCGTCGAGCGCGGCAGGATCGTGCACCAGCGCCTCGGCGGCGCCCTGCAATTTCTCTTCCGCCTCTCCCGCCTCGATCACCGCGCGGTCGAGGCTCGCCAGCGCATCGGCCAACAGCGGATGTTCGGACGCGATCCGGTCGAGGCGCCGCGCCGCCACGCGCAGCGCCGCCAGCGGCGAATCCGACCCTTCCCAAAGATGTCGCAGTTCCTCGAGATCGCCCGAGAGCTTCTCGCCCTTCTGCATCGCAGCGCGTGCTTCGGCGAGACGCAGCTCCTCGCCCGCCTGCGGCTCCAGCGCAGTGAGTTCGGCCAGATGCGCAAGCAACAGGTCCTGATCGGCCTTGGCCGCCTCCAGCGTTTCCTGCGCTTCGGCAAGCCGCTCCTCGGCCGTGCGCCATTCCCGCCAGGCATCGGCCACCACCGCACGGTCAGCCCCCGCATACCGGTCGAGAAGCTCGCGGTGGCCGCGCGGATTGACCAGTCCGCGGTCGTCGTGCTGCCCGTGCAGTTCGACCAGGTGGGGCGAAAGTTCGCGCAGCAGCGCCACGCCCACCGGTTGATCGTTGATCCAGGCCCTCGATCCTCCGTCGGCCTTCAGTTGTCGACGGATCAGCAGCGGCTCGCCCGCCTCGATCTCGACGCCGGCATCATCCAGCGCTTCCCCGACCGCTTCGGGCAAGGCAGCGAATTCGAAACTGCCGGTGACGCTCGCCTTGTCCGCCCCGCCGCGAACCAGCGCGCTGTCGGCGCGGTTGCCGAGCACCAGACCCAACGCGTCGAGAAGGATCGATTTGCCAGCCCCGGTCTCGCCGGTGAGCACACCGAGCCCGCGCGCGAATTCGAGATCGAGTTCCTCGATCAGGACGATGTTGCGGATGGACAGCCTGGTCAGCATCCCGGACTGCTTAATCGACCGCGATGGGCGCGTCACCTCGCATGCGAGGCTTGCGAACAGCTAGCTCGCGGTGGTCCCGGCAGCGTGCTCCTGGACCAGATCGTAGGCCTTGTCGTACCATTCGTTGCCCGGATAGTTCGCGCCCAGCACCGCAGCGTATTTCCGTGCCTCGGACGGGATGCCCAGCGCCAGGCTGCTTTCGGTCAGGCGATAGAGCGCTTCTGCGGCGTGGCTGGTGGTCTGGAAATTGTCCACGACGTTCTGGAAACGGATCTGCGCTGCGATCCAGTTGCCGCTGCGCTGGTAGAAACGGCCGATCTCCATCTCCTTGCCGGCGAGATGGTCCTGCACCAGATCGATCTTCAGTCGCGCGTCGCTGGCGTATTGGCTCGCGGGGAAACGCCGTTCCACCTCGCGCAGCGCGACCAGCGCCTGTTCGGTGATCTGCTGATCGCGCGTGACGTCGCTGATCTGCTCGTAATAGGAAAGCGCGATGAGATAATAGGCGTAGGGCGCATCCTTGTTGCCCGGATGGATCGACAGGAAGCGGCTCGCCGAGGCGATCGCCTTGTTGTAATCCTGACCGACGTAATAGCTGAAGGCGCTCATCAACTGGGCGCGGCGCGCCCAGGGCGAATAGGGGTGTTGGCGCTCGACCTCGTCGAACAGCGCCGCGGCCAGCTGCGAATGACCGAGATCGAGCCGCGTCTTCGCCTCACTGTAAAGCGATTCGACATCGCGGGCGACATAGGCGGTGTCGGACGGGCGGCCCCCGGCACCACCGCCGCAACCGGCGATGGCGAGGGCGGCGGTGGCGATCACGGCGGCGCGCAGCGTGCGCGAAACGGGGGAAACGTTCATGGCCCGGCCTATAGCCCCCGGGCGGGTGAACGCCAAGTGAAACCCGGACCCCGCCGGTCAGCGTATCTCGCTGGCCGCGGCGACGGCCGGATCGACGACCTGTTGCGGGACCTCGATATGCACGTCTCGATATTCGTAGACGGGGATCGAGGGAGCCGAGGCCGTGTCCTTGAAAGCGCCGGCTTCGGAAGGATCGGCAACATAGGCCCCGAACACCGGTTCGGCGTTGCCTGCCTCTCCCCGAGGGGAATTCTCGACCAGAGCCGGTTCGCCAGGTTCGCCGTCGCTGGCAAGGCGGCCCACCGCACCGTCGCTGTCCATCACCAGGGCGACGATCGCCAGGACGACCAGGGACATCATCAGCGCCAGTTTCGTGTTCATCTTCGCGGGCTTTCGCTACCAGTCGGATCGTCAGCAGGAATTGACGGCAAGATTCTGGGTATTCGTGATGTCCTGGTTGGTCCGCTCGCGCACGTTGAACGCGCTTTCGTAACGCATGGTTAGACCGTTGTTGACGATGCTCGGCACCAGGGTCGGCGTATAGCGATAGGTGACCTCCACGAACATCACCGCGGTCCCATCCGCCGCTCGAATCCTCTGGCCGGCCGGGCCCATGCCCGCTGCGAGGCTGCTGTTCGTCCGGCCCTGCCCCTGGCGACCGTAGGAAGGGGCCACGTTCATCGATCCGTAGCAGCGCTGCCAGTTGATCATCTGCCCGGCATTGCCGCCGCTCTGCCGGTTCGGCTCGAGTGAAGACAGGACGATCCTACCGTTCTGGGCGAAATTTATCATGTTGCCCATCTGATCGGCACCGGCGAAGGTCTCGTATATGTCGGCCTCGTCGATGCCCTGTCGCACGCGCCCGGCATTGTCCGCCACGGTGATCGCGATCTGGCTGACGCGCATGTGGGCCATCACCAGGTTGATCACTTCCAGCCCGCCGAACAGCAAGGCCACGAAGATCGGCAACGCGAAGGCGAACTCCACCATTGCCAGCCCGCTGGAAGAACGCAGCAGGCGGCGCATGAGGCGCGAACGCCGGGATGTGCGTTTCCTGATCATACGCAGATCGTCGGGGGCTGGCGCTGCGAAGCGTAGGGCTGGTTGCGCACGGCGGTGGTGGCTTCGATCCGGTAATTCGGCGTGGTGTTGATCAGCTTGTGGATCGGGAACATGCGCGGCATGCTCACGGTTACGCGGTAGAACACGACGTCGTCGGCACCGCCGATACCCGTACGGCCCGCGCTGGCATCGAAAGAACCGTTCTCGTTCAGGTCCACGAAGCAGTCGCCGGCGTTGTAGGCACCGTTGCCATTGTGATCGGTGACCAGCCGCTCGCTGCGACCGATCGTCGAATAGTCGAAGAAGTTCGTCATGCTGATGGTGTAGGTCGCGTTGCGCGCGATGATGTTGGACCGCGCTTCGATGGCGCAGCGCACCCTGTCCTCGAGCTGGGCGCCGGGGCAATCGATGGTGGGCCCCTCGAGCGATCCGGTACGCGCAATGTCGTTCAGCGCGCCCTGCACCACCGAACGCAGATAGGCCTGATAACCCAGGTCCAGTCCGCCCATGAGGAACAGCAGCAACGGCAGGAGGACGAAGCCGAACTCGGGGATCGCCGCACCGGTTTCCTCGACCGCAAGTTTCCGGATGAAACGCCGGTTCATCGCGTCAGCCTCAGTGCACCGATCTGGTTTCCGATCTCGCGAAACCGGGCGATGAGGGCGGCCCTGTTCTCCGCCGTGTCGGCCTGGCTCGGATTGCTCGCGCAGCCCCTGAGATTGTCGTTCAGCGCCGTATCGAAGCCGATCACCCAGACCGAGGCACCAAGGTTCCTGGTCGCGTTGCAAGCCATGCGGAAACGCTGCTCGTGACGCGAAAGGAGAGCCTGGGTGGTGCCGTTGGTCTGTGAGTCCGACGTGCAGTTCGTCGAGCCCATGACCCGCATGTCGTTGCGTTCGAGGCCGTAGGCCCCGTAGACATTGCAATAGGCGGTCTGCGCCCCGTCGGTCATGAAGATTACATGGCGGTTGCACGGCATGTTGTTGAAGAATTCGCAGCCGTCGGAGAAGATGCCACCGGTCGAGATGAACCGCGCGCCCCAGATCATGCCGATGTCGTGATAGGTGCCACCGACCGTCTCGAGGTTCTGGACATAGGTGTTGAGAGCGGAACGCTCCCACTCGGCAAGCCGGCGCGCCTCGCTGGGGCAGGCCCAGTAACCGGAGCTGTAGGAATTGTTCATGATCCAGCCGCTGGTGTTGGTCGAACCATCGTTGGTGTTCATGGTGGTCGAGCCCGCGTTGCGCTCGAAGATCACATGCGGCACCATCGGCCGCCAGCGCGACGCATCCGAATTCGGGATCCGGTTGATGTTGAGATCCAGCGCATCATTGGGGATTGCCAGGCTGGTGCCGCCGTTGATCGAGGTGGTCGTGTCGCGCTCCTCGATGCAGCCGTTCCAGATCGCCGACGAAGTGCTGGTACCCGTGCCCGCGGCGGCCAGTTCCTGGGCGTTGTAGCTGCCGCGCACGGGGACGGTGCCATTCGCGCTGGTGGCGAAGAGCATGCTGCCGGCAGGCTGGATGTAGTTCGAGACGTCGTATTCTTCCTGCTGGTAGGTCCAGTCGTCGAATTCGTAGCTGGTCTCGTAGGTCGTCGTCTCGACGATCCGCCAGCGGCGGCAGCTGCGGTAAGTGCCCCCGGTATCCGACGCCCCGGACCAGCCCCAGTTCTGCGACTGGTTGTACGAGTTGCTGGAGGAGGTGCCCCGGTAGATGTAGCGATAAGTGGGATTGGGCGCGGGGCCGCCGCCGCTGTCGTTGCTTGCGCCGACATAGCTTTGGCACTGGCTGTTGCTGAGCGTGTCCCGGTAGACTTCCCAGTCGCCGCCGTCCCGCGTCGGCGAGTTCGCGGTGTAGACCGCATCGTCGAAATTCGCGACGCGCGAGGGGACGGTGGTCGTGTTGCGCATGTAGGATGCGTTCTGGGCATAGATCAGCCGTCCGACGTTCACCGTGCTCGAATAGGGCACGATACCGTAGCGCAGCCGCAGGCCCTGCGCGCGCAGCTGCGCCTGGACCGGCGCCAGTTCGTCGTAGAGCGCCATCACCGCGTCGCGCAGCGCTTCGATCTTGACCGATCCGCCGGCGGTGTCGGCCATCGATCCGGTGACGTCGAGCACCAGCACGATGTCCGTGTTGACGAAGTTGAGCGAGGCGTCGCAGGTCACCGCCACCGGCAGGGTGGTGTAGCCGAACAGCTGCATCACCGAGGTCGGCATCCGGGTCGACGCGGTCACCCGCACGATCCCCGGCGAAGGTTGCGTCACCGTGGGCGTGAAGTTCTGCGAGCCGTAGAGCCCCTGCGGATAGTTGAAGCCGAAGAATTCGCGCCCGGTCGTCTCCACCTCGGTGGTCAGCGCATTGTTGCGCATCACCCGGCGCGCGGCGAGTGAGGCGGCGTCGCAGGCGCTCTGCATCTTGCTCTTGGCCATGTAGGCGCGGCTGATGTCGACGCCGCTGCCGATCATGATGGCAAGCGGCACCAGCCCCGCGCCGACGATGGCGAGCACGTTGCCCCGGTTGTCCTTCAGCAGGCGGGCGATCAGCCGACGCAGGAATGCCATAGACGCGAAACTTTCCAAGCCTGGAGGCGGCCGATGCCGGATGCGCCGGTTCCCCCCGCCTGTGCCTTATGAGCGTGCGGTTAAGAAAAGCTTGAAAGCGCGCGGTTTCCTACAGGCCCCCCGATGTGCTTGATCCTGGCCGGTTCGCCTCAGGAGACACGCGATGACCCGCCGCAAGGACCCCACCGAAATCCGCACCCCCGTCGCCCGCGACGATCTACCCGCCTTCGAGACCGTCCAGGTCAAGCCCCGCCACGACGGCTGGACCCCGGCGCGCCAGCGCGCCTTCATCGCCGCGCTGGCCGACACCGGCAGCGTCAGCCGCGCCGCGCGCCACGTCAACATGAGCCCCGAGGGCGCCTATTACCTGCGCCGCCGCCCGGGCGCTGAGAGCTTCCGCCGCGCGTGGGAGGCGGCGATCGACATGGGGGTGACGCGCCTGCGCGACGAGGCCTTCGACCGCGCGCTGAACGGCCAGCTCTCCCCCGTCTTCGTCGCCGGCAAGCTGAAGGGCTTTCGCCGCATCAAGAACGACCGGCTGCTGATGTTCTGCCTCAGGATGAACGCCCGCGCGCCCGACGGCCGCCGCTATTCCGCCAGCTATTTCGACAGCGGCGCGGACAGGCTGAGCGGGTCCTCAAGCAGCGAAGCGGTAGGACAGATAAGAAACTTCAATCCCGCAAGCTACACCATCCCCGCGCTCTCCAAGGCCGAGAAGGACGACATGAACGCCGCGATGGTCGAGCACTTCGACCCCGTGGACATGACGCTGGCCGAGATCGAGGCGATGCAGGCCGACCTCGCCCGCATCGCCGAAGCCAAACGCGCCGAGGAGGACGGCCCGCCGGATGGCGATGTCGGCGCGGATTTCGTGGCGGTCGGCGAGGAGAGGGACTGGGCCGCGGTGGGGGAGCTGGTGGATCTGTATGGCGGGGAGGAGGATGAGTTGGGTGAGTTCGAGGAGGGGGAGGAGAAGGACGTCTGAGGGGACAAAGGCAGATAATAAAAATGCGTTGCCATTTGCGCCGATTAGCCGAAGGCTTTCCCGTATGGAGGATGGATGAGCCGGCAGTTAATCAACGAATATCGCAGTGAGTTAGACCGGATTATTAAGGTCGGCGGCACCGTGAACGAAGGCACGGTGCGCGATGCGTTCCAGACCTTGCTCAAGAGCTGGGGCCGATCCCACGACCTCACCTATCTGTCCGAACACAAGATCGTCACCCCCAAGGGCAACACGATCTGGGTCGATGGCGCGCTAGTTTACGATATCCGTGTGCCTTTCGGCTACTGGGAGGCTAAAGACACTCGCGACGATCTAGAGGAAGAAATTCGCAAGAAGGAAGCCAAGGGCTACCCGCGCACGAACATCATCTATGAGGATACCAAGCGCGCAATCCTGATCCAGGACCGCAACCGTGTGGCCGAGGCCGACATGGCCGATACGGATCAGCTCTATGATTTGCTGACGAGGTTCTTCGCTTACGAACAGCAGGCGATCCGCGATTTCCGCAAGGCGATCGCCAAGTTCGCCGAGGACCTGCCCGCGATCCTCGATGCGCTGCGCAGCCGCATTCGCGAGAAGCGCGATGCCAGCACGGATTTCGCAGCAGCGGAAGAGGCTTTCCTCAAGCAAGTCAAGGAGACGATCAACCCCGCGCTGGAGCGGGCCGACGTCACCGAAATGCTGATTCAGCACATCCTGACGGCGGACATCTTCAACCGCGTGTTCGACATGCGCGATTACCACCACGACAACAATATTGCGAAGCGGCTCGACACCCTCGACAAGAAGCTATTCGAATATGGCGATCGGCGTTCGCTACTACAGGCGCTGCGGCCCTATTACACGGGGATCGAGGAAACCGCGCACCTGATCCAAAGCCACTCGGAAAAGCAGAACTTCCTGAAATCGCTCTACGAGAATTTCTACAAGGTCTATAACCCCAAGGCTGCCGACCGGCTGGGCGTGGTCTACACGCCGGGAGAAATCGTCCGCTTCATGATCCGCAGCGCGGACTGGCTGTGCGAAAAGCACTTCGGCAAGAACCTCGTCGATCCCGGCGTCGAAATCCTCGACCCGGCGACGGGCACCGGCACCTATATCGTCGAACTGCTCGAATATTTCCGCGGCCAGCCGGACAAGCTCCGGCAGAAATACAAGGAGGAACTGCACGCCAACGAGGTGGCGATCCTGCCCTAATACGTCGCCAACCTGAACATCGAGGCGACCTATCAGGCGATCACCGGCCAGTTCGCAGAGTTTGAGGGGCTGTGCCTGGTCGATACGCTCGACAATGTGGATGGACTAGGCATCCATTCGGGACACCAGTTCGACTTGTTGGGCGGTCTGAGCGACGAGAATATCGAGCGCGTGAAGCGGCAGAACCGGCGCAAGATCAGCGTAATTATCGGCAATCCGCCTTACAACGCGAACCAGCAGAATGAGCGCGAGAATAACAAAAACCGGACCTATCCGCATATCGATGACCGGATAAAGCGCACCTATATCAAAGAAAGTACGGCGCAGAAGACCAAGCTCTACGATATGTATTCTCGATTTTACCGCTGGGCGAGTGACCGGCTTGGTGACGAGGGCATTATCGCCTTCATTACAAATAGAAGCTTCATCGAAAGTCGAACCTTTGACGGATTCCGCAAAGTGGTGGCCTCAAACTTCGATGATATTCGTATTGTCGATTTAGGCGGCGACGTAAGAGCCAATCCCAGCCTTTCGGGGCCAACCCACAATGTATTTGCGATCCAGACGGGGGTCGCGATAATGTTTCTCGTTAGAAACAAGGTCAGAGGTGGTTCAGAGCTGAAATATGTTCGTCGGCCGGAAGAAGAGCACGCAGAAGATAAGCTTTCGTGGCTTGGTCGAAATCGAATTGATGAACTCGCCACCCAAACAATCAAACCAAATGACAAAGGCACGTGGCTGAACCAAATAGCCCCGAGCGAATGGGACGATTTTCTTCCTATCGCTGACAAGAAAACTAAATCTGACGTTACCGGGCGTGCGGAGCGAGCTATCTTCAAGTTGTTCTCCCTTGGAGTCGTTACTGCCCGCGACGAATGGGTGTATGCTCGCGAGAAGGCCGACTTGGAAGAGCGCCTTCCGTATTTCCTTGAAAGATATCAGGGAATCAGAACACGCCTTGCGGACCTGCCCAAAAATAGGCGTCGCGACGCTATTGGCGAGACCGAGATTAAGTTGACGCGAGCGCTCAAGAACAATTTGGTAGCTGGGACCAGCCTGCGCTTTTCGAGTGACCGACTGCGAAGGTCGCTTTATCGCCCTTTCCAGGCGAGATGGCTGTATTTCTCCTCAGCTCTAAACGAAATGCCTTATCGAAACCGCGAATTTTGGCCGGACGCAGGCTCTCGCAACAGGTGCATCGCGTTCTTGTGTGGGAATCGGCTAGATTTCGCTGCGATCGGGACTGATATAACTCCCGCCTACTCGCTTATGTCGTTGGATCCCAATCAAGGGATTGCCCGCTACCGCTATACCAAATCCGGCGAGCGCATCGACAACATCACCGACTGGGCGCTGAATCGGTTCACCAGGCACTACGGCAAGAAAGCAGGCGTCACCAAGGACGCGATCTTCGCTTATTGCTACGCCATCCTCCACGATCCGGTCTATCGCGAGAAATACGCGCTGAACCTCAAGCGCGAGTTTCCGCGCATCCCCTTCTACCCTGACTTTGTCCAATGGGTGGAGTGGGGGGAGAAACTGCTCGACCTGCACATCGATTACGAGGAGGTCGATCCGTATCCGCTGGAGCGGGTCGAGACGCCCAATCCCAAGCGCGCCGAGGGGTCGCATCCCAGGCCCAAGCTCAAGTCCGTCCTCGCCGAAGGGGCCGAGACGGGCAGCGTGGTTGTGGACGAGGATACGCAGATCACCGGCATTCCGGCAGGCGCGTGGGACTATCGCCTCGGCAATCGCAGCGCGATCGACTGGGTGCTCGACCAGCACAAGGAAAAGAAACCGCGCGACCCGACGATTGCCGCCAAGTTCAACACCTATCGCTTCGCCGATTACAAGGAGAGCATGATCGACCTGCTCGCCAAGGTCGTGCGCGTAAGCGTGGAAACCAACGCCGTCACCGATGCAATGGCGACACTTGATAGGAGCAAGTGGGATTCGCCATGAAACGCAGTGGAGGCAAGGTAGGGAGGCCACTTCAGCATTGGTCAATCGACCAACTCGAAGCACACGCCAAAGCGCACGAATTCGACTTCGGCGAACTCATCGTTATCAAGAACGAATTAGGGCTAAGACAATCGAGGCGAGCTAGGGACTTGAGTGACCTTGTTTCGCGCTTGCTCCGCAATCCCGATCACTAGTCACTCCTCGCCCATCCGCAGCGCCGCGATAAACGCCTCCTGCGGAATACTCACGTTCCCATACTCCCGCATCCGCGCTTTGCCCTTCTTCTGCTTCTCCAGCAGCTTCTTCTTGCGCGTGATATCCCCGCCGTAGCACTTCGCCGTCACGTCCTTGCGCAGCGCGGCGATCGTTTCCCTCGCGATGATCTTGCCGCCGATCGCGGCCTGGATGGGGATCTTGAACAGGTGGCGCGGGATGAGGTCCTTGAGGCGCTCGCACATGCCGCGGCCGCGCTCCTCCGCCACCGCGCGATGGACGATCAGCGACAGCGCGTCGACCGGCTCGTTGTTGACCAGGATGTTCATCAGCACCAGGTCGCCTTCGCGCAGGCCGATCTGTTCGTAGTCGAAGCTGGCATAGCCGCGGCTGATGCTCTTCAGCCGGTCGTAGAAATCGAACACCACCTCGTTCAGCGGCAGCTCGTAGCTCACCTGCGCGCGGCCGCCCACGTAGGTGAGGTCGGTCTGGATGCCGCGGCGATCCTGACACAGCTTGAGGATCGGGCCGAGATAGTCGTCGGGCGTGTAGATCACCGCCTTGATCCACGGCTCCTCCACCATGTCGATCCGGTTGACGTCGGGCCAGTCGGCGGGGTTGTGGATGTCGACGACCTTGGCATCCTCGGTCTTGGTGTGCGCGAGGTGGACGCGGTAGACCACCGAGGGCGCGGTGGTGATGAGGTCGAGATCGTATTCGCGGCTCAGGCGCTCCTGGATGATCTCGAGGTGCAGCAGGCCGAGAAAGCCGGCGCGGAAGCCGAAGCCGAGGGCTGCGCTGCTCTCCATCTCGTAGCTGAAGCTCGCATCGTTGAGCCTGAGCTTGCCGATGCTCTCGCGCAGCTTCTCGAAATCCGCCGCGTCGACCGGGAAGAGGCCGCAGAAGACCACGGGCTGGACTTCCTTATAGCCCTTGAGCGGGGCGGGCGCGCCGTTCTTGACCGTGGTGATGGTGTCGCCGACGCGGGCCTGCTCCACCTCCTTGATCTGCGCGGTGATGAAGCCGATCTCGCCCGGCCCGATCTCCGGCAGGTCGACGCGCTTGGGGGTGAAGGCGCCGACCCGGTCGACGAGGTGCTGGGTGCCCCCTTGCATGAACTTGACCTGGAGGCCCTTGTGCAGGAATCCGTCGATCACGCGCACGAGGATGACCACGCCGAGATAGGGGTCGTACCAGCTGTCGACCAGCATGGCCTTGAGCGGGGCGGCGCGGTCGCCCCTGGGCGGGGGGATGCGGGCGACGAGCGCCTCGAGCACGTCCTCGACCCCGATGCCGGACTTGGCGCTGGTGAGGACCGCCCCGCCCTCCTGCCAGGGGCCGGTCGCCTCGATGCCGACGATCTCCTCGATCTCTTCCGCGACGCGCTCGGGTTCGGCGGCGGGGAGGTCGATCTTGTTGATGACGGGGACGATCTCGTGGTCGTGCTCGATCGACTGGTAGACGTTGGCGAGCGTCTGCGCCTCGACCCCTTGCGCGGCGTCGACGACCAGCAACGCGCCCTCGCAGGCGGCGAGGGAGCGGGAGACCTCGTAGGCGAAATCGACATGGCCGGGCGTGTCCATGAGGTTGAGCTCGTAGGTCTCGCCGTCCTTCGCAGTGTAGGAAAGGCGCACGGTCTGCGCCTTGATGGTGATCCCGCGCTCCTTCTCGATGTCCATGTTATCAAGCACTTGCTCGGACATCTCGCGATCGCTCAGCCCCCCGCAAAGCTGGATCAACCGATCCGCCAGCGTCGATTTGCCGTGGTCGATGTGGGCAATGATGGAGAAATTGCGGATATGGGACAGTTCGGTCATCGCCGCGCCCATACATGCGGTTTTCAGGGCTGTCAGCAGGTGCGCGAACACCGAGGGCGTTTATCGGCCAGCGCCGTCACGGGTTCGGTCCCACCTGCACCGGTGCGTTGCTGGACAGCTTGAATTGCGGGTAGGTCTGCGGGTGGCCGGTGTTCTCGCGATCCATGGCGTAGCGCCCCGCCGGGAGAGCCGCGAGCGGCGCGCCGGCAGCGGCAAGCGCATAGGGGCTCACGCGGTGGCGGGTGCACAGGCCTCCCGCGCCGTCGTCGACCAATTCGTGCTCGAATTCGACACCCTGCGTGTCGTCCATCGCCCGCCGGACGGTGCATACTGCGAGCTGCCCCCCTCCGAAATCGAGCACGAATTGCGTCCCGGCCGAGACACCCTCGATACCTTGGATCATGGCCCCCGAGCGCGAAAGGTTGCGCAGGGTGACGTCGTAATAGTGATCCTCGTGAATGAGCCCGATCCTGCGGAACACGGTGCGTCGACCGGCACGCTGATTGCCCGAATCGGTCGGTGCGATCGTCCACTCGCCGCCGGTGATGGCGGTTGCGACCTCGGTCGAGGAAAGGGGTTGCGAAAAGACATGACCCTGGATCGTGCCGACGCCGTGCGTCTTGAGCTTTTCGAGCAACGAAAGAGCATGAACTCCGCTGGCGTAGGTTTCCATCGCCATCGCCCGCGCGAGCGAAACGATCGCGCCGACCATTTCCATGTCGCCGTGCTCGTCGCCCACCGTCGGCTCGAAGAAATTGGCGCCGATCCGCAGACCGGCGAACGGCGCGCGGCGGAGGTAGGCGAGCGAGGTGAAACCGGTGCCGAAGCGATCCAGCGAAAGTCTTACGTCCGCCTTGAACAGCTCTGCCATGGTTTTGTCGATCGCGGCGGGATCGCCCTGGAGCACAGCCTCGTCGATAAGCAGTTCAAGCCGGCGCGGTTCGAGCCCGGTCTCCTCGAGGATCGACATCACCATGCCGGCAAAGCCGTTGGACCCGAACTGTACAGCCGACACCTTCATCGCCAGGCGTACGGAATCCGGCCAGTTCCGTGCATCGGTGCAGGCAGTCCTGAGGCCCCATTCACCGATCGGCACGATCAACCGGCTTCCTTCGGCCACCGGGAGAAAGGTTGCGGCATCCACTCGGCCGCGTTCCTCGTCTTTCCAGCAATATTGCGCTTCGAGTGCAATGACTCGGTTTCCGCTCAGTTCGACCAGCGGCTGGTACTCGAGCCGGAAATGCCCTGCCTCGATCGCGTCGGACAGGTCCTGTTCCATGCGCTTTCGCAATTGCGCTTCATGCTCCAGATCCGAGGCGTAGAATCGGAACTGACCGCGACCGCCGTTCTTCGAAGCATAGAGCGCAAGGTCGGCGGCGCGGGTCAGCTCGTCGCGCTCGATACCGTCGTAAGGCGCAATGGCGATGCCCACAGAGCAGCCGATGGTGCAACGCCCCTCTTCGACCGAATAGGGTTGCGAGAGCATCTGGATCACGCGCTTGGCGATGGCGCCCAGCTCTCCGCGATCATCCATGTCCGGAATCAGAACCTGGAACTCGTCTCCCCCCAGCCTGCCGATCTCGCCGCGACCGTTGATGGCCGCTTTCAGTCGCTCGGCGACCTGCTGGAGAAGCTGGTCTCCGGCAGCATGGCCGAGCGTATCGTTCACTGCCTTGAAGCGATCGAGATCGAGCATCAGCAAGGCACAATTGCGCTTCGCATTGCGAAAGGCCTGCAGGGTGGAACCGATCCGGTGTTCCATCCGGTGCCGGTTGGCGAGGCCGGTGAGGGAATCGAATTGTGCCAGGCGCGCGGCTTCTTCCTCGGCGCGGAACGCATCGGTGATGTCGATCGCACTGCCGCGGAAACCGGCGAATTCACCGGCATCGTCAAACAGCGGACGACCGGACAACTTCATTACCAGATCGCCCTTGTCCCCGGCAAGCTCCACGATCAGGCCCTGGAAGGACTTGTGGCTCCGCAAGCGCAGCCCCAGCGATCTCGAGTCGCCGTCGCTCTGAACAGGCTTGAGAAGTTCCTGGAGCGGCATTCCCGATCCATCGGGTTTGGCACGTTCGACCAGAGCCTCGATCGCCGGGCTGAGATAGACGACATGGCCGTGAACGTCGGTCGCCCAGAACCATGTTACCGCCGCGGTTTCGAGCTCCTGGACGATCGCGGTCTTGGCGGCACGATCGATGACAGGGGCTCGGGTGGTTTCGGCCTCCGGGGTGTTCGAGCCGTCCCGCCGTGCCTTGAAAAACTCAGAGAAGGGCATTGCCCCCATCGCGAACCCCTCCGCTTTGACCGGTATGCTGCGGCTTAGGAGCGAATGGTTAGCTTTGCGCTAATGGAGCGCGCTATGCCGCCTTCCGACCGGTTCCGGCAATGGCCCACGGTGCGCCGACGTCCACCTCGATGAAGCGACGGTTCGATTTCGGAGCCGCGGCATCGTCGCGCAGCAGACTGTAGGCATCGTGGGGCAAAGCAGCAAGCGGTCGGCCCGCGGCCTCGATCTCATAGGGAGACACCCGGTGGCGGGTGCAGAGCCCGTCCGCCCCATCGCTGATCAGAGGCGTTTCGAATTCGACTCCTTGGACGGTCCCCTGCGAGCGGCGGACGGTACAGATCGCCAGCTGCCCGCCTCCCAGGTCTAGAACGAACTCCGTTCCCTCTGGCACATCGGCCAGACCCTCGATCATCGCCCCCGTCTTGGACAGATTGCGCATCACGGCCCTGTAGCGATGATCCCCGTGGATGACCCCGATCCGGCGGAACATCGTTCGCCGATCGGCACGATATTTTTCCGGTCCCCGCGGTTCGTATTTCAGTTCGCCGCTCTGCAACTTGGCGACGACTTCGGCCTGCGGCATGGCGGCAGCGAAGATGAAGCCCTGGATGTGACTGGCGCCACGCTCCGTCACCAGATCCAGTTCGTCCTTGGTCTCCACGCCTTCGGCCACCGTGCTCATGTCGAGAGCATTCGCCAGACCGACGATCGCGCTCATGATCGCCGCGTTGTTGTTGCCGGTCTCGGTGGCACCGCGGACGAAGCCCTGATCGATCTTGATCTTGTCGAACGGGGCTGTCTGCAGATAGCTGAGCGAGGAATATCCCGTGCCGAAATCGTCGAGCGCCAGCTTGACCCCGAGCGCCTTCAGTTCTTCGAACGTATGCTGCGCTCGCCCCGTGTCCCCCAAGAAGACACTCTCGGTGATTTCGAGCACGAGACGTCTCGGATCGATCCCGGTCTCCTTCAGCGCCTTGCCGACGATAGCCGGAAAGTCTTCCTGCACGAACTGGAGTGCGGAGACATTGATCGCGACACCCAGAGGCACAGGCCATTCTGCAGCCTCCTTGCAGACCTGATGCAGGGCCCATTCGCCCAGCGGCCTGATCATGTTGATGTCTTCGGCGATGGGAATGAACTGCGAGGGGGGGACCAGTCCCCGGTCGGGATGCTCCCAGCGCATCAGCGCTTCGAAGCTGGATACTTCGTGCGTGTCCGCATTGACGATGGGTTGGTAATACATCGCCAGCTCGTCGTTATCGACGACGTCGCGCAATTCGCTTTCGATCTGGCGCCGAAGGGCGGCGCCGTCTTTGAGGTCGCTC
>NZ_BTGM01000003.1:0-381110 GCF_042851825.1 Qipengyuania sp. MTN3-11 | reverse complement strand
CGGCGCGGCATCGAACAGCGGCACTTGCGGCGCGGCCATGTCTCATGCCTATGGCGGCAAGGTCATGTGTGAGGGCGACGGGCAGGCGCTTTACTGCTCCGAGTTCAACGATCGCTACGAGCTGGCTTCCAACGCTTGCGGCATCACCGGACGCGACGGCATTAGGGCCGGTGTGTGGTATACTTGCCGTAATGGTAAGCTGGTGGAGGTGGCTTGATGACCTCCCAGAACCCCACCACACAGGGCGTGAAGGTGGAGCAGTGCGACCGCTGGATGGCATCCGAACCCCAAGCTGAGCGCGCAATCCACACTCTGCGCAATGCAATAAAGGCGGCGGAGAACGGCAATCAGAACGGTGAAAACTTCGTCGTGGCTGCGTCGCACGGTCTCATGCTTCGGGAAGCACTTCGGGCAGTCGTGGATGCCGTGCGGGATTACCTGCCACCTGATGGCATTGATGCGCAAGAGTGCCTGAACCGCATCATCGCCGCGACGGACAATCCAGAGATCAACCCTGTCATTGCGGAGATTATTGATGGCCGAGCGTAATATCCCTGCGCAAAAGGTGTTCGTATGCGACGGCTGCAAGGCAGAAGTCGAAGAGCGGATGCCCAGCGACTGGACCAAGCTGCACGTCAAAGCGAACGCACTGGACTTCCAAGGTTGCGCCGTTGCCGACGCCAGCATTTCTCGTGACCTTTGCCCGAAGTGCACAAGGGTCGTTCACAAGGCGATTAACGACAGCATGGCAGCCCTCGCCTCCCATCGGGGAGAAGCGAAATGAGCTGCAACTGCATCGATGAGATGAACGCCAAGCTGGCGGATCACAACACGAAGCTGGGTGTCACGTTCGGTTTCGGTCGTGACGGGGCCGGCTACACCTTTCCGCACCTGATGACGGAGAAGGTCGAGAAGCGCGTCCGGAAGGGGCCTGCGCTGGCGGTCCCTTCGTTCTGCCCCTTTTGCGGCGAAAAGTACGCCCGAGGTGAAGCATGATCCCTCCCACCACTCAGGGCGTGACGGTGCTGCCGTGCGACGCCGATCTGCTCAACTTGCTCGATGTTCCGAAGAGCGCGGACAATCTGCTGATCGTCGCGGCCCACCGCACCAACCAAGTGGCCGAACTGGTGGAGGCGGCATCCCGATTGATCGATGCTTACGATGGTCGGTTAACCGTGGCCGAGCAGATAGTCACTGGTCGCAACGACGATGCATTGCGGAAGCAAGCGAAAGACGCCCTAGACGATCTTCGCACCCTCACCGCCTCCTGCCGGGGAGAATCGAAATGAGCTTCCTCTCCGCCATCCTCCCCGCGCACCCCGATCTGTGCCTGACCTCTTGGGTCGAACGCTGGGAAAAGTGCCGCGACACCCCCCGCGAAACCGCCTGCCTCCGCACTATCGCCTCCGACGCTGACGGTATCGACAACGAGCTGTCCACCTACTGCCACGATGCGGCCAGGGCATCGGGCGAGGACCGTGCGCTGTGGATCGCGGACATCGAGCGCATCTTCGCGGAATACGCGGCGCAGGAGCAGTTCGATCACGACTGCGCGATGTTCGAGCATCGGACCGGCAAGCTCTGGGAATACTCTCCCGAACTGCGCGCCCGTGCTGCCAACTTCATGCCGGGGGTGATGTGATGGGAATGTATGCCCACAAGCTGCCGCCGACCGCACCGACGCTGGAACAGCGCTGGGGTCAGGCGGAGAAGCTGGAACGCGCTGCACGCCGCGCCAGCATGGCCGGGGGCGAATACGCTCTCGAAGAGAACCAGGCTCTCGCTGCGAACGAAGCCTTCTGGACCGAATTGGAGGCCCTGACCGGCCTTTCTCGCAAGCAAGTGGAGGCTCGGCTGTGATGTTCGCTGTGTCCCTAACCATCTTCTTCGCCCTGCTCGGGATGGCTGCTCTGGCTGTGCTCTTGGATGAGGGGGTGCGGTTCGCGAGTGCTTGGGGGAGCACTTCACGGATCAATCGACCCAAAGCGCCTCGGCCTCTCCCTACGCCGCGAGGCGAGGGTGAATAGTTCGCGCTTCAACCGGGGCGCAACCGCCACCGTCCACGCCCGGCAGGCCTTGCCGGAGGATATTCTTCGCCGCGTTGATGTCGGCGTTTTCAGAGTGCCCGCAGCTCGTGCAAACGAAGCGCGCTTGGCTCTCGCGGCTCCCTTTGTCGATGGTGCCGCAGGCGCTGCACGTTTGGGATGTGTAGGCGGGATTGATCTTGATGAGGGTCCCGCCGCGCTCTTCCAGTTTGTAGGTCAGCATCATCTCAATGCTGCCCCAGCCCACGTTGAGAATCGAACGGTTGAGACCTCGTTTCTGGGCCACTCCCTTTTCATGGGCACGGCGCGTCATGCCCTTCGTATTCAGTGCCTCAATCACGACCGTTCCGTAATCTCGGCAGATCGCCGTGGTTGCCTTGTGCTGCCAATCGCGGCGAACTCGCGTCGCCTTTGTCTTCGTCGCAGCCAGTACAGAACGCTGCTTGCGATACCGAGCGGACCCGCGCTTACGGCGACTCAGAACGCGGCCGGCCCTTCGGGCAGCCTTATCCAGATCGACAAGCGAGTGAGGAACGGTGGCAGTGTTGCCGTCCGACATAGCAAGAGCCAGCGTCACGCCCCGGTCGATACCGACAGCAGCCAAGGCAGAGGCAGAGGCCTCATGCTCCGTGCGCACGCCGATGCAGGCGAACCATTTGCCACCCTCGCAGACAACGCGGGTCGAGCGAATGTCGCCGCTGATCGGGCGAGTGTCGCGGTATTTGATCCAACCAATCTTCGGAACGCGAACTTGCGACCACTTTCGGTTGAGAGGTCGGGTTCCGGTATCTGCAGCCTTAACTTCAAAGGTTTCGTGGGTGCCTGCCTTGCGAAACTGAGGGTAGCCACCTCCGCGCCAGAACTTCGCGAACGCTTTGTCGAGGTCCTGCAGCGCGCTGTGCTGACAATTTGCCGGGACTGCCGCGATCCAATCATTCTCAGCTCGAAGCTCGGTAAGCTGGCGACCTTGCGAGACGTAGTTCAAGGATTTGCCAGTTGCTCGCTTAAATTGGCGCCAGAAGTCTCGCCTCTGCTCCAAAGCCAAATTGTAGATAAATCGCACCACGCGCGCGAACTCGGCCAGTTTTTCGGCCTGCTCGGCAGTGGGATAAAGCCTGTATTTTTGAGTGCGAAGCACCTGCATTTCGTAACAGATTTCGCCGCGAAAAGGAACCCCTAGTCATGACTTCAAAACCACAAACCGCCGAGGGGCTGCTGCCGGTAACGCAGGCGGACCCTCGCACGAACAATATCGCCACAGGTATCATCGGCAGTCGAGTGGGTGAGCAACCAACCGACGAAAGCGAACATTTCCTCCAATGTGAGGAGTGTGGCGAGGCGTTCGATTGCCGCGACCTCGGGCAAGTCTTTCATCATCACGAACCGGGTCACCGCCCGCTGGGGGAATCATGACCGATAACGTGATCCACCTCGCTTTCAGCAGTCCGCACACTGAGTCGGACATGATGGCTTTCATCTGCTGCAAACACTGTCGGAACAAGACCTACACCTTGACCGAAGACCGGACCGGCGACTTCCCGCTTATGCGTTGCGCGGCTTGCGGGGCGCACATGGGGCGCATGGGTTGGGCGCACGATGATGAGGAGCAAACCGATGACTCGTGAAAACAAAATGGTTACATTACGCCGCGACAAGACCGGAGAACCAACAGTCTGGTGCGATCCTGAGATCGCCGATCTGGTCGATGCGCTTAATACCGAGGATCTAGCGACGGTCGCATCGTGTAGTGGGCACGGGTATCGCCCTGGAAGCATCGCCCTTTCCGATGGGCGTTACTTGATGGTGTTCGGCAATATGGAACACGCCGCACCTGCCGAAGCCGCATTCCCGCTCGACATTAATGGCAGGCCGTCCACCCGTCACCGCCGCGCAGCCCTATCCCAGCCCCCTGCCGAACCGAGCGGGGATGCCGTAACCGAGCTTCTTGCGATGTTCGATGCTGCGACCCGCGATGATGGCCTGACGATCTTCGACCATACGCCAGAAGAGTTCGGATTGCATATCATGGAAAACCATCTGGCAATCGTCGCAGCCCTCCGCAAACCCGATGCTGCTCCGGCTGCGGATGTGGTGGGGAAGATCATCGGCGAATGCAATCGACAGGCAGACGCTGTGGCAATCTGCGGCGAGAAGTCTGTCGCTTATAGGCAGGCATGGGTGGATGCCGCGCGCATTCTACCCGAGGCCCTCTCCCAGCCCACCCCAAAGCCATCGGACGATGCTGTGGAGTTGCTGCGGGAGGCGCGGGAGCATTTCCAGCAAATCCACGACCTGACCGGCAACCTCGCTTGGAAGGAGGACTTGCGCGACATTTCCGACCGTATCGATCAAATCCTAAACGGGAGAGGGTAATGGGCGACGAAGTTGTCTGGACGGCCGACGAACAAGAACTGATCGACTTTCTTGCCGAAGCCGTCAGCGCCAGTCTCTATGTCGATTGGCAACCACGCGATGCGGCCTTGTCGATCATCGCGGCCATGCATCACGAAGGACTTTGTTTCGCTCGCACCGATGCGAAAACTGAAGGCTGGACCAAGGCCGAACTGGAAAAGTGGGCGCGAGGTTTGAGCAGGACGCCCGCTACTGTCCTCAAAGCCTTCATCGACGCTGGGCTGTGCAGTGACCAAGCGCCAAGCCGCGAAGAAACGCGCCTACCCAGATGAGCAAGAGAACCCGCCAATCGCAGCGCGATGCTAAGCGCCGGAAAGCCAAGGGCCGAGCGGCGCACAAAGCCAAGTATCGGACATGGCTTGATCGCAAGAAGCCATCGGTTCGCATGCAGCCCAGCGTCCTGACCGGCGCGCAGTTGGCCGCCGTTGTCGCGATGATGCACGGAGAAAAGCCATGACCCACTCACCCAAACCCCTGAAACCATCGCAAGCGGCGCGGGATGCTAAGGAACTGCGGGCGCTTGCTGATCGGATAGCTGCGAAACTGGCAGACAATGGCCCTCACTATCGGCTCGGTGCTGCCTTTAGGTGCACGTTTATGCATACCCCCGCCGAGCGACTCTTCCCGTCTGATTTTTTGACGTTCAAAGTGAACGGCCTCGTTGAAGAATACGATGGCAGAGTAGGGCCGCAACTGACCCCTCTGGGGGAAGCCGTAAGAGCCTCTCTCCGCGCCCTCGCCAACCAGGCAGAACCGCAATGAGCCGGGACAGCAACCGCACGGCGCATTCCCGCTGCTTCAACGGCGGCTATGTCGGGCACGGTCCTATCCGAAGCATGGACTACCGCCTGCCGGTTGAGAAGCCGCGGGGGTTGCTGGCGCGCATTCTCGGAAGGATCGCGGCATGAAAGGGGTGGACAGAGTAATGGACGCACTCGATCTTTTTGGCGAACCGATCATACGTAGGTCGGCCTATTTTCCGCGCCCCGGTGTCCGCCGTCGTCTTTCGCGCTCTTGGGGGCAGGGCAAAAGCGCATTCGTCCTTGGGTGCAATCCATCAGACGCTGGTGGCGATAGAGAGGACAATACCTCACGCTGGTGGAACCGGTGGTTCGAGCACTGGGGTTTCGCGCGCTACGACGCAGGCAACCTATCGCCCTTCGTCACCCCTTCGCCAAGTGAAAACAAAGCGCGCGTAGAGCGAGCATTAAACGGCGAGTGGGGGGATCGAGACGAGCTTTTCGCTAATCGAGATGATGTTGTCCGAATGGCAAAAGCGGCGGATCAGGTATTCGTCTGCTTCGGTAACATTGCTTGGGATAGCGATTGGACTGAAAGTGTCCTTGAGGAAATCCAGTCCGGCGAAGCACCTTGGCCCGATCTCTGGTGTTGGGGCAAAACCAAGAGCGGAGCCCCGATACACCCTATGGCTCGCGGCAAGCACAGGATCGATCCTTTAACGCCTGCTGTCTTGTGGCGTTCCGCAGCATGAGCGAGGCTTCAAGATGAGTGCGCCGGCCCGGATCACGCAAGCTGACATCGATCGCGCCACCAAGGCTGCGGCGAAGCTTAAGCGTGCCCGGGTCGTTCTCGACTTTGACAAGCGACGGATTGAGATCATTATCGGTGAATCGGGACCGCCCCCGGGTCATGACGATTGGACCGACGATGACGTTTAAGCTCCCAGACAACGTGCGGCCAGTGAAGGACCGTCACGGCAAAACCCGGTATCGGTTCCGAAAAGCTGGGCACAAAAGCTCCTACCTGAAAGGCAAACCCGGGACAAAAGAGTTTTACGCCTCGCTGGCGAAGGCCCTAGAGGTGAAGGCGGAAGGGCGGGAGATCAAGTCCCAGCAAGCCGTAGAGCCTCGCAGCCTGGACGATCTATTCCGGCGGATGAAAAAATCCCCGGGCTGGAAAAAGAAGGCGGAGCGCACCCGATACGCGCAGACCCGGGTGTATGAACGGTTCTTTGATCGAACTGATCGTAAGGGGAGGCGTTACGGGGCAAGGCCCACGGCCAGCGTTACAGTCGGTTGGCTGGAAACCATATTCGGCGCGATGGATGATCGCCCCGGGGCTGCCGATGACCTCCGAAAAAAGATGGCCGTGCTGCTGCAATACGGGATCGCCCTGCAATGGATCACGTTCAATGCCGCCCGAGAGACAACCCCTTTCGGAAAGCAAAGCGAATTTCATACATGGAGTGAGGAAGAGATCGCGGCATTCCGCCAAGCTCATCCGCTGGGCACGATGGCGCGGTTGACGCTGGAACTAGCGCTCAACACAGCAGCACGGCGCTGCAACGTCGCCACACTGACCCGGGACGACATCAAAGCCGGTCGCATTGTCGTGGCCCATGTGAAGGGCAATAACGAGGCATCGGTGCGCATGCTGCCCACGACCCGGGATGCTTTGGAAGCCTTGCCAGCGGCTCCGATCCGCCACCTAGTCACCACACAATTCGGAAAGCCATTCACCGTCGCAGGACTAGGCAATCGTTTCCGCAAATGGGCCGACGAAGCTGGATTGCCGCATTGCACGATTCACGGCTTACGGCGCGCGCTCGCGAGGCGAACGGCGGACACGGGTTCTACAGACGCAGAGGGGCAGTCGGTCACGGGGCATAAGAAAACGGACACCTTCGTGGGCTACCGCTCCAAGGCGGAGCGGGCAGCACTGTCCGACAAGCTTATGGACCGGATTGAGGCGCTGGAATTGTCCAACCTACACCCCGAGGGGTTTGTCCAACCTTCGGAAAGTGACGCAAATGCAAGCACTTAAAGAAAGTGGTGGTGCCCGGGGGCGGAGTCGAACCACCGACACGACGATTTTCAGTCGTCTGCTCTACCACTGAGCTACCCAGGCGTCGCCACGGCGTCGGCGGACCGAAGGACCACCTGCGAGCGAGCCGCGCCTATGGCCAAGCGCGTCCGCCATTGCAAGGGGGAATTAGTCCGGGTCTTCGCCGCCGGTAACCTCTCGGGCTATTTCGTTGGGCGAAGCTGCGCGGCCGGGGACGGAATATTGATCTCCGAACCAGCGAGCGAGATCGCGATCGCGGCAGCGCGACGAGCAGAACGGAGCGTGTTCCTCTTTGCGCGGCCTACGGCAGATCGGACAGGGCTTGGCGGTGGTCATCGCTCAACCATCTGGGCATGGGCGGCATTCAGTGCAATGCCGGGGTCGCTCTCCACCCGGACCTCCTTCGCCGTACGCCGGGCGAGTTCTGCCAGCCAATCGGGCTTGAATTTGGCAGCTATCGCGGGATGGGCAACGAGTGCCAGGATCGGCCCGGTTCCATTGGTCATTTCCGCCCGGCGGATGGCCATTCGGGCTGCCATGCCCACGCGCGCATTCGCCATCCGCTGGAGCAGCGATGGTCCCTCGAGCCGGGAGACGATCTGGACGAAGCCGAAACCGTTCATCGCCGTGCGCTCGTGCGGCCACCCCGCCAGCGCCTCTCCCAGCGCCGCATCCACGGCCTTGCGATCGCTTTTCCTCTCCAGGCTGGGAAAATCGATCCCCACCGAACCGCCGCAGTCGAACTGACGCAAGGCGCGCGCGATGGGCGCGACCGCAGCCACTGCGAGCTTGGCCGGCGGCAACCCGCCATCGATGTCGATCACGGTCATGGCCGGCGTCACCGCAAACAGAAGGCTGCCGCCCGGGAATGCCACGCTGGCGTCCCATGCCGCGTCCCATACGGCTTCCCAATGCCCTGGCGCGAAACGCGCCACGCGCCGGGCATCGGAAAAGGGGTCCATACCAAGGCTCGGCGATGGTTCGGCTATGCGCCCGAGCGGGCGCTTGTAGCGTCCCCGCTCGGCGATCGCCGCTCGGGTGATTTCGACCGGGAAGGAAGCGCCTTCCGAGGTGTCGCCCGGCAAGCGGTCGAGCAGGATTTCGGTCCCGTCGGCACTTAGCGCCGTGCCCCGCTTGGCGCCGGTGGCTCGCGATACCAACTTCGCCTCGACCGTCTGTCCGGCATGGAGTTCAGCCGGCCAGCGCAGCCGGGATGCGAGCACCGTGTCGCCCTCGACCAGCAGGGCCCGGATCTCGCCGATCCCTTCCTCGACCAGCCATTCAGCCAATCGGAAATCCCGCCGATTTGAGCAGCGAACGCGTTTCGTAGAGCGGCAAACCCATGACCCCCGAATGGCTTCCGCCGAGCCAGGCGACCAGGCCTTCTGCGGCGCCCTGAATGGCGTAGCCGCCAGCCTTTCCCCGCCATTCGTCGCTCGCGAGATAGGCAGCGATTTCCTGGTCCGAGAAGCGCTTGAAACGCACCACGCTCTCGCTGAGCCGTTCCTGCAGGCTGCCATCGGGCGTTTTCAACGCAATCGCGGAGAGAACACGATGGCGGCGGCCCGACAGAAGTTCCAGACACGCCCGCGCGCTCCCCTCGTCCTCAGTCTTGGGCAGGATGCGACGGCCCGCTGCAACCACCGTATCGCCACCCAGCACGAAGCCCTCTGCTTCCAGCGCCATCGCCTTCTCGCGCGCCATCCGGAGCGCGTAGTCGCGGGGAAGCTCGCCCCGGCAGGGGGTCTCGTCGATATCGGCGGGAACGATCGCGTCGGGTACCACGCCGAGCCGCGCCAGCAACTCGCGCCGTCGTGGGCTGGCCGATGCGAGAGTGAGGTGAGGCGCCGTCACCGGCGGATCGTTACTGCGGTCCCGGGCCCTGGCCGGGTCCGCCGCGTCCGGGCATGAAGCGATAGGTGATGCGCGCCTTGGTCAGATCGTAGGGGGTGAGCTCGCACAGCACCTCGTCCCCCACCAGCACTCGGATGCGGTTCTTGCGCATCTTGCCGGCAGTGTGGCCCAGCACCTCATGGCCATTCTCGAGCTCCACCCGGAACATCGCGTTGGGCAGCAGTTCGACCACGCGCCCGCGCATTTCGAGCAGTTCTTCCTTGGCCATGCAGTCTTTCTGTCCTTGAATGTATGTGACTTCGTTAGGCCGCGCGCCATACAGGCGGGCCGATAAAAAGGGAAGGGCGATAGCATTTGCGGGATTGCGCGAGGCTATCCGACGAAAGCGGACACTCGCTCGACCAGCGACATTTCGTTACATCGGGAACCATTGCGCCTCATTGCCGCTTCGCGCAAAGAGCTGCGTCCGGGGGGACGACGAGAAATTCGAGAGGTCCGCTCCCGTGCGCTTTACCACCACCGTTTCCCTGCTGGCGCTGTGCGCAGCTTCGCCCCTGCTCGGTCAGGAAGCCGACGAGCCGACCGCCGACGAGGTTCTGGAAGAAGAGATCCTACAAGAAGGGGAGGTCATCGTGGTGCGCGCCGACCGCTTGCGCGGTCAGCTCGATGTCGAACAGCCCCCGATCGTCGAATACGATGCGGAGGACATCAAGGCCTTCGGCGCCGGTTCGATCGCGGACGTCATCGCTCAACTCGAACCCGCAACGGGCAGCGCCCGGGGGCGCAACGGCGGCGGACGCCCGATCTTTCTGATCAACGGCGTGCGCATCGGCTCCTTCCGTGAATTCCGCTCCTATCCGCCCGAGGCGATCGAGAAGGTCGAAGTGTTCCCCGAGGAGGTTGCTCAGCGCTTCGGCTATTCCCCCGACCGCCGGGTGGTGAACTTCATCCTCAAGAACAATTATTCGAGCAAGGAAATCGAGGTTGGCTACGAGCAGCCGGATCGCGGCGGCTTCTCGCGCAACGAGCAGGAATTCACCCTGCTCCAGATCACCGACGGTGCGCGGATCAATGTCAATCTCGAGGCGAACGACGCTTCGCTGCTGACCGAGAGCGAGCGCGACCTGGTGCTAGTCGCGGGGCAGCAGAGCGATGTCTCAACCGACCCCGACCCGCTGCGTTTCCGCAGCCTCGTCGCCGACAGCGCGAGCTACCAAGCCGAGGCGAACTACGCCAAGGCCTTCATCGACAGCGGCAGCTCGATCAGCCTCAACCTCACCGGCAACCGCGAGGAAAGCCTCAGCCTCTCGGGGATCGATGGCGTGACGTTGACGGCGCCGGACGGCAGCAGTGCCTTCCGCACCTTCAACGCGGAAGACCCGCTGACCCGCGACCGTGTAAGCAATTCGATCGCGTCCTCGGGCAGCTTCGACAAGCCCATCGGCGACTTCCAGTTCACTGCCACCTACGACGCCGGCTGGACCGATACCCGTACGCTGACCGAACGGCGGGTCGACGCCCAGTCGCTCGTCGATGCGGCGGCGGCCGGAATTCTTGCGATCGACGGGCCGCTGCCGGCCCTGGCCGACGCCGGGCGCGACCGCGCGGATTCAACCCTGTGGAATGCCAGTACGCTCGCCACATTGCGGGGCCAGCCGATCCTGCTGCCAGGCGGGGAGGTCAGCACCACCATCGATCTCGGCTACGACTGGAACCGGATCGAGAGCGAGGATACCCGCAGCGCGATCTCGAGCCGCCTGACCCGCGGCGATCTGTCCGGCGGCCTCAGCGTCGTCGTTCCAGTCACCAGCCGCCGCGAGGGTTTCCTCGATGGGATCGGCACGATCTCGCTCAACGGCCAGGCCGGGTTCAACCGGCTGAGCGATTTCGGTACGCTCTACGACTGGACACTGGGTGTCACCTGGGAACCGTTCGACAATCTCAGCCTCTCGGCATCGCGCATCTTCCGCGAAGTGGCTCCCAGCCTTTCGGCGCTCGGCGATCCCGTTATCAGCGAATTCAACGTGCCCGTGTTCGATTACGCAACCGGGCAAAGCGTTCTTGCCGACGTGGTGACCGGCGGCAACCCGAATCTGGTCGCGGAAACGCAAGCCGACTGGAAATTCTCCGCCAATTGGGAGCTGCCCTTCTGGGAGCGCGCGCGGCTGCAGGTCGACTATGCGGTCAACAGTTCGGACGATGTCACGCTGTCGAGCCCGGCCTTTACCTCCGCTTTCGAGGCGGCCTTTCCGGACCGGGTGGTTCGCGATGCGTCGAACCGCTTGCTCGCGGTCGATCGCCGGCCGGTGACTCTGTTCGAGACCCGCAGCAAGACGCTGTCCTTCGGCTTCAACGTCGGCGGTCAGATCGGATCGCCGCCGCCGGAGCGCGAAGAGCGCGGCGGCGGCGGACCCCGTAGCGGCGGCGCACCCGCCGGAGCGGCACCCGCCGGGGGACGGCCAGGCGGCCCGGGCGGCGGCATGTTCGCGATGTCGCCGGAACGAATGGCTGAAATTCGCGAGCGCTTCTGCGCGACGCCCGAGGGCGAGGCGCCCGATCTTTCGGGCCTGCCCGAACAGATGATTGCCCGGCTGCGGAATCCCGACGGCACCATCCCGCCCGAACGTCTGCAGACCTTGCGCGATCGGTTCTGCCGCGCCGATGCTGCCGAGCGGGCCGAGGAATTCGCCCGCATGCGCACACTGATCTGCGCCGAACCGCCTAATCTCGATGCGCTGCCGCCGGAAGTTCTGGCACGGCTGCGCAACGAGGCAGGCGAGATCGATCCCGAGCGGCTCGCGCAATTGCGCCAGCGGATGTGCGCGGCCCGTGGGCAGCAGTCGGACGAGAGTGAGGGCGAACGGCGCGGCGGGGGGCGTGGCGGTCGCGGCGGTGGACCCGGGGCATTCCTCGGCGGCGGCGGCGAGAATACCGACACGCGGCCACGCTATTTCTTGAGCGTCAACCACACTATCGCGCTGGAAAACGAGATCCTGCTGGCCGAGAATGGGCCGCTGTTCGACCAGCTCGACGGGTTCACCATCGCCGGTGGCGCATTGCCGCGCCATACCTCGCGCATCGAGGGCGGCATCTTCTTCCAGGGCTACGGCGTGCGGGCGTCGGCCAATTACATCGGTGAGGCGGTGGTCCGCGGCAACGGCCTGCCGGGCTCGAGCGACCTGTTCTACGGCGATCTGGCGACCGTGGACCTGCGGTTGTTCGCCAATCTCGGCGAGGTGATCGAGAGCGAAGCGGAATGGCTGCAGGATTTGCGCCTGTCGCTGCGCGCCGACAATATCTTCGACGCGCGCCGCCGGGTCGAGGACGAGAGCGGGATCGTTCCGCTCGCCTTCCAGCCTTTCCGAATCGACCCGACCGGCCGCTATCTCGGGATCGAACTCAGGAAACTGTTCTAGTTCAGGCGCGTCCCCGGAAAGAACAGCGCGGCGAGCCCGCGCGGCTTGAACGGGGTCCAATCGCCTTCCGGCTGTGCCAGCCGGTCGGCGATGGCGTAGACCGCCGCCGGGTTGACGCCGAGCCCGCAATGGCTGGCGACGACCTCGATATTCTCGTTGTCCTTGCCATCCGCCTGCACCGATCCGCGCCAATGGACCACGCCGTCCGTGCGGGTCAGGATAGAGGTGGTCGGCACCGGCGGCGCCTCGGCGAGCAGGCGGAAATTGCCGCTGCGCATCGGCTCCGGCTCGTGCCCGTTGAGATATTCGAACAGGCGGCGGGCATTGGTGTGGCCCCGATCGTCGCTGATCGGGCTGCCGAGGCTTATCACCAGCCGCACCTTCTCGGGCGCCTGCTTCGCCAGTTCGCGCGCGAACACGCCGCCAAGGCTCCAGCCGACGATGCTGACCGGGCGGCCGGTGCGCTCGTGAAGCGCGTCCACGCAGGCCATCATCGCCTCGATCCGGGCGTTGTCGACCCGCACGTTGCGCCCAAGGTTCCAGCCCGCGCATTCATAGCCCAGATCGCAGAGCAGCCTGCGCAGCGGCGCGGTCGAGACGTCCGACGCCATGAAGCCGGGCAGGACCAGCACGCCGTGCCCGTCGCCCCTGGGCAACAGGCCCATCAGGGGGCGCAGGGCATAGAAGCTGGCGAGTTCGCCCATGGCGCGGCCCGGCTCGGCCAGCGTCAGCAGGCGGCTGGGCGGGTGGGCGCCGCCGTCGGCGCGGTCGATGGTTGCGGTGGCTGCAGTCATGATTTGGACGATCCTTTCGCCTTGGGAGGCGCTTTTGAACGGCTGCGGGGCTTCTTCGTGCCCGCTTTCTTTGGCGGCGCGCGCTTGTTGGGCGAGGGCTTGGCTTTCGCTTCCGCCGCGCCGCCCCCGTTCACGGCATCGCGCAGCTCCTCGAAGCTCTCCCGGATGCACTGCGCGTAGAATTCCGGGTCGGGCATCATGTCGCGATCGGCGGTGAAGGCGATGGTCGCCTCCTTGTCGTAGGACTGGACCGTGTGCGCGAGGCCCATGCCGTCGGTCAGGCAGATCAGCCCCATCATGCTTTCGAGCCGGGCGCCGGCGGAATAGATCGGCACCGGCGATCCGGGGACATTGGTGACCACGGTGGTGTAGATCGGGCCCACTCCGCGGTTCGCGAGGCTCAGCCTTGTGTAAAGGCGCGCGCCGAGCGCCATGTAGAGCGCCGGCGAGACCTTGCTGATCTCGGTCATGTTCCGCGCACCGATGGCGTCGGTCATCGCCTTGGAATTGACTGTCCGGTCGCGGCAGTAGGCGAGGCGCTCAGCCGGATCGGCGATATGCGTGCCGAGCGGGGCGATCATCGCCGCCACCTGGTTGCCCATGGTGTTCTTCTCGCCCTCCGCGCGGACCGAGATCGGGGCCATCGCGGTCAGCGTGCGCTCGGGGAGCTCGCCCTTCGCCTCGAGATACCGCCGCAACCCGCCGCCGACCACGGCCAAGAACACGTCATTGACCTTGCAGCCATCCGCCAATGCGCGGATCGCCTTGATGTCGGCCAGCGGCACGCTGACCCCCTCGACGACGCGGTGAGGCCCGATCGCCTTGTTGAAGCGGGTCTTCGGCGCGACCATTTCGCGGCTGAGGTCGAACTCCTTGGTGGCGAGGCCACGGATCGCCTTGGCAAGACCGGTGGCTGCCTTCGCTGCCACCTCTAGCTGCTTCATGGGGTTGGTGATCGCATTGAAGTAGCTGCGGCCGAGCAGTTCTGCCGGGTTGGGTACCTTCTCGGGTTTCCAATCGTCCGCGCCGGGCGGGGGCGGTTCCTCGGGCGACAGGGTGTGGGTGGCCGCCATCAGATCGATCCCGCTCATTCCGTCGATCGCGGCGTGGTGGACCTTGGTGATGTAGGCATAGCAGCCCTTGGGCACGCCCTCGACATTGTCGAGGCCTTCCACGATCGTGAATTCCCACGGCGGGCGGTCGAGATCGAGCGGGCGGGCGAAGATGCGCGCCGCCTGGATGCACAGCTGCCGCCAGTCGCCGGGTTCGGGCAGGGCGACGTGGCGGACGTGGTATTCCAGATCGAAATCCGGGTCCTCGATCCAATAGGGATAATCGAGGTCGAACGGCACGCGGACCAGCCGCCGGCGCATGGTGGTCGAAAGCTTCAACCGGCTTTCGAAGAACTCCAGGATGTCCTTGAAGCGCACGAAACCGCCCGGCGCGGTCTCGGGATTGTAGATCAGGATCGAGCCGATATGCATCGGCGAGTTGCGTGTTTCCAGCGCGACGAAACTCGCATCCATCCCCTGGAGCTGCTGCATCCTGTTCTCCCGCCATGCGCTCAAGCAGCGAAGCGTTTGCGCAAATGGAACGCCCCGCTCTTGCGGGTCCGTCTGAACGGGAGTGCTATCATCAAGCAGACCGGCGTCAACTTGACGCGAAGGGAAAGGGCCGACTTAGGGATCAGACCGCTTCGCCCGCGGCCACCCCGCTCGCCCAGGCCCATTGAAAATTGTAGCCGCCGAGCCAACCGGTCACGTCGACCGCTTCGCCGATGGCATAGAGGCCGGGGACCTTGCGCGCTTCCATCGTCTTCGAAGACAGTTCGGTGGTGGCGATGCCGCCCACTGTCACCTCCGCCTTCGCGAAGCCTTCGGTGCCGTTGGGGCGAAACTCCCAGCGCGACAGGCGCTCTCCGGCAGCGCGCAGGGCCTTGTCGGGCTGGTTGCCGAGATCGCGGTCCGGGTCGAGCATCGGACGGAGTTTCTCTGCGAGGATGTCGGCGAGCCGGACGGAGAGGGCTTCGCGCAACATCGATCTTGCGGTGGTTTGCGGCGTCGTCCGCTTGCGTTCGACCAGCCAGCCGGGACCGCGATCGGGCAGGAAGTCGATCGCCACCGCTTTGCCGGGCTTCCAGTAGGACGACGCCTGGAGGATCGCCGGGCCCGACAGGCCGCGATGGGTGAACAGCGCCGCCTCGGCAAAGTGGGCCTTGCCGGCCTCGGCAACGACTGGCGCCGACACGCCGGAAATCTCGCGGAACAGCACTTCCTCGCCGCCCAGCGTCAGCGGCACGAGCGCGGGGCGCGGTTCGACGATCCTGAGGCCGAATTGGCGGGCCAGATCGTAGGCGAAACCGGTCGCACCCATCTTCGGGATCGACGGCCCGCCGGTCGCGATGACGAGAGCCGGTGCCGAGTAGCAGCCACTACGGGTGGTGACGGTAAACGCATCTCCGTGATCGACGTGAGCGATCTCTTCTCCGCACCGCAATTCGGCGCCGCCGCGCGCGCATTCTTCCAGCAGCATGTCGAGGATCTGCCGTGCCGATCCGTCGCAGAACAATTGGCCCAGCGTCTTCTCGTGCCAAGCGATGCCGTATCGCTCGACGAGATCGAGGAAATCGCGGGGGGTGTAGCGCGCCAGCGCGCTCCTGGCGAAATGCGGATTCTGCGACAGATAATGGACGGGCTCTGCGCCGATATTGGTAAAATTGCACCGGCCACCGCCGGAAATCAGTATCTTGCGGCCCGGAGTTTCGCTGCGTTCGAGGATCAGCACCCGGCGCCCCCGTTGCCCGGCCCGCGCGGCGCACATCAGCCCGGCCGCGCCCGCGCCGAGCACGATTGCATCGTAGCGTTCGGGCATTTCAGCCGGCCGGGAGTTCGGTCTGCGGTGTGCGCCGCCCGGCGACGAGATAGAACAGCGTGCCCAGCCCGAGCAGGCTGGCAAGAACCATCACCGCCTGCGTATCGACCTGAGTGGCGACGAACAGGCTGATCCCGATGGCGATTGCCGCGCAGCTGGCGTGAATGGGATTCACGCGCCCCTCCCGATGTTCGAGCACCGGTAGCGCGGCGGCGCAGATGCCATAGGTCACCAGCCGGATCAGCGTGCCCGCCACTGCCAGCACGGCGAAGCCTTCCCACATACCGAACGCGATCGAGGCGGCACCGGTGAACAGGATGGCGTTGGCCGGGGTTCCGAAGCGCGGCGAGACGCTTGCAAACCAGTGCGGCAGCATGCCCCGCTGCGCCATGCCGTAAAGTATCCGCGGCTGAGTGGTCGAACTGTTGAAATTGTTCGCCGCGATCGAGAATGCCGCGGCGACGACGATGGCGACCGCGCCGATCTCGCCCATGCTGTCGAGCGCGGCGCCGGCAAGCGCATTCTCCTCGTTCTCGACCGCCGGGGCGATCGCCAGATAGGCCCAGATCACCGCCATGTAGAGCGCGGTGACCGCGGCGACCATGGTGACGATCGCGCGCGGGATATCGCGGCGCGGATGGCGGATTTCGCCTGCCGGTTCGACCACCGCCTCGAACCCCATGAAAGCGTAGAAGGTCAGCAGCACCACCGTCTCTACGCGGGAGAATTCGGGCAAGGCGAAGCCGATCGCCGGATTGCCCTCGAAGAGCGCGGAGACGGCGAGGGCGACCAATGGGACGACCTTGATCACCGTCATGACGCCAAGCGCCCCCACCGCCCGGCTCATGCCGACGAGATTGATGCCGGTGATGATCGCCAGGATGGTCGCGATCGCGCCTGCCTCAATCACCGGATCGGCCAGCGCCGGCCACAGCGCCGCCATGTAGGCAACCATGACCGAGGTGTTGGCTGCAGCGGTTACAATGGCGCTGGCATAGCGCGCCCAGCCAGCCTGGAAGCCGACGAACCGACCGAACGCCGCCTCGCCGTAAAGCACCGGGCCGCCGCTGTTCTCGAAGCGCCTGGCGAGCCAGGCGTAGCACAGTGCCAGGGGCATGAAGGCGATGCCCCCGGCCAGCATCAGCCAGGGCGCGAAGCTGCCGACTTCAACGGCGAGGACGGCGGGCAGGGCGAAGATGCCGGCGCCGATCATGCCGTTGACCGGGAACAGTGCCGTTCCCCAGAAGCCGACGGTGCGCGGCGGTGCTTGGTCGATCGAATTGCTCACCGCGGCGAGGTGCATGGAAAGCGGATCAAGCGCAAGGGATGCCAAACACTCTTCGCTTGCATTGGAGTGCTGTCCGACCGTCAGATGGCGTCTGAAATTCGGGAATTAAGACACCCAAAGTGCGTTTGTTCAGGCTTCCGGCACCATCAGGCGATCGTCGCCGCCGGCTCTTTCGCCCCGACATGATGCCGCAGCGACTGGCGATAGCGCGCGGCTGATTTCGCCGCTGGGCGCGCTCGCAGGGCGGTCTTCACCGCGCCGTTGGCCGGCCCGTTCAGCGGTGCGATCTCGCCGAGCAATTCGTCGAGGTCGGCGCTGCGCGAAATGCGCATGCCCTTAAGGCCGGGCAGGTCGGCACAGTCGCGATGGGCAAGGCCGAACATGTAGAGATCGCGAAGCGAAACCTGCTCGCTCAGACCGCTGGCGAGCCTCAGGTCGAGCTTCCCCGGCAGCTGTCGGATCGCCTCGTCGAAACGTTCGAGCTGCAGCCGCTCGCAGCGCCGCACCCGGTTCTTGACCAGCACCCATTCGAGGTCCGACATCTGACGCGCGCGGCGCTCCTCCCGCAGTTCCGTCACCATGGCCGAGAAGCTGCGCATGCCCTTGTATCGGCGCGTCGCCGGGCAGAACCGCGCAAGCGCGTCGAGGTCGAGGAAATTGGCGTTGACCGGGGTCACCAGCCGATCGGCGATCGCAATGGCGCGGCGTGCCATTGCGGTATCCTGTCCCGGAAGGTCGATGACGATGGTGGTGCATTCGGTGCCGATGCGCAGGATTTCCTGCATCAGCATGGACCAGCTCTCGTGGGCGAGCACCAGCGAGGTCGGACCGGGCAGGCTTACCGCCAGGCTGCGCGCCGTGGCGGCACGGTTCTCAAGCGCACGGGCGAGGGAGAGCTGCCGCCGGTCGAGATCCACCGCAAGCACCCGTTCGCCCTTGCGCGCCAGCGAAATCGCGATGTGGAAGGCGAGGGTGGATTTGCCCACCCCGCCTTTTTCGTTGGCGAAGACGATGATGTTCGCCTTCGGGCGAGGCCAGCGGCAGATGTCCGACAATACCACCGACGGATGTTCCGCCTGTTCCCTAGCCATCGATCCCGACGCCCCCACCTGACCCGGACGGACCGCTTCCCACCGCGAATCGAAGGGGTAACGGCGCCATTCACCATGCTAGGCTTATCCACAGGTTGTAAAGGGTGCGAATGGGCGGCGTGCCAATGCGTGACGCTTCCAATCCGTGCCCTCGCGCCTATGTTGCACGCGATGTCGCGTACGAAGGCCGGTTCCCCCCACGATCCGCGAGGAAAGGAACGCTTCCACGAGGAGCGCGCGACCTACACCGTCGCCAGTGCCCAACCCGATCTCGAGACGGGACTGACGGCGATCCGCGATACCGTACGGACGTTGAAGCCCCGCCCGGGGGTCTATCGCATGCTCGATGCGAGGGGCGACGTGCTTTATGTTGGCAAGGCGCGGAGCCTCAAGGCCCGGGTGGCGAACTATACGCAGGTGAAGGCGCTTTCCAACCGGCTGCAGCGCATGGTCAGCCAGACGCGGCGAATGGAGATCGTCGTTACCAATTCCGAGGCCGAGGCGCTGCTGCTCGAAGCGCAGCTGATCAAGCGCTACCGTCCGCCGTTCAATGTCCTGCTGCGCGACGACAAGAGCTTTCCCTTCATCCTTCTGCGCGCCGATCATGCCTTTCCCAGGATCATGAAGCATCGTGGCGCACGGCGGGCCAAGGGCAATTACTACGGCCCCTTCGCCAGCGCAGGTTCGGTCAACAAGACGCTGAACGCGCTGCAGAAGCTGTTCCTGCTCAGGAGCTGTACAGACAGTTTCTTCAACAACCGCGACCGGCCCTGCCTGCTCTACCAGATCAAGCGCTGTTCGGCCCCATGCGTCGGCCGGATCGACGAGGAGGGTTATGCCTCGCTGGTCTCGGAAGCGAAGGATTTCCTCTCGGGGAAATCCGGCGCCGTCCAGGCGAATATCGAGAAGAAGATGGCCAAGGCGGCCGAGGATCTGGATTTCGAGACCGCGACGATCCTGCGCGACCGGTTGCGCGCGGCAACATTCATCCAGGGCAGCCAGGCGATCAATGCCAGCGGCATGGGCGATGCGGACGTTTTTGCCCTGGCCAGCAAAGGCGGTCAGGTCGGGGTCCAGGCCTTCTTCATCCGCGGCGGCCAGAACTGGGGGCACCGCGCCTTCTTTCCCAAGAACACCACCGATCTCGATGAACCCGAGGTGCTCGCCGACGTCCTCCTGCAGTTCTACGAGGAAGTGCCACCGCCTCGCACGATCCTGGTCGATCGCGAACTGCCGGAGCAGGAGTTGATCGCCGAGGCGTTGTGCGAAAAGGCCGGGCACGGTGTCGCCATCTCGATCCCACAGCGCGGCACAAGGCGCAAGCTGATGCAGCAGGCGAGCCGCAATGCGGTCGAGGCGCTCGAACGCAGGCTGGCCGAAAGCGGCACCAAGGCGCGCATCTTTCGCGAGATGGCAGAATTTCTCGAGCTGGACGAACCGCCGCGGCGGATCGAGATTTACGACAACAGCCATATCCAGGGGGACAAGGCGCTGGGTGCCATGGTCGTCGCCGGGCCCGAAGGGTTCGAGAAGGGCCAGTACCGCAAGTTCAACATCCGCGAGGCCGCCACCAACGACGATTTCGGCATGATGCGCGAGGTCATGGGCCGTAGGTTTCGAAAACTTGCCGAGACGGCGCCCGATCCGGAGGACGGCGTCCAGTCGGGCAAGAAGGGGCACGAAGCGATCTGGCCCGATTTGCTGCTGATCGACGGGGGCAAGGGCCAGGTCTCGAGCGTGGTGGCAGTCCTGGAGGACCACGGCATCGCCGACAGCGTCCCGGTCATCGGCATCGCCAAGGGCCCGCATCACGGGCGCGAGGGGCGCGAGGTGTTTCACTTCCCCGACGGACGCGAGAAAACCCTGCCGACCAACTCGCCCCTGCTGTTCCACCTCCAGACCCTGCGCGATGAGGTCCACCGCTACGCCATCGGTGCGCATCGGGCCAAACGCAGCCGCGCGATCACGGCGTCACCGCTTGACGAGATTCCCGGTATCGGCCCGTCGCGCAAGCGCGCGCTGTTGCTGCACTTCGGCACCGCGGGGAAGGTGCGGGCAGCGGCACTCGAAGACCTGAAGCGCGCACCGGGCATCAGCGAGGGCGTGGCGCGCCAGATCTACGATTTCTATCACGCGGGCGGGTAGCGCCCGGGCTCAGCCCTTTTTCGGTTTGCCCTTGAAAGGCCTGCCCTTGAACGCGCTGCCGGAGGATTTCTTCGCGCCGTTCTTCCTGCCGTCGAAGCCCGGATTGCCGCGTGTCGGCTTGGGTCTCGGGCCAGAATGCGGGCGCGGTCCCTTGGCGTTGTCGCGACGCTTCTCGCGTGCTTCGAACCTGGGGCCTTCGGGAGAGGCTTCGATGGAAATCGCGTCCTGCTCGTCGTCGGTACCTGCCGTACGCGCCACGGCATCGGCGAAGCGGTCGGCAATCGCGCGCGGCACCTGCGCCCAGCTTTCGTGCTGCCCGATGCGGATCGCGCCGATCTCGTTGCGGGTGATGTGGCCGCGGCGGCACAGCAGCGGCAGCAGCCAGCGCGGTTCGGCATTCTGCCGGCGGCCGATGCCGATGCGGAACCAGATCGTGTCCTCGAAACCGGGGCGATGGCGCTCGGCCTTCGCTTTCTCGCGTCCCTCGGGGGTATTTGCCAGCATTTCCTCGGGAGCCGGCATCTTCGAACGGTGCGCGTGCACCAGCGCCGCCGCGATGTCCTCGGCACCCAGACGTTCGATCAGTTCGCGCCCGAGCTCACGGTCGGCCTCGTCGAATTCGACGGGTGCGGTCAGCTTGTCCATCAGCCGCGCGCGATCCTTCGCCGCGATCTCTTTCGGGCTCGGCGCATCGAGCCATTCGGCTTCGATTCGCGCTCCGCGCAGCATCCCGTCCACCCGCTTGCGGCGGTTGTAGGGCACGACGATCGCCGCAATGCCCTTCTTGCCGGCGCGTCCGGTCCGGCCCGAGCGGTGCTGCAGGGTCTCGGCGTCCCGCGGGATTTCGACGTGGACCACGAGGCTGAGCGTGGGGAGGTCGATCCCCCGTGCGGCGACGTCGGTGGCTACGCAAACCCGCGCGCGGCGATCGCGCAACGCCTGCAATGCCTGGTTGCGCTCGCTCTGCGAATGTTCGCCCGAGAGCGCGACGACGCCGAAGCCGCGGTTCTGGAGGGTCGCGTGCAGCCTTCGCACGCTCTCGCGCGTGGCGCAGAAGCAGATCGCGGTCTCGGCCTCGTGGAAGCGGAGGAGGTTGACCACCGCATTCTCGATTTCAGAAGGGGCTACGGTCACCGCCTGATAGGCGATATCGCCATGTCCGCGATCCTGCCCGGCGAGCGAGAGGCGCAGCGCGTTCGTCTGGTAGCGCTCGGCCAGCCGCACGATGGCGGGCGGCATGGTGGCCGAAAACATCAGCGTCCGGCGTCGATCGGGCGTCGCATCGAGGATCTCTTCCAGATCGTCGCGGAAACCCATGTCGAGCATTTCGTCCGCTTCGTCGAGGACGACGCCCAAGAGGCCGGACAGGTCGAGCGATCCCCGCTCCAGATGATCGCGCAATCGGCCCGGCGTCCCGACGACGATGGCGGGACCGGAACGCAGAGCACGTCGTTCCTTGCTCGCGTCCATCCCGCCCACGCAGGTGGCGATGTGCAGCCCCTGCTTGGCGTAGAGCCAGCCGAGCTCGCGGCTGACCTGAAGCGCGAGCTCGCGCGTCGGCGCGATTACCAGGGCGAGGGGGCTTTCCACCATCGGCAGGGCGCCGATGTCGTGGAGAATTTGTTCCGCGAGCGCAAGGCCGAAGGCGACGGTCTTTCCCGAACCCGTCTGGGCCGAAACGATCAGGTCGCGGTCTCTGGCATCGTCGGCGACGACCGCGGCCTGAACCGGCGTCAGGGCGGAGTAGCCGCGTCCGGCGAGGGCTTCGGCAAGGATCGGTGGAATATTTTCGAAAGGCATGGGACTCACAGTATGAAAATCGCCGACGCGTGGTGCTCAGAGGCACGGGAATGGCGGCGGAATGACTTGGAGCCGTCGAAGGTCCGGCCGATTGTCGGAACGGGGACAGCGATCGCGCGCCCCTAGCCGATAATCGTGCTCTTGCCTTGCAAATTCTGCCGACGTCCGGCGATCACGACTTTCAGCCCGGCGAAGTCTCGAGTTCCCTCAGGCGCCGAGCCTGAAAGGCAAAGCGCGCGGCCTTGCCGACGTCGTTCTGGAAGCTCGAATTGACGATGCCGCCGACCACCGAGCCGACCAAGGGGACGATCATGCCTGCGCGGTTGCGAAAGCTCGCGAAAGCGATGGCGCGGCTAATGCGCTCCACAGCCTGATCGACCACAGGCGTTATGTGCTCGTGGTCCGCCCGTACCAGCTCTCCGTCCGGCCCGATGCCAACTTCGAGATCGGCGATGCGCTGCTTGCGCTCGTCGGGGTCGTCGAGCGCGGCCAGTTCGAGTATCTGCAGGCGAAACAGCTTTTCGGCGGGGCCTTCCCCATCGAAGCCGTAGGCGTGGCCGGTGTCGCGGATGGTACGCAGGGCGATGGCGATGGTCGCGGGGATGTCCGCGCTCATGGAGATCGCGCCGCCGAGGCCGGCTGCGGCGCCGGTTGTGGCGCTGATCGAACGGGCGGTGCGGGCGGCTTTCTCGGCGGCGCGATGGGCGGCGGTCAGGTCCTTGGGGTCATGCTCGAAGCGCACCAGCTGCGGCGCACCCACCGCCTGGTCCAGTCCCTTGAGGACCGCTTCGACCACGCGCTTGGGGACGATGCCCGCCAGCGCCTTCCCGAATGGGTGGGTGAGCCGTTCGATTCCCCGACCGAGGCGGGAGGGCGTGCCCTCCCGAAATTTTCGCTGCTCGCGCTGGATGTCCATGTCTGCCGAATGGGTGGGCGGCAACCCGGTTCCGAAGCTAATGGCGCGCCGGCGCGAAGAGTATGGCGTTGGCGATCAGCAGGTCGAGCCCGTCGAGGTAACCGCGAGTCGCCGGATCGTGGACGAACCCGATGGCCATGCCCTCGCCGTTGGGCTGGGCGATGAGGTAGGGCTTGAAGGCCATTTGCGCGCGGTTTTCTTCCCACACATAGCCGCTCGCCACCAGATCGCCCGGCGCGGCGAAGCGCAGCACGTTGACCCCATCGGCCTCGTTCAGCGGGGCGAGGATGGTGCCACCATCGGCATGGACGACCGGCGCGCCCCCGTTTCCTGCTCCGTATCCGGAGGTCAGATAATGGTCGGGATCGGCCACAGTGGCGAGCAGCGCGCCGGGAAGGGTGTCGGGCGGAGCGCCGGTGTCGGCGATGGCCTCGCGATACTCGGCCTCGCTGGCGATCGCCGCAGCGGCGGTTTCCTCGTTGCCGGCGTCGTCCTTCTCGCCCCCAGAACCCTCGCTTTCTTTCTCAGTCTCGACCTCGCCGAGGGTGTTCTCGGCCCCGGTGGCGAAGAGGCGGGCCCCGCCTTCGAAAAAGTCTTCGGTCCCGGCACCCACGACCACCGCGACGCCGCCACTCTGGACATAGCGCTTGACCGCCATCGCCGCGGGCTTGTCCAGCCTTGCTTCCGGCAGGATAAGCACATCGTATGCGGCAAGGTCCGCGCTTGGCAGCGTATCGGTGCGGATCGGGGTTACCGGCGTCGCCAGCCGCCGCTCGACGACATAGCGCCAGGCACCGGCCGACAGGGGCGAGACCCCGTCGTCCCACGCCATCGCCACCCGAGGGGCTGAAAGTGCGGCGAATCTATCGCTGCCGATGCTCGGCCCGTCCACGATCCAGCTTTCCTCGAGAGGGACGGTCTCTGCACCGATCTCGCGGGCGAGGGCGGTAAGGCGCGCCATCTTCTCCGCTCCGTTGCCATTCGTGCGGAAGACAACCGTTCCCCGCGGGAAGCGGCGCCCGGCGGCGGTAAATTCCTCGCCTGCGGCGCGCGCCGTCAGACCTTCGCGAAGCGCTGCCAGCACGAGCTGGGCCTGGCCGCTGTCGGACCAGGGCACGGCGAGGCCGTAACGCCCCGCAGGCTGCGCTCGGTCGGCCAAGGGGCCGTCGGCGGCGAGCACGCTCCCTGCCGGTGTCGAACCGCACAGCGCGACGTCGACCCCGGCCATGAGTCCCACCGACCAGGCGGTGGTGTCGTAGAGTTCGTGCGGCTGCCCACGGTCGCGACGCGCTTCCTGCCGGGCTACGAAATCGGGTGGCAGCGGAGTGCTTCGGTCGAGCAGAGCGCGCACCAGCCGGCCTGCCGGCTGGTTCTGCGGCACCGCCAGCGCGCCCTCGGGATAGCTCCGTCCGCAGGCCGAGAAGCCGGGGCCGAGACGTTCGACCGCGATGCCCTGATAGGCGAGCCTGCGGCCCAGAATCTCCGCGTTCCAGCGCCGCTGCGAGAGGTCGATCAGGTAGCTGCCGCTGCCCGAACTCGCCGCGCTGCGCCGATATTGCGCGTAGTCCGCGAGGAAGCGATCGGCGTTGCGTGCCACGGTCTCGGCATAGCTCAACGAGGCAACCATGTGATTGCGGACGCCCTCGGCATAGGTCAGCTCGGTGCCGTCGGGCCGTCCCCACACCAGCCCCCGCGCACTCGACTGCTCGAACGTCGCCGCGACCGCGCCCTGCAGTGTTGGCCAGGTATCGCCGTAACCGGGATAGAAGGCGTCGAAGATCTCACGGGTGTAGTAATCGACCCCGAGATCGTCGAACCATGCGGCCACGCCGCGCCCGAGCAGCGCCTGCTTGTCGCGCTGTCCGGCGGTGATGTTGGGATTGAACGGTTCGGCGGCCGGCGGAAAATAGAAGGTGCTGTCGCCCCCCATTTCGTGTGCGTCGACAAGCACCACCGGATTCCAGTCGCGCACCGCGGCGACCTTGCCGCGGGTCTCGGGCTGGGTCAGCGCGAACCAATCGCGGTTGAGGTCGAACAGATAGTGGTTGAAGCGCCCGCCGGGCCATTGCTGGTCATGTTCGGCGGCATGGCGGTCGGGGCTTGGTTCCAGGCCCGCAGCGGTGCGGTAATGCTGCACGAAACGGGCACGCCCGTCCGGGTTCTGGCTCGGGTCGATGACCACGATCGAATTGGAGAGGACGGTGTCGACGCGCTCGTCCCCACGCGCGGCGAGCAGGTGATAGGCGAGCGCCAAGGCGGCGTCGGAACTGGAGATCTCGTCGCCATGTACGCCGTAGGCGAGCCAGGTCACCGGCAGGACCCCGTCGAGCGGCGCGCCAGGCTCGCCGGCGGCGATTCGCGCCATGGCCGCCTTGTTCGCCTCCAACCGCGCCATGTTGGCCGGGGCGGATATCACGAGGTAGTGGAGCGGGCGGCCTTCCCAGCTGGTGGCATATTGCACCAGCCGGGTGCGGTCGGGCGCGGCCTGCGCCAGGACCTCGAGATAGCGCGCAATCTCGTCCGCCGAGGAGATACGTGTGCCGGTGGCATGGCCGAGGCTCTGTTCCAGCGAAGGGATTTCCGGATCGAAATTGCCTGGAAGCGGCGACTGAGCGAATGCGGTTACCGCGAGTGCCGACGCCATCGTTGCCGTGAAGGCAGCGCGGACCGAGCCCCAAAAGCGATTTCCGAGACCCATTGTCCATTCCCCGACCTGTTCGGGCTAAGCAACTAGTCGGAGCAGGTGCCGCGGGCAATGGGGGGACATTCTCGAGGAATTCTTCGCCCGAGAATGCTATTGCGAACTATTCGCATTGACGCTGTACTGCATGATCTCTAGCGCGCCAGACATGAGCCGGCGCACCATCCGCATCTGGTATCTGATCCATCGCTGGAGCAGCCTCGTCTCGACGCTGTTCCTGCTGATGCTGTGCGTCACCGGGCTGCCGCTGATCTTTCACGACGAGATCGACGCGACCTTCGGCACCGATTGGGAAAGCCGGCTTGCGGGCAACCCCTCAGCCACCACCGGACAACCTCTCGACAGCATCGTCGCCGCCGCTCGCGACGAACGGCCGGGGGAGGTGCCGCTGTTCATCGGCTTCAGTCAGGACAGCTCACTGATCACCGTCACCACCGGTCCGACGCCCGATGCCCCGGGCGAGGACATGACCTTGCTGTATTTCGATCGGCTCACCGGGCAGTCGCTCGGCCCGGTGGAAGAAGGCGGAGTCATGGACGTGATCCTCGGTCTCCATACCGACATGCTGCTCGGCTTTCCGGGCATGATCTTCCTAGGTGTGATGGGAATCCTGTTCATCGTCGCGCTGGTCTCGGGCGTGGTGCTTTATGCGCCCTTCATGCGCCGGCTGCGCTTCGGAACGCTGCGGCAAGGGCGATCGCGCCGTGTCCGCACGCTCGACCGGCACAACCTCATCGGCGTGGCAACGCTCGGCTGGGCACTGGTGGTCGGCGGTACCGGGGCGATCAATGCTTTCGCCGATCCGTTGGTCGACGGCTGGCGCGAGGGCGAGCTTGCCGCGATGATCGCCCAGCAGTCCTCGACCGATCCGCTGGCGCCCGAGGACTACGGTTCGCTCGATCGGGCGATGGCGCGCGCACAAGCCGCGCTTCCGGGCCGTTCGCCACAGTTTGTCGGTTTTCCGGGCGGGGCGTGGAGCGGACCGCGCCACTACGCGATCTTCTTCCAGGGCGACCGTCCGCTGACCAGCCATCTGCTCACCCCGGCGCTCCTCGAGGCGGACAGCGGCCGTTTGGTCGATGCGCGCGAGATGCCTGGGCTCAACAAGGCTCTGATGCTCTCCAAGCCGCTCCACTTCGGGGATTACGGCGGGCTGGCGTTCAAGCTGCTTTGGGCAGCGCTCGACCTGCTGACGATCTGGGTGCTGTGGACCGGGCTGGTGCTGTGGATGCGCCGTTCGCCCGGTCGCATCGAGCGCCGGATCGACGAGATCGCCACCGGCGGCGCGCGCGGAGCGACGGCATGAGCGCATCGCGCCTCTCCAAACCCCGCAGCCTGTGGCGCCCGCTGCTGGTTCCTGCCGCGCTCCTTTTCGCGAGCTTGTTTGGACTGATCCTGGCGCTCACCGGCGACGGAGCGACCGACTGGTTCGCCGCGTTCCTTCTCTTCCTCCCGCTACTTGCCATCCTGCGCGCCGGCGCGGGCGGCTCCTCATCCCTCAAGAACACACGATAAAGGATTTGCCTCCCATGTTCCGACTGCTTGCCGCCGCTTCGGCGATCGCCGTTTCCGCCGGGCTATCCGCTCCGCTTCATGCGCAGGAAGCGAGTGAGGACGAGAGCACCATCGTCGTCACCGCGCAGCGTGAGAACCGCACCGAGGTCATCGCCGGCGGCACCGTCGGCGTCCTGGGCGACAAGCCGGCTGAAGATGTTCCCTTCACGGTGCGAACCTTCGACGAAAGCCTGATCCTCAACCAGCAGCCGCAGACGCTGGGCGACGTGCTGGAGAACGACCCCACCGTGCGGACCACCTTGGGCTTCGGCATTGCGGGCGAACAGTTCGTGATCCGCGGTTTCCCGCTCTACGGCGACGATGTCGGGATGAACGGGCTCTATGGCGTAACGCCCCGCCAGCTGATCGCGCCCGAACTCTATAGCGGGGTGCAGGTCCTGAACGGCGCCAACGCCTTCCTTTATGGTGCCGCGCCGGGCGGCACCGGCATCGGCGGCAACGTCAATCTCCAGCTCAAACAGGCGGGCGAGGAAGCACTGACGCGCGCGACGCTAGGCTACACCTCCAGCTCGCATTTCGGCGGTAGCGCCGACATCTCACGCCGCTTCGGAAACGAGGGCCAGTTCGGCGTCCGGGTGAACGGCGTGTTCCGCAGCGGCGACGTCGCGATCGACGACGAATTTCGCGAGACGCTGGCGACCAGTGCCGCCTTCGACTGGCGCAGCGACAATGTCCGCATCTACGCCGATCTCGCCTACCAGCGGATCGAGGTCGACCGGCTGCGCCCGCAGGTCGGCCTCGCCGCCGGTGCCGTGCCCGCCGTTCCGGAAGCGGACGCCAATTACGGGCAGGCCTTCACCAATACCCAGCTCGAAAGCATCTTCGGCATCGCCCGGCTCGAATACGACATCGCCGACAACGCAATGTTCTACATCACCGGCGGCGCGCTGGAGAGCGAGGAGAACGGGATCTACGACAGCATCACGGTGACGGACGCCGCCACGGGCGCGGCCAGCGGCGGCGCCTCGATCATCCCCGCCGAACAGAGCAACCAAGCGCTCGAAGCGGGCCTGCGCGCCAAGATCGGCAGCGCGGTCACGCAGGAATTCAATTTCGGCGCGAACATAAGCTGGCAGGAATTCCGCACCGCCTTCGACTTCCGGACCAATTACGCGACCAATATCTACGACACGCCGCAGGTCGCCATTCCGACCACGGTGTCCTTCGCCAGCGGAAACATGGACGATCCGCTGCCCAATAGCCGCTCGCGCCTGCTAAGCGCCTTCGTATCGGACACGATCGGGTTCTGGGACGATCGTGTGCTGGTGATCGGCGGCCTGCGCATCCAGGAAATCGAAGCGCGCGGTTTCGACATCAACACCGGCGCCGAAACCAGTGGCTACGAGGAAAGCGCGGTCACACCGGTCGCCGGGCTTGTCGTCAAGCCGGTCGAGGGTCTGTCGCTCTTCGCCAACCGTATCGAGGGGCTGCAGCAGGGCCAGACCGCGCCCACCGAGCCGGGGATTGACCCCGACAATCCGGGCGGTCCCGCTCTTCCGGTCAGCAATGCCGGGCAGGTGCTCCAGCCCTTCAAGTCGGTCCAGTACGAGATCGGCGCGAAACTGGCGCTCGGCGCGCTCGATGCCAGCATCGCCGCCTATACGATCGAGCAGCCCAACGCCTTCCTCGGCCCGGATGCCGACCGGCCCGGTTTCCTCGTCTTCGCCCCCTTCGGAGAACAGCGCAATCGCGGGATCGAGGCTTTCGTCGCGGGCGAACCGACCGATGGGCTGCGCCTCATCCTGGGCGGTTCGGTGATCGATGCGGAACTGACCAACACGCCTGGCGGCGTGAACGAGGGCAACGGCGCGCTCGGCGTTCCGGACTATACGATCAACGCCAATGCCGAATGGGACCTGCCCTTCGTTCCCGGCTTCACGCTTACGGGCCGCGTGGTCCATACCGGCGAACAATGGGTCGATCAGGCCAACACGCTCGAACTCGATCCATGGACGCGGGTCGATCTAGGCGCGCGCTACGTCTTCGCCGCGGGCGAGACGCCGGTCACCCTGCGCTTCACGGTCGACAACGTGGCGAACGAGCAGTTCTGGAGCTCGTCCTTCACCGCGTTCGGGGCGTTCGGCGGCCAATTGCTGCAGGGCGATCCGCGAACCTACAAGGCCTCGATCTCGGCCGATTTCTGAAGGTGATTTCCGAGGGTAAGGGGGCGCGGGTCAGTCCGCGCCCTTCTTCCTCGCGCGGCGGATCATGCCCTCCTGTGCGACGCTTGCGACGAGCTGGCCGCCGGCGTCGAATATGCGCCCGCGATTGAAGCCGCGCCCGCCGCCCGACCACGGGCTGTCGGTGGCGTAGAGCAGCCATTCGTCGGCTCTGGCCGGTCGGTGGAACCAGATCGCGTGGTCGAGGCTGGCCCCGTTCAGCTCGCCGCGCATCCACGACAAGCCATGGGGCAGGGCGCTGGTGCCGAGCAGGGCGAAGTCGCTGGCATAGGCGATGACCGCGCGATGCATCGCCGGATCGTCGGGAAGAGGCGCCACGGCGCGGAACCAGCTGTGGCTCCGGGGCTCGCGCGGCTCGCTGTTCATCCAGTGGAGCCGGTCGCTGGTGCGGGTCTCGATCGGCCTTGGGCGCAGGGTCAGCGCGCGCTGTGCCTCGCTCATCCTGTCGCCGTAGAGTTCGACCATCTCGCGGCGAACCTCCGTATCCGGCCGCAGTTCCTCGGGCGTTGGCACGTCGGGCATCGGCTCGTCCTGGTGGGCCAGGCCTTCCTCGGGCCGCTGGAACGAGGCGGTAAGATTGAGGATCGGCTTGTTCGGCCCGCCGCCTTTGGCGGGCTGGCTGGCCACGACCCTGCGATTGGCGAAGCTGCGTCCCGTGAAATCACGCTCCGTCCGGTAGGCGATGTCGAACCCTTCCTCGCCGGCGCGCAGGAAATAGGCGTGCAGCGAATGTGCTTCGAAGCCCTCGGGCGCGGTCGCCTGGGCCGCCTGCAATGCCTGCGCCACGACTTGGCCGCCGAACACCCGGCCGACTCCACCCGGCTGTTGCGACCCGGTGAACCCCTCGTCGCCGTTTCGCTGCACCGTCAACAGGCGCACCAGCTTCGCGGCGAGTTGCTCAGGAGTGGGATCCGGTTCGTCTGCCATAGCGGCAGCGCCTTTCGCCGCTCGCCTAGCTGCTGGCAAGCCCGATCCGGCGGATGGCCCGCTGGGCAAACGCCTTGCCGCGATTGGTTGCGGGCCAGCGATCCGGCGCTTTTGGCGAAAAGCCCAGCGATCGCAAGCGGGCGTTGAAGGCGCGCGCATCGGCCTCGGCATAGCTCCATTCGCTGCGCCAGGTGATCGACAGCGAGATCGAGCTCGCAGGGCCATTGCGAACGAAATGCGGGGCCATGACGGGGACGAACAGGGCATCGCCCGGCGACAGGCGGAATTCGGTGCCGCCCGTCACCAGATCGTCGTTCCAGGCCAGTTCGCGCGCGCCGCCGGTGTGGTAGCTTTCGTGCGTGGTGTCGGGCGCGAAGCGGTCGTCACCGGCGGGAAACTGGGTCATCACCTTGCTGCCGGTGAGCTGCAGGAGGATGTTGTGTTCGGGATCGAAATGATAGGGTGTGACCGCGTTGGGGCTGGAGATGAAAACGAAGCCCTGCGGGGTGAGCATCGCCCCGGTTTTTTCCTCGATCACCGGCCGCAGCTCGCCCAGCAGGTCCATCAGCAGTGCACGGTATTCCGGAACCTGCTCGATGTTCTTGAGGACGGCCCAGCTGTCGGTGCGGGCGATGTGACGGATCGTTTCCTCGATCGACAGGCCGTTCGATCCAGGCTTTCCGGAAACGCCGATCGGCAGATTGCCACGGTTGTACTCGATCGAGCTTTCGGGCAGCGCACTGGCGAGTTCGGCGAGGGCATCGAGTTCGAGGCGCGAGTCCTCGGCGAGCTCGTGGCGCAGAATATGCGGCGTTTCGGGATAGTTCACCGCGAAGGCGGCCCGGGACGTCGGAGGGAACACCGCGCGGGCGGCCGATGGCGTCAGCTTTTCGTGAAGGCTCATGGGGTCGTCTCCAGATTTCGCGCCTCAATCGCGGCGATGGCGGCGCCGATGCTTCGCCGCATCTTGCCGCCGATGCCGATCGTGACGTTGCCGACGGTCCGGCGGTCGCGCCAGAAGTGATCGATCATCGGATGTCCGGGGGCAGCGCAGCTGTCGGACATCACGATCTCCTTGCGCTCCAGGACGCGAAGGTTTTCCACCTGCAGTAACAGCCCGGGGGAAAGCTTCGCCAGCGCATCGTCGAAGGCGGTCTTGTAGCTGAATGCGATCGGCGGAGCGACGAAGCTCGCCAGCATGGCGATGGGCTGGCCGTCGAGGTGGAAGGCCAGCCGCTCGAGCCGTCCTTCCCCCGCGGCGGCAGCGATGCTCTCGCGGAACAGGTTCTCGGTGCGCGGATCGCTGGCGAGGGCGGAGCCGGCCTCGCCCTTCCACCCGGCCTTTTCGAGCGCGAGAAATTCGTCCGTCCACCGCGCGATGCCCCCATCGTCGATCGCGCGGGTGAATTCGAGCAGTCCCATTTCCTCCAGCCGGCGACGCTTGCGGTCGAGTTCCTTTCGACGCTTCTTTACCAGGCATGCGTCGAGATGCTCTTGCGGCGTCGGGCCGGCTTTCAGCGCGGCTCTTTCCTCGCGGTGCACCACGCGCAGGGGTCGGCGGGTCGACCGGCAAACGTCCTCTAGCACAGCAAGCGTGCCGCCCTCGAGCGCCAAGGTGTTGAGGTGGAGAAAAAGGGCGGTCCTCGCCTCGCGGTCGCACCAGGAGAGAAGGCCATTCCAGAAATGTGCTTCGCGATCAGGACGGATCAGCGGCGCGCCGAAGAACTGGTTGGCATGTGTCCAGTTCGCGAGATTGGGAATCGGCCGGTCGTTGTGGCTGCTGCGCCGGACGAGGGGCATCAGTCCCGAGAGCCGACCCTGCTCGACCGTGAACGCCAGCATCACCGCCCTGTCCGGATCGAACTGCCTTAGAGCGGGGAGAAGATACCACGGTTCGTAAAACGGATTGGGGGAGGCGGTGGCGTGCGCGAGTACCTGCCATTGGCGGATCAACGAGGGATCGGCGTGCCGCCAGGCGATTGCATGAAAGCCATCGACCAGAGCCGGCGGGGGCAAGCCTTCCCCGGCGCTGTCGCGCGGTGCGATGCCCGTGAGATCGTCGATATGCGTCACATTGCCCCTCGGATGGCCGGGCGGGGATTAGCAATGCGGATTTTAAAGAGGATTAACGTGCCGGCAAGCAATCGACGAAAAAGAGAGGGCGGCGGGACCGGATAGGTGCCGCCGCCCCAACGTTTTCCAAGACTCGAAAATCAGCCCGCCGCGAGCGCCGCCAGCAGCAACAGGGCGACGATGTTGGTGATCTTGATCATCGGGTTCACCGCAGGGCCGGCAGTGTCCTTGTAGGGATCGCCGACCGTGTCGCCGGTCACCGCGGCCTTATGCGCCTCCGAGCCTTTGCCGCCGTGATGGCCGTCCTCGATATACTTCTTGGCGTTGTCCCACGCGCCGCCGCCGGCGGTCATGGAAAGCGCCACGAAGATGCCGCCGACGATCACGCCGAGCAGCAGCGCACCTAGCGCCGCGAAGCCGTTTTCCTGCCCGGCGAGGAGCGTGATCAAGAAATAGACGACGATCGGTGCGAGCACCGGGAGCATCGAGGGGACGATCATCTCCTTGATCGCTGCCTTGGTCACCAGATCCACGGTGCGAGCGTAATCGGGTTTGCTGGTGCCCGCCATGATCCCGGAATCGCCGGCGAACTGTTCGCGCACGTCCTTGACCACGTCGCCCGCCGCGCGGCCGACAGCGGTCATGCCCATCGCCCCGAAGAGATAGGGCAGCAGCGCGCCGAGCAGCAGCCCGACGATGACGTAGGGATTCTCAAGGCTGAAATCGACGTCCGCATCCGGGAAGAACTCGGCGAGGTCGGTGGTGTAGGCGGCGAACAGCACCAGCGCGGCAAGCCCCGCCGATGCGATGGCATAACCCTTTGTCACCGCCTTGGTGGTGTTGCCCACCGCGTCGAGCAGGTCGGTTTTCTCGCGCACGCTGTCGTCGAGCCCGGCCATTTCCGCGATGCCGCCGGCATTGTCCGTGACCGGGCCGTAGGCGTCGAGCGCCACGACCATGCCCGCCAGCGCCAGCATCGCGGTGGCGGCATAGGCGATGCCCATGAGCCCGGCGAGCTGGAAGGTGGCGATGATGCCGGCGACGATGAGGACCGTCGGCAGCGCGGTCGATTCGAGGCTGATCGCGAGGCCCTGGATCACGTTGGTGCCGTGGCCGGTCTCCGATGCCTTGGCGATCGACTTCACCGGGCGATAGTTGGTGCCGGTGTAGTATTCCGTGATCCAGATGATCAGCCCGGTGATCGCAAGGCCGATCAGCGAACACCAGAACAGCGCCCAGCCAGAGAAGCTGGCGACCTGCTCGGCAGTGCCTTCCTCGGCCACCGGAGCGCCGGGGTCGATATTGACGGGGGCGCCGCCGATGACCGTGTCCATTCCGCCGAGCGCGATGTTGATAACGATCCAGATGAGCGGGATCGAGAGTACGGCGGTGACGATGAAGCCCTTGTACATCGCCCCCATCACGTTGGTGCCGCCCTTGCCGAGCCGCACGAAATAGGTGCCGATGATGCTGGTGACGATGCACGCGCCGCCGATCAGCAGCGGCAATGCCATCAGCGGCAGCAGGAGCTCGCCGAGCCGCTCGCCGAGGAGCAACGCGGTCAGCACCATGGTCGCACCCACGGTGACGACATAGGTCTCGAACAGGTCTGCGGCCATGCCGGCGCAGTCGCCGACGTTGTCGCCGACATTGTCCGCGATCACGGCGGGGTTGCGGGGATCGTCTTCCGGAATGCCCGCCTCGACTTTGCCGACGAGGTCGGCGCCGACGTCGGCCGCCTTGGTGAAGATGCCGCCGCCCAGACGCGCGAAGATCGAGATCAGCGAGGCGCCGAAGGCGAGGCCGACGAGCCCGTCGATCACCTCGCGGCTATTCGCAGCATGGCCGCCGGGGCCGACCAGGTACCAGAAGAAACAGGCGATCGCGAGGAGGGCGAGACCGGCGACGAGCATGCCGGTGATGGCACCGGCGCGGAAAGCGAGAGTGAGGCCCTGCTGCAGACCGCTCTGTGCGGCGGCGGCGGTGCGGACGTTCGATCGAACCGAAATGTTCATGCCGATGAACCCGGCGACGCCGGAAAGCACCGCGCCGATCGCAAACCCGACCGCGGGAATGATGCCAAGGAAGAAGAGGACTAGCACCGCCACGACCAAGCCGACGACCGCGATGGTGGTGTACTGCCGCTTCAGATAGGCCTGCGCGCCCTCCTGGATCGCGGCGGCGATCTCCTGCATTCGTTCGTTACCGGCCCCGCTGCCCAGCACCTGGCGGCTGGTCACGAAACCATAGACGACGGCCAGCAGGCCCAACAAAATGGAAATGAATACAAGATCCACGGAAAACTCCCCCTCCCGTTATGTCATATGCAACCCGACCTCTCCCAAGGCGGAGCCCGCAAGCGGGTATAATGGGCGGGCCCAAGCTGGCAAGCGCTAAGGAGGCGGGAGCTGAGTGCCGGTAGGTCAGCGATGGAGGTAGCCGAGGCGGTCGGTCGAAGCAGGCGGTGCGCCGTCGAGCAGGAGCGGATGTTCGGACGCGGCGATCGCGGTTCCGATCCGGAAGGCTGGTACCGGTAGCGTGGCGCGGGGATCGGCAGCGAACAGCAACTGGTAGTCGTCGCCCCAGCGCAACGCTTCCTCGCGACGGTCTTCGGGAAGGGCGAGCGGAACCGCGGCGGTGTCGATGTCCAGACCGATCCCGCTCGCCTCGGCCATGCGCCGGGCATCGAGCAGCAAACCATCGGATATGTCCATCATCGCGGTCACCAGCGGGGCAAGCGCGCGCCCTTCGTCGACCAGCGGCGTCGGCCGGCGATAGGCTGCGCTATCCGCCCCGGTCCCGTCGCGCAGCGCCTCGAAGCCGGCCAGCGCCGCACCGAGCGGACCGGTAACGAAGAGGGCATCGCCTTGCTTGGCACCGGTTCGCGAAGGCGCCGGACTGTGCGTCGCGCGGCCGATAGCGGTGCAGCCCCATTGCCGGGGACTCTCGGACTTTACCGTGTCCCCGCCGAGCAAGGGAACTTGGTATGTCTCTAGCACTTCGCGCAAGCCTTCGAGGAACCGCTCGTCCCCGTCGCCAAGCGTATGGCCGAGTAGCACGCCGAGCGGTTCTGCGCCCTTGGCAGCGAGATCGGAAAGGTTCACCGCCACCAGTTTCCAGGCGATATCGGCGGGATCCTGTCCCTGGAGGACGTGCACGCCCTCGGCCAGAACGTCGTGGGTCAGGATCAGTGTCTCGCTGCCGATCTCCAGCACCGCGGCATCGTCGGCAAGATCGCGGGCCGCCGAATGCAGCGGCAGGGCACGCAGGGCGGCGATGAATGCCGCTTCGTCTATGACCGCACCGCCTTGGCCACCGCGTCGAGCACGCCGTTGACGAATTTCGCCTCGCGGTCGTCGAAGAAGGCCTTAGCGACATCGACATATTCGCTAATCGCGGCGCCGGTGGGCACGTCGTTGCGAGCGATCAGTTCGAACGTGCCGCAGCGCAGGATCTGCAGCATGGTCTTGTCGAGCCTGGCGAGGGTCCAGCCCTGCGCCAGCCGCGCGGCCAGCAATTCGTCGATCTCGCCGCGGCGGGCATCGACGCCGCCCACCAGATCGTCGAAGAAATCGATCTCGGCCTCGGCGTAGTGTTCGTCCTCGATTATCTGGCCCAGACGATGCCGATGGAATTCATCGAGCAGCCGGGCGAGGGCGGTGCCTTCCATCTGCTGTTGATAGAGCGCCTGCACGGCGCCCAGACGGGCGGCGCTGCGGGCCTGCGAACGAGGATTGCTGTTCATTTCAGCCTCAAGGCTACGGATTTCGCGTGCGCCGGCAGGCCTTCGGCCTCGGCAAGCCGGATCGCGGCGGGTCCGATGGCCGCAAGCGCGGCTTCGCTGGCGTCGATGAAGCTGGTCCGTTTCATGAAATCGAGCACAGATAATCCGCTGGCGAAGCGCGCACGGCGCCCGGTGGGAAGGACATGGTTGGGCCCGGCGATGTAATCGCCGACCGCTTCGGGGGTGTGCCGACCAAAAAAGACGCTGCCGGCGTGGCGGAGCCGGTCGAACAGGGCCTGGGGATCGGCAACGGCAAGCTCGACATGTTCGGCGGCGAGGCGGTCGGCGAGCGGGACCGCATCCTCGATGTTCTCGACCACCACGATCAATCCGTGCGCGTCCCAACTGGCGCGGGCGGTCCGCGCGGTGGGCAGGTTCATGAGCTGGAGATCGATCGTATCTTCAACCATGCGGGCCAGCCCCTTGTCGTCGGTGATCAGGATCGACTGGCTGGTCGGATCGTGTTCTGCCTGGCTCAAGAGATCGGCGGCGATCCATTCGGGATCGTTGTCCTTGTCGGCAATGACCAGAATCTCGCTCGGCCCGGCGACCATGTCGATGCCGACGACGCCGTAGAGCTGGCGCTTGGCCTCGGCGACCCAGGCGTTGCCGGGCCCGGCGATCACGTCGACCTTGGCGATCCGCTCGGTGCCGTAGGCCATCGCCGCGACTGCCTGCGCCCCGCCGACGCGCCAGATTTCGTCCACCCCGGCGATGTGCGCGGCGGCGAGTACGAGCGGGTTGCTCTCGCCCTTGGGCGTCGGCGTGGTGACCACCAGCCTTTCCACCCCGGCGACTTTTGCGGGGATGACATTCATCAGCAAGGAGGAGGGATAGGAGGCGCGGCCGCCCGGGACATACAGCCCCGCCGCATCGACCGGGCGCCAGCGGCTGCCGAGCCGCATGCCGATTTCGTCCGTATGATCGCGATCCGCAGGCAGCTGATGCTCGTGGAAGGCACGGATGCGCTTTGCGGCAAGTTCGAGCGCTTCGCGCAGGTCCGGTTCCAGATCGCGATAGGCCGCCTCGCAAGCCTCGCCGTCGATCGTCCAGTCCGCTTCGTGGGTGAGCCGGTGATCGTCGAAGCGCATGGTGTATTCCACCAGCGCATCGTCGCCGCGCTCGCGCACTTCGTTGAGCATGGTTGCGACATCGCGCGAGACGTCGGCGTCGCTCTCGCGGCGGTTGCGTACGACACGTTCGAAAGCTCGTTCAAAACCCGGGTCGGAGGCGGTGAGGAATTGCATCAGGCGGCCTTGCGCTCCGCCGCGTCGGCGCGGAAGGCCTCGACCAGTGCCCCGACGCGTGGATCGGTCTTCAACGCTGCGCGGTTGACGATCAAGCGGGCGGTGATGTCGAGGATGCGGGCGGTTTCGACGAGGCCATTGTCCTTCAGTGTCTGCCCGGTCGAGACGAGATCGACGATCCGCCCTGCAAGCCCCAGCGCCGGAGCAATCTCCATCGCGCCATTGAGCTTGACGCATTCGGCCTGAATGCCGCGTCGTTCGAAATGGCGGCGGGTCAGGTTCGGATATTTGGTCGCGACGCGCAGGTGGCTGGCGCCGCTCTGCGCGCTGTCCGCGCCCGCAGGTTCGGCAACGGCAAGATGGCAGCGGCCGATTGCGAGATCGACCGGCGCATAGAGTTCGGCATAATCGAATTCCTCGATCACGTCCGATCCGACGATACCCGCCTGCGCTGCACCATGCGCGACGAAGGTGGCGACGTCGAAAGCGCGCACCCGGATCAATCGCAGGTCCTCGCGCGTCGTCGGAAAGGTCAGCGAGCGGTTGGCCTTGTCGTGGAAGGAAGCATCGGGCACCACGCCGGCGCGGGCCATGACCGGCAGGGCTTCCTCAAGAATCCGCCCTTTCGGGATCGCGAACGTAAGCGTGGGAGTTGAAGAGGGGTCGGGCATCGGGCGCGTCAGATAGGCAGCGGTGGAGCAAAGGGCAATGAAAACGGATGAAGCGCGTTACGAGGCGATCGACCCTCAAGCGCGCGGGCCCGAGGCGGTGACGCGGGCTTTCGAGAACCAGATTGCCTATTGCCGCGACAACGGTGCGCCGATCACGGCCGGGGTCAATCGAGGCCTGCGCGAACTGATCGACACCGACCGGGGCGGAACGGTGATGCTGCGGGTTCGCAAATGGGCCGGCGCGCCGCTGGCCGATGCCTTGCCGCTGCGGCTCGCGGGCGGGCTTCACGCGCTGCATCTCACGGGCGCAGAACAGTCGCTCGCGCCCATCTACGACGGGCTCGATCCCAACGACACTGCCGACCTCCTCGCCAATGCGATCGAGCGGCACGAGGCGTTCCTCCTACCCTGGCTCGACGGACCGCCCCAGACCAACGAGGCGGGGCGCAGCTGGGGCTACGCCGCAGCCATGCTGTGGCTGGCGGACAGGGGTCTGCCACGAGATTTCGCGCTGTACGAAATCGGCTCGAGCGCGGGCATCAACCTGATGATGCGGCGCTATCGCTACGATCTCGGCGGTGTGACCGTCGGCCCGGATACTTCGGGCATGCGGCTGAGCCCGGAATGGCACGGGCCGTCGCCATCCGGAGGCGGTTTCGACATCGTCGGCGCGAAGGGCTGCGACATCGCGCCGGTCGACCTTACCGATCCCGACCAGGCGCTGCGCCTCAGGGCCTACGTCTGGCCCGAATTCACCGAACGCTTCCACCGGCTGGACGCCGCGATCGAGGCCGCCAATCGGTACCCGCCGGAGATCGAGCGCAGGGGTGCCGGCGATTTCGTCGACGACATCCTGGCAGCGGAACCGCAGCCCGGGGTGACGCGTGCGCTGGTACATTCGGTGGTGTGGCAATATATCGGCGAAGACGAACGCAGGCGTATCACGCTGGCGATGGAAAGGGCCGGGGAGGCCGCGACGAAGGATTCCCCGCTGGCGTGGATATCGCTCGAAGCCAATCGCGACACCCACAGGCATGAATTGAACGTAAGATACTGGCCCGGCGGCGACCAGTGGCGTCATCTCGGCACCGCGCACCCGCACGGTGCATGGGTGGAGTGGACGGGCTAGGGTCCGCGCGCAAGAAAACCTTCCATCGCCGCATTGACCGCTTCGGGCGCCTCCCAGGGCACGAAATGCCCGCAGTCCGGAACCTCGACCAGGGTCAGGTCCTCGACATGTTCTTGCAGGCCATCGGTGTTCGCCGGAGGCAACGCGCGGTCGTCCTGCCCCCAGATCACCAGCGTGGGGATTTTCAGTTTCGGCAGCGCGGGTGGGTCCCATTCGTCGGGCAATCCCATGGGCGCATCGACAGGCAGAATGTCGACCGGGCTCGCGCGGTACCAGTTCAGCATGGCGAAGGCGGCGTCGCGGTCCTGCCATTCGTCCAGCAGCCGCGCGCGTTCCTCCGGCTCCATCCGGTCCGGCTCGTCCCATTCGATCTCCTGCATCAGCAACCCGCCCAACCCGTGTTCGCGCACCAGCGCATCGTTGGCCGGATCGCGGAAGCCACGCATGTACTGGCTCGCCGCGCGCTGGGTCTCGTCGGTGTAGAGCAGGTTCTGGAAGATCGCCGGATGCGGCGCATTGGCGATGACGCAGCGTGCGACCCGTCCGGTGCCGGTGCCCTTCTGGCCCGTGATGGCCACGCCCCAGGCGATCGCGCCGCCCCAGTCGTGGCCGACGACGGTGAATTCGCCCACGCCCAGTTCGGCAGCGAGCAGGAAGATGTCGCCGATGAGCTTGTCGGGCGTATAGGCATCCACCTCCTGCGGCTTGGACGAGCCGCGATAGCCGCGCTGGTCGGGCGCGATGCAGCGGAAGCGGTCCGAAAAATGCGCGATCTGGTGCCGCCACGTCCGGTGGCTTTCCGGGAAGCCGTGCAGGAAGATCAGCGCCGGCGCATCCCTGGGGCCTTCATCGACGACATCGAGCTCGATCCCGTTCGCCAGCGCGATCCGGCGCTGCTGCCAGAGTTCAACCATCCTCCTTCATCCTTTCCATGTAGCCGCCGGCCACCATCGCGGCGACCTGGTCGAACAGCTGGTCGGGGGTGCGGCGCAGCTCGCCCATCGCCTCTTCCATGCCCTCGGCGACGATGATCTCGCGGCTGTTCAATTCGACTGCATCGACGATCCGCTTCGCCGCCTCGTCGGCCGCGATGCCGTTGTCGATCACCTTGTCGCTGCGGCCGCGCGGAGTGCCGTCGGCGGCCAGCGCATTGCGGCTGACGTTGGTCGCCACCGAGCCGGGGCAGACCACGTGGACGCCGATCCCGCTTTGCGACAGCTCCGCGCGTAAGGCATCGGCATAACCGATCAGCCCGAACTTGGCGGCGCAATAGGCGGTCCGCATGGGCACCCCGACCTTGCCGGCGATGCTGGAGATGAACAGCAGCCGGCCCGATCCGCGTTCCACCATATGCGGCAGCAGCGCCTGGGTCGCGGCGATCTGTGCGGTGAGGTCGATCTCGATGATGTCGCGGTAGACCTGCATGGCGGTATCGACCGCGGCGCTGCGCTGCGAGATGCCGGCATTGGCGACGAAGACATCCACCCCGTGCCAGCCGATCGCCTCACCGGTCGCCGCGCGCATTGCCGCCTCGTCGCGGACATCGAAAGGCAGAACGAGGGTTTCGGTTTCGAGATCGTCCGCGACTTGCCGCAGGCGTTCCTCGTCGCGCGCGGACATCACGATCCGCGCGCCGCGGCCCGCCCATTCGCGCGCCAGCGCTGCCCCGATGCCGCTGCTCGCCCCGGTGATCCAGACGGTCTGATCGCTCATAGCTGCTCCTCTTCAGGGATAGGTAACGGTCTTGGGCGCGCCGTCGGGCAAGGGTATGCGCTCCTCGCTGTCGCCGGGCACCTCCGGGAAGCGTCGTTCCCGCCAATCCGCCTTGGCCTGCTCGATGCGCTCGCGGCTCGAACTGACGAAGTTCCACCAGGCATGGCGCTCGGTCGCAAAGGCCTCGCCGCCGAGCAGCATGATCCGCCCGCCGCTCTCGGAACGCAGCGTCATCGCTACCCCGGGCGCGAGCACGGTGAGCTGGTAGAGTTCGAGCGGAATGCCGTCGATCGCCGCTTCGCCGCCGACCAGCATCACCGCCCGCTCGTCGGCATCCGCTGCGATCGGTACCGATCCTCCGGCATCGAGCGCGATGTCGGCGTAGATCGTGTCCGCATGAGTGGTGGTCTGCGCCTGCGCGCCCCACAGTTCGCCCATTACCACAATCGCCCTGCTGGACCCGTCCTCGACCACGGGCAGATCCTTCACTGCCTCGAAAGCGGGGTCGATTTCCTCCCGGCCGTCGGGCAACGCCAGCCAGGTCTGCATGCCATAGAGCTTCGGTCCGCTCGCGCGCTCTTCCGCCGGGCTGCGTTCGGAATGGACGATTCCGCGCCCCGCTGTCATCAGATTGACCTGTCCGGGGCGGATCGTCGAATAGCTGCCCAGGCTGTCGCGGTGGTCGATCGCGCCCTCGAACAGCCAGGTCACGGTGGCCAGGTTGATGTGCGGGTGGGGCCGCACGTCCATGCCGCTGCCGATGTCGAGTTGCGCCGGCCCGAACTGGTCTACGAAGATGAACGGACCGACCATGCTGCGCGCCTTGCTCGGAAGCGCTCGCCGGACCTTGAACTGGCCAAGATCGTGGGTGGTCGGAGTGATGGTTTGGGCGATCATGCTGCCCGCCGCCTGCGATTGTCCCATACCGTTTCCTCGTCTAGCAGCGCCGGTATGGCGCTATCCTTCCTCGTGTTCGACGACTTCCTCGAACAGCCTGACCAGTTTCGCAAGCAAGCTTTGTCACTCGACTATCCAGATTTGCCAGGACCGTTTCCCGGCCGGAACAGCGTCCAGCGTCTCGAGATACCCGGGCTCGCCCGATATGTCTCGCAGCTTGTCGGCGAGCCGCTCAAGCCTATCGAACCGCGCGAATCCCACGGCAAGTGCCGTGTCACCCTGGCCAGCGATCCTCGCCGCGGAGCCATTCACGTCGACAAGTCGCAGTGGTCGGGCATCCTCTACCTGACCAAGCCGGAAAATTGTCGCGGCGGGACGGAGTTCTTCCGTCACAAGAAAACCGGTCTCGAACGCTCGCCGATCAGCGATGCCGAAGCGGCGGCCATGGGCTTGCCGGGACGCGATGCGGTGCTCGATCAGACGATCGGCCAGGATGGCAACCGGCGCGGGCCGTGGGAAAAGACGATGGACATCCCGATGCGATATAACCGGCTGGTGATGCTTCGACCGTGGTTCTTCCACACGGCCGGCCCGGGTTTCGGCAAGTCGATCGAGGACGGTCGGTTGATCTACGTCATGTTCTTCACGCTGGACAGGTGAAGAGCGGCGTCACCTTCCGTCGAGCTCGGGATAGTGGCGGAAGATCCCGTCCTCGTTGAAGGGGATGCGCCGTTCGCTGCCGCAATAAGCCGCGATGCCTTCGATCCGCGACACGGCATCGCGGCAGGCGACCAGTCTGGGATAGCGCGCCCCGAGCGCCTTCATGCGGCTTGGGAAAGCATAGCGCAGCCCTTCGATCACTTGGAACAAGGAGGTGTCCACGTGGGTCCATCGCGATCCGAGGACGAACGGACCGCCGTTGCGCTTGCCGAGCGCCTTTTCGAAATGATCGAAATATTTCGGCACGCGTTCCTCGCGGAACGCCGCCGCGGCGCGCGCAGCGGCATCCTTCTGATCGTCGTAGTAAAGGCTTCCTGCGATCGGATGGTGGGTGTCGTGGGCCTCCGCCACGATGTCGGCGATGGTCAGTTGCAGCTGGATCAGATGGAGATCGGTCGGCAGGTCGCCAGCCCCGTGGCCGTGTCGATCGGTCAGCCAGGCGAGGATGTGAGCGACTTGGGCGATGGCGAAATCGGTCTCCCGTTCGACAAGATAGGGCGGGGCGTAGGGTGCAAATGCATCGCTCTTCTCGCGTGCCTCCATATCCTCCACCAGCGCCTGTGCATCGGCGGATCGAGCTCGATCGCGGTAGGAAATACCCGCTGCTTCCATAAACAGGCGCACGAATTCGCCCCGACCCTGGATCGAGGGCCAGTACCATAGGTCGTATTGCGCATCGCTCATGGCATTTCCCTCATTCCGTGGGTGCCGATGCCTGGATGGCCAGCGCGTGGACGCGCTCGCCGGGAATATCGACCAGCGCCTTGTTCACCGCGCGCTGGCGTTCGACCCTGCTCATCTCGGCGAAGGCAGGGGCCTCGATGACCACGGTGAAATGCGATTCGCCGCTGCCGTCGTCGCCGGCATGGCCGTGATGCTTGGCGCTGTCGTTGATCACCTCGAGGCGGGTGGGGGCGAAGGCCTCGGTCAAAAGGCGCTCCATTTCCTGCTGGACGGGTCCGGGCACGGGTTCGAATTCTCCTTCGGGGGTTTTCTAAAGCGGATCGCTTCACCATCCTAATGCGATGCGACCGTCGAAGTTTCATGGACGTTACGAGGCCGAGGGGCGAGTGTGCGAGCACCCCGCCTGCACCGAACCGGGAGAGTTCCGCGCGCCGCGGACCGGCGGCCACGGTTTCGACGGTCCGGGCGGATGGCGCTGGCTCTGCCTCGACCATGTCCGCGCGTTCAACGCCGGCTACGACTGGTTCGAAGGGATGAGCGCCGAGGAAATCCTCGATGCGCAGGGCCCGGCGAGCGGCTGGCGCACCGAGAGCCCGAGTTTCCGGGGCGGTATCGGCGGGGTCGACGGCATGCCCCGCTGGGCGGATTACGACGATCCGCTCGATGCCATTTCCGCGCGCGCGAGCGGCATCAAGAGCCGCGCCCGGCGCGAGGCGGAACTGGCGATGGACGGGCGGTTCAGCCGGGCGGAGGCGGAGGCGTTGGAAACCATGGGCCTCGGCAGCGATATCGATCTAAGGCGGTTGCGGCGGCGCTACTCCGAACTCGTGCGCCGCTATCACCCCGACCGCAACGGCGGCGACCGGCAGTACGAGGCACGGCTGAACCGGGTGGTCGAGGCCTATCAGACGCTGCGGAAGAGCGCTGCGATCGCGTGACGCGAAGCCCTCAATACGTCAACTTGGGGTGCCAATCCGTGCCCCGGCCTTCCGGCGTGGTGTCGAGGATGTTCCATAGCGGCGCGAAATCGACCGCGCCGCGCGGGTCCTGTCCCGGATCGGCGGCCTCGGCGGGCATCTCGGCGGCGTAGAAATAACGCACCGTTCCGCCGGCTTCCTTGCGGAAAACGGTGTAGGCGGGAAACTCCCAGCCCTTTTCGGGATCGAGCCCGCCGTGATCGAGCGCAAAATCGTCGCCGACCGTCTGCACGAAGTCGAGATCGCGCCAGCCGCGTTCCAGTGCGAAAGCCTTTTGCCGCTCGACCGGGCTGCGACCGAGGATCTTGAACGCGGCGCGCTGCTTCACATCGGCGGCATTGCCGTTCGCGCCGCCGAGGAAGTTGGTGCACATCGGGCAGGGGCGTTCGCGCTCCGGCCCGTACATCCAGAAATAGGTGACCAGCGTATCGTGTTCTCCGAACAGATCGACGAGCCCGACCTCCTCGCCATTGGCATCTTTGAAGCGATAGTCCTTCTCGACCACCGGCCCCGGCGGCAGTGCCTGCCGCAGCCTGGCCAGCCGGGTGAGCTTGCGGCGCGCCTCGATCTCCTCGGTCAGCAGTGCGGTGCGCGCCTCGGCATAGGCCTCGCTTTCGCCGTGCAGCCCATTGCGCAGGTTGGCGAGATCCGCCGCTGGTTTCAGCTCGCTCATGATTTCAGCGCATAGGCCACGAGAGCATTGGCATGACCGTGTCCCATGCCATGTTCGGATTTGAGCATGTCTACCAGCTCCATGTGTTTCGCGGGTTGCCTAGCCTCGATCAGCTCCACCCAGTGATCCACCGGCTTACCGTATTTCGCTTCGATCGAGGGGAAATAGGAAGCCGGGCCCTTGGTCCTTTCGGTCATCGATTTCCTTTCAATCCCGGTCGGGAGCGCCGGGCGGGAAGTAGTGGCGATAGGCTCGCGCATCGTCGACGCAGCGCGCCACCGCTGGCAGGGCGAGCAATTCGGCGCGGTAGTCGGCGAGCTTGGGGCAGTCCTCCGGAATGCGCTCGATCCAGTCGCCGTAGAAGAGAGACGGGGCCGCCGCGCAGGTGACCAGGCTGACATGCGGGCGAAGCGGCAGGTCGTCGAAACGCTCTTCGATCCAGCGGTAGGCGCGCAGCAGTCCCGTCTTGCCTGCTTCGACCTGCTTTGCGTCGGGATGGTCGCGGTCGGCGATGAATGCGTTTACCACCAACTGGCCGCTGCCCATGACGTAGTTGTCGAACACGCGGTCGACCATCCGCAACCACGCCGCCTCGGCGGGATCGATGGGTATCAGGGGCGCTTGCCCCGGATGATGCACCGCGAGATATTCGATGATCGCCGACGCCTCGATCACCGTCGTATCCCCATCGACCAGAACCGGAAACTTGCCGGCCGGGTGCGCTGCCTGCACGAATTCGGAATTGGCCGGACCGTCCGGTGCGCCGGGATCGACGTCGCGGAACTCGAATCCCGTGCCGTTGGCGTAGAGCGGGATCAGCGCCTTCCACGTGTAGGACGAGAAGCGGTGGCCGTAGAGCGCTAGCATCACCAGCTTCCCTCCTCGATCCGGCGGCGGCGTTCGATCTCGCGTTCGCTGGTGATCGGGATGGGCGCTTCGGGCGGGTAGGGCGGGAGCTCGCCCACGGGGCGATAGGTCGCCACCACCGTGCCCTTGTCGGTCACCCAGTGGTCGGTCATCTCCAGCCGTTCGACCGGCGTGCCCTCGCCGAACATCCGCTTGCCGCGCCCCAGCACGACCGGGAAGGTCATCAGCACCAGCTCGTCGATCAGGCCTGCGGAGAGAAGGCCGGGATAGATCGTGCTCGAGCCCTGGATGACCAGATCGGGACCGTCGGATCGCTTGAGCGCGGCGACATCCTCGATGCCGGCAAGCCGGTGGCTGTTTTCCCACGGCAAGTCCTGATCGCCGCGCGTCAGCACGTATTTCGCCGCCGCGGTGAAGGCTTCGCTCATCGGCTTGTTCTCGCCCTCGGCATAGGGCCAGTAGGCGGCGAAGATGTCGTAGGTCCGCCGGCCGAGCAGCAGATCGTACTCGCCGCCGAACAATTTGCCCAGCGCGGGCTCGATGCCTTCGTCCCACAGCTTGAAAACCCAGCCGGCCTCCTCGAAGCCGCCCTGCGGATCCTCGCCCGGGCCGCCGGGGGCCTGCATCACTCCGTCGAGCGAAAGGAACATACCTCCGACGATCTTGCGCGCCATCAGCCGCGTCCCGCCCGCGCGGCGTCGATCGCGGCGACGTCGATCTTCTGCATCGCGATCATCGCCTCGAAGGCGCGGCGCGCCTCGTCGCCGCCGGCTTGCTGCGATTCGAGCAGGGTGCGCGGGGTGATCTGCCAGCTGAAACCCCATTTGTCCTTGCACCAGCCGCAGGCGCTTTCCTGTCCGCCATTCTCGACGATGGCGTTCCAGTAGCGGTCGGTCTCGGCCTGGTCCTCGGTCACCACCATGAAGCTGACGCTCTCATTGGGCTTGAACATGTCGCCGCCATTGAGGCCCGAGAACGCGCGCCCGCAGACGGTGAATTCGACCGTCAGCGCGTCGCCCTGCTTGCCGCTCGGAAAATCGGACGGGGCGCGAAAGATCGTGCCGACGTGGCTGTCCGGAAAGGTCGAGGCGTAGAAATTCGCCGCGTCCTCGGCATCGCCGTCGAACCACAGCACGGTGGTGAGCTTGTCAGCCATTCTGCATCTCCTCGATCAGCTTGTGGTCGATCGCCTGCGCCTCGCGGCAGGCCGTGCGCGAGGTGGAGCGTTCGGAATAGGTCCGGAAAGCTTCGCGGTCGGGCAGCGTGCCGAATTCCAATCCCCACGATACCTGGCTGGCGACATAGACGTCGGCCATGGTGAAGCGCTCGCCGCAGACATAGTCGCGGCCCACCAGCATCGTCTCCAGCGTGTCGACCGTGCGGTCGTAGGTGCCGAAGCCCGGCATGGCCTGCTTGTCTTGCGGCACGTCCCAGCCCATCGACTTCGCGGTGACCGCCTGTTCCACGGGGCCGGCGGCGAAGAAGAGGTAACGATAATAATCCGCCGATTCCTCGGCCTTCGGGGTCAGTTCGGGTGCCTGCTGCACCGCCAAATAATGGCAGATCGCCGCTGCCTCGGTAACCACGTGCCGGTGCCCGAGGTGGTGGTGGACGAGGGTCGGCACCTTGCCGATCGGATTGGCATCGAGCAGCGCCTGCGGCTTGTCGTCCCACGGCACGAGCACCGGCTCGTAGTCCGCGCCTGCCTCGTGTAGCGCCCAGCGCGCGATCTGCGCCCGGCTCATCGGATTGAAGAAGAAGGTATAGTCGGCCATCGTCGTTTCCTTCAGTTGCGCTTGCCGAGCAGGGCGAACATCGCGCCCTGCGGGTCCATGCCGTTGAGCACGTATTCCCCGCCCGGTATCTCGGCGGGGCCGAACAGGATCTGTCCGCCGTTCGCGGTGGTGTAGGCCGCCGCCGCATCGATATCCGGGACGCGGAAATAATAGTTCCACAGGGACACCGGCATTTCGGCCGATTTCTGGAGGATCGCGCCGAGCATGTTCGTGTGCGGCGGGTTGCGATACATGTCGTAAGGACCCATCTCGCCCATATCCATGCTGTCTCCGAGCTCCCAGCCGAACAGCGCTTCGTAGAATTTCCGGGCCCCTTCGCGGTCGCCGCTGGCAAGCTCGTTCCAGGCGCAGTGCCCGGCCACCGGGCCGTCCTGCGCGAAAGAGGTGCTGTGCTCGTCGGAAAAGCCGCGCATGATGTAGAAGGGTGCGCCGTAGGGATCGGCGCAGAAGGCGAAGCGGCCGACATCGGGAATGTCCTGCGGCTCCATCATCACGCTTCCCTTGGCGTCTTTTACCGCGACGGCAGCCTGGTCGACATCGTCCACGCCGATATACCCCGTCCATAGGGGGCGAGCGCCGTTGTCCTGCATCGCCGACGTAAGCTGCATGAGCCCGCCGACGTCGGGTCCGTCTGCGCGAAACAGGCGATAGTCCATGTCCGATTGCCCGGCGGAATGGAACGTCCAGCCGATCAGTCCGGCGTAGAATTCCTGCGCCGCATCGGCGTCACTCGTCATCAGCTCGTACCAGATGAAATCGCCATGATGATTGGGCACGGTTCTACTCCTTTCGCTCCGCATCGGCTGCTTCGAACTGCGCGATCTGTTCCGCCCGGGCATCCCCGAAGGCGGGGCGGGAAGTGATGCGCTCGATGTAGGCGTCGCTGGACGGGCGACCCCCCCGTTCGCGCAGGAGCGATAGGCGAAGGACGTCGGCCATGAGCAGATTGGCGGCGGTGAAGGTGTCACCCACCAACCATTCGCGCTCCGTCAACACCGCCTCGAGCTGGGTCAGCCGCATGTCGAGCCAATCCGAGATGGCGGAAATGTTCTGCTAGTTCCACGACAGCACCACCCACGGCATCGTCACCATCTCGATCGAATTGAGCGCCGCGACGATCCATTGAACGACTTCGGCCTCCAGAACCGGATCGCGCGGCATCAGACGCTCGCTCCGGCGCGCCAGATGGATCAGACCCGCACCGCTCTCGAACATGCGAATATCGCCGTCTTCCAGCATCGGCACCTGGCCGAAGGGCTGGCGGTCGAGGTGATTGGTCTCGCGGCAATCGAAGGGAACGGTGGCGATGTGGTAGGAAATGCCGGCTTCCCGGCAGGCCCATCGCAGCCGGAGATCGCGGACATAGCCGCGCGGCCCTTCCGGCACCCAGTCGTAGGTCCAGATCGTGACCGGACCGGTCACGCCTTTCAGGCCTCTTTCCAGACCAGCGGTTCGAAGCCGCCGTAGACCATGCGCTTGCCGTCGAACGGCATCTCGCCGAATTGCTCCATCCGCGGGTCTTCCATCATCTTCTTTTCCGCGGCCTCGGCGGTTTGCTTGTCCTTCCAGGTCACCCAGGAGAAGACGATCTTCTCGCCTTCCTCGGCCTTGACCGCGCGGCGGAAATCGGTGGTGTGTCCATCCTTGACGTCCGCCTCCCAGCATTCGACCTGCGAGAGCGCACCGAATTCCTTGGCCAGGTCCCAGAATTTCTCGGCCACCTCCTTGTAGACGTCCTTGTTGCCTTCCGGCACGGCGAGGATGAATCCGTTCACATAGGGCATGGTTTTCTCCTACTCGGGTTGGTTCAGGCAGCGGCGTCCGCATGGCCGGGAGCGCTCTGGAGCGCCGCCTCCATGTCCATCCAGTTGGGCTCCCAGATGTGTCCGTCGGGGTCCTCGAAGCTGCGGCCGTACATGAAGCCGTGATCCTGCTTCGGGTTGGGATCCGCCCGGCCACCGTTTGCAGCGGCGAGATCGACGATGGCATCGACCGCCTCGCGGTCGTCCCGGCTTATCGCCAGCAGCAACTGCGCGCTCTTGCGGGCATCGGGGATGTCCCTGTCGGTGAAGGTCTTCCAGAAGTCATGCTTCAGCAGCATCACGAAGATGGCGTCCGACAGTCTCATGCAGGCGGCATCTTCGTTGGTGAAATCGGGCTGGGTGGCGAAACCGATCGCCTCGTAAAAGGCCTTCGATCGCGCGAGATCGGCGACCGGCAGGTTCACGAAAATCATCTGGGTCATGGCTCTCTCCGGCGACTGGCTCGCGACTCGGCACTTGAAATTTCTGCGCCATTAGGTTACAAAAAGCAACAATGAAGGTACCAAGAGAAACCAAAGCGGGTCGAAGCGTGCATGGAAGGTGGTATGGCGATGCCTGTGGAACGGCTTTCGCCATGGAATTGATCGGCGAGCGCTGGTCGCTGTTGATCGTCAGGGAATTGATATTCGGACCACGCCGCTTTTCCGACCTTCGCGCCAGCCTGCCCGGAATGTCCGCCAAGGTGCTTACCGAACGGCTCGCTACGTTGGAGGGCTCGGGCGTGCTGATGAAGCGCAGGCTTCCGCCCCCCACAGCGGCCCAGGTCTACGAATTGACCGAATGGGGTTATGAGGCCGAGCCGATGATCCAGGAGCTCGGCCGTTGGGCGGCAAAATCGTCGCAACACGATCCGACCCTGCCACTGTCGCCGGTATCCTTCCTGCTATCGCTGCGCACGATGTTCGATCCGCGCAAAGCAGGCAGTTGGCGCACACGCATGGGCTTTCGCTTTCCAGATATCAGCTTCGTAGCCGACCTTGCCGAAGGGAAAATGGCGGTGACCCGCACCGAGCCGGAGGAATGCGACGCGGTGTTCGTCGCTTCGGCAGGTCCCCCGCTCGCAGCTTTGTTCTATGTGGGGATGTCGCCGGATCAGGCGGGTGTGGGGATCGAAGGCGATCCCGGTTCAGCGGCGCGCTTCGTCGAACTGTTCGAATTGCCGGAGAAGATAGGCGGGAGAGATTGATCAGCCCGAGCCGAAGGATTCATGCGGACGACAACCGCCCTTACGAACCGCTTCGCACACCGGACGCCCTAAAGAGCGCTTGCTCAGAATGCCCAGTTGGCTTTAAGTACATGAAATAGCAAAGGCTTGTTATTGGGGGTGTCGCACATGGCCAAGGTGGTACAAGGTACTGACGGGAACGATGTCCTTTCGGGTGATCCGGGCGATACGCTCGTCGGCGGCCAGGGGTCGGATACTTATATCATCTACGACCCGACCACGGTCATAGCAGAGAACGCTCTGCCCAATACGTTCGATTTACTGTATACCTTCGTCAGCTACGTTTCCCGAAATGCGAGTTTGGAGTATATCTCTACCGCAGTCCATTCGGGAACCGATCCCATCAACCTGATCGGCAGTGGGGTCGGCCAGGAAATCATCGGAAATTATGGGGACAACGTCCTCGATGGTCAGGGCGGCGGTGACAGGCTCTACGGTCTTGCCGGCAACGATACCTATATCGCCTCCGCTGGCGACACGATTATCGAGCAGCCAGGCGATGGTTATGACACTCTTTTCGCCAGAAACAGCTTCGTCCTGTCGGAAGGCGTTTCCATCGAATTCTTGTCGCTCGAGCGTGCAGGTGCGCGAAACGCCAGTTTGACTGGCAACGCGTTCGTGCAAACGCTTGTCGGCAACGAAGATGCGAACATCTTGGATGGCGGAGGTGCGGCCGATACCCTGGTAGGCCTCGAAGGCGACGACGTTTATCGCGTTTATGGGATGGGCGAGGTGGTGGTCGAGGCCGTAGGGAGCGGAAATGACACCATCTACACAAGCGGCAACTTCTATCTGACCGCCGGCACTTCAATCGAGACGATTTCCGCGGCCAATCAGGGGGAGTCGTCGGAACTCTACCTCCTTGGCAACGAGCTTTCCCAGCAATTGATCGGCGATTACGGCAACAACACTCTGAACGGTGGCGGGGGGAGCGATACCCTGACGGGTCTTTTGGGTGACGATACCTATCGCATTTACAGTCAGAACGACGCTGTGGTCGAGCAGGCGGATCAAGGCGACGACATAGTCTATACGAGCGGCAATTACCGGCTGGCGGCCGGCGTCTCGGTGGAAACGCTTTCCACTCATTCGCACATTTCGACGCTCGCGATGAACCTGACCGGGAATGAGTTGAACAACACGGTCATTGGGAATTACGGCGTCAACATCCTCGACGGGGGTGGGGGGCAGGACACTCTGATCGGACTGGAAGGCGCCGACGTTTTCCGCTTCACGACTGCACCCACACAGGGCGGCCTGGTTCGGATCGCAGATTACGGCACCGGCGATGATGTAATTCTGCTCGACAGCCAGGTGTTTACCGCGCTGGCCGACGGCGTGCTGCCATCCACAGCCTTTGCCTACGGCACCCAGGCGGGCGATTCCGACGACCGTATCGTATACGATCCGGCTTCCGGCATTCTGTCATACGATGCGGATGGAAGCGGTTCGGAGGCGGCCGTTCAGTTCGCTCAGCTCGCGACCGGAATAGCACAAAACGATTTTCGCATCGTGGCAGCCACGGTTCCGCAGGAGCTCCTCACCATATCAAATCCCGGTACGTTCCTCGTAGGTGGAGCGATTGGGGAAGGCACCCAGATTCCGCCTTCGGTATCCAGCGTCACGTTCGAATTCTTCGGGCCCGGCTATTATCAGAACCTTATTTTCGGACCGGGTACCACCCAGGGCGCCTTGCCTTTCATAAAATTCGAGAACGGAAACACTCCCGGCACATTCGATTTCTCGCAACTAACTCAGGCGGTCGTTGCGGTTCCGGGGCAGGGCTATGCTATTGCCTCGGGTCAGATCATTGTTCCGGACAATCCCTTGGCTTCGTCCGCCAGCACTCTCTTTCCAACCACGCTGATCGGCACGGCTTACGACGATGTATTCGGCGGCTACATCGTCGGTACCGTGCGTGGCGGGGCCGGGAACGACGTTATCCGCGACGCTGCCGTCATGGATGGCGGCGAAGGGGACGATTATCTCGCCGGAAGCATAAATTTGAAGATGACTGGCGGGCCGGGGGCCGACACGTTCGAGCTGCCTATCCGCACGCAAACGCCCGGGACTTTGTTCGGCTCTTCCCCCAATATCATAACCGATTTCGATCCGAGCGAAGACCGCATCACTCTGGTGCTGAACTATACTCGAAACGGCTCGGTAGATTTGGACCCGGGTGCGCTTTCGGCGGCGGAGTTCGATAGCGGTACGGCGCCGGTGAACGACGACGTGCGGATCTTTTACAATGTAGATACCGGCGAATTGAGCTTCCTGATCAACGGCAATGGCCCCACCCCTTCGGGGGAAATCCCGGTGTTTGCCAAGCTTCAACCCGGGCTTGAACTCACCGCAGACAATTTCACCATCATCGTTCCATGAAGGTGCTTCTGGAGGGATGAAGAAGCCCCACCTTCGACACCCGGCCCAGGGTCGATCGAATGGTTCGAGGGTCACCCGGATTTGCGGCTTCACCCCTGCCGGAAGGCCCAGCGCAGGGTCTTGCCCATGCCCAAGGTCGCGGCACGGGCCGGGATGGCACCGAGACCGGGGCGCTCCAGACCCAGCATCGAACGGGCGAAGGGGGGCAGCAGCGCCACCGCTTCCGCCCCCAGCATCGCCTGCACCGCCGGGGGCGCGCCTTCGGGTCGCTGGTTGAGCACGAGATCGGCGACTTCGCGGGCCTGGGGGCTCGCAGACAGGTCCATGCGCAGTTCGCGGAAGATCGTCTCCGCCTCGCGGCGGTCGGTGGGAACCGGATCGGCCCCAAGCGCGTGGGCGATGAGGGCGAATTGACGGTAGTATTCGTCCTGCTCGTGCCCCGGCATGTTCGGGCGGACATGGCGCAAATAAGCGGCGAGGAAGCTGGTCGCCTCGGCAACGTGGACCCAGGCGAGCACGCGGGGATCGGTGGCGGAATAGGGCATCCCGTCGGGAAGGGTGCCGCCCACCTTCGCGTGGATTGCGTTGACCCGCTCGATTGCCTTCCTCGCCTCGTCGCGGTGGCCGAAGGTGGTCACGGCGATGAAGCGGGCAGTCCGCCGCAGCCGTCCATGCATGTCCGAGCGGAAATTCGAATGGTCGAGCACACCCTGCAGTGCATGCGGATGGAGCATCTGCAGCAGCAATCCGCGGATGCCGCCCACCATCATGCTCACCACATCGGAATGGACCATGCGGATCGGGCTGTCGCGCTCGAACAGAGCCTCGTCGGAGGGCGGGACCGGCTTCTGCCCGTGCTCGACGTCGTTGAACACCGAGCGTACGCGCTGCGCTATGCCGTCGCGCAGCGGGTCGAGCGGCGACGACGATGACCTCGCGTCAGGCAGTTTCGCTTTCCTTGTGCCGCTCGGGCTCGGCCAAGCGCCGGTGCATTTGCGCGACGAGATCGTCCGGCAGGATATCGGCGAACATCGTCTGGACCTTGTTCATGAAGCCGCTCACCACCTGCGTATCGCCTTCCAGCAATGCCTCGTAACCGTCCTTCGCCACCTTGGCGGGATCGGCCTTGTCGCCTTGTCCCGCCTCGGTATCCTCCATATCGGCGCGTTCGAAGAAATGGGTGTCGGTGACGCCGGGGAGCAGACAGGTGATCGAGACCTTACTCTCCTTCAGCTCGTTCGCCAATCCGACGCAGAAATCGTCGATGAAGGCCTTGGTGGAGTTGTAGACCAGCTGGAAGGCGCCCGGCATGTGCCCCGCGATCGATCCGGTCACGAGAATGCGGCCCACATCGCGTTCGCGCATTCCCTGTCCCACCTTGTGGATCAGCGAGACGGTGCCGGTGATATTGGTGTCGATGACATGCTTGATGTCGGACCATTGCTGATCGAGGAAGGCGTTGCCCTGACCATGGCCGGCATTGGCCATCAGCACGTCGACCTGCCGGTCGCCGATCCGGCCGACGAGTTCGTCGATCCCGCTTTCGGTGCCGAGATCGCACTTGAGCGTCTCGATCGAACCGGCGCGCATTCCGCGAACCATCGCCTCGGTTTCCGACAGGCCGCGGTCGGCGACCAGCAGCAGGTCGCAGCCGTCCCTGGCGGCCAGCTTGGCCAGTTCCTGGCCGATGCCGCTGGAGGCACCGGTGACGACGCAGAAGCCGCTCAATTTATCGATCGTGTCGCTCATGCGGCTCTCTCCATGTCCGGTTTGAGGACCACCTTGGTCCATGTGTCCTGTTCTTCCTTGAAGCATTCGTAGCCGCGCGGGGCCTCGGTCAGTGGCAGGCGGTGGCTGATGAGGAAGGTCGTATCGAGCGTTCCGTCCTCGATCTTGTCGAGCAGGTCCTTGGTGTAGCGCTGGACATGAGTTTGTCCGGAGCGGACCTGCAGTCCCTTTTCCATCAGCGCGCCGAGCGGAAACTTGTCGGTCATGCCGCCGTAGACGCCCGGGATCGAAACTCGGCCGCCGGGACGAACCGCAAGCAGCGCCTGCTTCAGGGCCGCCGCGCGGTCGGCACCGATGCCGACCTTCTGCTTCACCACGTCGACCATGTTGTCGATTGCGAAACCGTGCGCTTCCATGCCCACCGCATCGATCACCGCATCGACGCCGATGCCGCCCGACATCTCCATCAATGCCTCGCGCACGTAGGTTTCCTTGAAGTTGATGACTTCGGCGCCAAGCTGTTTCGCGAGTTCGAGCCGGTGCGGATAGTGATCGATGGCGATCACCTTGTTCGCGCCCATGACGATCGCCGACTGGATCGCGAACAGGCCGACCGGGCCGCAGCCCCACACCGCGACGGTGTCATCGGGCTGGATCTCGGCGTTTTCCGCGGCCATCCAGCCGGTGGGCAGAATGTCCGAGAGGAACAGCACCTGATCGTCTTCCAGATGATCGGGGATCGCGATCGGGCCGACATCCGAATACGGGACGCGCACATACTCCGCCTGGCCGCCGGAGTAGCCGCCGGTCAGGTGCGAATAGCCGAACAGACCGGCCATGGGATGGCCGTAGAGCTTGGCCGACATGTCCTGCTTTTCGGCCGGGTTGGAATTCTCGCAGGCCGAATATTGCTGGATCCGGCAGTGGAAACAGCCACCGCAACTGATGGTGAAGGGCACCACGACGCGCTGCCCCTTCTCGAGGGTGCTGTCCTTGCCGGTCTCGACGACCTCGCCCATGAATTCGTGGCCAAGCACGTCACCCGGCACTACGCCGGGAATGACGCCATCGTAGAGGTGAAGGTCGCTGCCGCAGATGGCGGTGGACGTGATCTTGAGGATCGCATCGCGCGGATTGACGATCTCGGGATCGTCGACATTGTCGACACGCACGTCATGGGTGCCGTGCCAGGTAAGGGCTTTCATCGTCCGTTCTCCTGCTTGGCGGCTCGGCTCTGGTCGGCGGTACGCGCGGAGGTCGTGATCTCGCCGGTCTCCATCAGCATCTTGAATCGCTTGAGATCGTGCCGGGCCTGGGTCTGGGGTTCGCGAAGGAAGAGCTTGGCGATCGCGCGGCCGGCCTTCCCGGCGGGGGGCTTGTAATGAATGTCGAGAGCCACGCGGGTCCCGCGCTCGCCAGGTGCGTCCTCGAAGGTCACGCGGCCGTAGGTTTCGATGTCCGAACCCTCGACCGATCGCCAGGCGATCTCCTTGTCCTTCTCGTCGCGCGAAACCTCGGTCACGAGGTCGACCGTCGTTCCCGCAGGGGCCTTGATGGTCCACACGCTGCGGTCGCCATCCTGTTTCTCGATCTTTTCTAGGTTCTCCATGAAGGCGGCCAGATTGGAGAAATCGCGCCAGAAGGAATAAAGCTCGGACCGCTCCTTGCGGATCGTCACCGTTCGTCCGACCACGGCGTAGGGACCGTCATGATCGCGTTTGGTGCGAAGCGGCGCGTCGTCTTCGTCGCCTCGATGACGGCTGCTGAGGAACGCGCCGAAAGCAGCCGCGCCCACTGCAAGCCCGATCCCGGTGAGAGCGGCAAAGCCGCCCGCGCCATTACCTTTGTCCGATGTCATGAAATAAACCTGCCTTTCGACCGACCAGCGGTCTCTTCCCACGTACGTTCCACGAATTAGCAAAGGTTAGGACAGGCGACGGCGAGCCGGGTGAGGCTTCCGGAGACCTGTTCCCGAACGCATTCCCCCGGCTTTCCAAGCTTGCGAGCCGGGGGCAGCCCGTATAGTCCGCAAGCCGCAATGAACGACATGACAGACAAGAGCTTCGACGCTTCCGAAAAGACCGCGCTTCCCGCTCCCGACATCGAGGTGAGCGTGCGCGAAACCTTCGGGATCGACGTCGACTGGACCGTGCCCGCCTTTTCCAAGCCCGACGCGCGGACCCCCGATCTCGACGAGGCCTACGTCTTCGACAAGGACACGACGCTGGCGATCCTCGCCGGTTTCGCGCACGACCGGCGGGTGATGGTGCAGGGCTATCACGGCACCGGCAAGTCGACTCATATCGAACAGGTCGCGGCGCGCCTCAACTGGCCCTGCATCCGCATCAATCTCGACGCGCATATCAGTCGTATCGACTTGGTCGGTCGCGACGCCATCGTCCTTCGCGACGGGTTGCAGGTGACCGAGTTCCGCGAAGGGCTGCTCCCTTGGGCGCTGCAGCATCCGGTGGCGCTGGTGTTCGACGAATACGATGCCGGCCGGCCCGACGTGATGTTCGTGATCCAGCGCGTTCTCGAACAGCAGGGCAAGCTGACCCTGCTCGATCAGAACCGCGTGATTCGGCCCGATCCGCATTTTCGCCTGTTCGCCACCGCCAATACCGTGGGCCTCGGCGACACCAGCGGCCTCTATCACGGCACGCAGGCGATCAACCAGGGGCAGATGGACCGCTGGAACATCGTGGTGGGATTGAACTACCTGCCCGCCGAGACCGAGCAGGAGATCGTCGCTTCCAAGAACCCGGACACGGATCCGGCATTGCTGGCGAACATGATCAAGGTCGCGGACATGACGCGGCAGGGTTTCATCAACGGCGATATCTCGACCGTGATGAGCCCGCGCACGGTGATCACCTGGGCGCAGAACCATGCCATCTTCGACGATATCGGCCTCTCCTTCCGTCTCTCCTTCCTCAACAAATGCGACGAGGAGGAACGGATGCTGGTCGCCGAATATTACCAGCGCGTCTTCGGCGAGGACCTGCCGGAGAGCGTCGTCGCCAAGCGTTAAGGCGGCACGGTCTAGAAATGTCCGTGTTAAGCGGGTAACACACTAGGCCGATGGGGATTCTCGATTCCTTCCGCAGACGCGACGCCGAGCGCGAGCCCGAGCCGCACCGCGGCTATTATTCGCTCGCCGACGGTCTCGACGGTTCGCATTACGACGATTGGGACGAGCGGCTCGATCAGGTCGACCGCTATGTCGCCGAGCGCGAGAGCGAAAAGCGCTGGTGGCGGCGGGACTACTGGCGCGACCGGCGCAAGCGCTGGTGGGCGGTACGGATCGTGGCCGGGATCATCGGGCTGTTCATCCTGCTGGTCGCCTGGCTCGCGGTTACCGCGCCGCTCAACAAGTCGCTCGAGCCAATCGCGCCGCCGCAGATCACGCTGCTCGCCGCCGACGGCACGCCGATCGCCCGCAACGGAGCGATCATGGACGAGCCGGTCGATGTCGACACGCTTCCCCCGCATGTCGTCGAGGCGTTCATGGCGATCGAGGATCGCCGATTCTACGACCATTGGGGGATCGATCCGCGCGGCGTCGCGCGCGCTGCCTTCACCGGCGTGGGCGGTGGCAGCACGATCACCCAGCAGCTCGCCAAGTTCACCTTCCTCACGCCCGAGCAGACGCTCACCCGCAAGGCACGCGAGGCGCTGATCGCGTTGTGGCTCGAAAGCTGGCTGACCAAGGACGAGATTCTCGAGCGTTATCTCTCCAACGCCTATTTCGGCGACAACGTCTATGGCCTGCGCGCGGCGAGCATGCATTTCTTCTACCGCCGGCCGGAAAATCTGAAGCCCGAACAGGCGGCGATGCTGGCGGGGCTGTTGCAGGCTCCATCGCGCTACAATCCGGTCAAGCATTACGAGCGGGCCGAGGAGCGCTGGCGGCTGGTCGTCGGGGCGATGGAGGACGCTGGCTATCTGACTTCAACGGAAGTCTCGGCGATGCGCCCGCCACCGCTCGACGTCAGGCTCAAGAACGATCTCCCCACCGGCACCTATTTCGCCGACTGGGCGCTGCCCGAGGCGCGCGAGCGCGAAGTGGGCGAGGGCGGGGCCTATTCGCGCCAGACGCTCACCACCACGCTGGACAGCCGATTGCAGAACATCGCCCGCCAAATCACGTCCAACGCGCCGCTGGGCGAGGCGCAGGTGGCGCTGGTCGCCATGCGCCCGAACGGCGAGGTCGTGGCGATGATCGGCGGCAAGGATTACGAGAAATCGCCGTTCAACCGCGCCACCCAGGCCAAGCGCCAGCCAGGGTCGACCTTCAAGCTGTTCGTCTATCTCGCCGCGCTGCGAAACGGCTGGGATCCCGAAGATCGTATCGCCAACACCGAGATCACCGAGGGCAGCTACCGTCCCGGCAATTCGCGCGGACAGTATTCCGAAAGCCTGACATTGATGGAAGCCTTCGCCCAGTCGAGCAATGTCGCCGCGGTCCGCCTGCTGGGCGAAGTCGGCAGCGAGGCGGTGATCGAGACCGCTCGCGACCTCGGAGTCTCATCGCCGATGACTGCAGGCGATCCCAGCCTCGCGCTCGGCACTTCGACCATGTCGCTGATGGAACTGACCGCCGCCTATGCCGGGATCGCAGGCAACGAATTTCCGGTTCGCCCGCGCGCCTTCGTCCAGCCCGAACAAAACTGGCTCGAACGGTTGTGGGACGGACCCGACAGCCTGTCGTCGCGCACCCATGCGGAAATGGAGGGAATGCTGCGCCACGCGGTCAATGCGGGCACCGGCCGGGCGGCCATGCTCAGCGTCCCCAATTTCGGCAAAACCGGCACGACGCAGGACAATCGCGACGCGCTGTTCGTCGGCTATGCCAACGGGCTGGTGGTCGGCGTCTGGGTCGGCAACGACGACAACTCGCCGCTCGCCGGGGTCAGCGGCGGCGGGCTGCCGGCGCGGATCTGGCGCGACTTCATGCGCCAGGCGACCGGGGCCGCACCGGCCCCGCGGGCCAACCCGACGACCGCCCCCGATCCGGGCGGTCCGGTCGAACCGCTGGACGTCCCCGGCCTCGGCGATATCCCCATCGGCGACAACGGGCGGCTCCGCCTGGGCGAAGGCGAAGTTATCTATTCGACGGATGTCGACGGCACCCCGCTCGACATCACCGTCGGGGAGCAGGGTGTGCGGATCGATTCCGAACGGATCGAGGAAGCGCGTCGCAGGGCGCAGGACAGACGGCCGGAAGAGACGGAACCGGCGGTGCCGGACCAGTAGCGCTACGCGGCGCTCTCGACGATCATCACGTTCATCACCGCACTGGCGATCGGTTTCGCGCGATCGTCCTGCCACGCCTCGACCGAGAGGTTGGCCGTCCGCCGTCCCAGTTTGGCGATCCGGGCGCAGGCGAAACTCGGCTTCTCCTTGCCGCTGCGCAGGAACTGGACGGTGATGTTGATCGGTTTCAACCGCGCCTCGCGTCCCATGTGCGACAATTCGGCACGCAGCGCACCGTAGCCCGCGGTTTCCAGCAACCCGCTGATCGCTCCGCCATGTAGTGCGCCGGGCCGACCCAGCACGGCTTCGGAGAAGCCGACCCGAACCACGGGCGCCATGCCGTCCCAGCTTTCGAGTTCGATTCCCAGCGCGCGGGCATAGGGCGTCAGGATCGGGACCGCGTGCCGATCAACCATCCGCCTGCTCCGAAATGGGCAGGCTCACCGTGCCGGCGTCGATGCCCATGAAAACGGCTTGCATGTGCGCGACGGGGTCTTCGGGATCGCCGTCGTGCGCAACGCCGCGCACGAAGAAGGCCGAACGGGTGGTTCGATAGCATTGCGCCCGGCCGAACACGCTGGCCTGTTCCTTCGCCGGCCTGGTGTAGTCGACCCTGAGATCGAGCGTTGCGATCGCGCGGAAGGCACCCGTCGCGGTCCAGATCGACAGGCCGCTGGCCATGTCCATCAGGCTGATGATGGGTCCGGATGCAAGCACCTCGCGCCCGTCGTCGCCGAGCAGATCGGCGCGCCAGGGCAATTCCAGTTCCACCCAATCCTCGCCGTGTGCATGATAGGTAAGGCCCAGCCAGCCATTGTGCGCCCGTGCCAGCAGGAAGGGTGCCGCCTGGGCCAAATCGAAGGTCGAGGTCGCCTTGGTCATATCGCAGCGTGCCACTGCCGGTCGGCCAAAAGGATTACAATCTCTAAATTCCGATGGCGGTGGTTACCCGGCTCGCGCTCGTCGAGGGCTAGAAAGCAGATCCGGCCAATCGGTCGATCGCCGCCTGCAGAATCACTGCGGCGGCATGGCTGTCGATCCGCGTCGCGCGCTTGGCCCTGCTCATGTCCTGCCCGATCATCGCCGCCTCGGCGCTGGCGGTGGACCAGCGTTCGTCCCACAGCAGCACCGGCAGGCCGAAGGCTTCGGCAAGATTGCGGCCATAGGCGCGGCTGGCCTGGCAGCGGGGACCTTCGCTGCCGTCCATGTTGCGCGGCAGGCCGATGACGATGCCCGCAACCTTTCGCGCCGCGACGATCTCGCGCAGCGCCGCGCTGTCCTTGCCGAACTTGCCGCGCGGCAGGGTCTTGCCCGCGGTGGCGAAACGCCAGCCGACATCGCATGTGGCGACGCCGAGGGTTCTGGTGCCGATGTCGAGCGCCAGCAGCACTCCGCCATCGGGCAGCGCGGCGTCGAATTCGGCGGCGCTGTCGGTTACGAGCCCGCGTTCGCCCACGCCCGCACCCGCTCGACCACGTCCGCCTGCACGTTCGCCCAGAACAGCGGCAGGTCGTAGACGTGATAATTGCTCCCCGGCAGCACGCCCTGGCCAAGCTCCGGAGGATCGCCGATCAGCAGCAGCCCGCGCTCGTCGCAGCGTGCCGGGACCGCGCCGGGCACAAGATCGCCGCGCGTCATATCCTCGTCGGGCACCAGCGTGCCGAGATTGGCCGAGGCCGGGGCCGAACCGCCGACCGCCCCGGTCAGCGGATTGGTGCACAGGATCGGCCCATCGCCGCGCGGCTCGCCGTCGAAGCCGGGCGTGGTCGAATAGCGGCGCATGAGGAAATCGGGATCGCCGTCGTCGGCGAAGGAGGACCAGGATTGCAGGCAGGCGGGCTGGTTCGCCGCGCCGCAGGCGGGCAGCGGAAGTTCGCCGAGATCGTGTTCGACCGAGATCGGCCAGCCGGGGGCGTAGACCGCCGCGATCCGGTCCATCACCGGCGTTCCCTCGACCTCTTCCATCAGCAGCCGGAGCACATGCAGCGCCCCCTGGCTGTGCCCGGCGAGCACGATCGGCTTGTCCGGATCGATGCTGTCGAGGAAGAAACGGAAGGCGTCGCGGACATCGGCGAAGGCCGCGTCGATCGCCATCTGCGCTTCGGGGCGGTCGGTCAGGAAAGCCCCGACCGCGGCTTGGCGGTAGCGGGGCGCCCAGATTTCGTCGGCATGGTTGAAGGGGCTGGCGAGGCCGCGCAGGAATAGGCGCGCGCGGGTGTCGGTCTCCGCATCGTCGAGGCTGGCGTTCCAGTCGCCGCCGGCCTGGATGTAGCTCGTCGGCGGGACGAAGAAGACCGCGAAATCGGGGGTTTCGTCGGCATCGGCGCTGTCGACGCTGCGCGAGGTCTCGGGTTCGAGCGAGGGATCGGCATCGGTCAGGCTGCGCTCCGCCGCTGGCGCCTCGGGCGAGGGCGCGCGGGTCGCCGGATCCTCGGGTGCCTCGGCGATGGCGGGTTGATAGCGCGCCGGGTCGGTGCGGCCGAGCCCGGGGCGCGAATACCACATGGCCGGGTCCTCATAGGCGTTCTCCGCCAGTGGCTGCTGCTCGACGAAATCGCCGCGCGGCACGAAGGCGATCTCGGTCGCCTCGCGCGACCAGATCGCCAGCGCGATCGCCCCGAGGATGAACAGGACGATGACGATGGCGATGAAGTAGAGGAATTTACGCACCATGGGCGGTGGCCTCTCGTCCTTTCGAAGTGGCCGGGGCTGTCGAGGCTTTTTCGCCAGTCGCCTTGCGCCTGCTATCGGTTTCGGCGTTTTCGGCGGCGCGCTGCTCGAGCGCGACCTTGATCATCGCCAGCAGCGGATCGGCCAGAAGAATGCCGATGATGCCGAACAGGATGCCCAGCACGAACTGAGCGGCGAGCACCAGCGCGGGCGCCAGGTCGACCGTCTTCTTGGCGATCATGGGAATGACCACATAGCCGTCGAAATTCTGCACGAAGAGATAGACGACGATGGTGTAGATGCCCATTTCCACCCCGCCGGAGAAACCCACCATCACCATCAGCGCACCGGAAATGATCGCGCCGAGATTGGGAACGAAGGCGAGGAGCCCGGTCAGGATCGCCAACAGGGCTGCCATCGGGACGACACCCACCCCGAACAATTGGCCGCCATAGGCCAGCATCACGTAGGTGAAGACACCCTCGATCGCCATGCCGAGAAGGCGCCCGGCCATGAGGCGGCGCAGGGTCGCGGCCATTTGCTTGACGACGTGGTAGAACCCATCCCGCCGCGCGTGCGGCAACAGCCAGGCGACCCCGCGCTCGTAGAGCTGGGGCTCCAGCGCGACGTAGATGCCGACGATGAGGATGAGCGCGGCAGTGGTCAGTCCGCCGAGGATGCCGCCGAGTGCGCGCGTGACGGTCCCGATCCCGCTGGCGAAAGTACCGACGTAGCTCTGCAGCTGTTCCTGGCTGACCGAGAAACCCTGGTCACTGGCCCAGGCCACCAGTTCGGACAGCTGGCTCTGGATAATCGCCGGGAACTGCGCCGCCTCCTGCGAGATCGTCGAACCGGCGAAATAGCCGAGCCATACGAAGAACAGGACGCTCAGCAGGATGACGATCGCCACGCGCCAGCTGCGTCCGATCGGCAGCACCCGGCCGAGCAGCCGCGCGCCGCCATCGATCATCGCGGCGAAGACCATTGCGCCGAAGATCACCAGCAACGGCTTGGCGATATAGGCGGCCAGGATAATGCCGCCGACCGCCAGAGACCAAACCACTGCGCGAGCAAATTCGAATCGCAGGCGCGGGTCAGAAATGCGCGACGGGCTGGTGCCGAGATCGTCGGCTTCGAGGTCCTCCTGCGCCGCGGCCATCTCGCCGCCGACCTGCGTCGCCTCGCTCATGCCTGTCCCTGTCCTATTCTGCCGCTCTCTGTTCCGAGATGGCCGGGCGCAGGGTCGTCCACGCGCGATCGGGGCGCAGCGAGGTGAACCAGCTCACCGGGTTCCAGTTGGTCGTTCCGTCGAGGCTGAAGGTGATGAATTCGGCCCGGCCGCCGATGTTCTCCAGCGGCACCGGTCCGCCCAGACCCTGGGCGCCGACACTGGCGCGGCTGTCGGCGGAATGGTCGCGGTTGTCGCCCATCACGAAGACGTGATCCTCGGGTACGGTGATTTCGTCGAAATCGTCGAGCATCTGATTGGTGTGGTCGATCACCCGGTAGGTCGCGCCGTTCGGAAGCGTTTCCCGAAACACGGGCATCTCGCACACGGTTTCGCCCTCGGCGTTGCGCACGCGCATGCCGGGGTAATCGTAGGTGCTGCAAGGCGAGTTGATGTCGACCGGCACCCGGATCGCCGGCTCGACCTCCTGCGGCACCGGCTCGCCGTTGAGGACGATCTGGCCGCCGCGCACCGCGATCGTATCGCCGGGCAGGGCGACGACGCGCTTGATGTAATCCTCGTTGCGTTCGGGGTGCACGGGAATCACGATGTCGCCGTATTCGGGGGTCGAGCCGAAGATGCGCCAGTCGCTCCGGCCGAAGAACCGATCCCAGAGGTGGAAGCTGATCGAGGACCAGTTCCAGCCGTAGGGATATTTGCTGACCACCAGCCGGTCGCCCTTGAGCAGGGTCGGCATCATCGATTCCGACGGGATGTAGAACGGCTTGGCAACGAAGCTGTGGAAGGCGAACACCGCGAGCAGCATCAGCGCCAGCCCGCGGATCTCGGCGAGCCAGTTGACCTTCTCGTCGCTCTTTTTCTCTGGGGATTTGGTCACGGGGGCGGTGTCGGAACTCATTGGGGGATGGCCTCGATGATCACGAAGGCCTGCGCCCATGGATGATCGTCGGTGAGAGTGAGATGAATGCGGGCCTCATGGCCCTGCGGCACCATTTCGGCAAGCCTTTCCGCCGCGCCGCCGGTGAGCTTCAGCGTCGGTGCGCCGGACGGGGCGTTGACCACGCCGATGTCCTTCATGAACACGCCGCGGCGAAAGCCCGTGCCGACCGCCTTGGAAAAGGCCTCCTTGGCGGCGAAGCGCTTGGCGTAGGTCCCGGCGATGGTGAAGGGGCGGCGGTGGGCCTTGGCGCGCTCGGTATCGGTGAAGACGCGGTTCTCGAAACGCTCGCCGAAGCGATCGAGAGAGGATTGAATCCGCTCGATATTGCAGAGGTCGGAGCCGGTGCCGATGATCATTTCCCGTCGCTCACCGCGCATCGTCCATCAGCTCGCGCATCTGGCGCACCGCCGCTTCCAGCCCGACGAACACGGCCTCGCCGACGAGGTAGTGACCGATATTGAGCTCGGCGAGCTGCGGGATGGCGGCGATCGGCTGGACGTTTTCGTAGGTCAGCCCGTGCCCGGCATGGGGCTCGATCCCGTTCTTGGCCGCGAGCGCGGCCATGTCGGCGATGCGTTTCAGCTCGCGCGCGGTCCGCTCGGAATCGCCGGCGAGGTGGGCGTGGGCGTATTCGCCGGTGTGGAATTCGACCACCGGTGCGCGCAGCCGCAGGGCGGCATCGAGCTGGCGCTCGTCGGCCTCGATGAACAGGCTGACGCGAATCCCCTCGTCGGCCAGACGCGTGACGATGGGGGCGAGCTGGTTGTGCAGCCCCGCCGCATCGAGCCCGCCTTCGGTCGTGCGTTCCTCGCGCTTCTCGGGAACGATGCAGGCGGCATGCGGGCGGTGGGCGAGCGCGATCGCCAGCATCTCCTCGGTCGCCGCCATTTCCAGATTGAGGGGCAGGTCGGTCGCCTGCTGGATGCGCTTCAGATCGTCGTCGCGGATGTGCCGCCGGTCTTCGCGCAGATGCGCGGTGATGCCGTCGCCGCCGACCGCCGCGACGATTTCCGCGGCGCGGACCGGATCGGGATGCTCCCCGCCGCGCGCGTTGCGGATCGTCGCAACGTGGTCGATATTGACGCCCAATCTGAGCGAACGGGGGCGCAGGGGGCGGACTACTTCCGGCTCCCGGGCTTGGTCACGGGTATCGCCGCCAGTTCATCCGGCACCTCGTCCTCCGCATAGCTCGGGAAGGACAAGCCCAGCAGCGGGAAGAACGGCACGCCCAGATCGACAGAGCCGTTGCTGCGATCGACGAGCGCGCATTCGGCGATCACTTCGCCGCCCTCGCGGCCCACCGCCGCGATGGCTTCGCGACTGGAGAGCCCGGTGGTGACCACATCCTCGACCATCAGCACCTTTTGTCCCGATTCCAATCGGAAACCGCGGCGCAGGTGGAACGTGCCTTCGGGCCGCTCGAGGAAGATCGCATCCTTCTCCATCGCCCGGCCGACCTCGTGACCGATGATGAGGCCGCCCATCGCCGGGCTGACCACCACCTCCACTTCGGCGCGGAGGTCGCGCGGTATCCGCTGAACCATCGCGCGGGCGAGATTGCCGGCCCGCTCGGCGTTCATCAACACGCGGGCGCATTGGAGGTAATGCGCGGAATGGCGCCCGGAAGAGAGCAGGAAATGCCCTTCGAGCAGGGCTTCGCTGGCGCGGAATTCGGCAAGGATAGCGTCGTCGGTCATAACGCGCGGGGTCAAAGCGCCTCGCCGACGATTGTGCAAGTGGCAAAAGCTCTTGCGAATTTTTGTGGGCCGCGCGCTTGAGGCCGGAGCGAGTCCTGCCTATAGGGCAGCGCGAACCGGCCCGCGCCCGCGGCCTTCGGGCCCCTGCGCGGTTCCCGGGGCGGCGGCCCGTCCGCCGGTGAATCGGTCACGGGACAGCGAAGCGGAACAGCATGTCGACAAGCAAGACCTCTAACCTTCACGGCAATGCCATCAGGGCGTTTGCCGCGCTGATGCTGGCGCTCCTCCTGGCCTTCGGCTGGCAGGCGGCAAAGGCGCAGGAGCCGCTGCAACCCGAAGATCTGACGGCCCCCGCACCGGCGGTCACGCCGTCCGCGGCGCTCGAGAACGTGCCCGCCGAACAAGCCGCCGACGTTGCCGATCCCGACGCGGTGGTCGAACCCGCCGGAAGCTACGATCCCATGGCACCCACCGCGGGCAAGGGCATGCCGGTCGACGGCCGGATCGACGTCCAGGAGCAGTTTTCCGACGACGGCCGCTTCGCGCAAGGGTTTCATATCGCACTCGTCTGGGTGATGGCGATCATCAGCGCCTTCGTTCTCGCGCTGCTGATCTGGGTAGTGGTGCGCTACAATCGTCGCGCCAATCCGACGCCTTCGAAGACCACGCACAACACCATGCTCGAAGTGGTGTGGACGCTGCTGCCGGTGCTGATCCTGGTGGCTATCGCGATCCCCTCGATCTCGCTGCTGGCGCGCCAGTACGAGACGCCGCCCGAGGATGCGATCACCGTGAAGGCGACCGGTTATCAGTGGTACTGGGGCTACACCTATCCCGACAACGGCGGGTTCGAGATCATCTCCAATATGATGGACGAGGCCGAAGCGCTGGCCAACGGCGAGCCGCCGCAGCTCGCGGTCGACAACCGCCTGGTGCTTCCGGTCGGCGTGCCGATCCGGCTTCAGACCACCGGCGCGGACGTGATCCATTCCTTCGCCATTCCGAGCCTGTGGTTCAAGATCGACGCCGTTCCGGGCCGCCTCAACGAGCGCCTGCTGCAGATCGAGGAGCCGGGTGTCTATTACGGCCAGTGTTCCGAACTGTGCGGCGCGCGCCATGCCTATATGCCGATCGCGATCGAGGCGCTGCCGATGGAGCAGTGGCGCGAATGGGTGCTGGCCCAGGGCGGCACCTTCGGCGAGGAAGAGGACGCAGCGCCCGAACTCGCGCCGGTGCAGGAACCCGAAAGCGCGGAACCGGGCGCGCCCGGCGCCGGCGCGGCGCCGACCGAAGATACCGCCCCGACTGCCTGATTTGACGATTTAGAGCCCCAGGAAACAGACCATGGCCACTACCGCCGATACCTTCCAGGCCCACGACGACGCCGGGCACGCGCATGACCATCATGCCGATCACAAGCCCGGCTTCTTCGCGCGCTGGTTCATGTCCACCAATCACAAGGACATCGGCACGCTGTACCTGATCTTCGCGATCATCGCCGGCATCGTCGGCGGCGCGATCTCGGGCATCATGCGGATGGAACTGGCGGAACCCGGCATCCAGTACCTGACCTGGTGGGCCGAGTTCATGGGCGGCACGGCGGATTTCGATACCTCGCTGCACATGTGGAACGTGTTCATCACCGCTCACGGCCTGATCATGGTCTTCTTCATGGTCATGCCGGCGATGATCGGCGGATTCGGCAACTGGTTCGTCCCGCTGATGATCGGCGCGCCGGACATGGCCTTCCCGCGGATGAACAACATCAGCTTCTGGCTGACCGTGGCGGGCTTCTTCAGCCTGATGTTCTCGCTCTTCGTCCCCGGCGGCACCGGCCCCGGCGCGGGCGTGGGCTGGACGGTCTACGCCCCTCTTTCCACCACCGGCAGCCAGGGCCCGGCGGTCGATTTCGCGATCTTCTCGCTTCACCTCGCCGGCGCGGGCTCGATCCTTGGCGCGACCAATTTCATCACCACCATCTTCAACATGCGCGCGCCGGGCATGACCCTGCACAAGATGCCGCTGTTCGTGTGGTCGGTGCTGGTCACCGCCTTCCTGCTGTTGCTGGCGCTGCCGGTGCTCGCTGCGGCGATCACCATGCTGATCACCGACCGCAACTTCGGCACGACGTTCTTCGATCCGGCCGGCGGCGGCGATCCGATCCTCTACCAGCACCTGTTCTGGTTCTTCGGCCACCCCGAGGTCTACATCATGATCCTGCCGGGCTTCGGCATGGTCAGCCAGATCGTGGCGACCTTCAGCCGCAAGCCCGTCTTCGGCTACCTCGGCATGGCCTACGCCATGGTCGCGATCGGCGCGGTCGGCTTCATCGTGTGGGCCCACCACATGTACACCGTCGGCCTCGACGTGAACACGAAGATGTATTTCACCGCGGCAACCATGGTCATCGCGGTGCCGACCGGCGTGAAGATCTTCAGCTGGATCGCCACGATGTGGGGCGGTTCGATCGAGTTCAAATCGCCCATGGTCTGGGCGCTGGGATTCATCTTCCTCTTCACCGTCGGCGGCGTGACGGGCGTCTATCTCGCCAACGGCGGGATCGACGACGTGGTCCACGACACCTATTTCGTGGTTGCCCACTTCCACTACGTGCTGTCGATGGGCGCGGTGTTCTCGCTCTTTGCCGGTTTCTACTACTGGTTCCCCAAGATGAGCGGGCGGATGCATTCCGAACTGCTCGCGCATCTGCACTTCTGGGGCTTCTTCGTGGGCGTGAACGTGATCTTCTTCCCGCAGCACTTCCTGGGCCTCCAGGGCATGCCGCGCCGCTATCCGGACTACACCCCGGCCTACGAATACTGGAACCACATCAGTTCGATCGGTTACGAGATCATGGCCGCCAGCATGCTGATCTTCTTCGCCAATCTGATCTACGCCTTCGTCGCCGGCAAGCGCGCCGCGCCGAATTACTGGGGCGAGGGGGCGACGACGCTGGAGTGGACGCTGACGAGCCCGCCGCCCTACCACCAGTTCGAGACGCTGCCGGTGATCGAGGAGCATCACGACTATCACGATCACCTCCCGCGCGAGGAAAAGTCGGCGACGGTCTGAGGCCGGCGTCCACGAGAGATCGAGAGGGGCCGGGCCGCGAGGTCCGGCCCCTTGTCATTTGGAGGAGGTCATTTGGAGGAGCCAGCGATGCCCGAAATGCGCCAGATCGATGTCGGCGAGCTTACCCTGCGCTGCGCCGTCGAGGGTGACGGGCCGCTCGCGGTTATGGTCCACGGCTTTCCGGAAAGCTGGTACAGCTGGCGCCACCAGATCGGCCCGGTCGCCGAGGCCGGCTTCACCGCCTGCGCGATCGACGTCCGCGGCTATGGCGGTTCGGACAAGCCCGATGCGATCGAGGCTTACGCGATGGAGCGGATCGTCGGCGATATCGTCGGGCTCAAGATGGCACTGTCGCCCGACCAGCCGGCGGTGCTGATCGGGCACGACTGGGGCGCTCCGATCGTGTGGAATTCGGCACTGACCCATCCCGAACATTTCCGGGCGGTCGCCGGAATGTCCGTCCCTTTCGCGGGCGTTCCGACGCGGCCCTTCACCGAGGTCTTCCGGGAACATTTCACCAGCCAGGGCAAGTTCTTCTACCAGGAATATTTCCAGGAGCCTGGCGTGGCCGAGGCCGAGGCGGAGCCGGACCCGCGCGGCTTCATCCAGCGGATGATGTATTCGATCAGCGGCGACGTGCCGCCGGGCGACTACTGGACCAAGCCGCTGGGCGCGACCTTCCTGGAAGGCCTGCCCGATCCGCACCCCGTCGGCTGGCTGACCGAGGCCGATCTCGATTTCTACGAAGGCGAGTTCCGGGCCTCGGGCTTCCGCGGTCCGCTCAACCGCTATCGCAACCACGAGCGCGATTACGAATGGCTGCAGGGCTGGAAGGGCGAACGGATCGAGCAGCCCGCGCTGTTCATCGGCGGTACCCGGGATCCGGCGACCACCCTCTTCGGCGCGGTCGCCGACCCGGTCGCGCTGATGCGGATGTTCGCCCCGAAAGTCGAAGGGCATATCCTCGACGGTGTCGGCCACTGGACCCAGCAGGAGCGACCCAAGGAGGTCAATGCGCTGCTGGTCGACTGGCTTGAACGGCTCTGAGCGCCTATAGGACCGCGCACGCCATGGACTCCGCCGCCCAACCCCTGCGCATGCCCGCCGACTGGCGCGATTTCTACGCGCTGACCAAGCCGCGGGTGATGAGCCTGGTGATCTTCACCGGCCTGTGCGGGCTGCTCGCGGCACCGGGCTCCATCCATCCGATCCTCGGTTTCACCGCCATTCTGTGCATCGCGTTGGGTGCAGGCGGCGCGGCGGCGCTCAACCAGTGGTGGGAAGCCGATCTCGACGCCGGGATGAAGCGCACCGCCGCGCGGCCGCTGCCCTCGGGCCGGTTGGAGCGGACCGATGCGCGCGATTTCGGTATCGGCATTTCGGTGGCCTCGGTCGGGATCATGGGTCTCGCGATCGGCTGGCTGGCAGCCGCGATCTTGGCCATTTCGATCCTCTATTACGCGGTCGTCTACACCATCTGGCTCAAGCCGCGCACACCGCAGAACATCGTCATCGGCGGCGGGGCGGGGGCCTTCCCGCCGATGATCGGCTGGGTCGCGGTGACCGGCGACGTGACGCTGATGCCGGTGCTGCTGTTCGCGATCATCTTCATGTGGACGCCGCCGCATTTCTGGGCGCTGGCGCTGTTCGTGCAGAGCGATTACGCCAAGGTCGGCATCCCGATGATGCCTGTGGTCAAGGGCCAGCGCTCGACCCGGCGTCAGATCCTCGTCTATGCCGTCCTCCTGCTGCCGGTCGCGGTCGCGCCGTGGCTGATCGGCGGGACCGGCATGGTCTACGGCGTTGCGGCGCTTGCGCTGTCGCTTGCCTTCCTTGCGCTTTCGCTGCCGGTGGCCTTGCGGCAAAGCGAGGAGGGAGACACGATGCGCCCGGAAAAGCGCTTGTTCGCCTTCAGCATCGTCTATCTCTTCGCCCTGTTTGCAGCGTTGGTGGCGGACCGGATGCTGGCGCAATACGGAGCAATGGCATGACGCCCGAGGAAGAACGCGAATTCAGACGGCGGCAGAAGAGCCGCAATCTCGTGGTGGGCGGGGTACTCCTGTTTCTCGCCTTCCTCTTCTATTTCATCACCATAGCCCGGATGTGATGTCGTCATGACCACCGCCACGCTTGAAAACCGGAACACCCGTACCGCGATATTCGCTGCGCTCGGCGCGCTGGCGATGCTGGGCCTCGGCTATGCCGCGGTTCCGCTCTACGACCTGTTCTGCCGCGTCACGGGCTTCGGCGGAACCACCCAGCGCGCCAGCGAGAGCGATGCCATGCTCGCCGCGCAATTCGCCCGCAGCGCCGGCACGCCGACCATGTCGATCCGCTTCGACGCCAGCACCGGCGTCGGCATGCCCTGGTCCTTCACTCCGGAAAGCCCGACCGACACCGTCCAGATCGGCCAGCGCGACATGGCCTTCTACCTCGCGCGCAACAATTCGGATCAGCCGGTCACCGGCACCGCAACCTTCAATGTCGAGCCCGAGCAGGCGGGGCGCTATTTCAACAAGATCCAGTGCTTCTGCTTTACCGAACAGACCCTGCAGCCGGGGCAGGAGGTGAGGATGCCGGTGCTTTTCTACGTCGATCCGGCTGCGCTCGATGATCCCAACATGGAAGGGGTGGAGCAGATCACGCTCAGCTACACCTTCCACCGTGCCAAGGACGATGGCGGGGAAGGGGCGTCCTAAGCCTCTGGACCCCGCCGCCCGGCCGCTTTAAGGGCCGACGACGAACACGTTCCACACCAGCCACATCGAGAGACCCATGGCCGGCCAGGTAAACCACGAATACCACATTCTCGAACCCGACGTCTGGCCGCTGATCGGCGCTTTTGCGGCGCTGACCTTCACCAGCGGCATGGTGCTCTACATGCACGAGATGGCAAATGCCCATCTGGTGCTGGGACTGGGGATCGCCGGGCTGATCGCGACCTTCTTCGCCTGGTTCTCCAACATCACCAAGGAAGCGCAGCGCGGCGATCACACGCCGGTGGTGCAGCTGCACATGCGCTACGGCATGATCCTTTTCATCGCCTCGGAGGTGATGTTCTTCGTCGGCTGGTTCTGGAGCTGGTTCGACTTCTCGCTGTTCCCCAGCGAATTGTCCGAAGTCATCGGCGGGCAATTCCCGCCCGCCGCGATCGAGGCTGTGATCGACCCGTTCTCGCTGCCGCTACTCAACACGCTGATCCTGTTGTGCTCGGGCACCACCGTCACCTGGGCGCACCATTCGCTGATCCACGGCGATCGCGAAGGGCTGAAGAAGGGTCTGTGGGCCACGATCATCCTCGGCGCGATCTTCACCGCGATCCAGGCCTACGAATACGCGCATGCGCCCTTCGCTTTCGGCGGCAACACCTATTCGTCCGCTTTCTACATGGCGACGGGCTTCCACGGCTTCCACGTCCTGGTCGGCACGATCTTCCTGATCGTCTGCCTGCGCCGCACCTATCTCGGCCATTTCACCCCGCGCCAGCATTTCGGTTTCGAAGCGGCGGCGTGGTACTGGCACTTCGTCGACGTGGTCTGGCTGTTCCTCTTCATCGTCGTCTACGTCTGGGGCGGCTGGGGCGCCGAATTCCACTGATGCCGTCCGGCCCGATATGACGACGCCGGAGACAGAGAAAGGGCGGCCCCCGATCTGGGAGGCCGCCCTTTTCGGTTGCTGCCCGGCCTGCGGGTCGCGGACGTTGTTTTCCGGCGTGGTCCAGTTCGCCGACCGCTGCCGCGCCTGCGGGCTGGACCTGAACCGGTTCAATGTCGGTGATGGGCCCGCCGGTCTTCTGACGCTGGTGATCGGCGCATTGCTGGTGGGACTGGCGCTGCGGCTGGAAGTGGCTGCACAACCGCCCTTCTGGGTCCATGTGATCCTTTGGGTGCCCTTGACGACCCTCTGTGTCCTTCTGGGGCTGCGGGTCGCCAAGGCGCTGCTGCTGACGAGCGAATACCGCAATTCGGCGGGCGAGGCAGGGCGGTCCGGAAAATGAGACGTGTGCCGGTCATCCCGACGATCGTCGTTCTCGCCGCAGCGGCGACGATGGTCGCGCTCGGCTTCTGGCAGCTGCAGCGCTCGGCGGAGAAGGCGACGCTGATCGCCCGCGCCGAACGTTCGCTGCAATCGCCGGCGGAAGTTGCTTATCCCTCCGCGCAGCTCGGGATCGAGACCGCGATGTATCGCCGCACCCGGGTGATTTGCAGCCGCGTCATCGAATCCCGGTCGAGTGCCGGAACCAGCGCGCTGGGCGAAAAGGGCTGGGCCCACGGCGCGGTATGCGCGCTTCCCGATGGGCGGCGGGTCCCCATCGATCTCGGCTTCTCGCGCGAACCCACCTTCGCCGGATGGGCGGGGGGCGAGATCGCCGGCACCATCGCCCCTGGCGGCCGCATCGTGGCTGCCAACCCCCCGGCCGGGCTGACCCGGCTCGCACGCCCGGATCCGCGCGACCTGCCCAACAACCACCTCGCCTATGCCGGGCAGTGGTTCTTCTTCGCGCTGACCGCGCTCGGCATCTACGGCCTGGTGTTGCGCAAGCGCTGGCGGGAACGCGCTCGCTGACACCGCGCTCGCTTGCCGCACCGCGCCCTCGCGGCTAACCGGTCGCCCGATGGAATACGTCTCGACCCGCGGCTCCGCGCCCACGCTCGATTTTGCCGGCGTCACGCTGGCCGGCCTCGCCGAGGACGGCGGGCTCTACCTGCCCCGTGAATGGCCGCGTTTGGCGGCAGCGGACATCGCCGCAATGCGCGGCCTGCCCTATGCCGAGCTCGCCGCGCGGGTCATGCAGCCCTTCGTTGGCGACAGCCTTGCGCCCGATCGGCTGCGCGAACTGTGCGAACAGGCCTACGCCCGCTTCTCCCACCGCGCAGTCACTCCGCTGGTTCAGCTCGACGAGCGCAACTGGCTGCTCGAACTGTTCCACGGTCCGACGCTCGCCTTCAAGGATGTCGCGCTGCAATTGCTCGGCCTGCTGTTCGAGGAATTCCTCGCGCGCGAGGACAGCAAGCTGACCATCGTCGGAGCGACCAGCGGCGACACCGGCAGCGCGGCGATCGATGCCGTGGCGGGCCGCGACAACATCGAGATCTTCATGCTTCACCCGGCCGGCCGGGTGAGCGACGTCCAGCGCCGCCAGATGACCACGGTCCGCGCCGCCAACGTCCACAACATCGCCATCGAAGGTTCGTTCGACGATGCCCAAGCGATGGTGAAGCGCCTGTTCGGCGACCGTCAGGTCACCGCCCGCCATCGCATCGGTGCGGTCAATTCGATCAATTGGGCGCGGCTGATGGCGCAGGTGGTGTACTATTTCGCCGCCGCGCTCCAGCTTGGTGGGCCGGAGCGGAAAATCGGGTTCAGCGTGCCCACAGGCAATTTCGGCGATGTCTTCGCCGGCCATGTCGCCGCCCGGATGGGGCTGCCGATCGAACGGCTGGTGGTCGCCACCAACGTCAACGACATCCTCCATCGCGCGCTTACGGCAGGGGATTACTCGATCGGCGCGGTGACCGCCACCGCATCCCCGAGCATGGACATTCAGGTCAGTTCGAATTTCGAGCGACTGCTGTTCGACATCGGTGGCCGCGACGGCGTCGCTCTTGCCGATCAGATGCGCGGCTTCGATGCGACCCGCGCCATGCGGCTGACCGATGCCCAGCGGGCGGGCGCTCTCGACCTCTTCGCAAGCGTCCGCGCCGATGCCTCGGACATGGCGGCGGCGATGGACTGGGCCGCGCGGCATTGCGACGAGGTGATCGATCCGCACACCGCCGTGGGGCTCCATGCCGCGCGCCAGGTCGATCTGCCTGTCGGGGTGCCAATGGTGACGCTCGCCACCGCCCATCCGGCGAAGTTCCCCGACGCGGTTGAACGCGCCACCGGAATGCGGCCGGCGCTACCGACCCGCGTTGGCGATCTCTTCGAGCGCGAGGAAGCCTTCGTCAGCCTGCCGGGCGAATACGAGGCGGTGCGCGATTTCATCATGGAACACGCCGCCTGATGGCCGATCTGGCGATCGACCCGGTTCTGATGGTAGGCGAGGGCTGGGACGCCTACCGCCTGCTCGACAGCGGAGGTGGGCGCAAGTTCGAGCAATATGGCGCCTATCGGTTCATCCGGCCCGAGCCGCAGGCGATGTGGACCCCGCGCCTCCCCGACTGGGACGCGCATGGCGAGTTCGTGCCCGGCAGCGACGAGGATGGCGGCGGCCGGTGGCAATTGACGCAGGACGTGCCCGAGGCCGGATGGCCGCTCGCATGGAAGGACGGGGTCCGCTTCACCGCGCAGTGCACGCCGTTCCGGCACCTCGGCTTCTTTCCCGACATGGCCCCCGTGTGGGATTGGATGGGGCACTTCCTCGCGGGGCGAGACGATGCGGAGACGCTCAATCTGTTCGGCTACACCGGGGTCGGCAGCCTGGCGCTCAGCCGCTTCGGCCGCGTCACCCATGTCGATGCGAGCAAAAAGTCGGTGGCCCAGGCGCAGGCCAACGCCGCGCTTTCGGGATTGGAGGATCGCCCGGTCCGCTGGCTGGTCGACGACGCGATGAAATTCGCCGCGCGCGAGGTGCGCCGCGGCAATCGCTACGACGGCATCATCCTCGACCCGCCCAAGTTCGGGCGCGGGCCGAAGAACGAGACCTGGCGGCTCGAGGAGGGGCTTCCCGGACTGGTCGGCGATTGCCGCCGGCTGCTCGATACGGACAGCCGCTTCCTCTTCCTCACCGTCTATGCCGTGCGGATGAGCAGCCTCGCGCTTGCCGGCCTGCTGGCCGAGATCTTCGCCGACCTGCCCGGCACCATCGAGCACGGCGATTTGGCGGTGCGGGAAGTAGGCGACGATGCCCGCCTGCTGCCGACCGCGATCTTCGCGCGCTGGTCCAATCCGGGGTAGGGGAGCGCCGATGGACGATTCGCTGATCCTGGAAGTCGCCGATTTCGAGCACGACGTGCTCACCGGTATCTATTCGGAGGAAACCGGCAAGCCGCAGCCGCTGCGCTTCACGATCCGCGCGCGGCTGAAGCCCCTGCATCGATACGAGGCGGACACCTCGCTCGACCATTCGAAGAACTACATGGATCTGAAGTTCGCCGCTTCGCAGGCGCTGCCCGAAGGCGTCCACTTCAAGCTGATCGAGGCGGTGGCGGATCACATCTGCGAGACGCTGTTCCTGCAGGACAGCCGGGTCGAGGCGGTGACGGTGAAAATCGTCAAGCTCGCCATCGCCGAGCGTGGGGAGGAGATCGGCATCACCCTCCACCGCGAGCGCCGCGAGTGAGGGTGATCCGGATCGACGGTCTGCCCGAAGAGCCATTGGCGGCTGCGGGTCTGTTTCACCAGCACTGGCTGGCCCATGTCGAGGAGAAGCTGGGCGAGGGCGACGTGATGGTCGCGCTCGATCCCGCCGATCACCGCCACCGCGACTGGCGCCGTGCGATCGCTCGCGATCTCGCCCGCAAGAATGCCCCGCGGCGGATCAACCTCGTCGCGGGAGACGATGCGGTCTTCGCCGCCTTCGCCGCATATCTCGCAGGAGCCCCGGGGATCACCGGCCAGTATCTGGAAGGGGATGGCCAGGGCGCGGGCGATCCGGCAAGATAGCGCCATGCTCGTCGACGGATTCCAGCGCCGGATCACCTATCTGCGGCTGTCGGTCACCGACCGCTGCGACCTGCGCTGCACCTATTGCATGCCCGAGCGGATGCGGTTCCTTCCCAGGGCCGAGGTGCTGAGCCTGGAGGAACTGCATCGGCTGGCGCTCGCCTTCGTTGATCGCGGCGTGACCAGGATCAGGCTGACCGGCGGCGAGCCGCTGGTCCGGCGCGACATGATCGATCTCGTCCGCGCGCTCGGGCGCAAGCTCGGCGACGGGCTGGAGGAAGTGACCCTCACCACCAACGGCACGCAGCTGGCCCGGCATGCCGAAGCGCTTGCCGCGGCGGGGGTGCGGCGGATCAATGTCTCGCTCGACACGCTCGACCGCGCGCGTTTCGCCAGGCTCTCGCGCCGGGATGCGCTGCCGCAGGTGATCGAGGGGATCGCGGCAGCAAAGGCGGCGGGGCTGAAGGTCAAGATCAACACGGTGGCGCTCAAGGGCGAGAACGAGTCCGAACTTCCCGCGCTGATCGACTGGGCGCACGGCGAAGGGCACGGCATTACCCTGATCGAGGTGATGCCGATGGGCGAGGTCGAAGCCGATCGGGTCGATCAGTATTTGCCGCTCGATGCAGTCCGCGAAGAACTCGAACGACGCTGGACCCTGACCCCGTCGTCCCATCGCACCGGCGGTCCGGCGCGTTATTTCGACATTGCCGAGACCGGCGGCCGGCTGGGGCTCATCACGCCGCTCAGCGAGAATTTCTGCGCCGGGTGCAACCGGATGCGGGTGACGACCTCCGGCCAGCTCTACCCCTGCCTCGGCGGGGGAGAGCGCGTCGATCTGCGCGCCGCGCTGCGCCGCGATCCCGGCCCGGAGGCGCTCGACGCGGCCCTCGACCGGGCGCTGGCGATCAAGCCCGAGCGCCACGCCTTCCGCATCGACCGCCGGGGCGAAGCGCCCGCGCAGCCGCGGACCATGTCGGCGACCGGCGGCTGATGGCGGTCACAATCGTGTTTCTCGGCCCCCTGCGCGATCTCGCCGGGGAGGACGCGAGGGAGGCCACCGGACCGCTCGACTGGGCCGGGCTGCTCGCCGCGGTGGGAGAGGACGTGGCCGATCAATTGCGCGAGGACCGTGTCCATGTCGCCTGCGGGGGCCGTGTGCTTGCCGACAAGACCGCGCTCGACGCGCGCGACGGCGACGAGATCGCGCTGCTTCCCCCTGTCTCCGGTGGCTAGGCTTTCCATCTCCGCTCCGGCCGACGTGCGGCTGCTCGATAACGGCTTGTCGGTCGGGGAGGCGCTGGCCGGGTTCAACGCCGCGCACCCGGAGGCGGGCGCGGTGGCGAGCTTCGTCGGCAAGGTACGGCCCGATGGGGAAGTGAAGGCGCTCGAGCTCACCCACTACGCCCCGCTCACGCTGCCGGGAATGGAGACGCTGGCGACGCGGGCGCTCGAGCGCTTCGCTCTCGACGGCGCGCTGTGCTGGCATCGTATCGGGGTGATGACCCCGGGCCAGCCGATCGTCCTGGTCGCGGCCGCCGCGCGCCATCGCCGCAGCGCCTTCGAGGCGGTCGATTTCCTCATGGACCACCTCAAGTCCGCCGCCTGGCTGTGGAAGCGCGAGCGGCGCCCGAGCAAGGATGCGGATGGCTGGCACTGGATCGAGCCGCGCGAAAACGATCGCGCCGATCTCGCGCGCTGGGGCGGCTAGCGGAGCCGGGCGCGCAGCTCCGCGAGCGTGCGATCCTCTTCGCTCACCAGCGTCAGGACCTCGGCGCGGGCGGCCTCGATCCCGGCCTTGTCCTCCGCCTGCACCTCGGCGGCGATCGCGAGGATGTCGAGATCGGCAAGCGCGATCGCGGTGTCGCTGCGGATCGAATCGAGGTCCGCGAGAGCGACCTGCGCGCTCGCCCAGCTGTCGCTGCCGATCTCCGCGCCCGATGCCGCCGCTGCGAGCTGCGCCGCGCCCTGACGGGCGGAGAGAAAGCGCGCATGCGCCTCGCGCGCCGCGCTCCCGAGAGCGGCGAGCCGCTGCGCGAGAGTACCGGTGTACTCCGTCGGCACGTTCGGCACGTCGAGCGGCGGAGCGGGGGCGGTTTCGAACTGCCCCTCGACCCGCTCGATGTCGCGCACCGCGAGCGAGGGGTAGACGCCTTGCGTGCTCTGGCATCCGGCAAGGGAGAGCGCGAGAAACGCAGCGCCGGCAGGGAGGTGTGGACGAGGCATTCGTCACTCTCTAGCACGGCTTGTCGCGGCTGCCAGCGCTTAGCGCCGGGTAGCGCGCCTCTTGCCCCCCGATCGCCGTTGACTTGATCCCGCGATTCCCCTAACGGCCACCATCTTTCCGCGCCCGCTTCCGGTGGGTTGACGGGTGCGCCGGTCATCTGCCTGAATTCGTTGGGCGGAGGTGTCGGCAAAGCAAATTGAACGAGAGAATAGCACCATGTTCGCAGTCGTGCGTACGGGCGGCAAACAGTACCGGGTTGCCGCCGGAGACAAGATCGCGGTCGAGAAGCTCGCAGGCGAAGCCGGCGACACCGTGACGCTGGGCGATGTCCTGCTCGCGGGCGAGGGCGACAATCTCGCCGATGCCGGCAAGGTCAAGGTTTCGGCCGAGATCATCGCCCAGGCGAAGAGCGAGAAGGTCACCGTCTTCAAGAAGCGCCGCCGGCACAATTATCGCCGCAAGGCCGGTCACCGTCAGCAGATGACGCTGCTGCGGATCGTCCAGGTCGGCGAATCCAAGGTCGAGAAGGCTGCGGCCGCTCCGAAGAAGGAAGCAGCGCCCAAGGCCGACGATGCGCCCAAGGCCGAAGCCAAGAAGGCCGCGCCGAAGAAGGACGACAGCGCCGAGACCGCCGCGCCCAAGGCGAAGAAGGCTGCCCCCAAGAAGGACGCCGCGCCCGCCAAGTCGGCCAAGGACGCCGCCGAGGGCAAGGCCGAAACCAAGAAGCCCGCCGCCAAGAAGGCGCCGGCCAAGAAAGCCGCCGCCAAGGCGGACGACAAGAAGTAAGGAGCACGCACGATGGCACATAAGAAAGCAGGCGGTTCATCCCGCAACGGCCGCGATTCGGCCGGTCGTCGTCTCGGCGTGAAGAAGTTCGGCAGCCAGTCCGTGGTCGCCGGCAACATCATCGTGCGCCAGCGCGGCACCAAGTTCTATCCGGGCAGCAACGTCGGCATGGGCAAGGACCACACGCTGTTCGCGCTGACCGACGGGATCGTACGATTCCACGATGGCAAGCTCAGCCGCAAATATGTGTCGGTCGACATTATGGCGGAAGCTGCCGAATAAGCGGATGATCCGATGACGGGATCGTCCAGACGGGACGGTCCCAGCCGGGTCAACCACCGGCAGATCTAGAGGGAGATGGGACCGACCCGTCTCCCTCTTGTCGTTTCTCCCTCTGAAAAAAACACGGCGAAATTGTCTTTCGTCATCACGCAATCGTCACGCGGCCGGAATAGGAGCCCGGCGCGGGGCGGATCAGGGAGAATGACCATGTTCCACGTCACACCCAGGCTGCTGCTGCGGCCCGCATGGCCCGAGGATGCCGAGGCGATCCACCTCGGTATCGCCGATCGCGGGGGCGATCGCGGGATTGTGCGCAATCTTGCCAGCGCTCCCTGGCCCTATTCCCTCGACGATGCCCGCGCCTTCGTAAAGCGTGTCCAGGATCCCCGACTGCCGAGCTTTCTCGTGACCCTGCCGGGGCCAGGCGGGTCGCAGGTGATCGGCGGCGCCGGGCTCGGCGAGGACGAGAACGGCGTGGAGCTGGGCTACTGGATTGCACGGAAGTTCTGGGGCCGGGGTTATGCGACCGAAGCGGCGCGCGGCGTACTCGACGTGGCGCGCTCGCTCGGTCACGAACGGCTGGTCGCATGCCATTTCCTCGACAATCCTGCCTCGGGCAAGGTGCTGCGCAAGATCGGCTTTCGGCCCACGGGCCGGGTCGTCAAGCGGTTCAGTTGCGGACGGGGCGAGGAATCCGACTGCGTCGAACTGACCATCGATCTTTCTCCGGCTCGCGCGCAGGAGTTGCCGTTGCAGGCGGCGTGACCGCAAAAACAGGGGCCCCCGCAATCGCTTGCGGGGGCCTCTTCGTTTTGGTTTCTGGCAGCGCTTATTCCGCCGGCATCAGCGCATCGGCGAACTCGCCCTCGTAAAGCCCGATCAGCTCGCGATCGTCATGGTCCCAGGGGTGGAAGCCGGGCTTGAAATAGGCGAGCCAGGCGGGGAAGATGCGCCGCACCACACCGGGGCTCACGGTGAGGTATTTGAACATTCCCCAGCGCGCCTTCCAGCCGGTGATGCCGTCTTGGCGGAGCAGCATCATCGCATCGATCCAGCGATTCTTGAAGAAACGCCCGGTGACCAGCAGCATGACGAGGCTGCGGACGCGCCAGCGGCGGAAATCGCTCCAGTCCTTCGTCGCGTGGTTCCAAGTGTCGTAGGCGACGCCCTTGTGCTCGATCTCCTCGACCGCGTGCCAGCGCCACATGTCGCGCACTTCGGGGTCGGAATCGGCGAAATGCTGCGGGTTGGCGAGGAATTCGTGCGCCATCATCGCAGTGTAGTGCTCGAGCGCCATCGTGACCGCGAGATTGGCGATCGCCGGGCGGCCCTTCGTCAGCGCAAGCAGTTCCTCGACGCGCTTGTCGATCGCCTTGATGTCGTAGCCATGGTCTTCGGCCAGACGGTTGAAGGCGATATGCTCGCGCGTGTGGTTGATCTCCTGCTTCACGAAGGCGCGGATTTCGCCCTCGAGCTTGGGATCGGCGCCTTCACGGTGAGCCTTGACCGCCTCGATGAAGAACGCCTCGCCGCGCGGGAAGGTGGCGGAAAGCGCGTTGTGCCACGCGGTGCCGAAGGGCTCGCCCGCCCACCAGCGGCGCGGCGTGGTGCCGCGGTTGAAGCGCTCGTCGCGCACGGTGATGTCCAGCTCCGGCGGAGTGGGCGTGGCGCGGGCAGGGGTGTCGAAATGGGCAGGTGCGTTCATTGGCACGACTCGCATTGGCTACTTACAGCGGTGTAAATAGCCCTTACTTACATCAGTGTCAATAAGGATTACTCGGCCGGCATCACCGCCGCTTCGTAATCGCTCTGGGTCTTGCCGAGCAGGGCGCGGTCGTCGTGCTTCCATGGATGGAAGCCCGGCATCAGGATTGCTGCCCATTCGAAGAACATCCGCCGCATCATTCCCGGTTTCCACCACAGGAAAGCGTTGAGCTTGCGCTTCGCGGTCCGGCGGTCGAACCCGTCCTGCTCCAGCAGCCCGATGGCATCGCGCACGCGGTTGCCGAAATATTTCTTCGTGATCAGCAGCGCGATCAGCGAGCGGGTCTTGTAGCGTTTCCACGCGCTCCAGTCCTTGGTCGCGTGCAGCCAGACGTCGAACACCAGCCCCTTGTGTTCGATTTCCTCCATCGCGTGCCAGCGCCAGATTTCCGCCGCCTCCGGATCGGCGCCCTCGAGATAGCGCGGATCGGACAGCAGGTGGCGGCTGATGATCGCGGCGAAATGTTCGAGCGCGATGGTGATCGCGAGGTTGAATTCCTTTGGCCGCCCCTCGGTCAGGTCGAGCATGGCCTGGATGCCCTCGGCGATGCTTTCGACATTGTAGCCATGATCGGCCACCAGACGGTTGAAGGCGACGTGCTCGCGAGTGTGGATCACTTCCTGCTTGCTGAAGGCCTTGACCTCGGCCCGCAGCTTGGGCGGCAGGCCATCGCGGAAGGGCTTGAGCGTATCGATGAAGAAGGCCTCGCCCCGCGGCAGGCTGGCGCTGACCGAATTGTACCACGCGGTTGCCACCGGGTCGTTCGAATGCCACCAGCGCGGGCTCCTGTGCTGGCGGTCGAAGCGGCGGTCGCGGACGATCAGTTCGTGTTCGGCGGGGGTGGCGCTCCCGCGCGCGAAGCCGAACTCCGCTTCCTCCGATCCGGTGCGGGCCTTGCTGTCGCGATGGTCGCGTTCTAGCTGGTCGGTCGGTGACGTCATGGCGTCTTAAGGTAAATTAAGGATGAATCCGTGGCAAGCAGGAAGCGTTTGAGCCCCGAGGAGTCGCGTCTGGCCGCGCTGGAAGCGGCCCGGCAGTTGCTGATCGAGACTGGGCCGCAATCGGTGACCTTGAAGGCGGTCGCCACGCGGATCGGGCGCACCCATGCCAATCTGCTCCACCATTTCGGCTCCGCAGCGGGGCTCCAGAAGGCACTGGCCGGCTATCTCGCCGGTTCGGTGTGCGAGACCATCGCCGAGGCGGTTCGCGCCAGCCGCGCGGGGCTCGGCTCGCCGCGCGAAGTGGTCGATCTCGCCTTCGACGCCTTCGACAAGGAAGGGGCCGGGGCGCTCGCGAGCTGGATGATCCTGACCGGTAACGAGGATGCGCTGACCCCCATCGTCGAGACCATCCACAATCTGGTCGACGAAATCGCGACGGAGGAAACGGGCCATCACACGGGCATGATGCGGGTCCACGAGGACACTCTGGCGCTGGTGCTGATGGCGATGGGCGATGCGCTGATCGGCGCGGCGCTGGCCCGCTCGCTCGGCCTGCCGGTATCCGCCGCGCGCGAGCGAGCGGAGCGCATGCTGGTCAATTCGCTGGAGGGGATCGCTCCGCCGCGCTGAGCGCGGATGCCTGCCATTGCGGCAGCTGCGCAGGGTCGATATCGTCGACCCGCAGATGGTCCACGGCGAGGCCGAGATCGGGATAGGCGGCCTTGCGCCGCTTCTCCTCCGACCGGTCGAGCGGGACGACGACCAGCCGGCGGTTGACCTTGTGCCGCCAGTTCATCCGCGCGGTGTTCTCCTGACCGATGTAGCACCCCTTGTCGAAGGCGACGCCGTTGAGTTCGACGGCATTGGTCTCCAGCCACAGGATGTCGGCGAGATCGGCTCTGGTTTCTGGCACGCCCAATGACAGGCGGTGCGCGGTCCATTCGGCATCGGCGCTCTCGTCATCCTCGGCCGCCGGGGCGATCCAGCGCTGGCCGAGATCGCCGAGCCGCGGGTCCGCGGCGGCACCATCGCCGAGATGTTTCTGCCAGTGGACCGCGACGCCCGGATCGACGGCGATGTCGAGTTTGCGCCGCAGCCGGTAGAGCGACAACCGCTTCGCCAGATCCTCGGCCGCCGCTGCTTCGCAATCTATCAGGATTTCCCGGTCGCCCGCCGGCCAGACGAGAAAGTCGAACATGGTCTTGCCCTGCGGCGTCAGCAACGCGGCATAGACGGGCAGAGCGCCGCGCACGTCGTTGGTGACGAGGCCCTGGAGAAAGCCGACCGCATCCTCGGTCGGCTCCCGGGGCGCAATACGGACGATGGCACGGTCGAACAGGCGGGTGGCAGTCATGACTGGCAGATAGGTATGGTGCCGCTTAAGGGAACCCCATGGCCGATTCCCTGACCATCCGCCGCCCGGACGACTGGCACCTCCACTTCCGCGACGGCGAGACCATGCGCGCGGTCGTTCCCCACACCGCGCGGCAGTTCGCGCGTGCGATCGTGATGCCCAACCTCTCCCCGCCGGTGACCACCACCGCGCTGGCGGCGGACTATCGCGACCGCATCCTCCAGGCGGTGCCCGAGGGGCTGGACTTCATCCCGCTGATGACCGCCTATCTCACCGACGACAGCGATGCCGGCGATCTCGCCACCGGTCATGCCGACGGGGTGCTGACCGCGGCCAAGCTCTACCCGGCGGGCGCCACGACCAATTCGGCGAGCGGTGTGACCGATGTCGCCAACATCATGGGCGTGCTCGAGCGGATGGCTGAGGTGGGCATGCCGCTGTGCGTCCACGGCGAGGTGGTCGATCACGATATCGATATCTTCGACCGCGAGGCTGTGTTCATCGACCGCGTGCTCGAACCGCTGACCCGGCGCCTGCCCGAACTGAAAGTGATCTTCGAGCACATCACCACCCGCGAGGCGGTCAGCTTCGTCGAGGATGGCGGGACGAACATGGCGGCGACGATCACCCCGCAGCATCTCCACATCAACCGCAATGCCATTCTGGTCGGCGGTATCCGGCCGCACATGTACTGCCTGCCGGTGGCCAAGCGCGAGGAACACCGGCTGGCGCTGCGCAAGGCCGCGACGTCGGGGTCGCCAAGGTATTTCCTCGGCACCGACAGCGCCCCGCACCATCGCGGCGACAAGGAATCGGCCTGCGGCTGCGCCGGCATCTTCAACGCGCCCTTCGCGCTCGAAAGCTATCTGCAGGTGTTCGACGAGGAAAATGCGCTCGACCGGTTCGAGGGCTTTGCCTCGCTCAACGGACCGCGCTTTTACGGCCTGCCGGCGAACGAGGAGCGGATCGTGCTGGAGCGCGCCCCGGTCGAGGTTCCGGCACAGGTCGCGGGCGGGGCGGAGCCGATCGTTCCCTTCCATGTCGGCGAAACGCTCGGCTGGCGGATGGCGCGCTAGACCGGCGGGGCCGCGCGCGGCGCGCGGCTTCGGTGCCACAGATCCCACACGAAGATCGCCGCGGCCACCCAGATGCAGGCGAAACATGCGGCCTGCGCCGGTCGCAGCTCCTCGCGGAACACCGTAAGCCCAAGGACGAAGACGATGCTTGGCGCGAGGAACTGGATGAAGCCGAGCGTCGAATAGGGCAGCCGTCGCGCCGCCACCGCGAACATCAGCAATGGAATCGCGGTGATTATGCCGCCGAGCGCGATCGCGGCGCTGAGGCCCGGTGTAACGAAGAAGGAGGAACCCATGCGCTCGGCGTACCACCAGGCGATGCCTGCCGAGGGGAGCAGCAGCAGCGCCGATTCGATCGTCAGCCCCGGGAGCGAGCCGACGTCGAGCTGCTTGCGCACCAGCCCGTAGGTTCCGAAGCTGATCGCCAGCGTCAGGCTGATCCACAGCGTGGTCAGCGCTCCGGTCGCGAGCAGGGCGACGCCCAAGCCGGCGAGCGCCACCGCGATCCACTGCGCCCGGGTCAACCGCTCCTTGAGCAGCACGGTGCCGAGCAGCACGTTGAACAGCGGGTTGATGTAATAGCCGAGGCTCGCCGCCAGCACATGGCCGCTCTGCACCGCCCAGACGTAAGTGAACCAGTTCACCGCGATGAGCACGGAGGAGAGCAGGAGGCGAACAAGCACCTGCGGATTGCCGAACGCGGCCCGGACCTGCCGCCACTGGCGCCGCACCAACACGATCACCAGGCACACCGGCAGAGTCCAGACGATCCGCCAGGCGACGAACTCGATCGGCGGCACCGCAGCGACCAGCAGCAGGTAGAGCGGGAAGAATCCCCAGATCACATAGGCGCCCAGCGCCGCTCCGAATCCGGTTTGCGATTCGCTTCGCGGATGCGGATGGCCGGTGTCGTTCATCTTCGCGCCGCTAGGCCCCGCGCGGCATCGCCGCAAGCTCACGCATTATCGAGAAAAAACGCCGGAGCGAAAAAAATTTCGTATCTGACAGCGTGGTTGCAGTCCGTTCAGATAAACACGCCTATTGATGAACGTCGACGCAGGGCATTCCCTCCAGCCCCGCCGACCGAAGAAAGGATTGTCGCCATGCTGAAATCGTACAAGACCGCCGGCCTCGCTCTGGCAGCCGGAACCCTGGCTCTTTCGGCCCCCGCCGCCGCTGCTCCGGCCGCCCACGTCGCGCCGCTGCAGAGCAATGCCTGGAGCCAGCAGGCCCCCGTCTACGGCGATACGAGCTTCGACCAGTATCGCGGCCGCGACCGCTACCGCGACCGTCACTACGGCCGCGACTATCGCGACCAACGCCAGTACAATCGCTATCAGGCTCAGCCGGTCTATCGCGACACGCGCGTCTGGCGTGGCAATGACGGCCGCTACTACTGCCGCAAGAACGACGGCACCACCGGTCTTCTGATCGGCGGTGCGGCGGGAGCCCTGCTCGGCCGCGAGATCGCCGGTGACCGCACGCTCGGTGCCATCCTCGGCGCAGCGGGCGGTGCCCTGCTCGGTCGCGAGATCGACCGCGGTGGCAGCCAGTGCCGCTGACCTGATTTGACAGAATCCGGCCGTGCCCACCCGCGGCCGGTACGCGGTACCCACCGGGCCGCGGAAGGCGTCGTTCCCCGCTTTGCTGAAGGGCGGGGGGCGGCGTCTTCAACTTTTGGCGCGATGATTGTCCCGTGCTGGCGCAGTCGGGGGAGGGGGCTGGCCTGACGATGGCGCGACGGTCTATCGGGTTCAGGCAAGGAGATACGACATGCGCCTTTCCCTGATACTCGCCGCCGCGCCCCTCGCGCTGCTCGCCGCCTGTTCCGGTGGCGACGATGCCGCTGACCAGGATGCTGCCATCGACCCGGCCACCGGGGAAGCGCTGAGCGAGGATCTCGCCAGCGATCCGGACCTGGCCCGGGGAAGCGAAGGCAATGCCGCGCTCGGCGGCTCGGGCAGCGGCAGCCTGCCCCGGATCGACACGTCTCCGGAAGCGATCGAGGCGGCTCGCGACCGGGCCTACGAGATGATCGGCGGCGAGGATGCGCTGCGCCGGCCCGGCCAGCCCCGCGAGCTCGCCGGGACCGACAACGTCACGGCAGCCATGCGCCAGGCGGCACAGGCCGCGGTCGAACCGGGCGGTCAGGACTGCGCCGCGCGTGTCGGGTACACTACCGCCTGGGCGGCGAAGCTGCCCGGAGCCTTCCCCGTCTATCCCCGCGCCAGCACGCAGGAAGCCGCCGGAACCGACGAGGGGGCCTGCAATCTGCGCATCGTCACCTTCCGCACCCCGGTTCCGCTCGACGAGGTGCTGGCCTTCTACACCACGCGGGCTCAGGCCGCGGGCTTCGGCAGCGAATACGTCCGTGCCTCGGGCGACAACATCCTGAGCGGGACCAAGGGCCGTTCGGCCTATGTCGTCTACGGCCGCAGGCTGCCCGAAGGGCTGACCGAAATCGACCTCGTCACCAGCATGCAGTGACGCGTCAGCCGTCGCCGAGCCCGATGCCGATACTCGCGCGGGGCTGGTCCATCTCGGTGCTGGCGACCGGATAGGCGCAGTAATCGGCGGCGTAGAATGCCGCGGGTCGGTGATTGCCGGACAGGCCGGTGCCGCCGAAGGGCTGGGCCGAGGATGCGCCATTGGTGGGCCGGTTCCAGTTGATGATTCCGGCGCGGATCTCGTTCCAGAACATCTCGAATTCCTGCGGCCCCCCACCGATCAGCGAAGCCGACAGGCCGTAGCGCGTGGCGTTGGCTTCGGTGATGGCATCGTTGAAATCGGGCACGCGGATCACCTGCAGCAGCGGGCCGAACAGTTCGAGGTCGGGCCGGTCGTGCATCTCGGTCGCATCCAACATCGCCGGGGTCAGGAACGGCAGGTTCTCTTGCGTGCGCCGCATGTGCATGATCGGCTTGCCGCCCCGGCTCATCAGCGCGACGAAGCTGTCGCACAGGAGATCGGCGGTCTCGTTGTCGATCACCGGACCCATGAAGGGCTGCGGATCGGCGAAGGGCTCGTCGACGATCAGCCGGCCGGCGAGCGTCTTCACCGCCTCGACGATCTGATCGTACATCGAATCGACCACGATCAGCCGACGCGCCGCGGTGCAGCGCTGGCCTGCGGTGGTGAAGGCGGACTGGACGATCGTCACCGCCGCATCCTCGATCTTGGGCGTGTCGATGACCACGATCGGGTTGTTGCCGCCCATTTCCAGCGCCACGATCTTGCCGGGCTCGGTCGCCAGCTTGCGGTTGATGGCGATCCCGGCGCGGGCCGAACCGGTGAACAGCACGCCGTCGACAAGCCAATGGCCGACCAGCGCCTTGCCTTCTTCGGGGCCGCCGATCAGGCAATGCACCACGCCTTCGGGCACCCCGGCGGCATGGAAGCATTTGACTAGGAACTCGCCGGTCGCGGGGGTCTTCTCGCTCGGCTTGAAGATCACCGTGTTGCCCGCGATCAGCGCCGGAACGATGTGGCCGTTGGGCAGGTGCGCGGGGAAGTTGTAGGGGCCGAGCACCGCCATCACCCCGTGCGGCTTGTGCCGCACCGCCGCGGTTCCCTGAAGCGCGCTGTTGAGCTTCTTCTGACCGGTGCGCTCCGCATAGGCGGTGATCGAGATCTCGACCTTGCCGATCACCGCCTCGACCTCGGTGCGCGCTTCCCACAGCGGCTTGCCGGTCTCGCGCGCGATCAGCTCGGCGAAGGGGTCGGCCTGCTTGCGGACCTCGTTGGCGAAGCGCCGCATCAGTTCGATGCGCTGGCCGAGCGGCTGCCGCGCCCAGTCGCGCAGGGCTTCGCGGGATTTTTCGATGGCCGGATCGACAGCGCCGATGGAACCGCGCCACAGCTCCCTGCCGGTCGCCGGTTCGGTGGAAATTATCTCTGTTTCGGCCAAGTTACGTTCAGTCCCGTACCAATTGCATTTACCGCTTGGCATCATCGCCAGCCCTCTGCATGAAGGTCGCGCATCTCCGCCAGTCAGTGGTCGGGGGGCTTTGTGGTCCGGATAGTGCGACGGGTCAATTCGCACTTTCTTGCGGAGGGGATTTCAACGATATAAAAAGTCTGCGCTCGGAACGGCTTACGGGGGTTTCTCGGGCCGGGCATCCTCTTCCTTCGGATGAAATGCGGCAACGTCGCCGACGTTGCTTCAGAGTCTTCGGACTCGGAAAGGAAGAATCCATGGAAACCAGACTGAATGTATCGAGACGACTGAGTACCGGTGTCTCCGTATCCGCCCTGGCGATCGCAGGTATCTGCGCCTTCGCCGTAACGCCCGCCTCCGCCCAGGAACTCACCGACGACGGCTATCAGTGCGTTCTCAACGGGAATGCGCCTGCCGGACAAACGACCGCTGGGGCGACATCGAGCGGGGCCGATGCCCTGGCTTGCGGCGAAGATGCCGAAGCGACGAGCCCTTCGACGACCGCCGTAGGCGGTGAATCCCTCGCCACCACGCCGGGCGCCACGGCGCTGGGCTGGCAGGCACGCGCGACGGGTGCGATGGGCACGGCGGTCGGCCATCAGACCACCGCTTCGGGCGATCAAAGCTTCGCCGGTGGCGAAGACGCCGTAGCGAGTGGCTCCAACTCGGTAGCGATCGGCAATCTGGCCAATGCAACCGGCGGGGATTCGATCGCCATCGGCGGCAATCGCGACGGTGCCGCAGGCCGCGCCACGGTCGCCAGCGGACCCTCAAGCACGGTCGTCGGCGGGCAATCCCTCGCCACCGGGGCCGGCACAACCGCTTTCGGCTGGCGCTCGGAAGCCACTGCGGAACGTGCCACGGCGCTCGGTCACCTCGCCACCGCCACGGGCGTGCGATCGCTCGCGGTGGGCGAAAATGCCGACGCACAGACGGACAACGCCAGCGCCATCGGCAATGAATCCATCGCCAACGGGATCGATGCGTTGGCGGTCGGCGACACCTCGATCGCAACCGGCAACTCGACGACCGCTATCGGCGGCGAGAGCTTCGTTGGCCTCGTTGCCGCGGGTACCGATCTCAATGCAGGGGGACTGGTTTCGACCGGAGCCACGCCCGGCGCGTCCGCCTTCGGCTGGCGCGCGACCGCGACTGCGGAACGGGCGACAGCCGTCGGCCACCTCGCATCGGCGAGCGGTGTGCGATCGGTAGCGGTCGGCGAAGATGCCTCGGCCAGTGCCGATCTCGCGATCGCGCAGGGCGACCGGTCCGTGGCCAATGGCGCGGCCAGCATCGCCATCGGCAATTCCTCCAGCGCGACGGGCGTCGACGCCATCGCCATCGGCGGTGACGATGCCGGGACGGGCGCCATCGCCAATGGCAATTCGACCGTCGTGCTCGGTGGCGAAGCCTTCGCCGGAACCGTGGCGGCGGGCACCACGAATGCGCAGCTGAACAACGGCGGGCTCGCCGCGACCGGCGGGACGCCCGGTGCAACCGCCATCGGCTGGCGCTCCACCGCCACCGCCGAACGGGCGACCGCGCTGGGCCATCTGGCCTCGGCAACGGGCGTCCGTTCGACTGCGGTCGGCGAAGACGCCCTTGCCTCGGGCGGCACATCGACCGCAGTCGGCAACCTCTCGCAGGCTACCGGCGAAGATGCGGTAGCGATCGGCGATCTTGCCGTATCTTCCGGCCTGAACTCGGTATCGGTCGGCGCGGAAAGCTCGGCTACGCAGCCGGGGACTTCGGCCTTCGGCTGGCGCGCCAACGCCACCGGAGAGCGCTCGACCGCCTTGGGCCATCTCGCCGACGCCACCGGCTTGCGCTCGGTCGCGGTGGGCGAGGATGCCGATGCGACCGACAGCAACGCCATCGCGGTCGGCAACGGTGCGCGTGCAAACGGCGGAGATGCGATCGCCATCGGCGGCAATCGCGATGCCGGAGCAGTGGGCAGCGCCTTCACCGTCGCCAGCGGAGCCTCGACCACAGTCGTCGGCGGCCAGGCAAGCGCGGTGGGCGCGGGAGCCACGGCCTATGGCTGGCGGTCCAACGCCACGGCAGAGCGGGCCCATGCCTTCGGGCATCTCGCGACGGCGAGCGGCGTCCGGTCGACCGCCATCGGCGAGGCGGCCACGGCGAGCGGAGCGGGTGCGATCGCGCTGGGCAACCAGTCGAGCGCGGCCGGTGCCAATTCGATCGCCATCGGCAACGGCGCGAGCGCCCCGAACGACGGGCAGGTTGTGATCGCCTCGCTCGGCACCAGCACGGCGAGCCAGACCGGCACGATCTTCGCGGTGACGACGGACGCCAACGGCACTCTGGGCCGGTCTTCGCTGGCCACCTCCGCGGCCGTGGCCAACAACACCGCGGCGATCGCTTCGCAGGGCACGGCGATCGCTTCGCAGGGCACGGCGATCACCGCGCTGCAGCAGCTGACCTCGAGCCAGACCGGCCAGATCAACCAGCTGTTCGGCCAGACCGCGGCCAACACCCGCGCGATCGACCGGGCCAACGAGGGTGTCGCCATGGCGCTGGCGATGGAATCGCCAGCGCTTCCGGCCGGGACCAATTTCGGCGTCTCGGGCGGCGTCGGCTATTTCGACGATCAGGGCGCGGGCACGGTGGCCCTGTCCGCCAGGGTTGGCGAATACGCCTCGGTCTCGGCCGGCGTCGGTGTCGGTTTCGACAGCGGCGAAGTCGGGGCACGCGGCGGCTTCCAGATCGCCTGGTAAGCCGCTACACCTGCGATATGACAAGGATCGCACGACTATCGAAGATGCCGGGGCTCCTCGCCCCGGCATTTTTCTTGGGTTTTTCCGCCGTCGCGGCCGCCCAGCAACCGCAGCCGGCAACGCCGAGCGTCCAGCCGCCGCCGTCGGTGCGGCCGACACCCGGCCAGCTCGAGCTTTCCAAGATGATCTGGTCGACCATCGCTGCCGTCGATCATGCCAATCGCTCGGGCAATTACTCGGTCCTGCGCGACATTTCGGCGCAAGGGTTCCAGATCAACAACAACGCCGCGCAGCTCGCCCAAGTCTTCGCCGGCCTGCGGGCGCAGCAGGTCGATCTGGGCAATGCGCTGCTCATTCCGCCGACTTATTCGGTCGCTCCTGAGATGGTCCGGGAAGACGTCTTCCGGGTCCAGGGACTGTTCCAGCTCCGGCCGATCTCGATCGGGTTCGACCTCTATTTCCAGTGGGAGCAGGGAAGCTGGAAGCTGTTCGGGATCGATCTGCAGCCGCTCGAGATGGTAAGCTCGGCGCCGCGCTGAGGGCTGGCCATCAGGCGTGACCGCGAGGGACAGGCGGCGTGCCGTGTGCCTCCCCCATGCGGCGGACTGCAGCGATCTTGGTTTCGAGCGGTCTCCAGTCGTCGCGCTCGTCGATCGCCGACCAGATCGCCTCGACCTCCTCGATCAGCATGGATTGCGGGGCATCCTCTTTCCAATAAGGATGGCTGTCTCCGACCGGCTCGTACCCTGACAGCGCCTCGCCCAGCGCGTCCGAAACGGCGCGGCCGCCACGGTGGCGATGGAAGAAAGCATCGGGCTGGATGCTCGTCTCGGCCATCAGCCGCTCGCTCGCGCCTACCAGTGCGCCATCGGCCTCGCCACCTCGGCTTTCGACCCCGAGCCGCCAGCACCATCGCCGGCCGACCGCGGCCACGTAGAGTTCGCCGAAGCGCTCGAGTGCGGCAATCAGCGGCGGCGCATCGGTCAGCAACCGCAACGCCACGGCCAGCTGGCCGCAATTCCAGTGTACCGCCTCCGGCTGGCGCCCGAAGGCATAAAGACCCGCGTGATCGAAATATGCGGCGGTGAACCCCGGGTCCCAGCGCGGCAGGAAGCGCCACGGGCCGTAGTCGAAGCTTTCCCCGGTGATGTTCATGTTGTCGGTGTTGAGCACGCCGTGGACGAAGCCCGCGACCATCCAGCCCGCCGCGCAATCGGCCAGCCGCTCGACCGCCTGGTGCATCAGCATGACCGCCGGTTCGTTCCGACCCGGCGCGTCCTCGGGCGGGGGAGGGCCGGGGAACTGCTTCAGGCAATAATCGACCAGTTCCGCCATGTGCTCGCGCTCTTCCAGCGCCAGCAGCCGCTGAAATGTGCCGATGCGGATGTGTCCGTGGCTGAGCCGCGTCAGGACTGCCGAACGGGTCGGCGAGGGCTCGTCGCCGCGCTGCAATTCCTCGCCCGTTTCCACGACGGAGAAGGTCTTGGAAGTGTTCACTCCGAGCGCTTCGAGCATCTCGGTCGCGAGGATCTCGCGCACCGCGCCTTTCAGCGTCAGCCGCCCGTCGCCGGCCCGGCTCCACGGCGTACGGCCCGAACCCTTGGTGCCGAGATCGAGCAGTCGTGCGCCCTGGTCCCGCATCTGGGCGAAGAGGAAGCCGCGCCCGTCGCCGATCTCGGGGTTGTACACGCGGAACTGATGGCCGTGGTAACGCAGTGCGAGCGGCTGCGACAGATTGTCCGGCAAAGGCGCGAAGCGGCCGAAGTGCGCGACCCATTCCGCCTCGCTCAGGTGATCCAGTCCCACCGCGCGGGCTGCGCGGTCGTTGCGAAACCGCAGCCGGTGCTTGGGAAACCGTGCGGCCTCCACCGGATCGGCCAGCCATTCGGACAATGCCAGGATCGGAGTTTCGGGGCGATAGTCGGCGGGTTGTTCGATCTCTTTCACCCTCATGACAGTGGCGAGACCCGACGCTTGGCGCAAGGGCTCGCAAAGCGCAGACAAAGCGAGTATCGGCGCGCGGATGGATGCTGCCTTTACCGAACGGACGTGGACCAGCGCGGACGGGCTCGAGCTACATTTTCGCGATTACCCCGGGCCCGACGATCGCCCGCCGGTGATCTGCCTCCACGGACTTACCCGCAACGCGCGCGATTTCGACGCGCTCGCCGAACACCTTTCGCCATCGTGGCGCGTCATCGCTCCGGACATGCGGGGGCGGGGCAAGAGCGACTACGCGCCGGACAGCGCCAGCTATTCTCCCACGACCTATGTCGCCGACCTCATGCGAATGCTCGAGGTCGAAGGGATCGGCCGTTTCGTCGCCATAGGCACGTCGATGGGCGGGCTGATGACGTTGCTGGTCGCCGGTGCGGCCCCCGACCGGATCGCCGGAGCGGTGCTCAACGACATCGGGCCCGAAGTGGATTCGGCGGGACTCGACAAGATCAAGACCTATGTCGGTCAGGGTCGCAGTTTCGCGACATGGATGCACGCCGCCCGCTCGCTCGAGGAAGTGCATGGCGAGGCGCACCCTACCTACACGCTGGACGACTGGCTGGTGATGGCCAAGCGCAGCATGACGCTTTGCAGCAACGGGCGGATCGCCTTCGATTACGACATGAAGATCGCCGAGCCGATCCTGGAAGCGGAGGAGGCGGCGGTTCCGCCCGATTTGTGGCCGCTGCTGGAAGGGCTGCGGGACAAGCCCGTGCTGCTGGTCCGCGGTGAACTGTCGGACATACTGTCCGCGCAGACCCTGGCGCGCATGCAACAGGCACTGCCGCAGGCCCGCACCGTGACCGTGCCGGGCGCGGGTCACGCGCCGACGCTCGACGAGCCGGAGGTGCGCGCGGCGATCGATTCGCTTCTGGCCGAGGTGGCATGAGCGGCAGATCGGTCGTGCCGGCGCGCATTCTGCACCTGCATTCCAGTTTCGCCCCCGGCGGCAAGGAACTGCGCAGCGTTCGCCTGATCAACGCCTTCGGTGCAGCGGCGCACCACACCATCGTATCGGCCGAACCGGACGAGCTGGGCGCGGCGGATCGGATCGCCAAAAACATCAAGGTCGATCTCCAGCCGAAGTTTCCTTCGCTCAAGGGCATGCCCTCGCCGGGCCGCCTGCAAAGGATCGCCAAGGCGATGCGCGGCTTCGATCTTGTGCTGACCTACAATTGGGGCGCGATGGACGCGGTGATGGCGCACACTCTCTTTTCCGAGGTGCATGGCCTGCCGCCGCTCGTCCACCACGAGGACGGCTTCGACGAAAGCGAGCTGCTGCGGCGCAAGGCGCGTCGGACCTGGTATCGCCGCGTCGCGCTCGGCAAGTCTTCCGGCCTGGTGGTGCCTTCCGAAAAGCTCGAGGAAATCGCGCTGGTCGATTGGCAGCAGCCTCTGGGACGGGTCAAGCGCATCCCCAACGGCATCGACACCAAGGCGTTCGCGCGCAAGGCCAGGCCGGATGCGATCCCGCGGCTGCTCAAGCGACCGGGGGAACGCTGGGTGGGCACCATGGCGGGGCTGCGCGCGGTCAAGAACCTGCCGCGGCTGGTCCGCGCATTCGCCGCCATGCCCGAAGACTGGCACCTTCTGATCGCGGGAGAGGGACCGGAAAGGACACGGATCCAGGGGGAGATCGACCGGCTCGGTCTCAACCACCGGGTGCACCTGCCCGGCGCGCTGCCCGATCCTTCGAAGGTGGTCGGCCTGTTCGATATCTTCGCCCTGTCGAGCGACAGCGAGCAATTTCCCCTATCGGTGGTCGAGGCGATGGCCGCGGGCCTGCCGGTGGTCGCCCCCGAGATCGGCGACATCCCCGATATGGTGGCGGAGGAGAACCGGCCGCTCCTCGCCGCCCGCCCTGACGAGGAAGACCTCGCGCGCGGAATGGTCCGCCTCGCCGATGATGCAGGTCTGCGCGAAAGGATCGGCGCCGCCAATCGCGCGAAGGCTCGCAAGCTCTTCGACGAGAAGCAGATGATCGCTACCTATCGACGCCTCTATTCGAGCGCGATGCGGCGCGACCTCTGATCAGCTGGCGGATGGTTTCATCCACCGTTCACCGGCGTCGGGACAGGGTTTTCCCCAAGCATTGAACTTGCCCGCAGCCCGACCTAAAGAACGCCTCCCGAACCCCTGAAAACCCGAACCCGGATCGAGCCTCGACGTGGCCAAAGCCCCCCCGAACCAAACCCGCGAAGAACAGCTCGCCCGCCGCCGGGCGGCCGAGGAAGAGGCGCTGCTGCGCGAAGTCGACGATGCCGTGCGCCAAGGGGACATGGAACATTTCGGCCAACGCTATGGAAAGCCGATTTTGGCCCTGGTGGTGGTCGCCATCCTGGCCTTCGGCGGTTATCTGTTCTGGCAGGCCCGGCTCGACGGGGCTCGCGAGCGCAATGCCGAGACGCTGACCGTGGCGCTCGATCAGATCGAGGCCGGCAACCTCCAGGCGGGCGCCGATGCGCTCGAGGATCTCGCCAGCAATGGCGACGGGATCGCGCGGGTCAACGCGCTTCTCCTCCAGGGCGGAATTGCCAGCCAGCAGGGCAACAGCGAGCGTGCCGCGGAACTTTTCGGCGAAGTGGCGGAGGACGCGGATGCACCGTCGATCCTGCGCGATGTCGCCCGTATCCGCCGGGTGGCGGAGCAATACGAGGGCATGGACAAGGCCGCGGTGGTTCGCGAACTCGCCCCGCTCGCCAAGCCCGGGCAGCCGTTCTTCGGCAGCGCCGGTGAACTCGTCGCCATGGCGCATCTGGAGCAGGGCAACCGCCGCGAGGCGGGCGCGCTTTTCGCCGAAATCGCCAAGGCCGAAGACGTGCCCGACGGCCTTCGCTCCCGTGCCCGCCAGATGGCCGGCGTCCTGGGCGTCGATGCCGTGGTCGATGTCGAGCAACTGCTCGAGGATCAGGGCGTCGAAGCCGAAGTCGCGCCGCCCGCCGGCCAGTGACACCAATCGACAAGCAAAGAGACATTCATGGCTGACAGCAAACCCTACCGCTTTCTCCTTCGCTCGCTGGCAGCGGTCGTCTTGACGACCGGGATTGCCGGTTGCGCGGGGGGACTTTTCGGTGGGGGCGACAAGGGGGATGTCACCCCGACCGTGGGCAACCGGGTTCCGATCCTCTCGCGCGTCGTCAACGATGCCGAGGTCGATCCCGCTCTCGCCAGCGTCAATGTCATCCTGCCGCCGGCCACGGTCAATGCCGAATGGGCACAAGCCGGGGGTACGGCGAACAAGGCTTACGGCCACCTTGCATTGTCGCCGCAGCCGACACGCGCCTGGTCGGCGCAGGTCGCCGGTGCTTCCAATCGCGAGCGGCTCGGTGCAGCCCCGGTGATCGGCGACGGCAAGCTGTTCGTCGTCGACAGCCGCGGCACCATCCATGCCTTCGACGCGGGAACCGGCGCGTCGATCTGGGCGCGCGAGGCGAATGTGGAGCGCGACCTGCGGCCCTCCGCTTTCGGGGGCGGGGCGAGCTATGCCGACGGCCGTCTCTACGCGACCAACGGCGCGGGCGAGGTCATGGCGATCGACGCGGACACCGGCGCGGAAATCTGGAAGGTCACGCCCTCGGGCCCGCTGCGTGGCGCCCCGACCGTGGCCTTCGGCTCGGTCTTCGTGATGAGCCAGGACAATCAGATCTTTGCGCTCGATGCGTCCGATGGGTCGCAGCAGTGGCAGGAAGTCGCTTCCGGCACCCAGGCCGGCGTCTTCGGCGTCGCCGCGCCGGCGGCGGGTCAGGGCACCGTGGTCGCCGGCTACAGCTCGGGCGAACTGGTCGCCTACCGCTACGAGAACGGCCGCAGCCTGTGGGCGGACGCGCTGGCGTTGACCAACATCTCCACCCAGGTCGGCTCGCTGACCGACATCGACGCCGATCCGATCATCCTCGACGGGCGCGTCTATGCGCTGGGCCAGGGCGGACGCATGGCGGCCTACGAATTGCTCACCGGACAGCGGATCTGGGAACTGAGCCTGGCGGGAATTTCCACTCCGGCAATCGCCGGCGAGTGGATCTTCACCCTGACCGACGATGCCCGCATGCTGGCCATTGCCCGGACCACCGGCAAGGTACGCTGGATCACCCAGCTCGCCCGCTATCGCGACGAGGAGGACCGCGAGGATCCGATCTTCTGGCAGGGACCGGTGCTCGCCGGCGATAGCCTCTGGGCAGTGAATTCGCGCGGCGAAATCTGGCGGGTGAGTACAGGCGAAGGATCGGCGAGCCTCGTCACCCGGCTCGAGGATCCGATCAGTCTGCCGCCGGTCGTCGCCAACAACACGCTCTACGTGTTCGACGATGGCGGGAAGGTGACGGCCTTCCGCTGATCACTATCCCGCTGTTAACCCTTATCGCGCTATGCAATCCGCGATGATGGGGACCAGCACTTCGACCACCGGCGTACGCCCGGCGAGCGACGTTTCGGCGATGACCGGTTTCGTCGGGCTTCTCGGCCTGCTCGCATGGATCGCGATCTGCCGCTCCTGGCCCGATATCGCGACCGCTTTGGACCTGCCCGGCCCGCGGGAGCGGATGTCCGGGCCCCACGCTGCACTTATGGGGCTGGTCTTCGCCTGCGTGCCGATGGTGCTGTGGTCCGTCTTCGTCGAGAAGGTCCATCGCAACCCGTCGACCGGGATCGACTGGTCGCTCGCCCGGCGGCGCAAGCGCGACACCTCGGTTACCTGGACCAAACTCGGATCGCTGTGGATCACCTGGATGATCATCGCCGCGCTCTATTGCCTGGGACGCTGGTACTGGACCGACAGCTACGCCTTCGCCATCGACGTGCTCGCCACCGCCGTCGCGCCGCTGGTGCTTTTGTCGGTACCCTATGTCGTCTGGCTCGACCGGGTGATGATCGAACCGCGCGACCACAGCTGGCATTTCGGCGCCATGCTGTCGGGGCAGGCGGGATGGGACCCCGAGCAGGTAAAGAAGCACTGGCGCGCCTGGATCATCAAGGGCTTCTTCGGGGCCTTCATGATCTCGATCGTCCCGCCCGGTTTCGCGCATATCGTCGATGCCGAACTCGCCTCGCTCGCCACCGATCCCGTGGCGCTGGGGGTCCTGACCTTCGAACTGCTGTTCGTGATAGACGTCCAGATCGGCACGGTCGGCTATCTCGTCACCATGCGCCCGCTCGATGCCCATATCCGCAGCGGCAACCCCTTCCTGTCCGGATGGCTGGCGGCGTTGATATGCTATCCGCCCTTCGTCTGGGGCATCGTCGGCAACGGCCTGGTCTTCAATTACGAGCAGAACACGCGCGACTGGGGTTACTGGTTCGCCGGCAACGAGACCTTGCTGTGGATTTGGGCCGGCTGGCTGGTTTTCCTCACTGCCATCTATGCCTGGGCGACGGTCGCCTTCGGCATCCGCTTTTCCAACCTCACCTACCGCGGAGTGATCACCAACGGGCCCTATGCCTTCACCCGCCACCCGGCCTATGTTTCCAAGAACCTGTTCTGGTGGTGTTCGGTGCTGCCCTTCCTGGTCACCAGCGACAGCTATGTGGACGCGATCCGCAACAGCTTCTTCCTCCTGTGCGTCAACGGCATCTACTACTGGCGCGCCAAGACCGAGGAGGCGCACCTGCTGCTCGAGGACGCGAAATACCGTGAATACCATGCCTGGATGAGCGAGCACGGCCTGCTGACGGCCCCGCTCGAACGGCTGCGCCGCGCCATCGTGCCGCGCCCGGCGCCGCTCGCCCAGCCGGCGGAGTAGATCAGAAGCTGTATTTGTAGACGCGCGCGATGTCGCCGTTCCATTCCCCGTGGAACTTGCGCAGCAGCTTTTGCGCCGGAACCTCGCCGCTGGCGACGATCTCGTCGAGCGTTTCGAGAAACCCCGTCTCGTTGTCGCCCGAGGTGTTGAGGCGCGCGCGGGCGGCGAGGCCGGAGCGCGCGATCTTCAGCACTTCGCGCGCCAGATCGTGGAGCGTCCCGCCCCCCGGAACAGGCGCATCGAGCGCCAGCCTGGGCACCGCATTGCGCAGTTCCTCGCGTTCCTCGACGCTCCAGTGCTTGACCAGGTCCCACGCCGCATCGAGCGCGGTCTGGTCGTAGAGCAGCCCGACCCAGAAGGCGGGGAGGGCGCAGATGCGGCTCCACGGCCCGCCATCGGCACCGCGCATCTCGAGGAAGCTCTTGAGCCGTACCTCGGGAAAAGCGGTGGAAAGATGGTCCCACCAGTCGCTCTGCGTCGGTTTCTCGCCGGGGAGCACCGCCAGCCGCCCGTCGAGAAAATCGCGGAAACTGTGGCCCGCCGCGTCGATGTATTTCCCGTCGCGGAAGACGAAATACATCGGCACGTCGAGCATGTAGTCGGTCCAGCGCTCGTAGCCGAAGCCGTCCTCGAACACGAAGGGCAGCATGCCAGTGCGGTGCGGATCGGTGTCCGACCAGATGTGGCTGCGGTAGGAAAGGAAGCCGTTGGGCTTGCCTTCGGTGAAAGGCGAGTTGGCGAACATCGCGGTGGCGAGCGGCTGCAGCGCCAGCCCAGTGCGGAACTTCTTCACCATGTCGGCTTCGGACGCATAGTCCAGATTGACCTGGATCGTGCAGGTGCGCAGCATCATGTCGAGCCCGAGGCTGCCGACCCGCGGCATGTGCCGCATCATGATCTCGTAGCGCCCCTTGGGCATCACCGGGAGCTCTTCGCGGGTCTTGTCGGGCCACATGCCGAGCCCGAGGAAGCCGACGCCGCAGGCTTCGCCCACTTCCTTGACCTGCGCCAGGTGGCGGCCGGTCTCGGCGCAGGTGTCGTGCAGGTTCTCGAGCGGGGCGCCGGAGAGTTCGAGCTGTCCGGCCGGCTCCAGGCTCACGGTCCCGTCGCTGCCGCGCATGGCGATGACCTTGCCGCCTTCCTCAACGGGCTCCCAGCCGAACCGGCGCAAGCTCAAAAGGATATCGCGGATACCGCAGTCCTCATCGTAAGTGGGGGCGCGGTGGTCGGTACGCTTGTAGACGAGCTTTTCGTGCTCGGTGCCGATCCGCCAGTCGGCCGCCACCTTCTCGCCCTGCTGCATCGGCGCAACCAGTTGGTCGCGGCTCTCGATGATCGGATCATCCGTTGCGGACGTGTCGCGCGTACTCATGCGGGTTTCGTTAGAAAACCGATCGTGCGCGCGCCAGTCATTTGTTCCAGTCTCCGGCGAGCGCCATCCACAAGGCGCTTGCGGCGATCGCCGCGGTCTCTCCGCGAAGGATGCGGGGGCCGAGCGAGATCGCGCGGGCCTGGGGCAGGGCGCGCACCGCTTCGCGTTCGGCATCGTCGAAACCGCCCTCCGGCCCCGTCAGTAGCGCTGCCGGACCGGGATGCGCTGCGAAGGCTTCAGCGGCAGGAGCGCCGCCCAATTCGTCGGCGAAGAACAGGACGCGCTCCTCGGGCCAGTCGCGCAGCAGTCCGCCAAGCGGCGTGGGCGCATCGATCCGGGGCAGCGCGGTGCGCGCGCATTGCTCCGCCGCCTCGGTCGCGATGGTCCGGGCGCGTTCCGGATTGAGCTTGTCGGCGACCGAGCGCCGCGCAATTACTGGAGAGATGCGGGCGACGCCGAGTTCGGTCGCCTTTTCCAAGATAAGGTCGAACCGGTCCTTCTTGAGCAGCGCCGGACAGAGCTGGAAATCCGGCACCGCTTCCCGCTCGCGGAGGCGCTCCGTCGGCTCGAGCGTTACGGCGCGCTTGCCGACTTCGGTCACCCGCGCCGCCCATTCGCCGGTCGCATCGTCGCACAGGATCACCGCATCGCCCGGCCCGGCCCGCATCACCCGCGAAAGGTAATGCGCCTGATTGCCCTCGACGCTCACCGGGCTGTTCGCGGCGATGGGCTGCGAGACGAACAGGCGCGGGGCGCTTCTGGGCGGCCAGGCAGGGATTGCGGGCATGATGGGGCGCTGTCCTACATATTCCGATTGTGCCAAGGAAGGGGGATGCAGCGACCGGAATTCCTCCTATTGTACGGGCCACGGGAGCCCGGAAGCGCCACGGAATTTATTTTCCTGGACCGTGTAACACCTGTAACATGTCCAACACGCGCGGCGGCGATGCGATGAGCGAGACGGTCGTCCCCGACAGCGAACATCGCGGCCTTGTCGCGCGCTTGCCGCAATTGCCCCGCGATCTTGCGCAACTGGCCCGGTTCGACCGGCCGATCGGCTGGTGGCTGCTGTTCTGGCCTTGCGCCTGGGGCGTCTGGCTGGCCGGCGCGGGATTGCAGTGGGCGCTGGTCCTCTGGCTGCTGCTCGGGAGCATCGCGATGCGCGGCGCGGGCTGCGTCTACAACGACATCGTCGATGCCGATCTCGACGCCCGCGTGTCGCGCACCGCCAGCCGTCCGGTGGCGAGCGGGCGGGTCTCGCGGCGCGGGGCCTGGCTCTGGCTCGTCGCGCTTTGCCTGGTGGGGCTGCTGGTGCTGCTCCAGCTGCGGCCGACGGCGCAGCTCGTCGCGCTCACGAGCCTCGCCCCGGTCGCGGCCTATCCCTTCATGAAGCGGATCACCTGGTGGCCGCAGGCCTGGCTCGGGCTGGTCTTCACCTGGGGGCTGCTGGTCGGCTGGAGCCAGCTGCGCGCCGACAATTGGGATGCGCTCGCGGCGATGTATGCCGGCGCGGTGTTCTGGGTGGTCGGATACGACACGATCTACGCGCTGCAGGACCGGGAGGACGATGCGCTGGTCGGCATCCGCTCGTCGGCCCTGCGGCTGGGCGGCAGGGTCAGGGGCGGGGTGGCGCTGTTCTACGCTTTAGCGGCGGGCCTGTGGGCGCTCGCCTTCTGGCTCTACCGCGCGGACTGGTTCGCGCTGCTGGCGCTGGTCCCCGCCGCGGCGCACCTGGCCTGGCAGGTCGCGACGCTCGATCCTTCCGACCCGGCCAATCCGCTGGAGCGCTTTCGGGCGAATCGGTGGACGGGGGCACTGGTGGCGGCGGCGTGCTTCGTGGTCGGCAACGCCTAGCGCGGGCTGTCGACCCTGCCGAATGGCAGCATACGGAAGATGCCGCCGTCCCGATCGACGAAGGTGTGCTTGAGCGCGCCGAGGATATGGAGGCCGACCAGATAGATCATGGCCATCGCCCCGGTCCCGTGCAGATCGAAGATCGAGCCGGCCAGATCGGGGTTATCGCCCACCGGCAGCGGCGGAATGGTGAAAAGCCCGAACATGTCGACTTCGCGCCCTGCGAGCGAATTCGCGTACCAGCCGCCGAGCGGCAGCGCGACGAGGAGCACGTAGAACACGATATGCGTGCCCCGCGCCAGCATCCACTCCCACTTGGCGTAGGTGGCGGGGAGGGCGGGCATTCGGTGCGTCAGCCGCCAGGCGATCCGTCCCAGCGTCAGCGCCAGGATGGTGATGCCGATGGCCTTGTGATCGGCGAAGATCGCCATCGCCTGCTCGCGGGTTTCGGCATGCTCGGCGTTCTCGGCCAGGCGCCAGTTCCAGATCACGAGCACGGCGATCGTCCAATGGAAGATCATCGCGCCCGCCGAATAGCGTAACTTGGCGTTGGTGGTGAGGTTCACATCGCTTCTCCTGCCCATGTCCGGGCAGGCTAGAGGTTCGCGGCGCAACCGCAAGCATCCGTCTTGAAACAGGCGATGACGCGACTAGAGATTTGCACATGACCATCACGCGAATCCCCGATCAGGAAGCCTGCAAACGCATCGGCGAGAATGTCCGCAAGCGGTTGAAGGGCGATCCCGGCATCTACCAGCTGCCGACCGACAAGGCCGAGATATTCGCCGTCGGCGATTTCCTCTCGCCGGAGGAATGCGAGCGCTTCATCGCCCTGATCGACAAGATCGCGCGTCCCAGCGAGCTGCACGAATCGGCCTATGTCGCCAAGTTCCGCACGTCCTACTCCGGCAATTTCGACCGCGACGATCCCCTGGTAAAAAGCGTTTCGCGCCGCATCGACGATCTGCTTGGAATGGATTCGGAGAACGGCGAGACCATTCAGGGACAGCGCTACCTCCCCGGCCAGGAATTCAAGCCGCACAACGACTGGTTCTACACCGACCAGGAATATTGGAACATCGAGAAGGATCGCGGCGGCCAGCGATGCTGGACGGCGATGGCCTTCCTCAACCACGTGGAGGAAGGCGGGCACACCCATTTCGTCGAGGTCGGTGCCTCGATCGAGCCGAAGCCGGGCGTGCTGCTGATCTGGAACAACGCGACGGTCGAGGGTCTGCCCAACGAGGGCACCCTCCATGCCGGAACCCCGGTGATCAGCGGTCAGAAATACGTGCTCACGAAATGGTATCGGACGCGCAGGTTCGGCTAATCCGCCCGTGCGAGTGCTTCGGCGATCAGAGCGCGGGTATTCTCCACCCCGTAGAGTGCGATGAAGCTGCCCATGCGGGGGCCCTGTTCGCTGCCCAGCAGCGTCTCGTAGAGCGCGCGGAACCAGTCGCGTAGGTTGTCGAAGCCATAGCTTTCGTCCTTGCCGATCTCGTATACCACCGTCTGGATGTCCTCGGCCGGTGTCGCCGGATCCATGTGCGACAACGCCTGATCGAGGGCTTTTAGCGCCGCCGCTTCGCGCTCGCCGGGAGCCCGCTTGCTCAGTTCCCGCGCCACGAAATCGCGGTTGTAGGCGATCGCCTTGCCGACCAGCTCGTCGAGTTCGGGATGGTGCGCCGGGTCGGGATCGGCGATGTAATTGCCGAGGTACGACCAGACCTGCTCCGCATCCGCATGCGCGCCGAGCACGCCGACGAGATTGAGCAGCAGCGCATAGGTCACCGGTAGGCTGTCACCCGCGCCCGGTGCCTCCGCGCCCCTAAACCCGCCGTTGGCGCGGGCCAGATGCCACACCGGGTTGCCCAACTGCTTGTCGAGGTCCTGCTCCGCCAGTCGCTCGCGAAACTGCCAGTAATCGTCCACCGCGCGCGGGATCACGCCGCCGTGGAGCTGCTTGGCGCTCTTGGGATTGGGGAAGATGTAGAAGCCGAGGCTCTCCTCGCTGCCGTAGTCGAGCCATTGCTCGATGGTCAGCCCGTTGCCCTTGGACTTGCTGATCTTCTCTCCCTTCTCGTCGAGGAACAGCTCGTAGATCAGCCCCTCGGGCTTCCGCCCGCCGAGCACTTTAACAATCTTGCCCGACTGGGTGACGCTGTCGGTCAAATCCTTGCCGCACATTTCGTAATCGACGCCCAGCGCATACCAGCGCATCGCCCAGTCGACCTTCCATTGGAGCTTGGCCTTCCCGCCGAGCGCGGATTGCTCGATCATGCTGCCATCCTCGTCGGTGAAACGCACCAGGCCCGCGTCGGCATCGACGATCTCGACCGGAACCTGCAGCACGCGCCCGCTCGCCGGGCTGATCGGCAGGATCGGCGAATAGGTCCGCCGCCGTTCCTCGCGCAGGGTCGGCAGCATGATGTCGAGGATCGCATCGTTCCGGCGCAGGACCTGTCGCAGCGCATCGTCGAATGCACCCGAATCGTAGCGTTCGCTCGCCGAGACGAATTCGTAGTCGAAGCCGAAGCGATCGAGGAATTCGCGCAGCATCGCGTTGTTGTGGGCGGCGAAGCTGTCATGGGTGCCGAAGGGATCGGGAATGCGCGTCAGCGGCTTGCCGAGATTGTTCTCGAGCACCGTCTTGTTCGGCACGTTGTCGGGCACCTTGCGAAGCCCGTCCATGTCGTCGGAAAAGGCGATCAGCCGCGTCTTGCCATCTTCCGGCGTGGCGCCGATCAGCGTCTCGAAAGCCCGCCGGACCAGCGTGGTGCGCAGCACTTCCTGGAAGGTGCCGATATGCGGCAAGCCGCTGGGGCCGTAGCCGGTTTCGAACAGCACTGGCGATCCGTCGGGTTTCGCGCCGTCGGGATAGCGCTTGAGCAGGCGCTGGGCTTCATGGAATGGCCAGGCCTTGGAGTTGCGGGCGGCGTCGATCAGGTCGGTGGTGCTCATCGCTGGGCCTGTCGCGCAGTGGCGTCTTGGGTGCAAGGCCGAAGGCGTCGTGACGAACGCGATGCGGAATCCGACTTGCCCCGGCCCGGTTCGCGCAGCATCGATCGAAAGACATGACGGGGGTGGGCGCCTTTATCGATTCGCATTCGGCCGTCATCGGGCTGGTGCTGCTCGTGAGCCTTCTCGTCGCCTTCTTCCTCGAGCGGCGGCCTCCGGTCACCATCGCGGTCGCCGGGGCGGTGGTCGTCCATGTCCTGGGCTTCGTCGACCCCGACCAGTTGCTCGGGGTCTTCGGCAACAGCGCGCCGGTGACGATCGGGGCAATGTTCGTCCTCAGTGGCGCGCTGCTGCGCACCGGAGCGCTGGAGGAAATCTCCGGCTGGATCATTCGCCGCACCCAGGAACGGCCGCGCCTGGCGCTGGTCGAGATCGGCGCGGGCACCATCGGCGCCTCGGCCTTCATGAACAACACCCCGGTGGTCATCGTGATGATCCCCATCATGAAGCGCCTTGCGCGGGTTCTCGATGTCGCTTCGACCCGCGTATTGATTCCGCTGTCCTACCTCTCGATTCTCGGCGGTACGATCACGCTGATCGGCACGTCGACCAACCTTCTGGTCGACGGGGTGGCGAGCGAGCAGGGGCTTGCGCCCTTCGGTATCTTCGAGATCACAGGGGTCGGCCTCGTCACGGCCGTATCGGGCGTGGCCATGCTTCTTCTCCTCGGGCCGGCGCTGCTGCCGAACCGCCGCAGTCGCGACGATACCGAGATCGGAGAGAACGACAGCTATCTCAGCCATCTCGTGCTCAACGAGGACAGCGACTACGTGGGTCAAATCCTGGAAAACACGCGCTTCTATCGCCGCCCCGGGGTTCGCGTCCTCGCCATGCGCCGGGGGACCGAACTGCTGCGCCAGGGTTTTCACGACGAGGCTCTGGAGGCGGGCGACCAGCTGGTGGTCGCGGCGAGCCCGACCGAGCTCGCCTCCTTTGCCGAAGGGCTCGACTTCCGGATCGGGCTGACCGGCGTCGGCGGAGGGATAAGCACTTCCGGGCCGGATCGTCCGCGCGACATGCGTTTCGTCAACGCCGTCATTTCGCCCTCGCACCCGATGATCGGGCGACACTTGGCGGAAATCCCGATGCTGTCGCGGCTCAAGGTGCGGGTGCTCGGCCTCGCCCGGCCACGCCATCTCGCCGGTCCCGATCTTGCCAGCGCCCGCGTTCGATCGGGCGACCGCCTGCTGATCGCCACCGGCGAGGATGCGGTGGTCTCGCTCCAGGGCAATGTCGACCTCGTCGAGGTCGGCGACGCCCCTGTCCAGAGCTTCCGCCGCGCCCGCGCGCCAATCGCCATCGGCACGCTGGCGCTGGTCGTGATCGGCGCGGCCCTGTTCGATCTGCCGATCGTGGCCCTCGCCATTGCCGGGGTCGCGGTGGTGCTTCTGGCGCGGTGTATCGAACCCGAAGAAGCCTGGAGCGCGATAGACGGCAGCACGCTGGTACTTATCTTCGCGATGCTCGCCTTCGGTCTTGGGCTGGAAAACGCCGGAACCGTGAGATTGGTGGTCGAAACGCTTCTGCCGGTCCTTTCCAGCGCCTCGCCCTTCGTGCTGTTGGTCCTGGTCTATGCGGTGACCAGCACCCTTACCGAAGTGGTGACAAACAATGCCGTGGCGGTGATCATGACGCCGCTCGTGATCGCGCTGGCCGGCGGATTGGGGGTCGACCCGCGCGGGCTCGTCGTCGCAGTGATGTTCGGGGCCAGCGCAAGCTTCGCGACGCCGATCGGTTACCAGACCAACACGTTGGTGTATGGCGCGGCGAACTACCGCTTCATGGACTTCGTCAAGATCGGACTGCCGATGAACCTGGTCGTCGGCATAGCCTCCTGCCTCGCGATTTCGGCGTTTTTCTGAGACCTTGCGCCGCGCTGCGCTTGGCAAGGGTTCCGGCTTCGTTCTAGGGGCTTGCGATGCCATCGGCGCTCTCCCTCCCGGCCCTGCACGCCAGCCATGCGGGAACATGGCTGCGCGATGCCGGTGGATCGACGCGTGGCTGCGCCAAGGGCGAAGCGGTGATGGCGGTGGCCGACACCCCGCATCTCGTGCTCAATGCGCCGCTGGTCGCCAGCCGGCTCGGCTATCCCGATCTATCCGGGCTCGACCTGCTCGAACTCTTCGCCTTCGTTCATCCGGCGCGGTTTTGTGTGCCGACGCCCAAGGGACTGGCGCATGCGCTGGGACTGGAAGAGGCGGGCAGCGACGATGCGGTGCCCGCACTGCTGCAACGCGCCGCCGCCCGGCTGATGCAGACCTGCGAGGACGAGGGATGGGCCGAACGCGAGGGCGCGTGGTCGACGTTACAGTCGCTCGCCAGAGTCCGCTGGCCCTGGGCGCAGGTGCTTGGCCCTCATGTGCGCAAGCCCGAGCGGGCTGAAAAATGGCTGTTTTCCCGGCTGCCCGAATGGGAAGAAACCCCCGAGCGGCCCCAGCCACAGCAGGTGCTGCTAGACGAGCTGGAGATCGAGGGTCAGCTCGAGCGCCTGACCGGGGAGGGTGCCGAGCGGCGGGAGGGTCAACGCACCTATGCCCGTGGCGCCGGCCGCGTGTTCGCGCCGCGCAGCAAGGAGAAACGCCCGCATCTGCTGCTGGCGCAGGCGGGCACGGGAATCGGCAAGACCCTGGGCTACCTGGCACCGGCCTCGCTGTGGGCGGAGCGTTCGGGCGGCACGGTCTGGGTCTCGACCTACACCAAGAACCTCCAGCGCCAGCTGCGGCAGGAAAGCGCGCGCGCCTGGCCTGCCGCCCGGCCGGACGGTTCCCCGCCGGTGGTGGTGCGCAAGGGGCGGGAGAACTATCTCTGCCTGCTCAATCTGGAAGATGCGCTGCAGGGCGGCTTTTCCGGCCGCCCGGCGATCCTCGCGCATCTCGTGGCCCGCTGGGCCGCCTACAGCCGCGACGGCGACATGATCGGCGGCGATCTGCCCGGTTGGCTCGGGACCCTGTTCCGCCAGCGCGGTATCGCGGCGTTGACCGACCAGCGCGGCGAATGCGTCTATGCCGGCTGCCCGCATTACCGGAAGTGCTTCATCGAAAGGAGCGCCCGCAATTCCGCCCAGGCCGATCTCGTGATCGCCAACCACGCGCTGGTCATGGTCAATGCCGCGCGGGGCCGCGACCACGCCCAGCGTCCGACCCGTATCCTCTTCGACGAAGGGCATCACGTCTTCGACGCTGCCGATTCGACTTTTTCCGCGGCGCTGACCGGGCAGGAAAGCATCGAACTCAGGCGCTGGATCGTCGGTCCCGAGCGCGCCAGCCGCGGCCGCCGCCGGGGCCTCGCCGCGCGGCTGGCGGATATCGCCAGCTACGACGAGGCCGGCGGCGAGGCGATCGAGGCCGCGGTGGAGGCCTCGCAGGTCCTGCCTTCCGAAGGCTGGCTGGCGCGTCTGGCCGAAGGCATGCCAGAAGGACCGGTGGAAGCGTTTCTGGGGCAGGTGCGTGCCCTGACCTACGCCCGCGACGAGAAGGGGCAGGAGGCCGGGTACGGCATCGAGACCGAGGTCGCGCAACTGCCCGGGGAACTGGTCGAGACCGCCGGAGTGGCGGCGCGGGCCCTGGCCGACATCCGGGTGCCGCTGATGAAGCTCGGCGGGCGACTCGAGGCGGTGGTCGAGGATGCGCCCGACTGGCTCGACGGGCAGGGCAGGGCGCGGGTCGAGGGGGCGCGGCATTCGCTCGCCTGGCGGATCGACCTGCTCGCCGCCTGGGAGGCGATGCTCTCGCGCTTGGGCGGCCCGGCGGATAGCGAGTTCGTCGACTGGTTCGCGGTCGACCGCAACGATGCGCGCGAATTCGACGTCGGTCTCCATCGTCATTGGCTCGACCCGATGAAGCCCTTCGCCAAGGTGGTGCTCGAACCGGCGCACGGGGTCATGCTGACCAGCGCCACCCTGACCGACCGGAGCGAGGCGGGGCCCGACTGGCCCGGCGCGATCGCGCGCAGCGGCGCCGCCCATCTCGACCTTCAACCTGCGATCGCGCAGGCGGACAGCCCGTTCGACTATGCCGCCCGTGCCGAGGTGCTGATCGTCACGGACATCGCCCGGGGCGACATCGCCGGGCTCGCCGGAGCCTACGCAAGGCTGATCGAAGCGTCCGGCGGCGGCGTGCTCGGCCTGTTCACCGCGATCCGTCGGATGCGCAGCGTCCACGGGCGCATCGCCGACCGGTTGGCGCGCGCCGGTCTGCCGCTCTACGCCCAGCACGTCGACCCGATCGACACCGGTACGCTGACCGATATCTTCCGCGACGATCCGCGCGCCAGCCTGCTCGGCACCGATGCGCTGCGCGACGGGGTCGACGTGCCGGGGCGCTCGCTTCGTTGCGTGGTGATGGAGAGCGTGCCCTGGCCCCGCCCCACGATACTCCACCGCGCCCGCCGCGCCGCTGCGGCCGAACGGGAGGGCGGGGCGGGGCGCTACGACGATGCGATCATCCGTGCGCGGCTGGCGCAGGCTTTCGGACGGCTGATCCGCACGCGCGAGGATGCGGGCCATTTCGTCGTGCTCTCGCCTGCATTTCCCAGTCGCCTGTTAAGCGCTTTCCCGGAAGGCACCCCCGTCATGCGGGTGAAACTCGCCGAAGCTTTACAGCGCGTCGCTCAGGGTGTTGGTAGCGCCGTGGAGACACACCCGGAAAGCGAGGAAGCAGTGAAGACGCGCCGATGAAGACCTTGGGCCTCTTCCGCCACGCCAAGTCCGACTGGGGCGCGAGCGACAAGCGCGATTACGATCGCGGGCTGAACGCGCGCGGGCGCCGCGGGGCACAACTGATGGGCACTCATATCCGCGACCACGGCGTGGCCTGGGACATCCTGCTGGCGAGCCCCGCGGAACGGGTACGCCTGACCTTGGAGGAAGCACGGATCGGCATTGCACCCGAATGGGACAAGCAGCTCTATCTTGCCGGCACCGACACCATACTCGAAATCCTGCGCGAACAGGGCGGGAGTGGCGACAAGGCAATGATCGCCGGGCACAATCCCGGACTCGGCGACATGATTCTCGAATTGGTCGCACCCGAGGCCGAGAATGCCTTGTTCGACGAGGCAAAAGTCAAGTTTCCGACCGCCGCCTTCGCCGTGCTGGAACTCGATATCGAGGACTGGTCTGATATCGCGCCGGGATCCGGCAGGCTGGTCCACTTCGCCCGTCCGCGCGACCTCGATGCCGCGCTGGGCCCGGAAACGGCGCCGGACTGACCGGGCGAACACGAAAGCCCCCGCCGGCCGAAGCGGGCGGGGGTCTCGTTGCCTACCAGAAGAAGTCGTAGATCACGTCGACCACTTCGCCGCTGTAGATGTCGACCAGCAGCACGTCGTCGTAATAGCGCACCCAGCGATAGGGGCCGTAGACCGGCGGCAGGCGATAGCGATAGGGATCGCTGATCTGGTACCGGCTGCCGAAGAACACGCTGTCGAGATTGAAGCCGATGCTGATCCGGCTGTAACTGTAGTTGCGATAGGGCGAGTAATAGCGCCCGAGCCGGTAGATGTTGCGATTGGCTGCGCGGTAGCCTTGCCAATTGTATCGCTGGTTGTTGCGCCACGAACGCTGGTCCCACCGCCGATGGTCGCGCCGGTCGTAGCGCCCGTTGTCGTAGCGCGATGCATCGCGATAGCCCCGGGCGTAGGACTGCTGGGTCTGGCGGCGATCCTGCCAATTATCGTTCCGACGCTCGTCGCGGCGGCCGTTGCGATAGGCCTGCTGGGACTGCCGGCGATCTTCCCAGCCATCCCGGCGGCGTTCGTCCTGCCGACCGTCGCGGTAGGCCTCGCGGCTGCGATCGGTGTAGCTGCGGTTGCGGGAATTGTCCCGATAGTCGCGGTTGCGCTCGGCAGAGCGCTGCTCCGGCTGCTGGCGGGCCTGCGCGCCACGGTTCCAGTCGCGAGGCGAACGGTCCCGCGCAGGTTCCGCGCGTTGCCCACGGCTCTGCTGCTGCCAGTTTTGCTGCCGGACTTGCGACTGCGCCTGACGACGGGCTGCTCCACGATTTTCGCCGGCGTCCCCCCGATCGAACTGAGCGGGTACTTGCCGCTGGGGGCGCTGGCTTCGCGCTTCGGAACGTTCCGGGCGACTGCCCCGCTCGGCGCGATCGCGCTGACGCTGTTCGGGTTGGACCGTGGCCTCGGCACCGATCGCGGCCGCAGAGGCGGGCATGGCGCTCGCGGCGATGGCTGCTGCAAGTGCGCCGATTGCGCTGCCTTTGAGCAATTTGGGAAAAGTCATGGAGCGTTCGCTTTCCTCATGGATGCCGCTCCACCCGCGGCGATTGTCGATGGACCGGGGTATGCGCGCGGCGGCCTGACGCGAAACTGAATGATCCACAACACCAATTGTTCATCTTTGCGAGAGGAAATATGAACGGAGCGGGGGCTCAGCGTCTTTGGAAGGATGTCATTCCCTGCGGCTGGGCATTGCGAATTCTTATGCGCTCGACCCGTGCACGCAAAGAGCCGGCGTGCATTGCCTCGATCATCCGTCCGACCATCTCGGCATCACCTTCGAAATAGGCCTCCACCGTCCCGTCCGGAAGGTTGCGGACCCATCCACCCAGCCCGAGTTCGGTGGCGGTCTCGACCGTCCAGTCTCGATAGAAAACGCCCTGTACGCGTCCGTGGACGATGACATGGCGGGCGGTCACCGCAGCGTTCCGCTGTCGATGCCCGCCCGCCCCATAGTGATTACGCGGCCTGCTTGATGTCGCGCAGAGTCAGGTCGAAGGTGACGTCTTCGCCCGCGAGCGGGTGGTTGCCGTCGGCCTTCACCGCTTCCTCGCCGACCTCGACCACGAACAGGGTGATCGGCTGACCGTCCTGGCCCTGCGCGTTCAGTTGCATGCCCGGCTGCGGAGCGGGCTCGGGCGGCAGGTTGGCGCGCGGAATGTCGATCACCAGCTCCTCGCGCCGCGGGCCGAAGGCCTTGTCGCAGGGGATATCGACCGACTGCTCGTCGCCGACCTTCATGTCGGTCAGTGCTTGTTCGATCTGCGGGAAGATCTGGCCGCTGCCAAGCGTGATCTGCTGCGGTCCGCTCTGCTGCGTGGAGCCGACCTCCTGCCCGTCGCTGCGCTTGATGGCATAGTCGATGGTCACGGTGTCGCCGTTGCTGGGAGTGGTCATGTGTAATCCTCTGGGATTTCGTGTTCGCGGCGCGAGAATCGCGCCGACAGAATTCGCGGCGCAAGGATGCGCCGACGGGGAACGCGCCCGCGAACCGAGCGCCTCGCAGAGTCATGTGGGGATCGAAGCGGCAGAGTCAAACCGCTTGGGATGACGGGCCGCCGGCTCCGCTACCCGCGAACCGTCCTGTCAGCCCGACTGTGGCGTTCCCTACCTAGTCAGCTTCTTATACTGCAACCGGGTCGGCCGGTCCGCCGCATCCCCCAGCCGCCGCCGCTTGTCTTCCTCGTAGGCTTCGAAGTTGCCTTCGAACCACTCCACGTGGCTGTCGCCTTCGAAGGCGAGGATATGCGTTGCCAGGCGGTCGAGGAAGAAGCGGTCGTGCGAGATGACCACGGCGCAGCCGGCGAAGTTCTCGATCGCTTCCTCCAGCGCGCCAAGCGTCTCGACGTCGAGATCGTTGGTCGGCTCGTCCAGCAGCAGCACGTTGCCTCCCTCCTTCAGCATCTTGGCCATGTGGACGCGGTTGCGTTCGCCGCCGGAGAGCTTGCCGACGTTCTTCTGCTGGTCCTGCCCCTTGAAGTTGAACGCGCCGACATAGGCCCGCGTGCTGGTGTCGTGGCCGTTGACCTTCATGTAGTCGAGCCCGTCGGAAATCTCCTCCCAGACGTTGTTCTTCGGATCGAGATGGTCGCGGCTCTGGTCGACATAGCCGAGATGGACGGTCGAGCCGATCTCGACCGAGCCGCTGTCGGGCTCTTCCTTGCCGGTGAGGATCTTGAAAAGGGTCGACTTGCCCGCGCCGTTGGGCCCGATCACGCCGACGATGCCGCCCGGGGGCAGCATGAAGGACAGGTTTTCGAACAGCAGTTTGTCGCCGTAAGCCTTGGAGATATTGTTCGCCTCGATCACCTTGCCGCCCAGCCGTTCGGGCACCTGGATGACGATCTGCGCCTTGCCCGGCTTGCGGTCGTTCTGGCTCTCCTGCAATTCCTCGAACTTGCGGATACGCGCCTTCGACTTGGTCTGACGCGCGCTGGGCGTTTGCCGGATCCATTCGAGCTCGCGATTGAGCGCCTTGGAGCGGCCGCTCTCCTCGCGGCTTTCCTGTTCGAGGCGCTTGGCCTTCTTTTCCAAGTAGGTCGAGTAATTGCCCTCGTAGGGATAATACGATCCACGATCCAATTCGAGAATCCAGCCCACGACATTGTCGAGGAAATAGCGATCGTGGGTGATCATCAGCACCGCGCCGGCATATTCCTTGAGGTGGTTCTCCAGCCACTGGACGCTTTCGGCGTCGAGGTGGTTGGTGGGTTCGTCGAGCAGCAGGATGCCGGGCTTCTGGATCAGCAGCCGGGTAAGCGCGACGCGGCGCTTCTCGCCGCCCGAAAGCTTGGTCACGTCCCAGTCGCCGGGCGGGCAGCGCAGCGCCTCCATCGCGATCTCGAGCTGGTTGTCGAGCGTCCAGCCGTCGACCGCGTCGATCTTGGTCTGGAGGTCGTTCATCTCCTCGCCCAGCTTCTCGTAATCGGCGTCGGGCTCGGCCATTTCGGCGGCAACCGCGTTGTAGCGATCGACCAGGTCGGCGGTCTCGCGGGCGCCGTCCTTGACGTTTTCGAGAACGGTCTTGTCCGGGTCTAGCTCCGGCTCCTGCGGCAGATAGCCGACGGTGATGTTCTCGCCCGGCCAGGCCTCGCCCGCGAAATCGGTGTCGATCCCGGCCATGATCTTCATCAGGGTGGACTTGCCCGCGCCGTTGGGCCCGACGATGCCGATCTTCGCGCCTTGGTAGAACTGCAGGTTGATGTTGCTCAGCACCGGCTTGGGGGCGCCGGGGAAGGTCTTGGTCATATCCTTCATGACATAGGCGTATTGCGCGGCCATCGGGTGGTCCTCGGATCAGAAAATGGGAATGGAAGCTCGCGGGCGCAGATAGGGGCTGGGCCCCGCGCGGGCAAGCTGGACTTGGAGAGGGCTGGCGGATAGCAGTCGGGCATGAAACTCGCACCCCTGGCGCTCGCAGCGCTTCTCGCCGCCTCCTCGCTATCCGCTACCACGCTTCCGCCGCCAGTGGATGTCGGTGCCGCCGCGGACATGGCGCTCGATAGCGACACGATCGCGTGGGATTTCGTCGAAGGCATCACCACCGAGGTCGGGCCGCGGCAGGCCGGGACCGAGGCGGAAAAGCGCGGGCGCGACTGGGCGGTCGCGTGGTTGAAGCGGACCGGCTTCGCCAATGTCGCCGACGAGCCCTATCAGATGCCGACCTGGGTCCCGGGCGAAGTGCACAAGGCGGAGATCCTCTCTCCATTCCCGCAACCGCTGGTTATTCAGCCGCTCGGCGGCAGCGCCTCGACCGGGCCCGACGGCATCACCGCCGAGGTGGTCGAGTTCGAGACCGTCGATGCCCTGCGCGCCGCGCCCGCCGGCAGCCTCGCGGGCAAGATCGCCTATGTGTCGCATTCGATGACGCCAACGCAGGACGGCTCGCAATACGGCTTTGCCGGGGCCGCGCGCTGGGTCGCCGCCGGGATCGCCGCGAGCAAGGGCGCGGTGGCGACGGTGATCAAGTCGGTCGGCACCGACTATCATCGCAATCCGCACACCGGCGGGACCAGCTTTCCCGAGGGCGTCGCGCCGACCCCGGCTGGCGCGCTGAGCCTGCCCGACGCGGCCAATCTGGAGCGGATGTTCGACCGTGCGAATGGCGAACCGATCCGGATGAAGCTCACCCTCACGCCACGCGATCTCGGCACGACCACCAGTGGTAACGTGGTGGGAGAGATCGTCGGCCGCGATCCGTCCTTGCCGCCGGTGCTGGTCGCCTGCCACATCGACAGCTGGTGGAACGGCACCGGGGCCTTCGACGATGGGGCAGGTTGCGGCATCGTCGCCGCCGCGGCCAAGCATGTTGCAACCGTGGGCCAACCCTTGCGCACCATCCGCGTCCTCATGGCGGGTGCCGAGGAAACCGGGCTGTGGGGGAGCCGCGCCTATTCCGCCGCTCACATCGACGAACCGATAGCCGTCGGGCTCGAGAGCGATTTCGGCGCGGACCGCGTGTGGCAGTTCGAGAGCAATTTCCGCGAGGCCAACCCCGATCTCCACGCGAGAGTCGCCAGCGCGGTCGCGCGCTTCGGTGTCTCCAACGGCACCGGCATCGCCAGCGGCGGGGCGGACATCAACATCGCCCGCGACCAGAAGACCGCCATCATTGATCTCTCGCAGGACGGTACGCGCTATTTCGACCTGCATCACACACCCGACGACACGCTCGACAAGATCGATCCGGAGCAATTGCGCCAGAACGTCGCGGTATGGACCCAGGTCGTCGGCATCCTCGCCAACGAACCGGAGCCGATCCTTCCGCGCTAGGTCGCGATCCTAACCCCGGCTTAACCCCTTTCTGCCTATTGTCGGCGAAGAGGGGGAAGGGCGGAAACCATGCAGAATCAGATACTGCAACTGGTCAATCCGGCGATTGCGCTGATATTCGCGATCGCGTTTGCCGTGCTGTGGTTCGGCGATCGGTCCCGGCGCCACACCGCGCTGCTGTCGGCCGCCCATCTGCTGATGGCGGCGGCTTTCGTGTCCTTCCATTTCGGTCCCGATCCCAACAGCGCGGCCTCCGTACTGGTCATGCATACGCTGTGCTGCGCCGCCATCATCTGCCTGTTGCGGGGCGCGGCAGTTCGGGTGGACGCGCGGTATTCGCTCGCGCTGCCGGCGGTGATCGCGATCGGCTTCGGGGCGATTATCCTTCTGACGACCGAAGGCGACGATCACATGCCGCGCATCATTGCTGGCAACACCTGTTACGGCCTCCTCCTCGCACTCGGCGCGCAGGTCCTGAACCGTGCCGCGAGCGGGCGCGGCATCGATCGGCTGGTGGTCTGGATGTTCGGCCTGACCGCGGCGCAATTCTTCATCCAGCCCTACCTCACAGCCATCTTCGAGGGCGCGATGTCATCTGCCGAATACCGCGCATCGAGCGCCTATGCGCTGGTTTCGCTCAACATCGGTATCTGGTCGCTGATGCTGGCGCTGACGCTGGTCGGGGCCAGCGTTCTCGACCGGGTGGAAGCGATCAAGGCGGATTCCGAGAGCGATCTGCTCACCGGGCTCGTTGCGAGAAAAGCCTTCGAGCGCGATGCGGTCTCACTGCTCGACGAGGCCCAAGGCCAAGGTATATGCGTTTCGGTCATCGTTGCCGACATCGACCATTTCAAGCGGGTCAACGACATGTGGGGTCACCAGGTCGGAGACCAGGCGATCGCCGCCTTTGGAGCTCTTCTGGCGCAGACCGTCCGCGCAAGCGACCGCGTGGGCCGCGTCGGTGGCGAGGAATTCTGCATTCTCGTGTGGAACTGCGAGGGGGACGAGGCGGCCCGTCTCGCCGAGCGCATTCGCGACAGCTTCGCCCGCCTCGTGATCGACGGTCTTCCCGATGGCGTACATCTCAGCGCCAGCTTCGGGGTCGCCGAATGGCTGGACGGGGAGGGCTACGGGCGACTTTTCGCAAGAGCCGATGCCGCGCTCTATGCCGCCAAGAATGCCGGACGCGACCGGGTCGAGGGACCGCGCGAGGTCACCGATCTCAACAAGGTGCGCGCGGTCGCGTGATCACTCGAAGCCGCGAGCCGCGAGCCGCGGCAGCATCGCTGCCTGCAACCCCGCCCGGGCGATCAGGAACAGCGCGAAGGAAAACCACAGTCCTCCGTTCCCCAGCGGCCAGGTCAGCCACAGCGACAGCGCGAAAATCGCCGCCGCGCCTGCCATCGAGACCAGGAGGGCCCGCGTCCAGCTTGCGCCGACGAAGACTCCGTCGAACACGAAGGCGGCCACCCCGGCGATCGGCAGGACCGCGAGCCATAGGGAATGGCGCCGCGCCGTTTCGGCCACGGCCTCGGTCGCGGCGAAGCTGTCGAGGACCGGTCCGGCAAAAAGGAGGAAAGCGAGCGCGACGATCAGCGCGACCCCGATGCCGCGCACAAGGATCGCCGAAACGTAACGCCGGAAACCCGCGCGATCGCGGGCCCCGGCACGCTCGCCGTTGAGGACTTGCGCCGCGTTCTCGAACCCGTCGAGGAGCAGTGCGGTGAAGAGGAAGAGCTGGTGAAAGATGCCATTGGCCGCCAGAACGACCGCGCCCCGTTCCGCCGAGAGCCGGGTCAGTGCCGCCATCGCAATCATCAGCACCAGTGTGCGCAGGAACAGGTCGCGGTTGACCGACAGGAACGGCTGGAGCTTTCGCCACCGCAACGTGTCGTTCCCCCGTAGCGCCTGAAGCACCGAGCGCCCGGTGTCGCCGCGCAGGACGAAGAGCGAGACGGCCGCCAGCTTGGCATATTCGGCGATGAAGCTCGACCAGGCGATGCCGGCGATGCCGGAATTGAGCTCGAGGACGAACCACAGGCCGAGCCCGACGTTGAGTAAATTGTAGGTCACCTCGAACAGCAGCACCGCCGTCATCCGCCTCCGCCCGACGAGAAAGCCGACCAGCGCGAGATTGGCCATCACCGCCGGTGCCGTCCAGTAGCGGATCTCGGCATAGACGCCTGCGGCTGCGAGGACGTCTCCCTCGGCACCGAGCAGGTCGAGCAGCAGCGGCAACAGCACCGGCTTGAACAGCAGCAGCACCGCGGCGATCGCCAGACCGATCGCCAACCCGCGCACGAGCGTTGTCGCCTGCGCAGCCGTTCCGCCGTCGCGTCCCGGTCTGGCACCGCCCTGCGCCACCAGTCCGGTGGTTCCGGTCTTGAGAAAGTTCATGACCGTGAACAGCACCGCGAACAGCCGCGCGCCGATGTCCACCGCCCCCTGGGTCGCGGCATCGTCCAGCCGCCCGACGATCCATATGTCGCCGAGACCGATCATCGCGGTGGCGACATTGGTCACCATCGCGGGCAGGGCAATCGCCCAGATCGCGCGAGTGTCGAGGTTCGAAGATGCCGATCGGGCGTTTGTCATCGAGGCGGTCGGCCCTTCGCTTGCGCTCGGGAGTTTCGGTGGGAAACCGTCCCCCCGACAGCTCCTGCTCATCGAAAGTGGTCGGGGAGACAGGATTCGAACCTGCGACCCTCTGCTCCCAAAGCAGATGCGCTACCAGGCTGCGCTACTCCCCGACACCGATCCTCGGCGGACCGCCCGCATGCCAGTTTCGCGACCGGTGGGCCCGGCAGGACTCGAACCCGCGACCTAGCCGTTATGAGCGGCCAGCTCTAACCAACTGAGCTACAGGCCCCCCGGGTCGTGCGACGACATCTGGGACAGCGCGCCTACCGCGCACCTGGCGGCAGGGCAATGGTCAAACGTCCACCTGCCCGACGATTTCGGCCACCGTGGTAGAGTGCACGCCGCGTGTGCGGAGATAGCTGTAGACGCCTCCGAGCCAGCGATAAAGTTCGTCGAGATCGTCCTCGCTTCGAACGTAGGGCGTTTTGCCGGGCATCAGCGAGGGGCTATGGAAACTGAGCACCAGCACCGGCAGGCCATCGTCGAGAGCGATGTCGATCCCGCGCAATGCATCGGACAGAGGCACGCCTTCGGGAGTCAGCGCGATCCGCTCGAGCAGTCCGGCACGGGCAAGCAATCCGCCGAGGCGGGGGACCTTCTGCACAAGCGGAAACAGTTTCCGGCCGAGTTGGCGCAGCATGCCCCAATAGACGGTCGTCAGCGGCAGTTCGAGCAGGCGGCGATCGTGCCCCACCCAGTAGGGCCACACGGGGTGGGTGCTGTAATTCGGGCCGTCATGCGCACTGTAATCGTAATGACTGCGAACCGACGAATCGACGGCCACCCCGGCATCCGTCAGCATCTGGGCCGATTGCGCGCCCAATCCGTAGCGTCCGGCTCGGTAGATCTGCGGCGTGCAGCCGAAGTTCGCGACGATCGCGTCGCGCAGGCGCCGGAATTTCTCGCGCATGAGATCGGGAGGCAGGTTGCCCGCATAGCTGGTGTAAGCACCGACCTCTTCCTCGTGGGGCGGATTCACCCATGGATGCAGCTGAATTCCGATCTCGGCCTTGCCGCGGCGCGCGGCATCGCCGAGAATGTCCGCCGCCAGCCTGGAATTGGCGATCGGCCAGTCGACCAGATAGACCGGCACCACTGCGATCTCCTCGCAGAACGCCTGGAAATCGGCGAGGTACCCCAGGTGATCGAGGCCATAGTCGAAGGCATGGAATTCGCCGTCCCAGTCGAACTCTTCCTCGGTGTCGACGGTCAGCAGGACGCGCTGGCCGAAATCCCTCGGGAATCTCGCGCGCTGCCCGCTTGCGGGCGGTGTGAGCATGTTGCTGTCGGCGATGCCTGGCCCCCTGTCGCTGCGCGAACGCAGCCTGGACGCTAGCCCGAAGCCCGGTCCGGTTCGCGGCTCTGGCTAGGGTCGACGCCGCTTGCGGTCAAGAGCGGCAGCGTCAGCAGCAGGCGGTCGTCGACGCGAACCAGATCGCCGGCTGCCGCGCGAGCCTCGGCCCGGGCTAACCGGAGGGCAAAACCAGCACCGAATATGCCCGCGCTTACCGCACCGCCGCCCGGTCTGGTCTCCGTGGCGAAGATATCCTCCGCCGCTGCCAGCGATGCCGGGAGGGTGGATGACATTGCCATCGTCTCCTCTTCCACCCGCATTTCGATCGGCAGGGCTTCCCCGGCACCGGCGGTGGAGGCGAGGGTCGCGAGAATGCGCCAGGCGAGGATCTGGGCCTCGTCGTCGGTCACCGGAAGCGTCGCCGGACCATCGGGCCACTGCGGCTCGAACCGCGACACCCGTGCCGAGAGCACATTCTGCAGCTGGTCGACCTGCGCGCGGGCGATCGCGGCGAAATCGCTCCGTCCCGGCTCGAGCCGCAGGGCGTGGCTTTCCAATCGGGCAAGACGGTCGAGCTCGTCGAAGCCGGCGAGCATGCGCGCCGCATCCCCGGCGATCGCAGCGGCAAGCGCCCGGTATTCGTGCGGGGTCGTGCCGAAGATCTGCTGCTGGATGACCTCGGCGAAGCCCTGGATGGCGTTCACCGGCGTGCGCAATTCGTGCAGCAGCTGGCGGATGCGATCGGCGGCGCTTTCGGCCCGCTGGGCGGCACTTTCCTCCACCCGGCGGCGCAATCGCGCGGCGTAGCCGAGAAAACGCCCGTCGGACCGGTTGAAGCGCGGGGTGGCATCGACGAGCCAGGTTCCGGCGATCGCCGGGGCGCCGGCGAGCACGATCTGCGCCTCGCGGATGGGCTGACGTTCGCGAAACGCCATTGCGAAGTCGCTTCCGATCGATCGGATACCGGTTGCGGCGCCGAGAAGATCGGTCCCCACCACCATCGGCGCCACGCCCGCGTCGGCTATCTCCACCCGGCCGCGCACGTCGATCCCTGCGCAAAAGGAATCGACAGAACGCTTCCGTGGGCCTGGCTCTTCGCCGTCGAGGGGCAGGCGCGGTGCATCGCCCGCAGTCTCGCCCGATGCGCGCGCCTTCGTGTAAGCTTGGATCCGCTCGACAAGCGCGCCGATGCTGACGTCGGAACTGCGATCGCTCGGAGAATGGTCTGCGGACGACTTTGCGGGGGCCGGGCTTTCGACGACACCGGGTTCGCGCTTTGTGGTGGCAGGCTCGGGAAGAGCGCGATCCTGAACGCCGAGACGGTCGAGCAGAACGACCGCGCCGGCGGGCAGGTCGCGGCGATGCCGCAGAAAACCCCGCGCGCGCACCGGAAGCTCCGGTATCAGCTGCTGCCATTGTGCGTCGGAGAGGCGGACGCGAGACAGCGCCGCGCCGGCGATGTCCGGTTCGTCCGCGGCCAGCAGTGCGACGAGGTCCGGGCTGCGGATTCTTGCGCCGGCATCGCCCACGAGCCGCGCGCGCTCGCTTGCCGGGATCATACCGGCGAGCGCATGCAATCGCAGCCGGGCCGCGGCAATCAATCCTTCGTCGGCATCGCTCGCGGCGTTGCCCAGCAGGTCCAGCAATTGGCGGAATTGGGTGCGTGCCGCCAGTTCGCCTTGGGCGCGGTGGCGCAATACGGTGGCGAGGCGGTCGTCGAAGAGCATCTGTTTCCTGCAGGACGAGGGCAGAAGCGGAAAGCGGGCCCTCGACTGTTCCTCTCCACTATGGCGCTCTACGGCGTTCAAAGAAACAGGCTGAACGCAGCGTTACCCCGTCGCGTTGCAAAGCGGGACAATTGCTGGCAGAAACAATAATATTGTCGGCATGCGTATCGATCCGTTGCGATCCTTTCGGCGAAAGGCTTCGAAACGCGCGATCTGCCGGTTTTTTTGGGGGACGCGAATTATGGCAAATCTGGATGAGATCGACAGGCGCCTGCTTGCCGAATTGCAGGAAGAGGGCAGGGTCACGAACGTGGAACTGGCCGGACGCGTTGGACTGACCGCGCCGCCGTGCCTGCGCCGGGTCCGCAGTCTCGAACAGGCCGGAGTGATCCGGGGCTACCACGCCGAGCTCGATCCGGCGAAGCTTGGCTTCTCGATCACGGTATTCGCCATGGTCAGCCTCAAGAGTCAGGCCGAGGACGCCTTGCGGGAGTTCGAGGCGGCGGTGCACGATCTTCCCGAGGTGCGCGAAGTGCACATGCTGAACGGCGAGATCGACTTTATCCTCAAGATCGTCAGCCGGGACCTGCAGAGCTTCCAGGAATTCCTCACCAGCAAGCTGACGCCTGCCCCCAATGTCGCGAGCGTCAAGACCTCGCTGACGATCCGGACCAGCAAGCTTCGACCCGGAGTTCCGCTGGAATGACGGTACGCATACGGCCGGCCGCCGCGGGAAGGCCGGTCAGCCCTCGCGCTCCGCGAGCCATTCCTCGAGCCATTTGATCGAATAATCGCCGCTCAGCACGTCGTCCTGCTGCAGCAATTGCTGGTGCAGCGGGATCGAGGTCTTCACGCCTTCGACCACCATTTCCTCCAGAGCCCGCTTCAAACGCATGATGCAGCGTTCGCGGGTGCGGCCGAAGACGATCAGCTTGGCGATCATGGAATCGTAGTAAGGCGGGATCCGGTAGCCGGCGTAGAGCCCGCTATCGACGCGGACATGCATGCCGCCAGCGGCATGGTAATGGGTCACTTCCCCGGGACTGGGAGCGAAGGTCCAGGGGTCTTCGGCGTTGATCCTGCATTCGATCGCGTGCCCGTGAAACTCGATGTCCTCTTGCCGGCAGGAAAGGTCCTTGCCGTCGGCGATGCGGATCTGTTCGCGGACCAGATCGATCCCGGTTATCATCTCGGTCACCGGATGTTCGACCTGCAGGCGCGTATTCATCTCGATGAAGTAGAATTCGCCGTTTTCCCACAGGAATTCGATCGTTCCGGCTCCGCGATAGCCCATGTCGCGCATGGCCTGCGCGCAGATTTCGCCCATGCGGTCTCGCTCTTCGGTGGAGAGCACGGGAGAGGGGGCCTCCTCGAGCACCTTCTGGTGGCGGCGCTGGAGCGAACAATCGCGTTCGCCGAGGTGGATCGCGCCGCCACGCCCGTCGCCGAACACCTGGAATTCGATATGACGCGGATTGCCGAGATATTTCTCGATATAGACGGTCGCGTCGCCGAAGGCTGCCTTCGCCTCGCTGCCTGCCTGGCGCATGAGCGTTTCGAGCTGTTCCTCGGCCTGGCAGACTTTCATCCCGCGCCCGCCGCCACCGCTCGCCGCCTTGATGATCACGGGATATCCGATCTCGGCGGCGATCGCGCGGGCTTGATCGAAATCGGCGACCGCGCCGTCGCTCCCGGGCACCAGCGGCAGGCCAAGCCTGCCCGCGGTGCGCTTGGCCTCGACCTTGTCGCCCATGGTGCGGATGTGTTCGGGCTTGGGCCCGATCCAGGCGATGTCGTGGGCTTCCACGATCTCGGCGAATTTGGCGTTCTCGGACAGGAAGCCGTATCCGGGATGGATGGCGTCGGCATGCGCGATCTCGGCCGCCGAAATGATGTTGGCGACGTTCAGATAGCTGTCGCTCGCCGGAGGCGGGCCGATGCACACGGCATGGTCCGCCAGCCGGACATGCATGGCATCGGCATCGGCGGTGGAGTGCACCGCCACCGTTTCGATGCCCATCTCGTGCGCGGCGCGGTGGATGCGGAGCGCAATTTCTCCGCGATTGGCGATCAATATGCGTTCGATTGCCATGAGAATGTCAGCCGATCACGACGAGCGGCTGGTCGAACTCCACCGGCTGGGCATTGTCGACGAGGATCGCCTTCACCGTACCCGACTTGTCGGCGTTGATCGGGTTCATCACCTTCATCGCCTCGACGATCAGCAGAGTCTCCCCTTCCGCGACGCTGTCGCCGACCTTGACGAAATCCGCCGCGCCCGGCTCGGGGGCGAGATAGACCGTCCCGACCATCGGCGATTTGATCGCGCCCGCCGTGTCTGGAAGCTGGTTCGCAGGTTCCGCCTGAGGCGACGGGGTGGCGGCCGTTGCGGGGGCACTTGCCGGGGCAGGCGCCGCGGCAGCCGCGACGGCACCGCGCGAAACGCGGATCTTGCGCGCGCCGTCCTCTACTTCGATCTCGGTAAGTCCGGTCTCGGCGAGCATGTCGGCGAGCTCGCGCACCAGTTTCGTGTCGACATCCATACCGGGCTTGCGTCCGGCGCTGCGCTTGGTTTCGGCCATGCTGGTCCTTGGTGTTGCGTGGCCGGCGCTATGCTACTGCTACGCGGTGCTGGCAAGGGCTGGTGCGGAGGGTCAGAGCGCGGCGACCTTCTCCAGCGCGACGATGTAGCTCTGTGCGCCCAGACCCTGCACCGTCGCTACCGCGGCGATCGCGACGTAGGAATGGTGCCGAAACGGCTCGCGGGTGCCCGGATCGGACAGGTGGACCTCGATCACCGGAACCGCGATCGCCTTGATCGCGTCGAGCAGCGCGATGGAGGTGTGGGTATAGGCACCGGCATTCAGCAGAACCGCCCTCGCGCCCTCGCGTTGCGCCTCGTGCAGCCAGTCGACGAGATCGCCCTCGTGGTTGGACTGGCGGAAATCCACGGCGAGCCCGAGATCGTTCGCCCTATCCCGGACCATGGCTTCGATGTCGCAGAGCGTCTGCGAACCGTAGATGTCCGGCTCGCGGCTGCCGAGCAGGTTGAGGTTGGGGCCGTTGAGGAGGAAGACGGTGGCGGTCATTTGGTCGCGTTAGCGCGGACCGGGCCTAGGCGTCCACGCCCTTGACCTTGCCCCACTGGCGAGCAGCGGTGTAGCCGAGATACCCGGTGCCGAAGAGAGCATAGAGCGCGTCGGGCAGCGCGCCGAGATAGGCGGTCATCCCCTCGCCGATGGCGCGTGCCGTCATCGGGTCGAAAGCCGCGATGATGCCCATCGGCACGGCGAACAGGATCAGCGCGTACATGACGTAGAGGAAGCTGGGGCGTGCACGGCTGGTCCAGGGGTCGGCGGAATTCGCCTCGGCGACGATCGCCGACAGGCGAGCTTCCACGAGCTTGAGTTCGTGGGTGCCCTCGAGTTCGAGCAGCGCCAGCTTGGCCTTGGCGCGCGCTTCCTTGTCCGGAATGATCTTGTCGATGATCGAGGCGATCGGTCCGATGAGCGATTCGATGAATGCCATGATGGTCTCCCGCTTAGTCTGAAGCGAGATAACCGTATCGGTTAATGTAGGAAAGGCGTCTAACCAAGCCGTCTGTCTCGACAGGGTCGATCCAACAATGGAGGGTAGAAATTCCACTGGTCGGGAAGACAGGATTCGAACCTGCGACCCCCACACCCCCAGTGTGATGCGCTACCAGGCTGCGCTACTTCCCGAGCAGTGGAGCGCGGGCCTATAGGCGCGGTCGTCGGCACTGGCAAGCCGCATACCAGCCCGGTCGCAATCCGTTGCTCCATTCCCGCATTGCTGCTAGGCGCGCGCGGTTTTCCGGCGATACGAGGATCGTGCGCGGCCGCTTGACGCGGACCTTGCCGTTCCCATTTCGCTCCAACTTGGTTTTTCTGGACGGGTTCACCCAATGCTCGATATTCTCGCTGCCGCCTCCGGCGCCGCTCCGCCCCCGTCATGGGTGAGCTGGCTGCCCATAGTCGGCATGATCGCCATCTTCTGGTTCCTGATCATCCGCCCGCAGATGCGCCAGCACAAGGCGCATCAGGAGAAGGTCTCCGGTCTCAAACGCGGCGATCAGGTCGTCACCGCCGGGGGGCTGGTCGGAAAGATCGTCAAGGTCGAGGACGATTACGTTCAGATCGAACTGGCGAAGGGAATGACCGTCAAGGCGGTGCGCAACACCATCGGCGACGTGATTCCGCCCGCCGGCGCCAAAGCCGCGAACGACTGAGGCGGCCCACGCGATGCTCGACTTTCCGACCTGGAAGAAAACCTGGCTGTGGCTGCTCACTGCCATTGCCATCTTCGCTGCGCTGCCGTCGCTCGCTTCGCTGTCCGGCCAGCGCTGGCCCGATGCGCTGCCCGACCCGATGGTCAATCTCGGCCTCGACCTTGCTGGCGGAAGTCACATCCTGCTCGAGGCGGAGCAGTCCCAGGTCGCCGCCCAGCGGCTCGAGAACATGGAGGAGGCGGTTCGCGGCGCGATGCGGCAGGCCGAACCGCGCATCCGTATCGGCGATGTCTCGACCGCCAACGGTCGGCTGAGCTTCATGCTCGACGATCCCTCGGACATCGACCGGGCCCGCGAATTGCTGCTGCCGATGGTCAACGGCACAGGGCTGATCCGGGAATGGGACCTGCAGGTGATGGATGGCAACCGCATCGTCCTCAATCAGACCCAGGCCGGGCTCGACCAGGCGGTGACCGACGCGATGGACAGCGCCACCGAGGTCGTGCGCAAGCGCATCGATGCGCTCGGTACCCGCGAGCCGACGATTATCCGCCAGGGTGATACCCGCATCGTGGTCCAGGTTCCCGGCCTCGAGGACCCCGAGGCACTCAAGGCGCTGCTCGGGCAGACCGCGCGGCTGGAATTCAAGCTGGTCGACCAGACAGCGCTTCCCACCGATGTCGCCGAGGGCCGCGCGCCCCCGGGTAGCGAGATCTTCCCCTATGCCGAGGGAACGGCGAGCGAGGGCCAGTTCCTCGCGGTCCGGCGACTTGGCGGGATACGCGGCGACAATCTCGTCGCGGCGCAGCAGAGCTTCGATCCGCAGAACAACGAACCCGTGGTGTCGATCACCTTCGATCAGCAGGGCGGGGCGCGGTTCGCTCAGTTGACGACCGAGAACGTCAACAAGCCCTTCGCCATCATTCTCGACGACAAGGTGCTTTCGGCGCCCAACATCAACGAGCCCATCCTCGGCGGCAGCGCGCAGATTTCGGGCGGCTTTACCGTCGATACCGCGAACAATCTCGCGATCTCGCTGCGCTCGGGCGCATTGCCGGTCGATCTGGCGGTGATCGAGGAGCGGACGGTCGGCCCCGATCTCGGCGCCGACTCGATCCGCAAGGGCATGATCGCGATGCTGATCGGCACTGTCGCCGTCGTCGTCCTGATGATCGCGACCTACGGCAGGTTCGGGGTCTATGCGACGATCGCGTTGGCGATCAACGTCCTGATGATCCTCGGCATCATGGCGGCGCTCAACACGACGCTGACGCTGCCCGGTATCGCCGGTTTCGTGCTGACCATCGGCGCGGCGGTGGACGCCAACGTGCTGATCAACGAGCGCATACGCGAGGAGCGGAAGCGCGGGCGACGCGTGGTCGCCGCTGTGGAGAACGGCTACAAGGAAGCCAGCCGCGCGATCTACGATGCCAACGTTACCAATTTCATCGCCGGCGTGCTGTTGTTCCTGTTCGGCTCGGGCCCGATTCGGGGCTTCGCGGTGGTGCTGGTCATCGGCCTGTTCACCTCGGTCTTCACCGCTGTCACGTTGACCCGCATGTGGGTCGCGGGCTGGCTGCGCCGGACCAAACCCAAAGACATCCTGCTGTAAGGAGGGCGACGGAATGAAACTGCTCAAGCTCGTCCCCGACGACACCAACCTCAAATTCCTGAAATACCGGATGCCGTTCTTCGTGGTCAGCCTGTTGCTGATCGCGGCGAGCTGGGCGCTGGTGTTCACCAAGGGGCTCAATTACGGTGTCGATTTCGCCGGCGGCCAGGAAATCCGCGCTACTTTCGTGGGCGAGGCCGAGGCTCCGATCGCCGAGGTGCGCGAGAACGTCAGCGCGCTGCCGACGGTGGAAAATCCCACCATCCAGCGCTTCGGCGAGGCGAACCAGATCTCGATCCGCATCAAGCTGCCGCCCGAGGCGGAAGGCGACAAGGAATTCGCCGACCGGATGACCGAGAACATCACCGAGGCGCTGCGCGACGGTCATCCCAACGTCCGCATCGACGGGGTGGATTCGGTGTCCGGCAAGGTCTCGGGCGAGTTCCGCGACGATGCCACGCTGGCACTGATCGCGGCCATGCTCGCCGTGGCGCTGTACATCTGGGTGCGTTTCGAATGGCAGTTCGGCGCCGGAGGCCTGTTCGCGCTGTTCCACGACGTGTCGCTGACGCTGGGGATGTTCGCGCTGTTCCAGATGGAATTCAGCCTTCAGATCATCGCCGCGATCCTGGCGATCATCGGCTATTCGCTCAACGACACGATCGTCGTCTACGATCGCATCCGCGAAAACCTGAAGAAATACCGCAAGATGCCGCTGCCCGAACTGCTCGATCTGTCGGTCAACGAAACTCTGGCGCGAACGGTGATGACGTCGCTGACCCTGCTCATCGCACTGGTCCCGCTGCTGCTGTTCGGCCCGGAAAGCCTGTTCGGGCTGACTGCGGCGATCACCCTCGGTATCTTCGTCGGCACCTACAGCTCGATCTATATGGCCGCACCCATTCTCGTGTGGCTCGGCGTCACGTCGAGCAGCTTCGTGCCGCAGGAAAGCGATATCGACCGGCAGGACAAGCGGGCGCGCGGCGAGGTCTGACCGGTCTATCGACCGGCGATCAGCCGGTCGTAATGGTCCCCCAGCGCGCGGCCGTTTGCCGTCCAGCTGAAGCGTTCGGCCGCCGACGCGACCGTTTCCGGATCGCGGCGCGTATCGAGCACCAGCCGTATCCCCTCGGCCACCGCCTCCGCATCGCGTGCGACGATCACGCCCGCTTCCGGACCGGTGACCACTTCGCGTGCACCGCCGGCGTCGGTAATGACCAGCGGCGTGCCGCAGGCCAGCGCCTCGATCCAGGCATTCGCCAATCCCTCGCTGGCCGAGGGCAGCACCATGGCATCGGCCGCGGACAGGATCAGTGGCAGCAGATCGTGATCGAGCGTGCCCAGAAGGTGCACTCGGTCCGCCACACCCAGACCGGTCGCCAGTTCGCGCAAAGCCGCCTCGTCGGGACCCTTGCCGACCAACAGAAGCCGCGCTTCGGGTAGGCCGGGCAAGGCGCGGATGACCAGGGCCTGCCCCTTGCGAGGAATTAGCGCGCCCACCGTAACCAGCAATTCTTCGTTTTCGCCGATCGACAGGCCCAGCTCCTCGGCGAGGCGGCGGCGGAGGCTGTGATGACCGAGCGGCCGGAAGCGGTCGCGATCGAGGCCGGTGTAGTGCAGTGCGATTTTTGCCCTCTCGAAGCCGATCTCCGCCATGTCTGCGGCCAGCGCCTCGCAGACCGCGAGCAGACCGGCGGCCTGGCGCCCGGCGGTGATCATTGCGCGCCGGGCATATTGCTTACCGCCCCAATAGTGGATGTCCGCCCCCCGCGCCTTGATCGAGAGCGGCAGGCCGAGCGCGTCGGCGATCCGCGCGGCCGCGGGGCCGTCCGGCCAGAAGAATTGCGCATCGACAAGGTCGAAGGGCTGCTCGGCGTGGAGCCGCCGGGCAAGCGGTAGGACGGCCTTGGCGATCGCCGCCGGATTGCGACGCGCACCCACGAGAGGCACGAGGCGGAAGATCGGCCGATGGACCTGAAGTCCGCCCTCTTGCCCGCCGCGCGCCGCATTGGCCATTTCGCGGTATCGACCCAAGGCCAGCGGCGGGATGCCGATCGGATTGACGACCACCGGGGTCCACGCGGTTTCCCGGTTCAGCGCCTTTATCGAGCTTTCGACGAAGGTGCCGAACCGCGGATGGACTGCATTGGGCCAGAGGGTCGAAAGGACGAGGACGCGGTGGGTCTTGTCCGGAATCACAAGCGGCGGACCAGCATCTCGGCGACGGCGATCCAGGCGGGATTCTTCACCACCTCCTGCTTTTGGCCATGGCCGGGTGGCAGAATGCCCACGAGATCGCCTTTCCGATCGATCAACCGACCGAAAGCGAAGTTTCCGCCCTTCTTGGGAATCAGCACGTCGCGGTTGATCGCGCGGGACGACTGCTCGGGCGCGATCTGGCGCAACCACAGCTGATCTCCGGGACGATATTCGCCGTGCGGATATTCGATATCGAGCACCAGCAGTAGGCCGTCGCCGCCGAGGTCGGTGGCGAGGATCGCGTCGCGCGGAGCCGGAAGTGCCTGGGGGCCGGTCTGTGTCAGCCTGGCGACTATCTTGGGATGGTCCGTTTTCTCCGAGCGAACCAGCAGTTCGGGATCGACGTCAAGCGCCGCGGCCAGCCGATCCATCCACTTGAGGGAGAGGTTGCGCATGCCGGTCTCAAGGCGGCCAACGGTCTGCGGTGTCGTCGGCGGACTGCAAGCTTCTGCGAGATCGGCCAGTGTCCAGCCCTTCTGTTGGCGAATGTCGCGGATGCGGTTGATCACGATGTTCCCCTGAATAACCAGATCGGTTTTCACTTTCCTACATGGACAACCATTTTGCAAGCGCTTGCTGGGTAGCGAGGAATGAATATGAAACGGACACTGGTCGAACGCGAACTTACTCAGGAAGGCCCCCGACGCGGCGGAACGGTGCGGCGGCGAAGGCGCAGCGTCACCGTCAATCTCGCCGAACCGCCCCTGTCGTGGCTTCACGCCCGCGGGCATCTCGACGAGCGGCAATTCGATGCCGGGGAGCGTCTGCGGGCCGATTACGAGCGCGCGCAGATCGCCCCGTCGATAACCATGCGCTGGGACCCGGTGCGCGCCAAGACGACGGGAGGCGGTCTTTCCCCCTCCGAAGCGCAGATCGCCGCGCGCGAGCGGTTCGAAGGCGCGATGGCCGAGGCAGGTCGGGGTTTGAAGGACGTACTGTGGCGCGTGGTGTGTGCCTGCGAAAGCCTGCCCGATGCGGAAAGGGCGCTGGCATGGCCCGCCCGCAGCGGCAAGCTGGTGCTGCGGCTGGCACTGGACCGGGTCGGGGATTTCTATCGTCTGTAGACTTTGGGGCGGACCCAATCCCGCCCGCCTCCGTTGGTCGGGCATACCCCATGCGAACCAAGGATACACCATGAAGCTCTATTACTCGCCCGGCGCCTGCAGCCTCGCCAGCCACATCGCCCTGATCGAAGGCGGCATCGAACACGAAACCGTGAAGGTCGATTTGAAGAAACACGAGACCGAGAACGGCGAGGACTTCTACAAGATCAGTCCGCGCGGTTACGTGCCGGCGATCGAGACCGAGGATATGGGGCTGCTCACGGAAAATCCCGCGGTTCTCGCCTATGTGGCCGATCGCATGGGCGCGCCGCCCCAAGGCACGGACCGCTACCGGATGCTCGAATGGATCGGCTTCACCGGCACCGAAATCCACGGCGGCTATCACCCGCTGTTCGGCGGCGACAGCGATGAGCGCCAAGCCAAGGCCAAGGACGGTCTGGCAAAGAAATACCGCCTCGCCGCCGATCTGATGGAAGGCCACGACTGGCTGGTCGGGAACGGTCCGACGGTGGCCGACAACTACCTCTTCGTCACTCTGCTATGGGCCGACAAGTTCGGCATCGAACTGCCGCAGGAAATGAAGGATTTCCGCGAGCGCAACATGCAGCGCGAGGCCGTCAAGCAGGCCATGGCGGACGAGGGGCTCTCCTAACTCACGATACTCGCGACGCGGTCCCGCAGGACCGGCAGAACGTCCTCCGCGAACCACGGATTCTTGCGCATCCAGATCGTCGAGCGCCAGGCCGGGTGGGGGAGGGGCAGGAAGCTCGGGAGGAAGCTCTCGAAGCTTCGCACCCGCTCGGTCATGGTCAGCCTGCGCGCCTCGGGCAGATAGCGCGCCTGCGCATAGGTGCCGACCAGCAGCGTGAGCCGGTCCTCGGGCAGCAGGGCGAGGACCCGCTCGTGCCACAGCGGCGCGCATTCGCGGCGGGGCGGCTTGTCCCCGCCGCTGGCCTTGCCCGGATAGCAGAACCCCATCGGTACGAGCGCGACGCGCGCGGGATCGTACATCGTGTCGCGCGAAAGGCCGGTCCACTCGCGCAGACGGTCGCCACTGGCATCGTCCCAGGGGATCCCGCTTTCGTGGACCTTCGAGCCCGGCGCCTGGCCGATGATCAGCAGCCGCGCGGTGGGCGAGAAGCTTGCCACCGGTCGCACTCCGTGGGGCAGGTGAGCGGCGCAGGCGCGGCAGCCGGCGATTTCGCGGGCGAGCGCCTCTTCGCCGCTCACGCTTCAACCAGTTCGGCGAGCTCCAGCCAGCGTTCCTCGGCCGCATCCTTCTCTGCGCGGGCATTTTCGAGCCCCTTGGAGATGGCGGCGAATTTCTGCGGATCGGCGGCGTAGAGGCCGGGATCGGACAGGATCGCCTCCCCCTTCGCGATCGCGGCCTCCAGTTCCTCGATACGCTGCGGAAGCAGCTCGTAATCGCGCTGGTCCTTGTACGAGAGCTTGGTCGATTTCGGGGAAGGAGGAGGCGCAGGCGAGGGCTTGTCGCCGCTCCCCGTCTTCTCGTTGCGCTCGACGGGCTCGCGGCGCTTCTTCTCCCAGTCCTCGTAGCCGCCCGCGACCACATCGACCTTGCCAGTTCCATCCAGGCCGAGCGTAACCGTGACGGTCCGGTCGAGGAAGTCGCGGTCGTGGCTGACGATCAGCACCGTGCCCTCGTAATCCGCGATGACTTCCTGGAGGAGATCGAGCGTCTCGAGGTCAAGATCGTTGGTCGGCTCGTCGAGCACCAGCAGGTTCGAAGCCTTAGCGAATTCGCGCGCCAGCAGCAGCCGGCTGCGTTCGCCGCCCGAGAGAATGCCGACCTTGGTCTCGACGATCCTGGGGTCGAACAGAAAGTCCTTGAGATGGGCCTGAACGTGCTTGCGATGGCCCTGGACGTCGATCCAGTCGCCACCTTCCGCCAGCACCTCGCGCACCGTCTTGTCGGGCGAGAGCAGCTTCCTCTGCTGGTCGATCATCACGCCGGTGAGCTTGCTGGAGATGTCGACCTTGCCGCTGTCGGGTGCGAGTTCGCCGGTCAGCATCTTGAGCAGCGTGGTCTTGCCCGCGCCGTTGGCGCCGACGATGCCGATCCGGTCGCCGCGCTGGATGCGCAGGCTGAACGGCCTGATGATCGCTCGACCGTCGTAGCTCTTGGCGATGTTTTCCGCGACGATAACGGACTTGCTCTTGAAGTCCTCTTCGGTCGCGAGCTTGAGCTTGGCGGTGCCGCCGCCCGAGATCATCGAAGCGCGCTGGGCGCGCATCTGCCACAGCCTCTCCAGCCGCCCTTGGTTGCGCTTGCGCCGCGCGGTGACGCCGCGCTCGAGCCAGTGCGCTTCGAGCTTCAGCTTGGCGTCGAGCTTTTCCGCCGCGCGCGCTTCCTCGGCATAGACCTGCTCCTCCCACGCTTCGTAGCCGCCGAAGCCGACTTCCTTGCGCCGCATCGTGCCCCGGTCGAGCCACAGCGTGGCGCGGGTCAGGCGCTTCAAAAAGGTGCGGTCGTGGCTGATGACGAGGAAGGCGCCCTTGTAGCGGTCGAGCCAGCTCTCGAGCCAGTCGATCGCGGAGAGATCGAGATGGTTGGTCGGCTCGTCCATAAGCAGCAGGTCGGGGTCTTGCGCCAGTGCGCGGGCGATGGCGGCGCGGCGTATCTCGCCGCCGCTCGCGCCCTCCACCGGCGTCTCCATATCGATGCCGAGCTGGCCGGCGATCGCCTCGATTTCGTGGATCGCGGGCGGATGCTCGCCGGTAAGAGCCCAGTCCATCAGCGTCGCATGGCCGGACAGGTCGGGTTCCTGTTCCAGCAGCACGATCCGCGTTCCGGGCTTGACCTTGCGCGCCCCGCGGTCGGGCTCGATCCGATCCTTGATCAGCCGGAACAAGGTGGTCTTTCCCGCGCCGTTGCGCCCGATCAGCGCCAGCCGGTCACGCGCGCCGATATGCAGATCGAGCGGCGCGGCATCCTCGCCGGGCGCGCCGCCGAACAGCCATTTGCCGCCCTGCTGCAGGGCGATGCCTTCGAGGCTGAGGATCGGGGGCTGGGCCATGGGGCTGGCGAGTTAGGGGCGGGACCTCCGGCCTGCAAGCCTCAGGGAGTGCCGCGCTGGGCCTTCTGCTCCGAAACCATCCGCGCCACGCTTTCCAGCAATGCCGGTGCGTCGTAAACCACGCCGTCCTTCACCGTCCACCGCACGCCGCCGACGCTTTCGATCCGATTGGTCTGTCGGTTCAGCCGCTTGTGGCCGGTGCCGTAGAGGACCTTGAGGTTGGCGAGCGGATTGACGGGAACGATGACCAGATCGGCGAGCTTGCCCACTGCGATCGAACCGAAGGGCGGGGCGATGCCTTTCGGCTCGTAGATTTCCTCCGCCCCTGCCAGTGTCGCCGCGCGGATCACCTCGAGCGGGCTCAGCCCGGCCTCGCGCAGCATCTCGAGCTCGGCGATATAGGCAAAGCCCCAGGTCTGGTAGATGTAGCCGGGATCGGAACCCGCCGTCACCCGGCCACCCTTGCGGTGGAAATTGCGGGTCAGCTCCATCCACGGGCGGTAGAAGCGGCGCCAAGCGGCCTCGTCCTCGGTGGTCCAGTCGTGATAGTAGCTGCCGTGGTTGGTCAGGCTCGGCTCGTAGAAATCCATAAGCGAGGGAATGGTATATTTTTCGTGCCATTCGAGCGTGCGGGCGCGCATCACGTCGCGGCTGGCGGAATAGATGTTGAAGGTGGGGCTGAGCGTGACCCCGCTCTCCACCAGAAAATCGACGTATTCGTCCCATTTCTCGCTGCCTGGTTCCACAATCTGATCGGCGAGCCGCGGGACCCAGGCGAAGCGGGACTGTTCGTCCTGGTAGTTGTAGTCGGCCGGGTACCGGACCAGTGCATTGTCGGCGAGAAGGCTCTCGAGATGACCGTAGAAATGGGTGATCCCGTCCATGCCCATTTCCACCGCCCGGCGGGCATCGACCTGCGCGACACCCATCTGGGCCAGGTGAGCGACGCTGCCCATGTCCTGGGCCTCGATCTCCTCGAGCGCGGCTTCGAGAATGGCGGGCGGCATGGTGAAGAACTTGACGCCGTCGTACCCGGCCTGTTTCGCCCAGCGGACCCAGGCACGCGCCTTTTCCGGGCTGTCGACAGGCCCACCGTCCCATTTATCGCCGAATGCGGCATACGGAACCAAGCGCGGAGCGACGATGGTATTCGCGCGGCTACGCGCCGCATCCTCGAGGTCGGTGTTCGGCCCGAAATAGAGCGAGACACCGCGCACAGTGGTAACGCCGTGCGCGAGCCACAGCCGATAGCCGTAGGAAGGCTGGGCAGCCTTGCCGGGATCGCCGTTGTGGCCGTGGGTGTCGACGAAGCCGGGCAGCACGTACATGCCCTCAGCATCGATCACCCGGTCGGCCCCACCGGCGATCTCCTGCGAGGCACCGCCCGGATAGAGCGCGGCGATCCGGTTGCCTTCCACCAGGATGTCGACCGGTCCCGACGGCGGCGCTCCCGTCCCGTCGATCACGGTCGCGCCCTGGATCAGGAGCCTGCCGTAGGGCCCGGCACCTTCGCCCTCGAAGCGGTCGGGTACGCGTTCCATCGCCGGCTGGGCCAGAGCGGCGCCCGCGAACGAGATGTTCGCCAGCGCGGCGAGGATCGTGCGTATGATCATTCGGAATAACTCCCTCGCCGCTGGTCTAGCGACGGGGTCCTCGCATGGAAAGCACGCCGGCGGCCGGAACCGCCCCGGTCATGATACGTAGCCGCAACACACAGACAGGAGGAATGTCCATGATCCGAAACGTCCTGCTGCCGTTCGCGGCGCTCGGTTTCGCGGCCGCCCCGGCCGGTGCGGCCGAAGTGCAGATCCAGACCGAAGGCCCCGTCGTCGAGCTGTCGGTCTACGAGCAGATCGAGGTCGAGCCCGATGTCGCCACCGTCGGAACCGGAGTGACCACCGATGCCCCCACGGCGGTCGAGGCGCTGCGGCGCAATTCGGCGGAGATGGACCGGCTCGTCAGGCTGATCCGGGCGCTGGGCATTCCGGAGGAGGATATCCAGACCGCACGGATCAATCTCAATGCGCGCTATGACTATCGCAATGGCCAATCTCCACGCTTCCTGGGCTATCAAGCGAGCAACCAGGTCACGGTCAAGCTGCGCGAAATCGACCGGGTGGGCGAAGTTCTCGACGCTTTCGTCGAGGCCGGCGCCACCAATATCAACGGGCCCTATTTCTCCATCGAGAACGACGTCGAGGCCAAGGCCACCGCCCGCCGCCGCGCCCTCGAGCGCGGACAGCGGCAGGCAGAGGACTACGCCCGCATCGCCGGCTACCGCGGGGTGCGCCTGATCCAGGTCGCTGAGGCCATTCGTTCGAGTGGCAGGGAGCGCATGGAAAGCGACGCCATCGTCGTTACCGGCGCGCGTCTGCAGTCCGCTGCGCCGGCGCCACCGGTGGCACCGGGTGTCGTCGCGACCGGAGTGGCGATCGCGCTGACATACGAGATGACGCGCTGAGCCCTGGGCTTGCGCGAAAGCTTCAGCAATATTCACATCTTGTTCAATGCCACGAGCCTAGTCACGGCGGCATCATGAAAGGATTTCTTGTTTCGACCCTCGCCTCGGTGCTGCTGGGCGCGCTCGCGATCACCGGCGCCGCGGTGCCGGCATCCGCGCAGTCGCGTTCCGATCAGGCGGATGCGCGCAAGGAAATGCGCGCGGGCAACATCATGCGCTCGCGCGAGATCGAGGCGCGTATCCTTCCCACGATGCGGGATGCGGAGTATCTCGGCTTCGCCTACGACCCCACCGCCATGGCCTATCGCCTCAAGTTCATCCGCGACGGCCGCGTGGTGTTCATCGATGTCGATGCGCGCACGGGCCGGGTCATCGGCCGCAGCAACTGATCGCCTCTGTCGAAGCGTTCTGTACAGCGGAAACCGCGGTCTGATTGACGCGTTTGCCACAACAGACCACAGCGGTCGCCGACACCAGACCATGAGGGGACAGTCCGGGCCATGCGTATCCTGATCGTCGAGGACGAACCGACACTCGGCAAGCAGCTCAAATCGACACTCGAACAGAACGGCTACGCCGTCGATCTGTCGACCGACGGCGAGGATGGCCATTTCCTCGGCAGCACCGAAGATTACGATGCCGTGATCCTCGACCTCGGCCTGCCGGAGATCGACGGTCTCACAGTGCTCGGCATGTGGCGCAAGGAAGGACGCAAGTTTCCCGTCCTGGTGCTGACCGCGCGCGACAGCTGGTCCGACAAGGTCGCTGGGTTGGATGCCGGGGCGGACGACTATCTCGCCAAGCCGTTCCAGACCGAGGAGCTGATCGCCCGCCTGCGCGCGCTGATCCGCCGCGCCTCGGGCAACACCTCGAGCGAACTGACCGCCGGACCCGTGCGGCTCGACACCCGTTCGGGCCGGGTCACGCTGGAGGGCGAGCCCGTCAAGCTGACCGCGCAGGAATACAAGCTGCTGAGCTACCTCATGCACCACAAGGGCAAGGTGGTCAGCCGCACCGAGCTGATCGAACACATCTACGATCAGGATTTCGACCGCGATTCCAATACGATCGAGGTCTTCGTCACTCGCATCCGCAAGAAGCTGGGCGCGGATGTCATCACCACGATCCGCGGCCTTGGCTACTCGCTCGACGATCCAGCCGACCAGCCGCGCGCCTGACGCGGCGATCCCTACCTCTCCCGCGGGAGACGAGGTGATCGGCGTGGGCAGGACGCCGCCCGCGGCCACGCCCAAGCGCAGCCTGGCCGGGCGGATGATGGCCATCGCCGCCGGCTGGATCGTGATCCTCCTGCTGGCCGGTGGTTTCGCGCTCGACCGGACCCTGACCAACCTGGTCGAGGAAAATTTCGACGATCAGCTCGAATACATGCTGACCGCGATGATCTCTTCCGCGGAGCTCGACAATACGGGCGACGTCTATTTCATCCGTCCGATGGGCGACCAGCGCTTTCTCGAGCCCAATTCGGGGCTTTACTGGCAGATTCGCGGCGAGGGTCGCGAGGACTATCCTTCACGCAGTCTGTGGGACCGCAGTCTCGATGTTCGTGGTTATCATAGCGACGACGGGATGCATCTCTATGATTCGCGACAGTTTTCCGGCGAGCCGCTGCGCATCGCCGAACGTTCGGTCATGCTGCCCGGCAGCAACACGATATGGTCTTTCGCCGTCGCCGCCAGCCGCGAGGAACTCGATTTCCAGATCGCCCGCATTCGCTCGATCCTCATCTGGAGCTTTGCCGTACTCGGCCTCGGTCTGTTCGGCATGGCGGTGCTGCAGAACTGGTTCGGCCTCGGTCCGCTGCGGCGAGTACGCGCGGCGATCCAGAACCTGCGCGCCACCGGTGCCGACCGCATCGAGGAGCCGTTGCCGCTCGAGGTCGAGCCGTTGGTCGAGGAGATCAACGCACTGCTCGCCCATACCAACCGCCAGGCGGAAGAGGCGCGCACCCATGCCGGCAATCTCGCCCATGCGCTCAAGACCCCGCTCACTGTCCTGACCAATGCCGCGACCGCACGGGCCGACGATCTCGCCGACACAACCATCCGCGAGGCGCGCACGATGCAGCGCCATGTCGACCACCATCTTGCCCGCGCGCGCGCGGTTGGCCGCCGCGCGGTCGGCCATGCCCGCACCGCGGTCTGCGAAAGCGCGGAGGCGGTCCGCCGCGCGGTCGAACGTCTCTATCCCGACACCCGATTCGACATCGCCGGAAACCGCGGTGCGATGGTGGCGATCGAGCGCCAGGACCTCGACGAGATTCTTGGCAATCTGATCGAGAACGCCGCAAAATACGGCGGCGGCAGCGTTTTCGTGACGGTCGATGCCGAAGCCGGTTCGCGGCAATGCGTGATCTGGGTCGAGGACGACGGCCTCGGCATTCCCGAGGAAGAGCGCGGCCGTATCTTCGACCGCGGGGCGCGGCTCGACACCGGCAAACCGGGAACCGGACTCGGCCTCGCGATCGTGCGCGACGTCGCCGAGATCTACGGCGGTTCGGTCGAGCTCGACGAGAGCGAGGACCTCGGCGGGTTGATGGTGCTGCTCAGCCTGCCACGCAGCCAATAGGTCGCGTATCGCGCTGTATCGCAATGTATTGCGGGGTTCAGACCTGGTTCAAAGCCGCACGCCTATTTCCGATTCGACAATCGAACGAACCGGAGATCAGGATGCCTTTCCCCTATATACGCCCCGCACTGATGATAGCTGCGGCCATGGGTCTCGGCGCATGCTCGACATCCGGATACGACAATTATTACGGCTCCCGAGTCTCCGTCGGATATGGCGCCGGAAGCTATGCGCCATATTACGGCTGGTATGACGATTACTATTATCCGGGTACCGGATATTATGTCTGGGACCGGCGCGGTTATCGCCATTCATGGTCGGATCGCCAGCGCAATTACTGGATTGCGCGCCGCACCGGACACCGGAACATTCGCGAACAGTGGCGCGGGTACAATTACAATCGCCGGGGCGATTACGTCCGGCGCGATCATCGCGAGGTACGGCGCTATGGCGACGGTCGGCGGAACTGGGACCGGGATGACGAGCGGCGCGAACGTTACGAAAGGGCGCGCGAACGGGGCCGGGACGTGAGGGACCGCAACCGCGCCCGGGCCGAGCGGGGCCGGGACCTGCGCGAGCGCAACCGCGCCCGAATCGAACGTGGGCGCGAGGCTCGCGACCAGCAACGGGCCCGGCGATCCGACCGGCGCGGGGATCGCCGCGACTTCCGGCGGAACCGCCTGCGCGACGATTGATCGGATCGCGTCCGGTCAGCCGTCCCGCGCGCGTTCGTGATGCCGGATGACCTCGTCGATGACGAAGCGCAGAAATTTCTCGCTGAACGCCGGGTCGAGCTCGGCCTCCTCGGCGAGCTGCCGCATCCGGGCAATCTGAGCCTTCTCGCGCGAAGGATCGGCGGGCGGCAGCGCCAGCCGAGCCTTGTGTTCGCCCACCGCCTTGGTGATCCGGAACCGTTCCGCCAGGATGTGAATCAGCGCCGCATCGATGTTGTCGATGCTCTTGCGATAGGTCGCGAGCAAATCGTCGGGGGCTGCGTGCGGCGGCGGGGATGCGGTCTGGGTCACGCGCAAGACCTATCAGCAATTGCGCGCTTGCCAAGAAACATGCGCCCCTTCATTGCCGGGCCGCTATGCCTGCCGACGTGATCCCGCTAGCCCGCCGAGACGCTCCGCCGCCCTCGCTCGAACCGATGCTGGGCTTGACGGCCCAGGGAATGAACGCGGTGAATTCCGTCATCCTCGAGCGGATGCAGAGCGAGATACCGCTGATACCCGCGCTTGCCGGCCATCTCATTTCGGGCGGGGGCAAGCGGTTGCGGCCGATGCTGACGCTCGCGGGGGCCGAACTCGTCGGCTACAACGGGACGCGGCACCACAAGCTCGCCACCGCGGTCGAATTCATCCACACCGCCACTCTGCTCCACGACGATGTCGTCGACGGCAGCGACCTGAGGCGCGGCAAGGCGGCGGCCAACATCATTTTCGGCAATCCGGCCTCGATCCTGGTCGGCGATTTCCTCTTCAGCCGCGCTTTCGAGCTGATGGTAGAGGACGGCAGCCTCAAGGTGCTCAAGATCCTGTCCGGCGCCAGCGCGGTGATCGCGGAGGGGGAAGTCGATCAGCTCACTGCGCAGCGCAAGATCGACACCAGCGAGGAGCATTATCTGCAGATCATCCGCGCCAAGACCGCCGCGCTCTTCGCCGCCGCCGCCCGGGTCGCGGCGGTGGTTGCCGAATGTTCTGAGGAACAGGAACAGGCGCTCGACGAGTACGGCCGCAATCTCGGTGTCGCGTTCCAGCTGGTCGACGATGCGATCGATTACGATTCGGATGCCGCCGCCATGGGCAAGGATCGCGGCGACGATTTCCGCGAAGGGAAGATGACCCTGCCGGTGATCCTCGCCTACGCCCGCGGCGGCGAGGAGGAACGCGCCTTCTGGCGCGCCGCGATCGGCGGACACCGGAGTTCCGATGCCGATCTCGACCACGCGATTTCATTGATAGGTCGTCACGGGGCGGTGGCGGACACGCGCGCGCGCGCTCGTCATTTCGCCCAGCGTGCGATCGACGCGCTGGCGATCTTCCCCGACGGCAGGGCACGCCGGGCGATGGCGCAGGCTGCGGAATTCGCGGTGGCGCGGGGGTACTGAACCTTCGGCCCTCCGGGTTTTGCCAGGATGGCCGAGTGAGCTAGGGCCCGGCGATGCTTTCGGACCTGCCCATCCATGCCGTCCTTCCAGGATTGCTGGCCGCCTTGCGCGAGGGCGCGGGCGCGGTTTTGGTCGCGCCTCCGGGAGCGGGCAAGACCACTTCGGTGGCGCCCGCGCTGATCGGCGAGGGCTGGTGCGGCGGGCAGGTGATCCTGACCAGCCCGCGCCGCGTCGCCGCGCGGGCGGCGGCGGAGCGCATGTCCGAGATGCTGGGTGAAAAGCCGGGCGAAACCGTCGGCTACGTCACCCGGCTAGACAGTCGGACCTCCGCCCGGACCCGCGTCCTCGTCATGACCGAGGCGATCTTCGTCAACCGTATCCTCGACGATCCCGAACTCGGCGGCGTGTCGGCGGTGCTGTTCGACGAGGCTCACGAGCGGAATCTCGACAGCGATCTGGGTCTTGCGCTCGCGCTGGAGACCCGCGGCGTGCTGCGCGAGGATCTGCGGGTGCTCGTGATGTCGGCGACGATCGACGGCGCGCGCTTCGCCGGTCTGCTCGGGCCGGGCACACCTGTGGTCGAAAGCGAGGGCAGGGCGCATCCCCTGAGGATCGAATGGCTGGGTTCAAGGCCTGACCAGCGGATCGACGAAGCGGTCGCGGTGACGGTGCGGACGGTATGGCGTCAGGAAACGGGCGACATCCTCGCCTTCCTCCCCGGCGTCGGCGAGATCGAACGGGTGCGCGAGCGGCTGGAGAGCGGCTTGCCGGAAGCCCTGGTCCTGCCGCTCCACGGGCAGGTCGAGCCGCAAGCCCAGCGCGCCGCGATCCGCCGCGATCCCGAGGGCCGCCGCCGCATCGTCCTCGCGACCGCCATCGCCGAAACTTCGCTGACGCTCGACGGGGTTTCGGTGGTGGTCGACAGCGGTCTCTCTCGCCGCGCCGAATACGATCGCGCGGCGGGCACCACCCATCTCGTCACCGAACGTGCCAGCCAGGCTGCGGCGGCCCAGCGCGCGGGCCGCGCCGCGCGGCAGGGCCCGGGCGTGGCCTACCGCCTGTGGGAGGAGGGCGGACACAGGGGACGCCCGCCCTACGATCCGCCCGAGATCGCGATTGCCGACCTCTCCCCGCTGGTGCTCAAGGCCGCGCAATGGGGCAGCCCGCCGGAGCAACTCCCCTTCCTGGATGCACCGCCCGAAGCCTCGCTGGCGGCAGCGCGCGGCCGGCTGGGATCGCTCGGTGCGCTCGATCCCGATGGGCGATTGACAGCGGCGGGCGAAGAGCTCTCGCAGCTGCCGCTCGATCCGCGGGGGGCAGCGATGGTGCTGTTCGGCGCCCGCCACGGCGCAGGCGAACGCGCGGCGCGGCTGGCGCTGCTGCTGCAGGAACGCAAGCTGGGCGGGACGAGCGAAGACCTCGGCACGCGGCTCGACCGCTGGAACGCCGATCGCTCGCCGCGCGCGCAGGCGTCGCGCCGGCTGGCGCAGGGCTGGGCGGACAAGGCAGCGCGGCTGGTCGGCGGAGAGAAAGGACGGGCCGAAGACCCGCCGCTCGCCGCCATTCTCGCTGCCGGAAGCGCGGAGTTCGTGGCCATGCGGCGGGATACCGGCGGCGAGACTTGGCTGTCGGGCGGCGGGCGCGGCTATGTCCTCGACCCCGCCTCTCCGCTCGCCCGCAGCGAATTTCTCGTGATCGGCGATGCGCAGGGCATGGCCCGGGGTGCGCGCATCACGGCCGCGGCCGCGATGACGCGCGAGGAGGTCGAATTCTGGCTGGTCGAAGCGATCGAAAGCCGCAGCCTGGTCGAATGGCGCGACGATCGCGCCGTCGCACGGCGGGAGCGAAGGCTGGGCGCGGTCAAACTGACGCGCGTCCCCGACCCGGAACCGGACCCGCAGGCCCTCGCCGATCTTTTGCGCGAGAAGGCGCTGGAGAGGCTGGAGGCCCTGCTCCCCGCCGATCTCCTGGCCCGCGCGCGCTTCGCCGGGATCGAGGGGCTGTCGACCGAACGGTTGGAAGCCGATGCGGGCCTCTGGCTGGAGCCGCTGCTCCACGGGCGCCGCGATCTCGCCATCCCCCGGTCCTCCCTGGTCGACAGCCTCCTCGGCCTGCTCGACTGGGACACGCGCCAGCGCCTCGATACCCGCGCGCCGCGCCACTTCGCCTCTCCGGCCGGCACTACGCACAGGATCGACTATACGGCCGACGATGCGCCCAGCGTCGAGGTCCGGGTGCAGGCGCTGTTCGGGCTCGACCGGCATCCGCTGGTCGGCGACACGCCGCTGCTGCTCAAGCTCACCAGCCCGGCCGGCCGCCCAGTCCAGGCGACGCGCGACCTGCCCGGGTTCTGGCGGGGGAGCTGGGCGGACGTGGCAAAGGACATGAAGGGCCGCTATCCCAAGCACCGCTGGCCCGCCGAACCTTGGGCGGAAAAGCCGAGCCTGAAAACCAGGAACGCCTTCCAAAATTCCGGCGGCTGAATTAGGAAGACGGCACTATGGCAGCGCGTATCTACCAGAGGCCGAAATCGGCGATGCAATCCGGCAAGGCCCGGATCGACGAATGGGTGCTCGAATTCGAGCAGTCCGAGGCGCGCCGCGCCGATCCGCTGATGGGCTGGACCGGCAGTTCCGACACGCAGGCGCAGGTGCAGCTCACCTTCGAGAGCAAGGATGCCGCCAGGGCCTATGCGGAAAAGCACGGCATCGCCGCGCGGGTTCATGCGACGCCGCCCAAGCATCTCAAGCTCCAGGCCTACGCCGACAACTTCCGTTGATTTTCGAATCCCGTGCCGCCATATGGCGGACCGGGAGTCGGGTGGACGTTTGCGTTCGCTCACCGGGTCAGGTCCGGAAGGAAGCAGCCCAGGTGAATTGCGACGGGTCGCTCGGCTCCTTTTTCCCATCATCGGCATGACATTCCGCGCGCCAGCCCCTAGCTAGCGGGCATGGCCGATTCACCGGACACTTCCGACTCGCTGCCCTGGGAAACCGGGACCGAAGGCGATGCGGACGATGCCGCCCCCACCGCGTCGGAACTCGAGGAGGCGGGGCAATCGGCGCTGTTCGGCGGTGCGGAGCCACCGCCGCATCCCCAACCGGAACCGCCGGCCGAATCCCCAGCCGAACCAAAACAGGCGCAGGCTCCGGCGGCAGTCCCGGAAACCGCGCAGCCCTATCGCGTGCTCGCGCGCAAATACCGGCCGCAGACCTTTTCGCAGCTGATCGGGCAGGATGCCATGGTCCGCACGCTGGCCAACGCCATCGCGCGCGAGCGGCTGGCCCACGCCTTCCTGATGACCGGCGTGCGCGGGGTCGGCAAGACCTCGACAGCGCGGCTGATCGCCAAGGCGCTCAACTGCATCGGCCCGGACGGGAAGGGCGGCCCGACCATCGATCCCTGCGGCGTGTGCGAGCCCTGCGTGGCGATCGCCGAGGGTCGGCACATCGACGTGATCGAGATGGACGCCGCCAGCCACACCGGTGTCGACGATGTGCGCGAGATCATCGAGGCGGTGCGCTATTCCGCCGTATCGGCGCGCTACAAGATCTACATCATCGACGAAGTCCACATGCTGTCGCGCAATGCTTTCAATGCTTTGCTCAAGACACTTGAGGAGCCGCCTGCGCATGTGAAGTTCCTCTTTGCGACCACCGAGGTCGACAAATTGCCGGTCACGGTGCTCAGCCGCACCCAGCGCTTCGACCTGCGGCGGATCCCGGTCGAGTTGCTCGAAACCCACTTCGCGGAGATCTGCGCCAAGGAAGGCGTCGCGGCCGAGGACGAGGCGATCCATATCATCGCCAATGCCGCGGAAGGATCGGTGCGGGACGGTCTTTCCATCCTCGATCAGGCCATCGCCCATGCCGACATGGGCGAGAACGACAGCGTTACCGCCGAACGGGTGCGCGACATGCTCGGGCTCGCCGACAAGGGCGCGCAGCGGCGGCTGCTCGGCCATCTGCTCGAGGGCGAGTCCGCAGCGTTGCTGGGGGCGGTGGACGAGCAATATGCGCTCGGGGTCGAGCCGCTGGCGATGCTGCGCGCGCTGATGGACCTCACCCACCGGATCACCGTGGCGCAGGTGGCGAACGGAGAGGCCGACGGCCCTTCGGCCGAGGAGCGCGAACAGATTTCGCAATGGGCCCGCGACCTTTCCGTCGGGCAACTCCACCGGTTGTGGCAATTGCTGCTCAAGGGGCACGAGGAAGTGCGCCAGGCGCCCGATCCGCTGGTGTCCGCCCGAATGGCGCTGCTGCGTGTGCTCCACGCCGCGGACCAGCCCGACCCAGGCAAGTTGGCGCGCACGCTCGAAAGCCTGGCCGCCAATCCCCCGGTACAGGGAACGGCTGCCGGCGAGGGCGGAGGCGCCAGCGCCGCGTCCTCTCCTGCGATCGTCTGGGAAGAACTGGTCGAAAAGGTCGAAAATGCCGGGCAGCATCTCGCCGCCAGCATCATGAAGCTGCAGGTCCGCCCGATCTGGGTCGAGCCGGGCACCCTGCGCTACAGCCGCGATCCGAAATATACCGATGACATCGGCCCCGTGCTGCGCGATGCCCTGCATGCCGCGACCGGAATGCGCTGGGTGCTGGAGACGTCCGACGCCGAGGCCGCGCCCTCGATCGCCGAGCGCGCGCAGGCGCGGCGCGCGGCGGAGGAAACCGAAGCCCGCGCGCATCCGTTGGTGGAGGCGACGCTCGCCGCCTTTCCCGGCGCGGAAATCATCGAAGACAGCGACGCGCCGCCCGCGGCGCCGCGCAATTGGAGACGCAACGCATCATGAAATCCATGGAAGAAATGCTCGCCGCCGCGCAGAAGGCGGCCGAAACCATCCAGAGCCAGATGGGCGAGACCCAGGCCAAGCTCGACACCATCGAGGTCGAGGGCAGCGCCGGTGGCGGGCTGGTCAAGGTCCGCGCCACCGCCCGCGGCCGCATCCTCGGCGTCGCCATCGACGACAGCCTGATGAAGCCGGAGGAAAAGCAGATGGTCGAGGACCTCGTCGCCGCCGCCTTCAACGATGCCCGCGACAAGGCGGACCGGAAATCCGCCGACGAAATGCAGAAGCTCCAGGGCGGCATGGGCCTGCCACCGGGCTTCAACCTGCCCGGCATGGGCTGACCGGCGGACGTGCTTTCGCACGCCGCGCACAATTGAAGGAGATCGATCCATGGCCACCGTTATGAACGACAATTCCACCGGCAACGACGCCGATATCCGCGCGCAAGTCAGCGACGAGGAGTGGGCGGTCCGCGTCGATCTCGCGGCGGCCTATCGCCTGGTCGCGCATTACGGGTGGGACGATCTGATCTTCACCCATCTCTCCGCTCGGGTGCCGGGCCCCGAACATCACTTCCTCATCAATCCCTACGACATGATGTTCGAAGAGATAACCGCATCCAGCCTCGTCAAGATGGACGTCGACGGGCAGCCCGTCATTTCCACCAGCCACCCGGTCAATCCGGCTGGCTTCACCATCCATTCGGCGCTCCACATGAATTGCGAGGAAGCGGCCGCGGTGATGCACCTGCACACGCCCGACGGGCAGGCGGTAAGCGCGATGGAATGGGGCCTGCTCGAACACACCCAGACCGGCATGATCGCGCGCAGCGACATCGCCTATCACGACTACGAGGGCATCGCGACCGATCTCGAGGAGCGAGAGCGGCTGGTCGAGGACATGGGCGATTGCCACGCGATGATCCTGCGCAACCACGGCACGCTGGCGATCGGCAAGACGGTGGGCGAATGCTTCCTGCGGCTCTATTTCATCGAGCGCGCGTGCGAGGCGCAGGTGAAGATGCTGAGCGCGGGGCGCGAGAACCTCAACAACCCGCCACAGGGCACGCCCGAGAAGGTCAAGGCGCAGACCCCGCCCGCCGGCATCGGCATGATCGCCAACGCGCTGGCCTGGCCGGCGTTGTTGCGGAAGCTGGATCGGATCGATCCGGGTTTTCGGGACTAAATGCCGTCGAGCCCTCTCACCTTGCGGGAAGGGTTTGGCGACGGGCCTGTAGCGGAGCAGCGACCCTGCACCGGCGCCTCCTCCCGACTTCGGCTGGTGCCGCGGATCAAATCCGGAAGTGAAGGCCAGGGCATCTCTCCCGCAAGGGAAGAGATTTTCCTACATTCATGTTCCTGGGTACGGTTGGCAATACGGCCAAAAAGGCCTTGCCGAACCGATATTTTTTTCAGAATTTGATCCCGTTATTTTCCCTTCTGAACCGTGTAACACCTGTAACATCTCCAACACCGCGCTGCTCCCAAACCCGCTTCCCACAGCTTAGCCCGGGCCGCCCGTTGCACGCCGTCCCGTGGCTTCCCATATCTCGCCCATGACCCAGACATTCCCGCTTCTCCCCCTCCGCGACATCGTCGTCTTCCCCGGCATGGTCGTTCCGCTATTTGTCGGGCGCGACAAGTCGGTGGCGGCGCTCGAAGCCGCGATGGAGGGCGACAAGGACATCGTCCTGCTTGCCCAGCTCGATCCCGGTTGCGACGATCCCGGGCGCGAGGATCTCTACGACATGGGCGCGGTCGCGCAGGTGCTGCAGATGCTCAAGCTCCCCGACGGCACGGTGCGCGTGCTGGTCGAGGGCACCGCACGCGCGCAGCTCGAAAGCCTCGAAGCGAAGGACGATTACGTCGTCGCCGCCGTCACCCTGCGCGAACCCGACACCGCGGCCGGCAGCGAGGTCACCGCGATGATGCGCCAGGTGATCGAGCAGTTCGGCGAATACGCCAAGCTCAACAAGAAGCTGGGCGAGGGCGCGGCAGAGGAGTTGGGTGAGATCGACGATGCCGGCGAACTCGCCGATACCATCGCCGCGGCCGTCGCCGCCAAGGTTTCCGACAAGCAGACCCTGCTCGCCGAATTCGACCCGCTCAAGCGCCTCGAAATGGTCATGTCCTTTATGGAGGGCGAGCTGTCGGTCCTCCAGGTCGAGAAGAAGATCCGCGGCCGCGTGAAGCGGCAAATGGAGAAGACCCAGCGCGAATATTACCTCAACGAACAGCTCAAGGCGATCCAGAACGAACTCGGCGACGGTGACGAGGAGGGTGGCAACGAGATCGCCGAACTGACCGAGAAGATCGCCAAGACCAAGCTGTCGAAGGAAGCGCGCAGCAAGGCCGAGAGCGAACTCAAGAAGCTCAAGACGATGCAGCCGATGAGCGCGGAGGCGACCGTCATCCGCAACTATCTCGACGTGCTGCTCGGCCTGCCCTGGGGCAAGAAGAGCAAGGTCAAGAAGGACATTTCGAAGGCGCAGGAAGTGCTCGACGCCGATCACTACGCGCTGGAGAAGGTCAAGGACCGGATCGTCGAATACCTCGCAGTTCAGGCGCGGACCAACAAGCTCAAGGGCCCGATCCTGTGCCTTGTCGGCCCGCCGGGCGTCGGCAAGACCAGCCTCGGCAAGTCGATCGCCCGCGCCACGGGACGCAAGTTCGTGCGCCAGTCGCTGGGCGGCGTGCGCGACGAGGCCGAAATCCGCGGCCACCGCCGGACCTATATCGGCTCGCTGCCGGGCAAGATCGTCACCAACCTCAAGAAGGCGGGCAAGAGCAACCCGCTGTTCCTGCTCGACGAGATCGACAAGCTCGGCCAGGATTTCCGCGGCGATCCCGCATCGGCCTTGCTCGAGGTGCTCGACCCCGAGCAGAACAGCAAGTTCCAGGATCACTATCTGGAGCTCGACCTCGACCTTTCGGACATCATGTTCGTCACCACCGCGAACAGCCTCAATCTGCCGCAACCGTTGCTCGACCGGATGGAGATCATCCGGCTGGAAGGTTACACCGAGGACGAGAAAGTCGAGATCGCGACGCGCCATTTGCTACCCAAGCAGGTCAAGGACCATGGGCTGAAGAAGGACGAATTCGAGCTGACCGAGGACGGTTTGCGCGATCTGATCCGCTACTACACCCGCGAGGCCGGGGTGCGGACGCTCGAACGCGAACTGGCGCGGCTGGCGCGCAAGAGCTTGCGGCGGATTCTCGAAGGCAAGGCGACGAGCGTCACCATCACGCCCGAGAACCTTTCCGACTTCGCCGGCGTGCGCAAGTTCAAGCACGGCATGGGCGAGGACGAAGCGCAGATCGGCGCTGTCACCGGCCTTGCCTGGACCGAGGTCGGCGGCGAGCTGCTGACGATCGAGAGCGTTACCACGCCTGGCAAGGGCGAGATCAAGACCACCGGCAAGCTCGGCGAGGTGATGAACGAGAGCGTTGCCGCGGCCTTCAGCTTCGTGAAGGCGCGTGCGCCGCATTACGGGATCAAGCCGAGCATCTTCCAGCGTAAGAACATCCATATCCACCTCCCCGAAGGTGCGGTGCCAAAGGATGGGCCGAGCGCGGGTGTCGGCATGGTGACCTCGATCGTTTCGACGCTCAGTGGTGTGGCAGTGCGTCCGGACGTGGCGATGACCGGCGAGGTCACGCTGCGCGGCCGTGTGCTGGCGATCGGCGGGCTCAAGGAGAAACTGCTTGCCGCGCTGCGCGGCGGGATCAAGACCGTGCTCATCCCCGAGGAGAACGTTAAGGACCTCGCCGAGATTCCCGAGAACGTGAAGGAGGGTCTCGAGATCGTGCCCGTGGGCCACGTCGATCGGGTACTCGAAATCGCGCTGACCTCGGTTCCCGAACCGATCGAATGGACCGAGGCCGACGATCTCGCCAGTCAGCCCGTCTCGGTGGTCGCCGCCTCGCAGACCGGTACGCCGACTGCGCATTGAGATGCGATGCTGCGCCGCAGCGACTCGATACACCATATGCGGTAAGGTCGGATCGGGTGGGCCGCCCGTGGCGGCTCGGCGCACGCCACTTTTGGAAGATTCACCATAAGCGGCCCGATTTCGGCCGTTTTTGGGGAGATTTCGCCGGATTTGGCTTTGACAGCGCGGGGAAACTCGGTTCAATTCGCCCCGGCCCAGGCTGATCGATTCCCGATCGCCGCTCGCATTTCCATTAGGGGACAGAAAACGATGAACAAGAACGACCTGATCAGCGCCGTCGCGGATTCCAGCGGGCTTTCGAAGAACGATGCATCGGGCGCCGTGGAAGCGGTTTTCGATTCGATCCAGAAAGCGCTGTCGAAGGGCGACGAGGTGCGATTGGTCGGGTTCGGTTCGTTCTCCGTCGCCAAGCGCAAGGCCTCGACCGGCCGCAACCCCCGCACCGGCGAACCGATGACCATCAAGGCATCCAACCAGCCCAAGTTCAAGGCCGGCAAGGGCCTCAAGGACGCCGTCAACTAAGCCACGGCAGCAAGGATTCGAAACGCCGCGCTGTCCCATTCGGACGGTGCGGCGTTTTCGCGTCCGGTCAGCGCGCCGCGACCGCGTAGAGAGCCACCGCCGCGGCATTCGACACGTTGAGGCTCTCGACGCTCTCGCTGATCGGCAGCCGCGCCAACGCATCGCAATGCGCGGCGATGTTCTGGCGCATGCCGGGGCCTTCTGCTCCCAGCACCAGCGCGACGGGTCCAGCCGGCAGCGCCTCCGCTAGCGTCGCCTCGGCCTCGCCCGCGAGCCCGATCCGCCAGTAGCCAGCCTCCGCCATCTCCTCGAGCGCGCGAGCGAGATTGACGACCCTGACCCACGGGAGCACCTCGAGCGCGCCGCTCGCCGCCTTGGCGAGCACACCGCCCTCGGGCGGAGCATGGCGGTCCTGCGTGACGATCGCGCTGGCACCGAAGGCCGCGGCCGAGCGCATGATCGCCCCGACATTGTGCGGGTCGGTGACCTGATCGAGCACCACCAGCGGCCGATCCGCCTCGCCCGCCATGACATCGGCGAGGAAGACATCCTCCAACGCGGCGCATTCCAGCACCAGACCCTGATGCGGAGCGTCGCGCGCCACCAGGCGATCGAGGTCTGGGTTGTCGGCATATTCCACCGGGAAATCGGGCGGCAACTCCCCGTCGAGCTCGGCGATCGCCTCGCGCGTCGCCCACAGCTTGTGATGCGCCCGCGCCGGGTTCTTCAGGGCAGCCTCGACCGCGTGGTGACCCCACAACCGCACCTGACCGGTGCTCGCCCGGCCGCTGCCCCGTCCGCCCTGCATTCGGCCGGCCCGGCCGCGCAGCGCCTTCTTCCTGTTCTTTGCCATGGGGGGCGCTGTGCCAGTGCCAGCGAAAAAGGAAAAGGGCCGGATGGTGGACAGGGCTGGATTCGAACCAGCGTACGCTTGCGCGGGCAGATTTACAGTCTGCTGCCTTTAACCACTCGGCCACCTGTCCACGAACCGGCTGTCGGAGCGGGTTTCGCCGCTCTGGTTGCGAGGGGCGGTAATGGCCCGCCCCGTGCCGAGACGCGCCCCTTTGGCGAAGGTGCCGCACCCTGTCAACTCGTGCCCGCAGGCTTGCTCCGCGCCGAGCATGGGATTACCCCGCCGCGATGCAAGCGACCCACCGACCCGTCATTTCCGCGACCGGACTGTTCACTCCCGAAGACAGCATTTCGAACGAGGAGCTGGTCGCCAGCTTCAACACCTTCGTCCGACAGCACAACGCCGCAAACGCCGAGGCGATCGAAGCTGGCGAGGTCCAAGCGCTGGAAGAAAGCTCGGTCGAATTCATCGAGAAGGCGAGCGGCATCAAGGCGCGCCACGTGATGGCGAAGGCACCGGTGCTCGATCCCGCGATCATGGCGCCGAGATGGGCCGAGCGGGGCAACGACGAGCTGTCGGTCCTTGCGGAAATCGGCGTCAAGGCGGCACGCGATGCGCTGGCCCGCGCCGGACGCGGCGCGGCGGATGTCGACGCGGTGCTGTGCGCCGCGTCCAACATGGAGCGCCCCTATCCGGCAATGGCCATCGAAATCCAGCAAGAGCTTGGGATCGACGGCTTCGGTTTCGACATGAACGTCGCGTGTTCCAGCGCGACCTTCGGGATCCAGACCGCTGCGGACTATATTCGCTCGGGCAACGCGCGCAGCGTGCTGGTGGTCAGCCCCGAGATCACCAGCGGGCATCTCAATTGGCGTGACCGGGACAGCCATTTCATTTTCGGCGATGTCGCCACCGCGGTGCTGGTCGAGGATGCGGGGATGGCACCGGCGCGGCATTGGGACATTCTGGGCACGAAGCTGAAGACCGTCTTTTCCAACAACATCCGCAACAATTTCGGTTTCCTCAACCGTGCCTACCCGGACAATGCCGGCACGGCCGACAAGCTTTTCGTCCAGGAGGGGCGCAAAGTTTTCAAGGAGGTCGTGCCGATGGTGGCTCAGATGATCATGGAGGAAGCGGATCGTCTCAACATCGAGCCGACTTCGCTGCGCCGGATGTGGCTGCACCAGGCCAATGCGGGAATGAACAGGCTCATCGCGCACAAGGTTCTGGGTCACGAGGCGAGCGAGGACGAGAGTCCGACCGTGCTCGACACCTATGGCAATACCTCGAGCGCAGGCTCCATCATCGCCTTCCATCTCCACAGCGAGGATCTTTCGGCGGGCGACACCGGACTGATATGCAGCTTCGGCGCCGGCTATTCGGCGGGCACGGTGTTCGTACGCAAGGCTGCCTGAGCAGGGATCCGAGCCCGGAATAGGGGTCGCACCGCTTGTGGTCGAGGCGCGGCACGCCTAAACCCGTCCGATGGCAGGTGAACTTCTCGACAACCGGGGCCGGGGCGATGTCGCCTGGTCCTTCCCTCCCATCCATCCCGAGGGGCGAAAGTTCGGACTGATCGCCGTCGGCATCAGCCTGATCTTCCTGCTTCTGCTCGACTGGGAAATCATCGGCTGGCCCCTGCTGGCGCTGTCGGCGGGCGTATTCGCCTTCTTCCGCGATCCCGAGCGCGTCGTGCCGCACTCCGACGGAGCTATCCTCGCGCCGGCGGACGGACTGGTATCGCTGATCGCGCAGGTCGAGCCCCCAGAAGAGCTGAAGATCGACGACGGCAGCGGGATCGAAGGGCTTCCCGCGGGGCCGGTGACGAGAGTGTCGATTTTCATGAGCGTGTTCGACGTCCACATCAATCGCGCACCGATCGGCGGGGTGATCCGCCGACTGGTCTACATTCCCGGCAAGTTTCTCAACGCCGACCTCGACAAGGCCAGCGAGGAGAACGAGCGGCAGCACATTCTGATCGAGCGCGCCGACGGAACGCGAATCGGCTTCACCCAGATCGCCGGCCTCGTTGCGCGCCGGATCGTGCCCTTCGTCAAGGAAGGGGACACGGTGGGAAGCGGTCAGCGGGTCGGGTTGATCCGCTTCGGCAGCCGGGTGGATGTCTATCTGCCCGCAGACACCGATTCCAAGGTGCTGCTCGGACAGCGGGTCATCGCCGGCGAGACGGTCCTCGCCGAGATGGGGCAGGCTCTCCACCTCGAAGGCATCGCGCAGTGAGGCGCGAAAAGACGGGTAAGGATATCGCCGAGCGCCCCCGGATCGGGCCCAAGGCGTCCGAGGACGAAGACGATTTCGCCAGCGGACGCGTGAAGAGCGGACTGACGCTCCGCACGCTTCTTCCGAACGCGGTGACGACCGCCGCGATGTGTTCGGGTCTGACCGGTATCCTCTTCGCGATTTCGGGAACTTGGAGCCTGGCGGTCGGCGCAATCGTGCTGGCGGGGGTGCTCGACGGAATGGACGGCCGGATCGCACGGATGCTGAACGGCCAGTCGCGGTTCGGGGCCGAACTGGACAGTCTTGCCGATTCGCTTTCCTTCGGGACCGCGCCTGCGATCGTGATCTACCTGTGGTCGCTGTCCGCCATCCCGCGGCTCGGCTGGATCGCGGCTCTGGCCTTCGCCGTATGCGCGGCACTGCGTCTGGCACGTTTCAACGCCCGGATCGATGCAGACGACCAACCCCACAAATCGGCGGGCTTTCTTACCGGCATTCCGGCTCCAGTCGGGGCAGGGCTGGCATTTTTGCCGTTCTACCTCTGGACCGAGACGGGGCTGGACATATTGCGGGACCCGCTTTTGGTCGGTCCGTGGGTTGCGCTGATGGCGCTTTTGATGATTTCGAACCTCGCAACACTGAGTTGGGCATCGCTCAAACCGCGGCGAGACATTCGGTTGTGGTTGCTTGTCTTTGCCGGGCTTCTCTTCGCCGGCCTGTTGCTCGAACCTTGGTGGACGCTGGCCGCGATCAGCCTGGGCTATCTGGCGCTCCTGCCGCTCGGATGGATGCGATACGCGCGTGTCAAGCGGCAACGGGCAAAGCGTGCCGCCCCGACGGACGCTGCGTAACAGGCCGTTCGGGACGTGCGGAGCTGCCGCGTGTGACAGGGCGCACCCTAGCGGCCATATGAGTCTCGCTTGCTGACCCGAGTTCGCTCCGCAACCGTCCGAATGCGGACGACCAGCGGAGACCGCTCTCGGCGAGCACCATCACGCTCAAAAGACAAAGAAGGGAAAAGAGAGCTGTCAGGAATATGGCAAACATCGCACCGGTCTTTCTCAACTTTCACTGCTCGCAGAGCGCTTGAAACCCTGTGGACAATGCGTGGAAAACATCGCTTACCCGCCGTAGGTTCCGCGAGTGGCAGTCGTTGTTCTCTATATGTTCTCCTATGTCAATCGAATTCACGGCCGAGTTCCCTTTTCCCGCGATAAAATGAGGCTGGATTTTCTCGCAATCGATCGCTAATTGGCCGCCTGTCCGCCGGGATTCGGCCATTCCGGCATGAGCGAAGGCGGGCAAATCCACATGGATGGCGCATCATACCGGTGCCCGATCGCGGGAAGCTCCGCATCACGGGTTCCAGCCATCCAGAGGTCAAACCGGAAAGGAATATGATTATGGCGGCTCCTACCGTCACGATGCAGCAATTGATCGAGGCCGGATCGCATTTCGGCCACCAGACCCACCGCTGGAACCCGCGGATGAAGCCGTATATCTTCGGCGCCCGCAACGGCATCCACATCATCGACCTGTCGCAGACCGTTCCGCTGTTCGCGCGCGCTCTCGATTTCGTCGCCCAGACTGCGCGCTCGGGCGGCAAGGTGCTGTTCGTCGGCACCAAGCGCCAGGCGCAGGATGCGATCCGCGACGCGGCGCGCGCCAGCGGCCAGCATTTCGTCAATCACCGTTGGCTGGGCGGTATGCTGACCAATTGGAAGACCATCAGCCAGTCGATCAAGCGTCTCAAGACGCTCGAGGAACAGCTTTCGGGTGAAACCCACGGGTTGACCAAGAAGGAAATCCTCCAGCTCACCCGCGAACGCGACAAGCTCGACCTTTCGCTTGGCGGCATTCGCGACATGGGCGGCATTCCCGACGTCATGTTCGTGATCGACGCCAACAAGGAAGACCTGGCGATCAAGGAAGCCAACGTTCTCGGCATCCCGGTCGTCGCCGTACTCGACACCAATGTCGATCCGAGCGGAATCGCTTTCCCGATCCCGGGTAACGACGATGCCGCACGTGCCGTTCGCCTCTATTGCGATGCCATCGGCCAGGCCGCGACCTCCGGTCGCAACGAAGGCGTCCAGGACAGTGGCCGCGACGTCGGTGCGATGGAAAACCCGCCGGCCGAAGCCGAAGCCGCCGCCTAATCACGTAAACGGGCGCGCGTCATGCGCCCGTCACCGAACATGCCTAAGCGCCGGGCCGCCAAGATCGCGGCCCGGCCGCCCATTCCATTCGAACAAGGACACATCACCATGGCGAACTTCACCACCGCCGACATCAAGGCCCTTCGCGAGCGCACCGGCGCGGGCATGATGGATGCCAAGAAAGCGCTGGTCGAAACCGATGGCGATCTCGAGGCGGCGGTCGACGCGCTGCGCGCCAAGGGGCTCGCCACCGCCCAGAAAAAGTCGAGCCGCACCGCGGCCGAAGGTCTGGTCGGCATCGCCGTCGAGGGCACGAAGGGCGTCGCTGTCGAGGTCAATTCCGAAACCGACTTCGTCGCCAAGAACGACAAGTTCCAGGATTTCGTTCGCAAGGTCACCGAGACCGCGCTCGAGGCCGCTTCCGACGACGTCGAAGCACTCAAGGGCATGGACTACCCCGGTGGCGGCAGCGTCTCCGACAAGCTGACCGACAATGTCGCGACCATCGGCGAGAACCAGCAGGTCCGCCGGATGAAGACCGTATCGGTGAACAGCGGCCTTGTGGTGCCCTACATGCACAATGCCGTCGCTCCGAACCTCGGCAAGATCGGCGTGCTGGTCGCGCTGGAGAGCGAGGCGGGGGCCGACGTGCTCGAACCGCTCGGCAAGCAGCTGGCCATGCATATCGCTGCCGCGTTCCCGCAGGCGCTGACCGCCGAGGATCTTGACGCCGAAACGATCGAGCGCGAACGCAAGATCGCTGCGGAAAAGGCGGCCGAGAGCGGCAAGCCGGCCGAGGTGCAGGAAAAGATGGTCGATGGCGCGGTGAAGAAATTCGCCAAGGAGAACGCGCTGCTGAGCCAGGTCTATGTCATCGACAATAAGACCGCGATCAGCGACGTGGTTGCCAAGGCGGGCAAGGATGCCGGTCACGAGATCAGGCTGACGGACTACGTCCGCTTCCAGCTCGGCGAGGGCATCGAGAAGGAAGAGAGCGATTTCGCTGCCGAAGTGGCGGCCGCCGTCAAGGGTTGAGCCCACTATCCTATTTCGATTGAGCAACGGCCGCCGGGCTTCGGTACGGCGGCCGTTTCGCACTATCCGGGGATCGGGTCTGCGACGCAGGTCCGGTTACGCGACGACAGGCTCTCGCGATGCTTGCCCATCCAGGTCCATCGGAATGTCGAGCCGTCTTGCCGTTTCCTCGGCCCACCGTACCAGCAGGTCTATTTCCTTCCCGTGTGTGGTCAGGGCCGCCTCGATTTCCCCACGGCGCTGCCCGGGACTGTACGGCTCACGGGTCTTCGCGTGGACCGACAGAAGCTCCGGAGGCAGTGGCGGAAGCGAAGTCCCTCGATCGTCCAGAAAATCTGCGACCTCCCCGACCGTTCGCTCGGGCCGCTCGAATAGCGCTTCGGACCGCGAAACGAGTAGCTGCTTTGGCCCTCGAACCATGCGGACCCGGTGCATGTGATGGGTGATCGAAAGCCAGCCCATCGCCGCCATCTGCAGGTCGGTCATCGCGGAGAGTTCGGAATCGTTGAGCTCGAGGGGGACCTGGCCCCCATTGTTGAGGCCGATCAGCAGGCGCCGACCCCACAACCGCCCGGCCAAACCCTTTCGTGCCGCAGTCGCCAGCCAGCGGTCGAGCGGCATGATCTGGCAGATGGTTCGCATCGAATGATTGCGGGTCGCTATGTCGGCTAGAAGCGCATTTGCGGGACCGGAAGCCTTGGCTACCACCACTTCCTTGGGAGAAAAAGGCCGAGCCAGCAGAGCAAGGCTAAGGTTCAGCAGGGCCTCGTCGCTGCGGCCGCTCCTTACAGTGTCACCCACCAGATCGTTGAGCAGTGGCGGCTCCTTCAGTACCGTGATGCGCCCAGGCAGGTCGAGCGCATCGGCCAGCAGCGTCGACCCGCCAAGTCCGCAATGAAGAATGGCATGGAGCGGCACGGGCTGTGGAGCATGTGCCATCGCTGCGTCGCGCGGAACGATCGCGCGCTTGACCTTGGCGAGATCGACGTGGGTGAGCAGATGGTATGCCCGCCGTTCTTTTCGAGGCAGATATACGAAGTGAAATGCGCGGCGCGCCCGCTCGTAGCGCAGGGCCATCCAGTTCGGATCGGCAATGATAGAGCGTGCGTCGCTGGTGCTCATCCCTGCCTGCTAGATCGCGCGAACAGGGCTCTTCAGAGCACATCGACAAGCGGCGGACCGTCATCGACCGGCGCCGATCTACGAATGCTGAGACAATCCGGGCAATTCCCTTGGCACCGCGACCCCCCGTTCTATAAGAGCGCAGCAAATCCGTCCCAGGCGCCGAGGAAGCCCTATCCCAATGCTATTGCCGAATACGTCGCGCATTTTGTTGAAGCTGTCGGGCGAAGTGCTGATGGGCGACGCGCCCTTCGGGATCGACCCCGATTTCGTCATGGAATTGGCGGAGGAAGTGAAGCGGGCGAAGGAAACGGGGCTGGAAATCTGCCTCGTGATCGGCGGGGGCAACATTTTTCGCGGCATGGCGGGAGCGGCCAAGGGGATGGACCGGGCCCAGGCCGATTACATGGGCATGCTCGCCACGGTGATGAATGCGCTGGCGATGCAGAATGCGCTCGAGCAGATCGGCGTGCCCACCAGGGTGCAGAGCGCCATCCAGATGGACCAGGTCTGCGAGCCGGTGATCCGCAGACGTGCCGAACGGCATCTGGAAAAAGGGCGTATCGTGATCTTCGCCGCGGGCGTCGGTGCGCCCTATTTCACCACCGACAGCGGGGCGGCGCTGCGGGCGGCGGAAATGCGTTGCGACGCCTTGCTCAAGGGTACCAGCGTCGACGGGGTCTATGATTCCGATCCCAAGAAGAATGCGGGAGCGAAGCGTTTCGATACCGTCGGTTACGACAAGGTTCTCGCAAAAAATCTGAAGGTCATGGATGCTTCCGCAGTGGCCCTGTGCCGCGACAACGACATTCCGATCGTGGTCTTCTCGATCCGCGAGAAGGGCAATCTGGCACGCGTGCTGGCCGGCGAAGGCGTGCAGACCATAGTAAAAGGAGAGGCCTGATGGCCAAATACGACAAATCCGACATCGAACGCCGGATGCATGGCGCGGTCGAGAGCCTCAAGGGCGATCTTTCCGGGCTGCGCACCGGCCGTGCCAATACCAGCCTGCTCGATCCGGTGGTGGTGGAAGTCTACGGCTCGATGATGCCGATCAACCAGGTGGCGACGGTCAATGCGCCCGAGCCGCGAATGCTCGCGGTGCAGGTCTGGGACAAGGCCAATGTCACCGCGGTCGAAAAGGGGATCGCCAAAGCCAATCTCGGCCTCAATCCCATGATCGACGGCCAGACCATCCGCCTGCCCATGCCCGATCTGACCCAGGAGCGACGCAAGGACCTCGCCAAGCTCGCCGGCGAATATGGCGAGAAGGCGAAGATCGCCATCCGGAACGTTCGGCGGGACGGGATGGAAGCGCTCAAGGACGATGAGAAGAAGAAGGAAATTTCCGAGGACGATCGGAAGCGCTCCGAAGACGAGGTGCAGAAACTCACCGATCGCTTCGTGGCCGATACGGACGCGGCCGTAGAGAAGAAGGTGCAGGAGATCCTCACCCAGTAGGGTGGGGCCGATTGCCATCATGGCTGCCGGGGGCGCCAACGCCGCACGTCACGTCGCCATCATCATGGACGGCAACGGTCGCTGGGCGAAGAAGCGCGCACTGCCCCGGGCCCTGGGCCACAAACGCGGTGTCGAGGCGGTGCGAACACTGGTTCGCAGTCTCGAGGACACGGAAATCGAATGCCTGACCCTCTATGCTTTCAGTTCTGAGAACTGGAAGCGGCCCGAGGATGAGGTCGACGATCTGATGAACCTGATGCGCAGCTTCATCAAATCCGATCTCCCCGAATTCATCGAGAACGGCGTGCGTCTCGAGATTGTCGGCGATTGGCAGGCGCTTGCGCCCGATATCGTCGAAATGCTCGAAGACGCTCTCCATCGAACGGCCGGAGGCAAACGGACAGTCGCGGTGGCGCTGAATTACGGCTCGCAGCAGGAGATCGCCCGCGCCGCACAGTTGGCGGCGAACGAGGGCCCGGTAACCGTCGATGCCATCGAAAGGCATTTGCACACGGTCGATCTGCCGCCGCTCGATCTGCTGATCCGCACGAGCGGCGAAGTACGCCTATCCAATTTCCTCTTGTGGCAGGCGGCCTATGCGGAGATGCTGTTCCTCGACGTGCTGTGGCCCGATTTCACTCCCGACCATCTGAAGGATGCGCTGGCGCGGTTTGCGTCGCGCGAGAGGCGATATGGGGGACGCTAAACCGGCGCCGCTGAGGAAACGCGACCGCTTGCGGGCGCGGATGCGGCGCTATGTCGATGTCCCGCTTTCGGTTCGCACCTCGGATCTTCCCAAGCGCGTTGCCTCGGCGCTGGTTATGCTCGCTGCAGTCGCTGTTGCCATCGCGATCGGCGGGGTGGTGCTCGAGACGTTCATCTACCTTGTGGCGTTGGCAGCCTTCTGCGAGTTCGCGCGCCTGGCGCTGCGGGCCGCGCGGACGTTTGCGACACGCGCGATCGGGCTGCTGACGGGGGCAGCCTATATTGGCCTGGCCGCTTACTTCGTCGCTCGGCTCGACCTTTACCATCTGATCGCGGTGCTTGGCGTGGTGATCTTCACCGACACCTGCGCCTATTTCAGCGGGCGAGCGATCGGAGGGCCCAAGATCGCGCCGTCGATCAGCCCGTCCAAGACCTGGGCCGGTCTCTTCGGCGGTATGGCGGGCAGCGGGCTGTGGCTGGCGCTGTTCATGGCCATCACCCACAACAGCGGTGATTACGTGCGCATCGCCGATGATTTCGGGATGGCCCCGGTCGAAGCTGCGGGCTGGGTGATGGTCGGGGCCATGCTGGCAGTGGCGGCGCAGGCGGGCGACTTCTTCGAGAGCTGGCTCAAACGCAAGGCGAAGATGAAGGATTCCTCGAACCTTATTCCGGGGCACGGCGGGGTTTTCGATCGCATCGATGGCATGTTGCCGGTCGTGCTGATCGTCGGCCTCTTGTCGGGCATGGCCTGACGTGATGCGTTCGATCTCCATCCTCGGGGCGACTGGCTCGATCGGATCCTCGACCCTCGACCTGATACGCCGCAACCGGGCCGATTGGCGGGTCGTTGCGCTCACAGCCAATTGTCAGGCGCGCGAACTGGCGGCTCTGGCGCGCGAGTTCGGAGCCGAGCTTGCCGTGGTCGCGGACGAGAGCTGCCTAGGCGAATTGCGCGAGGCGCTGTCGGGAAGCGGGATAGAGGCGGCGGGGGGACGTACCGCGCTGGTCGAGGCGGCGAGTAGGGAGGTCGACCTGACGGTGGCGGCGATCGTCGGCTGCGCGGGGCTCGCTCCGGTCATGGCCGCGGTGGAACGCGGCGGCACGATCGCGCTCGCCAACAAGGAGGCGCTGGTGAGCGCCGGCGAGGTCCTGACCGCCGCGGTGGAGCGCCACGGTGCGACGCTGTTGCCGACCGATTCCGAGCACAATGCGATCTTCCAGTGCCTTGCCGGAAACGACATCTCGGATGTCCGCTCGATCACGTTGACCGCCAGCGGAGGGCCGCTCCGCACGGTTGCGGACCTGTCGACGGTGACACCGGAGCAGGCGGTGGCCCATCCAAACTGGGACATGGGCGCCAAGATCAGCGTGGATTCCGCGACCATGATGAACAAGGGCCTCGAACTGATCGAGGCCTATCATCTGTTTCCCGTCGGGCTCGACCGTTTGAAGATCGTGGTGCATCCGCAGAGCGTCATCCATTCGATGGTCGAATATCGCGACGGGTCGACACTGGCGCAGCTCGGCCCGTCCGACATGCGGGTGCCGATCGCCTCCTGCCTCGCATGGCCGGCGCGGATGGACACGCCGTGCGAACCGCTCGATTTGCCCGCGCTCTCGGAGCTGACTTTCTTCGCGCCCGACGAGGACCGGTTTCCGGCGACCAGGCTGGCTCGCGAAGCGCTGAAGGCGGGAGGGGCCGCCCCGGCGGTGCTCAATGCCGCGAACGAGATCGCGGTCGCGGCCTTCCTCGCGCGTCAGATACCGTTCAGCCGCATCGCGGCAATGGTTGCCGAGACCCTTGCGCGCGGGAACATGCCGCCGGCCCCGCGTTCTCTCGAAGAAGTGTTGCAGGTGGATGCCGCCACGCGCGCGCGGGCGAGCGAAATTTTGGAGTTGGCCTGACTTGGACGGTTCGATCCCCTTTTGGATGTACATCATCGGGTTCCCGCTGCTGCTCGGGCCGCTGGTGACGCTGCACGAGCTCGGCCATTACCTTGTCGGTCGCTGGTTCGGAGTCGGTGCGCAGGCCTTTTCCGTCGGGTTCGGCAAGGAAATTGCCGGTTGGACCGACCGCAGGGGCACGCGCTGGAAGCTTTCCGCCCTGCCGCTTGGCGGATACGTCCAGTTCAAGGGCGACATGAACCCGGCGAGCGTGCCCCAGCGGCAGGATCAGGTCGAGGACGCGACTTTCGGCGTCGCGACCGAGGCCGATCTTGCCGAGGACGACGATCGATCCGTCGTTGGCACGTCGTTCCACAGGGCGGATCTGTGGAAGCGGGCGCTGATCGTCTTCGCCGGCCCGGCAATGAACATCCTCGTCACCCTTGCCATCTTTGCCGCCTTCTTCTCGATCATCGGTCGGCCGGTCGCCGCCGACCCGGCGGAAACCAACGTCGTGCAAAGCTTTGCCGAGGGCTCGGTCGCCGCAGCCGCCGGCGTCGAGGAGGGCGATCGGATCCTGGCGATCGACGGAAGCCCGGTGCGCGAGTTCACCGACATCACCGATCGCGTGGTGATGTACCCCGGTAAGGACATCGTTCTGGCAGTGGAACGGGATGGCGAGCGGTTGCGCATCCCCATGACCATCGGCGAGAGCGTCGAGACCGATCGCTTCGGCAACAGCTCCAAGGTCGGGCGACTGGGTGTCTACTCGTCGCCCTTCGCCTGGCAGGATGTCGGCGTGTTCGCCGCCATCCCTCTGGCGGTGGAACAGAGCGTCGACATGATGCGCATGATGATCGTCGGCATCAAGCAGATCGTAGTCGGCGATCGTTCGGTTCGTGAACTGGGCGGACCGGTCAAGATCGCCAAGTTCTCCGGCGAACAACTCAGCCTCGGGCCCATCGCTTTCGTCAACTTCGTGGCCCTGATCTCGCTTAACTTGGCATTCATCAACCTGCTGCCAATTCCCGCCCTCGACGGCGGGCACCTGGCATTCTACGCGGCCGAAGCGGTCCGCCGGAAGCCGGTCGGACCTCGCGGTCAGGAGGTGGCGTATCGCACCGGCATGGCGCTTGTTCTCATGCTGATGATATTCGTCACGATCAACGATCTGGTCAGCCTGCCGTTCTTTGGCGGCTGATCGGAAAAATACCCGACGAGCCTGCCGACTTCGGCGGTCGGTCGGGGAAAGGAAGCGGTCGGGACCGGGATGGGCAGCCACACAGCTTGATTGCATCGACCGGTTCGGGCAAGGGCGGGCTCGCTTCGCCCGCGTTTTCACGATGCGTCTAGCTGGAACGGCTACCTCGCCGGGTCCGACAGTATTTTTGAGGGACGGGTTCTCCTTGTCGAACACGAACATTTCGAATGCCGCGAAATTGCGCGTCACGCGGCTGACCGGCCCGCTCTTGGTGGGAACGATCCTGACCGGTCTGCCGGTCGCCGCATGGGCTCAGCAGCCGACGAATCCGGCGGCTGTCCAGCCCCAGGAGGCAAATCCGCAACAGAGCCAGACCGCGCCTGCGCAGCAGGTCGAAACCGTGCGGACGATTTCGGTAGCTGGTGCCCAACGGCTCGAGCCTCAGACGATCCTTTCCTACATCCGCCTGCGTCCGGGTGACGCGTGGAATCAGGTCGTCGGGGACGAGGTACTCAAGGATCTCTACGCTACCGAGCTGTTTGCCGATGCCAGCGTCGCCTACGCAAATGGCAACGTCACGATCACGATCGCCGAAAACCCGGTCATCAACCGCATCATCCTCGAAGGCAACGAGCGGATCGACGACGACAAGATTCTGCCCGAAATCAAGCTTGCTCCGCGGCAGATCTTCACGCGTTCGAAGGTCCGCGCCGACGTCGCCCGGATCATCGAGCTCTACAAGCGGCAAGGCCGTTTCGCCGCGACGGTGGAGCCGCAATCGGTCGAGCTGGCGCAGAACCGCGTCGATATCGTTTTCGAGATCGAGGAAGGTCCCAAGTCCAAGATCCGCCAGATCAACATCATCGGCAACGAGGCGTTCTCCGACGGAGAACTGCGCGGCGAGATGGTCACCAAGCAGACCGGCGGGCTGTTCAGCTTCTTGAGCTCGAACACCAGCTACGATCCCGACCGGCTGGCCTTCGATCAGCAGAACCTGCGCCGCTTCTACCTTACCCAGGGCTATGCCGACTTTCGCGTCGTGTCCGCCGTTGCCGAACTGACGCCCGACAAGCGCGATTTCATCGTCACCTACGTCGTCGAGGAGGGCGAACGTTACAAATTCGGCGAGGTCGACGTCGAAAGCCAGTTACGCGATTTCGACAGCACGCGCCTCGCCACGATCCTGCCGATGCGAAGCGGGGATTGGTACGACGCCAAGCAGGTCGAGGACACGGTCGAACAGATGTCGGAACTTGCCGGAACCTTCGGCTATGCCTTTGCCGACGTCCAGCCACAGTTCACCCGCAACCGCGAAACGCTGACGATGGACGTTACTTTCGAGCTCCGCGAAGCGCCGCGTGTCTATGTCGAGCGGATCGACGTCAACGGCAACACGCTGACGCAGGACAAGGTCGTGCGGCGCGAATTCCGTTTGGCCGAAGGCGATGCGTTCAACTCGCTGCAGGTCAAGCGGTCGACGGCGCGGATCAATTCGCTGGGATTCTTCCAGGAAAATTTCGAGATCAACCAGGTCGAAGGCAGTGCCCCCGACCGCATCATCCTCGAGGCCAATGTCGAGGAGCAGGCGACCGGCGAGCTGCAATTGTCCGCCGGTTTCTCCTCGATCGAGAACTTCATCCTTCAGGGCGCTATCCGCCAGCGCAATTTCCGCGGTCGCGGTCAGACGGTCGGTCTCAACGTGAATTATTCGCGCTATTCGAAGTCCGCCCAAGTGAGCTTCACCGAACCCTATGTGTTCGACCGCAACATTTCCGCCGGGATCGACATCTACCGGCGCGATTACAACAGTTTCAATTTTAGTGGCGGAGACAGGGAAACTACCTTCGAGCAGGCTACCACCGGTCTTTCCGTTCGCGCCGGTGTGCCCCTTACAGAATACATGTCCCTGGTCGGCAGCTACACGCTCAATTACGACGATGTCACGCTCGACCAGAATCAATTCTTTGCCGATTTCGATGGCGATGGTGTTCGTACCTGCGAACCGCTTCTTGCCGGGCGTTTCCTGTGCGACGCGATCGGGCAGCGGACGAGTTCGATCGTCGGTCTGACGCTTTCGCTCGATAACACGGACAGCCGGCTGCGTCCGACGCGAGGCCGCAGCATGTCGGTGACGGCCGAGTATGCCGGCCTTGGCGGGTCGGTGAACTTCCTGCGCATTCGCGGCCGCGCCGCGCAGTATTTCCCGCTCCCGGCAGGCTTCATCCTTTCGCTCACCGCCGAGGGCGGAGCGATACGCAGCTTCGAGGATCGTGGCATCGTCGGTACCGACGATGTCCGTCTGACCGACCGCTTTTTCCTCGGCGAACCGCAGATCCGGGGTTTCGACATTCGCGGTGTGGGTCCACGCGTTTTGCGCCAGTCGATCGTGGCCGACGAGGATGGCAATCCGATGGTCGTGACTGACCGCGACCGTGTCAATGACGACGCGATCGGCGGCACGGCCTATTACCTGGGCCGGGCGGAAATCGAGATCCCGCTCGGAACCGGTGCGCGCGAGCTCGGTCTTCGGCCCTCCGTCTTCCTCGATGTCGGCTCGCTGTTCAATGTCACAACTCCGACGTTGCAGAGCAGCCCGTTCCCCGACGGTATCAACCTACCCGTCCGCGATGCGGACGGCAATCCGCTCTACACCGGCGCGGATGGGGCGACCACAACCAACCCGACCGCAGCCGATGGTACGCCGAACACCGCGCTTACCCAGAACATTCCGCCGTTCCAGGAGGTTTTCCTGGGAGACAGCGCCAGCCCCCGCATTTCCGTGGGCATAGGCGTTAACTGGAATTCGCCCTTCGGTCCCTTCCGGATCGATTTCGCCCATGTCCTCAAGAAACAGCCGGGCGACGACACCAAGACCTTTTCCTTCAACGTAGGGACACAATTCTGATGAAAAAGACGATCAACTTGCTCGCTGCCGCGGCCACCGCCGGCGCGGCCTTGGCGGCCACGCCCGGAGCAGCCCAGGTAAACGGCATCGCCACGAGCAGCCCCGAAGCGGTCATCGTGCGCTCGGCGGCGCGGCAGGCGGGGTATCAGCAGATATCCCAGACCTATGCCTCGCAGCTACAGCAGGTGAGCCAGCTCCGTCAGCAGAACCAGCAGGCGCAGCAGAGCCTCGATACCAACAGCGATGGCCAGCTGACCGAGGCGGAAGTCAGCGCCAACCCGACCGTGGTGCAGCAAATTCAACAGCGCGAACAGCAGATCGCGCAAGTCGGACAGCCCATCGCGCTTGCTCAGGCCTATGTCATCCAGCAATTGGTGGACGATTATCAGAACGTCCAGACGCAGGTAGTCCAGAACAAGAACATTCAGCTTATGCTGAGCCCCGACGCGATTCAGTACGCACCTGAGGGCGTCAACGTTACCGACGATCTCGTGGCTGCCCTCGACGCCCGCCTGCCGACCGTCCAGACCACGCCGCCGGCCGGCTGGCAGCCGCGCCAGCAGACCGTGCAGCTGCAGCAGACAGTGCAGCAGATCCTCATCGCCGCCGCGCAGCAACAGGCCGCGCAGCAGCAGCAGCAGCAGGCTCAGCCGAGCGGCCGCTGAGGTCGGTTCGAGGGGGGCGGAATGGCAGAGGAGACCGAGCTCGACATTCGGCAGGTGCTGAAGGCGCTGCCGCATCGCTATCCGCTGTTGCTGGTCGATCGGGTGCGCAGCCTGGAGAAGGGCGAGCGCATCCACGCAGTGAAAGCGGTCAGCTTTAACGAGGAGTACTTCCAAGGCCATTTCCCCGGTGCGCCGATCATGCCTGGCGTGCTTCAGATCGAGGCTTTGGCGCAGGCTGCGGCGATTCTCGGGATTGAGACTCTCGAACTCGCCGGGACGGGCAAGCTGGTGTTCTTCATGGGTATCGAGGGGGCCAAGTTCCGCAGTCCGGTAACGCCAGGCTGCCTGCTCGATCTCGAGGTCGAATTTCTGCAGAAGCGCAGCCGGGTCTACAAGTTCAAGGGCCGGGCGAGCGTCGAAGGCAAGACCACCACCGAATGCGAATTCACCGCGATGATCGCCGATCCGCCAGGCGACGACTGACACTTGCATTTCAGGCGGCGCGCGCTATGTGGCCCGCTTCCCATTCGAACAGCTGGACCGGTCGGAACCGTTCCGAGGCTAGAAGGACACGAGACGATGAAAGCCGAAGGTCATCCCGATTACCACACCATCACGGTCAAGATGACCGATGGCACCGAATTCCAGACGCGCTCCACTTGGGGCAGTGAGGGCGATACGCTGACGCTCGATATCGATCCGACCAGCCATCCGGCCTGGACCGGCGGCAAGCAGCAGATCCAGGAAGGCGGCCGTGTCGCGGCCTTCAACAAGCGCTTCGGTGGGCTCAGCCTCAAGAAGTAAGCGCTTCGCAAGCTTCGCAGCCTCGTGCTGCAAGGGAAGGGCGGTCCGACGGGGCCGCCCTTTTTCGCGTCACCAGCCCCATGCCTTCTCACGATACCATTTGGTGATCACGTATTTCACCCCGCTGCGCACTTTCATTCCGTGGTGGATCGTGTTGGGATTGGGCGATCCGTCGGGCCGCATGTTGTTCCAGCACACCAGCTTCCCGGTTTCGGGCTGGAAGGTCTTGCCGATCGCCTTGAAGCGCGTCGCGCCTCCCGAATCCGGCTCGTTAAGATAGACCATGAAGGTCCAGGTCCGCTGGCCGGAAACCGAGCAATATTTCTCGAAATCCGCCCCGCTCGGATTGAACCAGTCGCAGTGCGACTTGAATTCCTGTCCCACGTCGTAGCGCTGACCCTGGAGAGGCTCGCCGTAAGCCGGGTCGATCCCGCTCAGTTCACGGAGCAGATGTTCGATCTCGCGAGTCGCGGGGTGGTCCGGATCGAGATCGCAGGTCTCGCTGGTTCGGAAATAGCTGTCGCCGTTGTGGTCCGCCAGGGTCGATGGCCGTCGATTGGAATCGATCAGTGCGATCAAGCGCGCGCAGAGATCGTCGCTAGCGAAGCCGCGCAACTGGAACAGTTCCAGCTTGGGCGAAGGCACGCGTTGCACGCCGCCGTGGTCTAGCAATCTCATGCTCGAAGATTCGCCTGGTCCGACCATATGTGGACCACAATAGTGAGCGGAGGCGACGGGACAACGGCAAGATTATTACGTGCTAAGGGCGTAGAGCGATTTTTCGCTTCCCTGTATTCATCCCTTGTGCAACAGGCGCTTCTCGCCCCCGAGGATCACTTGACGATGCCTCGCGGAGCGCTAACAGCCCCGTCGCAGCGCGTGGATATCCCCGCGCCGGGGGCTTGTGGCGATCGTAGCTCAGTCGGTTAGAGCGCCGGTTTGTGGTACCGGAGGTCGCGGGTTCGGATCCCGTCGATCGCCCCATAACCTCCCCATTGCAGGTGCCGTCCCGGGGGCGGCCCGACGAACAGGATCGAACGTGCGATGACGGCTTTCTGGACCGAAGAGGATTACGACGACCACGAGCTGGTCCAGCTGATCCGCGATCCTGCCAGCGGCCTTACCGCGATCATTGCCCTCCATTCCACCCGTTTGGGTCCCGGCGCCGGCGGCACCCGTTTCTGGCACTATTCCGAACCCAAGGACGCGATGCGCGATGCCCTGCGCTTGAGCCGGGGGATGAGCTACAAGAACGCTATGGCCGGACTGCCGATGGGCGGCGGCAAGGCCGTGATCCTGGCCGATCCAGCCGGCACCAAGACGCCGCAGATGATCCATGCGTTCGCCGATGCGGTCGAGCGGCTGGGCGGGCGCTATGTCACCGCAGAGGATGTCGGCATCACCGAGGCCGACATGACGATGGTCGCCGAGCGCACGCAATTTGTTTCGGGTCTGCCGGTCGACGGTGAGGATGCGGCGGGCGGCGACCCTGGACCTTTCACTGCAATGGGCATCTTCCACGGCATCAAGGCCGCCGTACATCACAAGCTCGGCAAGGACAGCCTGGAAGGCGTCAGGATCGCGATCCAGGGCGCCGGCAGCGTAGGGGGCGGGGTCGCGCGGCTGGCGGCGAAGGAGGGTGCGATTCTCACCCTGTCGGACATCGACGAGGACCGGGCGGCTGAACTGGCCGATGAACTGGACGCCGACACCGTAGCGCCGGACGCGATCATGTCGGTTGCCTGCGATGTGTTCAGCCCCAATGCGCTCGGCGCGATCCTCGACGACGAGGGGATCGCCCGGCTCGACTGCGCGATCGTGGCTGGCGGCGCCAACAACCAGCTGAAGCGCGAACATCACGGCGCGATGCTTGCCGAACGCGGCATTCTCTATGCGCCCGATTACGTGATCAACGCCGGCGGTATCATCAGTGTGACGCTCGAGTACCTCTGCCGCCACAAGGGCGAACCCTGCGACATCAACGAGGTACGCAAGCGCATCGCGCAGATCCCCGGGCGGCTCGAGGAAATATGGCGCGAAAGCGAAGCGACCGGGGTCTCGCCCGACCGTGTCGCGGACCGGATGGCCCAAAAGCTGATCGGGCGCTGATTCGCCCCTTGCGACACCTGCCCGAGACTGTCAGAACGCGGCGCGGACGGGACCCTTCTGACAAATGCACGGCTTTGCAAATCCGAAGCGATTTCTGTCGCTGGCGAAGTGGCTGACGCCGCTACTGCTGGGCGGCGGACTGGTCCTTGCCGGCGGGGCGCTGGCGTGGGGATTGCTGGTCGTTCCGCCCGACCGGCTGATGGGCGAGACTGTGCGCATCCTGTTCCTGCATGTACCGGCGGCCTGGCTCGGCATGGGCGGCTGGACTGCTATCGCCCTGTCGAGCCTCGTCTACCTCGTCTGGCGCCATCCGCTGGCGGCCCTGGCGGCGCGTGCCTCGGCGGTTCCCGGCGCGGTCTTTACCGCCATCTGCCTCGTCACCGGATCGATCTGGGGCAGGCCGACCTGGGGCACCTGGTGGGTCTGGGACGGGCGACTTACCAGCATGCTGGTGCTGCTGTTTCTCTTCTTTGCCTATATCGCGCTGGCGCAGGCGGCGGAGCGCGAGGGGGTGAGCCCGCGTATCCCGGCGATCTTCGGCCTGCTCGGCGCAGTCAACATTCCGATCATCAACCGCAGCGTGGTCTGGTGGAATTCGCTCCACCAACCGCCCAGTCTGACCATGGGCAAGAGCGCGATCGATGCTGCATTCCTGGTGCCGCTGCTCGTCGCCGTCCTAGGCTTCTCGCTGATCTTCGGCGGGGTCGTACTCGCGCGGATGCGCGCGCTGCTGGCACAGACGCAGACGGAAGCGCGCTTGCGGCGTCGGGCGATGGAGCTTCCGGCGTGAGGGAAGCGCTCGATCAGTGGGATTTCGTCCTCGCGGCTTATGCCGTCGGCATCGGCGGCACGCTGGCGATGGTCGGTTGGGCCTGGGCGAGCATGATCCATGCCGAGCGCCGGCGGGACGAGGCGCGGCGCAAATGAACGAAGCGCGCCCCCGGATGAAGGCCAAGCATCAGCGGCTGGTGCTGGTGGTCCTCGCGCTGCTGGCATTGGTCGCGGCCGGTCTGCTGGCGGCCTATGCGCTGCGCAACCAGGCGAATTATTTCTACCTCCCCGAACAGATGCGCGACGATCCGCCCGCGGTCGGCCAGGCGGTGCGGCTGGGCGGCATGGTCGAGACCGGGTCGATGCGTACGCTGCAGGATGGGGTGACGATCGCCTTCAACGTCACGGGCCGCGAGAATTCGGTCGTGCCCGTGCGCTTCACCGGTATCGTGCCCGATCTCTTCGTCGAGGGATCAGGCGTGGTGGCCGAAGGTGCCCTGGGCGCGGATGGAACCTTCGTTGCCGACAATCTCCTCGCCAAGCACGACGAGAACTATGTCCCGCGCGAACTGCAGGATATGAGCGAGCACCAGGCGGCCGAGATGGCCGAGGAGACGACGGTGGGTCTGGAATGACCGCCGAACTCGGTCTTGCCGCGCTGTGGCTCGCCGCCGCGCTCGCCGCATTGCAATTGCTGTCCGGCGCGCTTGCGGTGCGGGCGGGGGACGATGGGGGCGAGATCGCCAAGCTCACCCGACCCGCAGCTGTGTTGCAGGGCGTACTCGCCGGGTTCGCATTCCTAATGCTGCTCTGGGTTTTTGCGGTCACCGATCTCTCGGTGAAGCTGGTCGCCAGCAATTCGCATTCGATGAAGCCGATGATCTTCAAGCTTTCGGGTGCCTGGGGCAATCACGAGGGCTCGATGCTGCTGTGGGTGACGGTGATGGCGCTCGCCGGCGCGTTGATCGCGGGTATCGAGCGCCGGCTTCCGGAACGGACCATGCAGGCGACCCTGTCGGCCCAGGGTTTCGTCGCGCTCGGCTTTTACGCCTTCCTGCTGCTGAGCTCCAATCCCTTCGAGCGCCTGCCGGTTCCCGCAGTCGAGGGGCTCGGGCTCAATCCGCTGCTGCAGGACATCGGCCTCGCCTTCCATCCGCCGACGCTCTATTTCGGCTACGTCGGGCTTTCGATCGCCTTCAGCTTCGCCGTCGGCGCGCTGATCACCCGGCAGGTCACCCCCGATTTCGCCAGCGCGATGCGGCCCTGGGTGCTGGGAGCCTGGGTTTTCCTGACGCTCGGAATCACTGCCGGAAGCTACTGGGCCTATTACGAGCTTGGCTGGGGCGGCTGGTGGTTCTGGGATCCGGTGGAGAATGCCTCGCTGATGCCCTGGCTGGCTGCGACGGCGCTTCTGCACTCGGCGAGCGTTCTGGCGGCGCGCGATGCCTTGCGTGCCTGGACGATCATGCTCGGCGTCGTCGCCTTCTCGATGAGCATGGTGGGCACCTTCCTGGTGCGTTCGGGCATCCTTACCAGCGTGCACGCCTTTGCCGTCGATCCGGAGCGAGGGACCTTCATCCTGTTCCTGCTGGCGCTCTACATCGGCGGCGCGCTGCTGCTCTTCGCCCTGCGCGCCGGGACGGTCAGCGAAGGGGAGCGCTTCTCCGTCGCCAGCCGCGAAGGGGCGCTGGTGTTCAACAACGTCATGCTTTCCGCCATCCTCGCGATTGTCCTGCTCGGCACGCTCTACCCGCTGCTGACCGAAGCCTTCGACGTGCGCGTCTCGGTAGGGCCGCCCTATTTCAATCCGGTTGGCGCGATCTTCGTCGTCCCCATGCTGCTGGTGATGGCCGTGGGCCCATTGCTGCGCTGGCGGCAGGACGGGTTCGGACGCATCTCGCGCGAGCTGGCAGCGATCGGGGCGCTGATCCTTGCTGCGCTGATCCTCGTCAGCCTGATCGGCGATGTGGATCTGCTGCCGCTGCTCGGTCTCGCACTGGCGCCGGGCTTGGCGGTAGCGAGCTTCCTGCCGCTGCGGGGGCGCATTCTCAGGCGGCTGCCCATCGCCACCTGGGGCATGGTCGTCGCCCATTTCGGCATCGCCGTCGCGTTGTTCGGCATGGCCAGCGAAAGCGCGTTTTCCGAGGAACGGCTGGCGGCGGTGCAGATCGGAGAACGCACCGATGTCGGGCCTTGGACTATCGAACTCGACGGCGTCGCGCCGGTCGCCGGCCCCAACTGGACGGCAATCGAGGGACGTCTTTCCGCCAGCTACGGTGGTGGCGAGCCCCGCATTCTGCGCCCCCAAGCGCGCAATTTCTGGGCGCCGCCGCAGGAAACCGCCGAGAGCGTCCTCGCTACCCGCTGGAACGGCCAGCTGTATGCCGTCATCGGCAACGAAGCGGGCGATGGCCGTTGGCAGCTGCGGCTGTGGTGGAAACCCTTCGTCACCTTCATCTGGTACGGCGGCATCCTTATCGCGCTCGGGGGTGTGCTCGCGCTGATCGGCCGCGTCGTGGGCGATGTGAAGCGCCGCACCGTGCGCCGCAAGGTGGCCGCGCGCCGCAAGGAAGCTCTGGCGTGAGCTGGCGGCTATGGGTTCCCCTGCTGCTGTTCGCCGGGTTTCTCGGCCTCGCCGGCTATCAGCTCAGCCAGCCCAAGGACGAATTCGTCGAAAGCCGCATGATCGGCGAGGAACTGCCGTTCTTCGAACTGCGTCCCGCTGCGCAGGACCGTCCCGGGATCGCCAGCGCGCAGTTCCGCGACGGCCAGCCGCGGCTGCTCAACATCTGGGCGAGCTGGTGCCTGCCCTGTATCGCCGAGGCACCGCAGCTGGAGCGACTGCAGCGATCGGGCGCGCAGATCGTCGGCATCGCCATCCGCGACCGGCCCGAGGACGTTGCCCGCTTCCTTGCCCAGCACGGCAATCCCTACGCCGCCATCGGGGCCGACGATCTGTCCGAAGTCCAGCTCGGGATCGGCTCGTCCGGCGTCCCCGAAACCTTCGTGATCGATGGCCAGGGGCGGATCACCTACCAGCACATCGGCGACATTCGAGCGGGTGACGTCCCGATGCTCCTCGAAGAATTGCGAAAGACCGGTGCGTGAAGAGCGGGTTTGCCATCCTCGCGCTCCTTTTCGCCGCGCCGCTCCTCGCCCAGCAGTCACTGCCTCCTGCGCCCTATGCGTATCGCCAGCTCGACGATCGGGCGCAGGAGGAGGCCGCACAGGACCTGATGGAGACCCTGCGGTGCCTCAAGTGCCAGTCGCAGAGCATTGCCGACAGCGATGCGCCGATGGCGGGCGACATGCGCCATCAGGTCCGCATCCGCATCGCGTCGGGTGAGAGCCCGGACGCGATCCGAGACTGGCTGGTCCAGCGATATGGAGATTACGTCAGCTATAAGCCTGAAGTCAGCGCCACCACCTGGCCGCTCTTCGCCATTCCCGGTGTGTTCTTCGTGATCGCAGTCGGCCTGCTGCTGCGGCGTTACCGGCGGCGCGCATGACTTGGCTTCCGATCCTGGCCCTCGCGGCTCTGGTGTTCCTCGTGGCGGCCTTCCTGCTGAAGCTGCCGCGCAGCGTGTGGACGTTGTTCGGCGCGGCGCTGCTGTTCGGGCTGGCAGGATATGCCACGCAGGGTTCGCCGGGGCAGGGCGGTTCGCCCAAGCAACTGACCCCGGAGGCTGTCGAGACCGGCGAACTGATCGTCGAGGCACGACGCGAATTTTTCCCGGCGAACGAGATGCCGTCGCGCTTCGTGGTGACCGCGGACGCCTTCGCCCGGCGCGGCGACTTCGCCCAGTCCGCACAGTTCCTGCGCAATGCCGTCGAAGAAAACCCGCAGGACACCGAGGCGTGGATCGCGCTCGGCAATGCGCTGACAGAGCATGCCGATGGGCAGCTGACTGCCGCCGGAATGTATGCCTATTCCCGCGCCGAGCAGCTTGCTCCGCGCAATCCGGCGGCGGGCTATTTTGCCGGGCTCGGCCTGCTGCGATCCGGACAGCCCGGACGCGCCCGGGCGATCTGGGCGGACCTGGTCGCGAGCGCACCCGAGGACGCCGAATGGCGACCGGCGCTTGAGGAAAGACTAGCGCGGCTCGACGCGATGCTGGCTCAGAATCCGCTGGGCGCGCCGCAATGAAACGGCGTGGCGGGGCATCGAGTCGCGATGTTGCGGCTGCGAAATCGGGGTGCTAATGGCCGCGCCCCTGTGCCGCAAAGGCGCCGCAGAGGCGACTATACGCCGCAAGGATCGAACCATGCTCGCGGAAACTACCCTCCGATGACAGAAGGCCAAGTGCCGCAGAAGCACCCTTCCAGCGAGGGGTTGCAGGGTGCGCACGGACAATCCGCCACGAAGACGACGCTCGCCGTCGGAGCGATCGGCATCGTCTTCGGCGATATCGGCACCAGCCCGCTCTATGCCTTTCGCGAAACCTTCCTCGGTGAGCATTCGCTGGCGATCGACAACCTCCATGTCTACGGCGTGGTCAGTCTGATCTTCTGGTCGATGACGCTGATCGTCTCGATCCAGTACGTTTCGATCCTGATGCGTGCGGACAACAAGGGCCAGGGCGGCACGCTGGCGCTGGTGGCGCTGCTCACTCGGCATATCGGCGGATCGTCCTATGGCTGGATCACGATCCTGCTCGGGGTCTTTGCGACCGCGCTGTTCTACGGCGACAGCATGATCACCCCGGCGATCTCGGTGCTCTCGGCGGTCGAGGGGCTGACGGTTGTCAATGCGCAGCTGGAGCCGCTGGTCATTCCCATCGCGCTGATGCTGCTGATCTTCCTGTTTCTGATCCAGCGCCGCGGGACCGAATCGGTGGGCAAGCTCTTCGCCCCGATCATGATCGTTTATTTCGTGACCATCGCGACGCTGGGGGTGATCCACATTGTCGGCAATCCGGATATCCTTCGGGCGCTGAACCCTTGGTACGCAGTGCAGTTTTTCATCACCGACGGCACGATCGCCTTCCTGGCGCTGGGTTCGGTGGTGCTGGCTGTGACGGGATCGGAAGCGCTCTATTCCGACATGGGCCATTTCGGTCGTGGCCCGATGCGGCTGTCGTGGTTCGGTTTCGTCATGCCGTGCCTGCTCCTCAACTATTTCGGGCAGGGAGCGATGATTTCGGGGATGGACCCGGCCGAGACGATGGTCGCGATGCAGAGCCCGTTCTTCAACATGGCGCCCGAGGCGATGAGGCTGCCGTTGGTGCTGCTGGCGACGGCGGCGACCTTCATCGCCAGCCAGGCGGTGATCTCCGGCGCTTTCTCGGTCACCCACCAGGCGGTGCAGCTCGGTTTCATTCCGCGCCTGTCGACCGAGCATACGAGCGCGTCGGAACGGGGACAGATATATATTCCCTTCGTCAACAACGCACTGATGGTCGCGGTCATCCTGCTGGTGCTGTTCTTCCAGAATTCGAGCAACCTCGCTTCGGCCTACGGCATCGCGGTAACCGGCGCGATGTTCATCGACACATTGCTGATGGGCGTCCTGATGTTCGCCGTGTGGAAATGGAAATGGTGGTGGGCGCTGCCGGTCACGTTGCTGTTCGTCTTCGTCGACGGTGCCTATTTCGGTGCCAACCTGCCCAAGGTGCCCGATGGCGGCTGGTTCCCGCTGGTGGTGGGCGTCATCGCCTTCACCCTGCTGACCACCTGGGCCAAGGGCCGCAAACTGATGCGCGAGCGGATGAGCGAAGTGGCACTGCCGATCGAGATCTTCGCCAAGTCGGCGAAGAATTCGGCGACGCGCGTGCCGGGTACCGCGATCTTCATGGCCAGCCAGATCGCCGGCGTGCCCAGCGCGCTGCTACACAACATCAAGCACAACAAGGTGCTGCACGAACGCGTGGTGATTCTCACCGTCCAGATCGCCGACGAGCCCTATGTCGATCCCGATGCGCGGTGCGAGATGCACGATCTCGGCGATGGCTTCTACAAGGCCATCCTTCACTACGGCTTCATGGAAGAGACCGACGTTCCGCAGGGCCTCAAGTCGATGCAGCGCTGCGGCGGCGATTTCGACATGATGAACACCAGCTTCTTCCTCAGCCGCCAGACCCTGATCGCCAGCGACAAGCCGGGAATGGCACTCTGGCGCGAAAAGGTCTTCGCCTGGATGCTCCGGAACGCGGCGACCGCGATGGAATTCTTCCGCCTGCCGACCAACCGCGTGGTCGAACTCGGGAGCCAGGTGGAAATCTGAACAGGACGGCTCAGGCCGTCGGCGGTTCGTCCTTCACCACGTCCTCCTTCTCTTCCAGCGCGAGCCCGTGCCGCATGAGCATGGGGATCTGGGTGAAAGTGAAGAGGAAGCTCAGGGGCATGAACACCCAGAGCTTGGCCCAGAGCCAGCTTTCGAAACTCAGCTGCGCGCGCAGAACCTCGTTCAGCCCGGCCAGCGCAAGGAAGAACACGCCCCAGTTGCGCGACAGCTTGAGCCAACCCTCGCGGTCCAGCCCCTCGAAAGCGGCCTCGAGAAGGGTCTGGAGCAGCGCCTTGCCGCGTATGTAGCCGATCAGCAGGACCACTCCGAAGAACAGGTAGATCGCGGTCGGCTTGATCTGGATGAAGCGTTCATCGCGCAGCCAGATGGTCAGCGCGCCGAAACCGACGATCAGCGCGGTGGAGAGCATCAGCATCGGCGAGATCTTGCCGAACTTCCATTTGCTGAACCCCAGTGCGATCACTGCGGCGATCATGAAGGCGATCGTTCCCTGGATGACCGCCGTGATCTCGCCGAAGGTGCCGCCCCCGTCCGGCGCGGCGAATTTATATACGCCGAGGAAGACCAGCAGCGGCCCGTAATCGACCAAGATGTTGAGCCATCCGGTCTTGGGTTTCTCTTCGGCCACTATGCCACTCCCGCAATTACGCGCGCGACCAGGTCGGGGTCGAAGGGTCGCAGATCGTCGATCTTCTCGCCGACGCCGATCGCGTGGATCGGCAGGCCGTACTGCTCGGCCGCCTGGACCAGCACGCCGCCGCGCGCGGTGCCGTCGAGCTTGGTCATCACCAGACCCGTCACCCCCGCCACCTCGCGGAACACGTCGATCTGCGCCAGCGCGTTCTGGCCGTTGGTGGCATCGAGCACCAGGACCACGTCGTGCGGTGCCTCCGGGTTGAGCCGGCCGAGCACCTTCCTGATCTTCGACAACTCGTCCATCAGTTCGCGCTTGTTCTGCAGGCGCCCGGCGGTATCGACGACGAGCGCGTCGATACCGGTGGCGGTCGCCTGCTTGACCGCGTCGAACACCACGCTAGCCGGATCGCCGCCTTCCGCGCCCCGCACGAGTGGTACGCCGACCCGGTCCGCCCAGGTCTGGAGCTGGCCGATCGCGGCGGCGCGGAAAGTGTCGCCCGCCGCCAGCATTACGCCGTAGTCGTCTTCCTGAAACAGATGGGCGAGCTTGGCGATCGTCGTCGTCTTGCCGCTGCCGTTGACGCCGATAACGAGGATCACCTGCGGGCGCGGAAAGGCAGTGATCTCGAGTGGTCTTGCGACCGGACGCAGGATTTCGGCGATCTCCTCGGCCATCGCCAGCCGCAGCTCCTCCATGGTGATCTCGAGCCCGAAGCGCTTTTCGGCGAGCTTCTCGCGGATCCGCGCGGCAGCGCTCGGCCCCAGGTCGGAGACGATGAGCGCATCCTCGACATCGTCCAGCGTCGCATCGTCGAGGCGGGCGGTGCCGACCACTCCCGTGAGGTTGGTGGAAAGCCGCTCGGACGTCTTGCGGAAGCCCCCGAACAGCCGCTGAGACCAGCTGGTTTCGCTCATTGCAGCAGTCCCTTATCGACTGTCCCGGGAGTTACGGTGACGATCGCCCCGCGCGGTGTGCTCGAGGGCAGCTGCACCCGGGCGAACTCCGGCGAGTAACCGGTTCCGTCGCTTTCGGCGAGAATTTCGAGCGGTTTGCCGACGAGCGCGGCGAGCCAGGCGTTACGCGATGCGGCGACCGCGGTCCGCAATTCCGCCGCGCGCCGCTTGATCTCGCCGTGCGCGACCTGCGGCATCCTGGCTGCGGGAGTGCCCGGTCGCGGGGAATAGGGGAAGACGTGTCCGTGGACGATGCCGAGCTCATGTACGATCGAGAGGTTGGCGGCGTGGTGCTCTTCGCTTTCCGTTGGGAAGCCCGCGATCAGGTCGGCACCGACGGCGAGATCGCGGCGGCGTGTCCGCAAATTCGCGATCAGATCCACCGCATCGCGACGCGAATGGCGGCGCTTCATCCGTTTGAGAATCAAGTCGTGCCCGTGCTGAAGCGAGAGATGGAGATGGGGCATCAGCCGTGGCTCGGATGCAAACAATTCGAGAAGCAGCGGATCGATCTCTACCCCGTCGAGCGACGACATGCGCAGCCGCCTGAGTTCGGGAAAGCGGTCGAGAATCGCCAAGACCAGCGTGCCAAGCAGCGGCCGGTCGGCGAGATCGGTCCCCCAGGAAGTCACGTCCACTCCCGTCAGGACCACTTCGGCGGCGTTCTGAGCCAGGTGAGTCTCGACCTCTCGCAGCACCTGTTCGATCGTCAGCGACCGGCTGGGCCCGCGACCTTGAGGGATCACGCAGAAGGTGCAGGCATGATCGCATCCGTTCTGAACCGCGACGAAAGCGCGGGTATGCAGGGTCGTCTCTGCCCGAGCGGCAGGAGCCGTGTTCCATGCCCGCGGATCGAGCTTGGCGGAATTGGCGACGAGGCCGTCGACCTCGGGCATGGCCGCAATCTGAGCACGTTCGATCTCCGCGGCGCAGCCGGTCACCAGCAAACGGGCATCGGGATGGGCGCGGCGCGCGCGGCGGATCGCCTGGCGGGTCTGGCGCACCGCCTCGCCGGTCACCGCGCAGCTGTTGACGACAACGACATCGCGCTCGCCCGCCAGGATACCGCGTATCCGTTCGCTTTCGGCGAGATTGAGTCGGCAGCCTAGCGATATCACCTGCGGTTCGGCGAGTGTGGCGTTCATGCGAAGTCGCTCCACTCGAACTCGCCCCTGAAGCTCTCGCTCGCGGGGCCGGTCATGACGATTTGCCCGTCCTCGAGCCATTCGATCGTCAGCTCGCCGCCCGGCAAGGCGACCGTGACCGTTCGCTCGACGAGCTTGAGGCGCATCGCAATGATGGCCGTGGCACAGGCCCCGGTACCGCAGGCCCGGGTCAGGCCGGCCCCGCGCTCCCACACCCGCAGCCTGATCCTGCCCGATGCCTCGACGGTGGCGACATTGACGTTGATGCCGTGCGGAAACAGCGCATCGGTCTCGATGCGCGGGCCCAGCTCATCGAGCGCGACCGCGTCGCAATCGTCGACGAAGAACACGATGTGCGGATTGCCTACGTTGACGGCGGCTGGATTCTCCAGCGAGTCCCAACCGATCGGCATCGCAAGCGTATCCATGGCATAGGCTAGTGGGATATCTTCCCAGCCGAAGCGTGGAGCACCCATATCGACGCTCGCGCCGCCCGCCGCCGGGGTCAGGGCGATGATGCCGCCGCCGGTCTCAACCGATGCGGGCTTGCCGTGGAGCAGGGCGACGGCACGGGCGGCATTGCCGCAGGCCTCGACCTCGCCGCCGTCATGATTGAAGATGCGCATGCGGAAATCGGCCCCGCCGCTCGCTTCGAGCAGGATCAGCTGATCGCAGCCGATCCCCGTATGACGATCGGCAAGCGCCCGGACGGTTTCGCGCTCGACCCGCGGCAACCCGGCTTCCCGACCGTCGAGGACGACGAAATCGTTGCCGAGACCGTGCATCTTGATGAAGGGAACGCGCATCGCCGCGCGCATCTAGGCAGGGCGCGCCGCGCCGTCCAGTGTGCGCCGGGCGTGATGCGTCGGTTCAGGCGCCGTGTGCGGCGCGCTGCTCGGACGCCTCGTCTTCCGAAGCTACGAAATTTTCCGCCAGCAGCGACACCTGCGCAAGCCGTTCCCTGACCCGTTCGGCAGGCTCGGGCCGTCCATAGTGATAGCCCTGGCCCTTGATCCGTCCCATCCGCTGCAGGACCTTCAGGATCTCGTCGCTTTCGATCCCTTCGGCGGTGATCGGCATCTTCAACCCATCGCCCATCGACACGATCGCATCGACAAGTTGGCTCCCGGCTCCCGCCTGTCGCAATTCCCGAATGAAGCTGCGATCGATCTTGAGCCGGTCGAATGGCAGCGATCGCAACTGCGCGAGGCTCGAGTATCCGGTGCCGAAATCGTCGAGGCTGACCTTGACGCCCTGGTTGCGCAGCGAGGTGATCATCGTGCGGACCATGCCGATATCGTTGTGCAGACAGCTTTCGGTGATCTCGATCTCCAGCCGCGAGGGAGGGAAGTTGCGCTGTACGAGCATTTTCAGCAGTTTTTGCGAAAACCAGGGATCGCGCAGCTGCACGGGCGAGATGTTGACCGAAAGGGTCAAGCTTGGATGCCAGGCTTTCGCGTCCTCCATGGCCTGGGCGATGAGCCCTTCCGAAAGCTCGGCGATGACGCCGATCTCCTCGGCAATGGGAATGAAGATGTCGGGATTGACCGTCCCAAGGTCGGGCGAGTGCCAGCGGGCAAGCATCTCGAACCCCGCCAGTGCGCCGCTGTCGAGATCGACCTGTTGCTCGTAATAGGGCACGAATTCACCGTTCGCGATCCCCCTGCGAATGCCGCTTTCGAGTTCGTTGCGGAAGCGCAGTTCGTATTCCATCGACGGTTCGAACCAGAAGAAACGGTTCTTGCCGTCCTTCTTGGCCTGATACATCGCGATATCGGCCTTGTGCATCATCTGCGGAGGCGTGGCGTTGCCGCTGCATTCGCGATCGACCGTGTCGCTGCCCGCTATTCCCACCGACATGGTGATTTCCACCGCGACGTCGCCGATCGCGATCGGTTCGGCGACCTGATCGATCAGACGTTGCGTCAGTCGCTCGACGCCTGCGGAATCGGAAGGGTGGAAGAAAACCGAGCAGGCGAACTCGTCGCCGCCGAGCCTTGCGAGGAGAGCGTCGGCAGGCAGCACATCGGCCATCCGATCCGCAGTGACCTGCAAGACCCGATCTCCCACGGAATGCCCGTGGAGATCGTTGACCTGCTTGAAATTGTCGAGGTCCACCTGAATCACCGCGATTGCCCGGCCGCTTGCCCGTGCCTCGGTAAGCTGATCCTCCAATGCCGGGCCCATGCTGCGCCGGTTGTAGCAATTGGTCAGCGGATCGATATCGGCCAGCTTGAGCGCTTCTTCCTCGGATATCCTGCGGATCAGCAATTCCTTCTGAAGTGCCTTGTAACGGCTCGATCCGAGCACGATCAACGCGACGTTCAGGATAAGCGCGTTGGTGAGAAGAATGTCGGGCTGCGACGTCAGACCTCGCCAGGCACCGATCAACTGCGGCAAAACCGATCCTCCGGTGCCAACGAAAAGGATCATCGCCGCGAAGGCGATCCCCAGGGCGACGATGTCGCGTTCGGTGCGGCGCGCACGCGAGAATTTCTCGCTGATCGCCTCTCGGAAAGTCTCTGGCCGTGCGGACAATTCCGCCCCCCTCGGTTGCCAATGAGGTCTTTTGCCCGAAGCTGATAAAAAACCCGTTAACTCGACACCGATGGCGAGGGCCTCGGTGGCGTGGGGGCGGGCCACGGTTGGCACGGCATGTCCGGCTCGTCTATCGCCGCGAAACACTGGCAATTACCAAGGATGATCGAGACGTGGCGCGATACTGGCTGATGAAATCCGAACCTTTCAAATACGGCTGGGATGATCTCGTCGAGCAGGGCGAAGGGGTCTGGGACGGCGTGCGCAACCACCGCGCGAAAAACAATCTCGCGGCGATGGAAGTCGGGGACGAAGCTTTCTTCTATCACTCGCGCGAAGGGCTGGAGATCGTCGGCATCTGCGAGGTCAGCGTCGCCGGGATCACCGACCCGACCGACCCGGAAGGAAAATGGGCGGCTGTGAAAGTGAAGCCCAAGACCAAACTGCCGCAACCGGTCACGCTCAAGCAGGTCAAAGCCGAGCCCAAACTGGCGGAATGCGAACTGGTCAAGTTGTCGCGCCTTTCGGTTGCCGAGATCACACCGAGAGAATGGAAAATCATTTGCGAAATGGGAGGGTTGAAACGCGTTCGCCGGCGGCGATCGGTTGGGCCTATCCAGGGAGCATTTGACCGTGATCGATCGGAACAGGGCACCGTATCGGCCGTTGATTGGTCATAGACGAGCGGATGTCCGCGCGTAGCATCAGAAAGGACCGATCATGGGTGAACTCACCGACAAGATCAAAGGCAATGCCAACGAAGCCGCAGGCAAGCTCAAGCAGCAATCGGGCAATCCCGGCACCCGCGCCGAGGGCCAGGCTCAGGAAGCCAAAGGCAAGGGCCAGCAACTCCGCGGCGAGGTGAAGGGAAAGTTGGGCGACGACATCTGAACTAACCACGGAAATATTGTTGAAGAGGGCCGTTCCGTCTTGGGGCGGCCCTTTTCTTTGCATCAGTGCTTCTTCCCGGCGCCACGCAGGCCGGAAACCGTGGTGCCACTGGCGGCAAGCTGCTCGATGTCTATCCGACAATGAATGAGGCGCAGGCCCATTCGTCCAACAGCCCCTGACAGCGCGTCCCGGAACTCCTCGGTTGTTGTTGCGGTTGTCGACCAACCGCCGAACGCCTTACCAAGTTTCGCAAAATCCGGATTGTTCAGCTGAGTGGCGCTGACACGCTCCGGAAATTCGCGCTCCTGGTGCATTCGGATCGTCCCGTAGGCGGAATTGTCGACGACGATGACGATCATGTCGCAGCCATGTTGAACGGCGCTGGCCAGTTCCTGGCCATTCATCAGGAAGTCGCCGTCGCCGGCCACCGCGACGACGGTTCTTTCAGGATATCGCAGTGCCGCGGCGACTGCCGCCGGAACACCGAAACCCATTGCTCCGGCAGTGGGGGCCAGCTGAGAAGGATAGCCCTCGTACCGCCAGTAGCGGTGCCACCAGCCGGAAAAATTGCCCGCACCGTTGCAGATGATCGTGTCGGCTGGGAGCGTGTCGCGCATGAATTGCACGCAGGCCGCCAGGTCGAGCGGGTACTTGTTGTCGGGGCGGGCGGTGGCCCAGTCGTCCCATTCCGCATGGGCGACGGCACCGGCATCGAACGGGATGACATCACCCTCGTCCCAGAGCGCAGCGCTTTCGGCGAACTCATCCGTGCTGGCGCAGATCGCCAGATCGGTTCGATAGACCCGGTTTAGTTCTTCGGGATCGGGGTGCACATGGATCAGCCGGCAATCGCGGCTCACCGGCGGGGGCAGGGTGTAACCATCCGTGGTCGCTTCGCCGAGCCGCGCACCGACCGCCAGGACCAGGTCCGCGTTGCGCACCCTCTCCACGAGTTTGGGATTGGGTCCGTACCCCAGATTGCCGGCATAGACCGAACTTGCGGGGCTGATCGCGTCCTGCCTGCGAAAAGCGGTGGCGACCGGGAGGCCGATACGTTCTGCGAACAGCTGGAAATGCGCGCGTGCCTTCGCATTCCACCCAGCTCCGCCGACGATCGCCACGGGACTCGCCGCGTCGCCGATCATCGCCATCAGCGCAAGCATCGTGTCGGGGCAGGGGGCTTGTGCGGGCCGCTCGATCCGGGGGCGCGGCGTGCCCTCGACATCCTCGCCGAGCATGTCTTCCGGCAATGCCAGCACCACCGGCCCCGGGCGTCCGGAAATGGCGGTCGCATAGGCGCGTGCGATATATTCCGGAATGCGCGCTGCGCTGTCGATCCGCGCCGCCCATTTGCAGGCCGGACCGAAGAAAGCGGCGAAATCGAGCTCCTGGAAACCTTCGCGGTCGCGCATCTGCGAATCGACGTCGCCGACGAACAGGATCATCGGTTGCGAATCCTGCATCGCGACGTGGACGCCGATGCTCGCGTTGGTAGCGCCGGGTCCGCGGGTCACGAAGCAGACGCCGGGACGCTGTGTCATCGCCCCGTCCGCACAGGCCATGAAGGCTGCGCCGCCTTCCTGACGACAGGTGACGACATTGATGTGCGTTTCGCCATGGAGAGCGTCAAGAACCGGCAGGAAACTCTCCCCCGGCACCGTGAAGATGCGGTCGCAGCCCTGTTCGATCAGGCAGTCGACGAGCAGGCGGGCGGCATTGGGAGTTGGGCGGGAGGTGCGATGCGGTGCCATATTGTAAGCGCCTAATCGCGTGGTGGACCCGTGGCAATCGGGGGTTCGGGTTTCGCGTGAGCAGTCGGGATGTGCATGACCGTCTCGCAACGCGACACCTCACGATTGCGCCGGAGCCCGATGGTTAGTAGTTCGTTAAGACCATTGCCATGAGACGATCCCTGACCCTGACCGATGAAGCCGCGCGGCACCCGTTCCGCGCCAGCCTTCCACCGCATGTCCGTCACGAAAGCGTCGCTGCATACGACAACGCGGTTTGGCGGGTGAGTGCACGGGATGTGCGCGGTGTGGTCACCACCTATTTTGCGTGTCTCGCGGCGGTGCTCGCGTTTATCCTTTAGCGGCGGCGGCCACCGCTTCGCGCTCCACGACGAGCAACTTCCGGCCGAGCCAGGCCGATACCAGGCACATGGCGGCGCTGAGCAGCAATTGCTCGGTCACGGACACCCCGGCCATGCTCAGGCCCATAGCCAGCAACGAGCCGCCGACCATCGCGCCCGAATTGACGATGTTGTTGGCCGCGATGACGCGGGCCGCCTGATCGGGCCGCGCGCGCGTGGTCAGAAAGGCGTAGAGCGGCACGACGAACATGCCCCCCGCCACTGCGATACCAAGGAGGCACAGCAGCAGCACGCTTGCCATCGGCCAGGCGAGGAATTCCATCACGCCGAGCAGTTCCATGGGCTGGTCGGCCTGCCACATGAGACACACGACATAGAAGGCCACCACGAACAGCCCCATCGCCACCACGGATTCGGGTGCGTAACGAGCCGATACCTTGCCCTTCAGAAGCGCGTTGATCGACACCGACCCGATAGCCACGCCGATCGAGAACACCACCAGGAACAGGCTCGCCACTTCCTTGGAGGCCATGATCACGTTCTTGGCCAGCGGTGGAAACTGGATGAACAGCACCGCGCCGATCGTCCAGAAAAAGCTGATCGCGAGGATGGCATAGTAGATTTCGCGATTGTGCATCGTGTCGCGCACGAGTTTGATCGAGGCGCGCAGGATGTGCCAGTCGAGCTTCTCCGCCTCGCCCAAAGGCGGGGCGGGTGGAACCTGGCGACTGACCAGATATCCCACGATCGAGGTGCCGATGATTCCGACGGCGGCATATTCGACCGGGATGATTCCGCCCAGGATGGTGCCGGCGAGAATGGCGATGTAGGTTCCCGCCTCGACCAGGCCGGTGCCCGCGAGCACCTCTTCGCGCTTCAAATGCTGGGGCAGGATCGCGTATTTGATCGGGCCGAGAAAGGTCGACTGCACCCCGGTAAGGAACAGCGCGAACAGCAGCAGCGGAATCGCGAGCGAATGCGTTCCGATCCCGCGCCAGGCGAGATAGAGCCCCACCGCGCCGACCACCATCAGGCCGATCTCGCACATCTTGACGGTGCGGATGATCCGCGCCTTGTCGCGCATGTCGGCAAGCTGCCCCGCGAGCGCGGAGAGAATGAAGAAAGGCAGGATGAACAGGCCCGAGGCAATCGCGCTGAAGGTGCCCTCGGTGCTCTCGTCGTTGTAGACGGAGTAGACCACGAACAGGACCATCGCGGTCTTGTAGAGATTGTCGTTGAAGGCGTTCAGCAATTGGGTGCAGAACAGCGGCAGGAAGCGCCGGCGGCGCAGCAGATGCGTCGTTGTGGTCATGGACCCCCGGCTGGCAACCAATCCGTGCTTCCCCTGTAGAGCCATCGGCCCGGCGGACAAGGAAAGACTGCACCTTTTTCGTCGCTGCGATTGCAGCTAGGGCTCGGAGGATAGCCATGCTGACGCTGCCAAATCTCCTCACCCTGTCGCGGATATTCGCGGTGCCCTTCCTCGGCTTTCTGTTGTGGTGGCCGGGCTGGAATGCGGGCTATGCCATGGCGTTCGTGCTCTATTGCGTGATCGCCTTCACCGACTACCTCGATGGCTATCTCGCCCGCTCGCGTGGAATGGTAAGCCGGCTCGGGCAGTTCCTCGATCCGATCGCCGACAAGATCATGGTCGCTGCGGTGATCCTGATCCTCACGGCCCAGGGTTATCTGCGCGGGCCCTACGTCGGCGATGCGCATGTGATCGCCGGTCTGGTGATCCTGATCCGGGAGATCGCGGTTTCCGGCCTCCGCGAATTTCTCGGTGGCACGCAGGTGTCGGTCCCGGTCAGCAAGCTGGCGAAATGGAAAACGACGTTTCAGCTGGTGGCGCTTGGTGCGCTTATTCTCGGCGGTGCGGTGCACGGACCCCCGCCGGTCTCGATCGAGGATGCTTCGCGCCCACTGGCCGAGCAATGGATCCATGTCACCGGCCTCGCGAGCCTTTGGGCAGCCGCGATACTGACCTGCATCACTGGCTGGGATTATCTGCGGGTGGGACTCAAACACATGGATTGAGCTGTCGTTGCCACCTGCGGCATCGTAAAACCCGCGAAAACCCACGTGTCTGCAGATAAAAGAAAGGCCCCGAAGACGGGGCCTTTCGAAACTCGAGGGTGATCAGCGGCGTCTCGGAAACAGCCATTCCCAAATGTCCCACATCGCGCGTCTCCTTTGTGGTGGAGACTACGAACTACATTAACCATGGTTGTTAGTAAAGCATTAACCATAGGAGTGCTGGAACATCTTGCCCTTCGGGATGTCGAGGGTGGCCACGAAGTGGGAGATCCATTGGGGTTTCGCGATGAAATATCCCTGCCCGACCTTGCAGCCGAGCTCTCTCAAAAGGCGGTACGTTTCGACATCCTCGATACCTTCGGCCACGCTGTTCACGCCTATTCCCTCGCAAATACCGAGCACACCCTCCGCGATGGAGCGGGCCATCTTCGAGCGCGCGAGATCCTTGACGAACATTCGGTCGATCTTCACTTCCTCGAACGGCAATCTGTGCAAGACTTCGAGGTTTGCGCTGCCGACACCGAAATCGTCGAGAGAGAAGCGGATATTTCGATTCCGCAACCGGTCCATGATCTGCTCCGCTATCCTGAAGTCCTCAATGCGGGCGGTTTCCGTGATTTCGAGTTTCAGCCGAGAGGGATCGATTCCGTGCCTTTCGATCCCATCCTCGACGATCCTCGCGATGCGGTCGTCGACGAACTGGACGGCCGAGACGTTCACCGAAATCGAGAGATCGTGACCACGGTTCTGAAGCAGCCGGGAGGTGTCCATGCTCCTGTCCATGATCCGCTTGGTCAGATCGTCCAGGCGGCCCATCTGCTCGCATTGGGAAATGAAGCTCGATGGCGGTATTTCGCGCCCGTCCGTGTCCTGCCATCTTGCCAGAGCTTCGGCGCCGACGATTTCACCGTTGCCGAGTGCCACTTGAGGCTGGAGCTTGATCTTGATCCGGTCCTGCGCGAGGGCCTCCGCCAGCCGGGCTGTGAGAGAATGGTCCCAATCGTCACCGGGGTTAGCGGAGGACGAGATGATGAAAACCGGGCGAAACGCCTCGCGTGCTTGATCGGCAGCGGAGATCGCAGAACTCAGCCGATGCTCTATCGAGGCCTCGAACGAGAAATCCGCGCCTATGGTGATGGCGACGTCTAGCGATCGACCTTCCACCGATACCGGCTGGGACGCGATGGCCCTGAGGCCTGCAAGATGGGCCTGGTTCTCCGTCGTCCCGACATTTTTCGTGAGGAAGGCGAAGTATTTTCCGTCGTCGAAATATATCTTCGCAGTCTGATCGGTGAGACCCAGCCTCTTTGCGATATGCTGGAGATAGAGGCGTTTTTCCCGCAGCGAGAGCCCGGCGAAGATCGCATCGAGCCGCAAAATCTTAACTGCGACGATGCCCGCCGTCGCATGACTGCTGTCCGCTTCCAGGTCGCGCCGTAAAGCGAGGAAGTTCGGCGCTTTGGTGACGGGGTCCACGAACATATGACGCGTTCGATAGTTCGCGATACCCCGCATACCGCCGTAAATCGCGAATATGAGCGTCGTATCGGCGAAGTAACCCCGCAATCCAAATATGGCGAAGAGAACGATCGCGGCACAAAACGCGAAGGTCCATGCGAAATAGAAGGCGCGGCGGTGCCGCCGGCGACGGGCGAAACGCAATGCCGCCAGGAGAGCGACGCCGTTCAAGAGGACGAGTATCCATCCGGAGATGATTAGCCCCCCTCCGCGATCGAGAGTTTCCGCTGCAAGGATGTGGGCCACCGAGGTCGTGTCGTAGCCGTTTTTCCCGATACGAACTTCGTCGCTGAGAAATTTGGTGCCGATGACGAAGGTCCTGTTCTCGGCATCCATCGTGGCCAGCTCAGTGCTCAATTCTTCCCTCGACAATCGGGGGATGGACTTGGCCTCGATCGAGGTGTCGATCGCAACTTTGTCGAGACGGGTGTCCCTGCTGGCAAGTCCGAAGCTCAGCGTCTTTCGACGATCGTCCCCGTAGCGGGGGAACTCCCAAACATAGCCGAGAAAATCCAGTTCGTAGCTACTGTCGAGCGTCTTCAGCCGGTCGGTGAAAAAAGGATCCGATCCGCCTGCAGCAGCAGTCGGCCGTTCGTCACTCACCCCGGGGTGCGCCACGGTTATCCTGTCCGGGTTGGATCGAAGAAGCGCACGCAATCGCTGGTCGGATGCAGCGGAGCTGCTGCGGTTGAGGGGCAGGTTGACGAAGATCCTTCCGACGTCCTGCGCGAGGAGCCGCTCGATCGCGTCCGACAGCGATCGATTGAATTGGCCGGTATCGTCATCGCGAACACGATCCATCTCGACCAGAACGATGTCGCCGCTCGCCTCTCTTTCGACGATTTTAGACTGCAGCGCCCAGATGGCGATATCCAAAGGCTTCATCAATGCGATCGCGCTGGCGAACAGCGCCAGCACGATTGCAATGGTCGCGTGCCTCGCACGCTCGCTCTGGATGAGCCTGAAAAACAAGAGGATTTTGCCCTATCTATCCTGTCGTTCGGACATTAGGGACGAAGCGTAAAAACAGAGTTAGTGACGCTCGCCATGCAAGCGCGGCAGTTTCATCGGTTGCGGATGGAAGATGCTGATAGCAAGGTGTTTTCCTGAACATGTTCGCGGGCGGGGCAGGGGAATTTAATCTTACCGGAGCGCTGGCACCCATTCGCTGTGCCGCGTCCGCGACATCGGCGGATCGATCCTTCAGCCCGCGCGCAATTCCTCGGCCAGCAGTTCAAAATCCTGGCCGCGAGGAGAATTCTTGCGCCAGATCAGGGCGATCTCTCGGCTTGCATGTTTGGCCTTGAGCGGACGCGCGACCACATCCGTTTCATGCAGAATGCCCGCATCGATCGCCATTTGCGGCAGCATGGTCAGCCCCAGGCCATTGTCGACCATCTGGACCAAGGTGTGAAGGCTCGTGCCGATCATCGTCGCCGAGCCCTTCAGTTCGGGACGATTGCAGGCGGCAAGGGCATGGTCGCGCAGGCAATGGCCGTCTTCCAGCAGCAGCAGCCTCCCATCCTCGATCATGCTCGGGGGGACGCTTTCCGGCGGATCGCGAGGATCGTTCTTGGGAAAGGCGACGTGGATCGGGTCGTCGGCGATATGGGCCTGCTCGACTTCGCCGGTGGCAAAGGGGAGGGCGAGGAGTACGCAGTCGACCCGGCCGTGATGCAAGGATTCCACTGCATCGTGGCTCGTTTCCTCGCGGATCAGAAGGCTGAGATCGGGGCGCTCCCGCTTCAGTCGCGGCAGCATCCGGGGCAGCATGAAGGGCGCGATTGTCGGGATCACGCTCATCCGCAACTGCCCCGCCAGCGGTTTGCCGGCCGCCTTGACGATATCGGAAAGTTCCTCCGCCTCGCGAAGAAGCCGATGAGCCTTGTCGACCACCTGATTGCCGAGCGCGGTGAAGCGGACGACCCGACGACTGCGTTCGACCAGCGTCACGCCGAGGAGCGATTCCAGTTCGCGGATACCGGCGGAAAGTGTCGATTGCGACACGAAGCTTGCCTCAGCCGCGCGTCCGAAATGGCCGTGCTCGTGCAGCGCCACGAGATATTGCAGCTGCTTGATGGTGGGGAGGTAGGTGCTCACCCGGTCACCGATGCCTCCTGCTCGGTCTTCTGGTCGTCGATATGGGTCATGGCGAGCCTGCCGTTCCTGACCGCGAAACCGGTGCGCCCTTCCACGAGTTCGAGCGCGTCCTTCCCGAAGACTTCGTAACGCCAGCCTTCGAGCACCGGCAGGTCGCGCACCCCGGCGGCGAGCGCCTCCATCTCGTCGGCCCTGGTCAGCAGGCGGCTGGCGACGTCGATCTCGCGAGCACGTATCTTGAGCAGCAGCTTGAGCAGGTCGGCCACCAGCGCCCCCTCCTTGCCCAGCGGCGCGCCACGCTTGATCTTGGGCGGCATCTCCGCCTTGTCGAGCGGCTCGGCCTTCTCGATCACCTTCATCAACCGCTTGCCGATGTCGTTGTCCTTCCAGGCGTTGGAAAGACCGCGGACCTTGGCGAGATCGGCCTGGGTCTTGGGCGGATGGCCGGCGATGTCGGCCAGGGTCTCGTCCCGCATGATCCGGCCGCGCGGAATGTTCTTGTGCTGCGCCTCGCCCTCGCGCCAGGCGGCGAGCGACTTCAGGCGGCCGAGAACCTGGGCGTTGCGGCCGGGCGAGCGGATGCGCTTCCACGCTTCTCCGGCATTGTTGGCGTAATTGGCCGGATCGGCGAGCTTTTCCATTTCGGCGTTGAGCCAAGCCCCGCGCCCGGTCTTCACCAGCCGGTCCAGGATCTTGGGAAAGATCTTCGCCAGATAGGTGACGTCGCCGATCGCGTATTCGATCTGTCGCTCGGTCAGAGGGCGGCGGCTCCAGTCGGTGAAACGCGCACCCTTGTCGATCGTCTTGTTGAGCCAGCTCTCGACGAGGTTGGCATAGCCGATCTGTTCCGACTGGCTGATCGCCATCATCGCGATCTGGGTGTCGAAGATGGGGTGCGGGGTCTTGCCGGTGAAATTGTAGACGATCTCCACATCCTGTCCGCCGGCGTGGAAGACCTTGAGGACCTCCTCGTTGTCGCAAAGCAGGTTCCACAGCGGCGTCAGGTCGATGCCGTCTGCCAGCGGGTCGATCGCAGCAGCTTCCTTCTCGTCGCCGATCTGGACCAGGCAAAGCTCGGGCCAATAGGTGTTCTCGCGCATGAATTCGGTGTCGACGGCGACGAATTCGGCGTTCGCCAGGCGGTCGCAAAGCGCGGCCAGCGTTTCGGTATCGGTGATCAGATCGTGAATTTTCATGCCCGTCTATTCCATTGTCGGACGGAGTACCGTCCCCGGCAGCGCCTTCGCCTTGACAAAGATGCGGCCATGCCCTGTTAGCGCGCGCGTTTTGCGGCTAGGGGCCGCGCTGCTCGCGGCGCGCCCTTAGCGCCATACTCTCGAAATTGGAAAGACTTCCAGATGCACGCCTATCGTACCCACAATTGCGCCGCGCTCACCAAGAAGGATGTCGGCGAGACGGTCCGCCTGTCGGGCTGGGTGCACAACAAGCGCGATCATGGCGGCGTCCTGTTCGTCGACCTGCGCGATCACTACGGCATTACCCAGGTGGTTGCCGACAGCGACAGCGATGCCCTGCCGATGCTGGAAAAGGTTCGCCTTGAGTCCGTGGTAACCATCGATGGCGTGGTGAAGGCCCGCGACGAAGCAGCGGTAAACCCCAATCTGCCGACTGGCGCGATCGAGGTCTTCGCGCGCGCGGTCGAGGTGCAGAGCCGAGCGGAGGATCTGCCGCTCATCGTCAATTCGGCGGAGGATTACCCGGAAGAGGTGCGCCTGAAGTACCGGTTCATCGATCTCAGGCGCGAGCGGGTCCACGCCAACATCATGCTGCGAAATCGCGTGATAACGTCGCTTCGCAACCGGATGATTGCGCAGGGTTTCTCCGAATTTCAGACGCCCATCCTCGGCGCTTCGAGCCCCGAAGGCGCGCGCGACTATCTGGTCCCCAGCCGGCTCCACCCGGGCCGCTTCTACGCGCTCCCGCAAGCGCCGCAGATGTTCAAGCAGCTCCTGATGGTGGCGGGGTTCGACCGCTATTTTCAGATCGCCCCCTGCTTCCGCGACGAGGACCTGCGCGCAGACCGCAGCCCGGAATTCTACCAGCTCGATTTCGAGATGAGTTTCGTCACCCAGGAGGACGTGTTCCAGGCGATCGAACCGGTGCTCGCAGGGGTGTTCGAGGAGTTCGCGAACGGCAAGAGCGTCACGCCGGCGGGCGAGTTTCCGCGCATCCCCTATGCCGAGGCGATGCTGAAATACGGCAGCGACAAGCCCGATCTGCGCAATCCGCTGGAGATCAGCGATGTCACCGGGCATTTCGAGACGAGCGGCTTCGGCCTGTTCGAGAAGATCGTCGGCGGTGGGGGCAGGGTGCGGGTGATCCCCGCGCCAAACACGCACGAAAAGAGCCGCAAGTTCTTCGACGACATGAACGACTGGGCGCGCAAGGAAGGTTTTGCGGGCCTAGGTTACGTCACCAGAAAAGCCTTCGAGTTCGGCGGCCCGATCGCCAAGAACCACGGCGCCGAGGGGATGGAAAAGCTCTACGCCGAACTCGGCCTCGGCGAGAACGACGGGCTATTCTTCGCAGCGGGCAAGGAGAAGGACGCGGCGAAGCTGGCAGGCGCCGCGCGCACCCGAGTGGCCGAAGAACTCGATCTTATCGAGAAGGATTGCTTCAAGTTCTGCTGGATCGTCGATTTTCCGATGTTCGAGTGGGACGAGGATCTCAAGAAGGTCGATTTCAGCCACAACCCCTTCTCGATGCCGCAGGGCGAGATGGAAGCGCTGGACAGCAAAGACCCACTCGACATCCTCGCCTGGCAGTACGACATCGTCTGCAACGGCTATGAGCTTTCCTCCGGCGCGATCCGGAACCACCGGCCGGACATCATGTACAAGGCTTTCGAAATCGCGGGCTATTCGCAAGCGGAAGTCGACGCGAACTTCTCCGGCATGATCGAGGCGTTCAAGCTCGGCGCTCCGCCGCACGGCGGCTCGGCCCCGGGCATCGATCGTATCGTCATGCTGCTCGCCGATGAGCCGAACATCCGCGAGGTCATCGCCTTCCCGCTCAACCAGCGCGCGCAGGATCTGATGATGGGCGCGCCGAGCGTGGTCGAGGCGAAGCAGCTGCGCGACGTCCACATCCAGCTGACCCCCAAGGCGCGCGAAGCGGTCGAGAATGCGTCCGGTGCCGAGGCGACCGATATGAACAGCAACGCCACGGACCGGGACCAATCACCCGATGCGGACGAAGGCTGAACAGCAATAAGGGGCGCGGCTCGCTCCGCGCCCCCGTTGGGTCCCTTATCTCCGCGAAAACAATATCTCAGTCGGTATCCTCGAGAAAAACATATTCGTGCTGCGCGTCGTTGAGGATCAGCGCACGCTTGCCATCGCGTTCGGCGATGACAAGCGGCAGTCCGAACATGCCAGGCGTGGTCATGACGATGGAATGGGTTCCGTCCTCGTTTGCCATGGTTCCGAGCGCTGTCCGGCCGGATGTCATCGTGCCGTAGGTCATCTCGCCCTCGCGGGTAATCGTCAGCGGGCCAAGCTCGGGATTGGCGTATCGCGGGGCCAGACCCGCGAGAACTTCCGGGTCGCCGTTCTCGCTGATCATCTCGCGGGACTTGGCGCGGGCCTCGGCACCGAGGCTGACGGCGGCAGCCAGGTTTTCCGCAGCTTCTGCCTTCCCGTCGTAGATGATTTCCATCAGCTTGCGCTCGAACAGTCCGAGCAGGGTCTGCCCGGTGTCCGAATTGGTCAGCAAGACCGCACCGATGCGGTCTTCGGGAATGAACCAGAAATTGCTCTTGTAGCCCAGCAGGCTGCCGCCATGCGAATACACCGCCTTGCCGAGGCCGGTGCTTTCCATCAGCCCCATCCCGTACCATGAGTTGTCGCCGGTGGGGACATAGCGCTGACGCCGCTTGAGCAGGCTGTCTTCGGAAACAAGCCTTCCCCCATCGGCAAGTGCACCGCGGTCGAGCTCGTTCAGCGTGTAAAGCGCCATGTCGTGCGCGGTCGACCAGGCTCCGCCCGCGGGTCGGTAGGGGTAGACCATACTGTTCCAGTCCATCGGCGCTTCCTCGACGGGCCCGGCGTAGCCGCGCGAATGGGGACGAGCCCAGTTCTCGGCCATCGCTTCGGAAAAGTCGAAGGTCGTCCGCGTCATGCCCAGCGGTTCGAAAATCCGCTCTTCCATCGCACTGTCGAAGGCTGCGCCCAGTTCCATCTCGGGATGGACCAGATGGCCGCCGATGTAGCCCGCCGCGCTGGCCATCAGATTGTTATACTGGAATACCTCGCCAAATCCGCTGGTCGGTTCCGTCGCGGCGAGCTGGACGAAAGTGTCGCTGGCGGGCGTGGCGGCGCTGGTGTTCATCACCCACTGCATGTCCTTGCGCGGCAGCCCGGTGCAGGCGCAGATCAGGTGTTCGATCAGCACGCTGTCGGTCGTCGCCTCGCTGCCCAGGCGAAACTCCGGATACACCTCGGTGACCTTCTGATCCCATGCGAGCGCCCCGTCGTCGACCAGCGTGGCGAGCAGCAGCGTGGCCATGCCCTTGGTATTGGAGGCAATCATAAAGGAGGTGTTCTCGTTGACGGCCTCGGTTCCGCCCAGCTCCGTAACGCCGAGGCCGCCTTCCCAGACGATCTCGCCGTCCTCGATCAGCGCGAGGCCGACGCCGGGAACCTCCAGCCCGGCCATCGCCTGCTCGACAAAACCTGTGAGTTCCGCGACGCGAGCGGGTGTCAGCGCGTTCGCTTCCTTGCCGGCGAAGCTTTCTTTCTGAAAATCCGCAGGGTGGAGCGAGCCGAAAGCCTGGCCGAGTTGCGCCCCGCGCTTGGCGACGGTGCTCACCGCGCCGCGCAAAAGTATCACGGTCCACTCCTCTCCCTTGCGCAGCGCGATCGCCTGCAAAGCGAGCTTTTCCGCCGGCGAAGTGTCGTAGGAGACCACGGTGTTCGCTTCCCACCCGTCCCGCGCGGGCGGGTCCTGCGCGATCAGCACTTTGCGGTCGAAGCTCGGGTCGAACTTGGCCCAGGCGCGTTCCACGGCCTCGGCCCCGCTGCTCGCCCCCGTCACCGGAACGACTGCCGCGGTGGCATCGCCCTCCGGAGCAGTGAAGACCAGCAAGTCTCCGCGGCGCTCTTGCGCCCAGCCGGGGACCGGGGCCATCACCGCACCGGTGCCGGTCTCGATGACTTCGGCTTCGCTTGGCTGCGAGACCGTCGCCGGTGCTTCCTGGGCCAGCACCGAAAGAGGCGATGCGGTGGCCAGCATCAGCGCGACGAAGCGTGCGAATCTTTTCATAAGAAACCTCCCGATTCGATATTCATCCAAGCTATCGCGCGCTCAGGATGTGTCAAGAGCTCTTTACAGCAAAACCCTCTCCGATCTTGCCAGCGCAGCCCCTTGCGCATGCGCCTCCCGTTCATTAGGGCGAAATGCAATTCAGCAAACCCTGCAGGAAAGAGGGCCCACCTATGAGCGATACTGCCGACCGCGTGCAGAAGATTGTCGTCGAGCATCTCGGCGTCGAGGCCGACAAGGTCACCCAGGATGCCAGCTTCATCGACGATCTGGGGGCGGACAGCCTCGACATCGTCGAACTGGTGATGGCCTTCGAGGAAGAATTCGGCGTGGAAATCCCCGACGATGCGGCGGAAAACATCTCCACCGTGGGCGATGCCACCAAGTACATCGAAGAGCACAAGGGCTGATCCACCCCAAGTGCCCTTTCGGGCTCCGGCAGGCTCGGCCCGGAAGGGTGCGAGCCTGTCTTGCGTTTGGAGACTGATATGCGTCGTGTGGTCGTCACCGGTCTTGGCCTCGTCACCCCCTTGGGCGGCGATGTCGAGACGACCTGGAAAAACCTGATCGCGGGCGAAAGCGGGGCCGGGCCGATCACCCGCTTCGACACCGAGGGGCAGAAATGCACCATCGCCTGCGAGGTCAAGCCTGCCGATCACGAATGGGGTTTCGATCCCAACAAGCGCGTCGATCACAAGGTGCAGCGCCAGGTCGATCCCTTCATCGTCTACGCGATCGATGCGGCCGGGCAAGCGCTGGAAGACGCCGGTCTCGAGGACATGGACGACGCCACCAAGGAGCGTGCCGGGGTCTCGATCGGGTCGGGCATCGGTGGACTGCCGGGTATCGAGAGCGAATCGCTGGTCCTGGCGGAGCGCGGACCGGGCCGGGTGTCCCCGCACTTCGTCCACGGGCGGCTGATCAATCTCACCAGCGGCCAGGTGTCGATCAAGTACGGTCTGATGGGGCCCAACCATTCGGTCGTCACCGCCTGTTCGACCGGGGCCCATTCGATCGGCGATGCGGCGCGGATGATCAAGGACGGCGATGCCGACATCATGTTGGCGGGCGGTGCGGAAAGCACGATCAACCCGCTCGGCGTCGCCGGCTTCGCGCAGGCCAAGGCGCTCAACATGAGCATGAACGACCGGCCCAAGGAAGCCAGCCGCCCCTACGACCGGAGCCGCGACGGCTTCGTGATGGGCGAAGGCGCGGGCGTGGTGGTTCTCGAGGAATACGAGCACGCCAAGGCCCGCGGCGCGAAGATCTATGCCGAGGTGGTCGGCTACGGTCTGTCGGGCGACGCCTACCACGTTACTGCCCCCCACCCGGAGGGCCGGGGCGCGGAACTGGCCATGCGGATGGCGTTGCGCAAGGCCGGGCTCGAGGCCTGCGATATCGACTACGTCAACGCCCACGGCACCTCGACCATGGCCGACACGATCGAACTGGGCGCGGTCAAGCGCGTGCTGGGCGACGATCTGTGCGGCGCCAGCATGAGCAGCACCAAATCCGCCATCGGACATCTGCTGGGTGGTGCAGGTGCTGTGGAAGCAATCTTCTGCATTCTCGCGATCCGCGACCAGATCGTGCCGCCGACGCTCAACCTCGAGGACCCGGACGAGGGCACCGAAGGTGTCGATCTGGTTCCGCTCGAGGCGAAGAAGCGCGAAGTCGAGGCTTGCCTCAACAACAGCTTCGGTTTCGGCGGGACCAACGCTTCGCTGATCGTCAAGAAGGTCGCCTGACATGAAACGCATCGGCTGCCTCGCCGCGGCCGCGCTTGCGCTCGTGCTGGCGCTGGGCGCGCTGTGGCTGGCCGCAGGCTGGTGGGGCTCGGCGCAAATCGAGGAAGAGACCGGCTTCATCGTCCCATCGGGCGCGACGCTCACCTCGGTGGCGGAGAAGCTCGAAGAGGAAGGGATTATCGCCGATTCCGACGACTTCTTGCTGCGCGCAAAAATCCTCGGTTCGGGCGACCCGGTCCAAGCCGGCGAGTTCGCTCTGGCGGCCAATGCCAGCCAGGCATCGATCCTCGATACCCTCCAGCACGGTCAGCCGGTCCGGCGGCTGATCACCATTCCCGAGGGTCTGCCGTCGATCTACGTCTACGAGCGGCTGATGGCCGAGCCGCTGCTGACGGGCGAAATCCCGGTGCCCGAGGAAGGGTCGGTGCTGCCCGACAGCTACGATTTCGAGCGCGGAGAAAGCCGGGCCGCGGTGCTCGCGCGCATGCAGGCGGCGATGCGCAATTTCCTCGCCGAGGCATGGCCTCAACGCAAGCCGGGGATCGCCGTCGACTCGGTCGAAGAGGCGCTGAGCCTTGCCGCCATCGTCGAGAAGGAAACCGGGGTGCCGGAGGAACGGCGCATGGTCGCGGGGCTCTACTCGAACCGCCTGAAGGACGGGATGCTGCTCCAGGCCGATCCGACGATCATCTACCCGATCACGAAGGGCAAGCCGCTCGGTCGGCGTATCCGCCAGTCGGAGATCGCTGCCGTCAACGATTACAACACCTACTCCATGGTCGGCCTGCCCAAGGGCCCGATCACCAATCCGGGACGCGAGAGCATCCGTGCGGTGCTCGACCCGGCGCCGACCGAAGCACGTTACATGGTTGCCGACGGCAGCGGAGGCCACGCTTTCGCGCGCACGCTCGAGGAGCACAACCGCAACGTCCAGAAATGGTTCGCCCTGCGCCGCGAGCGCGGAGAAATGTGAAGCGGATGTCGTTCGGCGATGGCTGACGGCGCTCTGATCGTCACGGCGCTTCTGCCCAAGGATCTCCACGCCTTCGCCACGCGTTTGCGTGATGCGCATTTCCCGCCCGAACGCAATTATCTCGAAGCGCACGTCACCCTATTCCACGCGTTGCCGCCGCAGTGCGAAGGGGAGGCGCGCAGCGTGCTGGCGAGGCTCTGCGCGGAACTTGCACCTGTGGAGGCACATCTGGAAGGGCTGATGAGTCTCGGCGGCGGAACGGCCCTCAAGCTGGCGAGCCCGGGGATGCTCGACCTGCGCGACCTGATCGCCGATCATTTCCACGGAATGCTGACCGGACAGGACCAGCATCGCCCGCGGCTGCACGTGACCATCCAGAACAAGGTCTCTGCGCGCGAGGCGAAGGCGCTCCAGGCCGAACTTGTTGGCGCCATCGAGCCGCGGCAGTTCCGGTTTCGCGGTCTGGGACTTTTCCGATATAGAGGGGGGCCCTGGGACCATCTCGGCGAGTGGTCGTTCCGGGGGCAGGGGCGATGATCAGGCTGTAGGGGACAGCGGTAATGCAGACAGAAACCAGCGAAATGTTGGCCGGCGGGGACATGCTCCTCTGGCTCGCGGGCATCCTCATGTTCGCCGGGGTCCTGATGACCTCGATCCGGGCATTGCGCGTCTTCCTGCTGGGCGGAGGCGTCGCCGCGCTTGCTTACCTCATGCAGAACGATGCGCCCGCGCTCGCATTCCTGCTCGCTCTGCTGTTCGTGCTCGCCAACGGGGTCCAGCTCGCATTGCTGATCCGTAGGGCGCGTCGCGGGGTAATGCTGACCGAAGAACAGGCGCTGTTCGATCACATTCTCCAGATCAGCGACCAGTCGCAGCAACGGCGGTTGCGCGATCTCCTGACCTGGCGCGACATCCGCCAAGGCGAGGTGCTGATGGAACAGGGGCAGCTCGACCCCCCCTTGATCTACATCGCCCGGGGCACGGCAGGCGTCGATGTCTCCGGACGCAAGGTCGGCGAATGCACCGTCGGCGATTTCCTCGGCGAGATGAGCGTGCTGTCGGGCGAGCGTGCGAGCGCCACGGTGGTCGCCGGCGAGCCGATGCGGATCGTCCAGTTCGACCGCGACGCGCTGGGTCAGTTCGCCCGCGAGGTCCCGGAGGTTGGCAGCGCTCTCTCGGGGGCGCTCAATCGCGGCCTGTCGGCCAAGATCGGCCGGATGAACGCCGCCGCCGGCACTGCGGACAATCTCCGCGCAGGAGCAGAAACCAGCAGTTGACCGCCTGCCGGACGCGCCCTAAATGCGCCGCCTGCTCACGCGGCCCCGCGCCCGTTCGAGCATGCCCGCAAAGGCCGACTTTGGGGCGGAGTAGCTCAGGTGGTTAGAGCAGCGGAATCATAATCCGCGTGTCGGGGGTTCGAGTCCCTCCTCCGCTACCAACCCGGATTGTCCACCAGTGACCCACTGAGGCCACTGGCAGACATTTTTCGAGGAAAATCAAATATTTTTCGCGTCCCGTTGCGTACGCCGGCGTCCCGGTGCGACCGGCTGCGGCCACCCACGGCGATTTGGATTGGGGGTATTTTGGGGGTATTTTTCGGCTGTCCCCAAAACAGGCGATACCCCCAGATGGCTTTGAAAGAACTTGAGGTCAAATACGCCACCAAGCGGCAGCGCCCCTACAAGCTGTCCGATGGAGAAGGCCTGCACCTGCTCGTCCAGCCGAACGGATCGAAGCTCTGGCGCCTGAAATACCGCTTCGACGGCAAGGAAAAACTGCTGAGCTTCGGCAAATATCCGACCGTCACGCTGGCGATCGCCCGCGAGAAGCGGACCGAAGCCAAGCGGCTGCTCGATCAGGGTGAGGACCCCGCCGAGGCCAGGAAGCGGGCGAAGAAGCAGAGGGCCGCGCTCAAGCTGTTCGAAGAGATTGCGCGGGCCTGGCACGCCAATCGTATTGAAGGGCTGGACTCGGCCCATGCCCTGCGCGTCATCAACCGGATGGAGCGCGACGTCTTTCCGGTCATCGGGAAGCGTCCGATCACGGAAATCGACCCGCCCGAGATTCTCGAGATGATCCGCGCGGTCGAAGCGCGCGGCGCCCTCGATATCGCCCGTCGCCTCAAGCAGAACGTCAGCCAGATCTATCGCTTCGCGATCGCGAGCGGCTGGGCGACCATCGATCCGACGCTCGGCCTCAACGATGCGCTCAAGCCCAAGCCGCCCGTCAGGCACATGGCGCGCGTGCCGCTCGCGGAGTTTCCGAAGCTGGTGCGAGCGATCTTCGCCTATGACGGCGAGGACACGCCGCGCCGCCGCGAGATCACCCGTGACGCGCTGCTGTTCACCTTGCTCACATGGGTCCGAACCAGCGAAACCCGCTTCGCGGCCAGGGACGAGTTCGAGGATCTCTATGGACCGAACCCGCTATGGCGTCTGTCGCCGGAGCGCATGAAGATGGAACGTGAGCATCTTGTTCCGCTGTCCCGCCAGGCCGCAATGATCGTTCAGCGCCGCTTGCAGGCGACGAACGATGCGTTCCTCTTTCCCGGAGCCAAGCCTGGAAAGTCTATTTCCGAGAACACCATGATCTATGCCTGTTATCGGATGGGGTATCTCCATCGGCAGACGGTACATGGGTTTAGGGGGCTCGGCTCGACCTGGGCGAACGAAGCCGAACGCTACAAGCCGGATTGGATCGAGATGGCGCTCGCTCACGAGGACGAGGATGAGGTGCGCGGCGCTTACAACAGTGCGCTCTATCTCACACCGCGAAGGCGGATGCTCCAAGACTGGGCCGACGTGATCGACGCGGCAACCGCAGTGTCGAATGTCGAGAAGAATCCTATCGAGTTCTCACAATTCATGCGCTGTTCCGCTCCCATCCAGCACCTGCCACCAAGCGACCAGAGACAGCCGTATTGGCAACGCCCCCTTCGGGCGGCTTCGCGATGAGCCTCAAAAGTCAGAACCGCCGATTTAGAGGCGCGGTTTTCTGCCATAGTTGTTAGAAATATCAGCTACTTAGATGCATCCGCGAATAGTAGAATGAACTCCAAGAAACCGTATCTCACTACATCTCATCATAGCTGATTCCCCTTGCAACTCGACAAGGGAAACCGCCGGGACCGCCAATTACGCCGATACATCGTCTGGAAGGGCTCGATTGGGGCGAGCAGAACGCGCGCATCCGTCCCGATGGACGCGCTCAGCGTGACTAATTCAATGAAATATATGGGGTTATTTGCGTCGCCACGAAGCGTCAGCGGTGCAGGCTCATCAGTCCTTAATCAATGAGTGGGAGGAATAGTTCGCCAACAAATTGAATTGGACGATGAGCCCCAAGGCGCGGCAAATGGCGCCACATCAAAAAATGCCGTGGGGAGGACAGTCATGGTCACAGCCTTTAGGACAAATTTGCTTTGTGCCACCGCGCTATCGATCGCGTGTGCGCTTGCAGTGCCGGCACATGCCCAGGACGCTGCATCGCAGGGCGAAAAGCCCGAGGCGCAGGAAGGTGGCCTTGAGACAATCGTCGTCACGGCGCAGAAGCGCGAACAGAATTTGCAGGATGTTCCAGCCGCCGTTTCCGCCATAGGCGGCGAGACGCTGCGCACGCGCGGCATCACGGAGACCTCAGACTTGATGGGCGCGATCCCCAGCCTGCAAGTCACCACTCCCTATGGTCGCACCCAACCGAATTTCTCGCTGCGCGGGATTTCAGTGGCGAACGAATTTTCCGCCTCCACTGCGTCGCCGGTTGGCGTCTATGTCGATGAAGTCTATCAGAGCTTCCGGGCGAGCCATGGCCTGCAACTCTATGACATCGACCGGGTCGAGGTACTGCGCGGACCGCAAGGAACACTCTACGGTCGCAACACCACGGGTGGCGCGATCAGCTTCTTCACGCGCAAGCCGGATCTGGGAGAGGCCAATGGCTATCTGACCGCCGGCTATGCCAATTACGACACTTTCACGGTGCAGGGCGCCGCTGAAGCGACGCTGGTTCCCGACATCTTGGGCGTCCGCGTCGCCGGTACTTTTGCAAAAGGGGATGGTTGGCAGCGCAATGTACTGCCTGGGAATGAGCGCGACCTAGGGACCACCGATACGATCGGCGGTCGCATCTCGATCCGCTTCCGGCCCGATCCCGATCTCGACATCAATTTGAAGCTCTATGCCGCGAAGGACGATCCATGGGGCACCGCGCCCTATGCAGGTGGTCAACTCGCGGGCGGGCAGGATGCGCTCGGCTATTCGCGTTACGATCCGCAACCTTTCCTAGGCGGGCGGTTGCTGCGTGACAATGAGGTCGCAGTTGATCGGGTAGGTAAGAACATCAGCAAGTCGAAAGGGATAGCCCTCAACATCAAATGGGATGTCAGCGACCAATTCTCCGTCACCTCGATTACCGGCTACGACACCGGCGACTATATCAACAATCCTGATGATTGCGATGGCGGCCCAGCCGATCTCTGCTCGATCGGCTACACGTCGACGAGCAAGAATTTCAACCAGGACCTGCGTTTCAGCTATTCGAACGACCGCCTCGATATCATTGCCGGCCTTTATTATGGCAGGGACAAGGTCAAGACGGTCAACTACCCGGACTTTTTCGGGGCGCTGAGGCCGCTGCTGCTTGGCGCCGGTCTTCCGGGCAGCTACAATAACGCCGCAATCGGAACGCCCGACGCGATCCGCTATATCCCAGCCTTTGCCGCCAATCCGGCGTTGGGGCCTGGCGATGCCGGATTCTGCGACGCGATCGAGATCAATCCCAACGGCTTCCTTGATGCACGCTCGCTGATTGCACTCCAGACCGACATCGCGATCAATAATACGGGCAATGGCGGCATGGGGGGTAGCTTTTCGGCGGGCTGCGCCGGGGCAGGCGCGCCTCCGTTCACCCCGATCCTCGGCGAACAGCGTTTTGACGTGTCGCGCCCCTCGAAGGCGATCTACGGCGACGTAACCTGGAAAGCGACCGAGCGGCTGACCGTGGCGGTGGGTGCACGCTACACCCAGGATAAGGTCAATTACCTTAACGGCAGCACTTTCCTCTATGCGCTCGACGGTACGACGCCGGTTGTCAACCTGATCCCCTACAGCAATCCATACAACCCCAATCTCGCGCCGCTTGAGCAGCGCGAAAAGGCAAACAGGCTAACCGGCCGTATCAATGTCAGCTATGAGTTCGCCGATGATATCATGGGCTATCTCCAGTACAGTCGCGGTTACCGCAGCGGCAGCTTCAACGGGCTTGCCTATCAGGGCGTCAATCAAGTCTATTATATCCAGCCTGAAAAGGTGAATGCATATGAGGCGGGGCTCAAAACCCGGCTGTTCGATCGCCGCGTCCAACTTAACCTCGCGGGCTTCTACTACGAGTATTCGAATCACCAAGTAACGCAGGTGGTCGGCGCTACAACCTTCACGCGCAGCGCCAATGGTCGCCTGTTCGGTGGCGAGGCCGAACTCGCCTGGCAGGTGGCCGATACGTTGCGTTTCGATGCTTCGCTGGGCTATCTCAACAGCAAGTACAAAGGCAATGTGATCGATCCGGCAAACCCGGCCAGCCCGACATTGAACGTCAACGGCAATCCCTTCCCGAACGCGCCGGAGGTTACGTTCCAGGCCGGATTCGACTGGGATATGATCGATGACGGCACCAACAAGCTGACCTTGCGCGGTGATGCGTCCTACATGGGCAAGTACTATTTTGATCCGTTCAAGAATTATGGGCAGACACCGTGCGATACACCCCCAGCGGGATCGAACATAACGCTCGCGGGTAAGGCGATTACATGCGCAAATCCGGGCTACTGGCTCGCCAATGCGCGATTAACCTATGCGCACGACAATATGTCGGTTAGCTTGTGGGCGAAGAATCTGTTCGACAAATATTACTACACCTACGGCCTCAACTTGAACGTGTTCGGCTACGATTATCTGAACCGCGGCATGCCGCGCACTTATGGCGTCGAAGCGACAGTCAAGTTCTGATCGCTGCTGCGACGGGGGCGGCGGGCATCCTCTCCCGCCCGCTGCCCCCGATTTTTTCGACCTGACTTTCAGACCGAGGAGCATCCATGATGCGTTCCACCGGCAACGGTCCCTCATTCATCGGCACGGCGTACAGAATCGAGCGCGCTGTGATCACTGAGATCGGCGCAGCTGAAAGCACCGCCCAGGCGAGCAGCGCCGAGCGGCCAGCGCGCCTCCGGACGATTTAACGTGGATGCGTCTCGGAACAGAACTGAGCTGGAACGAATTTTCGCGACCCAACGCGAAGGGACGCGTGAGCAGGTTTCGCGCAGCTACGAAGAACGCATGGACCTGCTCGGGCGCCTTGGCCGGATATTTGAGCAGCACAGAGACGAATTGGTCGATGCCGTTGCCGCCGATTTCGGCATTCGATCCCGCTACGAGACTATCCTGCTCGACCTGATGCTTGGCATATCGGAAATTAAATTTGCGCGCCGCAATCTGAAGACGTGGCTGAGGCCGCGGCGGGTGAAGACTGACATCTTCGGCCTTCCCGGTTCATCGCGCCTGGTCCCCCAGCCCCTAGGTGTGGTGGGCGTTCTCGGCACGTGGAACTATCCGCTCGGCACCATATTCGTTGGCGCGGCCGGTGCATTGGCGGCCGGCAACCGCGTGATCGCAAAGCCGAGCGAAGTTTCCGCCAACGCCGCCGAAGCCAGCGAGCGGCTTGTGCGCCGGTATTTCGCCGAAGAGGAATTCGCGATTGTCCAGGGCGGGCCCGACATGGCACAGGCGATGACGGCCCTACCTTTCGACCATATTCTCTTCACCGGTTCACCCGCGGTTGGCCGCAAAGTCTATGAAGCGGCGGCTGCCAACCTTACACCTGTTACTCTGGAACTTGGCGGCAAATGCCCTGCCATCGTGGGCAAGGGTGCATCGCTTGCACAAGTCTGTGAAAGCTTAGTGTTCGGCAAGCTGCTCAACGCCGGCCAGACCTGCATCGCCGCTGACTATGCCTTCGTCCATGTCGATCAGATGGAAAGCTTCGTCGCCGCACTCCGCGCTCAGGTTGCCAAATGCTACCCCAACGCGGCAAGCAACCCCGATTTCACCAGTATCATCAATGACCGACAGTTCGCGCGGCTCCAAGGTTTGCTCGATGATGCCGAAGCCAAGGGCGCGACGGTGCTCAACCTCTCGGACAACGGCGATGGAACGCTTCCTGAACGGCATCGGATCGTGCCGTTGGCGGTTCTCGACGTTACCGATGACATGGCGATGATGCAGGAGGAGATTTTCGGACCGATCCTGCCGATCATGCCATATCGCTCCGAAGACGAGCTCATTCGCTACGTAAACCGGCATGAGCGCCCGCTGGCGCTCTATTATTTTGGCGACGAAAGTGAGGAACGGCGCAAGATCATTTCCGAAACGCACGCTGGCGGCGTGACTCTCAACGGCACGGTCATGCACGTCTTCCAGCGCCGGCTGCCTTTCGGTGGCATCGGACAGAGCGGCATCGGTGCCTATACCGGCGTCGCCAGTTTCGAGCGCTTCACTCATTACAAGCCGGTGTTCTCTCAGCCGAAACTCAGCCTGCTTGGTCAACTTCTGCCACCCTATTCGAGCAAGACCGAAGGACTACTCAACATCTTCGAAAAGATCCTCTGACGTGGCTGCGGCGGTTGATGCTGGCATGTTGCATGACGCCGGGTCGCCAGCATGGGTCGAATGACAAGGGAAGCAAATGGCTGACTATGTAATTATTGGAGGTGGGTCGTCGGGCGGCGTTATCGCCAGCCGGTTGTCCGAGGACCCCGATGTCACCGTTTGCCTGCTCGAGGCAGGCGGCCCAGGCACCTCGCCGCTTGTGTCCACGCCCGGCGCTTTTGCGGCGCTGATCCAAGACTATCGGATCAATACGCTCAACTGGCGGTTCAACACCGACCCTTCAAAGGCGCTCAACGACCGCCGCCTCTACAATCCGCGCGGGAAGATGCTGGGTGGATCGAGCGGTATGAACGGGATGGTCTATATCCGCGGCGACCGGTCGGATTTCGACCACTGGGCCGAACTCGGCAACGACGGCTGGGGTTACAACGATGTCCTGTCCTATTTCCGCAAGGCTGAGAATAATGAGCGCGGTGAGGATGAGTTTCACGGCTCGTCGGGACCGCTTCACGTATCCAACGGCAAGCGCGAATTCGATGTCTATGATGCTTTCATCGAGGCGGCGACTGGACTGGACCATCAAGCCAATCCGGACTTCAATGGTGCCAGCCAGGAAGGTGTCGGCATCTATCAGTTTACCGTGAAGGACGGGAAGCGCGCCAGCGTGAAGGCGTGTTACCTTGATCCGGTGATGGGCAGGCGCGGCAACCTCCGCGTCGAAGTACATGCCCGCGTCCATCGTATCAGGTTTGAGGGCAACCGCGCGGTGGCAGTCGAGTATTCCCAGGACGGGCAGTTGAAGACGATCCCGTGCGAAAAGGAAGTCATTGTCAGCGGCGGCGCCTATAATTCGCCCCAACTGTTGATGCTTTCCGGTATCGGACCGCGTGATGAGTTGGAGAAGCATGGAATCGAAGTGATTCATGATATTCCCGGTGTCGGCCAGAATCTTCACGACCATCCTGACCTGATGCTGAGCTACCAGTCGAAGAAGCGGCTCGGGATCGCACTCAATGTCGTTGGCGCGCTCAAGACCGTGCGAGACCTATTCCAGTATCTCACGCAAAGGAAAAGCTGGCTGGCATCGCCGCCCACGGCTGCAGGCGGTTTCTTGCGATCCGCGCCGGGGCAGAACCGGGCGGACTGCCAGGTCCATGTCGTGCCGCTCGCCTATCGCGACCATGCGCGCGACTACAAGCTGATGACGAAATGGGGCTATACGATCATTCTCAATATTGGGCGCCCAAAGAGCCGCGGCTGGGTTGCCTTACATGACTCAAACCCCGAATCCGATCCCAAGATGGACCTCAATCTCTTGAGTCATCCCGACGACCTCAAGACGTTGCGCAATGCCTTCCGTGTCGTGCAGGAGATCCTGCATTCGGATCGCATGAAGGCGATGATGAAACGGCCTCTCTATCCTGACCGCTACCTTGAAACTGATGAAGAGATCGACGCCTATATCCGGGCAGAAGCCAATCATGCTTATCATCCGGTGGGAACATGCAAGATGGGCACCGACGAGATGGCGGTGGTCGACAACCGCCTGCGCGTTCACGGCCTCGCAAATATCCGCGTGGCCGATGCCTCGATCATGCCATCAGTCGTCAACGGCAACACCAATGCAACCTGCATCATGATCGGCGAGAAAGCCGCCGACATGATCCGGCACGATAATATGAGCAGCAAGAATAGCATCGCAGAATATTGAATTGGACGATTGGATCAATGCTGCAGACACAGATGCTTACGAAAAGAAGTCCGGAGAGGCCTATCGCATGTCAGTTTATTATGTGTCGACTGCGCCATTGTGGGCGAGCGCCTTAGAGGAGCGCGGCTGATGGACGTCCGTACGCAAATACGTCGCGCCGCACGTTATTTCGCCCAGCAAGAGGCTCTCGTTCACGGCCACAGGCGGTTGACTTTCTCGGAAGCCTGGTTGCGCGGCGTGAAGCTCGCAAATGCTCTTGCGGAGTGCGGCCTTCAACCGGGTGACCGGATTGCTACGCTGGAGAAGAACTCCATCGAGGCCGCCGACATCATACTGGCGGCTGCCATTGGAAACTATACGCGTGTTCCTCTCTATGCGCGCAACCGATGTGAAGCGCACGCCCATATGATCGCGAGTACCGGATCTCGGTTGGCGCTGGTCGATGAGGCATTGGCTTCGGAGTTGGCGGGGCTGGATGCCCAAGCTCCGACGCTTGAGCGGATCATTATCCGCGATCACAACTATGAGAATTGGTTGGCGACAGCCTCGGACCGGGATCCTGATCCCGTCGTCGCGCCGGAGGACTATTGTGTCATCCGCCACACCGGCGGCACGACGGGCAAACCCAAGGGCGTTGCCTATCGGCACCGTTCATGGATGACGATCTCCGCCGCATTTTTCAGCATCGGCCCCCAAGTGGCCCCAGGGGATGCCATTCTGCATGTCGGCCCGTTGTCCCATGCATCGGGCTTCCTGTTCGTGCCGGCCTGGTATTGCGGCGCCCGCAACGTGATGATGGACGGCTTCGATCCAGCGTCCTTTCTTGACACTCTCGAGCAGGAACGGATCAGCCATGCCTTTGTAGCCCCCACCATGCTCAATGCCATAGTGCATCACGACGGGGCATATGGCCGCCACTTTCCGAATTTGAAGTTTCTGCTGAGTGCTTCAGCGCCGATCTCCGAGCCGACGCTTCGCAAGTCGTGCCAGATATTCGGGAATCATGTTCTTCATTCGGGCTATGGACAGACCGAAATCCTGCCCATCGCGTCTATGGGGCCCAACGAGTGGTTCGGCGAATTTGAAGGTTCTGCCCCAATTCGGGCGGTCGGACGTCCCATGAGTGGCGCCGATATCGAAATCCGTAACGAGGACGGAAAGGTGCTGGGACCAAACGAGCCCGGCGAGATCGTCGCACGGTTCGAAAATGGCCAGATGGAGGAATTCTGGAACGATCCGGAGGAAACCGCCCGGCGCATGGAAGATGGCTGGGTCAAAACCGGCGATGTCGGCATGATCGACACAAACGGATTTTTGTATCTGCTCGATCGCAACAACGACATGATCGTGTCAGGCGGCTTCAATATCTATCCCACCGAAATCGAAAACGTAATTGCCGACCATCCCGGTGTACTCGAGGTCGCGGTCTTTGGCGTGCCCCATGAAAAATGGGGTGAAACGCCGCTTGCAATGGTGCGTGTCAAGCCCGGAGCACAAATCACGGAGACCGAGATAATAGATTTGGTGCGCCAGCGTCTGGGCTCCGCAAAAAAGCCAAGCAAGGTCGTTTTTACCGCCGAGCCACTGCCGTTGAGCAATGTCGGAAAGGTGCTTCGTTCAAAGCTTCGAGAGCCCTATTGGGCGGGCCAGGACCGGCGCATTTCGGGGGCATGACCGACGCAGCCATCCTAGCCACATCCTCTATTCCGGTGACCGCCTGCCGGCGCGCGGGAGACTGCAATGGACTATGAATACATCCTGGTTGAGCAACGCGGCCCAGCGCTTTGGGTGACCCTCAACCGGCCGGCAGCGTTGAACAGTCTGTCGTTGGCTTTGGCCGAGGAACTCGCCGCAGCGATCGAGGCAGCGGAAGCAGATGCGACGGTGCGCGCTTGCATTCTTACCGGCGCCGGACGGGCGTTTTGCGCTGGCGCGGATCTGCTCGCAATTGGCGATGGAACAGGCGGACAAACTCTCGCCGAACGCTTAAATCTGTTTCTGCCGCCGCTCGGTCAGGCTTTTAACAGGATCGAGACGTCGCGCCTTCCGATAATTGCGGCGGTCAACGGCCTTACGCTCGCCGGCGGCTTGGAACTGGTGTTGTGCTGTGATCTCGTCATTGCCGCGCACCCGGCCAGATTTGGCGACGCCCATGCAAATTACGGCCTGTTGCCCGGCGGTGGAGGGTCGGTTCGACTCCCTAGGAAGATCGGCGAAGCGCGTGCGAAACATCTGATGATGACCGGCGGGACCATCTCGGCTGCCGAGATGAAGGAAGCCGGACTCGTGACCCAACTGGTTGCTCCCGAGGATCTCATTGCGGCAGCGCAAGCGCTGGTAGAATCTCTTGCAGAAAAGAGCCGGCCAGGGCTCGCCTACATGAAGCAGCTAGTCCGCGCTGCGCAGGATAGCTCGCTCGAAGTCGGGCTGCGTCAGGAACTCGAAACCATGGCTGCTTACGCCTTGTCCAACGACATTGTCGAAGGACTGGCGGCATTCCGGGAGAAGCGGAAGCCCGATTTTTCCGACCGGTGAGACCTGATCGGATGCGGAACACATTGGAAGAATGGATCAACGAATGACCGACATATTCGTCATGGGGGTTGGGATGACCCCGTTCGGAAAACAGTTCGACAAGAGCCTGAAAATGCTCTGCGCCGAAGCTTCGTCGCAGGCCTTTTCCGACGCAGGATGCACCGCCGGCGATGTCGAAGCCATCTTCTTCGGCAATTGCGTCCAGGGGCATATGGAGGGCCAGGACATGATCCGCGGCGAAATCGTGGCGCGAGCGATGGGCATCTCAAGCGTTCCCGTGGTGAATGTCGAAAACGCATGTGCGACGGCTTCCACGGCCTTGCACATGGCCGCCGCCTATGTTCGATCGGGGGCAGCGGATGTCGTACTCGCGCTCGGCGCGGAGAAGATGTACTCGCCCGACAAGGCGCTCATGTTCAGTGCATTCGATGGCGCTTGGGACGTGCATGAAACCGAGTCGGGCCGCGCGCAGCTGCTGGCCATGGGCAATGGCGTCGATGTTCCGGAAGGAACGACATCGAGTCAGCCTTACAGCGTTTTCATGGATGTATACGCCGCGATGGCACGCGCGCACATGAAGACCTACGGCTCGACGCAAGCGCAAATCGCGGCCGTCTCGGCGAAAAATCACATGCATTCGACGCGCAATCTGCTTGCCCAGTATCGCCTCCCATATACCGTCGAAAGTGTACTCGCTGCGCCTCCGATCGTTTACCCGTTCACACTGCCGATGTGCTCCCCGATCAGCGACGGCGCCGCCGCTGCGATCATCTGCAGCGAAGCCGGTCGGCGCAAACTGTCGGCAGCCCCGGACAGGGCGCTAAGAATCCTGGCGTCTGTGCTGCAAACCGGCGCCGCGCGCGATCCCTTTGATTATGACCACCATGTCAGCCGCCTTGCGGCGAACCGGGCCTATGCGATGGCCGGCGTGGGGCCAGAAGATATTGGCGTCGCGGAGGTGCATGACGCCACGGCGGTTGGCGAGATCATTGAAATCGAGGCGCTCGGCCTGACGCCGCCTGGCGAGGGCGGACTCGCGGCAGAGCGCGGTGAGACGGCGCTGGGTGGGCGTATTCCGGTAAACACGTCGGGCGGGCTTGAATGCAAGGGACATCCGATCGGCGCCACCGGGCTCGGCCAAATCTACGAGCTTGCGCTGCAATTGCGCGGCGAGGCGGAAGATCGACAGGTTCCGAATGCCCGGTTCGCGATCGCGCAGAACGGCGGAGGTGTCATCGGGGTGGAAGAGGCGGTGGTCGCCGTCACGATCCTGGGCCGGTAGTTGTCAGAGCGCGCCTAGGGAAACACGGGGTCACGATATGAACTTTGAGCTGTCCGATGAACAACGCATGGCGGTGGAAACCGTCCGCCGCTTTCTCGACAACAAGCTTGAGCCGGAAATCCGCCGGCATGGGGAGCGATTCATCCCCAAACCGCTCATGAAGGAATGGACTCAAGCACTGACCGGCTATGGCCATATTACCGCACCGCATCAGGAGCAATGGGGCGGGCTTGATATGGGATGGCTCACTCATCTGCTCATTTTCGAGGAGATCGCCTATTCCTCGCTCGATGTGGCCATACCCGGCTTCATCAACGCGGTTGGCGCAGAACTCATCCGCCGCTTCGCCCCGGAGACGATCAAGCAACGCTATCTTGCCGACCTCGTCGCGGCCGAGAAGTTCGTTTCGCTCGGCATCTCGGAGCCCGATGTCGGCTCGGACGTCGCCGCCATCAAGACACGCGCCGTACGAGACGGCGATTTCTGGGTCATCAATGGCGAAAAGACCTGGATCACCAACGGAGCCTACTCGGACATCTTCATCTGTACGTGCAAGACTGGCGAAAATGAAGTCACTCACATCCTGGTCGATCGTGACGAGAGTGAGTATGAGGTGCGCGATATCCAGAAGATGGCGCTCAACGGCCAATCGACTGCACAGATATTCCTGTCCGATTGCCGCGTACCGGTGGCAAACACGATCGGCCGGGTCGGCGATGGATTGCGCAATACGTTGCAAGTGTTCGAGATTGCCCGCTGCCATATGGCGATGTGGAGTATCGGCATCGCACGGCGAGCAATGGATGAGGCGATCGCGTACGCTCGCGATCGCGCGCAGCATGGCAAGAAGATCGCCGGCCATCAGCTGATCGCCGACAAGATCGCCATCATGGCGACCAAGATCGACGCAGCCCGTCTGTTGACGCACCGGGCAATATCCCTCGTCCAGGCGGGCACGCGCGCAGAGACGGAATGCTCGATGGCCAAGTGGTACGCCACCGAAATGGCGATCGAAGCGACGCGCGATGCGCTTCAGATCCATGGCGGCAACGGCGTCACCCGCGAATTCATCGTTGAGCGGCTGGTGCGTGAGGCGATCATTTGCCCCATCCCCGATGGCACGACGGAGATTCAAAAGCTTGTTGTTTCGCGCGCCCTGACCGGCATTCAAGCCTTTCGGTAAGGCTCAGACGAAAACGACAGCGTCGACGGAAATGGAGCCGCGTGCCTGACTCGCACAGGATCAAATGCGCAGATGCGTCGCTCAGGTAAAAGAGGCAGACAAGCGATGGACGAAGAGCTTCGTTTCGATGGCAGGGTAGTGGTTGTGACCGGAGCCGGAGGCGGACTTGGGCGCCAGTACGCGCTGATGTTTGGCGGGCGCGGAGCCAAGGTGGTGGTGAATGATCTGGGTGGCGACGAGAAAGGGAGCGGCAGCTGCTCCACAGCCGCTGACAATGTGGTCGACGAAATTCGAGCCACGGGCGGTCAGGCGGTGGCAAATTATGCGTCGGTCGAGGAGGGCGCGCTGATCATCCAAGCCGCGGTTGACAACTTCGGAACCGTTGACGTCGTCATCAACAATGCCGGCATCCTGCGCGATGTGAGCTTCCACAAAATGACCGACGAAGACTGGACACTGCTTCAGCGGGTCCATCTGAATGGGACGCGGGCAGTGACGCAGGCAGCATGGCCGATACTGCGCGACAAGGGCTATGGCCGCATCGTCATGACCACGTCTGCAGCCGCAATCTACGGCAACTTCGGTCAGGCCAACTATGCCGCAGCCAAGCTCGGAATATTGGGGCTTGCGAACGCGCTGGCGGAGGAGGGGCGGTCCAGAAACATCCAGGTTAATACGATCGCCCCAATCGCCGCATCGCGTATGACCGCGACTGCCTTTCCACAAGAGTTTCTCGCCAATCTCAGAGCGGAAGCGATCAGTCCATTGGTCGGTTGGCTTGCGCACGAGAATTGCAGCGAAACCAAAGGGCTTTTTGAAGTTGGAGCCGGCTATATCGCCAAGCTTAGGTGGGAGCGCGCGCTTGGGCACGCCTTCGGAGCGGACAGGGCGTTCACGCTCGATGATGTCGCCCGGCACTGGGGTAGAATTGTCGACTTCACGGATGCCGAGCACCCGCTCGGGCTGAATGACAGCCTTGAGGCGGTAGAACGGGCGCTGAGAGCGTAATCAACCCGATGAATTACCATGATATTTTTGAGCGGCCGTCGGGCTGCCGATGGCGTCGTGCTGCCGCCAGATATCGATGAGCAGCAGGAATAGTTCTGCAGCGAATTGAATTGGACGACGGCCCTCAAATGCCGCCAAACGGCATGAACTACACAATATCTCCTGGGAAGAGAGGATCAGCCATGAGAGGATGTCTATGGCTTCTGCCGCGTTGTTGTGCTCGGGAACAGCATTTGCCCAGGAAGCAACGCCCCAGGCGAACGACCAAACCGGGAGCGCCACGGAAGCGCTGGCTGAGGACATTGTCGTTACCGCCACCAAAAAGGGCTATGGCGAAAGCGTGCAGAAAGTACCGATGGCGGTCACGGCTTTTGGTGAAGCGCAGCTGGATGCCAAGTTCGTCCAGAATCTTCAAAGTCTGAGCTACGACGTTCCCAACGTCCAGCTCGAGGATGTGGGTACGGCACCGGGCTATGCCAATTTCACTATCCGGGGCCTCGGCATCAACAGCACGATCCCATCGATCGACCCCACCGTAGGCGTTTTCACTGACGGTATTTACCTCGGCATCAACGCTGGTGTCGTGCTGGACAACTTCGACCTTGAGGGGATCGAAGTTCTGCGTGGACCGCAAGGCTTGCTTTTCGGTCGCAACGTTACCGGCGGTGCCGTGGTTGTGCGGACCACGCGGCCCAGCTTCGATTTTGGAGCCAAAGCCAAGCTATCCATTGAAACGGGACTGAAAAAGACCGTAAGCGGCACGGTTACCGGACCTATCGTCGATGACGTTTTGGCTGCCAAATTGGCCGTCTACTACAGCGACGACAATGGCTGGTTTCGCAACCGCTTCGACAATCGCAGCTTCGGTAAATCACATGACCTTATCATTCGCCCGGCACTTTCGCTCAAGGGTGGCGACCGCTTCCGAATGGATCTCCGCTATGAGCATGGCGATGTCGAAAGCGATGGAGCCCCTGTCCAGAGTCACGCGCTGTTTCCCCGCGACAGCTTCAGGTTTTCGATCAATTTCCCAGGTTTCTATGATGCCAAATGGGACCAGGCGATCGTGGAAACCAACATCGATGTCGGTCTGGGCGAAGGCGTCTTCACCAACATCGCTGGCTATCGGAAATTCCGATCCTCCGCGGGCGCTGATATCGATGGAACACCACAGTCCTTCTTTCATGCCTTTTTCGAAATCGACCAGGATCAACTCAGCGACGAACTTCGTTATGCCGGAAGGTTCGGTGACGTCGAATTGACAACCGGTCTATACTATTTTTCCCAGGATCTTCGTTACGCCGAGCTGCGGAATCTTTTGGGCGGTGCTCGGATCGTTTCCGGTGGGGGTACGCAAGACCAGACAACATGGGGCATTTTTGCTTCGACCGACTGGCATTTCACCGATACGCTGACCTTGAATCTCGGCGCGCGGTATAGTTGGGAACGCAAAGCCGTTCGGGTCTCGGCCTTACGCGCAAATGGTTGCAATCTAGACACGCTGATCTGTGCAACCAATTTCGCCGACGCGGCAAAATGGCGAGGGTTTACGCCGAAAATCGGCCTTCAGTGGAAGCCGGATGACGACACGCAGATTTATGGCCTTTACACGCGCGGGTTCCGCAGCGGCGGATATAATTTGCGCAACACCGATCCCGCTGTGCCGCCGGGGCCATTCAATCAAGAGACCCAGGACAGTTTCGAACTCGGCGCCAAGAAGCAATTCGGGCGCCACCGGATCAACCTGGCGGCCTTCTACAATCGCATGAAGGACCTGCAGCGCGAGATCAACCTGCCCGGACCGCTTGGCGTCAGCCAGGTCATACGGAACACCGCCGACGCCACAATCAAAGGCGTCGAGGCCGAGGGGCAGTTTTTTCTTTTGTCCAACCTCGTGATTTCGGGTCAGCTCGGCTACGTGAATGGCCAGTATCGCAACGTCCAGTTCGACCTCAGCGGTGATGGCGTCATCAACGATGTGGATCGTGCGCTCAAATTGCCAAGGCTGTCGCCATGGACCTATGGCGTGGGGCTGACTTATGATCAGCAGCTTGGCGAATTGGGGACAGCAACGGCGCGTGTCAGCTTCACGCATCGCGACAAGGCGGCATTCACCGACAACAACGTCGGCTTCCTTCAGGGCGCCGATATGCTCGATGCGAGCCTCACATTGGCGACCGACAACAAGCACTGGCGCTTCTCCATCTATGGCCGAAACCTCCTGAATGAGGTGACGATTGGCGGCGATACACCTTTGCCGGCGGCCTTCGGGGGCACGGGTGCAAGCCTTTCACCGCTAAACAGGGGGCGCGTCATCGGCGGAGAAGTGGCGATTAGCTTCTAGGCCATTTTCGAGGCGAGTGGAATCACCCGCCAACTCGGAAAATGCCCAAGATCAATTTGCTAGAGCATTTCCTGCCGGAAAGCCGGTTCCCACTTCTGCGCGAAATGCTCTAGCTGATCGCGACGGATGCAGCGGATTTCCGATCGCACCCCGCCCCCTTGCCGTTAATCCGATGATGCGGTGCGCCATGCCTGACGAACAAGGCTGACGAGCGCACGGCCAGCCGGTTTTACCTGCCAGCGGCTACGCACAGCATAACAAAGCGTCAATGGATCGAATAAACCGATTCCCTCCAAGGCCACGAAATTGGCGCGAAACCATGAGTTCTCGGTGAACTGTTTTGCAACCATCCCGATAGCATCGGATGTGGCAACGATCCGTCGAACCAATTGAAAATAGTCTGTCATGTGGATCCAGTCAGCGGGACGCTTACCGCTTTTTTCGTACATCTGCTGAATGATCGATGTGTAGGGTTCGGAAGATGAGGGCACTACGAATTCGAACTGGACCAGCGGCTCCTTGCTGGTCGGGTTTATCCCCAGAATGGGATGATTGTTCCGCACAAAAGGCAGTATTTCGATCGAGGCGACCCGCTCGCACTTGAATTCCGGCCAGCGTGCAAAGGCCGCTTCAAGTCCAAAGGCGACATCGATATCGCCGCGCGACAGGAGTCGCACGCCCCTTTCGCTGTTGCCCGAAACGACTTCGACGCGCACTGCCGGATGGCGCCGCAGCAAAGAAACCAGAGGTTGGGTGAGCAACCAGTCGATTGACCCTGGGAACAGTCCGATTCGAAGCGGGCCCGCATAGGCGTCGGCGCGGCGGGCTGTATCTCCGAGTAGTTCAGCTGCGTCGGCAAGCAAGCGCGCTGCGCGATCAATAAATTCGCGTCCCTCCTCTGTCGGCATCGCGCCCCGTGAGGTCCGATGGAAAAGGGAATAGCCAAGATGCCGTTCGAGTTCAGCGACACTCTTGGTCACCGCCGACTGCGTGACACCAACCGCATCCGCTGCCCTGGAGAAGGAACGAAGCTGACCAACCGCGACGGCATGCTTGAGGCGAGAATCGAGCATGGACATGCCCCACAGGAATAATTGCTCCAGAGAATGAATTAGGCGAATCAAGGTCATTTTGCCAATCTTACTTTCGACACTGCCGCCCAGCACGACTGCAACCCGTCTCGAAATCTGGAGCGGCGAAACGGCCTGGATCAAAGCGCCAAGGTCTCAGACGCAGGTATGCCTGAATGACGAAAACTGGTCCGCTTGCAGGCCTCAAAATACTCGAAATTGCGGGCATCGGCCCGGCGCCGTTTTGCGGAATGCTGTTGGCCGACCTTGGCGCCGATGTCGTCGTCATTGAACGCGTAAGCCCTAACTCCGAAAATATCGATCTTGGCAGCGGCGCCATTGTGAACCGCGGGAAACGTGTAATTGCCTTGGATCTGAAGTCCCCCGAAGGCGTCGCGCATGTCCTGGATCTCGTCCAAAGGGGCGATGTACTGATCGAAGGCATGCGGCCTGGGGTGATGGAGAGGCTCGGCCTTGGTCCCGAGGTTTGCCTAGCGCGTAACCCCCGCCTTGTATTCGGTCGCATGACGGGTTGGGGGCAGCAGGGACCTCTCGCCCAAGCGGCCGGCCATGACATCAACTATATCGCGCTGTCAGGAGCCCTTTGGTATGCTGGGCATCCCGGTGAACCGCCAATGGCGCCGCCAAGCCTGGTAGGCGATATTGGGGGTGGAGCGCTCTATTTGGCCATCGGCGTCCTCGCAGCGGCAATGCACGCGCGGGATACCGGGAATGGGCAAGTGGTTGACGCCGCGATCGTCGATGGGAGCGCTCACATGATGAACTTGCTCCTGAGCCTGAAGGCCGCCGGCCAGGTTGCCAGCATACGCGGCTGCAGCATCCTTGACGGCCCTCACTGGTACTCGACCTATCGGTGCGCCGACGGGAATTTCATCTCAGTCGGATCACTCGAGCCCAAGTTCTATGCGCTGCTTTGCAAAAAGCTGGGGTTGGCCGGCGATAGCAGTTTTGACGACGGCTATGATCGTGATGCCTGGCCCGAGCTCAAGCAGCGTTTTAGCGAGATATTCGCCATGCGGACACGGGAAGAATGGCGCACACTGCTGGAAGGCAGCGATGCCTGCTTTGCCCCCGTGCTTGATCCGGACGAAGCGGCGCGCCATCCTCATATGGCAGCGCGAGGCGTCTATCGGGAGATCGACAATATCCTCCAGGCAATGCCGGCGCCACGTTTTTCGGGCTCGTCACTACCGATCCCCGGACCGATCCCGCTGCATCATGAAGATCCGAGTACAATTCGGCGGGGCTGGAGCAAACCGGACCGCTGCGGGATTACCGCCAGAACCGACTGTTGCGAGTAGTCGGTTGGCATGGTGGGCGGCCAGCGGCCCGACACGAACGGTGATTTCATAACTATGAACCAATGCGACGCTCCGCTTCGCTGCGCTGCATTCAAATCAAAGGAGACAACGACACACAGGCACGTCAAACTATCCGATGATTCCTGTACGCCACGCCGGAACGGCGATTGCGGACGTGTCCACGGGACGTTGTTCGCATCGTGATTCGCTCGGCGCTTGAAATCAATGCTCGCCCCGGATGTGACGACGCCGATGGGATTTCCACTGCGGCGTCCACGGCCAATGTCCTGGCGTGAGGGCTTCGGTCATCGACCGATTCGACCGTCCGAATGCGGTCTTTTGGCGCGCCTGAGAATCCGCATCAGAGTTGAGTGCGCGTTGTTCGGGAATCTCATTTAAATATTTGTAAAAACGTAATAATATAGATAATAACTCCAACCTGTATCCAGTGTGGAGTAATGGTCGCAGGGCGTGAACTTACGCCCTTATGGATGCGTCGAAGTCCTTCAGTTTGAATCTCAGGAAATTGCGGCTTGCGATGCGCATCACGCAAGAAGCGCTCGCCCATGATGCGGGCACGAGCAGCTCTTATCTGAGTGCGATCGAAAATGGCCGGTCGAGCCCGACGCTGAAAGCAATGGAGCGGCTCGCGAAGGCACTCGGCGTTAATGCCGTCTATCTCTTGTCCGGCCGGATATCGATCTCGATCGTTTCGGACGACGAACTGGAAATCGGCGCGATACTGGCGCGCCCGGCGGTGACGCTCCGGCGCCATCCGCACAAGCCGACGGGGCGGCCGAGCAAGACCAAGTAAATCATCGGGGGCTGCACGCGCGTGGGCTGGAACCACGCGCCCGATAGACGCGCCCGCAACGCGCGCGTCGAAAGGAGTGCCCCTCGGTGCCGTTTCGCGACCTCGATGCCTATATTAAGCAGGCCAGGCGCGCGAACAGTGATCGCGAGCTGTTCAGTTGCAGCGAGGCCGCCGCACGCCAGCTCGGCCTCCCATGGCTCGCGATCGTCCAGAGCATGGCCTTCTTTCAGCCCGGTGGGCGATATTTCCGCATGGACAATTTCCAGAGCTGGGGCGACGTTTTCGTCGCCGAAGGCTATTACCGCGACGATCCCGCCTTGCTCGCGGCGCGCTCGACAAGCCGGGCGTTCTGCTGGCACGAAATGGAGCGACTGCTGGGCGGCTTCACGCGGCGACAGGCGCGCATCGTGCGCGAAGCCGCGCGTCATGGCCTGCGCAACGGCCTCACCGTTCCGATTGGCGTCGCCGGCGAGCCGCCCGGATGCTGTACGTTCGCAACGCGCGACGGGCAATTGCCGCCATCGCATATCTGCCGGATCGCGACGCTGATGGCGAGCGAGGCGTTTACCGAGGCGCGGCGCTTGCACGGCTTTCCGGCGCGCCCGCTGAAATTACCCCATCTCAGCCCAAAGCGGCTCGAATGCTTTCGCTTGGCGGCGATGGGCAAGAGCGACGTCGAGATCGGGATCATGATGAACATCGCCCCGACGACAGTGCGCACCTACATGCGTGACCTGCGCGAACATTTCGGAATCTATTCCCGCGCGCAGCTCCCGGCGATCGCGCTCGCCTGCGGAATCGTCTGCATCGAGGAGATCGTCCCGCGGTTCTGAGCGGGATCGCCGCATCCTCAATATTGACGACTGTTTGAGCCCTTCATCTCTGCTCCCTTCGCGACTGTTCAATTTGAACGGGAGCTACTGCCATGATCCATATTGTCAAAGGGTGCTCGCTTACCGATGCGCGCGCCGCCTCGATGTTCGAGGACCGCAAGACCCTGTTCGTCGATCTGCTGGGCTGGGATGTTCCGGTCGTCGGCGGCCGCTATGAAATCGACAGCTATGACGGCGACAAGGCGGTCTATCTGATCGCCACCGACGATGGCTGCATTCACCAGGGGTCGATGCGGCTGCTATCGACAGAGGGCGCACATCTTCTCGCCGATCGTTTCGCGTCGCTCTGCGAGTGCGATGCGCCCCGGGGGGAGCAGGTTCGCGAGATTACGCGACTTTGCCTGCCGCAACGATTGGGCGCCCCCGGACGCCTGCGTGTCCGCAACCGGCTCATCTCGGCGATGGTCGATCATGCGCTCGGCAGCGGAATCACCATGCTAACCGGCGTCGTGACCGCTGCTTTTCGCGAGGAGGTTTTGGCGATGGGCTGGCGCGCAGCGCCGCTCGGCCCCGCGCGCCGCATCGATGACGCGTTCCTTGGAGCGTTCCGCATCGAGATCTGCGCCGGTACGCCTGCGCTGCTGGCGTCGAACGGCATCTATGTACCGGGTGCGATCACTCCCGATGCGGCGGCAAGAGCCGCGTGAAGGGAATGGCGATGCACGACCCCGCCCGCCTCGCCGCGATGCTGCTCGCCGACGGTTATGTCATTGTCGATAACGCCGTGCCGACCGAGCTAATCACCGCGCTCGAAGCCGAACTCGCACCGCGCTTCGTCGCCACGCCCTTTTGCGAAGGCGGATTCTACGGAGCCCGCACCAAGCGCTTTGGCGCGTTGTTGCGGCGTTCACGGCATATCGCCGGCCTTGTGCTGCACCCGATCATCCGCGGTATCGCCGAAACGGTGCTCGGGGAATGGTGCGATCGTATCGTTCTCAACCTCACCCAGGCGATCGAAATCCATCCCGGCGCGCTCGCGCAGGTGCCGCACCGCGACCAGGATCTCTGGGGCGGCGTCAAGACCGGGATGCACTATCAGATCAACGTCATCTGGCCGATCGATCCGTTCACGCTGGAGAGTGGCGCGACGCTGGTCTGGCCGGGCAGCCATCACGATGCGGCATCGCAACCGGGCGATGCACGTCCGGTCGCCGCCGAAATGCCACCCGGCTCCGCGCTGCTGTTCCTCGGATCGATCCTGCATGGTGCCGGCGCTAACCAGTCCGATCATGTGCGCCGCGCGGTCATCACCTCCTATTGCCTCGGATGGCTGCGGACGTTCGAGAATCAGTATCTCGTCTATCCGCCCGCCATCGCTCGAGCGTTCGATCCCGATCTGGCCGCGCTCATCGGCTATGCCCAGCATCGCCCCAATCTCGGCAATGTCGAAGGCCAGTGCCCGTCCGTGCTGCTTCACCGGGACGATATCGACGGCCTCCCTGCGATCGACGCGCTGCTCCCCGGCCAGGCCGACATGCTGGATGCCTATGTCGCCGAACAGGAAGCCGCGCGTGCGGGCCTGATCGGCGGGTAACGCGGGTTCGTCGGACCGGGCGCTGCACTCATGACACACGATCCAAACCCCGAAGCAGGCGGCGGCGCGCGAACACGGATCGAGGCGGATTCATCCGCTGTGGACGGTGGAGCCACGGCGTCGTCGGCCGCGGAGCGCGCTCGGCGGGCACGCGAGCATTGCCCGTTTCTGACAACCAAGCAGGCCGCGTTCCATCTCGGTCTCGCGGGGGACACGCTCAAGAAGATGCGCCGGGAGCGGCGCGGCCCGCCGTGCCGAAAGCATGGCACCGTCTGGCGCTACCATATCGACGATATCGAGGCCTGGTCGCGCGCGAACATGCGGGAGGGAGGCAATGGCTAGGCTGCTACCCTCCCGTCTGCCGGCTAAACCCACCGCGCTGATCGGTCTCGGCGCGGCCGCGCTGGCGACCACGATCGCGCTGCCGCCAACGCCGTGGCTGGTCTGGAACGCATCGGCCAGCGCGCCGATCGGTCTCTATGCCGTCAGCGGACGGCAGGACATCGCATCGGGCGACATGGTGCTGGTCCGGGTGCCCGACCGCTGGCGCCGGCTCGCCGCCGAGCGGCGCTACATTCCGATCAATATCCCGCTGGTCAAGCGCGTCGCGGCCGCGCCCGGCGATCGCGTCTGTGCGCGCGGGCGGGAGATCTATGTCAACGGCCACCCGGTGGCCGAACGCCGCGAAGCCGATGGCCGCGACCGTCCGATGCCGTGGTGGAATGGCTGCGTGATGTTGCGTTCGGGCGCATTGTTCCTGCTGATGGACAGCCCGGATTCGTTCGATGGGCGTTATTTCGGACCGACATCGCGCGGCGACGTCATCGGCGAGGTGCGACTGCTGTGGCTGGGCTGAGGGTCGCCATCACCGCCCTGGCGCTGCTGGCGGCGGCACCGGCTGACGCGCAGTCGGTCGTTCACTGGCGGCCCTATATCGAGGCAGCCTCGGCGCGTTTCGGCGTGCCGGTAGAATGGATCGAGCGCGTCATGCGCGCCGAGAGCGGCGGGCGCACGGTGCTGGACGGGCGCCCGATTACCAGCCACGCCGGCGCGATGGGACTGATGCAGCTCATGCCCGGCACCTGGTCCGAAATGCGCGCGCGGCTCGGGCTCGGACGTGATCCCCATAGCCCGCGCGACAACATATTGGCGGGGACGCTCTATCTTCGTCTGATGTATGACCGCTTCGGTTATCCCGGACTGTTCGCAGCCTATAACGCGGGACCGGCACGCTATGCCGAGCACGTGCGGACCGGCCGCGCGCTGCCCGGTGAGACCCGCGCCTATCTCGCGAGCGTCGCCGGAGTGCCCGTCAATTCCCGGTCGGCTGTCACGGCCGCCAGTGCAACGCCGCGTACCGTCAATGCCATCTTCTTCGCGATCGGCGACCGGCCCCCTGCCGGCCGGAGCGAAGCCGGTGCGGCCACGCTGTTCGTCGCGCTGCGATCGACGTCGCCCGAGAAGAACGCGCCAGACCGCCCATAGTGCGAGCCGATCGGGGCTTCATGCCGAATCGTGTTTCTGCTATGTTCCGAGCCTATGGAGTTGGTCGTGATGTTGCTCGGTCTGATCCTGTCCGCCACCGGCATCGTCCTCTTCGCCTGGGCGATGTTCCGGCTCGCCGTCTTCGCACTCCCGGTCGGGCTCGGTGCGGCCGCATTTCTGTGGGCGGGGGGTGGCGAACTGGGGCCGTTGCTCGGTCTGCTTCTCGGCCTCGTCGTCGGCGTCGCGGTCTTGCTGATCGGACGCATGCTCATCGCGTCGCGGTTGCCCGTTCCGCTTCGCGGAGCGATCGCGCTTCTCTTCGCCGTGCCCGCCGGGATCGCCGGCGGCAGTGTCGTCTCCAGCCTGATGCAGCTCGGCGGTGCGGGGCCGACCGCGACCGGCATCGCCGCGGCGGTCGGCGCGATCATCATCGCCGGTGCCGCCATGATGAGCCTGTTGCCCGCGATGACCGCTTGCACCGGTTCGAACGGATCCCCGCTGCACGGTTGATCTGTTGGGGCCAGTGGGCCGAGTGCTCGCTCCTCGTGTCACCGCGCGCATGGCGACCACGACGAGAGTGCTTCAAGACGGCAGGGTCTGACCTGACGCATCCGGGTTTTCAGGCGCCTCGCGCCTGCGGCGCGACCGCCGCTCTATTCCGCTAGGCTCACATCCGTTCGCCAAGCTCCACCGGGCCACGCTTCGCGCGTCCCGGCCAAAGGTGACGATCGGACTGGCGGGATGCCGGAGCCTTGCTCCGGCCTGTCGTCGCCGCGCCTGACCGGCGCGGCGGCATTTTTCGTTGGGCCTTCCCCTCGTCGCGCGGGTGGGCGGCGCTCCCTTCTGGGCCCGGCCCGGCGTCCCGCAAGCCGGCCTTCGACTGCGCTCGGGTCCGGCTCCTCCATTGCATTTCGGCCCTGCGGGTGCGGACCGCCTCCTGGCCGCGCCCGGCAGGTCGCAATTCGCCGCCCACCCCCGCTCCGGGGGAGGCCCTGGGGTTTTTGGGGCGGCATTGGAGGATAGCCATGCACCAGACCGGCAGCCAACGCGCGCGCGCAGAGGGCAGCAAACGCCAGCCCCCGGCGGAGCGCGCCAATCTTTACGACGAGGTGACGGGCCGCATTGTTTCCGAACTTGAGGCGGGCCGCTTCCCTTGGGTCCAGCCTTGGGGCCGCCCCAATGGTCAAGGCTTCTCCGCCGCCCCCGGCCTCCCGCGCAACGGGCTCACCAGCCGCAATTACAGCGGCGTCAATGTCCTGATCCTGTGGGGAGCAGTGATCGAGAACGGCTATCCGTCGCAATCGTGGCTGACCTTCCGCCAAGCCTTGGAGGCGGGCGGCAATGTCAGGAAAGGCGAGCGCGGGACAAGGGTTGTCTATGCCGACCGCTTCACCCCCGAAGCCGAGAAGGAACGCGCGCGCCAGACCGGCGGCGAAGCCCGCGCGGTGCCGTTCCTCAAACGCTTCACCGTGTTCAACGTCGCACAGTGCGAAGGCTTGCGCCCCGGCCTTGCCACCGACCCCGCACCGCTTCCCGAACGCCAAGTCGTGCCGATCGCCGAAGCGGTCATTGCGGCATCGGGCGTCGATTTCCGCATCGGTGGGGACAAGGCCTACTATGTCCCGAGCGCCGACTATGTGCAGGTGCCCCCGCAACCGGCCTTCCACGAACAGATCAATTTCTACCGGACGGCGCTGCACGAACTCTGTCATGCCAGCGGCCACCCGTCGCGCCTCAATCGCAATCTGCGCAATGCGTTCGGCAGCAAGGACTATGCGCGCGAAGAATTGATCGCCGAGATGGGATCGGCCTTCCTTTGCGCCGCGCTCGGCATCGTGCCGACCGTTCGTCACGCCGATTATCTGGCATCATGGCTCGACGTGCTGCGCGAGGACAATCGCGCGATCTTTCGCGCGGCCAGTCAGGCGAGCAAGGCCGCCGATTGGCTGCTTGCCCGCTACGCCGAGACGCAGGACGAAGGGAGGGAAGCGGCATGATTACGCTCCCCCATGCGATCCTTTCGGCGCTGCGCGCGAATGCGCGCGCCAGCCGCCTCCACGAGCAGCGCGACGAACGGTTCGACCCGTTCCCGGTGGTCAAATTCTTCAATCCGGTCGGCGCGGCGACGTGGATCGCCACCGAGCTTTACGACGATGGAGACACGCTGTTCGGCCTCGCCGACTTGGGGTTCGGATGCCCGGAAATGGGCGTGTTCTCGCTTACCGAGATTGCGGGCGTCCGCTTGCCCTTCGGCCTGTTCATCGAGCGCGACGAGCATTTCGAGCCGCTGGCCCCGCTTTCGCTATGGTCCGATACCGCGCGGCGCATGGGTGCAATCGTTCTGGCCGAAGCCGAACTTCGCCGCATCACCGATAGCCGGAACGGCAACGAGCTTCCGCCGCCTCTTGATGATCGAGGGGCCGGATGACGCGCGGCGCGTTTCGCCGCATTGAGTGCCGGTCCCGCCCATCCAGCAAGACAAACGGGACCGGCGCTCCAGAAGGAGCAGACCAATGAAACTCGACTTTATCGACCATAGCAAGCTGGTTCCGTCCAAGGTGAACATGCGGCACGGACCCAAGCCCCCGGACGTGGGCGACATTCTGCCCTCGATCCGCAAGCGCGGTGTCATCGTGCCGCTGATCGTGCGCCCGCAGGCGGGCAACGATAATGGCGTCCACGAAATCGTCGCCGGGCGGCGGCGCTGGACGGCGAACGCCATCGCGCTTGTCGAGGGCATCGACCACGGCCCGCTTCCCGTCGCCATCCTCGACGCCGGGGACGACGCCGACGCCATCGAGGCATCGCTTCTCGAGAACACCCGGCTCGATCCCGACGAGGTGACGCGATGGGAAACCTTCGCACGGCTGGTCAAGGAGGGCCGCGACATTGCGGATATCTCCGCGACGTTCGGCATTCCCGAGCTTGGCGTGAAGCGTATCCTAGCGCTCGGCAACCTGCTTCCGCGCATCCGCGATCTTTACCGCAAGGAGAAGATCAACGCGGCGACCGTCCGGCATCTGACGCTGGCGAGCAAGCAGCAGCAGAAGGCATGGCTGGCGCTCTACGACGATGACGACGCCTATTGCCCGACCGGCCAGCAATTGAAGGCATGGCTGTTCGGCGGGCAGTCGATCAAGGTCGAACATGCCCTGTTCGACGTCGATGCGAGCGGCCTTGCGATCGTCGCCGATCTGTTCGGCGAAGACCGCTATTTTGCAGATGCCGACGCGTTCTGGACCGCGCAGAACGCCGTAATCGACGCGCGCAAGGAGGACTATCTGGATGCCGGATGGTTCGACGTGGTGATCGTCCCGCCCGGCGAATATTTCTACCGCTATGAGTTCGCCAAGGCACCCAAGCGCAAGGGCGGGCGCGTGTATATAGATGTGCGCGAAAGCGGCGAGGTCGAGGTCCACGAAGGCTATGTGACGAGCAAGGAGGCCAAGCGGCTCGAACGCGGCGAGGCAATCGAAACCGGCCCCAAAGTGCCGCGCCCCGAAGTGACGAGCACGATGCAGACCTATATCAACCTGCACCGTCATGCCGCTGTCCGCGCCTCGCTGACCCGTCATCCCAAGGTCGCGCTGCGCTTGATGGTCGCCCATGTCATCGTCGGGTCGCCACTGTGGACGGTCAAGCCCGAGCCGCAGACCGCGCGCAACGACGATGTGCGCGAAAGCGTCGAAACTTGCCGCGCGGAAACCGACTTCGACGCGAAGCGCCGCGCCGTATTGGACCTTCTCGGCTTCTCGCCCGAGGAACCGACCGTCACAGGCGGCAACGGCGACGACTTCGGACTGGTCGGCGTGTTCCTGCGCTTGCTCGACGTGCCCGACCGCGCCGTAATGGACGTGATCGTCATCGTCATGGGCGAAACGCTCGCCAGCGGCAGCGCCGCCATCGAGGCGGTCGGCGGCGAGATCGGCGTCGATATGGCCCGCTACTGGCAGGCCGACGACGCCTTTTTCGAGTGTGTCCGCGACAAGGAGGTGCTGACCCGCATCGTCGCCGAGGTGGCGGGCGAACCTGTCGCCGCCGCCAATGCGAAGGAACCGGGCAAGGTCTTGAAGCGCATCGTCCGCGACCATCTGGAGGGTGCGAACGGGCGGCCCAAGGTCGAGGGTTGGGTGCCGAAATGGATGGCGTTCCCGCCCGCTACCTATACGGCGCGCGGCGGCGTCGGCACCGTCGCGGCTCATGCCAAGGTGCTCGCGGCGCGCCCCGACCGCGAGCCGGAACCGACCGGCCCCGGCGCGGTGATTGCGCTTCCGGCCCCTGCCAAGGCCGAGCCGCAGGAACAGCCCGAGCGCGAAGCCGCATGAAACTGGACGGGCGGCGGCGCACCCGCCGCCCGTTCCGTCCCCCATAAAATCGCCGCGCCGCTCGGCCGCAAGCGGCCCTCGCGGCGCGGATTTCAGACAGGAGACTTGTCATGGCCGACCGTGTTTCGGCATCCATCACCATCGGCGGGACGCTCCCCGCCAGCCAGCTTCCCGCCTTCGCCGAGGCCATCGCGAACGAAGGGCTGTCCACCGAATGGGACGGCGAACCCTTCGCGCTCGGCGATCTGCCCGAGGGCGAGCCCTTGGCGCTCATGGCGCACGAGGTCGCCTGGGGGCGGTTCGAGGGACTCGAAGCCTTCTGCATCGCGCATGGGCTTTTCTTCGCGCGCTGGTCGGGCGCCTATGCCTGCCAGTGGGGTGCGGAACGCACCGTGTTCACCGGCAGCGGCGAACCGCAAAGCTACGCTGCCGACGAGGACGACTATATCCTCATGGGGCGCTGCACCGCCGAGCGATTGGGCAGCTATGCGGCGATCATCGCGCATTTCGATGCGGCCGACTTCGCGGTGCCCCCGCTTGTCATCACGCCCGAACGGGAGGAGGCGAGCAATGGCTGACATCTGGATTCAGGGCAGCTTCGCCTTTCGCTGCACCGCCGCCGAGTGCGCGCTGATCGAGGAAGTCGCAAACGCTGGCTACGCGCTAGCGAATGACGACGCGCCCGATCCGCCGAGCGCGGCGCTGCTCGCAGCCTTTCCGCCGGACGATGCGAACGCGCGGTGGAGCGGGTTTCGCGAGGCGTTCAACGATCCCGAATTTCCCACCATCGGAGCCGATTTCATCGCTGAAACCTGCCCCGACGATCCATCCGCGCGGATCGTGTGTTTCGCCAGCATGGACGATTTCGATGCCGCTGCCATCGCGGTGGTGATCCAGCGATGTTGCCCCGAAACGCTCGCCAAGGGGCCGATCGGCTTTGAATGGGCCATGACCTGTTCCAAGCCCCGCATCGGGGAGTTCGGTGGCGGCTGGTGCGCGATTTTCGCAGACCGCATCGAGATCGACGCGACCAACGAGGCGCTGTCGCGCGCGCTCGCGGGCGACGGCAACTAGCCCAAATCGCGCCGCACTGCGCGCTCGCGTGCCGAAAACCCCTGCCGCCTGACCTACCGGGCGGTGCGGCGGATCACCGTCCGGGCGCTTCCGCATAACGTGCATTCGTCCTTCTGCCGCTCGAATCCGCGCGTGCCGCCGAGCGCGCAGGTGACGACATTGGCCTGTGCGGTAACCGACAGGTTGAGCCGGTCAGTCACGCAGGCATCGCACACCGCCGCGCCGTCCAGCCGCACGATCAGCCGTTCGATCTGCCCCGCAATCGTCGTTCCTTCGTTCATCGCCGTGAGGCTATAGCCGCGGCCTCGTGGCCGCGAAAGCAATCATGGCTTCCCGGAAAGACGCCGGACTGGGCTTCCTGTCCGCGCGCGCATCTCGTCCTTTCGTGTCTCACCAACCCGTCGCCGGCTCCTTGGGCGCATGACCTGGGACGGCCGCGCGCCTCGCGAAACCATCGCGCGGAACTGATTTCCCCGCGCCGCTTTGGCGGCGCTCCTCGCGGCCGCTTCGCTCCAAATCAGCCCCGCGCTTCCGGTCCTCCGCTTCGCTTCGGCCTGCGGTTCGCAGCGCGCTCAAGGGCCGTCCCTTCGGTCCGCCCATCGCCCGGCATCGGGTCGGGCGAATGTGCAAGGAGACGAGAAATGCCCTCAATCGGTCATGTCCAGCGCCAGAACGACGGTTCGTTCCGGGGCGCCTTGAAGACGCTTTCGGTCAATGCCGAGATCGCCATCATCCCCAACCGCAGTAAGACCGGGGACCAGCCCGACTACCGCGTGCTGTCGAACGGCGTCGAACTGGGCGGCGGCTGGATCCGCACCGGCGAGGTGAGCCAGCGCGAATATGTCCGCCTCGCCATGTCGGCCCCCGAACTTGGCGGCCGCACCCTCTACGCCAATCTCGGCCGCGCCGCCGGGCAGGACGACGACGACGCGTTCGCCGTTATCTGGAACCCCGGCGACTGAGCCGGATCGGCCCCGCGCCGGTCACCCGGCGCGGGGCTTTCCTCATGCCTTGAGGGCTTGGCGTGGGCCTTTTCCTGCACCGGAACGCGCTTGCGGGCCTGCAGAGAGGAAGAAATCCGCTCAGCAAGCACCGAGTATCCGGCGGCGAACGGACCGCCTCAACCATCGACGGTTCCCCCAATTTTCACGCCACCTGCGTTCCGCTTCGCTCCACTCCGGCGACGAGAAAATCGGCTCCCCCGTCGCCCGCTTCGCGGCCGCTGCGCGGTGGTTGACCCCGCCCGCTCCCCGCCGGGCGATGGCTCATCTTTCGCTTGTATCAGGAGGATGAGATGTCGGTTGAACAACAGATCGAGGAGCTTCGCGCGGAGCTTTCATGGTGCGATGACGCGGGAGAACGGCGGCAGATCGAAGCCGAATTAAGGGCCGCTGAGAAGAGGCTGAAGCGGTGCAATCGGGCGCTGCGTCAGGCCGAACAGGCAGGCTGGCAATAAGGCGATGCGCTGTTGAAGGGGCAGGTTCGCGGGAGTGGTGCCGCATGGCGCCGCTCCCCTTTTTTGATCGGGAAGGCGGGAAGGCAAAGCGGGCGTCTGGGGCGGCAGGTGGCAGTCGGGCTCGATGGCAAGATAGAGGCAAAATCTCGCGATTTTGTAAGTGTTTGTCTGCACATCGTTTTTTGAAGGCTTTTGCGAGACTCGCCCTTTGAGTGCGAGACAGGGTTACCAGGAGTGGCGGTTTTCTGGGCTTTTCCGATCCCAATCGCGAGACTCCTTGCGCTCTGGCGAGGACGCGCCATTCTTATCGGCGGGGAGCGTCATTCCGGCATGGAAGGACGCCGCTATGCGCGATGATGAGTTCGAACCGCAGCTGGGCCGGATGCGCGGCCGGGGCAAGGAGCAGCGCTACCTGAGCCGCGTCGTGAAAGCGGCAAAGCGGGCCGGCATGAAAACGGGCAGGCGCGGCCGTTTCGACGGCAGCCGGATCGGGCGCGGCGCGAGTGTTGCGCGGGTGCTCAGATCGCGCGACCGATTGGGCGCGTTCCGGTCGCGCCGCGTGATCGTCAAGATACGGCCTGTCGGCCTTGGCGGGAAAGGCATGGGCGGTGCGAAGGCGCACCTTCGCTATATTCAGCGCGACGGCGTGACCCGTGAGGGCGAGGCTGGTGCGCTCTACTCGCCCGACAGCGACGTCGCCGATGGCAAGGCGTTCCTCGAACGGTGTGACGGCGACCGCCGCCAGTTCCGGTTCATCGTGTCGGCCGAGGACGCCGACCAGTATCCCGACTTGAAGCCGTTCGTGCGCCGGCTGATGACGCAGATGGAGCAGGATCTTGGGACAAAGCTCGATTGGGTGGCGGTCGACCATTTCAATACCGGCCATCCGCACACGCATATCGTGGTGCGCGGCGTAAACGATCGGGGTGAGAATCTGCTGATCGCGCGCGAGTATATCTCGCACGGGAGCCGGCAGCGGGCGATCGAGATCGTCAACCTCGACCTGGGGCCGCGCACCGACCTTGAAATCGAAGAGCGGCTTCGCAGCGATACGGGTGCCGAGCGGCTGACCGCGATCGACAGACGGCTGATCCGCGACATGGATACCGCGCGGCTGGTCAGCGCGAGCGATGGCGATCCCTTCCAGCAATCGCTTCGCGTCGGTCGCCTGCAGAAACTCGGGCGCATGGGACTCGCCTCGCATGTCGGCAACGGCACCTGGCGGCTTGAGCCCGACCTTGCGAACACACTGCGCCAGATCGGCGAGCGCGGCGACATCATCCGCACCATGCAGCGCGAGCTGACCGCGCGGAAGCTCGATCGTGCTGCGGTCGATCGCGTCATCTACGACCCGGTCGCGAAGGAGGCGACGCCGATCATCGGCCGCGTCGTGATGCGCGGGCTCGCCGACGAACATGAAGACCGTCATTATCTGCTGGTCGACGGCATCGACGGGCGCACCCATTATGCCGAGATCGGCAAGGGCGAGCTGGTCGACACGATCCCCGAAAATGCCATCGTCCGGATCGCGCCACGCGAGGGCGGCATTCGCGCCGTCGATCGGACGATCGACGAGATCGCGGCGGCGAACGGCGGGCGCTATTCGATCGACGCCCATCTGAAGCACGATCCGACCGCCAGCGAACGCTTCGCCGAAACGCATGTCCGGCGGCTTGAAGCGATGCGAAAAATCTCGGGCGTCGTCGAGCGCGAGCCCGACGGAAGCTGGATCATCGCGCCGGACCATCTCGCCAGGGTCGAGAGGTTCGAAGCCATGCAGTTCCGCGACCACCCCGTTGCCATTGAAACCCTGTCGGCGATCCCGCTCGACAAATTACCGGGAACCGATGCCGCGACCTGGCTCGATCGCGAGCTGGTCGCCGAAGCGCCGGTGCCAGTGCGCGATGCTGGGTTCGGGCACGAGGTTCGTTCAGCGCAGGCGATGCGACGGCAATGGCTGATCACCGAACAGCTTGCAGACGAACAGGATGGGCAGACGGTCTATCGGCGAGGGATGCTCGCCGCGCTCCAGCGGCGAGAATTGCTGCGTGTCGCCCGCCAGCTCTCCGACAAGTTAGGCGTTCCGTTCGCCGAGGCCAGAGAGGGGGAGGCTGTTCAAGGCAGGCTCGTGCGCGCAGTCGAGATGACGAGTGGTCGCCATGCGCTCATCGAACGGTCGCGCGATTTCACGCTGGTGCCGTGGCGCTCTGTTCTCGATCGCCATGTCGGTAAATCGGTCTCGGGCATCATGCGCGACGGCGGGATCAACTGGACACTCGGGCGGCAGCGCAGCGGGCCGAGCGTCTCCTGATCCGGAGGATTCGGGCTTTCTATTTTCATGAAATTATGTTTTCATGGATTCATGAAAAATATCGCAGCGCAAACCGATGTCGGCGACGAGCATCTTCAGGTGCAGATTCCTGCCGTTACGAAACGCGATCTCGGTCAACGGTCGCTCGATTCCCGCGAGCCGATCCGGATGATCGTACTGCGGGCACTTGAAGCCTATGGCGTGAGCGTCCCCGCAGACGCGATATCGGATCGCCGGAAGGGCAGGCGATGAGCGAGGATTTCGAAGCTCTCACTGTTGCGGATTATGCGAAGCAGGCCGCGCGGACTGATCAACGCAGCGGTGGCCGCGCACTGGGCTTCTCGATGCTTGGCCTTTTCGGCGAAGTCGGCAGCTTGCTCAGTGAGGCCAAGAAAAAGCAGCGCGACGATGCCTCCTACCTGGGTTACGCTCACGCCGTCGCGGAAGAGCTTGGTGACGTCCTTTGGTATCTGGCGGCGATCGCACGGCGCAGCCGCATGGCGCTCAGCGACATCGCTGCCGCCGCGGCGACAAACGGCGGACAATGGCAGACGGGCGGCAACGAAACGCTCAGTTTCCATGCGCTGCAGCCGCAGCACATTCCGCTTGCCAAGGCACCGATGCCGCAGTTCGAGCATAGCCTGCTCGCGCTGGCAGGCGACGTTGGGCTGCTCATCAACGATTTCCAGGCGGGCGGTCTTGCGAAGGACCGCGAAGCACTCGCGGGCCGGCTGGTCGCGGTCATGCGCCGGTTGATCCAGGCGGCAAACGAATCCGGTGTTACCATCGAGGCTGCCGCCGTGAAGAATCTTCACAAGATCTTCGATCGCTGGCCGCGCGAGCGCATCTATCCGGCGCCGACCGATGCGGCGCTCGACCCAGAAGAGCAATTGCCGCGGCGGATGGCGATCGACGTCTATGAACGCACCGTTCGCGGGCAGACATTCGTGTATCAACGCTCAAGCGGTGTGTATGTCGGCGACCGGCTCACCGACAACGCGCTCGAACCCGACGACTATCGTTTCCACGATGTCTTTCACTACGCTTATGTCGCGGTGCTTGGCTGGTCGCCAGTGCTGCGTGCGCTGCTCCGTCTCAAGCGCAAGAGCGATCCGAAACTCGACGACGCCGAAGACGGTGCTCGGGCGATTCTCATCGAAGAGGGCATAACTTCCTGGATTTTCGGACAAGCGCAGCAACTCCGGTACTTTGAAAACGTGAAGCGCGGTGGCCTTCCGCTGGACATGCTGAAGCATGTCCGCCAGTTCGTCGCCGGCTACGAATCAGAACGCTGTCCGCTGTGGCTTTGGGAGGAAGCGATCCTCCAGGGCTATACGGCTTTCCGCTTCCTTCAGGAGCATCGGCGCGGCCGCGTCCTGATCGACTTCGCCAATCGCCGCCTGCGTATCAAGGAATTGCCGTCATGACCCCGAAATCCTTTGTGTCCACCCTGGCGGCGACCGAACTTCCCTCAGTGTTCAATCCCTGGCGCGATCGCTGCACGGTCCATGACCGCAGCGACGCCGCCGCCCGGCGCCGCGACAATCTCGAAATGCTGCTCACCGCGGCGCTTGATCATCGCGTCGAAACGATCTGGATCGCGCGTGATCTCGGCTATCGCGGGGGGCGGCGTACGGGCGTACCGCTGACCGACGAAATTCACCTCGGACATGCCGGCACGCTGATGGGCGGCATCGCATTTGAACGTGCGACGCAGGGACCCGCCGTGGCGGAGCGCACCGCGGCGATCGTCTGGCGTGTGCTAGAGCGGATCGGTCAGCCTGTCATGCTCTGGAACGTTTTCCCGTTCCATCCCCATGAAGCGGATGATCCGATGTCGAACCGATGCCACACGCGAAGCGAGCGCGAGGCGACCTGGCCGATATTGCAAGCCCTCGTGTCAATGATCCGGCCCCGCCAGATCGTCGCGATCGGGCGCGACGCTCACCTGGCGCTGGACGGTCTCGACATTCCGACCACCGCGGTCCGCCATCCGAGCTACGGCGGGCAGCGCGAGTTCATCGAGGGCATGTTCAGCCTGTACGGTGTCGCGGATGACAACGATGAGCCGCTAGAACTGCCGTTGGGCGCGCCTCACGCCGCAGCACGGAGATGTGCGCTCGCCTGATCGCAGCGTTCAAAGAGTTGCTTAAGATCGCCGCGGTTCCAGTTGGCGGTGTCGACCGTGGCGTTGGTCGAGACGATCGTGAGCGGACCCAGCGCGACCCCGCCTTCCTTGGCGATGAATTCGAGCAGACGGCCGAGGCCGATCAGATTGCCGAGCAGTTTTTCGATATAGTAGTGATTGCGGTAGAGCGCGGTCATGCCGAGGCGACGATCGTCGCCCTTGCCGATCAGCTTGAGACTGGCAAAGCTCAGGCACTGACCGCCGTAGGGCGAGTCATTCACGTCGCGGGCGGGGTCGAAGATCAGCAGTTCGAATTTGTTGAGCGCTCGGACGTTCGGGTTGCGCAGGCGCTCGACGATGCCCCAGATTTGATTGATTGGCTGGCCGTCGGCGCGGGGCAATTCCATCATCCGTTCGAAATAATAGCCCGACCAAGCGCCCGACCTCCGGACCTTCGGCAGCACGTTGTCGCGAAACCGGTCGAAGAATTGCGGCGCGCCGTAGCGCCTGTACAGCGCTGCCGGAAAAATCGTGTTGGCGACCGTCTCGATGGGCTTCTTGCCATGGCCCGAAAGGAAGGCATCGACTTCCGCCACGACGGGATCGGCGAGTGTTGCGCGCGCAGTCGGCTCGGCCACGGAGATGACGACATTCTGCGCCTGGTGTCCGGTGGCGAGGTCGACGAGCCGGACCGCCTCGCGCCAGCCAGCAACGCAGTCAGGCTGCGGCGGTATGGGAAGATACATCGACTTCCTCCGTCAAATTTGCCGTGGCGAAAAGGCGCGGCGCTAGAAAGCGCTCAGTAAGCCAGGCGTGGCCTTCCAAGCCCCAACCTGGTCCCCAGCTGTTGCGGATGAGAATGGCCGGGGTGCCGTCCACGGTTCCATGCCCGACCGCGACGACCGCGTGCCGTTGCGCTGGCTCGGGGAGTTCGTCGTTCGCCGGATCGACGACGCCATCACCGCGCGGCTGGAAGAAAGACCGTGACAGCATCGTCAGCATGAGCACCGGCGTGTCACGATCCAGCGCGGCAAGGATGGATGACAGGTCGGTTCCATCCCTCTGTCCGTTGCGGCCATAGAGCGGGCCAACGGTCGCCGGCGGCGTCCACAGTCGATGATCGGCTGGAACCGCTGCCAGATACGGCCAGCCTTTCTCGTCGGGTTGGCCATCGAGCCGTAGCGCGTCCAGCATTGTGGATAGCAGTGCGCCGCTCGTCGGCGGTCTGCCCGCCCGTTTCTGCGCGGCATAAAAGGCGAATTCACACGACAGCGGTGCCCAGCCGTCGCGAAGCCCGGCGTGGGTGTCGCTCGCGGCGAATGCGAGGCATGTCGGCCGCGCGCCTTGATCGCGCGCAGGCCCGAACAGCGGCCGAAGGTCACGGACGATATCGATCATGGGGCGTCAGGCGGCCTCGAGCAGGTGCCGCCGTTCGGCGCGCGACAGGCCCGTCTGTTCCGGGCCGGTGAGGTCGAAATCGAGCGTCAGGCTGGTGAGGGCCGGCGCAGGCTGCCACGGCCGCCGCTCGTCGAGCGACATGCGGCCGCGCCGCGGCGCATCGGGCGCCGCGGTGACACGGCGGACAACGGGACCACCGATGCCATCGCCGTCGATTGCCTCACGCTCGTCTCGAACGACGGCGAAGCCGCTGGCGATCAGTTGGTCGAGATCCCAGAGATACCCACCGCCGCTATGTTCTTCGAGCTGCAGCACGAAAAGATCATTGCGACTGCCATCGATCCGCGAGCCGGCATCGCGCTCGGTCAGCAGCCAGACGTCGCCGCGATAGTTGTCGGGCCGATAGTCCTTGAGGAGATCGACCTTCAGGCTGCGCGGCTGCGTCCGGAGCAGGTCGGTCATCACCGATGGCGAAATCAGATTGTAGCGAACCAGGGTGCGGCACGTCGCCTCATAGCTGGCGCCGATCCGCAGCGAGAGCTGATAGACGACATTGGGGCGCCGGAAATGATCGATCTGCCATCCTTGTCGCGCGCTGTGCGCGAGCACCAGCCATTTCGGCATCATGAAGGCGATCGCAAAGGCGTCGGCTTCGGTTTCCTCGAAGTTGTTTCCCGGTTCGGGCGACATCGGCATCCGGCGCAGGATGCTCTCATCGTCGAGGCTCGGCTCGTGTCGCATCGAAAAATGCCCGAGTTCGTGCGCGGCCGTGAAGCGCTGGATGCTCATCGGTCGTTCCGTCGTGACGAGAACGCCAGGAGCAGGTGCGCTGAGATAGGCGCCGAGCAGGCCTTTCAGAGGACGAAGCAGCAAGGGTAGACCCACGGCATGGATCGCGCCGAAGACATCGACGCTGCCGCCTTGGGTCTCGATCAGTGCGCGCGTATCGAGTTCGCGATGCAGGCGGCCCGCTGCCATCGTACCAGCGCGAACCGCGCTCGCATAATCCGACGCCATCGATCAGCTCCGTTCGCCGCCAGACCGCGAGCGGAGATATTCGGCAAACCGGCTCAGCTCGGCCCGGTCCTCAGTCGACAAGGCCGCAACGCGTCGCGCCAGATGGGCGACATCGGCGGGAAGGCTCGCGGAGGCCTCGTCTTCGCCGGTAAAATAGGCCACCGACTGGCGGTAAAGACGGGCAAGCCGCGTCAGTTCGATCGCTTCAACGCGGCGCTGGCCATTCTCGATATCGGTAAGCGCGGTCCGGGGAATCTTGAGATAGGCAGCAACTTCTTCCTGCTTGAGGCCGAGATATTTCCGTGCTTCGCGCAGACGGTCGCCCAAGCGCCGCCGCTCCTGCTCGTCGCCTTCCTGGCGGAGTGCGAGATTGGTCATGGCTTCGACCCTTTCTTCTTAACCCAGACGCGTTCGATCTTAGGGAGGAGGTCGTCAATCGCCTTCTCGATCGAATTGTAGCCGCCGGTGCGGACGATGCTGTCGCGAAGCTCGATGTCGAGGACCTGCTCCACCGCGCAAAGCGTGTCGACCACGGACAAGGAGTCGAGTGGCACGGGCGCCTGGATGATCTTCGGGTTTTCCGGAGGCAGGGCAATTCCGCGCACCTGTGCCTCAGCCCTGGCCACTTGCAGCAGTTCGTCGACCAACGCCCTAATGGCGTCGGCTTTGGGAAACGCGGTTGCCGCGGGCTGCGGAGGAGCGATTGTCGCCATGCATGCCTCGCACGATTTCACTACATTAAATGCGATATAATGTCTGATAATCCGACACGCAAGCCCGAATTTGCAGCTCGGATTTTTGCAGGGTGTAGCGGGTCATCGGCGGTGCGGTGTGGTGGTCAGTGCCACCTCGAGGGACAACGACAGGGCAGAATCATCAACTCGGGTCATAGCTCGATCAAAAGAACAGAGCTGGAATATTGAGTCAGTCGCCGACGAGTGATCTCCTTCGGTCACCCACCAGCCCCCAGCGGCTCCGTTCATTTCGGGCGGCCCATAGCCGAGTCTTGAAGCCGCGCCCCGACCGCATCCGGCGGTATGGGCGGGAGCTTCAACGTGACCCCGACCAAATTGCTCATCGGCCAGATCCTTGTCGTGTTCGCAATCGTGATCGCGGGCCTCTGGGCGGCGACCCAATGGGCGGCGGCGATGCTCGCCTACCAGCCCGAACTTGGTCCGGCCTGGTTCATGGCTGGAAGCACGCCGGTCTATCGTCCCTGGGCGCTCTTCCCCTGGTGGTATCACTACGATGCCTATGCGCCGCATGTTTTCGACAAGGCCGGCGCGCTCGCCGGCGCGAGCGGTTTCATCGGCTGCGGCGCGGCGATCGCAGGCTCGCTCTGGCGCGCGCGGCAGTCGCGTCACGTCACCACCTATGGTTCGGCGCGCTGGGCCAGGCCGAACGAGATCGAGCGGGCCGGCCTTTACGGTGATGCCGGCGTATTCCTGGGCCGCTCGCGCGGCCGCTATCTCCGGCATGACGGCCCCGAACATATCATGGCGTTCGCGCCAACCCGTTCGGGCAAGGGCGTCGGGCTGGTCATACCGACACTGCTTGGCTGGACCGGCAGCGCCGTGGTTCACGACATCAAGGGCGAGAACTGGCAGCTCACCGCCGGCTGGCGCGCGCGCTTCTCCCACGTCCTGCTGTTCAATCCGACCGATCCCGCTTCCGCCAAATACAACCCGCTGCTGGAGGTCCGGCGCGGCGAGCATGAGGTCCGCGACGTCCAGAACATCGCCGACATCCTGGTCGATCCCGAAGGCGCGCTCGAACGGCGCAACCACTGGGAGAAAACCTCCCATTCGCTCCTGGTCGGCGCGATCCTCCACGTCCTTTATGCGGAGGAAGAAAAGACGCTCGCACGGGTAGCCACATTCCTGTCGGACCCGCAGCGGCCGTTCACCGCCACGCTCCGGCGGATGATGACCACCAATCACCTCGGCACGAAGGATGCGCCGCAGATCCATCCCGTCGTCGCCTCGGCGGCGCGCGAGGTGCTCAACAAGAGCGAGAACGAGCGCAGCGGCGTCCTCTCCACCGCAATGTCGTTTCTCGGGCTCTATCGCGACCCGACCGTCGCCGCGGTGACATCGCGCTGCGACTGGCGGATCGCCGATCTCGTCGAGGCCGGCCATCCGGTCTCGCTCTACCTTGTCATCCCGCCATCGGACATCAGCCGCACCAAGCCGCTGGTGCGGTTGGTGCTCAACCAGATCGGCCGCCGCCTCACCGAAAAGCTCGATGCCGATCCCGCCAGGGCGGGCAAGCACAAGCTCCTGATGATGCTCGACGAGTTCCCGGCATTGGGGCGGCTCGACTTCTTCGAGACCAGTCTTGCCTTTCTCGCGGGCTATGGAGTGCGCGCCTTCCTGATCGCGCAGTCCTTGAACCAGATCGAGAAGGCTTATGGCGAGCACAACTCGATCCTCGACAACTGCCATGTCCGCGTCGCGTTTGCGACCAACGACGAGCGCACGGCGCGGCGGATTTCGGACGCGCTCGGCATCGCCACCGAACAGCGCGCGATGCGCAACTATGCCGGCCACCGGCTCGCGCCCTGGCTGGCGCACGTCATGGTCAGCCGGCAGGAGACCGCCCGGCCACTCCTGACCACCGGCGAGGTGATGCAGCTCCCGCCCAAGGATGAGCTTGTCCTTGTCTCCGGCATGGCCCCGATCCGCGCGAGGAAGCTGCGCTATTACGAGGACCGCAATTTCCGCGAGCGGATCGCACCGCCGCCGCAGCCCGCGCCCGGAGACTATCCCGACCGGCCGCAGGCACGCCCCAACGACTGGAGCGGACTGGTCCGCGCGCCCGATACCCGGCTCGGCAAGCCCGATGACGATGCGAAGGCGGATGAGGACGGCGGCTTGCAACAGCAGCGCCACCCCGGCCTCGGCGAAGAACCCGCCAAAAAACCCGAGCCGCCAAAGCAGCTCGACCTGCTCGGCCTGGACAGCGACGACACCGACACGATCGCCGACAAGCACGCGATGGACCGCGCCGGCGCCACCGGCACGCTGATCCGCGCTCACGCGATCAATCAGGGTCGCAGCGCCGACATGCTGCCGGACTTCTGACAATGGCCGCGATCAAACCCAACCGCGTCCGCTACCAGCTCTTCCTGCCCGAAGATCTGAGCCACCGCTTCGAGGCGCTGGCGAGCCAGCCCGGCGCGTCCAAATCGGCGATCCTCACCGACGCGCTCACCGCCTGGCTCAACCGGCAGGCGGCGAGCGAGCTGGAGAACAAGTTCAGCCAGCGGCTCGATCGCATGTCGCTCGCGCTGGGGCGTGTCGAGCGTGACGGGCATGTGCTGCTCGAGAGCCTGGCGCTGTTCATCCGCTATGAACTGATGGTGCAGGCCCCTTTGGCCGAAGCCGACGAAGCGGCGCGTGCGATCGGCCGAGACCGCTTCGAGGCGTTCATTGCCCGCGTCGGCGAAGCGCTCGCCAGCGGCCAGCGCACGCTTGCTGCCTCCGCGAAAGACAATGGAGGTGGGCGATGAGCGACACGCTTTTCGGCTCCGATAATTCCGCAGGGCGTCGGCGCGCGATGCTGCGCACCGCGATGGGGCCGACCATCGCCGCAGCGCTGGCCGATCCGGTGGTCATCGAGATCATGGTGAACCCGGACGGCGTGTTGCGCCTTGATCGACTCGGCGAAGGCCGGATCGATACCGGCACCAAATATGAGCCCGCGCAGGTCGAGCGGATCATCCGCCTGGTTGCCAGCCACGCACGGACAGAGGTTCATGGCAATGCGCCGATCGTGTCAGCCGAGCTGCCACCGCACGGCGAAGGCGCGGGCGAGCGGTTCGAGGGTATCCTGCCGCCGGTCAGCCTCGCGCCGTGCTTCTCGATCCGCAAGCCCGCGGCGCGCATCTACACTTTGCTCGACTATGTGCGGGACGGCATCATGCCCGCCGACACGGCGCGACTGCTGTCGATGGCCGTGGTCGAGCGCAAGAACATCCTGGTCGCGGGTGGCACCAGTTCGGGCAAGACGACGCTTGCCAACGCGCTGCTCGCCGAGATGGCGCACCTCGACGAACGCGTCATCATCATTGAAGACACGCGTGAGTTGCAATGCGCCGCGCCCGACGTGGTGGGGCTGCGCACGCGTACGATTGGCACTGCCGGAGCCGGCGGCGTCACGATGGCTGATCTTGTCCGCTCGACATTGCGGCTCCGCCCCGATCGCATCGTCGTTGGCGAGGTGCGCGGGCGCGAAGCGCTCGACATGCTCAAAGCCTGGAACACCGGGCATCCGGGCGGCATCGCAACCGTCCACGCCAATTCGGCAGTGTCGGCGCTCTACCGGCTCGAGCAGCTCGTGCAGGAAAGCGTCGTCACCGTTCCGCGCCGGCTGATCGCCGACGCCATCGACATGATCGTGTTCATCGCCGGGCGCGGCCTCGCGCGCCGCGTCGACACGATCGCGCGCGTCGCCGGCCTCGATCCCGACGGCGGCTACGCCGTCCTCGACCTTACTCCCGACCACGCCCTCGAACCCCAAGGAGAATGACCATGCGCTTGTCCCGTATTCCTGCCCGTATTCCCGATCGTCGGAGCATCTTCCTCACCGGCGCCGCCATCGGCCTCGGGCTTGCGCTCGCCGCCACCGCGCAGGCCGCCGGCTCGGGCATGCCGTGGGAGGAACCGCTTCAGCAGGTCCTCGAATCGGTCCAGGGTCCTGTCGCCAAGATCGTCGCGGTGATCATCATCATCGTCACCGGTTTGACGCTCGCGTTCGGCGAGACGGCAGGCGGGTTCCGGCGCCTCATCCAGATCATCTTCGGCCTGTCGATCGCGTTTGCGGCGTCGAGCTTCTTCCTCAGCTTCTTCAGCTTCGGCGGCGGGGCGCTCATCTCGTGAACGCGCCAAATTCCTATGGCGCCAGCCATATCGAGGGGTTCGAGGCGCCGATGCACCGCGCGCTTGCCGAGCCGATCCTGCTTGGCGGGGCGCCGCGAGCGATCGCGATCGTCAATGGTACGATCGCGGCCGCGCTCGGACTCGGTCTCCAGCAGTGGATCGCCGGGCTGGCCATGTGGGCGTTCGGGCACACTCTCGCGGTGTTCGCCGCCAAGCGCGATCCCGACTTCGCCCCGGTCCTTGTCCGCCACCTTCGCCAGAAGGGGCATCTGTCATGCTGAATCTGCGCGAATACCGTCAGAAGGCCGACCGGCTCGCCGATCATCTTCCATGGGCGGCGCTTGTCGCGCCCGGCGTGGTGCTCAACAAGGACGGCAGCTTTTTGCGCGTCCTCAGGTTCCGCGGCCCCGATCTAGAATCCGCCACCGAAGCCGAGCTTGTCGCCGCCTGCGCGCGGGCGAACAATGTCCTGAAGCGCTTCGGCTCGGGCTGGGCACTCCATTTCGAGGCCGAGCGGCGCGAAGCGCTGGGTTATCCCGACAGCAGCTTTCCCGATGCGGCGTCGTGGCTGGTCGATGAGGAACGGCGCGCGGCGTTCGAAAGCGCGGGCGCGCATTTCGAGAGCCGCTATTATCTGACGCTCACCCTCCTGCCTCCGCCCGATCAGGCGGACACGGCGGGCCGAGCGCTGATCGAGCGCAGCGACGACGCGAAGGGCCGCGACTGGCGACAAGCGCTTGCCGGCTTCATCGCCGAGACGGATCGTGCGCTTGACCTGTTCAGAGGCTTCATGCCCGAGGTGCGCGCGCTCGGCGACAGCGAAATGCTGACCTTTCTCCACGGTGCGATCTCCGCGCGCCGCCATGTCGTCGCCGTGCCCGAAACGCCCATCTATCTGGACGGGCTGCTCGCCGACACGCCGCTGACCGGCGGGCTCGAACCGATGCTCGGCGACGAGCATCTGCGGACGCTCACCATCCTCGGATTTCCGAACGCGAGCCGTCCCGGCATCCTCGACGGACTCAACCATGAGGATTTTGGCTATCGCTGGGTGACGCGCTTCATTGCGCTCGACAAGACCGACGCAACCAAAGCGCTCACTCGCCTGCGGCGGCAGTGGTTCAACAAGCGCAAGTCGATCACCGCGCTGCTGCGCGAAGTCATCTACAACCAGCCGGTCCAGCTTCTCGACAGCGATGCCGACAACAAGGTGGTCGATGCCGACCTCGCCTTGCAGGCGCTCGGCGGCGATCATGTCGCGTTCGGCTATCTGACGACGACGATCACCGTTGCCGATATCGACCGCGCCCGCGTCGAGGAAAAGGTCCGCGCGGTCGAGCGCATCGTCAACGGGCTCGGCTTCACCTGCATCCGCGAGGGCATGAATGTGGTCGAGGCGTGGCTGTCGAGCCTGCCGGGCCATGTCTATGCGAACGTCCGGCAACCGATCGTCCACACCCTGAATCTCGCGCATCTCATGCCGCTGTCCTCGGTATGGGCAGGACCGGCGCGTAATCCGCACCTCGACGGTCCGCCGCTGCTTTATGCGGAAACCAGCGGCTCGACGCCGTTCCGTCTCAGCACGCATGTCGGCGACGTCGGTCATATGCTGATCGTCGGACCCACCGGGGCCGGAAAGTCGGTGCTGCTCGCAATGCTCGCGCTTCAGTTCCGGCGATATCCAGACTCCCAGGTCTATGTCTTCGACAAGGGATTTTCGGCGCGCGCGGCCGTGCTGGCGATGGGCGGCGCGCATCACGCGCTCGGGCTTGGCGGTGAGAGCGGTCATGCCGATGACGTGGGCGGGCGAACGATCGCCTTCCAGCCGCTGCGCCACATCGATCGCTCCAACGCACGCGCCTGGGCGACCGAATGGATCGGCGCGCTGCTCGCCCATGAGAAAGTACTGGTCACACCCGAGATCAAGGAGGCCGTCTGGTCGGCGCTCACCAATCTCGCGACCGCCCCGATCGAGGAACGCACGCTCACCGGCCTGTCGCTGCTGCTGCAATCGGCACCGCTGCGATCGGCGCTCGCGCCCTATACGCTCGAAGGATCGTTCGGCCGCCTGCTCGACGCCGCCGAAGACGATCTAGCGATCGCCGACGTGCAGTGCTTCGAGACTGAAGCGCTGATGGGGCAGGCGGGCGTCGTTGCGCCCGTGCTGACCTACCTGTTCCATCGTCTCGAGGAGCGCTTCACCGGGCGGCCGACGCTTCTCGTACTGGATGAAGCCTGGGTGTTCCTCGACCACCCGCTGTTCGCCGCGCGCATCCGTGAGTGGCTGAAGGTGCTGCGCAAGAAGAACGTCAGCGTCGTGTTCGCGACACAGAGCCTAGCCGATATCGCCGACAGCACGATCGCGCCGGCCATCATCGAAAGCTGTCCGCAGCGCATCTTGCTGCCCAATGATCGGGCGATCGAGCCGCAGGGCCAGACGGTCTACGTCCGCTTCGGTCTCAACGCGCGCCAGATCGAACTGGTCAGCCGCGCGACGCCCAAGCGGCAATATTATCTGCAATCAGCGCGCGGCAACCGGCTGTTCGAGCTTGGGCTAGGCCCGATCGCGCTGGCGTTGTGCGGCGCGTCCGATCCCGACAGCCAGAAGCGCATAGACGCGGTGCTGGCCGAAAAGGGCCAGGCCGACTTCGCCGCGACCTTTCTCTCCCAAGCCGGCCTCGATTGGGCGGCCGACCTGCTTGGGCGTCACCCTGCCGCCCGCCCCCCAGAAGACAAGGAGTAATTTCCCGTGCCCCGTATCCCTATCCGCAAATATGCGTGCCTCTCCGCTCTCGCGCTCGGCGCCGTCGGCTCGCTCGGTATCGGCATCGCGTTGACCTCGACGCCCGTCGCGGCCCAGCTCAGTGTGTTCGATCCATCGAACTATTCGCAAAACCTGCTCACCGCCGCGCGCACGCTTGCCCAGATCAACAACCAGATCCAGAGTCTCCAGAACGAAGCGCAGATGCTGATCAACCAGGGCAAGAACCTGTCCCGGATCGATTTCCCGCAACTTCAGGAGCTTCGCCAGCGCCTCCAGCAGATCGACCAGCTCATGGGCCAGGCGCAGGGCGTCGACTTCCGCATCGATCAGCTCGACGAGCGCTTCCGCCAGCTCTACCCGCAGGAGTTCGATCAGGTGTTCCGCCGCGATCAGCGTGTGGCTCGCGCACGCGATCAACTCGATACCGCGATGTCCGCGTTTCGCCAGACGATGGGGGTCCAGAACCGCATCGTCGACAACGTACGGAGCGACACGCAGGCGCTCGCCGACATCGTCGCGCGCAGCCAGGGCGCGGAAGGCTCGCTTCAGGCGCAGCAGGCCACGAACCAGCTTCTCGCGCTCACCGCCAAGCAGCAGCTCCAGCTTCAGCAAATGATGGCGGCGCAGTTCCGGGCGGAATCGGTCGAGCAGGCGCAGCGGGGCCAGATCGCGCGCGAGGCACGCGAGTCGACGCGCCGCTTCCTCGGCGACGGCAAGGCTTACACGCCACGCCAATGAGCTGAGGCAGGCGAGGACCGCGCCCCCAGCTCCCCCCGGGTCCGAACCTGTCTCGTCGCGGGGGCCGTAGGGCTTGCCCCTCTCATGGCCGCCGGTCCCCGCGACACCTTTCAACTTCAAGCAGGAACCCGCCCATATGGATGACCTGAATGTCATCGATCAGTTCATGGAGGCCTTCGCCTCCTACATCGACAGCGGGTTCGGCCTGTTGGGCGGTGACGTCGGTTTCCTGACCACGATCCTGATCGGCATCGACATCACGCTCGCCGGGCTGTTCTGGGCGCTCGGCGGCGAAGACGACGTCATCGCCAAGTTCCTCAAAAAGATCCTCTATGTCGGCGTCTTCGCCCTGATCCTCAACAGCTTCTCGACACTGTCCGATATCATCTTTCGCAGCTTCGCCGGCCTCGGCCTCACCGCAGGGGGCAGCGCGATTACGGCTGACGATTTATTGCGACCCGGCAAGCTGGCCGGGACCGGCTTCGAGGCAGCATGGCCGCTCCTCGAGCAGGCGAAGGAGTTGGTTGGCCCGATCGCCTTCTTCGACAATTTCATCGAGATCGCCGTGCTGGTGATCGCCTGGGTCGTCGTCATCGCCGCCTTTTTCATCCTCGCGATCCAGCTTTTCATCACAATCCTCGAATTCAAGCTTACTTCGCTCGCCGGCTTCGTGCTCGTGCCCTTTGCGCTGTGGAACCGCACGTCGTTCCTCGCCGAACGGGTGCTCGGGAACGTCGTCAGTTCGGGCATCAAGGTCATGGTGCTCGCGGTCATCGTCGGCATCGGCTCTAACTATTTCGCCGACTTCACCAGTGCGATCACCGGCGACGAGGTGTCGATCGAACAGGCCGTGTCGCTGATGCTCGCGAGCCTCGCGATCTTTGGCCTCTCCATCTTCGGCCCGGGAATCGCATCCGGCCTCGTCGCCGGCGCGCCGCAGCTCGGCGCCGGATCGGTGATCGCCACTACCGTGCTTGCCGGCGGAGGTCTTGCGATGGCAGGCGCTGGCGCCGTCGGCGCGGCACGCGGTCTCGCGGGGGCCGGTCTCGGCGCGATCCGCGCCGGTACATCGATGGGGTCTGCCGCATCCACTGCCTACAAGCTCGGGCAGGAAACCTCGGGCTCGACCAGCGTCGGCGCGGGCCTCGGCGGCGTTGCGACCGCCATGCGCGGCGCGGCTGCCAACCGGATGAGCGGCGGTCTCGGCGTTAGCGCTGCCGCCGATCGTGGGCAGCGCGCCGCATGGGAAGCAGGAAGCACCCGTGCCGGCGGCGCCGCCCCCGCAGCCGCGCCGATAGGCGCAGCTGAAGGAACACCCGCCTGGGCGCAGAAGCTTCATGCCAGCCAGAATGCTCGCCACCGCCGCCAGATGGCGATCCACGCAATCCAGGGCGGCGACCGCGGCGGCGCTGGCGCCACTCCAGACATCAAGGAAAGGGACTGAGCGATGAAATTTCGACGCGCATTGCAGCGCTATGGGCGAACGCCCGAACCCGAGACACCCTACCAACGAGCGGGCCAGCTTTGGGATGAGCGTATCGGCTCGGCTCGCGCACAGGCGAAGAACTGGCGGCTGATGGCCTTCGGCGGCCTGTTCCTGACCACTGGTCTGTCGGGCGCGCTGGTCTGGCAATCGATGCAAAGCCGCGTCGTGCCCTATGTGGTCGAGGTCGATGCACTCGGGCAAGCACAGGCCGTCGCGCCTGCCGCCAAGGACTATCGGCCGACCGATCCGCAGATCGCATGGTTCCTCGGCCGGTTCATCACCGGCGTTCGAGCGCGCTCGCTCGATCCGGTATTGATGCGTGAAAACTGGCTATCAGCCTATGATTTCGCGACCGAACGTGCGTCACTGTTCCTCGGCGAATATGCCCGCACCTCCAATCCGTTCGCCGATGTCGGGCGCAAGACGGTTTCGGTGCAGGTGACGAGCGTCGTCCGCGCGTCGGATACGAGCTTCCAGGTCAAATGGACCGAGCAGCAATATGAGCGGGGAAGCCTCGCCAGCACGTCACGCTGGACGGCGATGCTCACGGTGAAGATCAAGCCGCCGCGCTTGGCCGATGTGCTCCGAAAAAACCCGCTCGGTCTCTATGTTGACGCGATCGACTGGAGCCGCGAACTGGAAACGCCTCAGGACCGGCCGCCTTCGCCGCAACCATCGGCCGTGCCCGATCCCGCACAATCACTCCCGGTCGCGCCGCCCACCGACATTCCGCTGGGCTCGCCGCTCGATCCGACCCTTGCTCAACCCGCAGCCGCACCATCCCCCGAAAGGACCGACCAATGATCCGTGCCCTCATCCTGGCGGCGAGCGCGATGGCGCTTGCCATGGGCGTCGCTGCGCAGAGCCGCGAACCCGCGTCACCCACCGCGCGCGTCACTGCCGCCAACCGGGCGGCACTGCGCGAGCCGTCGAGCGCGGGATATATATATGCCGTCCAGGTCTATCCCTGGGCGGAAGGCGTGCTCTACCGGCTCTATGCCGCGCCCGAGCGCATCACCGACATTGCCTTGCAGCCGGGCGAAACGATTGTGTCCGTCGCCGCCGGCGACACCGTGCGCTGGACTGTCGGCGATACCACCAGCGGCATCGGCGAAAGCAAGCGCGTGCACATCCTCGTCAAGCCGTTTTCGGCGGGCCTACGCACAAACCTTGTCATTGCTACCGATCGCCGGACCTACCATCTCCAGCTCGAAAGCACGCCCGCGACCGCGATGGCGGCGATCTCCTGGACCTATCCACATGACGAGCTGATCGCGCTCCGGCGTCAGCGCGATGCAGCCGTGGCGGCGACGCCGATCGCGTCGGGCCTCTCGGTCGAAAGCCTCAACTTCAACTATGCGATCTCGGGCGACAAGCCGGCCTGGCGGCCGCTGCGCGCGTTCGACGATGGGCGGCAGACCTACATCGAGTTCTCGCCTGCGATCGCCGTGGGTGAGGCGCCCCCGCTGTTCGTGATTGGCGAGGATGGCGAGGCCCAGCTCGTCAACTATCGCGTCGCCGGCCGCTATTATGTGGTCGACCGCCTGTTCGGTGTCGCCGAGCTGCGCCTTGGCGGCAAGAAACAGCAGATTGTCCGTATCACCGCCGCCCAGCCGAAGAGCCGGCAGCGCAAGGCCGGGAGGGGCGCGTGACCGATCCAACCGCTTCTTCCGCGCCGATCGCGGCGCCCAAAGCCGACCCCGAAACGCTCGTTCTGCGCGCGGCGCCGGGCCGCGTCACCCGTTTTCGCCGCGGTGCGATCGTCGCCATCGCTGCCGCCGGCTCGACCGCGATCATCGGCGTCGCCTGGCTGGCGCTCAAGCCCGCGACCCTGAGCCTGATCGCACGAAGCGATGAAAAGCTGGTTGGCGCGAAGGCGCCGCCTGATGCGCTCGCGGGCGCGCCGACGAGCTATGGCGACGTGCCGAAGCTCGGGCTACCGCTTCCCGGTGATCTCGGGCGGCCGATCCTCGAGCGCCAGCGGCAGCTTGGCGGGATGGTTCCCCCTGACCCCGCTGCCGATGCGGTGAGCCGGGCCGCGCAGGAAGCCGAAGCCGAGCGCCAGCGCATCGCCGCTGAGCAGAAGGCCGCACGCGAGTCTGGCGTCATGCTGCAATTGGCGGGCGGCGGTCGCGCCGCCGCCCCTGCACCGGTGACTACCGATGCAAGTGTTCCGCCAGCATCGGCCGAGACTGCCAAGCCGCTCCTCGACCCTGACCGAGATCCTAACGCCCAGGGGCGCAAGAACGAATTGGTCGGCCACGCCAATCGCGACGACGACATCAATCCGCACGCGCTGGCGCAGTCCGTATCGCCTTGGACCTTGCAGGCCGGCAGCATCATTGCCGCGAGCCTCATAACCGGGCTCAACTCGGATCTTCCCGGGCTCGTCACCGCGCAGATCACGGAGAACGTCTATGACAGTGTGACCGGGCGCGGTCTGCTCATTCCGCAAGGATCGCGGCTGATCGGCAGCTACGACAGCGTTGTAGCGTTTGGGCAGAGCCGTGCGCTGGTCGTCTGGCAGCGGATTATCCTGCCCGACGGCTCGTCGATTCGTATCGACAATGTGCCGGCGACCGATACGCAGGGCTATGCGGGTCTGTCCGACCGGATCGACCGGCATACTTGGCAACTTCTGAAGGGCGTCGCCCTGTCGACACTGCTGGGCGTCGGCACTGAATTGAGCTTCGGCAGCACCGAAAGCGACCTTGTCCGGGCGATCCGCGAGTCAGCGCAGCAGAGCGGCGCGCGCGCCGGCGATCAGCTCGTCACGCGCAATCTCAATATCCAGCCGACCTTGCGCGTGCGTCCCGGCTGGCCGCTACGGGTGGTCGTGCACAAAGACATCATATTGCCCGGACCCTGGGGAGGCCGTCATGGCTGATTTGAAGCTGCCAAGGCTGCCCGATCGGACGCCGGCTAAGATCACGATCAACGTCATGCCGGATCTCATCGAAGCGCTGAACGACTACGCCGAGGCCTATGAGGCGGCCTACGGCCGACGCGAGTCCGTACCGGACCTCATTCCATTCATGCTTAGCGGCTTCCTGGCGAGCGACCGCTCGTTCAGCCGGGCACGTAAGAAATAGTCCGATGTCGGCCCGGCAGCCTGCAACGAATGGCGACGACGCGCCCCCGATTGGGCCGATAAGCGTTCGCATTCCCGACGCAGTACGGATGACGGGGCTCAGCAAATCCAAGATCTACCAGCTCATCGCTTCCGGCGACATCGAGGCAGCCAAGGTCGGCCGTGCAACCGTGGTGTTTGTCGATAGTCTGCGGTCCTTTCTGCGATCACACTGTAAACAGCCGCGTTCTCGGGCGTAGCAGGGATCGCGCATGTCGGCCTGTCGATATTTCGGCACGGCCTGTCGCGAAGGGGTAAAATTGGGGGTGGATTGAGCGGAATTATCGGCACGACGATCAAGAACGTTGTTATAAATCAGTATCTTATGTTTTTCGTGTGAATCCCTCCTCCGCTACCAAGTCGATTCCCACAGCCCGATTTCCGCTATCACTCCGCGCTTGGACAAAGTCCTGTCGGACGATAGGAAACGGTATGTGGAGCAAGGCAAACCTTTCGATAGCCGTTCTGTTTTTGGCGGCTTGTTCAACAGAACCTGCGTCGGACGAACCGATGGAATATCCTGAGGCAAGGGCTGGCAGCGAAACGGATCGCTTCGCCTTGCTGGCGCTCGATTGTGTTCATCGCGAATATCCGAACAAGATCAGCCATGTGCTCGAAGATGACGCCGATGCGCGCCCGCCGCGTGAACTGACCCCGGCCTTCTACGGCTGCTACGACTGGCACAGTTCGGTGCATGGCCACTGGCTGCTGGCGCGGATCGCGCGCACCGATCCCGAAACACCTTTGCGCGACGCTATCCATGCGGCCCTGGAACGAAGTCTGACCGAGGAGAATATCGCGGGCGAACTGGCGTATTACACAGATGGGGACCGGGCATCGTTCGAGCGGCCCTATGGTGTCGCCTGGTTCCTGCAGCTCGTCGCCGAACTGGACGAAAGCGACGATCCCGCAATGCGCGAATGGCGGGAGAACCTTCGCCCGCTGGAAGAGGCGATCGTCGCCAACACGATGGATTGGCTGCCCAAGCTCGCCTACCCGATCCGGATCGGAACCCACAACCAAAGTGCGTTCGCCTTCGGGCTCATGCTCGATTACGCGCGGCAGGTCGGCAACGGCGCGCTGGAGCAGGCACTCATCGCCAAGTCGCGCGAATTCCACGAGGGCGATCGCGATTGCCCGATCGGCTACGAACCGTCGGGCGAAGATTTTCTCTCGCCCTGCCTGATGGAAGCTGACCTGATGCGCCGCGTGCTTCCGCCGCAGCGGTTTGGCGAATGGCTTGCTGCCTTTTTGCCGGGGATCCCTGCGGATGGTTCGGCCGACTGGCTGGAGCCCGGGATCGTGCGCGATCCGACCGATGGAAAGCTGGTCCATCTCGACGGTGTGAACCTGTCGCGCGCATGGGCGATGGAAGGGATCGCCTCGGCGCTTCCCGTTGACGATCCGCGCCGTGCGGCCTTGCGCGCCTCCGCCGATCGGCATCGCGCGGAAGGCATCGTCGCCGTCAGCGCGGAGAATTATGAAGGCAGTCACTGGCTGGGCAGCTTTGCAACCTACCTGATCACCAGACGCGGCATCCAGGGCTGAGAGAATGGGCATACCTGCCGCGCGAAGCGATCATCCCGATATCCGCGGTGCCGTCCGTGCGCTGGTGCGCGAGTTCGGCGACGAATACTTCCGCCGCAAGGACGAGGAGCGCGCCTATCCCGAGGAATTCGTCGACGCCTTGACGCGGGCCGGCTGGATGGCGGCTTTGATACCCGAAGAATACGGCGGGGCGGGTCTGGGGCTCACCGAAGCCTCGATCATCATGGAGGAGATCAACCGCGCCGGCGGCAATTCGGGAGCCTGCCACGGGCAAATGTACAATATGAACACGCTGCTCCGGCATGGGTCGGCGGAGCAGAAACAGCGTTATCTGCCGGCCATCGCCGAAGGGCGCATCCGGTTGCAGAGCATGGCGGTCACCGAGCCCACGACCGGCACCAACACCACCGAACTCAAGACCCGCGCCGTGCGGCGCGGCGATACCTACGTCGTAAGTGGCCAAAAGGTGTGGATCAGCCGGATCCAGCACTCCGACCTGATGATCCTGCTTGCCCGCACCACCCCGCGCGAGGACGTGGCGAAGAAGACCGAAGGCCTGTCGATCTTCCTGGTCGATCTCGACAAGGCGATCGGCAAGGGCATGGACATCCGCCCGATCCGCAACATGGTCAATCACGAGACCAACGAGGTGTTCTTCGACGGGCTCGAACTGCCGGAGGATTCGCTGATCGGCGAGGAGGGGAAGGGGTTTCGCTACATCCTCGATGGCCTCAACGCCGAACGCGCGTTGATCGCGGCGGAATGCATCGGCGACGGCTACTGGTTTGTCGAGAAGGCGGCAGCCTACGGCAACGAGCGGATCGTCTTCGACCGCCCCATCGGGCAAAACCAGGGCGTCCAGTTTCCCATCGCCCAGGCCTATATGGAGGTGCGCGCCGCGGATCTGATGCGCTACGAGGCCTGCCGCTTGTTCGACGCGGGCGAGCCATGCGGGGCCGAGGCGAACATCGCCAAGCATCTCGCCGCCGAAAGCGCATGGAAGGCCGCCAACGCCTGCATGCAGACCTTCGGAGGCTTCGGCTTCGCCGCGGAATACGATGTCGAACGCAAGTTCCGCGAGACGCGGCTCTACCAGATCGCGCCGATCAGTTCGAACCTGATCCTGAGCTACGTGGGGGAGCATGTGCTCGGCATGCCGCGTTCGTTTTAAATACCGGGAGGTTGGCTGGGGTGGCAGGGATCGAACCTGCGCCGCCCGGCCGCACCGGGCAATTTGCCGAAGGAAAATTGGCTGGGGTGGCAGGGATCGAACCTGCGAATGCCGGTACCAAAAACCGGTGCCTTACCACTTGGCTACACCCCAGCAGGCGGCGCTCCTATAGCGCGGCGGCGCGCAATGTGAAGGGTCGCTAGTAGGTCTTGCCCTCGAAATCCGCTGCCGAATGGCGCTCGGCGAGCTGTTCGCCCTTTTCCCCCCAGACCTTGTTGACGATCCTTCCGCGACGGACCGCGGGCCGCGCGGCGATGGACTTCACCCAACGCGCGACGTTCTCGTACTCGTCGATCGAAAGGAAGGTCCTGGCATCGTTGTAGATGCCGCCGAAGACGAAAGGCGCGAGCCAGGGGAATGTTGCGATGTCGGCGACGGTATATTCGCCCCCGCCGAGATATTCGGTCTCTCCAAGCCGCCGGTCGGCGACATCGAACAGCCGCTTGGTTTCCATGGCATAGCGGTTGATCGGGTATTCGTATTTTTCCGGTGCATAAGCATAGAAATGGCCGAAGCCGCCTCCGATCGAAGGTGCGCTGCCGACCTGCCAGAACAGCCAGCTGAGGACCTCGGCACGGGTGTGATCGGTGGGCAGGAAGGCGCCGAACTTCTCCGCGAGATGCATCAGGATCGCGCCGCTTTCGAACACTCGCACGGGCTCCGGGCCGCTGCGGTCGAGCAGGGCGGGAATCTTGGAATTGGGGTTTATATCGACGAAGCCCGATCCGAACTGATCGCCATCGCCGATGTTGATCGTCCAGGCGTCGTATTCCGCATCAGCATGACCGGCCTCGAGCAGTTCCTCGAACATGATCGTCGCCTTTACGCCGTTGGGCGTGGCGAGCGAGTAGAGCTGGAAATCGTGCTCGCCGACCGGCAGGTTCTTCTCCTGGCGCGCGCCGGCGGTGGGCCGATTGATCTTCGCGAACCTGCCGCCGTTCTCGGCGTCGTGGGTCCAGACTTCGGGCGGCGTATAGATCGGGTCGGCCATCATCGGTCTCCAGCTGTGTGGCAGCTAGGTAGGAACTCGCTTCGTCGCAAGCAACGGAACTCGATGTCGCTTTGCAGAGTATAACTCCGGCAATGACCAAGCTCATCTATGTCGACGACGATCTGCCGGGAATTTCCCGCAAGCGAGCAGGCAAGGGCTGGGCCTATTACAATCCTCAAGGAAAGCTCATCGGCGATCAGACGGAAAAAGCCCGTCTCAATGCCATCGCCCTGCCACCTGCCTATGTCGATGCGTGGTTCTGCCCGGCACCGAATGGCCACATCCTGGCGACCGGGATCGATGCGAAGGGGCGCAAGCAATATCGCTATCACCCCGAGTTTCGTACCGCGCGAGAGAGTGAGAAGTTCGACAAGTGCCTCGCCTTCGGAAACTTGCTGCCACTGGTGCGCAAAAGGGTCGATAGCGATCTGCGTGGACGCAAGCTGACCTGGGACCGCGCCGTGGCCAGCGTGGTGCGGCTGCTCGACCTTGGGGCGGTGCGTATCGGCAACGAAGGTTATGCCATGCGCAACAAGAGTTACGGGGCAACCACTCTGCGCCGTCGCCATGCCGAGGTTACCGGAAAAACCCTCAAGCTGAGATACAAGGGCAAGTCGGGTAAGATGCGCGAGGTCACGCTGACCGATGGCAGCCTCGCGCGGATGGTGCGCAACATGCAGGACCTGCCGGGCCAGAACGTTTTCAAATATGTCGACGACGACGGGGATGTCCACGCCGTCGGGTCGGGCGACGTCAACGAATATCTCGAAGCGGCGATGGGCGAGCGCTTCACCGCCAAGAACTTCCGCACCTGGCACGGAAGCGTCCTGGCCTTCGAGTGCCTGCGCGCGGGCGAGGGAAAATTGCCGATGAAGGCGCTGCTCGAATGCGTGGCCGAGCGGCTCGGCAACACTCCGGCGGTTACCCGCAAAAGTTATATCCATCCGGCCGTTTTTGGTCTGATGGAGGATCAGGAACAGTGGCGCACCACTCTCCAGCTCCCCCGTGCGACACGTTGGCTGACGCGGGAGGAGCGTGGTCTCATCGCCTTCCTTCAGGAATGTCCCGGGGCAGAAAGCCTGCTGGCCGCAGCCTGATCTCGCAGACGCTCATTTCGATTCGACCTCATTAAATCTCTGGTATACATGGGGAAGGTCGCGCGCTTGAGGCGGTCGACGGTTCGATCAACCTCGCGGCGGCGATCGGGCGTGAAACAGCTGCCGGGATCGCACGGATCATGCATCGCCTCGCCAATTTCGATGTAAGTCGCCAGTTCCTGAGCCATCGTGGCAAGGTGGCCGCGCAAGTCATATTCGGCGCGATGTGCGGCGGGGCGATGATCGGCCTGCGAACGATGATCGATATCTGGGCGCCGGTTTCGGGGCCATTCGCGCTCATCTATCCCACCATATTGCTGGCCACGCTTTACGGTCACTGGCGTGCGGGCCTTACCGCCTACGCCGTGACCTTTTTCTGGGCCTGGTATTACATTCTGCCTGCGCCCCGGTCGTTCCTTTTCACCGACCCAACGGATCCAGCCCGAGTCCTGCTCAATGCGACGAGCGCGCTGATCGTCCTGTTTTTCGCCGAAGCGTTTCGGCGCGCGGCGCACGCGACGATGGCGCAAATCCGACAGTCTGCGGACCGTCGTCTGACGATGCTGGCGGAACTGGAGCACCGCACGAAGAACAATTTCGCGCTCGTTGCCAGCATGCTCGAAATCCAGAAGCGCCGCATTCCGCATACGGAACTGCACGGGCCGATCGACGATGCGGTAGGCCGTGTCAGGACCTTCGCGGATGCCTATTCGGCGCTGGCGATCGAGCAGAGCGAAGCGGCCGAAGTGTCGATCAAGCCGTACCTCGAACAGTTACTTAAGCGGATCGAGGGCAGCCTGCTGCCACGAGATGTTCGGCTGTTCCGCGAGATCGAGCCCGTCAGCCTGCCGCGCGAAGCCGCGGTGGCGATCGGCCTCTACGTCAACGAGGCTATCGCCAATGCCAGCAAATATGCTTTTCCGGAAGGGCGCAACGGAACCATCGCGGTGTTCTTTCATGTGCGCGACGGGGGCTGGCGGCTGACGATCGAAGACGATGGGGTCGGTTTGGACGCTGCGCCCAGCATGTCGGGCGGGCTCGGCAGCAGCCTGCTAACCGCGTTCGCCCAACAGGCCGGGGCAACCCACCATGCCGGCCCCGTGCTCAACGGTTTCCGCACCGAGATGCGGATGGCGGCGGAAAAGGTTGCCTGACGTATCCTGAAAGGATACTGGCGGGGCATGCATAAGGCGGGAAGCAAGATCAGGGCTTGGCGCGAGGCACAGGATCCACCTCTCAGCGCCGAGGAGTTCGGTCGGCGGTACGGGGTACCCGATGCCTGGGCGAGCAGGACGGTTTATGGGTGGGAAGCCAAGGGGAAGATCGCCCGGCCCTCGGCGCAGAAACGACTGGCCGAACTGGGAATTTGCCGGCCCGAGGACTGGCTCGAAGCGAGCGATCGTCCCTCTTCTCCAGCCGATCCGGCGCCCGGTGAAGAGGCTGGCCGACATCCCTTCTACGACCGACGGACCCACGGCTTCGTTCGGCTCGCCACCAGCACGCCCAAGGTCCGCACCGCAGATGTGGCCTACAACACGGCCGGTATCCTCGAAGAGGCGCGCCGTGCCGATACGCAGGGGGTGGACCTTCTGCTCTACCCCGAGCTCAGCCTGTCCTCCTACGCTATCGACGACCTGCACATGCAGGCGGCGCTGCTCGACGCGGTGGATCGGCACCTGTCGGAGATCGTCGCGGCCAGCGCCGACTTGTCGCCCGTTCTCGTGGTCGGGGCACCGCTGAGACGCAATGGCCGTATCTACAATTGCGCGGTGGTGATCGCCGGGGGGGCGGTGCTCGGTGTCGTGCCCAAGAGCTATCTGCCCAATTACCGCGAGTTCTACGAAAAGCGCTGGTTCGCCCGCGGCCACGAATGTGTCGGTCTGACGATCGACGCGGGCGGGGCAGAGGTGCCTTTCGGGGTAGACCTGATCTTCGCGGCGCGGGACCTGCCCGGTTTCGTCTTCGGCGTCGAGATTTGCGAGGATTTCTGGTCGCCGATCCAGCCCGGCACCCGTGCGGCGCTCGCCGGGGCGACCATCCTTCTGAACCTTTCGGCCAGCAACATCACCATCGGGAAATCCGACGAACGGCACATGCTCAGCCGTGCCAGCTCCAGCCGCAGCGTTTGCGCCTATGCCTATTCCGCAAGTGGTTATGGCGAGAGCACCACCGATCTCGCCTGGGACGGGCAGGGCATGATCTACGAGCTCGGCGACCTGCTGGTCGAGAGCGTGCGCTTCGACCGTGAACCGGAACTGTGCATCGCCGACATCGACACCCAGCGCATTCTCAATGACCGGATGCGGATGGGAACCTTCAACGATGCTGCCGAGGCCGACGGTCGGCCCGAGGACTGGTATCGCCGCATCACTTTCGCGCAGCGGGGCGAGGTTGGCAACACCGGCCTTGTTCGGCCCATCCGCCGCTTTCCCTTCGTCCCCAACCGCGCGCACAAGCTCGACGAGGACTGTTACGAAGCCTTCAACATCCAGGTCGACGGGTTGACCCGCCGGATCGAGGCGACCGGCGCGCAATGCCTGGTGCTGGGGATTTCGGGCGGGCTGGATTCGACCCACGCCCTGCTGATCGCGGCCAAGGCGCTCGACAAGCTAGGCCGCCCGCGCAGCGATATCCGAGGGTATACCATGCCAGGGTTCGCCACGTCGGAGCGAACCAAGGGCAATGCCTGGCGGCTTATGGAAGCCTTCGGCATCACCGCGGAGGAAATCGACATCCGGCCCGCCGCGCGCCAGATGCTCGAGGATATGGATCATCCTTTCGCCGCCAGCGAAAAGGGCGAAGGCGAGCCGGTCTACGACACCACCTTCGAGAACGTTCAGGCCGGGCTGAGGACCGATTACCTTTTCCGGCTCGCCGGCCACCACTCGGGTTTCGTGATCGGGACCGGCGATCTCAGCGAACTGGCGCTCGGCTGGTGCACCTATGGGGTCGGTGACCAGATGAGCCATTACGCGGTCAACGCGGGTGTGCCGAAAACGCTGATCCAGTATCTCATCCGCTGGGCCGAACGGACCAATCAGTTCGATCCCTCGGTCGATGCGGTGCTCGAGGATATTCTTGCGACGGAGATCAGCCCGGAACTCGTGCCAGCCGATGCCGAAGGCGAGATCCAGTCGACGCAATCGATCATAGGCCCGTACGAACTCAACGACTTCTTCCTTCATCACGTCGTTCGCTGGGGGCACAAGCCCAGCCATGTCGCCTTCCTCGCCTGGCATGCCTGGAAGGATGTTGCAGAGGGTCTGTGGCCGATCGGCTTCCCCGAGGAAGGCAAGAACGCCTACGATCTGCGCGCGATCGCCGGCTGGCTTAACAATTTCCTCAAGCGCTTCTTCGCCTTCAGTCAGTTCAAGCGGAGCGCGCTGCCCAACGGCCCCAAGGTCAGTGCCGGCGGGGCGCTGAGTCCGCGGGGCGACTGGCGGGCGCCGAGCGATGCGGTGGCCGAGGTCTGGCTCGCCGAATTGCGCGAAAACGTTCCGATTGAGGACCTATGATCGGTTTGCGGCGTTGGCGCAGCGAAAGGCTGGCCATTCCATGACCGCACGGATCATCGACATCGCGACCGCCATACCGGATTGCGATTTCGAGCAGGAATATCGCGGCTGGGCGATGCGACAGCTTGGCGGAAAGCGCGAGGCGAAGCTGTTCGAGCGCATGGCGGAGCGCTCGGGCATCGAGCATCGCTGGTCGGTCCTGAGCGAAGAGGACGCCCTGCTCGACAGGGGGGAAGGCTTCTACTCGGCAGAAGCGCCCAGCACCGCCCGGCGGATGGCGATCTATGCCGAAGAGGCACCGCGGTTGGCCCTTAAGGCGATCGCCGGATTGGGCGATCTCGGGGAAATCAGCCATCTCGTCGTCGCCAGCTGCACCGGCTTCGTCGCTCCGGGGATCGATCAGATCATCGCCCGCAAGCTCGGGCTCGGCAGCGATGTTGAGCGGGTGCTGGTCGGCTTCATGGGGTGCTACGCTGCGGTCACGGCGCTCCGGACCGCGCGCCATATCGTGCGATCGGAGCCGGACGCGCGGGTTCTAGTCGTTACAGTTGAGCTCTCTTCGCTGCACCATCAGGATACCGCGCAGATCGAACCGCTGCTCGCCGGGGCGCAATTCGGCGACGGCGCGGCCGCGGCGATCGTGACCAGTGCGGGAGCAGGTCTGGCAATCGAGGACGGGATCTCCGCAGCGCTCGAGGAAAGCGACGAGCTTATCACCTGGCGAATCGGCGACACCGGCTTCCACATGCAATTGTCGGGCGAAGTCCCCGGCCGGATCGCGTCCGCCCTGGCTCGCGAGGATGTGCGCGATGCGGTCATGGGCGGCACCAGGCCCGCCAGCTTCGCGGTCCACGCCGGGGGCCGTTCGATCCTCGATGCGGTCGAGCGCGGGCTCACGCTCGAACCGCGTGCGCTCGATCATTCGCGCCGGGTGCTGCGCGAGTTCGGCAACATGTCATCCTCCACCTTGATGTTCGTACTCGAACGGGTCCTTCGGGACCGGCCGGAAAGCGGGGTCGCGCTGGCCTTCGGCCCCGGCCTGGCGATGGAGGGCTTCCGCTACGGCTGGCGCGATGCTGGCTGAGCGGCGCATCGTAGAGGAGATCATGGACGATCCGGCGCTCGACGCGGGCACTTACCGCGCGGTGCTGCGCGATCTCGCGAAGGTGAACACCGTGACCTTGGCGCGACGGCCGACGATGGCCTTTCTGGAACGAGTAGTGGGCGAACGCACCGAATTCTCTCTGCTCGATGTCGGCTTCGGCGATGGCGACATGCTGCGGGAGATTGCTGCTTGGGCGAAAACACGTGGCAAATCGGCGCGTCTCGTCGGTGTCGATCTAAACCTGCATAGCGCCGCCGTCGCACGCGAAAGCACGCCTGACAGTCTGGGAATCGAGTACCGGACCGGGGACTACCACGATTTGGCCGGCGAAGGCTTCGATTGCGTCATTTCCAGCCTCGTCGCCCACCATATGACACGCGGCGAACTCGTCGCGTTCCTGCGCTTCATGGAAGGCGAGGCCGCGCGCGGATGGTTCGTCAACGACCTCCACCGTCACACCGTCGCCTGGCTCGGTTATCCGCTGCTTGCGCGCCTGTTCGGCTGGCATCCGATCGTCCGCCACGACGGCCGCCTGTCCATCGCGCGGTCCTATCGCCCGCGGGAATGGGCTCCCTTATTGGCAGAGGCGGGGATCGAGGATGCTCGGGTCTTTCGAGCATTCCCCTTCCGCCTCTGCGTGGAGCGACTGCGCTGAGCGACCCGATCGTCCTGGGCGCCGGACCGGCCGGCAGCGCCGCGGCAATTCATCTCGCGCGCGCCGGCGCATCGCCCGTGCTGATCGACCGCGATGCAGAGGTCGGCGATTGCCTGTGCGGTGGTTTCCTCAGCTGGAAGACCTCGGCGCAATTGCGGTCGCTGGGATGCGATCCTGCCGCGTTGAGCGCGCATGCGGTGCGCCGGTTGCGGATGTTCGCCGGCGCGCGGGCCGCGGAGACGGAATTGGTTGCGCCCGCCTTCGGTCTTTCCCGTCACGCGCTCGATACTACGCTGCGGGACATGGCTGTGGCGAGCGGGGCGCGGCTGGAAATCGACCGCGCCCGCAGTATCGCACCCGGCTGCATTAACGCAGAGCGCCGGGAATGGCGCTCCGATGCGATCTTCCTCGCGACCGGCAAGCACGACCTTCGCGGGATCGTCCGTCCGCGCGATGCCGACGACGCCGCACTGGGGCTCCGCGTTCGCCTTCCAGCCGCAAGCGGCGCTGCCGAACGGGTCGGCGATGCCATCGAATTGCACCTGTTTTCCGGCGGATATGCCGGGATCGTGGTTCAGGAGAATGGCAGCACCAACGTCTGCCTCGCCCTGCGCAAATCTCTGCTGAGGGAGGCGGGGGGTGACCCGTGGCAGCTCTTGGAGCGGCTCGCGGAGCGCAATCCCGATTTCGCGCAGCGGCTCGAGGGTGCCGATCGCACGCTGCCCGTCGATACCATCGGCGCGGTTCCCTACGGCTGGATCGCGCGCGACACCGCTCCCGGCCTTTACCGGCTCGGCGATCAGGCGGCGGTCATCCCATCGCTCGCCGGAGAAGGAATGTCGATCGCTCTGGCAAGCGCGGCCGATGCGGCGAGTGCCTGGCGCGAGGGGCGGTCGGCTGCCGATTTTCAGCGGCGCTTTGCCCGTCGTGCGAGAGCACCCGTACACGTGGCGGGGTTCGTCTGGAATTACGCTGAGGGGGAGCGCGCCGGGCAATGGCTCGTTCGCCTGGCCGGACTGTTTCCCGGACTGGCACGGGTGGTGATGAGCCTCAGCCGCATCTGAACCGGTTTGCCTTGCGCGGACGGCCTGTGGTATTTGGCAGCGCCTTGAAGAGAGTGCCGTCGATGCCTGATCGTCTCCGTTCTACCGCAGCCGCGATCATGATCGCGCCCCTTGTCGGCCTCGTCATTTCACCGGTTCCGGCGCAGGCCCAGTTTCGCGGCCTGTTGCCTTCCGTCACCCGCGATGCCGTGACCGATGCCCAATCCAGCGACAGCGGCTGCGCGGAAGGGCAGAAGAAATCGACGGCCGGCAAGGTGCTGGGCGGAATGCTCGGGCGCATGGCGCGGGGTGCTGCGGGCCGCGCGGGCATAACGCGCTGGGTGCCGGTCGACGCCTTCACCGATCAGTTGAGCGAAAGTATCGCCTGTCGTCTCGATCCCGAGGAGCAACAGAAAGCCGCCGAGGCGACTCTGGCGGCGACCGGCAGCGTGGACGATGCGGAGGACGCAGCCCCTATCGAGCCTGCACGCGTCGGATCGAGTGCTTCGTGGCAGTCCGCTACCCGCGAGGACGTGTCCGGCACCTCGACCGTCACCGCACGCGTAGCGAGCGTGGGGGACGCCGATTGCATCACCGTCACCGATGTCGTCATCGTCAGGGGCGAAGAGACGACGGCAGACAAGCGCATGTGCCGCCCGCCGGGCCAGCGGCGCTATTCGATCGTCGCATGATGGCCGGTATCCGGTCGTTCGCGGTCCTGCCATGCGCCGCCTTGCTCGTCTCCGCGGCCCCGGGGATGGACCCGGACAATCCCTCCTGCCCTCTGCGCTTCGACTGGGGGCCGCAAGCCGAGATGACGCTGACTCCCGCCGATCGGGATGGCCGCCGGGTGCTGCTGGCCGAAGGGGTGATCGATCCCTTCCTCCCGGCCCGGCTCGAGGAAGCACTCGAGAAGGACGAGACGATCGAGGAGATCTGGCTGCGATCGAGCGGCGGCGATGCGCGGGCGGGGAACGAGGCGGGCAGGTTGATCCGCTCCTATCCCGGGATGCTGACCCGTATTCCTTCGGGTTGGGCGTGTTTTTCGGCCTGCAATTTCGTCTTCATGGGCGGCGACCGACGCCACGTCGATCCGGGCGGGATCTTCATGGTCCACATGTTCACCCACACCGGGGCCCGCAGCGATATCGACCGCTCGGTGAAAGAGGGGACCGACGAGACGATCGAGCTGATCGGCGAGATCGAGCAATCGAGTGCCCTGCTGGCAAGCGAGGACAATGATTTCCTCATCCGCATGGGGGTCAGCCGTAAGTTGTTGACCGACATCATGTACCGCCAGCTCGCCACCGGCGGCGAAGACGGCGCGGGCGAGCGCTATTGCCTCTCGCAGGCAGAGGCGGTGGAATACAACGTGATGCCGGTGGAAACGCCCGCCGGCTGAAGCCGTCCAGCTATAGCTTCGTCACCCAGCCGTGACGATCCTCGATCGTTCCGTTCTGGATGCCCACCAGCCGCTCGCGCAGCTTGGCGGTCAATTGGCCGGTGCCCCCGGACCCCACCTGGAATTCGCCGTCGGGATCGACGACCGTGCCGATCGGCGTGACCACGGCGGCGGTGCCGCAGGCGAGCGTTTCAACCAGCTTGCCGTCGGTGGCATCGGCGCGCCATCTGTCGATGCTGTACGGTTCCTCTCGCACATCGAGCCCCTCTTCACGCATCAGCGCGATCAGGCTGTCGCGAGTGATGCCTGGCAGGATCGTACCCGTCAGCGGCGGAGTTATCACGGTGCCGTCGTCGTAGACGAAGAACACGTTCATTCCGCCCAGTTCCTCGATCCACTTGCGCTCCACCGCATCGAGGAAGATGACCTGGTCGCATTCGTGATCGGCCCCTTCCATCTGCGGTACCAGGCTGGCGGCATAATTGCCTCCGGTCTTGGCCGCACCCGTGCCCCCCGGGGCGGCGCGGACGTAGTTCCGGCTCACCCAGATCTTGAGCGCCTTGGCGCTGGCCTTGAAATAGCCGCCGACGGGCGAGGCAATGAGCACGAATTTGTACTGTTTGGCAGGCCTCACCCCGAGGAAAGCTTCGGACGCGAACATGAAGGGGCGCAGATACAGCGATCCGCCCTCGATCGCGGGCATCCATTCGGCATCCACTGCCAGCAGCCGACGGATGCCTTCGATGAACACGTCTTCGGGCACATGTGGCATCGCCATGCGATCGGCCGAAGCGTTGAACCGCCGCGCATTCTGTTCGGGACGGAACAGCGCCAGGCTGCCGTCGGGATGGCGGTATGCCTTCATCCCTTCGAAGATCTCCTGCGCGTAGTGAAGGACCGCCGCCGCGGGATCGAGAGCGATCGGCTCGCGCGCCTTCAGCCTGGCGCGGTGCCACCCGCCCCTGTCGGCATCGTAGTCGATTTCGATCATGTGGTCGGTGAAGACCTTACCGAAGCCGGGATCGGCCAGCGCCCGTTCGCGCGTGGCGGAAGGGACGGGGGCGGCGTGTGGGATGTGCTCGAATTCCATGGGCAGCGGTTAATTCGAGTTCGCGCATTTCGCAACTGCGCCCTTCGGCATTTCGTCCTCGCGGGGACAGAATTTTCCGATTCGAGTAAGGCAGAAATGAGAAGGGTGGCTTCGGCCGGAGCCGAAACCACCCTTTTCATGGTCAGCGGCGGAAGCGCCGCTCACGAAGCCTCTAAAGGTACTGGATGTTACCGATAGTGCTCCGCGCGGAAACTTGCCGACCTCTCTGCTGAACCATGAGACATCGGATCACCTCCTTTCGCGCTAGTGAGCTAGAGATCCTTTTCAGGGGATCCCAAGATCGCGTTCGCCGCTGATCTTGATTGCCAATTTGATTCGTTGCGCACACAAAAACAAGGCTTGAAAAAAAGTTTTCCCGCGTCAGAATTGTTAGATGTGGCCCGGCAGATTTGCCGGGCCTTTTTCTTCTCTGCACTGCCGACAATCGTCAGCGACAATCCTCGATCACCCTGGTCACTTCCGCCCAGGCGGGGAGGTAGAGCGGGCTCTGGCCTGCGGTCTCCACCGCGAAGCGTCCGCGGGTCAGCGCCATCGCATCGAGCAGGGGATCGCGCGGGGACAGCGTGGCCACCGCGGCGCCATTCCGGCTTTCGGCGGAGACCGCGCGTTCGCTGGTTTCGGTGCGGATGCCGATGCGGCCGGCACTGCCGCCGGGCCGGATCAGCGCGATCTGTTTCGTCGGCGTGCAGATCATCTGGAAGGCGAGCGTGTCGTTCGTCGAAAAGCTGGCACGGCTTTCGCTCCCGCTCGTGCGGTACGCCCAGTCGCCGGGCGTCTGCGGCGCATCGATCCAATTGTCGTAGGCCGGCAGGGCAATCGATGGGGTCGGGGTCGGCGAGGGGGTCGGCGCCGGGCGCTGCACCGGCTCGGGCACGGGTGTCGAATCCGGCGCGGGAATGCAGGCGGCGATGGTGAACGTGAGGGCGAGGGCGGCCCCGGCGTGCGCGTAGATCGGTTTCATGTCCTGACAATGCGCGTTAGGACATGAGTTTCCAATGAAGAAAACCAAAGAGAAGAATCGCATCGACCAGATCCTCGTCGATCGCGGGCTGGCGGAAAGCCGGACGCGGGCGCAGGCGCTGGTCATGGCGGGGCTGGTCTTCTCGGGCGAGACGAAGCTCGCCAAGCCGGGCCAGCAACTGGCCGGAGACGCGCCGATCGAGGTGCGCGGGCGCGATCACCCCTGGGTAAGCCGCGGCGGGATCAAGCTCGCGCACGCGATCCAGCATTTCGCGCTCGATCCCGCCGGCGCGGTAGCGATGGACATCGGCAGTTCCACCGGCGGCTTCACCGACGTGCTGCTGCAGAAGGGCGCGGCGCATGTCTTTGCCGTCGACAGCGGCACCAACCAGCTCGCCTGGAAGCTGCGGCAGGACGAGCGGGTGACGGTGCTGGAGCAGACCAGCGCCCGCATCCTGACCACCGATCTGATCGATCGACCCTGCAGTTGGGTGGTCTGCGATGCGAGCTTCATCGGCCTTGCCAAGGTTCTCGAACGCCCACTTGATCTGGCTGCGAACAGCTGCCGACTGGTTGCACTCATCAAGCCGCAGTTCGAAGTCGGGCGCGAAGAGGTCGGCAAGAAGGGCGTGGTCTCCGATCCGGCCTTGCACCGCCGTGTCTGTGACGAAGTCGGCGCGTGGGTCGAGGGACGGGGTTTCGCGGTGCAGGGCATCGCGAGGAGCCCGATCACCGGGCCGGAAGGCAATGTCGAATTCCTGATAAGCGCCTATCGCGATTGACCTTGCTCGCAACCGCGCTCTAGGCATCCGGCGAACGATTTCAGGGGAATTGCATGTCCGCCAACATCGCCGAGATGGAACGCCGCCGCGCGGCCGCCGAGATGGGGGGCGGACAGAAGCGCATCGACGCCCAGCACGCCAAGGGCAAGCTCACCGCCCGCGAACGGCTCGACGTGCTGCTCGACGAGGACAGTTTCGAGGAGCTCGACACCTATGTCGAGCACGATTGCATCGATTTCGGCATGGAGGAACAGCGCATCCCGGGCGATGGCGTGGTCACCGGGTCGGGGACGATCAACGGCAGGCTGGTCTTCGTTTTCTCCCAGGATTTCACCGTCTTCGGGGGTTCTCTTTCCAAACGTCATGCGGAAAAGATCTGCAAGGTGATGGACATGGCGTTGAAGGTCGGGGCGCCGGTCATCGGCCTCAACGATTCCGGCGGTGCGCGCATCCAGGAAGGCGTCGCATCGCTCGGCGGCTATGCCGAGGTGTTCCAGCGCAACGTGCTCGCGTCTGGCGTGGTGCCGCAGATCAGCCTGATCATGGGTCCCTGTGCGGGCGGGGCGGTCTATTCCCCCGCGATGACCGACTTCATCTTCATGGTGAAGGATTCGAGCTACATGTTCGTCACCGGGCCGGATGTGGTCAAGACCGTGACCAACGAAGTGGTAACCCAGGAGGAGCTGGGCGGGGCGGTGACCCATACCACCAAGACCAGCGTCGCCGACGTCGCCTTCGAGAACGACATCGAGACCCTGCTGGCGACACGGAATTTCGTCGACTTCCTGCCGCTCTCGAACCGCGAGGAGGTGCCCTGCCGCCCCACCGCCGACGCCTGGGACCGCGAGGAGCCCAGCCTCGACACGCTGATCCCCGACAACGCCAACCAGCCCTACTACATGCACGAGGTCATCAGGAAGGTTCTGGACGAGGGCGATTTCTTCGAGGTCCAGCCCGCCCATGCGGCGAACATCCTGTGCGGTTTCGGCCGGATCGAGGGGCGCACGGTCGGCGTCGTGGCGAACCAGCCGATGGTGCTCGCGGGTGTGCTCGACATCAATTCGTCCAAGAAAGCGGCGCGCTTCGTGCGCTTCTGCGATGCCTTCGACATTCCGATCCTGACCTTCGTCGACGTTCCGGGCTTCCTTCCCGGCACGGCGCAGGAGCACAACGGCATCATCAAGCATGGCGCCAAGCTCCTGTTCGCCTATGCCGAGGCGACCGTGCCCAAGATCACCGTGATCACCCGCAAGGCCTATGGCGGTGCCTATGACGTCATGGCGTCGAAGCATTTGCGCGGCGATCTCAACTACGCCTGGCCTACCGCCGAGATCGCGGTGATGGGCGCCAAGGGCGCGGTCGAGATCATCTTCCGCCAGGACCGCGACGATCCGGAAAAGATCGCCGAGAAGACAAAGGAATACGAAGACCGCTTCGCCAACCCCTTCGTCGCGGCCAGTCGTGGCTACATCGACGAGGTGATCTACCCGCACTCGACCCGGCGGCGGATTGCGCTGGGGCTGCGGAAGCTACGCGGGAAGGTGCTGGAGAATCCGTGGAAGAAGCATGACAATATTCCGCTTTAGGAGCGCGATGAAATGAAACTCGGCCGTCTCAACCATATCGGCGTCGCCACTCCCTCGATTGCGGAAAGCATGGCCTATTACCGCGACGTGATGGGCGCGGCGAAGATCCGCGAGCCGTTCGATCTGGAGGAGCAGGGGGTGAAGGTCTGTTTCGTCGACACGCCCGGCGATCCGACCGAGAGCGGGCCGAGCTTCGGGACGCAGATCGAGCTGATCGAGCCGCTTTCCGATGCTTCGCCCATCGCAGGCTTCCTCGCCAAGAACCCGGCGGGCGGGCAGCATCATTTGTGCTACGAGGTCCAGGATATCGACGAGGCGCGCGCCTGGTTCGAGGGACTGGGCAAGCGCATCCTCGGCCCCACGCGCATCGGCGCGCACGGCACGCCCATCTTCTTCCTCCACCCCAAGGACATGATGGGCCAACTGACCGAGATCATGGAGAGGCCGAAGGGCGGCACGCACTGGTCGAATTGACTTGCGAGGAAATACGGATGCTTTTCTACGACAGCCCCGATCCCGCACCCAATCCGCGACGCGTGCGGATCTTTGCGGCGGAAAAAGGCATCGACCTCCCCAGCAGGGAAGTGTCGATCCCCAAACGCGAGCAGAAGGCGCCCGAATATCTCGCCAAAAACCCGCGCGGGCAGACACCGATCCTCGAGCTCGACGACGGCACGGTTATCGCCGAAAGCGTGGCTATCATGCGCTACCTCGAGGCGGTGCATCCGGATCCACCGATGTTCGGCACCACCCCGCTCGAAATCGCCGAAATCGAGATGTGGAGCCGTCGTGTCGAGATGATCGCGATGCCATCCGTGGGCGCAGTCTGGGTCCACACGCATCCTTTTACCGCGAGGCTTCCCGGCCGCAATGCCGAGTGGGGCGAGGCCAATCGCCCGCGCGTTGCCGATGCTTTCCGCTTTTTCGACCAGTCGTTGGCTAACCGCGACTTCCTCGCCGGATCGACCTTTAGCGTAGCCGACATCCTCCTGCTGACGACAGCAGATTTTGCCGAGTTCGTCGGCTGCGGCATGCCGGAGGAGTGCGAAAATCTGCGCGGCTGGCACGAGCGCGTGTCCGCCCGCCCGAGTGCAAAAGCCCGAGTGCGACCATGACAGACAAGACCCCCACCTATGACGACTGGAAACCCCTCGCCGACAAGGAGGTGAAGGGGCGCGACCTGATCTGGCACACGCCGGAGGGGATCGCGGTGAAGCCGCTCTATACCAGCGAGGACACGGCAGACCTCGACCCCGGCGTTCCCGGCATCGCGCCGTTCACGCGCGGGCCCTACGCCTCGATGTACACCGGCCGCCCGTGGACGATCCGGCAATATGCGGGTTTCTCGACTGCCGAGGAATCGAACGCCTTCTATCGCCGCAACCTCGCCGCTGGGCAGAAGGGGCTGAGCGTCGCCTTCGATCTCGCCACCCATCGCGGATACGATTCCGATCATCCGCGCGTGGTGGGCGATGTCGGCAAGGCGGGCGTCGCGATCGATACCGTGCGCGACATGGAAATCCTGTTCGACCAGATCCCGCTCGACACCATGAGCGTCAGCATGACGATGAACGGCGCGGTGATCCCGGTGCTGGCATTCTACATCGTCGCGGCGGAGCTGCAGGGTGTGTCGCAGGACAAGCTTTCGGGGACCATCCAGAACGACATCCTCAAGGAGTTCATGGTCCGCAACACCTATATCTATCCGCCCGAGCCCAGCATGCGGATCGTTTCGGACATCATCGCATATACGTCCGCCAACATGCCGAAATTCAACAGCATTTCGATCTCGGGCTATCACATGCACGAGGCCGGGGCGACGGCGGTGCAGGAGCTCGCCTTCACCATCGCCGACGGCAAGGAATACGCCAAGCGCGCGATGGAAGCGGGGCTGGATATCGACGCCTTCGCGCCGCGCCTGTCCTTCTTCTGGGGCATCGGAATGAACTTCTTCATGGAGATCGCCAAGATGCGCGCCGGCCGCCAGCTGTGGCACGACGTGATGAGCGAGCTGGGCGCGAAATCCGACAAGTCGAAGATGCTGCGCACCCATTGCCAGACCAGCGGCGTTTCCTTGCAGGAGCAGGACCCCTACAACAACGTCATCCGCACCACGGTGGAAGCGATGGCCGCGGTGCTGGGCGGCACGCAGTCGCTCCACACCAATGCGCTGGACGAGGCGATCGCGCTGCCGACCGATTTCAGCGCCCGGATCGCGCGCAACACGCAGCTGGTGATCCAGGAGGAAACCGGCATCACCAATGTCGCCGATCCGCTGGGCGGCAGCTACTACATCGAGAGCCTCACCGCCGCGCTGGTCGAAAAGGCCACGGCCATGCTCGACGAGGTCGAGGCGGCGGGCGGCATGACCCGCTATGTCGCCAGCGGCAAGCCCAAGGCGCAGATCGAGCGCGCCGCCGCCGCCAAGCAGGCCAGCGTCGATCGCGGCGAGACGGTCATCGTCGGCGTCAACAAATACCGCCGCGACAAGGAAGACGAGATCGACACGCTCGATATCGACAACCACGCCGTGCGCCAGAGCCAGATCGCGCGGCTGGAGAAGGTGCGTGCGGGGCGCGACGAGAAGGCGTGCCAGGCGGCGCTGAAGGCGCTGAGCGACGGCGCGAAGGGCGAAGCGAACGTGCTACAGCTCGCCGTCGAGGCTGCGCGCCACGATGCGACGCTCGGCGAGATCAGCGCGGCCATGGAGGATATCTTCGGGCGCTACGACACGCTGCCGACCCCGGTGCGCGGCGTCTATTCCGAAGCCTATGCCGAGGACGATCGCTACGCGCAGGTGGTCGAAGGCGTGAGGGCGGTCGAGCGCCGCTTGGGCCGTGCGCCGAAGCTGATGGTCGCCAAGATGGGGCAGGATGGCCACGATCGCGGCGCGAATGTGATCGCCAGCGCCTTCGCCGATATGGGCTTCGAGGTCGTCTCCGGCCCGCTGTTCCAGACCCCCGCCGAAACGCGCGACATGGCGATCGAAAAGGGTGTGGACGCCATCGGCGCGAGCAGCCTTGCGGCGGGCCACAAGACGCTGATCCCCGAACTGATCGGCCTGCTGAAAGATGCGGGCCGCCCCGACATCAAGGTGATCGCCGGCGGCGTGATCCCGCAGAAGGATTACGACTTCCTGCGCGATGCAGGCGTGCAGGGCATTTACGGTCCTGGCAGCAACGTGGTCGAATGCGCGGCGGATGTGCTGCGCCTGCTCGGCCACAACATGCCGCCTGCGGGCGAGGATCTGGACGAGGCGGCGGAGTGAAGCCTTGGGGCCGATTGCTCGTCGCGATCTTAGGGTCGCTTGCCTACTGGCTATTGGCCGTAATCGCTCTGTTTGCCATTTTACTGCCGTGCGGAATGGGGCCTGACGCGAATTGCGATATGGCCTCCCCACTGACTTTTTGGCTGGCAGTTATCGGCTTATCGCTCATCTACGTCGCCCTGCTGTTGCGGCTAAGAAATTGGAAGAAAAATTGACCCAAATCCGTACCGACTGGACCCGCGACGAAATCGCGGACCTCTTCGACCTTCCCTTTACAGAGCTGCTGTTCCGCGCAGCCACGGTCCATCGCCAGTACCACCCCCCCGAACAGGTCCAGCTCTGCACGCTGCTCTCGATCAAGACCGGCGGGTGTCCGGAGGATTGCGGCTATTGCTCGCAGTCGGTGAAGGCGGACAGCGGCGTAGAAGCGACCAAGCTCATGGACGTGCGCGCCGTCCTGCAATCCGCCGCGCAGGCGAAGGATGCGGGCAGTCAGCGCTTCTGCATGGGCGCGGCCTGGCGCAACCCCAAGGACCGCGACATGCCCGCGATCGTCGAGATCGTGAAGGGTGTGCGCGCCATGGGGCTGGAGACCTGCATGACGCTGGGCATGCTGACGCCGAAACAGGCGGACATGCTGAAGGATGCGGGCCTCGATTACTACAACCACAATGTCGACACCGGACCGGAATATTACGAGCGCGTGATCTCGACCCGCAACTATCAGGACCGGCTCGACACGCTACAGAACGTGCATGATGCGGGGATCAATGTGTGCAGCGGCGGGATCGTCGGCATGGGCGAGACGCGCGCCGATCGCGTCGGCTTCGTCCACACGCTCGCCACGCTGGAGCGGCATCCCGAAAGCGTGCCGGTCAACGCGCTGGTGCCGGTCAAGGGCACGGTGCTGGGCGACATGCTGGCCGACACGCCGCTGGCCAAGATCGACGACATCGAATTCGTCCGCACCGTGGCGGTGGCGCGGATCACCATGCCGATGAGCATGGTGCGCCTCTCCGCCGGGCGAGAGTCGATGTCCGAGGCGATGCAGGCGCTGTGCTTCATGGCAGGCGCGAACTCGATCTTCACCGGCGACAAGCTGCTCACCGCCGCCAATGCGGGCGACGAAAGCGACGCGGCGCTGCTCGCCAAGCTCGGACTGCGGCGCCTCGAAGGGGAGGAGCCGCTCCGCCGGGCGTAGGAGACCGCTTGCAAGGTCGCCGAGCCTGCGGAATAGTCCCCCTCGCGTCAGTGGGGGACCGGAAGTGAGCAGGATCGGCAAGGACGGCGAGGGCAGGACGCTGACCGAACGCCTCGGCGGCACCACCGACCAGCAGCTCCTCGCCGAATTCACCGGGGCCGATGCAGAAAATCTCAGCTACGATTTCTTCAAGAACATGACTTCGCTGTCGGTGCTTACCCTGGGCGGCATACTGACCCTGTCCGAGGGACTGTTCGCAGAGCGCATCGAGTTCTGGCAGATGATGGTGGCGGCAGGCCTGATCGCCGGCGGCGGTGTCGTGGCGCTGCAATGCCAGGCCGACATCGTGCAGATGGCGCGCGGCAAGAAGGTGTCCGCCGCCTGGCTGCGCTTTGGGCACCGTCTCGCGCCCGGCCTGCTCGGGTGCGGCATCGGTGCCTTCCTGGCGCTGATCGGCGGTGCGCTGACTTGAGCCTCGGCTTCTCCGTCGATGCACTGCTTCCCCGCGCGCGGGGCGGGGGCGTGCTCAAGATGGGGCTCGCCAAGCTGGACGAAGCCGGGTGGCTCCAGCCCGATCCCGACATCGCCGCGCGCGCCGAGGGTTTCGCCGCTTATCCCGAAGGCATTCAGCTCAGCTCTGAAGCCGAGGCACCCGGCGCGGAACTAACCTCTACGCTCGGGCTCGACGGCGGCCTCGCCGAGGCGGCCGCCGCGCATCACGAGGACATGTGCTTGCTGACGCTGCGCCCGGGCGAGGGGCAGTACCGCCTCGTCGGCGCGGCGGTTGCCTGGCCTTCCGACTGGGCGCCCGCCGACAAGATCGGCCTGCCGCTGCGCGCATTGCATGCGCCGATCCTGGGCTACGAGGAACAGCTCGCCAGCGGGGTCGACAATTTCATGGCGAAACTCAAACCGGGCGCGATCTACGGCCGTTGCAACTGGTTCATCGCCGCGACCGATGCCCGGCGCTGGGTGGCCGAGCCTCCAGAAGCGGCCTTCGCCCACGTCACCGCGCAGAATGCCGGCGAGACACTGTTCGTCCGCTCCGAGCGCCAGACCCTGCGCCGCCTGCCGGAGACCGGCGCGATCCTGTTCACCATCGGCGTATACGTCTCGCCACTGGGCGAATTGTCGACCGCCAATACCGCCATGCTAGCGAAAGCGATCGGCACGCTGGTGGAGGGCGAGGGCGACCGGCGCGGCGCGGGGGCTTACGCCGACGCGCTAATCGGCTATGCGAACCGCCACAGCGAACCCCAAGAGGCCTGATGTTCACCAAAATCCTCATCGCCAATCGCGGCGAAATCGCCTGCCGCGTGATCACCACTGCCAGGCGCATGGGCATCGCCACGGTTGCGGTCTATTCCGATGCCGATGCGCGGGCGCCCTTCGTGAAGATGGCGGACGAGGCGATACATATCGGCCCGGCGCCTGCGGCGGAAAGCTATCTCGTCGCCGACAAGATCATCGCCGCCTGCAAGCAGACCGGGGCCGAGGCGGTGCATCCCGGCTACGGCTTCCTGTCGGAGCGGGCGAGCTTCGTCGAGGCGCTGGAGGCGGCCGGTATCGCCTTCATCGGCCCGCCGGCCGGCGCGATCGCGGCGATGGGCGACAAGATCGAGAGCAAGAAGCTGGCGATGGAGGCGGGCGTCAACGTGGTCCCCGGCCATGTCGGCGAGATCGACGACACCGAACACGCGGTGACGATCGCAAACGACATCGGCTATCCGGTGATGATGAAGGCCAGCGCCGGCGGCGGCGGCAAGGGCATGCGGCTCGCCTGGAGCGAGAAGGACGTGCGCGAAGGCTTCGAGGCGACCAAGCGCGAAGGCCTCAACTCCTTCGGCGACGACCGCGTCTTCATCGAGAAATTCATCGAGAACCCGCGCCATATCGAGATCCAGATCCTCGGCGACAAGCACGGCAACATCCTCTACCTCAACGAGCGCGAATGCTCGATCCAGCGCCGCCATCAGAAGGTGGTGGAGGAAGCGCCATCGCCCTTCGTCACGCCCAAGATGCGCAAGGCCATGGGCGAGCAATGCGTCGCGCTGGCCCGCGCGGTCGATTATCATTCCGCCGGCACGGTCGAACTGATCGTCAGCGGCGCGGACGAGACCGGGGAGAGCTTCTACTTCCTCGAGATGAACACCCGGCTCCAGGTCGAACATCCGGTGACGGAAGCGATTACCGGGGTCGACCTGGTCGAGCAGATGATCCGCGTCGCCGCGGGCGAGAAGCTCGCGATGACGCAGGAAGATGTGAAGATCGACGGCTGGGCGATAGAGAACCGCGTCTATGCCGAAGACCCCTACCGCGGCTTCCTGCCCAGTATCGGGCGGCTGGTCGAATACGAACCGCCGGTCGAACCTTGGACCGACGATGGCAGCGAGAACGGCCGCCGCGGCGTCGGCGGCATCCGGGTCGACGATGGCGTCTTCGAGGGCGGCGAGGTCTCTATCCACTACGACCCGATGATCGCCAAGCTGGTCACCTGGGGCGAGACCCGCGACGAGGCGGCGGATTTGCAGGTGCAGGCGCTCGACGCCTTCCGGCTCGAAGGTGTCGGCCACAATGTCGATTTCCTCAGCGCGATCATGCAGCATCCGCGCTTCCGCTCGGGCGAGCTCACCACCGGCTTCATCGCCGAGGAATATCCCGAAGGCTTCGAAGGCGCGCCCGCCTCGGACGATCTCACCCACGTACTCGCGGCGGTGGGCGGGGTGATCGCCACTGCCGATGCCGACCGCGCGCGGCGGATCGACCAGAAGCTCCACGAGGAATTCTACGCGCCGGGCGACTGGACCGTCCGCATCGGCGAGCGCGAGGAGAGCTCGACCACCCATCAGGTCCGGCTGGAAGAAGAGCAGGTCACCGTCGATGGCGAACCGGTAACGCTGGCAATGGAATACACCCCGGGCGAGCGCTTCGTGGAGGTCGAGCAGTTCGCACAAGGGGCGGAGGACGATGCCGAGCCGGTCGCAACCTACGGCCTGAAGCTTGCCCCCACCCGCACCGGCTATGCCGTCACCACCCGTGGCGCGACCCATACGCTGCGCATTCTCCAGACCCGTATCGCCGATCTCGCCGGTCACATGATCGAGAAGGAACCGCCCGATCTCTCGAAGCTTCTCATCTGCCCGATGCCCGGCCTGCTGGTGAAACTGCACGTGGCCGAGGGCGATGCGGTCCAGCCCGGCCAGCCGCTCGCCACGGTCGAAGCGATGAAGATGGAGAACATCCTGCGCGCCGAAAAGGAAGCGACGGTGAGCAAGATCAACGCCGGCGAGGGCGACAGCCTTGCCGTCGACGAGGTGATCCTGGAGCTGGAGTGATGCATCTCCACCACGCTCCCGACGCACCGGCCGCGGAAGAGATCGGCTTCGACGATTTTCTCGCGGTTGACATCCGCATCGGCACGATCGTTTCGGCCGAGGATTTTCCCGAGGCGCGCAAGCCCAGCTATCGCCTGCGGATCGATTTCGGCGCCGGGATCGGCGAGAAGAAGAGCTGCGCCCAGATCGCCGCGAACTATACGCCGGCGCAGCTTGTCGGCCGGCAAGTCGCGGCGGTGGTGAACTTCCCGCCGCGCCAGATCGGCCCGGCGATGTCGGAGGTTCTCACGCTGGGCTTTGCTGACGAAAACGGCGAGGTGGTGCTGTTCGCACCCGACCGCAAGGTGCCGAACGGTTCGCGGCTGTTCTGAGGGTCAGTGGGTCTGAAGCTGTTCGTCGAGGAATAGCGCGACGTCCTCCAACGCCACATCCTTCGCTAGAAATGCTGCACCTATGGTGCGCAGCAAAACGAAGGGCAGGGTACCGCCCTGCATCTTCTTGTCGTGCCGCATGTGATCGACCAGCGCCGCCCCGTCGCATTCGAGACCAAGCGCGGAGATTTCCGTGGGGAGCCCGGCTTGCGAGACCGCGCGTGTCACGCGTTCTGCATCGTCCAGCGAACAGTCGTCGCGCCGCGCGGAATAACGCGCCGCGAGGACCATGCCGAGCGCCACCGCCTCGCCGTGGAGCAGGCCCTCGGAAAATCCCGTCGCCGCTTCCAGTGCATGGCCGAAAGTGTGCCCGAGGTTGAGCAGCGCGCGGCGTCCGCTGGTCTCGCGCTCGTCCTCGGCGACGATGCGCGCCTTGGCGGCGATACTGGTGGCGACCGCATGTTCGATGGCGTCCGGCACGAGAGAGAGCACGGCGTCGGCGTTCGCACAAAGCCAGTCGAAGAATTCCGCATCGCCCAGCACGCCGTATTTGAGCACCTCGGCATAGCCGGCGCGCAGCTCGCGTTCCGGCAGGGTCGCGAGCGTGTCGAGATCGGCGAGCACGAGTGAAGGCTGGTGGAACGCGCCGACCAGGTTCTTGCCCGCGGCGGTGTTGATCGCGGTCTTCCCCCCGACCGAGCTGTCGACCTGCGCCAGCAGGGTGGTGGGCAGCTGGACGAAGCCGGTCCCGCGCTTGAGGATGGCGCAGGCGAAACCGGTGAGGTCGCCGACCACCCCGCCGCCCATTGCCAGCACGCGATCGCCGCGTTCGACGCCCTGCGCCAGCAACCAATCGGTCAGGCGCTCGAGTTCGCTCCAGCTCTTCGCAGCCTCGCCGCCGTGGACTTCGTAGACCGCCACAGCGGCGCCGGCCTCCTTCAGGACGTGCAGCAATCGCTCGCCGTGATGCGCCAGTGCGTTGCCGTCGGCGACGAGGCAGAGCCCACCGCCCGGCGACGGCAGCAGACCGTCTGCGACGGCCCGCTCGAGCAGGCCGCGGCCGACATGGACGTCGTAGCTTCGTCCGCCGAGTTCGACCGGGATCACAGCCATGCGTCGAGTGCCTCGATGATCTTGAGCGCGGTGGCGTGGTGCGGGGCGTCGTCGGTCATGATCCGGCAGTGCGCCTCGGCATAGCAGGGGGCGCGGGAATCCCTCAGCGCCGACAGGATCTCGCGCGGATCGCCGTCGCGCAGCAGCGGCCTGGTATCGCGGCGTCCGGTGCGCTCCACCAGCGTGTCGATCTCGCAGTCCAGCCACACCGCGACCGCCTGCTCGAGAATCAGCGCGCGGGTATCCGGATCGACGAACGCGCCGCCCCCGGTAGCGATCACGCCGGGCCGTTCGGCGATGAGGCGCGCGATGACCCGGCGTTCGCCGTCGCGGAAATGCGCCTCGCCGAATTCCTCGAAGATTTCCGCGACCGAACGATCGGCGGCGCGCTCTATTTCCTCGTCGGCGTCGACAAACCCGGTTCCCAGCAATGTCGCGAGACGGCGGCCGACCGTCGATTTTCCCGTTCCCATCAACCCGACGAGCACGACCGGACGATCGAGCCGCCCGGCGATCGCCGAGACATCGGGAGGGGTTCGGTCGTCGGCGGGCGCCTGGGTCATTGCCGCGAGGCGTAGACATGGGCTAACGGGCAGGCAAGCATGACAATTCGGATGCAGGCAATAGACAAGGTGATGCGGGGTAGGCGGGTCGTGGTGACGCTGGCACTGGTGTTTTTGGCGATACTCTTCCTGGCCTGGTTCGATGGCGGGGAAGAGCCGCTGCATCCGATCGAGCAGGCGGTGCCGGTCCCGGCGGAGGTGTCCGGGGCGCAAGCTTCCGGGGTGGTTCGCTGATGCGTGGAGTGATGTTGACCAGCGTCGCGGCGCTTGCGCTCGGTTCGACCCTGGCCTTGGCGCAGGATCGGCCTGCCGACCTCTTGCCGCCCGGCTTCGACCAGCCAGCGCCGACACCGACGCCCAGCCCCACCGCGACCCGTGCGCCGCAAGCGGCCCCCTCTGCGGCACCGACGGGCAGCGGCGGGGAGGTGATTCAGCCGCTTCCGCCATCCTCGAACCCTCCCGCTTCGACCGGTCCGGACGACCTGTCCGGTCTGCCGACGCTTGAGGAGCTCGAATCGCTTTCGACCGACGAGCTCGACGAACTGCTCGGCCTGCGCCCCCGGTTCGACATTCCCCCCGCGGCGCGGCGCTCGACCGATCGTGTCGGCGTCGTCGCCGCATCCGAAGGCGGAATGCCGCCCCGCTCGCTCGCGCGCCAGCCGGCCCGCCTCGTCAGGGCGGTGCTGGCGGGAATTCAGGGGCCCGTGGTCTCGCGCTGGGGACACATCCTGCTGCGCCGCGCGCTCGCCAGCCGTCTCGCTGCGCCGCAGGGGATGGACCCGGTCTATTTCGCCGCGCTGCGGGCCCGCGCGCTCAACGGCCTGGGCGAATTCGCCGCGGCGCGCGCGCTTGTCCAGGATGTCGATACCCAGGAATACAGCCCGGCGCTGACCGATGCGGCGATCGCCGCCTATATCGGCACCTCCGACATCGTCGGCGCGTGCCCGGCGGTGCGGCTGGCGGACAGCCGCGACGAGGGGCAGTGGCGCCTGCTCGCTGGCATCTGCAGTGCCTACGCCGGCGACGGGACGCGGGCGCAGAACGATCTGCGCCGGGCGCTCAATTCGGGCGAGGTCGAGCGGATCGACGCGCTGCTGGCACAGCGTTATGCCGGTGCTGCGGGGCAAGGGCGCCGGGCGGTGACGATCGAGTGGGATGCGGTGGAGGGACTGTCCCCCTGGCGTTTCGCACTGGCCAATGCGCTGGGCGAGGAGGTGCCCGAGGCGCTGCTCGAAGAGGCCGGGCCCTATTACCGGCGTTCGGCTGCGATGACGCCGGCACTGACCGGTCCGCAACGGGTCGAGGCCGCCGATGTCGCTGCTGCTGAAGGCATTCTGTCGAGCCGGGCCATGGTCGACCTCTATTCGCAGATCTACGCCGAGGAGAGCGTCGAGGGCGATGCGGCGATCACTGCCGCCCGGTTGCGCGAAGCCTATGTCGCGCCCGATCCCGCCGCGCGCCTGGCAGCGATACGCGACATCTGGGGCGGGGATCGCGACTACGGTCGTTTCGTGCTGACCGCATATGCCGCCGCCCGGCTCGACCCGCGCGAGGATTTCGCCGGCGATGCCGGGTCCCTCATCGCCTCGATGCTCACCGCCGGGCTGGAGCGCGATGCGCTGCGCTGGTCCGGCGTGGTCGAGGATGGCAGCGAAGGCTGGGCGTTGCTGCTGTTCGCCCAGCCGGGCGAAGGCGTGTCTGCAAGCGATGGCGATTTCTCCACCTTCCTCGACGACCATGGTGAGGAGAAGGCGCGCATGCTGCTGGCGGGGCTCGCCGGACTCGAGAGGATCGGCAGCGGTGACGTCTCGGAATATTCCGGGTCGCTCGGCATCAACCTCGGCCGCCAGACGCGCTGGACCCAGGCGATCGACGGGGCGGCCCGGGCGGGCAATCCGACGCTGGTGGCGCTGCTCGCCGGGCTCGGGATGCAGGGCGCTTCCTGGGATCGGATGACTGCGCTTCACCTCTTTCACATCGTCCGCGCGCTCGCGGCCACCGGGATGGAGGCCGAAGCGCGAATGATCGCGGCAGAGGCGGTCGCGCGCGCCTGACGGTGAGCGACATCGACGACTTCCTCGCCATGCTCGCCGCCGAGCGCGGCGCGGCGCGTAACACGCTGGACGCCTATCGCCGCGATCTCGCGCAGGCCGAGGACATCACCGGCGGGCTTTCTGCCGCGACCCGCGACGATCTCGCTACTCTCGGCAACGCCTGGGCCTCGCTCGCGCCCGCGACCCTGGCGCGCAAGGCATCGGCGCTGCGTCAGTTCTACGGTTTCCTTGTCGACGAAGGCCGCCGCAAGGACGATCCGAGCGCTGCGCTTCCGCGCCCGGCACCGCGCCGGCCGCTCCCGAAGATACTTTCTCACGCCGAAATCGAGCGCCTGTTCGCGCAGGCCGAGGGGGAAGCAGCTTCGGATCGTCCGCCCGCGATCCGGCTGCTGGTCCTGCTCGAACTGCTCTACGGCTCGGGGCTGCGCGCGACCGAACTGGTGTCGCTGCCCGTGGGCGCGGTGCCCCGCGATGCGCCGTTCCTGACCGTCACCGGAAAAGGCGGCCAGGCCCGTATGGTCCCGGTAAGCACGCGCGCGTCCAAGGCGCTGGCGCGCTGGATGGCGGTCCGTCCCTCGGGTTCGCGCCACCTCTTTCCATCGCGAAGGGGCCATCTGACACGTATCCGGCTCTATCAAATGCTGAAGGAGCTCGCGGCTCGCGCCGACCTGGCGCCCGAAAAGCTCAGCCCGCACGTCCTGCGCCACGCCTTCGCCACCCATCTGCTGGAAGGCGGAGCCGATCTGCGGGCGCTCCAGACCCTGCTCGGCCATGCCGACATCGCCACTACGCAGATCTACACCCATGTCGATGCCGCGCGGCTGGTGAAGCTGGTGAACGAGCGCCATCCGCTTGCGCGTGCGCGGCTGAGGGACTAGCGGCTGCTCATGATTTCGTACCTCGATTTCGAGAAGCCGGTCGCCGAGCTGGAAAAGCGCATCGCCGAATTGCGACAGTCGTCGGAAGACGACGGGGTCGACATCGCGGCCGAGCTGGGGCGGCTCGAGCGCAAGAGCGCCGGTCTCCTCAAGAGCACCTACGCCGGGCTTACCCCGTGGCAGAAAACGCAGGTGGCCCGCCATCCCGGTCGCCCACATTTCCGCGACTATGTCGAGCGCGTTTTCGAGGAATTCGTGCCGCTGGGCGGCGACCGGACCTTTGGCGACGATCAGGCGATCCTCGGTGGTTTCGCGCGTTTGAACGGCCGCCGGTTGATGCTGATCGGGCACGAGAAGGGCCACGACACCGAAAGCCGCATCCGGCACAATTTCGGCATGGGCAAGCCAGAAGGCTATCGCAAGGCGATCCGGCTGATGGACATGGCGGGCCGGTTCGGCCTGCCGGTGGTGACGCTGGTGGACACGTCCGGAGCCTTTCCCGGGGTCGAGGCCGAGGAACGCGGTCAGGCCGAGGCTATCGCCCGCGCCACGGAGGCCTGTCTCGCCCTGCCGGTGCCGATGGTCGCGGCGATCGTCGGCGAAGGCGGTTCGGGCGGCGCGGTCGCGCTCGCCAGCGCCGAGCGGGTGCTGATGATGGAGCATTCGGTGTATTCGGTGATCTCGCCAGAGGGCTGCGCCTCGATCCTGTGGCGCACCGCCGACAGAGCGGCGGATGCCGCCGAGGCGATGAAGGTCACCGCGCAGCACCTGCTCGAGCTCGGGGTGATCGACCGGATTGTCGCTGAGCCGGTCGGCGGCGCGCACCGCGACAAGGGTGCCGCGGCGACCGCGCTTGGCGAGGCCCTGGGGGAAGAACTCGACCGTCTCGGCGAGATGGAGCCGGCGGCCCTTCGCCGCATGCGCGAAGATCGCTTCCTTGAGATGGCCGGCTGAGCGGTAAGCGGCGTTCCCGGAAGCCGGGCTCGTTCGGGAACATCGCCGGGCGCGCGGAATTACACACCCGAACGGACATTGCCTGCCTGGTGGGGGTGGGTGCACATCGGGAGAAGACAATGCCGCGCACCAAGACAATCGCCACCGCTTCCACCGCCGCCATCGCCCTTGCGCTGACTGGCTGTGCCGCCACCGGCAACATTCCCAGTTCCAGCGCGCCGATCACGCAGAGCGAGGCGCAGACCGGAGCCGAAGCGCATCCCCAGCTACTGGCCGAATTCGGCGGCGCGATGTCCGGGCCGCAGGCGCAGTACGTCCAGCAGGTCGGCCAGAACATCGCGGTCCAGTCCGGGCTCGGGAATGCGCGCGAGAGCTTTACCGTCTCGCTGCTCAACAGCTCGGTGAACAACGCCTTCGCTATCCCCGGGGGCTATGTCTACACCACCCGCCAGCTCGTGGCGCTGATGAACAACGAGGCGGAACTCGCCGGGGTTCTCGGCCATGAGGTCGGCCATGTCGCCGCGCGGCACTCGCAGCGCCGTCAGGCGCAGGCGCAGCAGAACTCGATCCTGGGTGTGCTCGGCGCAGTCCTGGGTTCGGTCGTCGGCGGCGGTATCGGGCAGCAATTGGGTGAATTCGCCCTGCAGGGCTCGCAACTTCTCACCTTGCGCTTCTCGCGAGAGCAGGAACTCGAAGCGGATGAATTGGGCGTCCGCTACTTGAACAGCGCAGGCTATGACCCGAACGCCATGTCGACGGTATTGGCGAGCCTCGCGGCGCAAAACGCGCTCGACGCGCAGCTTCAGGGCCGCGAAGATGCGGGAATACCCGAATGGGCTTCCACCCACCCCGATCCGGCAAGCCGCGTGCGCACGGCCGCGCAGATGGCGCAAGGGATGACCGGAGTCACCAATCGCGACACCTTCCTGACGCGGATCGACGGATTGCTCTACGGCGACGATCCGGCACAAGGTGTGATCGAGGGCCGCCAGTTCATCCATCCCGAGATGCGTCTGGCGTTCACCGCGCCGAGCGGATATTACATGATCAACGGCACCCGCGCGGTCAGCGTCAACGGGCAGGGCGGTCAGGCGCAACTGACGCTGGCGCCTTACAGCGGCAACATCGAGAACTACGTTGCCAACGTCTTCGCGCAACTGGGCGGGCAACAGACCCAGCTGCGGCCCCAGAGCATCCAGCGCACGACGGTCAACGGGATCCCGGCAGCCTACGGTACGGCCAGGGTGAACTCCGGCCAGGGGCAGGTGGATGTCGTCGTTTTCGCCTATGAATTCGGCAACAACCAGGCCTACCATTTCCAAGCGATCACGCCGGCCGGGAACGCCGACGTCTTCTCGTCGATGTTCAACTCGATGCGGCGTATCAGTGCCAGCGAGGCGGCCAACGTGATCCCGCGCCAGATCGATGTGGTAACCGTGGGCGCGGGCGACACGGTGAACACGCTCGCCAGTCGGATGGCTTATAGCAATGGCCAGGAAGCTCGGTTCCGGGTGCTCAACGGGCTGTCGAGCGGGCAGAACGTGACGCCGGGCCAAAAGGTCAAGATCGTCGTTCGCGGCCGCTAGGGTCGCCAGACTGAATACGCGCAAACGAAAAGCGGCGGGGTTTCCCCCGCCGCTTTCCTGTTCTGTCGATGCGTTCGCTTACGCGGTGGCGGTCATCGAGGTCGAGACCTTGTTGAAGGTCGTCGAGAGGTTGTTGCCGAGGCTCTGCATCGCAGTGATCGCGGCGACCGCGATCAGAGCGGCGATCAGGCCGTATTCGATGGCGGTGGCGCCCTGCTCGTCGCGGGCCAGCTTGTTGAAGAATTTCATTCGTCGTCTCCTGGTTCAGTCTTCGGTACCCGACCTGTCCGTCCCAAAAATTCGAACAGGCTCTGTAATCATCCGTGCAAGAGATTGAGATTTCCCTAACCCCGTCGCTCCTTCACGAATTACCGTGTTGCGCTCGATGCTTCGTTGATCGTCTCCGACGTATCGTTCCACATCGTGGTCGCGTTCTGGCCGAAGGCCTGGACCGCGCCCAGCATCGCAAGAAACACGAGAGCCAGGATCAAACCGTACTCGACCGCAGTCGCGCCCGTTTCATCGCGCACGATTCTGCTGCAGAGTTTGACCATTCCCCGACCCCACTGGATGTCGTCAAAGCGATGCCCGGGAGATAGCCGTCGGCGGGTTAAGAAAAGGTTGAGAGGAGCCGGGGAAGTGGAAAAAAAGCCGACATTCGTCCCGGTGGTCGCGGTGGCGTTGCAGCGCGAGGACGGGCGGTGGCTGATGCATCGCCGACCGGCGGGCAAGGCACATGCGGGGCTGTGGGAGTTTCCCGGCGGAAAGGTCGAAAATGGCGAGATGCCTCGGGATGCGCTGGTGCGGGAGATTGTCGAGGAGCTAGGCGTAGTGCTCGAAAAGACCGAGCCCGAGCCCGTCGGATTCGCGGAATGGGCGGGCGGTGAAGCTTCCAGACCGATCGTCATTCTACTTTACACTTCCCGAAGCTGGACGGGAGAGCCCGCGTCCCTCGAAGGCGGTGCGACGGGCTGGTTCCGACCCGAGGAAATCGCGCGTCTCGAGCGCCCGCCGCTCGACCTGGCGCTCTGTCGGCAGCTTTTCGAAGAGCGCCAGAGCCCCGGGGCAAAGAGGGTTGCCAAGCCAGCAGCCCCCACCTATGTGCGCCGCTCCAATGCGCGCCCGTAGCTCAGCTGGATAGAGTACCTGACTACGAATCAGGTGGTCGGAGGTTCGAATCCTTCCGGGCGCGCCACAAGAGGCCATCCTTGCATCGCAAGGGTGGCCTCTTGTGGTTTCGGCCATCGGTCATTCGGGAAATCCGCGCTCCTGGCGCAGTCCCGGCGCGGCTAGACCTCGTCTTCCAGCCAATGCATGTCGTCGTCGCTGAAGCCGAAATGATGTCCGGCTTCGTGAATCACAACGTGCCGAACCAGTTCCTCCAGCCCGACTCCGGTTTCCCGCATTTCGGCGGCGAGCGGCTGGCGGAAAAGCCATATGCGCGGCGGCATCTCGCCGCTGGACCAGATCGAGCTGTCCGGCACCGGGACGCCCTCGTAGAGGCCGCTCAGCTCCCATTCGTCGTCGAGGTCGACCGATGCGAGCTGTTCTTGGGTGGCGAAATCCTCCACCCGGAGAACCACCCTGCCGAGATGTTCGCGGAACCGATCGGGAAGGGTCTTCAATACCCGTTCCGCGATACGCTGCATTGTCTGTGTGTCCGGCGTGGCAATCCCGTGGTCCATCGCCTCTGCAGATGGGGAATGGCGGGACGCACGGCAAGTGTGGAACATCGTCGCGCTCCGCCTGTTAACATTTCGCAATGCACGACAGGGAGCCGCACATGGCCGATACCAAGGAAATCTTCGACCGCCTCAAGCAGGATCACGACCGCCACCGCGAACTGCTCGACAAGCTTCTGGAAACCAGCGGCGATACCGACGAGCGCGAGAATCTCTTCGAGGAACTCACCAAGGAATTGAAGAGCCATGCCGCCGCAGAGGAACAGGCGCTCTATTCCACCATGCTGCGCAAGCCGCCGACAACCGGCGAGACGCGGCATTCGGTGGCCGAACACCACGAGATCGAGGAAGCTCTCAACGACCTCGCCGCGACCGACATGGGCGCAGGCGGATGGTTGACGAAGTTCAAGAACTTCGACCACCAGTATCGCCATCATATCGACGAGGAGGAGGAAGAGCACTTCCCCGACTTCGCGAATTATCTGGACGAGAAGGACATGGAGCACATGCGTTCGGTTTTCGATCGCCGCAAGAAGGACGAGAAGGACGAGGCCGAAGTCACTCCGGAGAAAAAGGAAGACGCCAAGGAATAGGCCGCACGGAGGGGCACGTCCGATAGACACCGCAGAGGAAAATCCCGCCGACATCACCCGGCTCGACGACAGCGTCGAGCCGGGTGTCTGGCGTTATGCCAAGGTCGATCGCGCACGCGTGGTGATCGATGCCGCGCAGTATTTTTCGGCGATGCAGGCACTGATGCTGAATGCCCGCTTCCGTATCTTTCTGATCGGCTGGGATTTCGACACGCGCATCCATCTGGCGGAAGGCCGGCATTGGTGGCAGCGTGGATGGAAGGACAAATATCCCGCGCGGCTCGGTGGGTTCATCGCCTGGCTCGTCCGCCATCGTCCGACGCTCGAGGTGCGTATCCTCAAATGGAGCTTCGGAGTCTTCAAGTTCACCTTTCGCGGATCGATGTGGTTGGACCTCGCGCGGTGGTTTCGTCACCGGCGGATCGATTTCAAGTTCGACAGCGCCCATCCGGTCGGTTGCAGCCACCATCAGAAGCTCGCAGTCATCGACAGCTCGCTCGCGGTCTGCGGGTGCATCGATATGACCGGCAAGCGCTGGGACACCCGCGATCACGAAGAGGTCCAGCCGCTGCGGCGAACGCCCAACGGGCGTCGCTACGATCCCTGGCACGACGCGTCGATGATCATGGAAGGCGAGGTTGCGGAAGCGCTGAGCGATCTCGGCCGGGACCGGTGGATTCGCGCCGGAGGCAAACCCCTGCTGCCGATCAAGCGGCCGGAGAAGAGCCTGTGGCCCGACGATCTCGACGTGACGTTCGAGAATGTCGAGGTCGGGATCGCCCGAACACGCGCCGCCCATCGCGACTGGGGCAAGGTCAACGAAATCGAGCAGCTGTTCGTGAGCCAGATCAAGCGGGCAAAGCGCTTCATCTATGCCGAAAGCCAGTATTTCGCCTCGCGCGCCATCGCCGAGGCGATCCTGGAGCGTGTGCGCGAGGACGATCCGCCGGAAATCGTCATCGTCCATCCTGCCAATGCCGACGGCTGGCTCGAACGTCAGGCGATGGACCACGCCCGCGCCGAGCTCGTTCGAACCATCGACAAGGCGGACGACAAGGATCGCTTCTCGATCTGGACCCCCTATTCGGGGACGACGCCGATCTATGTCCATGCCAAGATCATGATCGTCGACGACGAGATCTTTCGCATCGGCTCGGCCAATATGAACAACCGCTCGATGGGCCTCGACAGCGAATGCGACGTCTTCGTCGATGCCACCCGATCCGGAAACGAACACGCGCGCCCGGCAATAACGGCGCTGCGCCACTCGCTGCTGGCAGAGCATTGCGGGCTGGACGAGGCCGATATGCCGGAATTGCTGGAACGGCACGGATCGATGATCGCGCTGATCGATCATTCGATCACGCCGGAGGGCGGCCGCAATCTGGTGCGCTATCATCCGCCCGAACTCACCGGGGTCGAGGAGAGCCTGGCAACCAGCGAACTGCTCGATCCCGAAGGTCCCGAACACATGTTCGAGCCGTTTGCCAAGGGCGGCCTTTTTCGCAAGGGAAGCAGGCTTCAACGCTATCGCGACAGGTTCAGAAGGATAAGGGGCAAATGAGCAGTCTGGTCGGGCCCGACGAGGACGATGCGCGGGGCAAGCCGCCAGTGCCGGAAAATGTGAAGGCGGCGATCCGTACGCTGATCGAATGGACCGGCGACGATCCCACCCGCGAGGGTTTGCTGGATACACCGGCACGCGTGGCGCGGGCGTGGAAGGAATATTGCCTCGGCTACACCGAGGACCCGGCCGTCCATCTCTCGCGCGTGTTCGAGGAGGTCGGGGGGTACGACGAGATCGTGCTGCTCAAGGACATCCCCTTCCAGAGCCATTGCGAACATCACATGGCCCCGATCATCGGCAAGGCGGCGATCGCCTATCTGCCGACCGATAGGGTCGTCGGCATTTCCAAGCTGGCCCGCGTCCTTCACGGCTTCGCGCGGCGCCTGCAGGTCCAGGAGCGGCTGACGGCGGAAGTCGCCGACTGCATCTGGAAGCATCTCCAGCCCCAGGGTGTCGCGGTGGTGATCGAGGCCAGTCACGCCTGCATGACCGCGCGCGGCGTCCGAACGCCAGGCGTGGGCATGGTCACCAGCCGGATGATGGGCACGTTCCGCGACGACGAGCGCAGCCGCGAGGAAGTGCTCAAGCTGATGGGATACGGATAAACCGCCTGGTTGATCGGAGACGGAGCGAACGCATCTTCGGCCGCCCCGCCTCTCGCACCTCTTACAGCTGGCCGAGCATGTGCTCCGCGCTGGACACGGAGAAGTCGCCCGGCTGTTCGACGTTCAGCTCCTTGACCACGCCGTCGTCGACGATCATCGAGTAACGCTGGCCGCGCTGGCCCATGCCGAAGCCGCTGCCGTCCATGGTGAGACCGACCGCCTGGGCGAAATCGCCATTGCCGTCCGCCAGCATGGTCACTTCGGAGGCTTCGTTGGCCCCCTGCCAAGCACCCATGACGAAGGCGTCGTTGACTGCGGTGCAGGCGATCTCGTCGACACCCTTGGCCTTGAGCTCGCCGGCCTTTTCGACATAGCCGGGGAGGTGACGCGCCGAGCAGATCGGCGTGAAAGCCCCGGGTACGGAGAACAAGGCGACCTTTCTGCCCTTGAAGAACTCGCTGGATTGCACCTGCTCGGGGCCATCGGCGGTCGCCTTGGTCAAGGTGACGTCGGGAAGTCTGTCGCCTACGGAAATCGTCATTGTCTGCTCCTGTCGGTTGCTTCGGCAGGCGATATAGTTGCGCGCGCCGACAGGACAACGCCTCGGTGCGGCATCAGCATATAAAGATACCTTTATATTTGCCATCGCGACTGGCCGCAGCTAGGGCGCGCCTCATTCGCGTGCCGCCGTTCTCCCCGGCCGGCACCCATCCGCATTCAGGAGAATTTTCGTGGCCGAAGCCAAACAGGATTACGTTATCAAGGATATCGCGCTGGCCGATTACGGGCGCGAGGAAATCCGTATCGCCGAAACCGAGATGCCCGGCCTGATGGCCACGCGCGAGGAATATGGCGAGGCCAAGCCGCTCAAGGGCGCGCGCATCGTCGGCAGCCTGCACATGACGATCCAGACCGCGGTGCTGATCGAGACGCTGGTGGCGCTGGGCGCCGAAGTGCGCTGGGCGACCTGTAATATCTATTCGACCCAGGACCATGCTGCCGCCGCCATCGCCGCGCAGGACATCCCCGTCTTCGCGATCAAGGGCGAGAGCCTGGCGGATTACTGGGACTATGTCGGCCGCATCTTCGACTGGGAGCAGGACGGCGATGGCCAGACCGCGAACCTCATCCTCGACGACGGCGGCGATGCCACGATGTTCGCGCTGTGGGGCGCGCGGGTCGAAGCCGGCGAGGAACTGCCCGAGCCGCAGAACACCGAGGAGATCGAGTTCCAGCGCGCGCTGAAGGCCTTCCTCGCGGACAAGCCCGGCTATCTCACCAAGAGCGTCAAGGCCATCAAGGGCGTCTCGGAAGAAACCACCACTGGTGTCCACCGCCTCTATCACCTCGCCAAGCAGGGCAAGCTGCCGTTCCCGGCGATCAACGTGAACGACAGCGTGACCAAGTCGAAATTCGACAATCTTTACGGCTGCCGCGAATCGCTTGTCGACGCGATCCGCCGCGCCACCGACGTGATGCTTTCGGGCAAGGTCGCGCTGGTTGCGGGCTACGGCGATGTCGGCAAGGGCTCGGCGCAGTCGCTGCGCAACGGCGGCGCGCGCGTTCTCGTGACCGAGATCGATCCGATCTGCGCGCTGCAGGCGGCGATGGAGGGCTACGAGGTCGTGACCATGGAAGAGGGCGTGAAGCGCGCCGACATCTTCGTCACCACCACCGGCAACGAGGACGTGATCACCGCCGAGCACATGAAGGCGATGAAGCCGATGAGCATCGTTTGCAACATCGGCCATTTCGACAGCGAGATCCAGATCGGCGCGCTCGACAATTACGAATGGACCGAGCTCAAGCCCGGCACCGACCTGGTAAAGTTTCCGGACGGCAAGGAGATTATCGTCCTGGCCAAGGGCCGCCTGGTGAACCTCGCCTGCGCCACCGGCCACCCCAGCTTCGTGATGAGCTGTTCCTTCACCAATCAGGTGCTGGCCCAGATCGAATTGTGGAAGAACGAGGCCGATTACGAAAACGACGTCTATGTCCTGCCCAAGAAGCTGGACGAGAAGGTCGCCGCGCTGCACCTCGACAAGCTCGGCGTGCAACTGACCAAGCTCAGCCAGAAGCAGGCCGACTACATCGGCGTGCCGGTTGAAGGGCCGTTCAAGCCCGAACACTACCGGTACTGATCGCGATTTGCTTTCCGATTGCTAGCGTCCCCATTGCCTTGCGCACTGGGGGCGCATAGCTGACCGGCGATGGACATCTCGCCCGCGCTTCTGGTCATGGTGGGCCTGCTGCTGGCTGGCTGGACCGTCGCGGCCGGCTGGCTGATGATCCGCGCCTCGACGCGGGTCCACGCCGCGGAGGCCACGCGCAAGTCCGCGCGCCGGTTGGCACGCATGATCGAGGAAGCGCCGGCGGTGCCGATGCTCGTTCGTGCCGACGGCCGGATCGAGGGCCCCGACCGGCTCGCCAACTGGTTCGGGCTCGAGCGCATGCCCGAATTCATCAGCGAGCTGGGCGGCGAAGGGGTGCGCGGACTGAGCGAGAATCAGGTGGAAAAGCTCACTGCCGCCATCCGGCGCACCCAGCGCACAGCAGCCCCCTTCCACATCGCCGTGACGCCGCCGGGTTCGCTCAAGGCGCTGGCGATGAAGGGCGGGCTCGCCGACCCCGCGGTATCGCCTTCGGGCGCGGCGCTGATCTGGGTCTTCGATTTCACCGAGACCGAGGGCGAGCTCGCTTTGCTGCGCGACGAGGCTACTCGCGCCAAGGAGGATTTCGCTGCGCTCGTCGGCCTGATCGAGGCGGCGCCCATGCCGATGTGGTTTCGCGGCCCCGACATGAAACTGCGGCTGGTCAACCGCGCCTATGTGGCGGCGGTGGGAGCCGAAGGACCGGATGCGGTGGTGGCCGATCAGGTCGAGCTGATCGAGACCGCCAGCGGGGTCAGCGCCGCAGAGGTGGCGCAGCAGGCGCGTGAGAAGCGCAAGCCCGTCGAGCGGATCGTCGCCGCCACGATCAACGGCGCGCGCCGGAGCCTGAGGGTCACCGACCTGCCGCTGGGCAACGAAGGCATTGCCGGATATGCGATCGACATCGAGGAGATGGAGGAACAGGCGCGCGAATTCCGCGCCTTTCGCGAAGCCCAGCGCTCCATGCTGGACCAGCTTTCGGTGGGCGTGGCGCAATTCAACGCCAGTCGCCGCCTGACCTTCGCCAACCAGCCGTTCCACCGGGTGTTCTCCTTGCCGCCGGGTATCGTGAACGAACGTACCGACTTCGAGCAGATGCTGATGGTCGCGCGCGAGAACGGCAAGATCCCCGAGGTGCGGGACTTTCCCGCCTGGCGCCGGGAAGCGGCCGGCTGGTTCCTCTCCGACGAGACGCGACACGAGGACTGGCCACTGCCCGACGGCACCCATCTGCGCGTCGTCGCTCAGCCGATGCCCGACGGGGGCTTGGTGATGATCGCCGAGGACCGGACCGAACAGCTGGCGCTCTCCGCCACCCGCGACACGCTGCTGCGCACCCGGACGGCGACCTTCGACAATCTCTTCGAAGCACTCGCGGTGTTTGCGCCGGACGGTCACATCGAACTGTGGAACCGCGGCTTTTCCGGAATCTGGGGCCTCGAACCCGAGGAGCTCGACGGACATCCGCAGGCCGAGGATCTCCTGACCGCGATCGAGGCGAACCTGACCGATCCCAAGCAGATCGGGGCGCTCAATCACGCGATCCGCGCCGCGACGCTCGATCGCAAGAAGCAGGCCGGCGTGGCGGAACTGAAGGACGGCAGGACGCTGGAATATGCCGGCGTTCCGCTGCCGGACGGCAACGGGCTGCTCACCGTGCTCGACGTGACCGCTTCCCGCCAGGCCGAGGAAGCGCTGCGCGAACGCAATCGGGCACTGGAGGAAGCCGACGCGGTGATGACCCGGTTCCTCGCCAACATGTCCTACGAATTCCGCACGCCGCTGACCTCGATCGGTGGTTTCGCGGAGCTGCTCACCAGCGGCGTCGCGGGAGAGCTCCCGGCGCAGGCGCGCGAATATGCGGAAGCCATCGCCGTCAGCGTTGGCAAGCTCACCGAGCAGGTCGAGAACGTGCTCGACCTGTCGCAGAGCGAGGCCGGTCTGATGCCGCTCAACCGGATCAAGCTCGACTTGCTGCCTTTCCTGACCCAGATCGTCCGTAAGCGCGAACAGAGTATCGTCGATGCCGGGCTGACGCTCGATCTGCGGGGCGATCCGGGCCGCAAGATCGCCGCCGATCCGCAGCAATTGCGGCGGGCGGTGGCGCATCTGCTCGACAACGCCATCGCGGCAACGCCGCGAGAAGGTAGAATCCAGATAACGATCAAGCGCAAGCAGGAAGGCGTCGCGATCATTGTCGCCGACAATGGTCGAGGCATGAGCCAGCACGAACTGGCACGCGCGCTCGAGGGGATCAGACCGACCGTCGACGGCAAGGGGATCGAGAGGCGGCAGGGGCTAGGCATTCCGCTCGCCCGCCGGCTGGTCGAGGCCCATGGCGGCACGCTGGAAATCCACACCCGCAAGGGGGCGGGCACGACCGCCACGATCCAGCTGCCATGACGATCGATCTCCCCGATCTCGAAGCCATGGCGCGGTTCGGGCGGCGCATCGCGCAGAGCCTCGAGGCGGGGGACGTGGTGGCGCTGGAGGGGGACCTGGGAGCCGGCAAGACGACTCTGGCGAGGGCGATCATCGAAGCCGCGGGCCACCAGGGCGAGGTCCCTTCGCCGACCTTCACCATCGTCGAGACCTACGAGGCCGCGAGTCCGCCCTTGGTGCATGCCGATTTCTATCGCCTCCAACACCCTTCCGAAGCCGACGAGCTGGGGCTTGAGGATTACCGTGAGGGCGCAGCGCTGATCGCCGAATGGCCGCAAAGGGCGGGCGGGTTCGCGCACGAGGCCGGCTGCCTGTCGATCCGTCTCGAAAAGCGGGGAGAGGGGCGGCAGGCCATTGTCGAAGCCGGCGCGGATTGGCAGAGCCGCTGGCCATGACTGCGCTTCCCGACGGGATCGACACCTTCCTCCATCAGGCTGGCTGGAGCGACGCGGCGATCGAGCCGCTCCCCGGCGACGCCTCGTTCCGCCGCTACTTCCGCCTGCGCCGACAGGGCGACGGAAGCGGGGAGACCGCCATGCTGATGCATGCGCCGCCCCCCCACGAGGACCCCGGCCCGTTCCTCCACGTCGCCCTCTGGCTCGCGTCGCATGACATGCGCGGCCCCGCGATCCTCGCCCAGAACCCGCGCGAGGGTTGGGTGCTGATCGAGGATTTCGGCGATCGCCGCATGCGCGAATGGATCGACGAGGGGCCGGGGGAGGAACTGCCGATCTACGCGACGGCGATCGACACGCTGGTCGGGCTGCATCGCCACCCGCCCGGGCCCTTCAGCCCCTACGACATGCCGACATACCTGCGCGAGGTCGATCTGTTCACCGAATGGTACTGCGCGGCGGCGGGTCTGGACGTCGACGAGGCTGGCTTTCGTGGCGCATGGGAGGAAGCGCTGGAACCGCTGCTCGTGCGCCAGCATCCCGGTGTGACGGTACTGCGCGACTATCATGCGGAAAACATCATGCTGCCGCCCGACGGGAGCCAGGGACTGATCGATTTCCAGGACGCGGTGGTCGGCCATCCGGCCTACGATCTCGTGAGCCTGCTGCAGGATGCGCGGCGCGACGTTTCGCCCGAGCTCGAACGCGCGATGATCGATCGCTACGTCGCCGCAGCCCAGCCAGGCGAGGATTTCGAGGCCGACTATGCGCGGCTGGGCGCGCAGCGCAACGCCAAGATCGTCGGCATCTTCACCCGCCTCCACCGGCGCGACGGCAAGCCGCGCTATCTGTCGATGATCCCGCGCGTCTGGCGCGCGCTGGAGCGCGACCTGGAGCATCACGCGCTCGCCCCGGTGGCGCGTTGGTTCGACACCAACATTCCGCGCGCCATACGCGAAAGCGACGGCGGGGACATCGCGTGACCGGACTGGTGACCGACACCGCGATGCTGATGGCGGCGGGGCTGGGCAAGCGGATGCGCCCGCTTACCGCCTCGCAACCCAAGCCGCTGGTGCGCGTCGCCGGAAAGCCGCTGATCGACCATGCGCTCGACCGGCTGGAGGATGCCGGGATCGCCAGAGCGGTGGTCAACGTCCACTACCTCGCCGATGCGCTCGAAGCGCATATTCGCGCGCGCAAGCAGCCGAGCGTGTCGTTCTCCGACGAGCGCGAGGAACTGCTCGAGACCGGCGGCGGCATGGTCAAGGCCCGCGAAGCCGGCCAGCTGCCCGATCCATTCTTCTGCACCAATGCCGACAGCATCTGGCTGGACGGCCCGCGCAACGCCTTCCGCGATCTCTCCGCGCATTGGGACGCGGAGCGGATGGATGCGCTGCTGCTGCTCGTGCCGCACGACCAGACACTGAATTTCGACGGCACGGGCGATTTCTACATGGATGGGCGCGGGCGGCTGCGGCGCAAGATCGCGGGGCGGATCGCGCCCTTCATTTACACCGGCATCCAGCTCGTCTCGCACCGCCTGCTGCGCGATGCACCCGCCGGCAAGTTCTCGACCAATCTGCTCTGGGACCGCGCGATCGGGGAAGGGCGGCTCTACGGCCTCGCCTTCAGCGGGGACTGGATCGAGGTCGGGCGGCCGGAGCATATCGCCCGGGCGGAAGAAGCGATCGGGCGTGGCTGAGGCGGGCGCGACCAGACAGGGCCCGACGGTTTATTCCATCGCCGCCCACCGCGGTTTCGCCGATGCTCTCGTTGCGGGGCTGGTCCCCCGTTACCGCGATCCCGAACTCGGCCTCGCCCGGCTCACCTTGCTGCTTCCGAGCACGCGCGCACATCGGGTCGTCGGCGAGGCATTCATCCGCCATGCCGGCGAGACGGGCAGCAAGGGGCTGCTGATGCCGCGCATGGCTGCGATCGGCGATCTCGATCTCGACGAGACGCTCGGCAGCCTGCTCGATCCGCTGGGCGCGAGCGACATTCCGCCCGCCATCGATCCGCAGCGGCGGATGTTCGCGCTCGCCCGGATGATCGGCGAGGAGATGGGGGAAGAGGCGCCGGAAGGCGCGACCTTGCTGCGCCTCGCCCGCGAGACCGGCGCGACGATGGACCGGCTGCTGGTCGAGGACATCGGCCCCGAGCAGCTGCTCGACGAGAAGGTCGTCGGCATCTTTCCCAACCTCTCCGCGCATTGGCAGAAATCGCTCCATCTCTTCGCGACCGTTCAGGCCAGATGGCTGGCGTGGCTCAAAGAGAACAGTGCGCTCGATGCCGCGGCAAGGCGCAACCGGTTGTTCGACCATGCCGCCGAGCGGTGGCGCGCCGACCCGCCGAAAACGCCGATCGTCGCCGCCGGCGTGACCAGCGCCGCGCCCTCGCTCGCGCGCCTGCTGCGCGTCGTATCCGATCTGCCGCAAGGGGCGGTGATCCTCCCCGATCTCGATCTCGCCATGGCGCGCGAGGTCTGGGACGAACTCGGCCGCGCCGGCAACCGCCCCACGCCCCGGGACACCGCGTTTGCGCGCGACGATGCGACGACCCATCCGCAATATCATCTCAAGCTGCTGCTCAACCGCATGGGTGTCGCGCGAGAGGAAGTGCAGCCCTGGCACCGCAAGGGCATGACCGCTGCTCCTCCCGAGCGCAGCCACGCCGTCTCGAACGTGTTCCTGCCGCCGGAGGCGAGCCGCGCCTGGGTCGACCTGCCGGCCGAAAAGCGGCGGATGACCGGCGTGCGGATCATGGAATGCGCCAATCCCGAAGAGGAAGCGCAGGCGATCGCGCTGCTGGTACGCGAAGCGCTGGAGCAACCGGAGCGGCGCGTCGCGTTGGTGACACCCGACCGCGCGCTGGGACGCCGCGTGGTGCATCACCTCGGCCGCTGGAACATACTCGCCGACGATTCGGCGGGCCGGCCGCTGTCGCAAACCGCCGCGGGCCGCGCCTTCCTGCTCGCTGCCGAGGTGCTGGCCGAAGGGGCGCGGGTGGTGCCGTTGATGGCGCTGCTCGGCCATCCGCTGGTCACCGGCGGAATGGAGCGCGGCGCTTGGCTTCGGCATCTGCGCCGGCTCGAGCGCGAATTGCGGGGGCCGCGCCTGCAATCGGGCCTCTCTGCGCTGCGCGCGATCGTCGAAAAGCTGGCGAAGCGATGCGAGGGCACGGCCGAGTGGTGGCAGTCGGTCGAAGCCTCGCTGTCGCCAATCATGACGGACGAGCCCGATCAGCCAGCGCCGCTGGCGGAATCCATCGACCGCGTCGCGCAGAGCTGCGAGGCGCTCTGCGGCGAAGCCGTCTGGGCGCGCGAGGACGGCCGGGCGCTGGCCCAATTCGTGGAGGAGATGCGTCTTCACGCGCGCGACGCGGATTTCGCCATGGCACCCCGCCATGTCTCCGCCGCCCTTGCCGATGCGATGGAACAGCGCGCCGTCCGCCCGCCCTATGGCGGCCATGCGCGGGTGCAGATCCTGGGGCTGCTCGAAGCGCGGATGAACAGGGCCGATCTGGTGCTGTGCGCGGGGCTCAACGAGGGTGTGTGGCCCGCACGCGGGGCGGTCGACGCGCTGCTGGCGCCGGCGGTGCTGCGGACGCTGGGCGTGCCCGGCGCCGACTTCCGTATCGGGCTCGCCGCGCACGATCTCGCCGGGGCGCTCGGCGCGCCGGAGGTGGTGCTGAGCCGTTCGGCCCGCGACGAGGCGGGGCCCGCCATCCCCTCGCGCTTCCTCCTGCGGGTCCAGGCGTTGCTCCACGATCCGCGCGGTCCCGACGATCTGTCGGAGCGGCATCGCGAAACGCGGGCCGTCGACCTTGCAAGAGCGATCACCAGGGCCGATCCCGCCGCGCCCTATCCCAGGCCGCGGCCGATGCCGCCGCCCGAGCGGCGCGCCGTCGACATTTCTGCGACTGCGCTCGACCGGCTGCTCGGCGATCCCTACCAGTTCTACGCCCAGCGCATCCTCCAGCTGGCGCCGCTCGAAGGGCTGGATGCCGAACCGGACGCGCTGTGGCAGGGCAATCTGGCGCACAAGGTGCTGCAGCTCTGGCACGAGGCGCGCGAACGCGATCCCGAAGCGTCGATCCTGCCGATCATGGAACAGGTCCTCGACCGCGAACATGCCGATCCGCTTATCCGCGGACTATGGCAGCCGCGATTGCAGAAGGCGCTCGAATGGATCGAACAGACAGTTTCTTCCTACGAGGATCGCCGGGTGCTGGCGGTTGAGAAAAAAGGGGAGATGCGCTTCGACGGTGTCCGCGTTCACGGCCGCGCCGACCGGATCGACCGGCTGGCGGACGGGGGTCTGGCGATCATCGACTACAAGACCGGTTCGCCGCCGAGCGCGGCGATGGTGGCGGAAGGCTTCGCGCTCCAGCTCGGTATCCTCGGCCTGATCGCAGAGCGGGGCGGTTTCGAAGGCTTGCCGGGCGAGCCCGAGCAGTACGAATACTGGTCGCTCGGCAAGGCCAAGGCCGCGGACAACGCATTCGGGTTCGGTTACGTGGAAACGCCCTTGAAGGTCGGGCAGAAGCGAACCGGGCTCGAACCGGAGGAATTCCTGCCGGAGACCGCCCGCTTCCTGCACAGCGCGATCGTGAAATACATTCTCGGCGATGCGCCATTCATCGCGCGCGAGAACCCGGATTATCCGGCCTACGATACCTACGACCAGCTCATGCGGCTCGACGAATGGCTCCCGCATCTCGATGCGGAGGATGCCGGATGAGCGGCAAGGTCCATCGGCTCGAAGGGGCGCAGCGCGATGCGGTGGACCCGCGCGAGAGCGTCTGGCTGTCGGCAAGCGCGGGGACCGGCAAGACGCAGGTCCTTTCCGCGCGGGTGCTGCGGCTGCTGCTCGAGCCCGGTGCCGATCCCGCGCAGATCCTTTGCCTGACTTTCACCAAGGCGGGCGCGGCGGAGATGGCCGTGCGGGTCAATTCGGTGCTGGCCCGCTGGGTGCGGATGGACAGCGCCGGGCTGGCTGCCGAGCTCGACCATCTCGGGGCGCCGATCGATCCCGACACACAGGCGCGGGCGCGCTCGCTGTTCGCGCGCGTACTCGACTGTCCCGGCGGCGGACTGCGGATCGACACGATCCACGCCTTCGCCCAATATCTCCTCTCGGCCTTTCCGGCGGAGGCGGAGGTCCTGCCCGGTTCGCGAGCCATGGAAGATCGCGACCGCGATCTGCTGAGCCGCGATGTCCTCTCCGAACTGCTGGCGGGCGGCGATGCTCGGGTGCGCGAGGCGATCGCCGAGATGAGCCGGCGCAAGGGGCCGGATGCGGTGATGGGCTGGCTGATGCGCTGCGCGGGCCACATGGATATGTGGGAGCGCCCCTCATGGCAGCAAGCACTGCGGATCCCGGTGCGCCGCTTGCTCGGCGTGCCCGCGGATGCGGGCCCGGAATGGGTCGCGGATGCCTGCGCCGACGAGGTCTTCGACATCGATGCCATGCGGCGCTGCCTTGCGACGCTGCGGGACTGGAACACCAAGGGCGGGCAGGAGGGGAGTGCGGCGATCGAGGAATGGCTCGCGCATTCGCCGCAGGGCCGCGCCGAGGCGATCGGCAGCCTCAACGGCACGCTGTTCGTCGCCGACGGCAGCAAGCCCAAGAACCTCGGCCATCTCGAGAAGCGCGACCCCGACTTTGCCGCTCATGCCGAGCGCGTGCGCGAATGCACGGCCGCGATTTCCAAGCGGCGGGCGTTGCTTGATCTGGCGGATTTCCTCGCGCCGCAATTGGAGGCCGGGCGCGCCTTCGCGTGGCGCTGGAAGCAAGCGAAGGCGCGCGAAGGGCTGGTCGATTTCGACGATCTGATCGTGCGAGCCGCGCGGCTTCTTTCGGACAGCGAGATCGCCGAATGGATACGGTTCAAGCTCGATCGCAGCTTCGATCACATCCTCGTCGACGAGGCGCAGGACACCAACCGCGCGCAGTGGCAGATCATCCGGGCCCTGACCGACGATTTCTTCGCCGGTTACGGCGCACAGGGCGAAGCGATCCGGACGATCTTCACCGTCGGCGACTACAAACAGGCGATCTACGGCTTCCAGGGCACCAGCCCCACCAATTTTCGCGAGGCGCGCGACTGGTTCGAAGAGCGAATGAAGGCGACCGCCGTCGCGGCGGAGGAATCCAGCCGCGAGAGCTTCGTGCGCCGGCTGCGCGAATACGACCTCGGCAGGAGCTATCGCAGCAATGCGACGATCCTGGGTTTCGTCGATCGGGCCATAGCAGCGATCGGGTCGCGCGGGCTGGGCCTGCGGAAGGAAGCGCCGCCGCATGTCGGCAGCGACGATCCGGGGCTGGTGGCGCTGTGGAACACCGTCCACGCCGACAGCGGGATGGAGGAAGGCGAGGGGGATGCGAGCTGGCTCGGCAAGCACGACCGCAAGCTCGCCGACAACATCGCCCGCCAGGTGGCGCGCTGGCTCGATCCCGCCGGGCCCGGCTTCACGCTGGTCAAGGCCGGCAAGCCCCGGCGAGCCCTGGCGGGCGACATCATGGTTCTGGTGCAGAAACGGCGCGATCTGGCCTCGCTGATCGTCGCCCGTCTGCATCGCCACGGAGTTCCGGTGGCGGGCGTCGACCGGTTGCGGCTCGGCAATCCGCTGGCGGTCAAGGATCTGATGGCGGCGATCCGCTTCGCCGCGCAGCCGCTGGACGATCTGACGCTGGCGAACCTGCTGGTTTCGCCGCTGATCGGCTGGAGTCAGGAGGAGCTGCTGGAGCACGGCCTCAGGAACAAGGGTGCGCGGTTATGGGAGCATCTGCGCGAGGGAACTCATCCCCGGGTCGCCGAGACCGTGGCAACCTTGCGCGAAATCCTGCGGCGGGCGGACTTCGACAGCCCCCAGCAATTGCTCCACTGGATCCTCGTAGGCCCGATCGACGGCCGCCGCGCGCTGGTCGCGCGGTTGGGCCGCGAGGCCAACGACCCGATCGACGAACTGCTCAACGCCGCCAGCGCCTATGCCGCCAGCGATGTCGCGAGCCTGCAGGGCTTCATCCGCTGGTTCGACGCCGGCGACGGAGAACTGAAGCGCGAGGCGGGCGAAGGCGGCGACCAGGTTCGGGTGATGACCGTCCACGGCTCCAAGGGGCTGCAGGCGCCGATCGTCATCCTCGCCGATGCGGCGATCCGGCCGGATCCTTCGGGGGATCTCGAACTGACGGACGACCCGCTGGGCGAGGGTGAAGGCCCTGCCGTTCCGCTTCCCGCGCTGTCGAAGGACGAGAAGGTCGGCCCCGTCGCGGCGCTCGACGAAGCAGCGCGGGCGGTGGCGATGGAAGAGCACTGGCGGCTGCTCTACGTCGCGATGACGCGGGCGGAGGAAGCGCTGTTCATCGGCGGCTCTCTCGGCCCGCGCGATGCGCGCAGTGGTCCGCACGAGGACAGCTGGTATGCCCGCCTGCGCACCCTGTTCGACGAGGGCGAGGGGATCGAGGACGACATCTGGGGCTCGCGCTGGGAACTGGGCGAGACAGCGGAGCCGGTGCCCGCCTCGCGCGGCGAGACTGCCAAGGCCGAAGCCGTCGCGCTTCCGGATTGGGCGGTCAGGCCCGTCGGTCCCGAGCCGCGTCCGCCGCGTCCGCTGGCGCCGTCCGGTCTCGGCGAAGAGCAGGGCAGCGCTCCGCCGCTGGCTCCGGAACTCGCCGCCTCTGCGGCGCGGCGCGGCGTGCTGATCCATGCACTGCTCGAGCGCCTGCCCGATATCGTGGAGGATGAGCGACGGGACAGAGGCAGGAAATGGCTGGCGCGCCAGGCAGCCGATTTGCCCGGAGAAGACCGCGAAGAAATCCTCGAACGGGCGCTCTCGGTGCTCGTCCACCCGGATTTCGCACCGGTTTTCGCCCCCGGTGCGCTGGCGGAGGTCCCGTTGGCGGCGATCGTGGAAGGCGCGGTCGTTACCGGTATTGCCGACCGCCTGCTGATCGGTCCGGACTGCGTGACCGTGGTCGATTTCAAGACCGCGCGGCGGCCTCCCGAAACGCTGGAGGAGGTGCCCGAGACGACGCTGCGGCAGATGGCCGCCTATGCCGCCGCGCTGGAGGCGATCTATCCCGGCCGCGAAATCCGCGCCGCAATTCTCTACACCCAGACCCCGAAACTGATCCCGCTGAGCCCCGAAATTCTCGCGCAATGGCGCGGGGGTCTTTCTCCACGTCTGGAAAGTTTCGTTCCGCCACCAGTTGAGTGAATGGCAACACCGCCTAGATAGGCATCGAGAACCCCACAGGAGAAATGCAATGGCCACCGTCGAAGTCACCGATTCCAGCTTCCAGTCGGACGTGCTCGATTCCGACAAGCCCGTGCTGGTCGATTTCTGGGCGGACTGGTGCGGCCCGTGCAAGATGATCGCCCCGGCGCTCGAGGAACTGAGCGACGAGCTTTCCGACCGCGTGACGATCGCCAAGATGGACATCATGGCCAATCCCGACGTGCCCGGAAAGATGGGGGTCCAGTCGATCCCCTACCTCGTCCTGTTCAAGGACGGGCAGCCCGCAGCACAGATGCGCGGCGCGGCGCCCAAGGGTCAGTTGAAGGGCTGGCTCGAAGGCGAGCTCTAATCTGCTTCGTCGGCAAGCGCAGCCAGGCGCGCGACGAGATCGTCCCACAGCCGGGGTGAGGCCGCACCGACGAGTCCCGGCTCGCGCCATTCGTCGACGCGATAGGGCAATCCGCTCGGACGCGCGACCCGGCCGCCCGCCTCGTTGAGCCACAGCGCCCCGGCGGCGTGATCCCAGGGCAGAGTACGCTCGAAGATCGAGACGTCGTTCTCGCCCAGCGCCAGCCGCGGATATTGCTCGGCGGCGCAGCGCGGAATATCGACCAGCCGGTAGTGCGGGGCGATGTGGGTCTTCACCCGCTCGCGCTGCATCCGGGCCATGAACAGCAGCGATATTGCGGCGACGGGCGGCTCCTCGCCAGTCGCGCGCGCGGTGACGCGTTCGCCATCGACAAAGGCGCCGTCGCCCAGATGCGCGGCGCAGAAGCGTCCGCTCAGGCAGTCGTAGATCCAGCCCGATTTCGCCTCGCCGTGCTCGGCCAGGGCGATGAGGATGCCGAAGGGCGGCTTGCCGGCAGCGAAATTGTTGGTCCCGTCGAGCGGATCGATGATCCAGCATGCGCCCGCCAGGCGGTCCATCACCGCCGGGTTCGCTTCGGCCGCCTCCTCGCCGACGATGGCGATGCCGGGATTGAGCTTCGCCAATCCCTCCGCGAGCAGTTCTTCGGAAGCGTGATCGGCGATCGTGACGACATCGTCCGCCGCCTTCTCCCGCACCTGGTCGCCGGACAGCTTACGGTAATGCGGGAGGATCGCCTCCTCGCTCGCGCGCCGCATCAGCGCCAGAATCTCTCGGTCGAGCACGCTCACGAGCGCCCCCTCACGAACGGTAATCCGCGTTGATCGCAATGTACCCGTGGGTGAGATCGCAGGTCCACACGGTCGCGCGCCCATCGCCGAGGCCGAGGTCGACATCGATCCGCACCTCCTGCCCACGCAGATGCTCCGCGACCGGCGCCTCGTCGTAATCGGCTAGCGGCTGCCCGTCGCGTGCGGCCCAGGTCCCGCCGAAGCCGATTGACAGGCGGTCGCGGTCGGCTGGCTCGCCTGCTTTGCCCACCGCCATGACCACCCGGCCCCAATTGGCGTCCTCTCCGGCGATGGCGGTCTTCACCAGCGGCGAATTGGCGATCGACAGGCCGATCCGGCGCGCGCTCTCGTCCGATTGCGCGCCGGTGACGGCGATCTCGATGAACTTGCTTGCGCCTTCGCCGTCGCGGACGACGAGATGCGCGAGATCGCGGCAGACCGCCTGAAGCGCGGCATAGAAGGCATCGGCGCCGGGGCTGTCCCACGAGGTCAGGGCCTCGTTCCCGGCAAGGCCGGTTGCGAAAGCCAGCACCGTGTCGCTGGTCGAGGTATCGCCATCGACGGTGATGCAGGAGAAGGTGTCGGCGTTCGCCCGGAGCAGCATTTCCTGGAGGAAGGCGGGATCGACCGCAGCGTCGGTGAAGATATAGCCGAGCATGGTCGCCATGTCGGGCGCGATCATGCCGCTGCCCTTGACGATGCCGGCGAGTTCGGTCCGCGCCGTGCCGATCATGGCCGATGCGCCCGCGCCCTTGGCGAAGGTGTCGGTGGTGCCGATGGTTTCTGCGGCCACTTTCCAGTCGCAAGGATCGGCCTTGAGCGCGGCGGCCACTCCGGCGCGCGCCTTGTCGAGCGGCAGCGGCACGCCGATCACCCCGGTGGAGGAGACGAACACCTCCCCGGGTGCGCACGCGAGTGAATCCGCGACCTGCGCCACGATCCGCTCGACGGCCTCGCGCCCCCGGTGGCCGGTAAAGGCGTTGGAGTTGCCGGCGTTGACGACCAGCGCCCGCGCGTGGCCGGGCACGTGTTCGCGCCCCATCTCGACCTCGCTCGAAGCGCAGGCGCTGCGAGTGAAGACCCCTGCAGCAGCGGTCCCCGGCGCCAGTTCGATCAGCGTGAGATCGCAGCGATCCCATGTCTTGTAACGCGCTCGCGCAACCCGAAGGGTCACCCCGTCGATCGCCGGGAGGGCGGGGAAGGGCCGGGCGAGGGGAGAACGTTCAAGGTCCATTCACTCGCCGTTAGGGAGTATCACAGCCAAGGTAAACGCGGATTGAGGGTGGACGCGATGGCCGGCAGATCCTATCTCGCAAAGCCGATGCTCCGCCGTCTTCTCGCCTGCCTCGCGCTCGTAACCGGCCTCGCCGCCGTCGGCGCCCCGGCCCATGCGCAGTTGCTGGACGCGCTCGACCAGCTCGAGATTTCGGCCGATCGCAACGATCGGGACAAGCCTGCGGTCACGCCGTGCGAACAGCGGCAGCAGGAGCAGCGCCAGCGGGGCGAAAGGCCTTCGCCCTGTCCGCCGGAACGCACCATCCGGATATATATCCCTTCGGTGATGCTCGGGCCCGACCGCGCGCTCGAATAGGCTGACGCCCTCCACGATTTGGCCCTGCTGTGCCCGGCACCATGCGTGCTCGGGCATTTCCCATTCAAATTCCGCGCGAAAGACCGCACCCATGATGAAATCACTGATGAAGTCGATCTTCGGCTCCTCGAACGAACGCTACGTCGCTTCGATGCAGAAGCATGTGAACCAGGTGAATGCCCTGGAGGAGCAGATCAAGGCGCTCTCCGACGAGGAGCTTTCGGCCCAGACCGAGAAGTTCCGGCGGATGCTGGACGAGGGCACCAAGCTCGACGACCTGCTCCCCGAAGCCTTCGCCACCGTGCGCGAGGCTTCGATCCGCGTCCTCGGGATGCGCCACTTCGACGTGCAGCTGATCGGCGGCATCGTGCTCCACCGCGGCGAGATTGCCGAGATGCGCACCGGCGAGGGCAAGACGCTGGTGGCGACGCTGGCGGTCTATCTCAACGCGCTCGAGGGCAAGGGCGTCCACGTCGTCACCGTCAACGACTATCTCGCGCGTCGCGACGCCGAATGGATGGGCCAGCTCTACCGCTTCCTCGGTCTGACCGTGGGCGTGATCGTGCCCAACCAGAACGAGTTCGAGAAGCGCGACGCGTACAATGCCGATATCACCTACGGCACCAACAACGAATTCGGCTTCGACTATCTGCGCGACAACATGAAGCACGAACGCAGCCAGATGACGCAGCGTCCGTTCAACTATGCGATCGTCGACGAGGTCGATTCGATCCTGATCGACGAGGCGCGCACGCCGCTGATCATATCCGGCCCGACCGAGGACAAGAGCGAGCTCTACGTCCAGATCGATGCGCTGGTGAAGGACCTCGACGACGAATGGTACGAAGCCGACGAGAAGACCAAGAACATCACCTGGACCGAGGAAGGCACCGATGCGATCGAGGCCAAGCTCGCCGAGGCGGGGCTGCTCGAGACCGACAACCTTTACGATGTCGAGAACACGCAGGTGGTTCACCACCTCGACCAGGCGTTGAAGGCGAACATCATGTTCAAGCGCGACACGGACTACATCGTGAAAGACGACAAGGTCGTCATCATCGACGAGTTCACCGGGCGCATGATGGAAGGCCGCCGCTGGTCGAACGGTCTGCACCAGGCGGTCGAGGCCAAGGAGGGCGTGAAGATCGAGCCCGAGAACCAGACCATGGCCTCGATCACCTTCCAGAACTATTTCCGCATGTATCCCAAGCTCGCCGGCATGACCGGCACCGCCGCCACCGAGGCGAGCGAGTTCTGGGACATCTACAAGCTCAACGTCGCCGAGATTCCGACCAACAAGCCGGTCAGCCGCGTCGACGAGGACGACCAGTTCTACAAGAACACGATGGACAAGTTCCAGGCGATCGCCAAGTCGATCCGCGAACACAATGAGAAGGGCCAGCCGGTTCTGGTCGGAACAGTGTCGATCGAGAAGAGTGAACTGCTCAGCAAGTTCCTCGAACAAGAGGGTGTTCGGCACGAAATCCTGAACGCTCGCCAACACGAGCGCGAGGCGCATATCGTCGCCCAGGCCGGCCGCATCGGCGCGGTGACCATCGCCACCAACATGGCCGGGCGCGGCACCGACATCCAGCTCGGCGGCAACCTCGAATTCCGCCTCGAGGACGAGCTTTCCGACATGTCCGAAGGCCCCGAGCGCGACGAGGCGGTGGCCCGGATCAAGCAGGAAATCGCCGAGGAAAAGCAACGGGTGCTCGATGCGGGCGGTCTGTTCGTGCTCGGCACCGAACGCCACGAATCGCGGCGCATCGACAACCAGCTGCGCGGCCGTTCGGGCCGTCAGGGCGACCCCGGCCTCAGCCGGTTCTACCTCTGTCTCGAAGACGATCTGCTGCGCATCTTCGGGCCGGACACGCTGTTCTCGCGCATGATGAACTCCAATCTCGAGGATGGCGAGGCGATCGGTTCCAAATGGCTCAGCAAGGCCATCGAGACCGCGCAGAAGAAGGTCGAAGCGCGCAATTACGAGGCCCGCAAGCAGGTCGTCCAGTATGACGACGTGATGAACGACCAGCGCAAGGTCATCTACGAACAGCGCGCCGAGATCATGGATTCCGAGGCCGTAGACGATGTCGTGGTCGACATGCGCCACGACGCGATCAATTCGATCGTCTCGGAAGCCTGCCCGCCCGGCTCCTATCCCGAACAGTGGAATGTCGCAGCGCTGAAGGAGCGGGTGGAGGACGTGCTGGGCATGAATCCGCCGATCGATGCCTGGCTCGACGAGGATACGGTCGAGCCCGAGATCATCGAGGAACGGCTACGCGCAGAAGCCGACCGGGAAATGGACGCCAAGATCGCCAAGGCCGACGGCCAGCGCTGGCGGGCCTTCGAAAAGAGTCTGCTCCTGCAGAAGCTCGATTTCCAGTGGAAGGAACACCTCGCCACGCTCGACGCCTTGCGGCAGGTGGTCTGGCTCCGGGCGCACGCGCAGAAACAGCCGATCAACGAGTACAAGCAGGAGGCGTTCGGTCTGTTCGAGCGCATGCTCGATACCCTGCGCGAGGATGTCACTCGCGAGCTGATGAAGCTCCAGATCGCCGACAGTGCGCCCGAACCGGTGCCTGCGGATATCCTCGCCGGCCTGCCCGATTTCCTTACCGGCCATATCGATCCGCTCACCGGCCTCGACGATTCCAACGATGGCGATGGATCCTCGCGCCGGCCCGAATTGTTCGGCGCGCTCGCCGGAAGTCCACGAGCCGCGGCAGGGCCGGGTGGAGCATTCGTCGAAGATCCCTACGCCGGCAAGAACGTCAGCCGCAATGCGCCATGCCCTTGCGGTTCGGGCAACAAGTACAAGCACTGCCACGGGGCAATCGCGGCCAAGGTATGATCCGCGCTGACCGGGGCAGCCGATGATCTGGCTCGCCGCCGCCTTTCTGCTTACCGCCCTGCTCTACGCGGGGGTCGGCTTCGGCGGCGGCTCCACCTACAGCGCGCTGCTGGCGCTCGCGGGCGTCGACTATCGCATTCTCCCGATCCTGTCGCTCGCCTGCAATATCGTGGTGGTGGCCGGCGGTACTGTGCGTTTCGCGCGCGCCCGCATCACTCCCTGGCGCGATGCCGGGCTTCTGATCGCGCTGGCGGCTCCGGCGGCGTTCCTCGGGGGGCTGACGCCGATCGGTCGCGAGCCCTTCCTGTTCCTGCTCGGGGTCAGCCTCCTTCTGGCTGGGGTGGCGCTGCTTCTCCGGCGGCCGAGTCCGGAGGAGATCGGACCGCGCGGCCGGTTCGCCAGGCTGATGCCGCTCGCGGCCGCGCCGCTCGGATATCTGGCGGGGCTCGTCGGTATCGGCGGGGGCATCTTCCTCGCTCCGATCCTCCATCTCGTCCGCTGGAACAGCGCACGCGCGATCGCCGCCACCGCCAGCCTCTTCATCCTCGTCAATTCGCTGACGGGCCTGGCCGGCCAGCTGCTCAAGGGCGGCGAGGGCCGGCTGGGCGCGGCGTTCGAACTCGGCCTGCCGCTGCTGGTGGCGGTCGCGGTCGGCGGACAGATCGGCAGCCTGCTGGCGGTCCGGTTCCTGCCGCTGGCGTGGATCCGGCGCCTGACGGCGGCGCTGACGATCGTCGTCGGCGCACGCCTGTTGCTCGGGGTCTAGCGGCCCAGCAGCCTGTCGAGGAGACGGCGCTTTTCGACCATCGGGCGGATCGGACCGTATTTGCGCAGCCGCATCGAGGGATCGCTATAGGCGCGGGGATTGCTCCACTTGTCGGTGGACGAACTCTGGAAACGCAAGGTGGTCATCGCACATCTCCCGTGAAGATGCGGCGAGAATGCCCATTGTGCCAAAAAGCGCAAAGCGCCTTAACTACGAAACGTCCGGCCTGTCCCGGATCAGGGTTAATATCCCCGGCGCCGGCCAGTATCTTCGAGCTGGTGGAAAATGGCTCCCCGAGTTGGATTCGAACCAACGACCAAGTGATTAACAGTCACCTACTCTACCGCTGAGCTATCGGGGAGCAGCCTATCGGCGGAGGCAGGCCTATATGCGGCGTCCGGCAGCATTGCAAGGGCCCGTTCGCATGACCGTTTCAGGTGACGAACTGTTCGGAAACGATCCGCTCGTCGAGCGAATGGCCCGGGTCGAACAGCAGGGTCAGCCGTTCGCCCTCGGCCCGCGCGATGCGCACCTGGGCGACGTCGCGGATTTCCTTCTGGTCGGCGACCACGGACACGGGCCGCTTGTCCGGCTCGTGGACGGTGAAGGTGATGTTGTAGCGATCGGGCAGGATGGCCCCGCGCCACCGACGCGGGCGAAAGGCGCTGATCGGGGTGAGTGCCAGCATCTGCGATTCGAGCGGCAGGATCGGTCCGTTGGCCGAAAGGTTGTACGCGGTCGACCCGGCCGGGGTCGCCACCAGCACGCCATCGCACACCAGCTCCTTGATCCGCACCCGGCGATTGACCTTGACCTCGATCTTCGCGGTCTGGCGGGTTTCGCGCAGCAGCGACACCTCGTTGATCGCGCAGAACCGGCACTCCTCGCCTTCCTGGGTGACCACATCCATCACCAGAGGGGTGATAGTCACGGATTTCGCCTCTTCCAGTCGCTCGAGCAGCTTCTCGATGCTGCGGTGCTTGTTCATCAGGAAGCCGACGGTGCCGAGATTGACCCCGTATACCGGAATGCGATGACCGCTTTCCAGCATCGCGTGGAGGGTCTGGAGCATGAAGCCGTCGCCGCCGAGCACCACCGCGGCATCGGCGTCTTCCAGCGGCACCCAATCGGTCAGGCCGCGGAACATCGGGGCGGCCTCCTGCGCCTTGCCGGAATCCGACACCAGCAGCGCCAGCTTGGTGAAATGCGCCATCTTCCCCCCGGTGGCCGATCTGTGAAAACGGTGTCGAACCCGCGCCCCGATCCCGCGCTCTCGTTCAGCGCTCTGTGGATAAAATAGGCGGCCGCGTCCCGTTTGGCAACGCGCGTGGGAATTAACGGATATGGTTCGCCGGACGGGCTAAGGGGCTGCGATGGATGCCGATGTGACCAAGTCCCGAAGCGTGCCTGCCGATTGGCCGCACGACCGGTTGACCGGGCTGGCCGATCTTGCGTCTGCGAAGGAACTGATCGCCGGGTGGAAGGCCAATTGGCCGGACGACGCCGGCCCGTGTCCGATTCACGTCATGCTGATTTCCGTCGGACGGATCGAGACCGTGAACATTGCCTATGGCGAGACCACCGGCGACAATGCGCTCGTCGAAATAGCTCGAAGGATCAGCGATTTCGCCGGCGACGAGCTGGAAAGCGCTGCCTGGATCGCGGCCCGGGTGAGCGGCGGCACCTTCCTGATCGCCGCCCGTGACCGGTGCAGCCGTGAGCGATGGCAGTGGCTGGGCGAAGCGCTGGCCGATGCGATCGCCACCCCGATCGAGAGCCCGCAGCACGACGGCGCGGTGCGGCTGTGGCCCCGGATCGCGCTGATGCGTGCGGTCGAGGGCGAAACCGCCGAGCAGATGCTCGACCACCTCGCCCAGGCGCTCGACGCGGCGCGGCAGGAGCAGGGCCGACGCGTGGTCTGGGTCGCCGGGGAGACCGCGCGGATCGGCATCAGCAACCAGCAGCTCGAATCCGATCTGCTCGCGGCGATCGACCGCGACGAGATCGCGATCGTCTTCCAGCCGCAATACGCGCTGGCCGATGACCGCTTGACCGGGGCCGAGGCGCTGGCCCGCTGGCAACATCCCGAAATCGGACGCTTGGGCGCCAACACGCTCTTCACCCTCGCCGAACGCACCGACCATGTCGCCCAGCTTTCCCGGCACATCGCCGAACGCGCGCTGGCCGAAGCGGTGCAATGGCAGGGCGACTGGCGGCTTTCGGTCAATGTCACTCCGGCCGACCTTTCATCCGGCAGCTTCGCCCAGGATTTCACCGAGGTCGTCCGCGCATCGGGCTTTCCGGCCGAGCGCGTCACGCTCGAGATTACCGAGCAGGTCCTGCTTGCCGATCTCGAATACATCGCCCGCACGCTGCGACCGCTGAAGGCCGCCGGCATGGCGGTTGCGCTCGACGACTTCGGTGCGGGCTATTCGAATTTTCGCTACCTCAAGCACTTGCCCGTCGACAGCATCAAGCTCGACCGCTCGATGGTCGAGGGCATCGCCGAGGATCCCCGCGACCGCGCCGTCCTCCACGCGATGGTGGCGATGGCGCGGGCGCTGGACATGGCGGTGGTTGCCGAAGGGGTCGAGGAAGAGGCGCAGCGCGCGATTCTCGCCGAAGAAGGCGTCGATACCTATCAGGGTTTCCTGCGGTCGCTTCCCCTGCTGCCGGAGGATTTTCAGAAGATCGCCGCGGGATAGGCGCTAGGCCGCCTTCCTCCCCGCCTTGCGGTCCTTGCGCAGGATCCCGGCGAGCCCCTTGGTAAGCTGCAAAAGGCCGTTCAGCCGGCTTTCGGGCGAGCTCCAGGCGCGGCTGATCACCAGCTTCATGTCGGGTCGCAGCTTGGCCGTTCCGCTCAGGCGGTCGACATAAGCGAGCAAGCCCGCGGGATCGGGGAAATCGTCCTTGTGGAAGGTCACGAGCGTGCCCGCCGCGCCGACATCGATCTTGGAGATGTTGGCCTCGATCGCCTGGAGCTTGATCTGCAGAAGTCGGACGAGATTGGCGGTCGAGTCCGGCAGTTCGCCGAAGCGGTCGATCATTTCCGCCGCCATCGCTTCGATTTCGGCCTTGTCGCCGGCCTCGTTGAGGCGACGGTAGAGACCCATGCGCACCGCGAGATCGGGCACGTAGTCCTCGGGGATCATGATCGGGGCGTCGACCGTGATTTGCGGGCTGATCTTGTCCGGTCGGGCCTCCAGACCCGCTTCCCCGGCCTTGGCGGCGAGAATCGCGTCCTCGAGCATCGACTGGTAGAGTTCGAAGCCCACCTCGCGGATATGGCCCGATTGCTCGTCGCCGAGCAGATTGCCCGCGCCGCGAATGTCGAGATCGTGGCTGGCGAGCTGAAAACCGGCACCCAGGCTGTCGAGATCGCCGAGCACCTTGAGGCGCTTTTCCGCGACCTCGGACAGCGCCACGTCCTTCTCGTAAGTTAGATAGGCATAGGCGCGCAGTTTCGACCGGCCTACCCGCCCGCGCAGCTGGTAGAGCTGGGCAAGTCCGAAGCGATCGGCGCGGTGGATGATTATGGTGTTGGCGCTTGGCAGGTCGAGCCCGCTCTCGACGATCGTCGTCGAAAGCAGCACGTCGTACTTGCCTTCGTAGAATGAGCTCATCCGCTCCTCGATCTCGCCAGCCCCCATCTGGCCGTGCGCGGACACCACCTTCACCTCGGGCACCGCATCGCGCAGCCATTTCTCGATCTCGGGCATGTCGGAGATTCGCGGCACGACGATGAAGCTCTGGCCGCCACGGTGATGTTCGCGCAGCAAGGCCTCGCGCACCACCATCTCGTCCCATTCCATGACGTAGGTCCGCACCGCGAGGCGGTCGACCGGCGGGGTCTGGATGGTCGAGAGTTCGCGCAGGCCGGTCATCGCCATCTGCAGCGTGCGCGGGATCGGCGTGGCGGTGAGGGTGAGCATGTGCACGTCGGCGCGCAACTGCTTGAGTTTTTCCTTGTGCGTCACGCCGAACCGCTGCTCCTCGTCGACGATCACCAGGCCCAGATCCTTGAACTTGGTACTCTTTGAAAGGATCGCGTGGGTGCCGACGACGATGTCGATGTCGCCCGATGTGAGCCCGTCCCGGGTCTCTTTCATCTCCTTGGCCGATACCAAGCGCGAGAGCCGGCCGATCTTGAGCGGAAAACCGGCGAAGCGGTCCGCGAAGTTCTGGAAATGCTGGCGGGCGAGAAGGGTGGTGGGGGCGACCACGGCGACCTGCTGGCCGTTCATCGCCGCGGCGAATGCGGCGCGCATGGCGACCTCGGTCTTGCCGAAGCCGACGTCGCCGCAGACCAGGCGATCCATCGGGCTGCCGCTTTCCAGGTCGCGCAGCACGTCCTCGATCGCGCGTTCCTGGTCATCGGTTTCCTCGTATTGGAAACGGTCCTGGAACTGGTTGTAGGGGCCTTCCTCCACCGCGAAGACCGGAGCCGTCTTGAGCGCGCGGGCGGCGGCGGTCTTCATCAGCTCGCCGGCGATCTCGCGGATGCGTTCGCGCATCTTCGCGCGGCGGCGCTGCCACGCTTCGCCGCCGAGCTTGTCGAGGCTGACCGCTTCCTCGCTGCTGCCGTAGCGCGAGAGGACATCAATGTTCTCGACCGGGATGTAGAGCTTGTCGCCGCCGGCATATTCCAGCATCACGCAATCGTGCGCACTCTTGCCGACGGTGATCGGCTCGAGCCCCAGGTATTTTCCAATCCCATGTTCTACGTGGACGACGAGATCGCCCCGATTGAGCGCCTGGATCTCGGCAAGGAAGGCATCGGAATCCTTGCGCTTCTTGCGCCGGCGGACCAGCCGGTCGCCGAGGATGTCCTGCTCGGTGAGCAGTTCCATCTCGTCGTTGGCGAAGCTCGAATCGAGTGGCAGGATCATGGCCGCCGGTTTGCCCTTCGCGGCCTTCCCGAGCGCGTCCTGCCAGCTTTCGGCGAGCTGCACCGCCACCCCCGCCTCGTCCAGGATCGAGACCATACGCGCCCGGCTGCCCTTGGAGTAGGCGGCCAGCAGCGGGCGCTTGCCTTCCTTGCCTAAAGCCCCGAGGTGCTCGGCGAGAGCGGGATAGACATTGTCGCCCCGTGCGCGTTCGGGGGCGAAGTCGCGGCCCGAACGGAAGCCGAAATCGATCACGCGTTCCGCTTCAGGCTCGGCGAAGATAGAGCTGCGATGGACGGGCCATGTCTCGAGCGCTGTCGCCAGCTCGTCCTGTCCCAAATAGAGCGCAGTCGGTGCCAGGGGACGATAGCTGCCCTTCTTCTGCCCGGCGGAGCTCGTGCGCTGTTCGTAATAATCGGCGATGTCGGACAGCCGCTCCTCGCTTGCCTGGATCGCGCCATTGTCCATCACCAGCACGTCGTTCTTGCCGAGATGATCGAACAGGGTCGACAGCTTGTCCTCGAACAATGGCAGCCAATGTTCCATTCCCGCCAGCCTACGGCCCTCGCTCACCGCTTCGTAGAGCGGGTCCTGGGTGGCATCGGCGCCGAACCGTTCGCGGTACCCGCTGCGGAAGCGCTTGATGCTGTCGTCGTCGAGCAGAGCTTCGCTGGCCGGGAGCAGCAGATGGGAATCGAGCCGACCGGTGCTCATCTGCGTCCCGGGATCGAAGGTGCGCAGGCTCTCCAGCTCGTCGCCGAAGAAATCGAGCCGCAGCCCCTCCCCGAGTCCGCTCGGGAACACGTCGACGATCGATCCTCGAATGGCGAATTCGCCCGCGTCGATCACCGTGTCGGTGCGGGTGTAACCTTGGCGCCGCAGCAGCGCGGCGAGGCTCTCCATCCCGATCTCGGTTCCGGGCGCGAATTCACGCACGCTCTCGCGAACTCGAAATGGGGTGAGGACCCGCTGGGTGAGGGCATTGGCGGTCGTGATCAAAAATTGCTTGCCGGGCTCGCCCTTCTGCAGGCGATGGAGCGCGGCGAGGCGGCGCGCGCTGATCGAAAGGGCGGGGCTGGCTCGATCGTAGGGCAGCGAATCCCAGGCGGGAAATTCGATCACCTCGAGTTCGGGTGCGAAATAGCGTGCCGCGTCTCCGATGTTGCGCATCGCAGTGTCGTCCGGCGCGACGAACACTGCGCGACCTTTCGACGCGCGTGCCAGATCGGCCATGACCAGCGGCTGGGCGCCGCGAGCGACCTGCGCCAGCGTCAGTGGTTTGTCGGCATCGAGGATGCGGGAAAGGTCGGGCATTTCAGGTCCAGCGTCGGGAAGGCGGCGGGGTTCCCGTCTTGTCGGAAGTCAGCGGGGAATGTCGACGTAATCGAGCTGGCGCATCCGTTCCAGCTGCGGCCCGGCGATATGCGGAGGTGCCTCGCGTGCCTGCATCGCCCAAGCGAGCACGTCGACGTCCTCTTCCTCGAGCAGCGCTTCGAACCATGCGAGGTCTTCCCGGTTCCATTCGGCATGGTAGCGATCGAAGAAACCGCCGAACACGTAATCCGCCTCACGCGTGCCCCGATGCCAGGCGCGGAACTTGCAGCGGGCGATACGGCCTTCGAGGGTGAGCGCGTCGGGCATCGGGCGCGGGTAGGCCACTCGCATCGCCCGCGCAACCGGCTATAGGAGGCGCGATGCGGCCCGACATCCTCAACCCGCTTTTCGCCGAGACCGAGACGCTCGAAGGCGTCGGGCCGAAGCTGAAGAAGCCGCTCGAGCGGCTGGGGCTGACGCGGGTACGCGATGTGCTCTACCACCTGCCCGAGCGCTTCGTGACTCGTCGCGCCGTCGCCGACCTCGACGAGGCGGGGGAGGGCGAGAACATCGTCGTCGCGCTGACGCCGGTCGAACACCGCGCCAGCCGCAACGCGCGCGCGCCGTACCGCGTGCTGGCTCAGGATGCGAAGGGCAACGTGCTGGCGCTGACCTATTTCGGCCGGGCCAGCTACACCGCAAAGAAGCAATTGCCGGTTGGCGAGAAGCGTTGGGTCGCGGGCAAGCTCGAACGCTATGGCGACATGCTCCAGATCGTCCATCCCGATCACGTCTTGGAGGAAGGCGGCGAAAACCTGGGCCATCTGTGCGAGCCGGTCTACCGCCTGTCTGAAGGTCTGACCCAGCCCAAGGTCGCGGGGCTGGTGGGTCAGGCTTTGGCGAAGGCACCGGAACTGCCGGAATGGATCGAGGCGGGGCAGGCCGATCGCGAGGGCTGGACGGGCTGGCGCGACGCACTGTATCTTGCGCACAGGGCCGAGAATGCGACGGCCCGCGACCGGCTGGCCTATGACGAATTGCTGGCCAACAGCCTGGCACTGATGCTGGTCCGCGCCGACAACCGGCGGCGCAAAGGCCAACCCCTGAAGGGCGACGGCAGCTATCGCGGCAAGCTCGCCCTGCCGTTCCCGCTGACCGGCGCGCAGCAGCGCTCGATCGCCGAGATCGAAGGCGATCTGGCGCAGGATGCGCCCATGCTGCGGCTGCTCCAGGGCGATGTCGGCGCGGGCAAGACGGTGGTCGCGCTGGAGGCAATGTTGATCGCGGTCGAGGCCGGTGCGCAGGCGGCGATGCTTGCGCCCACCGAATTGCTCGCCCGTCAGCATTTCGAGACTCTGCGCCGGATGGCTGCGCCAACCGGGGCCGAGGTCGCGCTGTTCACCGGGCGCGACAAGGGCAAGGCGCGCGAGAGCATTCTGATGGGTCTCCTCGATGGCAGCATCGACATCGTCGTCGGCACCCACGCGATCTTTCAGGACAAGGTCGCCTACCGGAACCTCGCGCTGGTGGTGATCGACGAGCAGCATCGCTTCGGCGTCGGCCAAAGGCTGATGCTCGCGGGGAAGGGCAAGCGCGCGCCGCATGTCCTGGCGATGACCGCCACCCCGATCCCGCGCACGCTGACGCTCGCGCAATACGGCGAACTCGACGTCAGCAAGCTCGACGAATTGCCGCCGGGCCGCCAGGCGATCGACACCCGCGTGATCGGGATCGAGCGGATGGACGAGGTGGTCGCGGGGGTCGAGCGGCATATCGCGGGCGGGCAGCAGGCCTATTGGGTCTGCCCTATGGTGCGCGACAACGAAACCGACGACACCGCAGCCGCCGAGGCGCGCTTCGCGGCGCTGAAGGCGCGCTTCGGCAACGACGTCGTGATGGTCCACGGCCAGCTCGACCCGGGCCTCAAGGATGCGGCGATGGAGCGGTTCGCCAGCGGCGATGCGAAATTACTGGTTGCCACCACGGTGATCGAAGTCGGGGTCGATGTGCCTGCGGCGACACTGATGGTGATCGAACAGGCCGAGCGCTTCGGGCTCGCTCAGCTCCACCAATTGCGCGGGCGCGTGGGGCGGGGCGCGGAGAAGTCGGTCTGCCTGCTGCTGCGCTCTGGCGAACTGTCGGAAACGGCGCGCGACCGGCTCGCCCTGATGCGCGAGACGCAGGACGGCTTCCGGCTTGCCGAGGAAGACCTGCGCCTGCGCGGCGGCGGCGAGCTGCTCGGCACGCGCCAGTCGGGCGAGGCGGCGTTCCAGATCGCCGATCTCGAGCAGATCACGCGGCTGCTTCCGACCGCGCATGACGATGCCCGCCTGCTGATCGAGCGTGACGGTGGGCTCGAAGGCCCTCGGGGCGAAGCGGCGCGGACCCTGCTCTACCTGTTCGAGCGCGATTTCGGCGTGCGCACCCTGCGCGGCGGCTGATCCGACGACGGTTCACGGCGGATCAATTGGTCCGTCGCCAAACCACGCACCATGTATGTGTCGCGACCTCCTCGCCTGGCCTCCGCGGCGTTCGCGGCCGGCTTGACCGGGCTGGCGCTCGCCGTGCTGATATGGGGAATCGGCATCGCCTTGCCGCTGCGGCCCGAAGCGCCCGCGCTTGCATCCTTCGCTCTCGAAGAACCACTCCCCTTGCCCACGCCGACACCCACTGAGCGGCCCGCCCAGCGCGACGAACGCCGTGCTGCGCCCAAGGACGAGGCTGGCGAGCGCAACCTCCGCAACCGGGCCACGCCGGTCGTCGCACCGCCGGTCGAGCCGTTGATCGTACTGCCGCCGATCATTGCCGCCCCCGAGCCCGACGCCGGGGCGGCAGCGCAAACCGGCGCGTCCGAACGGCCAGGCCCGGGCCGGGGTGCGGGCAATCGCGGTGACGGTCTCGGCGGTGGCGGCACAGGGGGAGAGGGCGACGGCACGGGCAGGGGTGAGGCGGTGATCGGACCGCGCCGCATTTCCGGCACCCTGTCCTACCGCGATCTGCCCGAGGGCGTGCTGACCGATTACGGCACGATGGAGGTCGAGGTCGTCTATACCGTGACGCCTGGGGGAAGGGCGACCGGCTGCCGCGCCGAGCGCTCCAGCGGTAGCGCATTGCTCGACCGAACCGCGTGCCGGCTCATCGAGCAGCGATTCCGTTTCCGACCCGCTCGTGACGCGCGGGGCAGGGCAGTCGAAGCGATGATCGCCGAAACCCACGGCTGGTTCGCGCGTCCGCAATAGTCGCCGCCGGGCGCGTCAGTCCGCCAGTTCGCGAGCGATCGCCGCGGCGGCCATGCAGACATCGTCCCAGGTCGCGACGAAATCCTCTTCACCGCCGTAATAGGGATCGACAAGCGATGCGCCTTCGCGCCCGGGCACGGCGTCGAGCAGCAGCGTGGCGGGTGTCTGCGAGCCCGGAGGCTGCAGTTCCTCGATCGCGCGCAAATTGGCTGCGTCCATCGCGTAAATCCGGTCGAAGCGGGCGAAGTCTTCGGGAACGAGCTGTCTTGCCGCGAGCCCGGAGATGTCGATTCCCCGCTCCGCCATGGCGGCGACGGCGCGCGGATCGGGCGATTTGCCGATGTGGTAGTCGGCGGTTCCGCAGCTATCGACATGCGCCGCGATTCCAGCCTCCGCCAGCGCCGCCCGAAGCGCACCCTCCGCCATCGGCGATCGGCAAATGTTTCCTAGACAGACCAGGAGGATGCGTGGGTGCTGCACGGCTTCGACCTACTGGACCTGCTGCGCGGAGGGCAATAGGGTGCGCGCAAACCGGGGGGACCGATCAATGAAACATGCATTCCATGCCATCGCGCTCGCGCTCGCCGCCACCGCTTTTGCTCCGAACCCTGCACAGGCGCAAGAGACCGAAACCCAGGCCACCGCGGAGCAGAAGCGTTACGAGGCGTTGCGCGAGGAAATCTGGCAGGCCTTTCTCGACAGCTATCCTACGCTCGCGACGTCAATCGGCGATCGGCGAGGGGACGGAAAGCTAGGCGATCTCTCGCTTGCCGAATACGAGCGGCAGACCGCGCTTTCCAAGGCCTGGCTCACGCGGATCGACGCCATCGATACCCAGCGCCTGCCGGAGGACACGAGGGTCGATCTCGCGATACTGCGCAGCAGCCTGGCCGACTCAGTGTCGGCCTCCGAACACGACCACGCCCGCTATGTCCTGTTCGGGCGCGGCGGCGGGTGGTTTTCCGGTCTTGAATCTCTTCCCTACAGTTCGCCCTTTTTTACTCTCGCCGACTACGAATCCTATGTCGGCCGGCTCGAAGCCTATCCGGCTTACAATGCCGATGGCATCGCCCGCAGCCGCGAGGCGGTTAAGCGCGGGCTGACGCAGGCCTGCGGGCCGATGGAAGGCTTCGCCGATCGTGTCTCCGGCCAGATCGTCGATGATCCGGAGGAAAGCGTGTTTTGGCAGCCCTTCGTCGAACGTCCGACGACCATCGCCGCGGTTGACTGGACCCGCCTTCAGGCGCGGGCGCGCGAGGCGCTGACCGGCGGCGTCATCCCCGCCTACCGCGAATTCCTCGCTTTCTACCGCGACGAGTATCTACCGGAATGTCGCACCGGTGTGCCCGGCATTTCGGCCACGCCGGGCGGCGCGGACTATTACGATCATCTCGTCCGCAGCTACACCACCACGGACATGACCGCGGACGAGATCCACCGTCTCGGCCTGTCGGAGGTCGCGCGGATCCGGGCCGAAATGGAAGAGGTCGCGCGCGAGGCGGGTTATCCGACCCGCGAAGCCTTCATCGAACATCTCCGGACCGATCCGCAATATTACGCCAGCACGCCCGAGCAGCTGATGATGGAGGCGGGTGCGCTCGCCAAGTCCATCGACGGCTGGATGCCCAAGCTCTTCGGCACCCTGCCGCGCCAACCCTATACCGTGCTGCCCATTCCCGAAGCGCAGGCGCCGGGTAACACCACCGCCTACTACGAACCGGGTTCGCTGCAAACCGGGCAGCCCGGTATCTATCGCGTCAACACCACCGAACTCGATCAGCGCCCGCTATGGGAGTTGCCCGCGCTCGGCGTGCACGAGGCGGTCCCGGGCCATCACCACCAGATCGCGATCCAGCAGGAACTCGATCTCCATCCGATCCGCCGCAACGGCACCTTCTTCACCGCCTTCGTCGAGGGCTGGGGGCTTTACTCGGAGCGGCTCGGGATCGAGATGGGGCTCTACGACACCCCCGCCAAAGAAATGGGCCGGCTGAGCTACGAGATGTGGCGGGCCACCCGGCTGGTGGTCGATACCGGGCTCCACGCGCAGGGCTGGAGCAAGCAGCGTGCGGTCGACTACATGCTCGACAACACCGCCTTGACCCCGGGAAATGTCGATGCGGAGGTCAACCGTTATATTACCATGCCAGGGCAGGCCCTGGCCTATAAGATCGGGGAACTGAAAATCCGCGAATTGCGCACGCGCGCGGAAAAGGCGCTCGGCAGCCGCTTCGACCTGCGCGCGTTCCATGACACCGTGCTGGAAAACGGGGCGGTCCCGCTGGATGTCCTGGAAACCCACGTCGACCGCTGGATCAGGGCCCAATTGGCGACAGCAAGCTGAGCGCCGTCGCCCTATCGTCCATCGGCGCGGGATTGGAAAAACTGGTCGGGAGATAGGATTCGCGACCAGGTTTCAAAGCCTAGCAGAACTTACAGAAAACCGCTCTTTTCGACGCTCCAGACCGAAACATATCGATCTGGAAAATTCAAAAAGCCATCGAATTTGGTCGCAACGTCAATCGGCTTCATATCCATCGGTACGCGGGATGGGGACATTCGTTTGAATATCCTTTTTCCCGGATTCTCCGCTTTCCCATCTGGCCACCGATGCCGTTACGGTCAGATTGGCGCTGGCGCTCGCCACCGTGCGGGTCATGTCGAGCAGGCGATCGAATGGCAGAACGAAGCCGATCACGAGCGCGGTCTGCGCGGTCGAAACACCGACTGAGGCGAGAACGGCCGCGAGCATGAACAGCGAGGCCGAAGGTATCGGCGCGGTGCCGAAAGCGGCGAGCGCTCCGCTCAGGAAGACAATGCCCAGCATCGGGAGGTCGGGGGCTACGCCCAGTGCCTGGAGACTGAAGACGCTAAGCAGCCCGACATACATCGCCGTTCCGTCCTTGCCGATACTCGCCCCGATCGGCAGCACGGTGGAGGCGACGCCGCGATCGATCCGCATCTTGTCCATCGCCACGCGCAGCGCCACCGGTAGAGTCGCCGCCGACGATGCGGTGGCGAAGGCGACGGCGAGCGCATCCACCGCGGCGCGGTAGAAACGGCCCACATGGCGTTTCGCGAAGAAGGCAAGCAGGGGCACGTGAACCAGCACGATCTGCGCCATCACGCCGATGACGACGCACAGCGCCAGCCATCCGATATTGGCAAACACCGCCACGCCATTCTGCGCCACGGCCACGGCGATCAGCGCGAAGACCCCGTAGGGCGTGAATTCCATCACCAGCGCGACGAGGCGGAACAGGACCCGCGCAGCGGATTGCAGAAGCACTGCGATCGGTCGCCCTTCCTCGCCCGCCAGCACGGTGGCGAAGCCGAAGGCTATCGAGAAAAAGATGATCGCGAGCATGTCCCCCGCGACGAGAGCTTCGACTATATTGACCGGCACGATGCCCATCAACTGATCGTAGACCGGGACGGGTTCGCCCAATCGATATGCCTCGCCCGTGCCGATCGCCGCACCCGCGCCAGGCTCGATCAAGAGGCCAATGGCCATTCCGATCATGACCGCGCAGGCCGTGGTAAAGGCGAACAGGGCGACCGTGCGTCCCCCAACCGCACCGAGCCTGCGCGGATCGGCGAGCGCTGTGACGCCCGATGCAATGCTGATGAAGACGATCGGCACCACCAGCATGCGGATCAGCCGCACGAACAGGTCGCCGAGAAAGGCGATATAGGCGGTTGCGGACGGAGCGATCAGGCCGAAGGCGATCCCGGAGACGAGGCCAACCAGCACGCGCCGCCAGAGCGCCAGCCTCTGCCATCGCCGCAACCATTCTCTCATCGGAACACCTCCTACTCTGCGGCGCCCCAGAAACCGGCGTCGGGCGCGCGCAGCAATCCGTCTGCGAGCGAGACACCGCCCCGGCGATCTTCGGCCAGCCAGAGCGGACCGTCCAGATCGACGAACCCACTATCCGCGGCCAAGGCGAGAGCAGGGGCGATCGAGAGCGACGAGCTGATCATGCACCCCGTCATGAGCCCCAGTCCACGCTCCCGAGCGTGCCGCGTCAAGTCGAGGGCCGCGGTAAGGCCTCCCGCCTTGTCGAGCTTGACGTTGGCGACGGTGTACCCGCTCGGCAAACCTTCGAGATCCGCAACGGTGTGGATCGATTCATCGGCGGCGATCGGGATGCGCGAAAGGAAACCTTCCAAACCCCGATCCTCTTGGGCGGGCAAAGGCTGTTCGAGCAGGTCGACGCGCAGATCGGCCATCAGGTCCTGCAATCCCTCCAACTCCTTCATCGACCAGCTTTCATTGGGATCGACGATCAGGCGCGGATGCGGCGCCGCTTCGCGCACCGCGCGCAATTGCGCTGCCGGATCGCTCGCATCGACCTTGACCTTGATCAGCGCGGTCTGCGCCAGTTCGCGCGCGGCGGCGTGCATTGCAGCGGGCGTGTCGAGGCTGATAGTGAGGGCGGTCGGAATCGGCGCGAGCGGTTCGTTGAGGCCGAGCGTCGCGAACACGCTCGTTCGAGCCAATTGGGCTTCCAGGTCCCAAAGCGCGCAATCCACCGCATTGCGGGCCGCGCCGGCGGGCATTAGACTGAGCAGCTCTTCCCGGCCAACTCCCGCCTCGATCGCGGTTTGCTGCTTTTCGATCGCGGCGAGCGCGCTCGCCACGCTTTCGCCGTAGCGCGGATAGGGCACGCCTTCACCGCGGCCGACGGCACCGTCCTGCGCAATGGCGATCGTTACCACATCCGCCGCCGTCTTGACCCCTCGCGAGATCCGGAATGGTCGCGCCAGCGGGAGGCTTTCATGACGCGCGGAAAGGGTTCTCGGCGGTGTCGCCATCAGGCGCGTGCCGCCCCTTCCGCCGGTCCGAGCAGCGCTTCCAGGATCGGCTCCACGCCCATGCGGTGCGGATCCATGCAAGGCAGGCCGTGCTCGTCCTGCAAGCGCAGGCACAGCGCGACCGCATCGTTGGTATCGAGGGCGGAGGTGTTGAGAGCGATGCCGATCATTTTCACATTGGGGCTGGTCAGCCGCGCGGTCGCGAGATTGGCTTCGATGCACTCGGCGATGCCGGGCAGGGCGCGGCTGGCGAGACCGCGCATCACCCGTCGCGTGGGATCGTGGCACATCACCAGCGCGGCGGGTTGGGCGCCGTGCAGCAATCCGGTCGAAACGCCTGCGAAAGACGGATGGAAGAGCGATCCCTGGCCTTCGATCAGATCCCAGCCATCGTCGTACCGGGCGGGCGCGAGCCGTTCGATCGCACCCGAAATGAAGTCCGCCACCACAGCATCGAGAGGGACTCCCGCGCCCGCAACGAGAATCCCCGTCTGGCCGGTCGCGCGAAAATCGCACGCGACTCCGCGTGCCTGCATCGCGCGGTGCAGCGCGAGGGTCGTATACATCTTGCCAGAGGAACAGTCGGTGCCGACCGTCAGCAGACGGTTGCCCGCTCTCGGCTCGCCCGATCCCACGACGAGGTCCCGGGGCGGATCGCGTACATCGTGGAGTTGGCGCCCGGTCCGCTCCGCCGCTGCCACCAGGCGCGGCTCGTCCTTCAGTCTCTGGTGCAGGCCGGAGGCAAGGTCGAGCCCGGCTTCCATCGCCGCGATCGCATCGTCGATCACGTTATGGTCGAGCGTCCCGCCTGCATTGACGATGCCCAGCACCATTGTACGCGCGCCCGACGCCACCGCGTCCGCGAACCCCAAGCGCGGCAGGTCGAGCGTCAGGGTACAGCGATCGGTGCGATATTCCCCGACGCAGCTTTCCGGTCGGAAAATCGCCAGGCCGCGCGCGGTCTTGATGGCATAGGGATCGGTCGAATTGCCGAGATAGAGAAGATAGGGTGTCGCGATCATGAATTGCCCGCAAGCCAGAGAAAGGGGGATTCTAGGCTAAGCGGGGCGCCGCACCCAGCGAGAGCGTATCATACTGGGCATAGCGTCGGGCTATACCGCGTCGATCACTTCCGCGAGGACATCAAGGAAGTCCGCACCGGCCCGCGAGGGGGGACGTGTCTGGAGATGGACCGCGTTGATGTTGAAGGTGAGCGCGGGTTGCAGGGGACGGCTGGCAAGCCCCGCGGCCAGCGACGAGGCGGCGGTGAAATTGTCCACGATTGCCATGCCGAGGCCCGCCCGCACCAGCGCCGCCGCGATGTAATAGGTTCGCGAGGAGGCGCTTTCGGTCAGATCGACGTCAAGCCGCTCCAGTTCGCTGAGCAGCAATTGGCCGATCGGGCCGTTCTGGATCGGGCTGATGAAATCCCGTCCCACGAGATCGGCGAGGTGGAGGCGCGAAGGCGCGTCGGGCAGGTCTTCCGGCCGGAACAGCACCACCAACTCGCCTTCTCCGATTACCTGATGCGCGACCGGAGCGGCGGGGGGAACTTCGAAGCTGACCGCGATATCGGTCTCGCGCTCGTAGAGCTTGCGCACGATCTCGTCGTGATGCAGCGTCTGGAGATCGAAGCGGATCTCGCCGCGCTTCGCCGTGAACCGCGCCACCGCCTCGGGCAGGGCACCCAGGCCGAGTGATGGCAAGGCGGAAATGCGCAGCAGGCTGCCTTCGCCCTGACGCAAGTTCTGACAGGCTTGGCGCAGGGATCGCACGCGGTCCTGGATGTCGGAGACCTCGCCGAACAGGGTGCGCGCATCCTCGGTAGGAATCAGACGGCCCTTGGTGCGCTCGAACAGGTCAAGCCCGAGCGACTTCTCCGCATGGCGCAATACCTTGGTGACGCTGGGCTGCGAGACGTTGAGCGCGCGCGCCGCGGCGCTGACCGTACCGTGCAGGAACACCGCGTGGAAAACTTCGATCTGGCGCAAATTCATCGGTTGGACGACCTCTTTCGGCAAGCACGCATTCGTCGGGGTTATACGTCCGGCGGGGGTGCGATGGCAAAGGGGTGGACGGATTGGCGGCGATCGTAAATGCCTTTGCCGCCCCGATCCCCCGCACCTTTCCGAACGCGGAGACAATGATCCGCGCAACCGAAGGAGCCTTGCCAATGTCCCCACCCAACGCCCGATGCCTGACTTCGCTCATGGCGCTCGCCTGTTCGCTGGCGCTGGGGGCCTGCGTCACCAGCATGCCGCCGCCGGTCGATGTCGTGATAAAGGGGGGTACCGTTTACGACGGCAGCGAGCACGCGCCGTTTGTCGGCGACATCGCGATCGCCGGCGACAGGATCGCCTATGTGGGGCCACCAAAGCCCATCGCGGCCGAGCGGGTGATCGAGGCAGCGGGCATGATCGTCGCTCCCGGCTTCATCGATCCGCACACCCATGCCGATATCTTTCTACGCTCCGACGATCCGGCCGACCGGGTCAACGCGGCATGGCTTGCTCAAGGCGCCAGTACGGTCGTCATCGGCGTCGATGGCGGCGGCACCCCTGACGTGGCCGAGGATGCGCGGATGCTCGCTTCGTCGGGGATCGGCACCAATGTCGTACCCTTCGTCGGGTTCGGCGCCGTGCGCAGCCGGGTCCTGGGTAATGCTGCGCGCGCGCCCGCCGTGGCCGAACTGGCCAAGATGAAGGAACTGGTGGCAGGCGCGATGTGTGCGGGCGCGACCGGTTTTTCGACCGGTCTGTTCTACGCACCGCAAAGCTTCGCGACCACCGAGGAGGTGATTGCCGTGGCGCGCGAGGCGGGGCGGCGCGGCGGGCTCTACGACACCCATCAGCGGGACGAATCCTCCTACACGATCGGGCTGATGGCTTCGACACGCGAGGCGATCCGGATAGGCGAGGAAGCGGGGGCGCCGGTCCATATCGCCCATATCAAGGCGTTGGGCGTGGACGTGCACGGCCAGGCCCCCGAGCTTGTCGCGCTGATCGACGCGGCGCGCGCGCGGGGCATTCCCGTGACGGCCGATCAATATCCCTGGCTTGCGTCGGGATCGAGCCTGGATGCCTCGCTCCTGCCACGCTGGTCGGTCGATGGAGGCGGCGATGCATTCCTCGCGCGGCTGGCCGAGCCGGATACCGCGGCGCGCATCCGCAGCGAGATGGAAGAGAATCTGCGCCGCAGGGGCGGGGCGACATCCCTGTTGCTGACCGCGCCCGATCGCCCATGGACGGGCCGCACGCTGGCGGAGCAGGCGGCGGCGCAGGAAACGGATCCTATCGAGGCCGCCTTGGCGATCATCACCCAGGTCTTCCGTGAAGGCGGGCGCGGAACCGAGGTGGCTTCGTTCAACATGGCAAGGGACGACGTCGAGCTGCTGATGCGGCAACCGTGGGTTGTCACATCTTCCGACGGGTCGCTTGGCCATCCGCGCATGTTCGCCACCTATCCGGAGAAATACGAAACCTTCGTGCGCGAGCGCGGCACGATCGATCTCGCCCGGTTCATCCGACAATCGACCGGCCAGGTCGCGGATATCTATGGCATCGCGGAGCGGGGCTACCTGAAGCAGGGCTATTTCGCCGACGTGCTTGTATTCGATCCTGCGAACTTCGGGCCACGCGCAACCTATCTCGAGCCGCGCGAGTTGAGCGTCGGAGTCGAGGCGCTGTTCGTGAACGGCCGATCGGCGGTAGAGGACAGCAGCGTCACTGGCGAGGCGGCAGGGCGGGTATTGCTGCGACCCGAACCCGAAGACTGTCCGTGATGCCGCTATGATTTAGGGTAGATACGAAAGGCCCGCCCGCGGCGAGAACCGCGAGCGGGCCTTTTCATTCTCGATCGACTTAGAATTCGAGCCTGACGCCGAACCGGAACGAGCGGCCCAGCAGATCGCTGTAGGTGCTGTTCGCGGCCAGGCCGGTTTCCGGCAGGATGATGGGGTCGGCATCGAACAGATTGGTGATGTGGAAGTACACTTCCGCATCGGCCCCGACCACTTCCTCGATCTTGAAGCTGGCGTTCAGATCCACGTAGAACACGCCGTCGATGGTGTTGTCCGATGTGGTCCGCGCGAGCGCGGTGGTCGGCGGACAGTTGGATTGGCAATCGAACCGGGTGGCCGAATACAGCCCGCTGCTGACGCCCCGGCCAATCGCCGTCAGACCGAAATCCGAGGTCTGGAACGAGATCGAGCCGCGATAGAGCCAGTCGGGCGGACCGCTGCCCGAAAGGGTCCCGAGGACACTAATCGGCGTGCTGATTCCGTCGTCGGTGATGCTTTCCAGATAGTGCGTCGCGACCGCACGCAGGGCGAGCGAGCTGTCCTCCATACCGAACAAGTCCACGATCGGAACCCGGTACGAAACGTCGAAATCGATACCCCTGTTCTTGACCACGTTGAAGTTGAAGAAACCTGCCTGGAAGAACAGGTCGCGTACGCCGGTGGGGTCGGGACCGAAGGAGTTGCAGAACTGCTGGTTGCCTTCCTGACAGCGGTCGAAGATCGCCTGGGCACCATAGGCGCCGATCGCGCCATCGATGTCGATATCGTAATAATCGACCGAGGCGGAGAGACCGGGAATGAAGCGTGGAGTCAGGACCACACCGGCCGCCAGCGAGTTGCTGATTTCGGGTTCGAGGTTGGGATTGCCGAGCAGGACCGCACGATAGCTGGTTCCGTTCAGCAGCGTGCTGGTGTTCGAACTGCCCGCCTGGAAAAGCTCGTTGAGATTGGGCGCCCGAATGTCGCGCGAATAGGTGCCGCGCAGCATGATGTCGTCGATCGGCTGGAAGGTTGCTCCGACCTTGTAGGTCGTGACATATCCCGAGGTCGAATAGTCGGTTGCGCGTACCGCACCGTTGAAAGTGAGCCCGAAGCCCAGCGGAACCACGGCTTCCAGATAGGCTTCCTTGACGTCGTATTCGCCGAAGGTCGGAACGTAATTGCCGACCTGGAACCCGCCCTGAAATTCAGGCGGGACGAAACCCGAGATCTCTTCCTTGCGGTATTCGGCACCCACCGCGAGGCTGACATCGCCGGCCCATGTCGCGAAAGGCGTGAACGAGAGGTTGGCGCCGACCACGGTCTGTTCGATCTTCTGGTCGCGGAAAGGGTCGCCCAGGAAGTAATCGAACGAAGCCGGATTGGCGACGCCGATCCCGAACACGTTGAGCGGAACGCAGCCGTTGGAGGGGTTGGTCAGCGTCGAACGGCAGACGATCGTGCCGGTCGGAACGCCGAGGGCATTGCCTGCCGGAGCGAATACCGCATCGACCGCATTCGCGAACTCGGTGTTCTTGATAATGTCGCGCAGTTGCTCGTGCGAATTCGTCTGCCCATACTGGACATACGCATCCCAGATCGCTGTCTTTCCAGCGATCGAGAACTCGCCTTCCACGCCGCCCGCATAGCGCTGGACGTCGCGCGTGTTGTTCAGCTTGCGGAACGGCACGTCGCGAAGCGTCGTGCCAAGTGCCACAGAGGTGACGTTAGCCGGAAGAAGGGGGCCGAGCGCTAACTGAAGAAACGCATTGTCACGCGGGATTGCGGCCAGCGGGCCGGAGCTGGTGCTGGTGAAGAACTGCGGGCCCGCGTTGAAGAGGGTTTCCTGCCAATTGTAGGAACCTTCGACGAACACCGTCGCCCAAGGCGCCACCTCGAAGCTCAACCGGCCGAACACGTTGCGCCGATCTTCTTCGGCAGCAAGGCCGATCCGACGGTTCGTGTCGTCGACCAGATAATCGCCACCGATGGTGATCGTGCCGGCATCGGGATAGATACCGTAATCGTAGCGATTAATCGCACCACCGGAGCCGAAATAGATGCCCCGCAGGCTGTTCGCCGTTCCCCCGCGCGACGCGTTGATGATGCCGCCGGGCGCGGAGTTGTTACGGTTGCCGGGTGCCACGGTCAGGAACTGCGGCTGACCATTGGTCGCGGTGTAATCGGGGTTGTTTATGATCTGAGGAACCCCGAAGTTCCAGTCGCGATCGACTTCGAAGATGCCGTCCTGATGCGAAATTTGGCCGCTCACCAGGAAATGACCGCGCCCATCTGCGAACGGCAGGCCGGCGGCTCCATTGATTTGATAAGTGAATCCGTCACCCTCGTCGGTAATGCCGCTGTTCGCGCTGAGCTTGAGCCCGGTATAGCGCTTGTCGAGCACGAAATTAACCACGCCCGCGACCGCGTCCGAGCCGTAGGCTGCCGAAGCACCCCCGGTGACCACTTCGACCCGGCTGACGAGCTGTTGCGGAAACGTGTTGACATCGACATAGCCCTGCACGGTCGAGGCGACCGTACGCCGCCCATCGAGCAGGACGAGAGTGCGTTCCAGGCCGAGATTGCGCAGATTGATCGTGTTGATGCCCGACAAGCCGGAACTGATGTTCAGGCGCGAATTCGAAAGCTGAGCGCTGCCCGCGACCGACGGCAGCTGGCTGACGAGATCGAAGAGGTTGTTGGTCGGCGATTCCGCTTCAATCTGCTCCTGCGAGATCACCGTCAGCGGCGCGGGAGACTCGAAACCGAGCCGTGCGACGCGCGATCCGGTGACGACAATTTCATCGGCGGATCGCTCGACTGTCTCGGTGGAGCTCACCGCCGGGTCCTCGTCTTCGTCGGCGACGGTTTGCGCCGCTGCGGGAGCCGCCATGAGGCTGATTGCGGCGACGCCTGTAAGCGCGCTGCACCTCGCGAGACGAGTGCGTGAAAACGCGGATAAGGTTTGGGTGCGCAAAGGAGAGTTCATCGACAAGTCCCTCATAAATTTAGCGGGCGGATCGATGTCGCGGCGTCGATCCGCCGGGGCGGAACCGCTACGAGACATGACCAACCCCCGTCCCTGGAATGCCCGGACCGATCTGGTCCGGCTTGGTCTCACGATCATCCCTGATCGGCGGAGAGCGATCCGACCGCATCATGAATTTGCGCGTTTCTCACACGAAAAGCCGGATTATTTTTTATGCCACTTTCCGTACGATCGAGACTACGCCTCGCGGCGTTCGCGTCAATACGATGACACTAACGACTTGCGGAAGAAGGTATAAACACAGGGCATACGCTGGCTTCGCACGGGTCCCTGCGATGGCCCCGAATAGACCGTGGCTATGGGAAACGGGCACAACGATATGCGCATCATCGTGTCTCCTCTCTAGAACCGAAGCTGGTCCATGGCAGACGGAGCAGCTCCATTGACACCTCGATCTGGTCTTACCCGATGACGCGGCGCGCGATGCTGTTGGCTTCGGTCGGCCTGGGCCTCGTCGCGAACCTGCCGGGTCGGCTGGCCGCGCGATTCACTTCGTTTTCTCCGCGTCCGCAGAAGGGCCTGCGCGAACCTGTCGAAATTCTCGAGGATCGCTTCGGCATACCGCATGTGCGGGCGAATTCGGTTCACGACGCCTACTGGGCGCAAGGCTATCTGGTGGCGCGCGACCGGCTGTTTCAGCTCGATCTCGATCTGCGGCGCGATCTGGGGCGGATGGCGGAGGCATTCGGACCATCGTTCCTTCCCGCCGATCGTGCCGCTCGCCTGTTTCACTATCGCGGCGATCTGAAGGCGGAACTGGCGACGATCCCGTCCGATGTCGTGGATGCGGTGCGAGGCTATTGCGCCGGCATAAACGCGCGGATCGACGAAATCGCGGCAGCGCCCGAACTGGCGCCGCGCGAATATGGGATCCTCGGCATCGCGCCGTTGCGCTGGACGCTGGAGGATTGCGTGCGCCGTCGCGGGGCGGGCAGTGACGATGCCGACGAGGAAATACGCCGCGCCATGCTGGCCGCGCGCGGGTTGATCGATCTTGAACATTGGCGCGAACCGTTGCGCCTGGACTGGGATTTCACCGTTCCCGAGGAGCTCGACTGCGCTGCGGTGAGCCGAGACGATCTGGGCGCCCTGCGCGATCTCGACCGGCCGCCCGCCATTGAACCTGCGCTCGTCGCCCGGATCGATGGCGCTCTCGGCCGCCAGCTGGATCGCGAGGGGCGGCGGATCGATCTCGCCGCGCAAGGCAGCAATGCCTGGACCGTGGCGGGATCGCGCACGGCGAGCGGGCGGCCCATCCTGGCCAACGATCCCCATCTGGCGATCGGCGGCTTCAGCCCGCGCCACATCGTCCATCTGACCGCGCCCGGTCTCGATGTTATCGGAGCAGGCTATCCCGGCCTGCCCGGCATCATGCAGGGCCATACCGACCGGTTCGCCTTCGGGCGCACGAATTTCCATATCGACCAGACCGACCTGTTCGTGCTCGAGACTCATCCCGACGACCCCGACCTCTATCGCCGCAACGGGGAATGGACGCCGTTCGATCTGGTCGAGGATACGATCGCGGTCGCGGGCGGGCCATCCGAGCGCGTGACATTGCGCTTTGCCCAAGGGCGCGCGGTGATCGCGCAGGACAGAGCGCGGCATCGCGCGATCGCTTTCGCGACGGTGACCATGCTGCCGGGCGCGAATATGCGCTTCGCAATCGTCGCGATCAATCTGGCGAAGGATTGGGACGGCTTGCGCAAGGCGTTCCGCCTGCATGTCTCCCCCACCAATCTGCATTACGCCGATATCGACGGGAATACCGGATGGCACGCGATAGGCTTCGCGCCGGTGCGCCCGCGCCATGACGGCCTGTTCCCCGCCCCCGGTGACGGATCGTTCGACTGGACCGGTGTCATGGAAGTCGACGAGATGCCGAGCGTATTCAATCCGGCATCCGGTCGGATCATTTCGGCCAATGCCATGAATCTGCCGAAGGATTATCCGTTCGCCGAACGCATCTTGAGCTTCACTTGGTCCGATCCGTTCCGGCATGACCGGATCGACGACGTGCTGGCCGGGCAGGAATCCCACTCGCTCGATGACAGCGTAGCGCTGCTGCACGACAGCTTCGCGATTCCCGCTGCAAGGCTGATTGCTCTCTTGCCGGAAAATCCTGCGCCGGAAGCGCGGGAAGCGGCGGCGATGCTGGCGGGTTGGAACGGCGATCTCGATGCGGAGAGCGGTCCGGCCCTGCTATACGAAATGGTGATCGCGGCATTGTCGGAGCGGTTTCATGCGGCGATCGTCCCGCCCGAGGCGCGCGATCTGATCTCGCGCGTCAATCTCGATGCGATGCTGAGGGCGCTGGCAAGCCTCGATTCTCGATTGGGCAACGATCCGGCGGGAGCGAGACGATCCTTGATCGAGGGAGCGCTAGTCGATGGGTGGGCGAACGCGGTCGAACACGCCGGGACCGATCCCTCCCAATGGCGCTGGGGCGATCTCCATCGCGTGAATATCGCACACCCCCTGTCGGACATTGCCGCGATCGCTGCGAACTTTCCTCCGATCGATGGCGGCCGCTCCGGCGGAGACGGCACCACGGTGATGGCGCGCGGCATGCGCTCAGGCGGAGGCTACGAGGTGCGGCATGGCGCAAGTTTCCTCTTCGCCGCCGATGTCGGGAATTGGGATCGGACGCGCTTTCTTTTGCTGCCCGGCCAATCGGCCGATCCCGATTCGCCTCATTATCGCGATTTCTATAAACCCTGGCTCGCGGGTGAGATGATGGAATGGTCCTTCAGCCGCGACGCCGTGGACAAGGCGGCGGTGACGCGCTTCACGCTTTCGCCGGATTGAAATCAGCTCTCGGCGGCGATCGCCACCAGCGCCGCATCCAGCGCCGCGATCGCCGCGCTCTCCCCACCGGGCGGGATGTCGTTGGCGAAGGCGGAGAAGGCCAGCAATTCGCCGCTGGCCGCCGTCAGATACCCCGACAGAGCGCGCGATGCATTGAGCGAGCCGGTCTTGGCGAAGATGCGACCGGCAAGCGGGGTTGCGACGAAGCGCCGGGCGAGCGTGCCGTCGATCCCGCCGACGGGGAGCGTCGCGCGCCAGGCTTCACCCCAATCCGCACCCGCCGCCCAGGCGAGCAGCCGTGCGGTGACACGGGGGCTGAGCCGGTTGTAGCTGGACATGCCCGAACCATCGGCCAGAACGAAGCCATCGCGGGGCTGGCCCGCCGCGCTCATCATATCCGCCAGCGCCCGCTGGGCATCGGCCATCGAACCGCTGCCCTCGATCTTTGCGACGCGGCGGAGCATCAGTTCGGCATGGAGATTTTGGCTCTGCTTGTTGATCGTCACCATGTCCGCGGCGAGCGCTTCGGGCGGCAATTGTGCGAGCATTTCCTCGTGCGGCGAAGGGGCAGCGGGCGCATTGCCGCGGCTGTCCGGATCGTCGGCTGGTAATAGCGGCCGATAACGCGCGACGATCTCTCCCGAAACCGCGACCCCGCGATCTTCCAGCAGGCGAGCGAGACGCCAGGCGGCGCGGCGAGCGGGGTCGTCCACGCCAAGCCGATAAAGTCCTGGCTCGGTATTTTGGCCGAACGTGCCGTCCACCACCAGCGTATCGCTTCCGGGCAGACGTCGAATATCGAGTGCGTTTTTCTCCCCCGCGACTGTGCGGGTGCGATTGTCGATGCGATAATAACCGTCGCTCTGGATTCGCGCTGCCGCGCCAACGGGGCCGGGCGTAACACTCAGAGCGAATTCGTTATCGTCCACCAGCAAGGCTGCGATGGCGGTGCCGTAACGAAAGGGGATGTTGTTCCAGCTCATCCCCGCGCTCCAACGCTCGTCGGGATACCAGCTCGCGTCGCCGACGACATTGCGGACCCGCCGCGTGCGCGCCGCCACCGCGTCGGCGAGCGTGGCGAGGCACTGGACACGGCAATCCGGCGCGCTGGACAAGGTCGCCTCGCCGCGCCCTTCGAGAACGATATCGAATGTGTCGCCGCTCACGCGTTCGAGGCGCACGCCGGTTCCTTCCGCTGCCTGTTGCAAGGCGGGAAGCTGGCGATAGGCCGCAAGGGTGGTGTAGAGCTTGGTATTGGATGCGGGCATGAACCGCGCATCCGGCGCCATGGCCAGCAGCTCGCGGCCGTCCAGGCGCTGGACGACCAAGCCGTAGCGCGTCCCTTCGGGCGCGTCGGACAGGATCGCCGCGACACGTTGATCGAGCGTGCCGGTGGTCGCAGCCGAAGAGGATGGGGGCGGGGGCGCCGAAACCTGCTGCGCCAAGGCAGGTATAGGAGCCAGGAGGGCGAGAGCACAGGCGAGGATCGAACGCATCGCTTCACTCTAGCGCCCCTGATCGCGGCAGGCAGCACTTTCTGTCGCTTTGCCGGTTCAAAATCCAAGTGTCTGCCATAACCCGAGGTCATGCCCTTCCCGGCGACCGAGCGCGTATCCTCGCGCGCATGTCGCTAAGGGGTGGTAGAGCCGTAGCGGATGGAAGGGCAGGCGATGGCGCGATATTATCTCGGGTTCGATGTCGGCGGCACCCGCACGCGCGCGCGGCTGATCGACAGTGGGGGAACGGTCCTCGGATCGGGAAATGCCGGGCCGGGCAATACCCGCATGGGGCTCGATGGCGTCCGGGCCGTCCTGGACGAAGCCGGTCGGCAGGCGATCGCGGCAGCCGGGCTGGAGGCGAACGAGATCGGGGAGGTGGCGATGGGGGCGGGGATCGCAGGTCTGTCGCGGACCGGCGCTCGCGCCGCGCTGGAGGCGATCGACTTTCCCTATGCCGCCAGCACCTTCGCCTCGGACGGAATGATCGCCAATCTCGGGGCACATGGCGGGCGCGACGGTGCGATCCTGGTTATCGGCACGGGCAGTTCGGCCCATGTCCTGCATGAAGGCAACAGCTTCACGATCGGGGGCTACGGTTTTCCGATCTCGGACGAAGGCAGCGGCGCCGCGCTCGGGCTCAGCGCGATGCGGCATGCCCTGCGCGCCCTCGACGGGCGTACCAAGCCCACGCCGCTCAGCAGCGCGGTGACGAAGGGCTTCGGGCACGAAACCCCCCGCGCCGTCGCCTGGATGGATGCGGCCCGCCCGGCGGATTACGCCAGCTTCGCACCGCTGGTGATGGATTTCGCGGAAGCCGGTGACGAAATCGCCTGCTCGATCGTCGAAGATGCGGCGCGGCATATCGAACGCTTCATCGAGACGATTTTCGAGCGCGGCGCCCCGCGCTGTGCCCTGGCCGGCGGCCTCGCGCCGCGCATGCAGCCCTGGCTGAAGGCGCGCACCGTGGCGCGGTTGGTCCGGGCCGAAGGCGATCCGGTCGAAGGGGCGCTGTATCTGGCGGGCTACCGCGCTCGGGAATAATCGAACAGTCGCCCGGCAATCCAGACGCGGCGGACACGCAGCGTCTCGTCGAGATGGACCAGATCGGCGGCCATTCCCGGCGCTATCGTTCCGCGCGCATCTTCCATCTCGAGGAAGGCCGCCGGATTGGCACTGGCGAGGCGGCATGCGTCCGCAAGCGACAGGCCGAGCATTTCGATCGCTTTGCGCACCGCCAGATCCATAGTCAGCGCGCTTCCCGCCAGCGTGCCGTCGGTGCCGCGCAACGCGCCGTCCGCAACGCGGATCGTGCGCCCCTGAAGATCGAACTGCGCCATGTCGGTTCCTGCAGGCGGCATCGCGTCGGTCACCAGCATGGCCCCGTCGAGCCCGCGCGCGGCGAGCGCGACGCGCAGGCTGGCCGGGTGGACGTGATGCCCGTCGACGATGATGCCGAACCGGCTGGTCCGGTCGTCCAGCGCCGCTCCGACCATGCCGGGTTCGCGCGATCCGAACTGGGTCATGGCGTTGAACAGGTGCGTGAAGCCGTTCAGACCTTCGCCCAGCGCGCGCCGCGTCGTGGCGTAATCGGCGGTGGAATGCCCTGCCGCGACCACCAGCCCCGCCTCGCGCAGGCGCGCGATGGTGCCAGGGGGCACCGTTTCCGGGGCCAGCGTGATCAGCCGGACGGCCTTCGACTTGCGAGAAAGCAGTTCGAGTTCTTCATCCGTCGGCGCTCGCACGAAGTGTTCGGCGTGGATGCCTCGGCGTTCGGAGTGGATGAAAGGCCCTTCGATATGGATCCCCAGGATCCCGGGCACATCCGCTTCGATCGCCGCATCCACCGCCGCGATCGCGCGCCGCATCGTATCGAGATCGTCGCTGATCAATGTCGGTAGCAGGCCGGTGGTGCCGAACCGGCGATGCGCATCGGCGATGGCGGCGATCGTTTCGACCGTAGGCGCATCGTTGAACAGGACACCGCCCCCACCATTGACCTGCGTGTCGATGAAGCCAGGGACGAGATAGCCGCCTTCCAAATCGATCGCATTGGCGGAACGCGTGCCCGCCGATGCGATCTCGCGGATCGATCCATCTTCGATCGTCAGGACCGCGTCGTCCCGTATGCCGTCCGGCGTCACGACCCGAGCACCCGAAAGAGCGATGGCATTCATCGCGTACGCGTGACCTTCGAAAGATGCGGGGGCCTGTCGGGGTCGAGCCTTCGCTTGCGGGCAAGCGATTCGACGAAGCGGTAGAAGCTCTGGATCGACGCTATCGCGTCCACCGCCGGATCGCTCGAGTTTGCGGATTGGAGGGGAATTGCGCAATCCTCGCACCCGGTGCCGATGATGGTCGCGCCTCGCTCCGCCAGCGCGGTGAGCCGATCGGCGAAGCCTTCGCGCGCCGCGTCGCTCGGTGTGAAGGCGAAGATGGGTTCGCCTTCGCGTACCAGCGCCATCGGCCCGTGCGCGACCTCCGCGCTGCTGAACGCTTCGCCGTGGATCCGCGCGACCTCCTTGAATTTCAGCGCCGCCTCCGCCGCGATCGGCAGCGTCGCGCCGCGCCCCAGAACCAGCAGCCGCTCGATCTGGGTCAGCGGTTCCAGCGCGGCGCTCCAATCCGCGTTCCAGGCTCGCTGCAAAACCGGTGCAAGCTCGTTTAGCGCCCGTTCCAACCGATCGTCGATCTGCACGGCGGCAACGAGATCGGCGATGGCGACCAGCGAGGCGATGTAGCTCTTGGTCGCCGCCACGCTCGTCTCCTCGCCCGCATGCAGCGGCAGGAGGATATCGGCCTGCCGAGCCAGAGGCGAGGTCTCGTCGTTGACGAGCGCGACCACGAGCGCCCCCGCCGCGCTGGCCGCGGCGGCGCTCTCGATCAGATCGGGGCTGCGCCCGGATTGCGAGATCGCGATCGCCAGCGTCCCTTTCAGTTTCGGAGATGTCGCATCGAACAGCGTCGCAAGCGAAGGGGGTTGGCTGAGCACTGGAATACGCAGGCGCGTCTCGAACAAATGCTTCGCGAAACCGGCCGCATGGTCGGAAGACCCCCGTGCGATCGTGATCGCAAAGGGGGGATCGAGCATGCGAATCCGCTTTGCCGCCTTTTGCACCGCATCGCGATTGCGTTCCCGCTGGAGCGCGACCCGCTCCGGCGCCTGTGCCGCTTCGAGAAACATCCGGGACGAGAGCGATGACGTTTCGCTCATAGCTCGATCCTATAGGGCAGCGTCGACGTTACAGCTTGGCAATGTGCGCCGGCCCGCGATACGCCGAGCGGATGAGCACAGAGAGCATCGATCCCGACCTGAAGGAAATCGATCGCTGGCCTCTGGAGCGCGCGATCGCCGCGATCCTTGCCGGGCAGGGGAGGGCCGTCGCGGCCGTTGCGCAGGTCAGTCCCCAGATCGCGGATGCGGCAAATGCTGCGGCGGGGCGATTGGGCTCGAGCGGGCGGATCGCTTATGCAGGAGCAGGCACTTCGGGACGGATCGGCGTGCAGGACGGGGTGGAGCTGACCCCCACCTTCGGATGGCCGGAGGATCGGCTCGCCTTCTTCCTCGCCGGTGGCCCCGATGCGATGATGCGGGCGGTGGAAGGGGCGGAGGATGACGAGCATGCCGGGCGCATGGCGGTGAGCGACGCGGGCTTGGGCCGAGCGGACGTCTTGATCGCCCTGGCGGCGAGCGGGCGCACGCCCTTCACCATCGGGGCGGTGCGCGAGGCGCGCGAGCGCGGCGCTCTTGCCATCGCCTTCGCCAACAATCCCGACAGCCCGTTGATGGCCGCGGCGGGGGAGCATGGGATCCTGCTCGCCACCGGCCCGGAAGCAATCGCGGGCTCGACCCGGCTGGGGGCTGGCACCGCGCAGAAAGCGGCACTCAACGCGCTCTCCACCGCGATCATGCTGAAGCTGGGCCTCGTTTATCGCGGATTGATGGTGAACATGCGCATCAGCAACGCCAAGCTGGAAGGCCGCGCCATCGCCATGATCGAAAGCGTCGCGGGCGCCGATGCGGATCGCGCGAAGGACGCCCTTGCGATGGCCGAAGGAGATATTCGCACCGCGGTTCTGATCGCGCTGGGGCTCGATCGCGCAGCGGCCCGGCAGGCCCTGTCCACGGGTGAACCTTTCGAAGCTCTGGTCGAGCGGTTGCGCGCCTAGGCGCTCAATAGAACCGCACATCGCCCAGTTCCAGCCAGGCTCGCCCGCCGGGTTCGCCGGTCAATTCAAAGCGGAGCGCACGCAGGCGTTGGAGGTCGAGTTGCGCTTCACCGGCCGTGACGAAGGTCGTGAAGGGCAGGCGGATCGTCCGCTCTTCCGGACCCGCGGCGAAATCACTGTGGTACCATTCGCTCCCGTTCAAGCCGTAGCTCTCGAGGCGCAGGCGATAGGAACCGGCGCCGCGCGCAGTGAAGGCCACGCCGGTGAACTGGCTGGCATCCGCCGGCAACACTGCCCCCTTGGTCAGGGGGAGGACGAGTTGCGCGAAGGGCTGCGCTCCGGCGCCGAAGGTCGCCAGGCTGAAGATCGGATGGTCTTCCCCCGGGCCATGCCGATGGACGAAGGCGATATCGCTGTGATCGCTGCCCGCATCGGTGGAATCGACCGGCAGCGTGTCGAGATCGGTTCGCCCGTCCGCGCGCGCGCCGGTCAAGATCGGCCCAGCCATGCGAATTGTCGGAAGCGGCGTCATCGCCGGATCGTCGCGGTGGGCGCGCAGCTCGGCCAGCGGCACTGCGCGCCCCGCCTTCCACACACCCGCGACGTTCCAGAGGTCGCCGATGTCCTCGTCCGGGCGCCCGTCCACCAGCGCCAGGTCGGCGCGTTTGCCGACCTCGATCGTGCCGTGATGCTCCGCTTGGCCCATGATCTGCGCGCTGGTGCGGGTCGCCGCGACCAGCGCTTCTGCCGGGGTGAGGCCGAGCTCGACCAGCCACTGGATTTCTCGGATCGCGGAGCTGCCGTGATAGACGCCGCCGATCCCCGCATCGGTTCCGACACCGATCGGAATACCCGCGTCGTGCATCGCTCGCAGGTTTGCCTGAAGGATACCCCACCGGGCGGAGACAGGGGGTTCGACAACGCGATTGCCGCGCGCCGCGCGTGCCGCTTCGCGCGCGCGTTCGGGTGAAGAGAGGACGCCTTCTTCCTGGTTCGAGACCGCGCGTACATCGCTCGGCTCGTAGACCACCAGCGTGGAAACATAGGCCGTGCCGTTCTCGCGCATCAAGTCGATCAGTTCCTCGTCCGCGAGGGTATCGCCGATTCCGTGGACGACCGCGTCGACGCCCGCAGCGGCGGCTACCTTCGCGCCTTCCAGCGTGACGGTGTGCGTCACCACCGGCGTTCCGCGCGCGTGGGCATCGGAAACGATCGCGGCCAGTGTGCCGGTGTTCATGGAATTGAGATCGGGCCCACGATTGTAGCGCCAGCCATCGGCGAACACTTTGACCACGTCGGGGCGATAGGGCAGGGCACGATCCATGATGAGATGCGCGGCACGCGGGCTCGCAGCCTTCATCGTGAAGAAATCGCCCCAGCCATATTCGGTGCCATGCCCGCCCGGTACACCCGCCCGAACGGCAAGATTGAGATGCGGCGCCCAGATCGCATCGGGTCCGCTTGTGATCGCGCGGATCGGTTCGAGCATCTCGGCGGACAGCGAATAATCGTTCACCGTGGTGATGCCGTTGACGAGATAGCCCGACCAGGCCTTCGCCATGTCCTCGGGCGCGGAATAAGCAGGTGAGCGCAGATGGGTGTGGAGATCGTGGAGGCCGGGTATCAGCGTCCGGCCCTTCGCATCGACCACGCGTGCACCGCGCGGGCGGCGGATCTGCCGCGCAATCTGGGCGATGGTCTCGCCGCGGATCAGGACATCGCCGCGAAAGACAGGTTTGCCGGTCGCGTCGAAGATACGGGCGTTGCGGATCAGCGTAAATTCGTCCTGCTGCGCCGTTGCAGGCGGGCCGAAAAGTCCGATTGCCAGCGCGACGAGCAGGACGAGAAATGTGCGGATCATCGCGCGGGCTTAAGTTTGCGCTGGAGAAATTCGCCGGTCGCTTCGAGCGCGGTAAGCCAACTGGAATAGCGGAAGAAATCGTGGCGCTCGTTCGGCAAAGCCAATTCCTCGAAAGGGACATCGCGCGCCGTCAGTTCGCGGGCGAGCAATAGCGACTGGCGGTAATCGACATTGCGGTCATCGTCGCCATGGATGAGGAGGACCGGCGAGCGCCAGTCCTCGATCGAACCCATGGGGGAGGAATCCCATTGCAACTGCTGGATCTCGCGGATTTCCTCGGGCGAGTAGGTATCGGCGACCGGGCGGACCATGGCGTGCACGCCGTGGAGGTCTACACCCGCCTTGAAGATGTCGCTGTCACGCGCCAGCGCCAGCGCGGCGAGGTATCCACCCCAGCTGCCGCCCCAGATGCCGATGCGGTTATCATCGACGCCTGGCTGTTCGCCCAGCCAGCGCGCGCCTGCCAGGATGTCGCGATATTCCGACGCGCCGGCGCGGGCCTTTTCCGGTGCCTCGCGAAAGGCGCGGCCGTAGTTGGTGCCGCTGCGGTAGTTGACCGACAGCACGTCGTACCCGGCGGCGGCGAACTCCTGATTCCGGATATAGGTGTTATGGTAGTAATAGAGCGGCATGAAACCCGGCAGCATCTGCCGGCGCGGGCCGCCATGGGCGAAGATCAATGCGGGCCGCGGTCCGGCGCCGGCACCGCGGAAATACTGGCCGTACACCGTCTCCCCGTCCGAAGCGGTGAAGGTCACTGATCGCGGTGTGGGGTAGGCGACGCGCGCCACCGCGCCCAGCGGCTGCATGTCCTCGACCAGAACCGGATGGGCCGGCGCGGTCGCTGTGGTTACCGTCGCGGCCAGCCGCTCGCCGCCGAACGTCGGGAAGAAAGCGAACACGTCCTCGCCCGTCAGGCGTTCGGTCGCGCCGCTGGCGATGTCCGTGCGCCACAGCGTGCGGCTGTCCAGATTGCCGGGATTGGCCGAATAGACCATCCCGCGCCCGTCAGGCGTAGGGATGAAGTTCTCGACCTCGTTCGCGTTCGGCGTCAGGTCGCGCGCGGGGCCGCCTCCGGCGGGTACGGCGAGGATATGGAGCCAGCCCGTGCCTTCGTAGGGGAAGAGGAGGTGGCCCGAACCGGTCCAGAACAGGTTGCGCGCGCGGGTGCCGTAATATTGCGCGCCTTCGCCCTCGGGCGCGGTCCATACGGTGCGCACGGCGCCGCTTGCGATATCGCCGACCTGTACGGACCAGAAGGACCTTGTGCTGTCCTCGAACTTCGGGGGCGGCTCGCGGAACTGGATCCATGCGACTTCGCGCCCGTCTGGCGACAGGGCCGGGGCGCTCGAGAAGCCGAGCGCCGCGCCGATATAGCGCAGCGATCCCTCGGCGAGGTCGAGCACGCCCACGATGCTGTGGCCCGATCGCAGTTCGCGAAAGGTGAGGCGGTTGCCGTCGGGCGACCAGCCCAGGTCGCCGATCGACCCGTCGACATCGGCCACTTCGCGCGCGCCGTCGTTCGCGCTCCAGACCATGATCGCGCTGCCGCGCACGAACACGATGCGCGATCCGTCGGGCGAGAAGAGCGGGCTGTGCCCCCGGCCGATCGCCTGCGCTGTGCCGTCTCCGGCGACGTCGGCCAGGAAGAGCGTTTGTTGAGGCGCTTCGGGCAGGGGGGTGGTGTTGGGCAGCGGACCGTCCGAAAAGCCGGAATCGCCGCCGCGCACCCAGGCGATGCGCGTGCCCGCGGGATCGAGGGCGAGGTCGTACAGCTCGATCCCGTCATCCGCTGTGAACCGGGTGCGCATCCGCGCCGCCGCGTCCGGGCGGCCGATCCAGATGTTGCGTATTCCGGCCGCATTCTCGACCCAGGCGAAGATCGGCACATCCTTCGCCCCGACGAGGCCGGACGCGAAGGGCACCGCCAGGTTCGCGGCCAGTTGCTGCTGGCTCTCCTCCAGCGAGAGCGGCGCGGCCTTGGCGTCCTGCGCGAGAACCGGCATGGCGGAGAGCGCGAGCGTCAGCGCGGCGAAGAACGGGACGAGAAATCGCATGACCGCCTGACTAGGGTGGGGCGCGGCGCGATGGCAAGCGCGCGTTCGGCCCGTCATGCCGGCAGGTTATAGCCGGGCGCGGATCGCGCATCAGTGCGCCGCGTCCCACGCCGCGATCACCGCGTCGCTCACCTGCGGGCGCAGTTCGTAGATAGCGCGGTCGCGATGGCGGGTGGGGTGGACGCGATTGGTCAGCAGGGTCCAGGCCATCTTGCGCTCGAAATCGATCCACAGGCCGGTGCCGGTAAAGCCGGTATGGCCGATCGTCGTGCGCGAGCAGGCTTCTCCGCCCGACCAGCCGCCATAGGGCAATTCCCAACCATGCGTGCGGTGGTGGAAATGAGACGTGCGGATGAGGCGCATCGATTCGGGCGACAACACCTCGCCCGACATCAGCGCACGCGCGAATTCCAGGACCCCGTCCACCGTCCCGAACAGGCCGGCATGGCCGGGTGCGCCGCCCAGGGCCGCGGCGTTCTCGTCATGCACCTCGCCCTTCAGGATGCGGTCGCGCCAGGTGCAGAACTCGGTGGACACCGCCGGCCCCGGTGGCGGTCCGTAAGACAGTCCCTCGCCAAGCGACCAGGCTGACATGGGCGCGCCCGTAATCCGCTCGACCGCGATGCCCAGCAGGATGAAATTGATGTCGGAATAGACGGGTGGCCCATGTTCCCAGGCGCGCTGGAGGACGAAGGCGCGCGCCCGCAGGGGATCGTCGCCGTAGGTATAGATCGGGAAGACGGCCGGCAGGAAGGTCTGGTGCGCGAGGCATTGCCGAAAGGTGATCCGCCGCTCGGGCGCATGTTCGATATCGTATTGCCGCAGATCGGGAATGACGCTTGCCAGCGGCGCATCGAGATCGAGGCGGCCCTGCTCGGCAAGGATCAGCACGATGGTTGTGGTGGCGATGACCTTGGAAACCGAAGCGAGATCGAACCAGTGGTCGCGCGTCAGCGGCTCCGGCTCAGGGACGATAGCGGCACTTCCGGTGAAGGCGACCGCGCTATCGCCATCGGCGTCGATCACACCGACGGCGGCGCAGGGCATGCGCCCTTGCTCGACCATGGTGCGGGCGGGTGCGAACGCTTGTTCTATGTCTATCATGCGGCCTCGACCGGTCCGGCGCTTGGCCCGCGCGAGCGAATGCGCGCGAGGAAGGGAAGGAAGACGATGGCGGCGACGCTCGCCGCGCCCGTCAGGACGAAGAACCCGTCATAGCCGATCACCTGTTGCATTTCGCCCGATGCGCCTGCCAGCAATCGTGCGAGCAGGAAGGCGAAGCCGGACAGGAAGGCGTATTGCGCCGCAGGAAAGCGCGGGTTCACCAGCATCGAAAGATACACCACGAAGACCGCGCCTGCGAGCCCGTTGCCGAATTGATCGACGGCGACGCTGGCGTAGAGGACCCAGCCTTCGGGCGGCCGCCACCATAACCAGACATAGACCCAATTGCCCAGGGCCGCGACCAGCGCGCCTGCCGCGAGTGCCCAGGACAGGCGCCATCTCGCCGCCATCCAGCTGCCCAGCGCCACACCCGCCATGCTGGCGGGCAAAGCCACCGCGCCATCGGCGATGCCGATCTGGTCGAGCGAATAGCCGCGTGCGTCCCACATCGGATGCGACAGCGTAAGCGCCAGCACATCTCCGACGCGGTAGAGCGAGACGAAGCCGAGCACGACGAGCGTGGCGAAGCCATAACGCCAGAAGATATCGACGAAGGGGCCCAGGGTCGTCGAGCGGAGCAGGGGCGCATCGCTGGGCAGGCGCTTGATGCGCGGCAGCGCGGCTGCGAGGAGCGCGAAGGGCAAAAACGCTATCACGATCACCGCAGGGGTGAGGTTCGTATCGGAATCGATCCCCGCGCCCGCCAGCATCACGAGAGCGAGCCAACCGACGATGGCGACGATCGCACAGGCTGCGGCGAGAATCACCGCCGCGATCGCCACGCCGGCACCGAGTGCTTTCGAGCGCGCACCATCGGTTCCGGGCTCGCGACGGGTCAGCGCGAGGACCGGAAATGGCGCGAAAGCAGCGAAAGCGATCGCGAGATAGGCGAAAGTCCAGTCCGCGCGGGCGGCGATCAGCACCGCGCCGCTGCCCGCCGCTACCATCGCGCTGCGATAGCCCCACAGATTGGCCGCCACGATCGGCGCCTGGGCTTTCTGGGTCGGGGCGAGCTCGATACGCCAGCCATCCGCCGCCACTTCCAGTGTCGTCGTCCAGAACGCGAGCAGGATCGCGAACAGCGCGACGAGCGGCAGGTCGCTGTCGTCGCTGGTGAAGGCCATTCCCACCATCGCTGAAAAGATGCCGAGCTGGGACAGCATGATCCATCCGCGCCGCTTTCCCCAGAACCGCGAAAAGCCGGGCACCGAATACCGATCGAGCAGCGGCGACCAGAGGAACTTGAAGGTCGGCAGCAACGCGACCCAGGCGAAATAGCCGATGGTGACGATATCGATGTCGTGCCGCGCCATTCTCAGCAGCAGCACCGCATTGAACATGAAGAAAGGCAGACCGGCTGAGAATCCAAGAAGAAGATAGAGCGGCAAGATACGCTGGGTCGTGAATTTTTGCCGACTGTCGCCTTCGATAGTCTGATCCAAGGTGTGCTCTCCCGAAGCTTGCATCCATTGGCGTCGAAGCCTCGGACCTTGTCAATCGCGATGCCGCCGGAGTGGGCAGAACGATAGACCGAGGCTATATGCGCGCAGAGGGTCCAGCTCTGCGTCGATTTCCGGACGCGAAAGACTGCCGCGCGACGAGTCAGACCGCTTCTTGATCTCAGTCCGATGCGATGGTGAGGTTCTTGTGAGCACCGGCGAGCCGACCCTTACCAGCCTCCGCGAACTCCTCTTGGATCCGCAGCCGAGAACTGCCGACTGGCCTCGATGCGAATGTCCATGGAGGACGCTCGTCGTCAAAGGAAAACGGCGGAATTCTGGGGCTTATTGTCGGAAACGACGAAAATTGGTCGGGGAGAGAGGATTCGAACCTCCGGCCCCTGCCTCCCGAAGACAGTGCTCTACCAGGCTGAGCTACTCCCCGACCGATCGGGCGCCCGGCGGACCGGGGCTCGAGGCAGGGCGCGCCTATAGGAGCGCATGGTCGGGGTGGCAAGCGGGCTTTCGGCGCGCTAGGCAATCGTGGTGAGTCCGCATCCCGAACAGCAGTATCTCGACCTCGTGGCCCGCATCTGGAGCGAGGGTAGCGAGCGCACCGACCGCACGGGTATAGGTACGCGTTCGGTGATGGGGGCGATGCTGCGCTTCGATCTCGCGGACGGCGCGATGCCGCTGATCACCACCAAGCGCGTGTACTGGAAGACCGCGACGCGCGAGCTGCTGTGGTTCCTCACCGGAGAGACCAATATCCGCCCGCTGGTGCTGCAGGGCGTGAAGATCTGGAACGAGTGGCCGCATGCGAATTACGTCCGCGAGACGGGCGACGACATCCCGCTCGACACCTTCGTCCAGCGCATCGCCGATGACGAGGCGTTCGCGCGGCGCTGGGGCGATCTCGGCCCGGTCTACGGCAAGCAATGGGTAGACTGGCCGACCTTCCGCTATCGCAAGGACGGGCTCTACGAGAAGGGCGAGGGGATCAACCAGATCGCGCAGCTGGTCGAATCGTTGCGCAAGGATCCCGGAAGCCGGCGGCATATTATCGAAGGCTGGAACGTTGCCGACCTGGACCGGATGGCGCTGCCGCCGTGTCACAAGACCTATCAGTATCACGTGTCGGGTGGGGAAGGGGGCCGGAAAGCCCGGCTCAACTGCGTGCTCTACCAGCGCAGTTGCGACGTCGCGCTGGGCCTGCCCTTCAACCTGTGGTCGGCCGCCCTCCTCCAGCGCATGATTGCTCTGCAGGTCGATCTCGAACCGGGCGAGCTGGTGTGGATGGGGGGCGACACGCATCTCTATCTCAACCACGCCCATCTGATCGAGGAACAGCTCTCGCGGGAACCCCGGGGCCGTCCGCGGCTTGAGATCACGCGGCGTCCGCCCACGATCTTCGACTATCGCATTGAGGATTTCGAAGTCCATGGCTACACGCCGCACGGGGCGATCAAGGCCCCCGTCGCAGTATGACCTCGGCGTTGCAGGGGGCGTGACTTGACCCCTCGGCAACGCTGAAATAAAATATCGCAAACCCGCAACGAATGCACGAGAGTGGTTGCGCATCCAGCGAGGCAAGGGAGAGCGCCTTCATGGCCGACGAGGCCCCGAGTAACCAGCCGAACACCGGCGGCAACCGTCCCAGCCTGTCGCTTCACGTCCCCGAGCCCAAGTTTCGTCCAGGCGACACGGTCGATTTTTCGCATATCGACATCGGCGAAGCAGGCAAGCAGCCGCGCCCGGACGAGAGCTGTGCGCCCGAGGACATGCGCGATCTGGCTTACGGGCTGATCCGGGTGCTGGGCGAAGACGACCGGGCGCACGGGCCGTGGGACCCCAAGCTCGATCCCGAAACCCTGCGCACGATGCTGAAACACTTCGCCACCGTCCGCGCCTTCGACGAACGCATGTTCCGCGGCCAGCGACAGGGCAAGACCAGCTTCTACATGAAATGCACCGGCGAGGAGGCGACCAGCATCTCCACCGCCATGGCGCTGGCCAGCGACGACATGGTCTTTCCCAGCTATCGCCAGCAGGGCGTGCTGATCGTGCGCGGCTACCCGATGATCGAGATGATCAACCAGATCTATTCGAACAAGGGCGACAAGCTGAAGGGCCGCCAGCTGCCGATCATGTATTCGAGCCGCGAGCATTCCTTCTTCACCATCAGCGGCAATCTCGCCACGCAGACCCCGCAGGCGGTCGGCTGGGCGATGGCGAGTGCGATCAAGGGCGACAGCCGGATCGCCGCGACCTGGGTGGGCGAGGGCAGCACCGCGGAAGGCGATTTCCATTCCGCCTGCACCTTCGCCACCGTCTACAACGCACCGGTGATCCTCAACGTGGTCAACAACCAGTGGGCGATCTCCAGCTTCAGCGGCTTTGCCGGCGCGGAACGGACGACCTTCGCCGCCCGCGCGCTGGGCTATGGCCTTGCCGGCCTGCGGGTCGACGGCAACGATCCGCTGGCCTGTTACGCCGCCGAACAATGGGCCGCCAACCGTGCCCGCGCCAACGGCGGGCCGACGCTGATCGAATTCTTCACCTATCGCGCCGAGGGGCATTCGACCTCGGACGATCCCAGCGGCTATCGCAGCGCGACCGAGCGCGAGGACTGGCCGCTCGGCGATCCGGTGATGCGATTGAAGAAGCACCTCATCGCGCTCGGCGAATGGGACGAGGACCGGCAGGCGGCGATGGATCTGGAAGCGGCCGAATTGGTCAAGAAGACGACCAAGGAGGCCGAGGCCAACGGCATCCTCGGCCACGGGCTGCATCATCCCTTCCGCACCATGTTCGAGGACGTCTTCGAGGAGCTGCCCTGGCACCTCAAGGAGCAGGCCGAACAGGCGGTGCACGAACGCAAGACGAAGTTTCCCGACGGGCTTCCCAATGGAGGGAAGGGCGCATGAGCGAGACCAAGACCACGAAGCAGCCCGAATCTGCGCAGGACGGCACCGATAAGCAGGAGCGCCGCCTCAACATGATCGAGGCGATCAACGATGCGCTCGACATCGCCATGAAGCGCGATCCCGACGTGATCGTGATGGGCGAGGATGTCGGCTATTTCGGCGGCGTGTTCCGTTGCACCGCCGGCCTTCAGGAAAAGCACGGCAAGACGCGGGTGTTCGATACGCCGATTTCCGAATGCGGCATCATCGCGGTGGCGGTGGGGATGGGCGCCTATGGCCTGCGCCCGGTGCCCGAGATCCAGTTCGCCGACTACATCTATCCCGGGCTCGACCAGCTGATCAGCGAGGCGGCCCGGCTGCGCTATCGCTCGGCTGCGGAATACATCGCGCCGATCACGGTTCGCAGCCCCTTCGGCGGCGGTATCTTCGGCGGCCAGACCCACAGCCAGAGCCCCGAGGCGATCTTCACCCACGTCTCCGGACTCAAGACCGTGATCCCCTCGACACCCTATGACGCCAAGGGCCTGCTGCTGAGCGCGATCGAGGACAACGATCCGGTGATCTTCTTCGAGCCCAAGCGCATCTACAACGGGCCGTTCTCGGGTTATTACGACAAGCCGGTCGAGCCGTGGAAACGGCACAAGGACAGCGTCGTGCCGGAGGATTACTACAAGATCCCCCTCGGCAAGGCGCGCCATGTCACGGAGGGCGACGAACTGACCATCCTCGCCTACGGCACGATGGTGCATGTCGCCGAGGCGGTCTGCGCCAAGAAGGGCGTCGCGGCCGACATCCTCGACCTGCGCACGCTCGTCCCGCTCGACATCGAGGCCATCGAGGAGAGCGTGAAGAGGACCGGGCGCTGCCTGATCGTCCACGAAGCCACCCGTACCTCCGGTTTCGGTGCCGAGCTTTCGGCGCTGGTGACAGAGCGCTGCTTCTATCATCTCGAGGCTCCGGTCGAACGCGCGACCGGCTTCGACACGCCCTATCCCCACAGCCTCGAATGGGCCTATTTCCCCGGCCCGATCCGCATCGGCGAGGCCATCGACAAGATCCTGAGCGAGTAGACCGACCATGGCGAAATTCACGTTCAACATGCCCGACGTCGGCGAAGGCGTCGCCGAGGCGGAAATCGTCGAGTGGCACGTCAAGGTCGGCGATGTCGTGGCAGAGGACCAGCATCTGGTCGACGTGATGACCGACAAGGCGACGATCGACATCGAGAGCCCGGTCGACGGCAAGGTGGTGGAACTCGCCGGCGAGGTTGGCGACATCACCCCGGTCGGCGCGATGCTGCTGGTCATCGAGGTCGAGGGCGAAGTGCCCGAGGATGCCGATACCGGCGGGGAGGCTGCAGAAGCGGCCCCCGCCCCCAGGGACGAGGATGTCGAGAAGCGGATCGAGGTCGAGAATCCCGACGCGTCCGATGCCGACGATGCTATGGCAGCCGATCCGACGCCGCCGCCTGCGCCGTCTCCCGCCCCGGCGCCCGAACCTGCACCGGCAGCCAAAGTCCTGGCCTCTCCCGCAGTGCGCAAGCGCGCGAAGGAGCTCGGCGTCGATCTCGGCCAGGTGAAACCCGCCGAGGACGGGCGCGTGCGCCACGGCGATCTCGACCAGTTCCTATCCTACAACGCCAGCTACGGCTCCGCCGCCCCCACCCGGGCGGACGAGGAGAAGAAGGTCATCGGCATGCGCCGTCGCATCGCCGAAAACATGGCTGCGTCCAAGCGCAACATTCCGCATTTCTCCTATGTCGAGGAGGTCGATGTGACCGACCTCGAGGCGATGCGCGCGCAGCTGAACGACAATCGCGGCGACAAGCCCAAGCTCACCATCCTGCCGCTGCTGATCACCGCGATCTGCAGGACGCTCCCCGATTTTCCCATGATCAACGCGCGCTACGACGACGAAGCCGGCGTGGTCACGCGGCACGGCGCGGTGCACATGGGCATGGCCGCGCAAACCGATGCGGGCCTGATGGTCCCGGTGATCCGCGATGCCCAGGCGAAGAACGTCTGGCAGCTTGCCAGCGAGATCGGCCGGCTTGCCGAAGCGGCGCGGACGGGCAGCGCCAGGAGCGAGGAATTGTCGGGCGGCACGCTTACCGTCACCTCGCTCGGTCCGCTCGGCGGCATCGCCACGACGCCGGTGATCAACCGGCCCGAAGTCGCGATCATCGGGCCGAACAAGATCGTCGAGCGCCCTATGTTCGTATCCGACGGCAATGGCGGCGAGAGAATCGAGAAGCGCAAGCTCATGAACATCTCGATCAGCTGCGACCACCGAGTGGTCGACGGCTGGGATGCGGCGAGCTTCGTCCAGGCCTTGAAGAAGCTTCTCGAGGCCCCGGTCCTGATCGTCTCGAACTGAGCGGGGCTTCAGCGCACGATCGCGCTGTAGCTGCGCATCGTGGCGCTCTCCGCGGCGGCGATGCGCCAGCGCAGGTTTGTCACTTCCTCGGGCGCGGCAAGGCGATTGCCGCGCCGAAGCGATCCGATCCGGCCCCAGCGCCGGCCGCCGTCGACCGAGACCTCGACCGCACCATCCCCGCTGCGCTGGTAGGCGAGGGTGCGCGGGATCTCGCTCACCAGCGTGAAAGGCTCCCCTGGGCTTTCCTGCCAGGCCATCACCAGCACGACCTTGTCGCCGGGGCGCAGGGTCTCGGCCGGTTCGAGCGCGATTCCGTCCGGATGCGCGCGTGCGATATAGAGCGACCGTGTAATCGACAGTGCGTCCTCGGCCGCGATCGCCGCCGGAGCGAGCAGTAAGAGACCGGCGAAAAGCCAGATAAAGCGCATCGGATTGCCCCCCAATTGCGGCGGCAATCCTCGCCTCGAATGGTCAATTTCGCGTTAACGGCGCGGACGTTTCCAACGCCTTCCATCCGGACCCGGAAACGGCATTGACACCCCCGCGAGCCTGCCCTAGTGGCGCTGCTCCCAAGAGGCGCTGACGTCGCTTAGATGCGCGGGTGTAGCTCAGTTGGTTAGAGTATCGGCCTGTCACGCCGAGGGTCGCGGGTTCAAGTCCCGTCACTCGCGCCACTTGGGACTTTCCTATTTAGCCTGGTGCTTGTCGCAGAAATAGGCGGTTCGTCCGCCGACTTTCGCGTTGACGATGGTGCCCCCGCAGCGCCGGCAGTTCCGGCCCTTGCGGCGGTGGCGGATCAGCCAGTCGTCGGGAAGTTCGGAATAGGTCGCTCCGGTCTTCACCACCGCCTCGAGGATGCGCTGCATCGCTCCGTGAACCTCGCACAGCGTCTTTTCGGACAGCGCGTCGGCGCGGGTTTCGGGGTGGAGGCCGGTCTGGAAGCAGGTCTCGTCCGACCACAGATTGCCGACGCCGGCCATCCTGTCCTGCTTCATCAGCGCCGATTTGATGGCGCTCCGGGTCTTGCCGAACACCTCGACGAACACCTCTTGATCGATGCCGAGCGCGTCCGGACCCAGGCCCTGATCGGCGATGTAGGCATCGGGATCGTCGATGATCCGCACATGGCCGAGCTTGCGCGGGCAGCGGAAGGCGAGCCGGCGGTCGCCCTCGAACCGGATCAGCAGCTTGGTCTTGTCCGGCGGATCATCCGGCGCATCGAAGGGAATCAGCCGCCCGGTCATGCCGAGGTGGACCGTCATCCACGGCCCGGTCTTGCTGCCGGCGAAGATGTTCTTGCCGTGCCGCCGCGTCTCGGTGAACTGCCGCCCGACCAGTCGCGCGCGTTCGTTGTCGCCCGGCAGTTCGATATAGGTGACGTCGTCACCGAGCTCGACCGCCCCGATGGTGCGGTTGAGACATTCGCGCTCCAGCGTCAGGCGCTGCGCTTCGTTCTCGGGAAGCTCGGGCATGGCGGCGAAACGGGCCGGCCCGGCCCCCGGTTCCTAGCCCTGCTTCCTATTCCTCGGGAGGCGACCAGCGCCCGGTCTCCATCCAGATCAGGAAGCGGCGTAGCGGCAGCAGCCAGATCACGCCGAGGACCAGATAGACCACGGTCTGCGCCCAGGTCGGCCAATCGCCGATCACGGGCGGCAGGATCGTCGCGAGCACGATCCCGTAGATTCCCAGCGCGACGAGCAGGGCGAGTATGCCCAGCGGAATGCGAAGGGTCGGTTCCTCCCTCACCGGAACGGACCGTAGAGGCGGGTCGGAGTGACGATGGCATCGAGCGGGATGTCGTGCGGCTCGAGCGGAAGGTGGTCGACCTTCTGGACGTCCCACGCCATCCCGATTTTCAGCGTTTCGGGATGCTCGGCAAACCAACGGTCGTAATGCCCGCCACCCTGGCCGAGACGCGCGCCGGTCTCGGTGAAGCCGAGCAGCGGCACGAACAGCACCGTCGGGGCAGCGTCGTTCGAATCGTTGGCAGGTGGCATCGGTCCGAACGGACCATGTTCGAGGTCGCTCTCGGCGTGCGGATCGCGGAAGGTGCGAAATTGCATGCGAGCCTCTCTCGCCCGGAAGTATGGCAGCGCCAGATCGTGGCCGCGTTCCTGGAAAAATCGAGCATAGGCCGACGTGGGCGCTTCGTCGGGTGCGGCGTGATAAAGTCCGATTTCAGCACCCTGCGGCACCAGTTCGAGCAAGGGTGCGGGAGGCCGATGGAACACCAGCCCGCGCATCGTCTCGGGCACCGCCGCGACATGCTCGCCCCGCGCGGTGCGAAGTTTCTTGCGCAGTTCGTCCTTGGTCATCGACCCGCTATCTAGCCACGGACCGCGGGGCCGCAAGCCCGGCCGGGCGCCCGCAGCGACGCGCCCGAAGCAAAAAAATGAGTGGCGGAACCACCATGGGTCGGTGCCAGGGAAATCCTCTGACGCCAAAACGTCAGGTGGGCGCCGTATGCCCCGATCCCACAGCCGAACTGGTGGACCAGGGCAGGGACAGCTCCCTAGGATTGCTTATAGCCTCAGGGATGTTCAACGGCTCGTGCCGGGCAGTCCCGCCGATGCCTATTTAGGCACTCGCATCGCGCTGCTCAAGCGCTTCCGCGGCGTTTTCGAGCCGCGACGCCAGGGATTCGAGCGCATCGGCCACGGCGGGGGCGGCCCGCGCCATCGGCGCCGCCGAGGGAGAGGATTTCTGCGCCTCCTCCAGCTCGTCGGCCAGGATCAGCCCCGCGATCAGCAGATTGTGGGCTTCCATGGGATTGTTGAGGCTCGCGCCGATCCCGGCCAGCCGGTCGCCGATCATTTGCGCCAGCGTGCGGACCCGGTCCTCGTCCCCCTCGGCGCAGGATACCGTGTATTTCCGCCCGGCGACCGAAAGCGTCACGTCGCTCATCGCTCGAGCCGTCCGATCAACGTGTCGAGCTCGCCGATAGTGGCGATCACGCTTTCGCGCAGCGCCTCGTGCCGGGCGACCAGTTCGGGGTTGCCGCCGGAAGAGGCGGCCGCGTGCGCGTTCGTTTCGCGCGCGCGCTCGATCCGTTCGAGCGCTGCCTCGATCCGTCCCATCGCGCGCGAGATCCGTTCCGCCTCCATCCTGCCCCGTTTTATCGCGAAAATCGCGCGCGCGTAAAGCCTTGGCGCTGGCTGTTGATAAATCGGCTCAGGGGTCGGCGCGGACGGGGCCAACTTGACCCTGCGAGGCGGCTTGGCCATGGCTTCGCGCGCGCCGAATCGCCTGCCACAGGAGCCCTTGCCGGACATGACTTTCGACACCGCCGACCTCGTGCCGATGGCCGACGCCATCCGCGCGCTATCGATGGATGCGGTGCAGGCGGCCAATTCGGGCCATCCCGGCATGCCGATGGGCATGGCCGATGCCGCCACCGTGTTGTGGAGCGAATATCTCAGGCACGATCCCGCGGCGCCCGGCTGGGCCGACCGCGACCGCTTCGTGCTGTCCGCCGGCCACGGCTCGATGCTCATCTACAGCCTGCTGCACCTCTCGGGTTACGAACGCCCGACGATGGAGGACATCCGCAAATTCCGCCAGCTCGGCAGCCCCTGCGCCGGGCATCCGGAGAATTTCCTGCTCGACGGCGTCGAATGCACCACCGGCCCGCTGGGTCAGGGGCTGGCGATGGCGGTCGGTATGGCGATCGCCGAACGGCACCTCAATGCCGAGTTCGGCGACGCCTTTGTCGATCACCGGACCTGGGTCGTGGCGGGCGACGGTTGCCTGATGGAAGGCATCAACCACGAGGCGATCGGGCTCGCCGGGCATCTCAAGCTCGGCCGGCTGAACGTGCTGTGGGACGACAATGCCATCACCATCGACGGCCCGACCGCGCTCTCGACCAGCGAGGACATCAAGGCCCGCTATGCCGCGACCGGTTGGCACGTGGTGGAATGCGACGGGCACGACTTCGCCTCGATCCGCGCTGCGCTCGACGAGGCGGTCGCCGACGAGCGGCCCTCGCTGATCGACTGCCGCACCGTGATCGGAAAGGGCGCGCCCAACAAGCAGGGGACCGCCGCCACCCACGGTGCGCCGCTGGGCGACGACGAGATCGCGGCGGCGCGCGATCAGCTGGGATGGGAGGCGCAGCCTTTCGAGATTCCGCAGGCCACGCTCGACAATTGGCGCAAGGCCGGGGCGCGGGGCCGCAAGGCGCATGACGAATGGCACGGCCGGCTTACCGGGTCGGACCGCCGCGCCGAGTTCGAGCGCCGCATGGCCGGCGACCTTCCCGCCGAATTCGGTCTCGAGAGCTATATCCGCTCGCTGATCGACGAGCCGCAGAAGGTCGCCACCCGCAAGGCAAGCGAGATGGCGCTGGGCGAGATCAACGCGGTGCTGCCGGACACCATCGGCGGGAGCGCCGATCTGACCGGATCGAACAACACCAAGGCCGGCGGGATCGGGGCGCTGACGGCGGACGATTATTCGGGCCGCTACATCTATTACGGCATCCGCGAATTCGGCATGGCCGCGGCGATGAACGGCATGGCGCTGCACGGCGGCGTGATACCCTATGGCGGCACCTTTCTGGTCTTCACCGACTATTGCCGCCCGGCGATCCGCCTCTCCGCGCTGCAGCAGACGCGGGTCGTCTATGTCATGACCCACGACAGCATCGGGCTGGGGGAGGACGGGCCGACGCACCAGCCGATCGAGCATGTCCAGTCGCTGCGGATGATCCCCAACCTGCTGGTCATGCGCCCCGCCGACGCGGTCGAGACCGCCGAATGCTGGGAGATCGCGCTGCGGCAGAAGGACCGGCCGAGCGTGCTCGCGCTAACCCGGCAGAACCTGCCCCAGGTCCGCACTTCGTCCGAAGAGCTCGGACTGAGCGCGCGGGGTGCATACCGCCTCAAGAGTGCCGACGCCGAGCGCCGGGTCATCCTGATCGCCACGGGTTCCGAGGTCCATCTCGCGCTCGAATGCGCGGCGCGGCTGGAGCAGCAGGGCATCGGTGCCGACGTCGTCTCGATGGTCTGCACGCAGCTGTTCGACGAGCAGGACGATGCCTACCGCGCCGACATCCTGCCCGACGTTCCGCCAGGGGAAATCCTGCGCGTCAGCATCGAGGCGGGGACCACCTTCGGTTGGGATCGCTACACGATGACCAACGGCCTCAGGATCGGCATCGACCGCTTCGGCGCCTCGGCCCCGGCCGAGGATCTGTTCGCGAAATTCGGCTTCACCGCGGACGCCATCGTGCCGCAGATCACAGACAAATTGAACGGATAGACAGGAGCGTCCTCCCCCATGGCTACCAAGGTTGCAATCAACGGTTTCGGGCGCATCGGCCGCCTTGTGGCGCGCGCCATCCTCGAGCGCGACGACCACGATCTCGAGCTCGTCAGCATCAACGATCTCGCTGACACCAAGGCCAATGCGCTGCTGTTCCAGTACGACAGCACCCACGGCCGCTTCCCCGGGACGGTCGAGACCGGCGAGAACACGATAAAGGTCAACGGCAAGACCATCCAGGTCACCAGCGAGCGCGATCCCGGCAATCTGCCGCATGAAAAGCAGGGCATCGACATCGTGCTGGAATGCACCGGCTTCTTCCAGAGCCACGAGCAGGCCGAGCCGCATCTCAAGGCGGGCGCCAGGCGCGTGCTGATCTCCGCCCCGGCCAAGAACGTCTCCGCCACCATCGTCTACGGCGTCAATCACGAGACGCTGACCAAGGACGACGTGATCGTCTCCAACGCCAGCTGCACGACCAACTGCCTCGCGCCGATGGCCAAGGTGCTGCACGACACGGTGGGGATCGAGCGCGGGTTCATGACCACGATCCACAGTTACACGAACGACCAGCGGATGCTCGACCAGATGCATTCGGACATGCGCCGCGCGCGCGGCGGGGCGCAGAACATGATCCCGACCACCACCGGCGCGGCGCGTGCGGTCGGGCTGGTCCTGCCCGAACTCAACGGCAAGCTCGACGGCAGCTCGGTCCGCGTGCCGACCGCCAATGTCAGCCTGGTCGATCTGGTCTTCACCCCGCAGCGCGACACCAGCGTCGAGGAGCTGAACGGCGCGCTGAAGGCCGCGGCCGACGGGGCCCTCAAGGGCGTGCTCGACTATACCGATCAGCCGCTGGTCTCGAGCGACTTCAACCACCAGCCGGCCAGCTCGACCATCGACAGCCTGGAGACCAGCGTCATGGAAGGCAAGCTCGCGCGCGTGGTCAGCTGGTACGACAACGAATGGGGCTTCTCCAACCGGATGATCGACACCGCCGGCGTGATGGCGAAACTTCTGTAGACGGACGGATATGCCCGCCTTCAAAACCCTCGACGACCTGCCCGCCGATCTCTCCGGCAAGGTCGCGCTCGTGCGCGTCGATCTCAATCTGCCGATGAAGGATGGGTCCGCGACCGACGTCACGCGCGTCGAGGCGGCGAAGCCGACCATCCTCGAACTGACCGACAAGGGCGCCAAGGTCCTGCTGCTCGCCCATTTCGGGCGGCCCAAGGGCCAAAGGTCCTCCACCCTTTCGACGAGCTTCGTGCAGGACGCGGTCGAGGATGTGCTGGGCAAGGAGGTGATGTTCATCTCCGAGGTCTCCGGCCCGGTGGTGGAACAGTCTCTCGGGATCCTGCGCAACGGCGACATCGGCCTGCTCGACAATGTCCGCTTCTGGCCCGGCGAGGAGGCCAACGATCCGGACTTCGCGCGGGCGATGGCCGAGCACGGTGATCTCTACGTCAACGATGCCTTCAGCGCCGCGCATCGCGCCCATGCCAGCACCGAGGGGCTGGCGCACCTGCTCCCCGCCTATGCCGGCCGCGCGATGGAGGCCGAGCTCAAGGCGCTCGACGCGGCACTGGGCTCGCCCGAACAGCCGGTCGCCGCGGTGGTCGGCGGGGCAAAGGTCTCGACCAAGCTCGACGTGCTGGAAAATCTCGTCGGCAGGGTCCGGCACCTGATCATCGGCGGGGGCATGGCCAACACCTTCCTCGCCGCGCGCGGGGTCGATGTCGGCAAATCGCTCTGCGAACACGACCTGACCGCCACCGCCAACCGCATCATGGACGAGGCCGACCATGCGGGCTGCACCGTCCACCTGCCCTACGACGTGGTGGTGGCGAAGGAATTCGCCGCCAATCCGCCATCCATGCGCACCTGCAACGTCCACGAGGTCGCCGAGGACGAGATGATCCTCGATCTCGGCCCGCAGGCGGTCGAGGCGCTGGGCGACGTGCTCAAGACTTGCCGCACGCTGGTGTGGAACGGCCCGCTCGGCGCCTTCGAGACCGAACCCTTCGACACCGCCACCGTCGCGCTCGCCAAAACCGCCGCCGCGCTCACCGAAAGCGGTTCGCTGATCTCGGTCGCCGGCGGCGGCGACACCGTCGCGGCGCTCGCCCACGCAGGCGTGAAGGACGATTTCACCTTCGTCTCGACTGCGGGCGGCGCCTTCCTCGAATGGATGGAGGGCAAGGACCTTCCCGGCGTGGCGGCGCTTTCGGCCTAGCGATATTCCGGGTTGGGCGCGTCGAAGCGGCGGCCTTCCTTCCACAGATCGGCGGAATTGCCGTGGCAGGGGATGCCGCCCGCATCCTTGAGCATGCGCGCCATGTGCATCAGGTTCCAGGTCATGAAGGTGGCGTTGCGGCGGGTGAAATCATTGTCGAAGCCGACGTATCCGCTGCCGTCCTCCTTCGCATCGCCATAGCTCGGGCCCGGACCCGCCTCGCCGATCCAGCCCGCGTCCGCCTGCGGCGGGATCGTGTAACCGATGTGCTGGAGCGAATAGAGCAGCCCCATGCCGACATGCTTGATCCCGTCCTCGTTGCCGGTGACGATGCAGCCGCCGGTCTTGCCGTAGAAGACATACTGGCCCTTGTCGTTGGTCTGGCTCGAATGGGCATAGAGCCGTTCGATCAGCCGCCGGCACACCGAACTCATCTCGCCGAGCCAGATCGGCGTGCCGACGATCAATATGTCCGCCGCCGCCACCTTCTCCCAGATCGGCGGCCAGTCGTCGCTGTCCGCCCCGTGTTCGGTCATGTCCGGGTAGACGCCCGGCGCGATATCGTGATCGACCAGCCGCACCTGCTCCAGCGACACACCGTTCCTCGCCAGGATCGCCTCCGGCACGCCGAGCAGCTTGGCCGTGTGCGATCCCTCGGGCGATCGCTTTAGCGTGCAGTTGATCGTCAGGGCCTTCAGGTCGCCGAAGTCGGTGGTGTTGTCGTCGCAGAGTTTTTCCTGGGTTTCGTCTAGCATGTCGTCTCCTTCATCCCCTCAACGCTGCCGCGCACAAATCGTTCGAATGATGTCAGGTTGCCCGGCGGCCCGGTGCTGGGTAAGGCCGCGGCGATTGTCATCCCAGCGAGGTAACACATGGATTTCGAACAGATGCGCGAGCGGATCGCGACCGGTCAGGGCTTCATCGCGGCGCTCGACCAGTCGGGCGGCTCGACCCCCAAGGCGCTGCGCGGCTACGGCGTCGAGGACGACGCGTGGAGCGGCGAGGACGAGATGTTCGGCCTGATCCACGAAATGCGCCAGCGGATCATCGAAAGCCCCTGCTTCGGCAACGGCAAGGTCATCGGCGCTATCCTGTTCGAAAAGACGATGGACGGCCAGAGCGGCGGCAAGAGCGTGCCCGCGCGCCTCGCCGAGCGCGGCATCGTTCCCTTCCTCAAGGTCGACAAGGGGCTGGAGGACGAACGCGATGGCGCGCAGCTGATGAAGCCCAATCCGGGCCTCGAGGACCTGTGCAACCGCGCGCGCGAACTCGGCGTGTTCGGCACCAAGATGCGCAGCGTGATCAAGGCGAACAACACCCAGGGCATCAAGGAGGCCGTGCGCCAGCAGTTCGCCGAAGGCGCGCGCATCCTCTCCTGCGGGCTGGTGCCGATCCTCGAGCCCGAATACGACATCACTGCCAGCGACCGCGCGGAGGGCGAGAAAATCCTGCTCGAAGCAATTGAGGAAGGGCTGGATGCGCTGCCGGAAGGTCAGCAGGTGATGCTGAAGCTGTCGATCCCCAAGCAGGCGGGTCTCTATTCGGACCTCACGCGCCACCCGAAGGTGCTGCGGGTCGTCGCGCTGTCGGGCGGCTATTCGACCGAGGAGGCCTGCGCCGAGCTGGCCAGGAATCCCGGCATGATCGCCAGCTTCAGCCGCGGCCTGCTCCAGGACCTGCGTGCGCAGCAGGACGACGATGAATTCGACCGTACGCTTTCGAGCGCGATCGACCGGATCAGCGCCGCTTCGGCGACCTGACCGTTCAGCGCGCCTCGTAGACGAAGCGGTATCGGGCCGCCGGGGTTTCCGCCTCGGCGGTCTTTTCCGGCAGGCCGGAGACCAGCGCCACCACGTGACCGTGGGTGCCGTAAGTCTCGCCCAAGGTGATGTCGGCGGTGTCGCGCCAGCCCGCACCGTCGATGCGGGTTCGGACGATCAGCCGCCCGGCCCAGACGCAGCGGGCGTTTTCGGGACAGCGGCTGTCCTCGACGACCTGCTTGGGCGTGACCACCACCGCGCCGACCCGCACCGGCTGGTCGATGGCGACGGGCGTCCCCTCGGCCACCGGGTTGCCGACCACGATCGGCGCACCCGGGACCACGGCGCAGGCCGCAAGGAAGAGGGAAAGGCCGAAGGCGGCGAGGGCGGGGCGAAAGGCGTTCATGACCGCTCGATATGATCCGCCGGCATTGCCGCAAACTGAATGTCGACGAACAGCGCTGCCGGAGATACGGATGCGGCGATGACCGACTGCCAGCTCTATCTGATCTCTCCCCTCGATGTGTCCGGCGGTTTTCCCGATCGGCTCGAACGCGCGCTCGCCGCCGGGAGCGGGTGCGTGACCGCCTTTCAGTTCCGCCTCAAGGACGTCGACCAGCACGATGCGGCACGGCTCGCCGGGCCGCTGCAGGAAGTCTGCGCCGCGCGCGACGTCGCCTTCATCGTCAACGACAGCATGGCGCTGGCGAAGCGGGTCGGGGCCGACGGCGTCCATCTGGGGCAGGGCGACGGGGACGTGCGCGAGGCGCGCGAGCTGCTGGGGCGCGAGGCGCAGATCGGCGTCACCTGCCATGCCTCTCGCCACCTTGCCATGGAGGCCGGGGAGGCGGGCGCGGACTACGTCGCCTTCGGGGCTTTCTTCGACAGCACCACCAAGGCGAGCGCGCATCGGCCCGAACCGGAGATCCTCGAATGGTGGTCCGGCCTGTTCGAGATCCCTTGCGTCGCCATCGGCGGCATCACGCCCGAGAACTGCGCGCCGCTGGTGAAGGCCGGAGCCGATTTCCTGGCCGTTTCGAGCGCGGTATGGTCGGGCGACGAGGTCCGCGCCGTCAATGCCTTCGCGGAGCAAATCGCCGCGGCGTGAGTTCGTTCTCCCAAAGGGACCGTATGGCCGGTTCCGTTTGCGGAGAACCCGATACATGATCGACCGACCCCACCGTTTCGTTCTCGCCGCGGTGTCCAGCCTCGCACTCGCCGCCTGCAGCATGAGCGGGCAGGACGACGAGACCGAGGCCGAAACCGCCGCCACCGCCGATGTGGAATCCGACTACGGCTACGAGACCTATGGCGACGACAATCTCGCCGATTCCATGGCCTCGAACGATGCGCGCTTCGTGCGCTCGAGCGCCGGTGCCGAGGGGGCGAGCGGCATGGGCGATTCCGATGCGGACATCCCCGATCCGGAAGATCGCCCGATCATGCAGGCGCAGGTCGTGCTCGACCGCGTGGGCTTCGGCCCCGGGGTGATCGACGGCAAAATGGGCATGAGCACCGAGAATGCGCTGGTGGGTTTTCAGGAAGCCAACGATCTCGACACGACCGGCGAACTGGACGAGGCTACGAAGCAGGCACTCGCCGAATGGGACCGGATCCCGGCGACCCGGGTGGTGACGATCCCCACCAGCTGGGGCGAGCAGCGCTATTACGAGATCCCCGACGATCCGGCAGCGCAGGCCGAAATGGAGCGGCTGGGCTACAAATCGCTCGACGAGAAGCTGGCGGAGCGGTTCCATACGACCGTCGACGTCCTGCGGCAGCTCAACCCGAACGGCGTTCCGGCCGGCATGGATGCACCGGGAGGCGCATCGACCGCGGCTGCAACCAACGGCAATTCTCCGCCGACCAAGCGTCCCGGCGAGGGGTATTTCAAGCCCGGCCAGCAGGTGCGCGTGCCCAACATCGGCGGCGATCGCATCGCGCCGGGTTCGATCGACGACCGCGACTGGCAGCGCACGCTGGCGAGCCTCGGCGTCGGCACCGAACAGCCCGAAGTCGACCGGATCGTGGTGAGCAAGGCCGGCAAGACGCTCAAGGCCTACGCCGGCGAGAAATTGGTCGGCCTGTTCACCGTAAGCTCGGGTTCGAGCGAATATCCGCTGCCGCTCGGCGAATGGGACATCGTCGGCGAGGCCTACAATCCGCCCTTCGAATACGATCCCGAAGTGTTGAGCGGCGATGCGGGCGAGGACCATACGCTGCCCCCCGGCCCCAACGGACCGGTCGGCGTGGTCTGGATCGATCTCAGCAAGGAGCATTACGGCATCCACGGCACGCCCGAGCCGGAAACCATCGGCCGCGCGCAGAGTCACGGCTGCGTCCGTCTGACCAATTGGGATGCGGCGCGGCTGGCGCAGATGGTCTCGCCCTCGACGCGCGTGATTTTCGAGGCGTGAGGGGGTAGGGAGAGGCGATGAGCCTGATCGACCGCATCCTGACCATCGTGGTCACCGCGACGCTGACCAGCGCGGTGTGGATCGTCGCGGGTGGGAGCCTGATCGAGAACGCCACCAGCGACAGCCAGCGGCAGACCACGCGGCCCGCCGAAGCGGCACCCAGCCCCACGCCTACCGCGACTCCGACGACCGATGGCAGCGAGGAGACCCCCATCGCGGGCAGCGCGCAGGTCTCGCGCCCGCTCAACACGCAGTTCGCGCAGCCGGTCGCCGATCGCAAGGCGCTCAACCTGCTGGTGCCGGTGCTCAACGTCCGCCCGACGGATCTCTCGGACACCTATTCCGATTCGCGCGGCGGCGGCACCCGGCTGCACGAGGCGATCGACATCATGGCGCCCAAGGGCACCACCGTGGTCGCGGCGGCACCGGGCGAGATCGAGCGGCTGTTCCGCTCGAAAGCCGGGGGCAACACGATCTACGTCCGCTCGGAGGACGGCCGGACGATCCATTATTACGCGCATCTCGACGAATATGCGGAAGGGTTGCGCGAAGGCCAGCGCATCCGCCGCGGTCAGCGGCTCGGCGAGGTCGGCAGCAGCGGCAACGCGTCGGAGGATGCGCCGCACCTCCATTTCGCGATCCTGCAGACCACGCCCGATGCGGAATGGTGGGAGCCGGCGAACCCGGTCAATCCCTACCCCCTGCTGGCCGGCGAATAGGCCTCAGCGGCCGACGCGGCTGCAGCGGATGCGGCCGAGCGAGCCGTCTTCCTTGACCCATTGCAACAGGCCCGAGGGAAGCAGCTTGAGCTTCATGTCCTTGCGCGGGCCGCGAGTGAAGGTGACGGTGTCGCCGACCTTGAGATAGGTGCCGCGCCCCTCGCTCGCCTCGTAGCTGGAGGCGCCGGTGATCGCGAAATTGTGCTCGCTGATCTCCTTTACCGGCAGGCCGGTGGCATCGCCGGGGAGGGCGCAGACGTAGCGCCCATGCGGCAGCGTGCCCAGGCGGTCGTGCGCGGCGAGCGGTGCGGTCGAGGAGACCGCAAGTGCCGCGAGTGCCGCGGCGGCGGTGAATGCGCGTTTCATGATCGGAAGCCCCTTTAACGTAAGGCCCACCATAGCGCCAGCGACCTTGCCCCAAGCTGACCGAAGGTATAAGCGCGGCCGCGCAAACCGGGCAGGTGCCACGCCTGCCCGAGGCTCTTTCACTCAGTCGAAGGCATAGGCCCATGAAGATCAGCGGCGTGGACATCCGTCCCGGCAACATCATCGAATACGAAGGCGGCATCTGGAAAGTCGCCAAGATCCAGCACACCCAGCCGGGCAAGGGCGGGGCCTACATGCAGGTCGAGATGAAGAACCTGCAGGACGGCCGCAAGACCAACGTGCGCTTCCGCAGCGCCGACACGGTCGAGAAGGTCCGCCTCGACACCAAGGACTACCAGTTCCTCTACGAGGACGGCGAGATGCTGGTGTTCATGGATCAGGATACTTTCGAACAGATCAACCTGCCCGCCGACCTGCTGGGCGATGCCCGCCCGTTCCTGCAGGACGGGATGCAGGTGAAGCTGGAGCTGTGGGAGGAAAAGCCGATCTCGGTCGAGCTTCCCGCCCAGATCGAGGCCGAGATCGTCGAGGCGGACGCGGTGGTGAAGGGGCAGACCGCTTCTTCGAGCTACAAGCCCGCAATCCTCGACAACGGGGTGCGCATCATGGTCCCCCCGCATATCGAGAGCGGCACGCGGATCGTGGTCGACGTCTACGAGCAGAGCTACGTCGGCAAGGCCGGCTGACGAACGATGGCAGCGATTTCCGGTCTCATCCGCGTCATGGAAAAGGCGGCGCGCAAGGCGGGCGGCCGCCTGCGCCGCGATTTCGGCGAGGTCGAGCATCTGCAGGTGAGCCGCAAGGGCCCTGCGGACTTCGTCTCCAAAGCCGACATGCGCTCCGAACGCACGCTCTACGACGAACTGCTGGCGGCGCGCCCCGGCTGGGGTTTCCTGCTGGAGGAAGCCGGCACCATCGAGGGCGAGCCGGGCAAGCCGCGCTGGATCATCGACCCGCTCGACGGGACCAGCAACTTCCTCCACGGCATCCCCCATTTCGCGATCAGCATCGCGGTGCAGGAACCCAAGCTCGACGGTTCGGGCTGGGGCGAGGTCACCGCCGGGGTCGTCTATCAGCCGATCACCGACGAGACCTTCTGGGCCGAGAAGACCCGCGGCGCCTGGTTGCAGGATGCCCGGTTGCGCGTGTCCTCGCGCCGGAATCTGTCCGATTCGCTGATCGCCACCGGCATTCCCTTCCAGGGCGTCGGCGATTTCGACGAATGGAGCAGGATCTATCGCGCCGTCGGACCGCAGGTCGCGGGCATCCGACGCTTCGGGGCGGCCGCGCTCGATCTCGCCTGGGTCGCGGCGGGCCGGTTCGACGGGTTCTGGGAAGGCAGCCTGAGCCCCTGGGACACCGCCGCCGGCGGCCTGCTGGTGCGCGAGGCGGGCGGCTTCATGACCGATTATCGCGGCCGTTCGATGCCGGTCCACGACACCCAGATCCTCGCCGCCAACGACGCCCTGCATTCCAAGCTCCACAAGCTGCTCGTCAACGCCCTGAAGAAGTAGGGGGCGGAACCGCTTCCCGGCCTGCGCCTTTATCGGTAAGACGATAACGAAGGGGCGCGCGATGAGGACCGTCGGACTGGTTGCTGTGGCGATGTGCGGCTTGGCCGAACCGGCCTGCGCGGCGGAACGGCGCCCGCCCTTACCCTCCCAGGCGCCCGCTGCCACCGCACCCGTACCCGTCGATTTCGATCTGGCCGCCCATCCCAGGGCGCGATCCGGCGAGCCGGTCGCCAGCGAGGATGCCATGGCTCCGGCGCCCCGGGTCCCACGCGCCATGGTCCTCCGCGGCAATGCGCCCTCGGTCGAAATGCAGCCCTTCGACGATGGTCCGGTCCTGGGCGCGGGAGCACTCGGCCGCAACGGGCGCGATGTTCCCGGGCTCGCCCATGTCCGGCTCGACTGGGAATTCTGAACGCCATCTCGCACGCCGCAGTTGAAAGCCGTACACACCCCCGCTAATCCGCGCCCTTCGCGCAGGCGTGCCCCTGTGGTGGAATTGGTAGACGCGCTCGACTCAAAATCGAGTTCCTTCGGGAGTGCCCGTTCGAGTCGGGCCAGGGGCACCATGCCGGAAGAGAACGGCGGCCTTGTATTTCCCCCCCGGTGATGGGACGGGCGTTGCGCGATGATCGAGAGCCCTTCCTACCACGCACTGGCGGCGATGTTCATCACCATCGCCATGTTCGTCGGCTTCGCCCGCGGCCGGATGAGCGTCGAGATCGTCTCGCTGCTGACGATCGCGGTGATCGCGGTCGGGCTCTATTTCTTCCCGCTCGAGGGCGACACGCCGAGCGAAGGCCTCCAGCTCGCATTCGCCGGTTTCGGCCATTATGCGCTGATCACGATCTGCGCGCTGATGATCATGGGGCGGGGACTGGTGGTCACCGGGGCGCTGGAGCCCGCGGCGCGGTTCCTGGAGCGGGTCTTCAAGTTCAACCTCCAGCTCGGCCTGCTCGTGTCGCTGCTCCTCGCCATGATCCTGTCGATGGGCGTCAACGACACGCCGGTGCTGGTGCTGCTGCTGCCGATATTCGTCAGCCTCGCGGCCCGCGGGGCGATGCCCGCTTCCAAGACGCTCATTCCCCTCAATGCCGCGGTGCTCATCGGGGGCATGGCGACCACCATCGGCACCTCGACCAACATCCTCGTCGTGTCGATCGCGGTCGACCTCGGCATGCCGCAGATGAGCGTGTTCCACTACACGCCGATCGTGCTCTTCGCGGCGCTCGTCGCGCTGCCATACCTGTGGCTGGTGATGCCGCGGCTGCTGAAGGACAATCGCGTGGAGCAAACCCACGCGCGGCGACGATTCCACACGCGCCTGAGGGTGGGCGAGGACAGCATTTTGCACGGCCGCGAACTGGCGGAGATCATGCCCCGCCTGCCTTCGGACATCGAGTTCCACGACGTCCCGCACGGTCTTCTCCAGCCGCAGCAGCGCCTGACGATGTCTGGGCCGCACGAAGCGCTGGAGGAGGCGATACGGACGCTGAAGGGCGAGGCGGCGCCCGGCTGGGTGCTCGACCGGATCCGCCGCCGCTCCCAGGAAAGGCGCGAGGACATCGCAGTGGTGGAGATGACCGTCACCGGCGACAGCCGCCTGATCTCCCGCACCCTGCCGAGTTCCGGGATCGCCGATCTTCACGGAGTCGCCGTGATCGGCGTCCACCGGCCCGAACGGCTGATGGGCGAGCGCGACCGCTACAGCGAGGGCGGCGATTTGCGGATCGCCGAGGGCGACGTGCTTCTGGTCATGGGTCTGCCTTCCGATCTCGAGGAATTCGCGCGCAGCGACAGTCTTTTGCAGCTCGAAGGGATGCGCGAATTACCGCGACGCTCCAAGGCGTGGCTGTCGGCGGGGATCATGGTCGGATCGGTCGGGCTCGCCTCGATCGGGCTGCTGCCGATCGCGATTTCGGCGCTTGCCGGGGCGATCCTCATGTTCGTGACCGGGTGCGTCAAATTCGACCGGGTGGGCAGGGCGCTTTCGGGCAAGGTGATCGTGCTCGTCGCCGCGAGCATCGCCATCGGGCGGATCATCGACGAGAGCGGGGCCGCCGCCTGGCTCGGCGAAGTGCTGGCTTCGGGTCTGGCCTACCTCAGCCCGGCCGCGGTGCTGGCGGCGATCATGCTGTTCGTGACGCTGCTGACAAACTTCGCTTCCAACGCCACCGCCGCGACGGTGGGCACGCCGATCGCCTTCGCCATCGCCCAGCAGCTCGGCCTGCCGGCGGAACCGCTGATCCTCGCCGTGCTGTTCGGCTGCAACCTCTGCTACGCCACCCCCATCGCCTATCAGACCAACATGCTGATCATGGCCGAAGGGAGCTACGACTTCGGCGATTACATCCGCACCGGCCTGCCGCTGGTGCTGATCATGGTCACGACGCTCAGCATCGGGCTGGTGGTGACCTACGGCCTGTGACGGGGCTTTCCTAAACCCCCGAAAGCATGCCACATGGCCGGTGACGGCCGGATCGCATCGGGACCGGGAGATTCCTTGTCCTGGACAGTGTAACACCCGGTCCATGTCCAACAGGGGGAACGCCGCCATGAATGCCATCGATCGTCTTCTCGCCCTCGGCCTCGCGCTGACACTTGCCACACCTGCCGCGGCGCAGGATCTCGAGGCGTCGCTGGCCGAGGACATGCCGGAGCTCATGGAACTCTACCGCGATCTCCACGCTCACCCCGAATTGAGCTTCGAAGAGCACGAGACCGCCGCGAAGCTCGCCAAGCGGATGCGCGATCTCGGCTTCGAGGTGACCGAGGGCGTCGGGCGGACCGGCGTCGTCTCGGTGATGACGAACGGCGAGGGACCGGTGGTCCTGCTCCGTGCCGACATGGACGGACTGCCCGTGGTCGAACAGACCGGACTGCCGTTCGCATCGCAAGTGACCGCGACGCCCGCCAGCGGCGTCACCACCGGAGTGATGCACGCCTGCGGTCACGATACGCACATGGCCGGGTTCATTGGCGCGGCGCAGCTCCTCGCCGAGCGCAAGGACGAATGGCAGGGCACGCTGGTGATGGTGCTCCAGCCCGCCGAGGAACTGGGGCTGGGCGCGCTGGCGATGCTGGAGGACGGGCTCTACACCCGCTTCCCCAAGCCCGACTATGCGCTTGCCTTCCACGATGCCGCCGCGCCCGCGCCCGCCGGGACGATCGGCTATACCCCGGGCTATGCGCTGGCGAATGTCGACAGCGTCGACATCACGGTCAAGGGTGTGGGCGGACACGGCGCCTATCCGCACACCACGATCGATCCCGTGGTGTTGGCGAGCAGCATCGTGATGAAGCTGCAGACCGTGGTCAGCCGCAATTCCTCCCCGCTCGATCCGGCCGTGATCACCGTCGGCAGCTTCCATGCGGGCGCGAAGCACAACATCATCTCCGACGAAGCGAAGCTGCAGCTGACCGTGCGCAGCTATTCCGACGAGAGCCGCAAGCTGCTGCTCGACGGGATCGCCCGAGTGGCGCGGGGCGAGGCGATCACCGCCGGGCTGCCGGAGGAGCTGATGCCCGAGGTGACCGTGGAGGATCCGTTCACCCCCTCGACCTTCAACGATCCCGATTTCACGCAGGAAACCATGGCGGGTTTCCGCCAGCGCTTCGGGGAAGACCGGGTGATGGAATGGCCTGCGGTCATGGGCGGCGAGGATTTCAGCCAGTTCCGCCGCGCTGCCCCGGAGGATGTGAAATCGCTGATCTTCTGGATCAGCGGCACGCCCGCCGAGATGCTCACCGCGCTTGAGGAAGAGGGCAAGCCGCTGCCCTCGTTGCATTCGCCCTTCTGGGCTCCGGACGCCGAGGCGGTGGTGCGCACCGGAGCCGAGGCGCTGGCCAGCGCCGCGCTCGACCTGATGCCGCGCAATGGCGGGTGACCGCCTAGGGGTTCGCCCCCTTGGATAACCTGACCCACGGCCTCGTCGGCGCGCTGATCGGCCAGGCGGGACTGAAGCGCAAGACGGGTCTCGCCATGCCGGCGCTGATTGTCGGCGCCAATCTTCCCGATGTCGACGCGGCGTGCTTCTTCTGGCTCGACGGCGTGGAGCATCTGGGCTTCCGGCGCGGGATCACCCACGGCCCGATCGCCTGGGTGCTGCTGCCGCTGGTGCTGGCGGGGCTGTTGTGGGGCTACGATCGATGGCAGGCGGGGCGGGGCAAGCGCCCCGAAAAGCGCCTGCCGGTCAGTTTCAAATGGCTCTACCTGCTGAGCTTCATCGCCTGCCTCACCCACCCGGCGCTCGACTGGCTCAACGTCTACGGGATCCGTCTGTTGGAGCCGTTCAGCAGCCGCTGGTTCTACGGCGACGTGCTGTTCATCATCGATGTCTGGCTATGGCTCCTGCTGGGGGGAGCGACCTGGCTCTCGCTCAGGCGCGAGAAGCGAGGCGGGGAGTGGCAGAGGCCCGCAAGGATCGCGATCGCGGTGGGGCTGGCCTACATCGGCATGAATGCCGGTATCACGGCGGCCCGCGAAGGTGCCGCGATTGCCAGCCCCACCGGATCCGAAACCGTCATCGCCAGCCCGGTACCGTTCGATCCCTTCGGTCGCGAGATGATCCGGGGTGGGAACGGCCTCTACACGCTCGACGATGGCCGTACCTTGCCGGGCGTGCCGCTCGACCGCTGCGACCTGGAGCAGGCACGAGCGGGCAACGCCGGCATCGACGCCTTCCTGTTCTGGGCCCGCACCCCCCTGATCGAGCCGCGCGCGGACGGCTCGCTCTGGCTGCGCGATGCCCGTTTCTACGATCCGAGGGCAGGCGACCGTTTCTCCGTGCGCCTACCGCCGGGCACCTGTCCCGGCGTGAGAACGGAACCCGGCAGCGGCGCGAGCGGTTAGGGCGGCATGACTTCCCCACAGATCGTCTGGCTGCGGCGCGACCTGCGCCTGGCCGATCAGCCCGCACTCCATCACGCCGCGCAGGCCGGGCCGGTCATACCGGTCTTCGTGCTCGACGACGCGCGGGCGGGCGACCACGCCTATGGCGGGGCGAGCCGCGTGTGGCTGCACCATTCGTTGGAGAGCCTCGGCAAGAGCTTCGGTGCGCACCGCTCGCGGATCGTGCTGCGCCGGGGCGATGCGCCGCAGGTCCTCGCCGCGCTGGCGCACGAGACGGGCGCGGCCTGCATCCATGCCAACCGGCATTACGAACCGTGGTGGCGGGATGCTGAGGACGAGCTTCGCGACGCGCTGGACGAGGATTGCACCCTCGAACTCCACGACGGCAACTACCTCATGCCGCCCGGCACCGCGACCACCGGATCGGGCGATCCCTACAAGATCTACACGCCGTTCTCGCGCGCCATGCTGGAGCTGTTGCCGCCGCGCGACGAATTGCCCCAACCGGAGACGCTACACTCACCCGAAAGCTGGCCGGACAGCGACGATCTCGCCGATTGGGAGCTGCTTCCGACCAGCCCCGACTGGGCCAGCGGCATCCGCGAATTCTGGAAGTTCGGCGAGGATGCCGCACACGAACGCTTAGACTGGTGGGCGGACGAGGTCGGCGATTACGACGAGGGTCGCAACCTGCCCTCGCAGGACACCACCAGCCGGCTCTCGCCGCATCTGCATTGGGGCGAGATCACCCCGGTGCAGGTCTATCACCGGCTCAAGGACAAGCGCAGCCAGGGCTGGCAGACCTTCCTCAAGGAAATCATCTGGCGCGACTACGCGCAGAACGTGATCTGCCAGTTTCCGGACTACGGCCGCGAGAGCTATCGCGATTATGACGAACGCACGCTGTGGCGCAATCCGAACGCCGGGCACCTGATCGCGGACGATCTGAAGGCCTGGCAGAAGGGGATGACCGGCTATCCGATCGTCGATGCCGGGATGCGCCAGCTGTGGCGGACCGGCTGGATCCACAACCGCGTCCGCATGGTCTGCGCCAGCTTTCTGGTGAAGCATCTGCTGATCGACTGGCGGCACGGCGAGCAATGGTACTGGGACTGCCTGGTCGATGCCGACTACGGCAACAATTCGGTCAACTGGCAGTGGATTTCCGGCACCGGCGTCGACAGCAACATGTTCAGCCGGATCATGGCCCCGCTGACCCAGTCGGAGAAGTTCGACGCCGCCGGCTACATCCGCGAATACGTGCCCGAGCTCGCCGATTGCAGCGACGATTGCATCCACGATCCGCCCGACGACGAGCGCGGCGACTATCCGGCGAAGATCATCGGCCACAAGGAAGCGCGCGAGCGGGCGCTGTCCGCCTATCGCGAGAGCAAGGACGGCTGACTTGCCACCACCCCGCGCTCGGGCATAGGGCGCATGGGATGGATGCGGTGACGACACGGCGCGGCGAGCGGCTGATCGAGGGCGGGCGGCGGTTCGCGCGCAAGCCCGGCCTGATCGCCCGCACCATCGCGCCCGGCTTCGGCAAGATCATCGACCGGATCGATGCGGCGCTGGTGACGGGTGCGATACACGCGGTTCTGCCCGACGGAAGCCGGCGGACGCTGGGTGGGCGAGCGCCGGGCTTCGAATGCGAGGTGGAACTGCGGAGCTGGAACGCGCTCGTCCGGCTCGCCAGCAACGGCTCGGTGGGTTGGTATCAGGCTTGGGCGAGCGGCGAATGGTGGAGCCCAGATCCCGTTCCGCTGTTCGCGCTGTTCATGCAGCATGCCGAGCGCCTCGGCGACACGGCCCGCGCCAAGGGCCCGTTCCGGCACGCGCTCAAGCTCGCGCACCTCGTCAACCGCAACTCCCACTCCGGCGCTCGCAGGAACATCGCGGCACATTACGATCTCGGCAACGACTTCTACGAGGCCTGGCTCGATCCGACGATGAGCTATTCCTCCGCGATCGAGGTGAGGGGCGACGATCTCGAAGCGGCCCAGCGCCGGAAATGGCAGGCGCTGGAGAGACGCATCGGCGATGCTCAGACCGTGCTGGAGATCGGCTGCGGCTGGGGCGGGCTCGCAGCGGACATTGCCGGGGGCGGGGGCGCGGTGACGGCCATAAGCCTGTCCGAAGAACAGCTTGCCTTCGCGCGCCAGCGCAATCCCGGCCCCGACTATCGCCGGCAGGACTACCGCGAGGTCGCGGGCGCGTTCGACGCCGTGGTCAGCGTCGAGATGGTCGAGGCCCTGGGCCGCGAATACTGGCCCGACTTCATGGACTGCCTCGCCCGCAACCTGAAGCCGGCTGGGCGGGCGGCGATCCAGTACATTTCGATGCGCGAGGACCTGTTCGGGGATTATGCCAGCAGCGCCGATTTCATCCAGGCCTACATCTTCCCCGGCGGGTTGTTGATCCGCACAAGCGAATTCCGCACGCTCGCCGAGCAACGCGGCCTCGCATGGCGCGACCAGACCGACTTCGGGACGGACTATGCGGAGACTCTGAGGCTATGGCGCGTCAGATTCGATGCGGCAGTGCGCGAAGGACGTTTGCCTGCCGGATTCGACGACACATTCGTCGACCTGTGGCGCTATTACCTGATGTATTGCGAAGGTGGCTTCCGCGGCGGCGGGATCGACGTCCACCAGGTCACGCTGGTCAAGAAGGGATGAGAATGGGGAAATGGACTCTGGCGCTGGCGGCGACGCTGCTGGCGGGATGTGCGACCGCGCCGATCGCCGAACAGGCACAGATGCGCACCACGCAGCCGACCGAGCAATTGGCGGTGCAGGATCAGCAGGTGCTGTTCTGGGACGACGCCACCCGCACCGATCGTTTCCGCCGGATGCAGGACATCTTCGCCGGGATCGAGGTGCCCCATGCGCAGGACGTGCGGGCCCTGCCCAAGGGCGAGCCGCTCGATACCCCGACCCGGGAGCGGATCGACACCCTGCTCGAAACTATGAACGCCGCGGGACTTATGGTCCTGCAGGACGGACGGGTTCGGCACGAACAATACCGCTTGGACTTCGGACCCGAACAGCGCTGGACCAGCTTCTCGGTGGCGAAGAGCTTTACCTCCACCTTGCTCGGCGCAGCGCTGCGCGACGGCAGCATCGCCAGCCTGTCCGACCCGGTGACACGCTATCTGCCCGCGCTGGCCGGCACCGCCTACGACGGCGTCACGGTCGAACAGGTGGCGACGATGACCTCGGGCGTCAGATGGAACGAGGATTATGCCGATCCCGCCAGCGACGTCGCACGAATGTTGCTCGTCGCGCCGGTGGCGGGAGAATCGCAGGCGATCACCTATGCCCGCACGCTCGAGCGCGAAGCGCCTGCGGGGGAGAAATGGGTTTACAAGACGCTCGAGACGAACCTCTTGGGCGACATCGTCGCCGCGGCGACCGGCCAGACGCTCGCCGCCTATGCCAAGGACAAGATCGTCGATCCGGCGGGTTTTGCCGGCGACCTGTTCTGGATGACCGATCTGACCGGCGGCAACATCGGCGGGTGCTGCCTCTCGATCCGACTGTCGGACTATGCCCGGATGGGCCAGTGGGTGCTGGAGGGCGGGGAACCCTCCGTAACCGACGGATGGTTCGCAGCGGCGGGCGCGCCCCAGGTCGATCTCGGCGAGGGCGCCGGATACGGCTATCAATGGTGGACCTATCCCGGCGGAATGTTCGGTGCGCAGGGTATCTTCGGACAGTATATCTGGATCGTGCCGGACGAACGGCTCGTGATCGCGGTGGTGTCGAACTATGCCACGGCGACCGGCTCCGGTCTCACCCAGGCGCGCGCTGCCCTGCGCGACGCGATCGTCGCGGCCGCCTCCGATTAGGCCTAGCTGATCTTGCGGTAGACGCCCTCGCCCGAATAGCGGGCGAGGATATTGTCGTGGACGATCGGGCTGAGCAGCTCGGTAAAGGCGCAGCCCACCTGGCAGTTCTCCCACCAGATGACCTGGCCCTGGAGCGATTCGAGGCCGGGCAGGGTCAGCCAGCAGATCTGGCCTTCGTGCATGCGATTGATCGCCGCTGCGGAAAATCCTGAGATCGACAGGTCGTGGACGACGGTCTGGAAACCCCGACCGCCCGAGGCGCGCAACTGGCCTGGAATGGTCAGGCGCGTGCGCGGCGAGCAGCGATCTTCCTGCGCGGCGATGCTGTAGCGATCCCGGGTGCTGTACGACATTGCGATGTGTTCCGATCCGATCCCTTGCAGTCGGACAGCCCGACCCAATGACCATCCGCGCCCGATCTGCGCCGGGCAGCGTTAGGGAAGCGCTACCGAATAGGGTTAACCGGACCGCTCGATCCGTTCGCGATGGCCGGTCTCGTAACCGTCGGTCGCGAGCGCAAGGATGCGCTCGGCAACCGCTTCGGGCGGCTTCACCGTCGCCGGATCCTCGCCGGGATAGGCCTTGGCGCGCATCGCGGTTCGGGTGGCGCCGGGATCGACGATGGCGACGCGCACCTTGGATATCTTGCCGACTTCCTGCGCATAGCTTTCGAGCAGATTGTCGAACGCCGCCTTGGTCGAGGCGTAGGCCGACCAATACGCCCGCGGCGTCTCGCCGACGCTGCTGGTCAGCCCGATGACCCGGCCCGCCTCTGCCCGCTTGAGCAACGGATCGAAGGCCGCGATCAGTGCCTGTGTCGCCAGCACGTTTATCGTGATCGCCTGGCCGAACTGCTTGCTGTCGATCTGCGTCACCGGGGTCAGCGTCGGCAGATAGGCGGCGCCGATGACCAGGATGTCGAGCTGGTCCCAGCGGGCCGCCACCGCGCTGGCGAGCCGGGCAATGCCGTCCTGCTCGGTCAGATCGACCGGCGCGATGGTCGACTGACCGCCGCTTTCATGGATGGCGTCCTCGACCCTCTCCAGCGCGGAAACGTCGCGCCCGGTCAGGATTACATGCGCCCCCGCGGCGGCCAGCGCCTTGGCCGTCGCCGCGCCGATGCCCTTGCTCGACCCGGTGACGAGCGCCGTTCGGCCGGCGAGAGGCTGTTCGGCATTCGCCATCAGACGCGCTCGGTTTCGGGGAAGGTCAGCTGCGCCTCGCGGGCCTCGCGGCGGGAGAGATCGGTCAGCGGCGTCGGATATTCCCCGGTGAAGCAGGCATCGCAGAATTGCGGCCGCGCGCGCTTGCGCTGTTCGTGCCCGACAGCGCGATAGAGCCCGTCGATCGAGACGAAGGCGAGGCTGTCGGCCTTGATGAATTCGCGCATCGGTTCGAGCTCCATCCGCGCGGCGAGTAGCTTGGAGCGTTCGGGCGTGTCGACACCGTAGAAGCAGCTGTGCGCGGTCGGCGGGCTGGCGACGCGGAAATGGACCTCGGTCGCCCCGGCATCGCGCATCATCTCGACGATCGAGAGGCTGGTGGTGCCGCGCACGATCGAATCGTCGATCAACACGATGCGCTTGCCCTCCACCAGACCGCGATTGGCATTGTGCTTGCGCTTGACGCCGGCGTGGCGGGCCCCGTCGGAAGGCTGGATGAAGGTGCGTCCGACATAGTGCGAGCGGATGATCCCCAGCTCGAAAGGTATGCCCGATGCCTGGGCATAGCCGATCGCCGCCGGCACGCCGCTGTCGGGTACCGGCACGACCAGATCGGCATCGACCGGGCATTCGCGCGCCAGTTCGGCCCCGATCGCCTTGCGCGCCTCGTAGACGCTGCGCCCGGCGAAGATGCTGTCGGGTCGGCTGAAATAGACGTGTTCGAAGATGCAGGGACGCGGAGCATGGCTGCCGAAGGGATGAAGCGAATCCATGTTGCCGTCGAAATCGACGCGGATCAGTTCGCCGGGCTCCACTTCGCGGACGAACTCCGCGCCGACGACGTCGAAGGCCACGCTTTCGCTGGCGAACAGGGTAGCATCCCCGATCCGCCCCATCACCAGTGGGCGTATGCCGAGCGGGTCGCGGCAGGCGATCATACCCTGCGGGGTCATGACGACCAGCGCATAGGCCCCTTCGAGCAGGCGCAGCGCGTCGACCAGCCGGTCGACCGTGGTCGGGTAGCGGCTGGTGGCGACGAGGTGGATGATCACTTCGGTGTCGCTTGTCGACTGGAAGATCGCCCCGCGCCGGACCAGATCTTCGCGCAGTGCGCCCGCATTCGAGATATTGCCGTTGTGCGCGACGGCGAAACCGCCGCTGGCGAGATCGGCATAGAGCGGCTGCACGTTGCGCAATCCCGCGCCGCCGGTGGTCGAATAGCGAACATGGCCGGCGGCCATGAAGCCCGGCAGTTCGGCGATGGCGTCCTGGCCGGAGAAATTCTCCGCGACATGGCCGAGGCCGCGCCTTGCATAGAATTCCTGCCCGTCGAAACTGATGATGCCGACCGCCTCCTGCCCGCGATGCTGCAGGGCGTGGAGGCCGAGCGCGGTGGCGGCCGAGGCGTCGGTGGCATTGATCGCGCCGAACACCCCGCATTCCTCGCGCAGTTTGTCGCCGTCGAAATCGAGGAAAGGGTGAGTGAGGTTCATCGCCTGGCTGTAAGCCTGCCTTGCGTCGCGTTCGAGGGGGCCGTCCGCTCGTGCGGCTGCCAATGGCGATGTTGCGATAGGATTACAAGGCCGGGATGACCGCGAGTGGCAGCGTAGAACACGATTTCATTGCACCGCAAGGTCGCCCTTCCTAAAGGCACCTCACACCGACGCCAGACAGGCCCGCCTTCCTTGCTTCTCTCCCCTTTCGAACGCACCATTGCCAAGCGCTACCTGCTGCCGGGCCGGGGCGAGGCCTTCATCGCGCTGGTCGCGAGCATCTCGATCGGGGTGGTGATGCTCTCGGTCGCCATGCTGGTCATCGTCATGAGCGTGATGAACGGCTTCCGGGCCGAACTGCTCGACAAGATCGTCGGGCTCAACGGTCATGCGATCGTCCAGGCCTATGGCGGCCGGCTCGACGATTGGGAGAACGTGCTGCAGGAGGTCCGCACCACGCCCGGCGTCACCGAAGCCTCGCCGCTGATCGAACAGCCGCTGCTGACGACCTTCAACGGTCGGGTCGAGGCGATCCTGGTGCGCGGCAACACCATGCAGGACATCCGCGGCCTGGCCGACAATGTCGTGGCCGGCAATATTTCGGAGCTGCAACCGGGCGAGGCCAATGTCGCCATCGGGGTGAGGCTGGCGCAGAACATCGGCGCGCAGGTCGGCGATACGATCACCATCATCAATCCCCAGGGCCGCTCGACTCCCTTCGGCACCGTACCCAGACAGATCGGCTATCGCGTTGCGGCAATCTTCGAGGTCGGCATCTACGATTACGACCAGGCCTTCGTGGTCATGCCGATGCAGGATGCGCAGACCCTGCTTCTGATCGGCGACACCATCGGCATGATCGAGGTGACGGTGACCGATCCCGACCGGGTATCCGAGATCCTCGCACCCGTGACGCGCTCGCTTTCCGGAAGAGCCGTGGTGAGTGACTGGAAGACCATCAATTCGACCCTGTTCGAGGCGCTTCAGGTCGAACGGGTCGCCATGGCATTCGCCTTGAGTTTCATGGTCCTGGTCGCGGCTTTCAACATTCTTTCGAGCCTGGTCATGCTGGTGCGCGCCAAGACTCGGGACATCGCGATCATGCGGACCATGGGGGCGACGCGGAAGAGCCTGATGAAGATTTTCGTCACCACGGGCTTCACCGTCGGAGCCATCGGCACGGTCGCGGGACTGGTGCTCGGCTTCGTGGTGCTGTTCTTCCGCGAGCCGATCGTCGGCTTCATCGGGATCGTGACCGGGCAGGACCTTTGGGACCCGGAGGTCCGCTTCCTCTCTTCGCTGCCATCGCGCACCGATCCGGTCGAGATCGCGCTCATCATTGCTCTGGCTCTGGTCCTCAGTTTCCTCGCCACGCTCTATCCCGCATGGAAGGCGGCGAGCACCGATCCGGTCGAGGTCCTGCGCTATGAGTAGGCCCGTCGTCGAACTCAGGCGCCTTACCCGCAGCTTCGAACAGGGCGGAGTGCGGATCGACGTGCTGCGCGGCGTCGATCTGACCATCGGCGAGGGCGAAATCGTCGCGCTGCTCGGCCCGTCCGGCTCGGGCAAGTCGACCATGCTTCAGGCGGTGGGACTGCTCGAGGGCGGCTTCGGGGGAGAGATCGTGATCGCCGGCCACGCAGCGGAAAAGTCGGATGCCGGGGCGCGGACCGAACTGCGCCGCGATCATCTCGGTTTCGTCTATCAGTTCCACCATCTCCTGCCCGATTTCGACGCGCGCGAGAACGTGGTCCTGCCGCAGCTCGTGGCCGGAAAGCCGCGCGAGGAGGCCGAGAAGCGCGCCGAGGAACTGCTCTCCAGCCTTGGTCTGGAACACCGCATGACGCATCGGCCGAGCAAGCTTTCGGGCGGCGAACAGCAACGCGTCGCAGTCGCCCGCGGCCTCGCCAACCGCCCCAAGCTTCTGCTCGCCGACGAACCGACCGGCAATCTCGACGAGGCCACCGCCGACCGGGTTCTGGACCAATTGCTGGCGCTCGTCCGCGAGGAGGGCAGCGCCGCGCTGATTGCGACTCACAACGAGCGGCTCGCTGCGCGGATGGACAGGATCGTCCGGCTGCACGACGGCCGCCTCGAGTGATCCGGGCAACGCCTGGACGCGTTGCGATCGCGGCCTTACGGGCATCGGGTGGCGCCGGATCGAACGAGGAGTGAGCGCATGACCAGCCTGGCCGATTTCACCGTGACCGACAATCGCGGCGCGAAGGTCGACCTGAGCGAAAAGCTCGGCACGGTGCTGCTGGTGGTCAACACGGCCAGCAAATGCGGCTTCACTCCCCAATACGACGGGCTCGAAGCGCTATACCAGCGTTTCAAGGATCGCGGGTTCGAGATCCTCGGCTTCCCCTGCAACCAGTTCGGCGGGCAGGAGCCCGGCTCCGACGCCGAGATCGCCGAATTCTGCAAGGTCAATTTCGGCGTGAGCTTTCCGCTGATGCACAAGGTCGATGTCAACGGACCCGATGCCTCCCCGCTGTTCGACTGGATGAAGAGCGAAGCCAAGGGGCTGATGGGGTCGCAATCGATCAAGTGGAACTTCACCAAGTTCCTGATCGACCGGGAGGGGAGGGTGATCCGGCGCTACGCGCCCACCGACAAACCGGAAAGCATCGCGCGCGACATCGAGAAACTCCTGTAGCGCCGCCGGAATGCTCGCCGACATCAACGCCTGGTTCCTCTCGCTGGGGGCCGAATACGGGGTCAATCCCTATATCTTCGGCGGCATCTATGTCGGCGCGATCCCTTTCTTCCTCCTGTCGATCGCGTGGCTGGTGAAGCGGGCGCGGGCGGGCCGATCGACGGTGGTGCCGACGCTGCTTGCCGGGTTTTTCTTCGTCTCCGCCTATCTCTATCTGGCCATCGCCGGACGGAACATTCCGGTCTGGGTCTGGCTCTTCCTCGCCGCGCTCGTCGCCTACGGGGCCTGGTCCACGATCCGCGACACACGGCGCAAGATCGCCGTGACCGAAGAGGCGGGGGACTTGTAGAACGCCGCGCTTGGCGAATCCGCTTCGCCTTCGCATAGTATCGTCATGGCCTTCGCACCCTTCGTTCCGCTTCGCATCCTCTCGGCCTATTCCATGCTGGAAGGGGCGATCGAGCCCAAGGCGATGGCGAAGGTCGCGAAGGAGCGCGGCTTTCCGGCCATAGCGCTGGCCGACCGCAACGGGCTCTACGGCGCGGTGATGTTCGCCAAGGCGTGCATGGACGAAGGCGTGCAGCCGATCATCGGCACGCTCCTCGGCATCGCCCGCGACGAGGACGGGCGCTTTATCGACTGGCTGCCGCTCTATGCGCAGGACGAGACCGGCTACGAGAATTTGTGCCACCTGGTCAGCCGGGCGCACCTCGATCGCCCGCTGGAGTGCGAGCCGCACATCCGGATGGAGGATTTGGACGGCCGGACCGGGGGCCTGATTGCCCTGACCGGCGCGAGCGAGGGCGCGGTCACCCGCCTGCTCGCAGAAGGCCAAGCGAGCCATGCCGCCGCGATGCTCGATCGGCTCGAGGACCTTTTTCCGGGCCGGCTCTACGTCGAGCTCGCCCGCCGCGGCGATGCGACCGAAGAGGCCGCCGAGCCCGCGCTGATCGATCTGGCCTTTGCGCGCGACCTGCCGCTGGTCGCGACCAATCCCGCCAATTTCGCCGAACCGCATATGCACAAGGCGCACGATGCCATGCTGTGCATCGCCGGTTCGACCCATGTCGATGCCGAAGACCGGGTGCGGTCCAATCCGGAGAGCTTCGTCAAATCGGCGCGCATGATGGAAGAGGCTTTCGCCGACCTCCCCGAAGCCACCGCCAATACGCTGGTGATCGCGCAGCGCTGCGCCTTTGCCCCGCCGCTGCGCGACCCGATCTTGCCGAGCCTCGCTGGCGATCTCGAAGGCGAGGCGCGGATGCTGGCAGAAGATGCACGGCGCGGCCTCGCCGCCCGGCTCGAACCCTACGGCGAGCTGTCGGACGAGGAGCTCAAAACCTATGTCGAGCGGCTCGATTTCGAAGTCGGGGTCATCAACCAGATGGGCTTCCCCGGCTACTTCCTGATCGTCGCCGACTTTATCAAATGGGCCAAGGAGCAGGGCATTCCCGTGGGCCCGGGGCGCGGTTCGGGCGCGGGCAGCCTGGTTGCCTGGGCGCTGACGATCACCGATCTCGACCCGATCCGGCTCGGCCTGTTGTTCGAACGCTTCCTCAATCCCGAACGCGTCTCGATGCCGGACTTCGACATCGACTTCTGCGAAACCCGGCGGGGCGAGGTGATCCGCTACGTGCAGGGGAAGTACGGCCACGACCACGTCGCCCAGATCATCACCTTCGGCAAGCTCAAGGCGCGCGCCGTCCTGCGCGACACGGGCCGCATCCTGCAGATGAGCTACGGCCAGGTCGATCGCCTGTGCAAGATGGTGCCCAACCATCCGACCGATCCCTGGACCCTGCCGCGCGCGCTCAACGGGGCGGCGGATTTCCGGCGCGAATACGACAACGATAACCAGGTGAAGCGCCTCGTCGATCTGGCGATGCAACTCGAAGGCTTCCCGCGCAATTCCTCCACCCATGCGGCGGGCGTGGTGATCGGCGATCGGCCGCTGGCGCAGCTCGTCCCGCTCTATCGCGATCCGCGTTCGGACATGCCGGTGACCCAGTTCGACATGAAGCATGTCGAGACCTCGGGCCTGGTCAAGTTCGACTTCCTCGGCCTCAAGACCCTGTCGGTGCTGCGCAAGGCGACCGACCTGCTGGAAAAGCGCGGAGTGGTTATCGACCTCGCGCAGCTCGCCCTCGACGATCCGGCGGTCTACGAGCTGATGAAGGCGGGCAGCACCGTCGGCGTGTTCCAGCTCGAATCGGAAGGCATGCGGCGCACGCTGACCGCGGTGAAGCCGACCAAGTTCGAGGATATCATCGCGCTCGTCTCGCTCTACCGGCCGGGCCCGATGGACAACATCCCCCTGTTCGGCAAGCGCAAGGCGGGCGAGGTCGCGATCGAATATCCGCACCCCAAGCTCGAGGGGATACTCGCCGAGACCTACGGCATCTTCGTCTACCAGGAACAGGTGATGCAGGCCGCGCAGATCCTTGCCGGATACTCGCTCGGCGATGCCGACCTCCTGCGCCGGGCGATGGGCAAGAAGGTCCAGGCCGAAATGGACGCGCAGCGCCAGCGCTTCATCGATGGCTGCGGCACGGTTTCGAACATTCCGCCAAGGGAAGCGAACGCGCTGTTCGACCTGATCGACAAGTTCGCCGGCTACGGCTTCAACAAGTCCCACGCCGCCGCCTATGCGTTGCTCGCCTACCAGACGGCGTGGCTGAAAGCGCATTATCCGGAGGAATTTTACGCCGCCTCGATGTGTTTCGACATGCATCAGTCGGAAAAGCTGGCGCTCTTCGTCGACGATGCGCGGCGGCACGAGATCGCGGTGCTACCGCCCTGCATCAACCGATCGGTCGCTGAATTCACGGTCGAGACTACCGACGAGGGATACGGGGTCCGCTACGCACTCGCCGGGATCCGCAATGTCGGCGAGAAGGCGATGGATGCGATCGTCGCGGAACGCGAGGCGAGTGGTCCCTACGAGAGCCTCAAGGATCTGTTCGAGCGCCTGCCGCGCGGCGCGATGAATTCGCGCGGGCTCGAGGCGCTCGCTGCCGCCGGGGCGCTCGACGAGCTCGAGCCCGATCGCGCTAAGCTCTTCGCCAATGCCGACCTGCTGCTGGCGGTGGCCGATGCCGCGGACCGCGAGCGGTCGAGCGGGCAGGGCGGCCTGTTTGGCGGCGAGGAGCGCGGTGCGGACGACCTGCGCCTGAAGCATGCCGAACCCTGGTCGCGGGCCGAGCGAATGGCGAAGGAGAAGGAGAATTTCGGCTTCTACTTCTCCGCCCATCCGGTCGAGGGCTGGCGGCAGGTGGCGAGCGCCAACGGTGCCCGCTCCTATGCCTCGCTCATGGCTGGAGGCGCGCCTTCTGGCGGCCGGGCACCGGCGGTCATGGCGGCGATGGTCGAGAAGGTGAACAAGGGCACGACCCGGCGCGGCAAGCCCTTCGTGCGCGCCGACTTCTCCGACAGCTCGGGCCAGTTCAGCGCCGCCTGCTTCGAGGAGAGCCTGGTCGCGAGCTTCGAGGAATGGGCGGCGGACGGCACCTGCGTCCTGCTCCAGGTCGAGCTCGACAGTCCGAGCCCCGACGAACCGCCGCGCATCACCGTGAGGGGGGCGACGCCGCTGGCCCGGGTCAGCGCGAATGCGCGGATGCTGCTGACGCTCGATGTCACCAGCGAGGAAGGGCTGGCAGCGCTCGCGCTGGAACTCGGAGAGCGCGGGGGGACCGGCGAAGTGATCGCCCGCCTGAGGACGGGAACGGCGATCGAGCCGACCGTGCGTCTCGGGCGCGATTTCGGCCTCGACGGCGAACTCGCCGAACGTCTCGCCGAGGTACCCGGCCTTGCCAAGATACACCTGACCACCCGGCGCGGCGGCGACCATCTGCGCCTCGTCGCCTGACTTTAAG
>NZ_BTGM01000002.1:435000-730701 GCF_042851825.1 Qipengyuania sp. MTN3-11 | reverse complement strand
ATTGAAGAAGACGATGTACGGACCCGTCTCGCACACAGCCTGCGGAGGCGGCGGGGGAGGCGGAGGAGGCGGCGGCGGCGGCGGCGGCGGAGGAGGCGGAGGCGGCGGGGCCACCTCTTCCGGAGCGCCGAAATTGTACGTCAGCGTGCCCAGCAGGGAGTGGGAACGCACGTCGTCGCGATATTCGAAGCCACGCGAATCGAGAACCGTCACGTCGGGCGCGTTGAACATGCGATACTTCAGCCCGACATCGAGGTTCGGGCCGAGGGGTGCGCGCACGCCGGCAAGGATCTGCCAAGCGAAACCGGTGTCCGAATCGTCGAGCGTTGCCGGACCGGTTGCGCCGAGGATCGCATCGATCTGCGTGCGGGCAACGCCGACGCCGCCACCGAGGAAGCCTTGCAGACCATCGTCGGGGCCGAAATCGGCAAGACCATTCAGCATGAAGGCCAGGGTCTCGACGCCGCCCTGGGCGGGAAGAATCTGGTTCCGTACGACCACGTTGTTGAACGGAACGCCAGCCAGGCGTGCCTCGAATTCGTCAGCGTTCGCTTCGGCGTAACGACCTTCGGCTTCGATCCGTCCCGGGCCGAAGTCGTAGCCGACAAAGGCACCGGCGTCGTAGCCGACATCCAGCCTGTAATCGGAGGTGCCGAGACCTTCGACATCGAACTCGATGTCTTCCTGAATCATCGGACCGCCTTCGACGCCGACATACCACGCGCCATCGCGCGCGAGTGCCGGCGAAGCAAGGGCCGTCGAGGCCATCGCCATTCCTATGACGAGTTTCCGCATTACATATTTCCCCTTTTATCGAAATTACTGCCACCGAGTGGCCGGTTGTCTAACTTTTCCCCCCAAGAGAGGCAAGCGGACAATCTCCGGAACTGTTGCAAGAAAGACGCGATTACGTGCACCTCCCCTTCAATTCTTATCGCGGAAGACCCGTCCATGGACGCCAAACGCCGTTTTCATGTCACGGTTCCGTAGCTTGGGAAGAAAAGCTCCCCTGTGTCCGCAGCGCCTCGATCACTGCGCTCAAGGCGGCTCGGCACTCGGCATCGATCACCGCACCGCCTTGCGGCGGTTCGGGTTCGGGGACCCGCAGCCATGCGGTGTCGTAAACGAGCACCTGTCCGGTCGAAAGATCGCGAACCGCCATACCGCTGCGCGGTGCGACAAAGATCCACTGAGTGCCGCTCCAGCCCGCGATCGAGGCGTCCTGTCCTTGCCGTCCCCGTTCGCGCCAGCTGCCACCAGATAGCTGTCGCCGGGCGTCGGGGCCGCGGGGGGGATCGCCCTGTTCGGCGAGGATCGTCGGCTGCAGCAGCATGTCGATCCGCACCATCGCTTCGTTTACGAAGGCCTCCTTTTGCGCTTGCGCCGCAGGCATGGCTGTGCTGCGGCCCGCGCAGGGTTTCCGGTTCGCCCGCCGAATAGAGCCAGGCGATGGCACCGTTCTCCCAGGTCAGCTTGCGCAGGCTCGGCTCGAACACCGGTGCCAGCGCCCCAGGCGCCGCGGCCAGCACGCCGCTGTCGCCCTCGACCATGACGTTGCGCACTTCGGTCAGGCTCGCTCCGACCAGCGCGATCCTTGCGCTGCCGTCGGCGCGGGCGACGTCGCGCACCCATTCGGCGCCCGCCCGCGTCTTGCCGAAGCCGCGCCCGGCGCAGATCAGCCAGATGCGCCACGCCTCCCGAGGGGGAAGCTGGGCGTCGCGGGCCCAGCCTTCCCAGTAATAGCTGCCCAGCGCGGCGATCTCGTGAGGGGCGAGCAGCCGCGCCAGTTCCTCCCTGTCGGCGGCGGCACGGGTGCCGGGGCGGCGCAGCCAGGTGCCGCGCGAGGGAGAGTGCCCGCGCTCACGCCTCGTCATCGCGTGCCTTCTTCCGGCGGGCGCTGCGGATCGCGCGTTCGTTCGCCTTCGCGCGCGCCCGCAACGCATCGATCTTGGCGTTGATGCTGGCGATCGTGGTGACCTCGTCGGCCAGCGTCCGCCGGCCCTTCTCACGGGCCACGCTCTCGCGGTGCGCGGCCAGGCTGCGCAGGGCGGAGGCGGTGTCGAACTTCCCCTTGCGCCCCGCGTCCGCCTCGTGGCCATCGCCGCCGCGCAGGTGCGCCAGCAGCTCCATTTCGAGATTGTCGTAGCCTTCGGCCAGCGCCGCCTGCCATCGGGCCGCGAAACCGGCATCGTCGCGGCGCAGCCGGTAGATCGTCCGCACTTCGATCCCCGCGGTCTTCGCCGCGGCGCTGACGTTGGAGGTTTCGGCGAGCGTTTCGAGGAAGCGCGCGATCCGCTTGCTTCCGATCCGGCGCGCGCCGCCCCATCCGGCAAGGGCGTCGGTCCCGTTTTCGCTCGTGTTCTCGCCCGTGTCCTCGCTGGCCTCCTTGCCCAGCGCGGCATTCCATTCGCGGGCGAAATCCTCGTCGGTCCGCCGCCGCGAATAGGCGGTCGCGAGCGGCACCCCGGCCGTGCGCGCCGCCGCCCGGATCACCGGCCGCTCGCGCAGCGCGCTCAGGAAAAGCGCCATCCATTCCGGTTCGGGGGTCTTCCCGCCCATGCTTCATGATCCTTCCGAACGTCCCTCGCGGGCACGAGCCCGGCCGAAACGCAAAAGGGCGGCCCGCTGGACCGCCCTCGTTGTTTATTCCGGCGCCGGGCTCGTCCCCGGCGAGTCGCACTATCGCGATGTTCGGATTAGCTAACCGAAGAGCGTCACGATGTCAAACAAAAAGTGCCAAAGAGGTTAGCCTCCAACTCTTGCGGTGACCGGTATGCTGTTGACGGACAGTTCCCGCTGCCTCTTGGCGCCGGATGGAGCAACGGTGGTGAGCGTGAGATTGAGGGTCGCCGCGTCGACATCCGGCATGCTGGGGATGAGGCCGGTTTCCACGCTGTTGTTGCGAAAACTGAAATTGATCTCGCGGGGGCTGTCACCGCGCTCGAGCAGGAAGAATTTTTCCGGCGTCTTGGCGTAGCACTCGTCCGGAGTGTTGTTCCTGCTGCAGGTTTCGCTGCTGAAAACCCGATAGGCAGAGCCCCCGAAGGCGGCACCGTTGTCGAGCCGCAACGTCGGCTCGGCTTCGACCAGAGCCACCTCGACCGGCTCGGCGCCGGCATTGGTGAAGCGCAAACTGCCGCGAACGAGGAACGCGTTGCGATCGCGCGAAACAGTCGTGTCGACCGCAGCTATCCGCAATTGCCCGGCACAGGTCAGGCCTGCTTCGTCCGGGCATGCCGGCGCCGGGGGACCGGCCTCGGTCTCGCCCGCCGCATCGGCGAAGGGATTGTCGGCATCCGCCGCGGTTTCCTGGCCGGGTGCCGGGGCCGAGGCCGCGGAGGGCAGGGAGGTATCGGCTTCTTCGGCCGGGTCCTGCGCCTCGCCGCATCCCGTAAGCACCAGCGCGGCCGCGGCCGCTGCGATCATCCGCATGTCATCTTTTCTCCCATGTATGATTCGAAAACGATGGCGTTCAGCCGGTCGGTGATCTGCTCGGCGAGATCGCCGCTATCCCGGAAGGCGAAAGTTTCGGGCCCGCAGCGGGCGCTGCCGCGCGCATCGTCTTCGAGCAGGATTTCCAGGCTGGCGGTCCGTTTGCGGCCCTGACCGCCCGGGACCACGTCAGCGATCTGGTAATCGATCCTGGTGGCGGCCATTTCGCGCGGCAGTTTCAGCCCGTCGGTGACCCGCCGCAGGCTGTCGGCCGCCAGCGACCGGGCGCTTTCTCCCTGTCCCCAGGCTCCGACCCGGGGCCTTGCGGTCAATTCCATCGCGTTCGGATATTCGACGGTTGCGATCGAACCGCCGGGCTCTGCGGCCGGTGACGTGCCGGGAGACGATGCGCCAGCGCTCGCAGGCATGAACATGTCGCCGATCCGCTCGCCGAAGACCGTGGCGACACCGGTCAGCACGGCCAGGGTGACGACCCCCGCGACATTGACGATGCCCTTCCGCGTCATGCCCGAATCCCCCGATCTCGGCCCCGCACTCACCGGCAAGCCTAGCCCGGAGAGCCGCATCCATCAACCGCACCGCCCCCCTGCGCCCGATTGCATGCCCTCCCGGCCTGCACTAAGCGCCCGCGCCATGGTGATGAAACCGCTGCGCGCGCTCTACGACTGGACGATGGACAAGGCGGCGCATCCCCATGCGGTGTGGTGGCTGGCCTTCTTCAGCTTTGTCGAGAGCTCCTTCTTTCCCATTCCGCCGCACCCGCTGCTCGGGCTGATGTGCCTCGCCGAACCGAAGAAGGCGGTCCGCTTCGCGCTGGTCTGCACGCTCGCCTCCGTCGCGGGGGCGCTGCTCGGCTATGCGATCGGCTGGGGGCTCTACGACACGATCGGCGTCTGGCTGATCGGCGCGCTCGGCCTTTCGGAGGCCTTTCCGATCGCCGCCTGCCACCTGCGCGAATACGATTTCGAGGCGATCCTGATCGCCGGGGCGACCCCGGTGCCGTTCAAGCTGCTGACGATCACCGCCGGCTTCGTCGGCATGAACCTCGTCACCTTCGTGCTTTCCAGCCTGTTCGCCCGCGCGCTCATCTTCATGACGGTCGGGATCCTGTTCCGGGTGTTCGGCGCGCCGATCAAGCGGGTGATCGACGAATATCTCGGAACGGTGACCACCGTCTTCGTTCTGCTGGTGGTCGGCGGGGTCCTGGTCCTCACCCAGCTCGGCGGCAGCGAGGACGAGGCCGGCGGCCCCTGCGCCGGCGTCACCCAGGTCAATCCGGCGGACAAAGCCTAACCGGAGAACTCGGTCTCCAGCGTGATCTCGGCATTCAGCAGCTTGGAGATCGGGCAATTCGCCTTGGCATCGGCGGCCAACTCCTCGAACTTCGCCTTGTCGAGCCCGGGGACCTCGCCTTTGGTCTTCAGCGCGGATTTGGTGACGGTGAAGCCGTCTCCATCCTTTTCCAGCGTCACCTCGGCGCTGGTTTCCAGCGAACCGTCCTCGTGCCCCGCCTCGGCCAGCTTGAAGGACAGCGCCATGGTAAAGCAGCTCGCATGCGCGGCGGCGATCAGTTCTTCGGGGTTGGTGCCGGGGGCATCCTCGAACCGGGTGTTGAAGCCATAGGGCTGGTCGGAAAGCGCGCCAGACCCGGTCGAGACATGGCCCTTGCCGCTCTTGCCGAGGCCCTTGTAGGTCGCACTGCCGGTGTTGGTGGTCTTCATTCTCGCGTCTCCTTCGCGTGGAAGACGCGCCGAGGGGGTCCGGCGTTCCGGATCAGATGATGCCCACCGCCTTGCCGGCCCGTTCGAAGATCGCGAGGATTTCCCCGACCTCCTCCGCGCTGTGTTCGGCGCAGAGCGAACAGCGCAGCAGGGTCATGTTGGCAGGCGTCGCCGGGGGACGCGCCAGGTTCACGTAGAGCCCGCCCTTGATCAGCGCCTCCCACATCGCCGCGCCTTGTTCGAGGTCGGGCATGATCACCGCGATGATCGCGCTCTCCGGCTCCTCGGTGCCGAGCTGGAAGCCCAGATCCTTGAGGCCTTTATGCAGCGCCTTGGAGTTCTCCCACAGATGGGCGCGCTTGTTGTGGCCGGTGGTCATCAGCTTGCGGATCGAGGTGCAGGCGGTCGCCACCACGCTGGGCGGCAGGCTGGCGGTGAAGACGTAGGGGCGGCAGACCAGGCGCATGATCTCGAACTTCGGGTGGTTCGAAACGCAAAAGCCCCCGACTGTGCCGACGCTCTTGGAAAAGGTGCCGATGATGAAATCGACATCGTCGATCACGCCGGCCGATTCCACCACGCCGCGGCCGTTCTCGCCGATGAAGCCCATCGAATGCGCCTCGTCGACCAGCACCATGGCCCCGTATCTCTTGGCCACCTTCACCATCTCGGCGAGCGGCGCGACGTCGCCGAGCATCGAATAGACGCCCTCGAGTACCACCAGCTTGCCCGCGCCTTCTGGAATGCGGCGCAGGCGTTTTTCCATCGCTTCGATATCGTTGTGCTTGAACGGGACGATCTCGGCATCGCCCAGCTTGCAGCCGTCCCAGATGCTCGCATGGCTGTCGATGTCGAGGACGACGTAGTCGCCCTTGCCGGCGATGGTGCTGATGATCCCGAGGTTGGCCTGGTAGCCGGTGGAGAAAACCATGGCATGATCCATGGCGTAGAAATCCATGAGCGCCTGCTCAACTTCCTTGTGGCCCTGATAGGTGCCGTTGAGCACGCGGCTGCCGGTGGTCCCGCTGCCGAAATCGCGCAGCGCCTGCTCGCCCGCCGCCACCACGTCGGGGTCGAAGGTCATGCCCATGTAATTGTAGGTGCCGAGCAGAATGGTGTCGCGCCCGTTGCAGATCGCGCGGGTGGGGCTGAGGACCTTCTCCATCACCAGGTTGAAGGGATCTTCCACCCCTTTCGACAGGAGCCCCTCGCGCATCGCGATGACGCTGTCGAACTTGGAGAACAGGTCGCCGCCGTCCCCTTCCATCTGAGCCGGGCGGTCCGGCTGGCTGACACCTTCACTCATCAGGCGGATCGCAGCTTGTGCACCGCGTCGACGAGCTGGCCGTAATTCTCGATTTCGGCCTGCTGGTTCATCGAGATGATGATGTCGAACTCGTCCTCGATCTCGGCGACGAAATCCATCACCGTCAGGCTGTCGAATTCCAGATCGTTCTGAAAGGTCGTCTGCTCGGTGATGGTCACGCCCTTCTTGTTGAAGGGTTCGGCGATCTCGCGAATCCTGGCGTCGGTTCCGGCGCGGTCCATGGCGATGCAATCCTCGTGTCGTGGCAGGGAGTGGAGGGCGGAAGGCGAGCCCTTTCCTGCGCGCAAAAGCTGGCAAGCGGCCAAACGGCCTGGGGCCGCGCTTGTCAAGCGCGCGGCCCTTTGCCATCACCTGAACGACAGGGGGATTCGATGGTCGAGAACGCGGATATCGCGGGCGAAACGCCGGAGCCGCGCCGGTTCGCGGGTAACGCCGTGCAGATGCTGCGCACCGTGCAGGCGAACACCCAGGCGCTGTCGCAGATGGCCGACCAGAAGGCCTCGATCCTGATGGGGGCGACCTTCGTCGTCTTTTCGATCTCGGTCAGCCGGGCGGTCGCCGGCGATATCGAATGGTCGTTGACCATTCTCGCTTTCTTCGCCTTCATGAGCTCGCTGTGCGCGGTGATCGCCATCCTGCCCTCGATCGGATCGTTGCGGAAGGCCAAGCCGCCGCCGCCCAATCGCCTGTTCTTCGGCTATTTCACCACGCGCGACGAGGACGAATGGGCCGAGGAAGTGCTGCAGCGGATGGAAACGGAGGAGGCGATGTTCCGGATGATGCTGCGCGATATCTACCAGAACGGGCAGGTGCTCCAGCGCAAGAAATACCGCTTCCTGACCTTCGCCTATCGCATGTTCATTTTCGGTCTGTGCCTCACCACCGTGGCCTTCATCTTCGAACGTTTCGTGCTGGGGGTCTAGCTTCCCGCCTCGGCGGGCAGCAGTTCGCGCACCGCGGCCATGAACGGGCCGATCGAGACCGGTTTGGCGAGATAATCCTCGGCCCCCGCATCGCGGATGCGCTCCTCGTCGCCCTTTCCGGCATAGGCGGTGACCGCGAGCACCGGGGTCTTCGCCAGCCCGCCATCGTTCTTGAGCTGGGCGATCAGATCGAGTCCCGAGATATTGGGCAGCTGGATGTCCATGATCACCAGATGCGGCGCGAATTTGCGCGCGGTCGCCACCACGTTCTGCCCGTCGGAAACCGGAACCACTTCGAAGCCGTTGGCCTTGAGCACGTCGCAGAACAGCTTGCGGTTGAGATCATTGTCCTCGACCACCATTATACGTTTTGCCACGGACCTGCTCCCGACGGGTTCGATGGCGCGTTAGGGCCTTCGATGGAGATAGACAATTCCACACGGTAGATCCGCCGCCAGCGAAACCCGTCCGCGCGAGGTCCTCGCGCTGGAAGCGCTCGGCTGGGCGCTGGCGGACGAGACGCGCGCCGAGCGGTTGCTGTCGCTGACCGGCCTGACGCCCGAGCGGCTGCGCCACGGCATCGAGGATCGCGGGGTGCAGGCGGCCGTGCTGGAGTTCCTCGCCAATCACGAGCCCGACCTGGTGCTGGCAGCGGACGCCCTCTCGACCACGCCCGATGCGCTGGTCGCGGCGTGCCGGGAGCTCAACGCATGAATCGCCCTCTGATCGTTTCCGATTGCGACGAGGTCCTGCTCCACATGGTCGCCCATTTCCGCGACTGGCTGGGCGAGGAGACCGAGGTCGATTTCGTCATGGAGGGCGCCGATTTTTCCACCGCCATGCGGTGGCGCGAAAGCGGCGAGCCGCTGGAACAGAAGGAAATCTGGCGCCACCTCGGGCAATTCTTCGACACCCAGATGGACCGGCAATTGCCGATCGCCGGAGCCGTCGAGGGCATCAACACTCTTGCCGGACAGGCGGACGTGGTGATCCTGACCAACCTCACCGACGAACGGCAGGAGACGCGCCGCATCCAGCTCGAGAACCACGGCATCGACGCCAGGGTGTTCACCAATCAGGGGCCCAAGGGTCCGGCACTGCAGCGCATTCTCGACGAATACCGCCCGAGCAAGGCGATCTTCATCGACGATCTGCCGCAGCACCACCATTCCGCGCACGCGACGATACCGGACATAACGACGTTGCATCTGTGCGGCGAGCCGCTGCTCGCCCCGCATATCGACTGCGCGCACAAGGCCGGGCACGCCGATGCCCGAATCGATACTTGGGACGAAGCGCTGCCCTGGCTGATGGCGCAGCTGGAAACGGAGGACGCATGAGCATAGCCGAACGCCTGATCGAACTGGGCATCGAACTGCCCAAGGCCGCCGCCCCGGTGGCGAGCTACCAGCCGCTCGTGGTGCAAGGGAGCACAGCCTATCTTTCCGGGCAATTGCCCTTCATCGACGGGGAGCTCGTGACCGGCAAGCTTGGTGCGGACATCGGGCTCGAACGCGGCCAGGCGGCGGCGCGGGCCTGCGGGCTGATGATCGTCGCCCAGTTGCAGGCCGCAGGCCTGCTCGAGCGGGTCGAACGGATCGTCAAGCTCGGGGGCTTCGTCGCCAGCGTGCCCGATTTCACCGACCAGCCCAAGGTGGTGAACGGCGCTTCCGACCTGATGGCGGAGATCTTCGGCGAGGCGGGAAAGCATGCCCGCAGCGCGGTCGGCGTGCCGGTGCTGCCGCTCAACGCCGCGGTGGAAGTGGATGCGATCATTGCCCTTAAGGGCGCTTGACCGCCTTCTGACCTCACCGCCCGACCCCGCGCGGGTCGGCTGGCTGGCGCAATGGACCTATGCCCATCGCGGGCTCCATGGTGACGATCTGCCCGAAAACACGCTGCTGGCTTTCGCCGCCGCCGCGGATGTGGGCCTCGGCATCGAATGCGACATCCAGCGCTCGGCCGACGGGACGGCCATGGTGTTCCACGACTGGGATCTGGAACGGCTTGTCGAGAGCGAGGGCGCGCTCGGCCTTCATGCCTCTGACTTTCTCGAGACACTGCGCTATCGCGGCCGGGAATTCGGCATCGCCCGGCTGGTCACCCTACTCGAGCTTGTCGACGCTCGGGTGCCGGTGCTGATCGAGATCAAGTCGCGCCCGGGCTACGATATCGAGCGCAGCTGCACCGCGGTGGAGGCGGGGCTGTCCGGTTATCGTGGGCGGCATGCGGTGATGAGCTTCGACCCGCGCGTGTCGCGCTGGTTCCGCGAGAATTCGCCGCAGACGGTGCGCGGGCTGGTGATGCGCGAGGATGCCGTCGGCCACACGCGATCGGCATGGCATCGGCATCTGGCGCTGTGGATCGCAAGGCCGGATTTCATCGCCTACCATGTCGATGCGCTTCCCAATCGCTTTACCGGCGATCTTCGGCGGCGCGGCTTCCCCGTGCTCACCTGGACGGTCGACAGCGCTCGGAAGCGGGAAACCGCTCGCCTGCATGCCGATGCGCCGATCGCGGAAGGGGCCGGTCTGGGGTGAGCGAGCTGATCGCCAGAGTCGGCGGCTCGGTCGGGGCATTCGACCGCGCCGAATGGGATGCGCTGGCGGGCGGCAACCCCTTCGTCTCGCACGCTTTCCTCACCGCGCTGGAGGATTCGGGCAGCGTCGGCGAGGGAACCGGCTGGCAGCCGGTGCCGATCGTCGTGTCGCGGGGGGAGGACGGGCCTTTGCTCGCCGCCATGCCGGCCTATCTCAAATCGCACAGCCAGGGCGAATACGTCTTCGATCACGCCTGGGCGGATGCCTACGAGCGTGCCGGAGGCCGCTACTATCCCAAGCTGCAGATCGCCGCGCCGTTCACACCGGCAACCGGGCCGCGGCTGCTGCTGTCCGACGAGGCGCTTGCCGGTCCGCTGCTGGGCGCCGCCGAGCAGTTGTGCGGCCAGAACGGCTTTTCCTCGGCTCATGCGACTTTCATCGATCCGGCGCAGGCTCCGCTGTTCGAGGATGCAGGGTGGCTGACGCGCCGCGACATCCAGTATCACTGGTTCAACCGCGGCTATGACGATTTCCCGGATTTCCTCGGCGCGCTGTCCTCGCGCAAGCGCAAGGATTTGCGCAAGGAACGCCGGGCCGCGCAGTCCCGGGTGCGGATCGCGCGGTTGCGCGGTGCGGACATCCGGCCCGAACACTGGGACGCCTTCTGGATATTCTATCAGGATACCGGCGCGCGCAAATGGGGATCGCCCTATCTCACCCGGCAGGCGTTCGACCTGTTTCACGAACGCATGGGCGATCGGCTGATGTTGGTGTTGGCGTCCCTCGATGGCGAACCGGTGGCCGGCGCGCTCAATTTCATCGGCGAGGACGCGCTTTACGGAAGGTATTGGGGATGCACGCGCGACATCCGCTTCCTGCATTTCGAGCTGAGTTATTATCAGGCGATCGATGCCGCGATCGAGCTCGGCCTTTCGCGGGTCGAGGCGGGGGCGCAGGGCCAGCACAAGCTGGCGCGCGGCTACGAGCCGGTGGCGACCCTGTCGGCGCACTGGATTGCCGATCCGGGCTTTCGCGCGGCTGTCGGCGATTTCCTCGAGCGCGAGCGCGCCGGCGTGGCGCTGGAACGCAACTATCTCGAGGATCGGCTGCCCTTCAGGAAGGGCTGAGCCTGGCGTTCGGGATCAGGCGACCCGGCGGGCCCCGGCGGCAAGCCACTGGCGTGCGCGGCGCTGGGCCTCGGCGATTTCGCGCGCCGTCATCTCCTCGGAAATGTCGGCCCGGCACCAGGCCGCTTCCTCGTGCCCCTCGGAGGCGGCGATGTTGAACCATTTGTGCGCCTCGATCATGTCGCAGGCCACCCCCCGGCTTCCGGTCGAGAAGGCGACGCCGAGGTCGTAGAGCGCGGCGATGTTGCCCCCCGCATAGGACGACAGGCATTCGCCGATCAGCGCCCCCGCTCCGTATTTTTGTTCGACGGCCCCCGCGCCGCCCGCAATGGTCTTGAGTTCCATTTCATTTACCCCCCTGTTCGCCGGGCCCGGTGCGCTTTGCTGGGTCGGCACACTCTTCCTGCGACACTATGGTCAACAATCGGTTAACGCTGCTGGCGACCGCTGGACGGTACCGGCATGTCACACCTCGGTGCTTTCTCGGATTGCCGCTTGTGCCCTCTGGGGCGGGTGCCTATAGGCCGCGCCCATCGGACCGGCGGCAGCGACACGGGCAAACCGGCGCGGCGGGGTGGCGACGGCCGATCGGTTCTGGGGTTCGAGGGTTCGATGGCCACCGCGATCAAGCTTGATGAAAAGAAGCTCGCCCGGGTGAAAGCCGCGGTCGGAGAGGACTATGTCCCCGACGAATCCGAGGAATATATGGGCGACCGGCAGCTCGATTATTTCCGCCTGCTGCTGCTCGAATGGAAGCGCTCGATCCGCGACGCGGCGGAGAGTACGCTGCAGTCGCTGCAGGAAGGGCCGATCCGCGAACCCGATCTTGCCGATCGCGCCTCGAGCGAGACCGATTGGGGCATCGAATTGCGCACCCGCGACCGCCAGCGCAAGCTGGTAGCCAAGATCGATTCGGCGCTGCGGCGCATCGACGAGGGCGAATACGGCTATTGCGAGGTCACTGGCGATCCGATCGGTCTCAGGCGACTGATCGCCCGGCCGGTGGCGACGATGACGGTCGAGGCGCAGGAAGCGCACGAGCGCAGCGAAAAGGTCTCGCGCGACCGATAGCAGGACTGTCCCGCCGGGGCACGCTTACCCTTTGTTCAATCCTTTGCGCTAGCAAGTCTCGGACCCGTTCGTTACGGGCTCGGGTTATCAGAATCGGGAAGGGAACCGATCACAATGTCCGCCGTCGACACGCGCAATCTTGATCGCGACAGCCTGTTCCTCATGGGCGAGCTCCTCGTCGAAGGGAAAAGCGAGAGCGTGCGCGCGAAGATCCGCAACCTTTCGGCCGGCGGAATGATGGCGGAAGGCGACATCGATGTCGAACGCGGTGCCCGGGTCACCGTGACCTTGCGAAACATCGGCGCGGTCAGGGGCAGCGTCGCCTGGGTCCAGGACAATCGCATCGGCGTGGCTTTCGAAGAGGATATCGATCCCAAGCTCGCCCGCGCGCCGTCCTCGTCCGGAAAGGACACGGAAGTCCCATCCTACGCCCGGCCCGCGGTCAGCCTGCCGATCAACCACGGTTGGAACGGGCGGTTGCGCAAGCTCTGAAGCCATTCGGGCATGCGTCAATGGCTGACGCGGCGCACATGACTTGCTAGCGCAGCCGGAATGCACCGCGCTGCCCTCTTGCTCCTGACGCTTCTGCTTGCCGCCTGCGGCGATGCCCGGCAGGACGGGATCGTCGATATCGCCATCATCGGCGAAGCGGAAGATCTCAACACCCGCGGTCTCCGGCTCGGCCTTGCCGGCCAGCACGTTCGCGCCGCGACCGCCCAGGGGCTGGTCCGGCTCGACGAGGCGGGCAATGTCGTCCCGGCGATCGCCGAGCGCTGGATCGTGACCGACGACGGCACCAGCTACATCTTCCGGATCCGCGAGTTCGATCTCCCGGGGGGCGGTCGGCTCACCGCACAGGGGGTGCGCGATTCACTCCGTCGGACGCTGACCCAGCTCGAAGGTACCTCCATGGGTCTCGATTTCGCCAAGCTGCGCGACGTCAGAGCCATGACCGGCCGGGTGGTCGAGATCCGGCTCAAGAGTCCGATGCCCGAGCTGCTCCAGCTGCTCGCCCAACCGGAGATGGGCCTTGCCATCGGCGAGGCGGCCCTGGGTCCGATGACCTTCGCGCGCCAGGGCGAAGCGCTGCGCTTTGCCGCCATGCCTCCCGAAACCCGCGGCCTCCCGCTTCAGCCAGAATGGGAAGAGGAGCTTCGTCAACTCCGTCTGGTCGCGGTCGACGCCCGCGCGGCAACCGAAGGCTTCGCCGAGGGTCGCTACGACGTGATTCTGGGGGGCACGCTGATCGATCTGCCGCTGGCGGATGCCGGTCCGCTGTCGCGCGGGACCATCCGGCTCGATTCGGCGATCGGCCTGTTCGGCTTCGACGTCCGCCGCGCAGAGGGCTTCCTCGCCGAACCGGAAAACCGCGAGATGCTGGCGCTGGCGCTCGACCGGGCGGCACTGATCCAACCGTTCAACATCGCCGGCTGGAACCCGACCACGCGGCTGATGCCGCCCGATCTCTCGGGCGCCCCGGAAGCGGCGAGCGAACGATGGACGGAGCTTTCCATCGACCAGCGGCGCGAACGCGCCCGCGCCGCAGTCGCGAATTGGGCGCAGGCGAACGGCGAGGTGGTGTTGCGGATCGCCATGCCGGAAGGTCCGGGCGCCGATATCCTGCTGCGCGGCCTGGCGGAACAGTGGGGCGAGATCGGAGTACGGCTGGTCCGGATCACCGGCGCGGGCGTGGAGGGCGGCGAACCCGATCTGGTCCTGCGCGACCGGGTCGCCCGTTTCGGCGGTGCGCTGTGGTTCCTCAACCAGTTCCATTGCGGCGTGACTCGGGCGATCTGTTCGGAAGACGTCGATTTCCTCGTCGATCTGGCAAACAACACCGCCGATCCCGCCGAGAGCGCCAGTTATCTGGCCGAAGCGGAATCGGCGCTCACTGCCTTCAATCCCTTCATCCCCATCGGTGCCCCGATCCGCTGGTCCATGGTGCGCGCCGACGTCGAGGGATTCGCGGAGAACCCGTGGAACCTCCACCCCTTGTTCCCGCTTTCCCGCGCGCCCATCTGACGATGATGGAACCCGAGCGACCTGACCCGCAATTCCGGCCGATGGGACTCGATCTGCCGACCGGGACCGATCCGCTGTCGATCCGGCGGCGGGTGGAAGCGATGGAGCAGGTGCTCGAACGCAGTTTCCGCATTCCCGGTATCAACTACCCCGTCGGGCTCGATTCGATCATCGGGCTGATCCCCGTCGTCGGCGACATCGTCGCGGCCGGCATGGGGGCCTATATCGTCTGGGAGGCGAAGAACCTCGGGCTGCCGAAATGGAAGCTGTGGCGGATGGGCGGCAACATCGCCTTCGACACCGCGATCGGCGCGGTGCCCCTGCTCGGCGACGTGTTTGATCTCGCCTTCCGTTCGAACACCCGCAACCTCAGGATCATTTGCAAGCATCTCGACCGGCACCATCCGGCGGCAAGGACGATCGAGGGATAGTTTCGCTTTTCCCCGTCCCGCGCTAGGGCGCCCGGATGACGAAAGACGTCACCTATTCCTCCTACCTCGATCTCGACCGCATCCTGGCGGCGCAGCACCCGGTCTCGGGCGCGCATGACGAGATGCTCTTCATCATCGTCCACCAGGCGAGCGAGCTGTGGCTCAAGCTGTGCCTGCACGAGCTGGAGGCTGCGCGCGAACGCATTGGCGCCGACGACCTGAGGCCCGCGTTCAAGATGCTGGCGCGGGTCGCGCGCGCGCAGGGCCAGCTGATCCAGAGCTGGGACGTGCTCAGCACCATGACGCCGCACGATTATTCGACCGTCCGCCCGCACCTGGGCGGGTCGAGCGGCTTCCAGAGCGCGCAGTACCGCCTGATGGAATTCCTGCTGGGCGGGCGCAATCCCGACATGGTGACCATGCACGAGGCGGTGCCGGAGGTCGCGGCGCAGCTGCGTGCGGAACTGACTCGCCCCAGCATCTATGCCGAGACCATCGCACTGCTGTCGCGCCGCGGTTTCGCCATCCCCGAGGCGGTGCTGAACCGCCCGCACGAGGCCGCATGGGACCGATCCGAGGCGGTCGAGGCGGCGTGGGCGGAAATCTATCGCAACCCGCGGGATCTCTGGGATCTCTACGAGCTGGCGGAAAAGCTGGTCGATCTCGAATATCACTTCCAGCGCTGGCGCTTCGGGCACCTCAAGACCGTGGAGCGGATCATCGGCTTCAAGAAGGGCACCGGCGGGACGCCCGGCGTGCCCTATCTCGGCAAGGTGCTGGAACAGGCGTTCTTTCCCGAACTGCTGAGTGTGAGGACCGCGCTGTGAGCAAGCGCATCTGGGATATCTCGCAGACCTTGCGCCCCGGGCTGCCGGTGTGGCCGGGCGATACGCCGTTCGCCTTCGAGCGGACTTGGCGGATGGAAGACGGCTCGCCGGTCAATGTCGGGCGGATGACCATGAGCACCCATTCGGGCACCCACGGCGACGCGCCTCTGCATTACGGCGCGGATGCGCCCGACATCGCCAGCGTCTCGCTCGACCCCTACATCGGCGAATGCCTGGTGGTCGATGCGCGCGGGGTGACCGGGGGCGAGATCGACATCGGCGATCTGCCGCATCTGGGCAGCGCCGACCGCGTGCTGTTCCGGACCTTCGATACCTTTCCGCACGACGAATGGGACGGCAGCTTCACCGCCATCGCCGCGCCGACCGTCGAATGGCTCGCTTTTCAGGGGGTCAGGCTGATCGGCACCGACGCGCCCTCGGTCGACCCGCAGGACAGCAAGACGATGGACGCGCACCGGCAGGTGCTCGATCACGACATGCGCATCCTAGAAGGGCTGGTGCTCGATGGCGTGCCCGAAGGCCGCTACGAGCTGATCGCGTTGCCGCTCAAGATCGCCGGCGGCGATGCGGGGCTCACCCGCGCGATCCTGCGGGAACTCTAGATGCTGGAGCGCGCCAGGCACCTCGACGCCGCCGATCCGCTAGCGGGATATCGCGGCCGTTTCGAAGTGCCCGAGGGGGTTATCTACCTCGATGGCAATTCGCTCGGCTGCCTGCCCAAGGCTACGCCCGATCGGTTGGCCAAGGTCGTGCGCGGCGAATGGGGCGAGGGGCTGATCCGCAGCTGGAATTCGGCAGACTGGATCACCATGCCGCAGCGGGTCGGCGCCAAGATCGCCCCGCTGATCGGGGCGCAGCCGCACGAGGTGATCGCCGCCGACAGCACCAGCGTGAACCTGTTCAAGCTGATTTCCGCCGCGCTGGCCCTCCAGGAATCGAAAGGGCGGCCGAGCCGCAAGACCGTGCTGAGCGAACCGGGCAATTTCCCGACCGACCTTTACATGATCGACGGGCTGGAGAAGCAGGGCCTGGCCGAACGCCGGTTGGCTGAGCGCGCCAGCCTCTTGGACGCGCTCGACGGAGAGGTCGCGCTGCTCCTTCTCACCCATGCGCATTACAAGACCGGAGCGCTGTTCGACATGGCGGCGTTGACCCGGGCCGCGCACGATGCGGGCGCGCTGGTGCTGTGGGACCTGTCGCATTCGGTCGGCGCCTTTCCGGTCCACCTGAACCGATGCGAGGCGGATTTCGCGGTCGGCTGCGGCTACAAATATCTGAACGGAGGCCCCGGCGCCCCGGCCTTCGCCTTCGTCGCCGAATGCCACCACGAAACACTGCAACAACCGCTCAGCGGCTGGATGGGCCATGCCGCGCCCTTCGCCTTCTCCGACGATTACGAGCCCGGCGCCGCTACCGACCGCCTGCTGTGCGGCACGCCTCCGATCCTGGGGCTCGCGGCGCTGGAGGTGGGGGTGGACCTGATCGCCCAGATCGGGGTCGACCGGCTCTACGGGAAATCGAAAGCACTGTCGGAATTCTTCCGCCAATGCCTCGCCGAACACGGCGTCGACATCGATCTCGTCAGCCCGAGCGATCCCGCTGCGCGCGGCAGCCAGCTTTCCTTCCGCCACGAGAACGCCTACGCGCTCAGCCAGGCGCTGATCGCCCGCGGCGTGATCGGCGACTTCCGCGATCCCGACATTCTCCGCTTCGGCTTCGCGCCCGCCTACCTCAGCTTCGCCGACATCGCCGAAGCCGCGCGCAATCTTGCCGAAGTCCTGGACAGCGGCGAATGGCATGAGGAAGAATTTTCCAGAAAAGCCGCTGTGACCTAGTTCTCGCTTCATGGGTCAGGGGAGTAATAGTTCTTGACCGGAACGCCGATATGCCGCTTTCCGGTTTGACCGGCGTTCTTACCTTCGCCACAATTCGCTTCTGCCATTTCGGGCAGCAACAAGGGGATAATTCATGAAATTCAAATCCGCCACGCTCGTCGCATCCGCTTTTGCTTTCGCTACCTTGGGCGCGTGCGCCGAAAGCGAGCAGGAAGCTCAGGAAGATCTGACCGAACAGGCTTACGAATCGCAGGAAGACGTTCTCGAGGAGCAGGCCGATCTCGCCGAAGCGCAGGGCGACGAAGCGCAGGAAGAAGCGCTCGACGCAGAGGCCGACGCCATGGGCGAAATGGGCGATCAGGCCGAAGACGCGGTGGATGAAGCCGCCGAGTAATCGCAGGTACCCGTCCAGCCAGGCTGGTCGATCTCAGGGCGGCGCCGTTCTCCGAACGGTGCTGCCCTTTTCGATGAAATCGAGCCGCGGGTCTCAGGCCTCCAGCTCGATGTCCCAGTAGAGCCAGTCGCGCCAGGTTTCGTGGAGGTAGTTCGGCGGGAACTGCTTGCCGTGTTGCTGCAACTGCCAGTGCGTCGGCCGGATCGGTTCGGCATAGAGCTGCATGCCCGCCTGTTTCGGCGTGCGCCCCCCCTTCTTCATGTTGCAGGGGGCGCAGGCTGTGGCGATGTTTTCCCATGTCGTTCGTCCGCCCAGCCGGCGGGGGACGACATGGTCGAAGGTCAGGTTCTTCATGTCGCCGCAGAACTGGCAGGAAAAGCGATCGCGCAGGAATACGTTGAAGCGAGTGAAGGCGGGAAACTCGCTCGGGCGGACGTATTGCTTGAGCGCGATCACGCTCGGGATCTTCATGTCTAGGCTGGGCGAATGGACGTGGCGGTCGTAGCTTTCGATCACCACCACCCGGTCGAGGAAGATCGCCTTGATCGCCGTCTGCCACGGCCACAGGCTGAGCGGATAATAGGACAGCGGGGTATAGTCGGCGTTGAGCACCAGGCTGGGACAGCTCTCCAGCCTGCGCGCCGGATCCTCCTCCGCGCTGCGGAAGCGCGCCGCCCGTTCGAGCAGATCCGCCCTAAACATTCTGCTTCACACTCAGGTTCGACACCGTTTCGCGTCCCTCCCCGACATCTGCGAAAATGCACTTGCAACCTAAAGCGTCAAGCCTGTTACAGACAGCCTATCCACAAGCTTGTCCCGCGAGTCGCGACATTCGCGCACCATTGTCTATCGCCGCCTCGATGATCGTCACCCGCTTCGCCCCCAGTCCCAATGGCTCGCTCCACCTCGGCCATGCCTTCTCAGCGGTCACCGCGCACGACCTCGCGCGCGACAAGGGGGGGCGGTTCCTGCTGCGGATCGAGGATATCGACGGACCGCGTTCGCGCCCCGAACTGGCGGACGAATTCCGCCGCGATCTCGAATGGCTGGGGCTCGAATGGGAAGACGTGCCCGCGCAATCGAGCCGCCTCGAAACCTACCGCGCCGCGACCGAGCTGCTGCTGGAGCAGGGGCTGCTGTTTCCCTGCACCTGCACGCGCACCGAGATCGAGGCCGCGCGTCCGCGCATGGGGGACGATGGGGCGATCTATCCCGGCACCTGCAAGGGCCGGCTGCTCGATCCCGGAAAGCCCGCCGCGCTCCGGCTCGACATGGACAAGGCCGTGGCGCAGGTCGGCGAGGTCGTGTGGTCGGACGCGATGGCCGGGTCGCACCCGGCCGATCCGCGCGAATTCGGCGATGTCGTGCTGGTGCGCAAGGATGCACCGGCGAGCTATCATCTTGCCGCCACGCTCGACGATGCGGCGGACGGGGTCACGCTGGTGACGCGCGGACGCGACCTGTTCCATGCGACCCATGTTCACCGGGTCCTCCAGGAACTGCTCGGGCTTCCGGTGCCGCGCTGGCACCATCACGAATTGCTGCTCGACCGCAGCGGGAACAAGCTCGCGAAAAGCCGCAATTCGCCGTCGCTCGCGGATCGGCGCGCGGCGGGGGAAGACGGCCGCTTACTCGCCGAGCAATTGCGCTTGCACCGATTTCCGGATGACATTTCGCTTTCGGCCCCTACATCGTAGGGGCCATGACCACCTTCCTGATCCTCGTTCTCGTCCTCCTCGTCGCGCTGACGGTGTTTTCGCTGGTGCGCGGCGTTGTCGCCTTCCTCAAGACCACCAAGGTCGATCTCGAAACCGGCAAGGGCGAGACCGCGACCGACATGCAGCTGCTGCAGAACAAGATGATGTTCAACCGCATCAAGTATCAGGCGCTGGCGATCGTGGTGGTGGCGATCATTCTGGCGATTTCGCAGTAACGCCGCTAGCGCGCGGCCATGGTCAAGCTCAACAAGATTTACACCCGCACCGGCGACGACGGCTCGACCGGGCTCGTCGACGGCTCGCGCCTCGCCAAGCATGCGCCGCGGATGGAAGCGATCGGCGCGGTGGACGAGGCGAACTCGGCGCTCGGTCTCGCCGCGGCGGCGCTGACCGACAGCGAGCATGCCGAGGCGCTCTATCGCATCCAGAACGATCTCTTCGATCTGGGTGCCGATCTCGCGACACCCGCCGGTCCGGACGCTGATTTTGCACCCGGCGAAATGGAGCTCCGGTTGATCTCGGCACAGGTCGAATGGCTCGAACGTGCCATCGATGCGCTCAACACCCGGCTCGAACCGCTGACCAGCTTCGTGCTTCCGGGCGGCAGCGAGGCTGCGGCCCGCCTGCATGTCGCGCGCGCTTCCGTCCGCCGAGCCGAGCGCAGCGTCACTGCGCTGGCCGAAACCGCTCCGACCAACCCGCAGGCGCTCGCCTACGTCAACCGCTTGTCCGACTATCTCTTCGTGCTCGCCCGGATCGCCAACGACGATGGTTCGCGCGATGTGACATGGATTCCGGGCAAGAACCGCTAGCCACTCCCCGTGTTGCCCGTTAGGGCCGCGTCTTTGCTGCAAGTGCGAAGGAAGCGAGCATGATCGAGACGGTGGCGGTGATCGGGGCGGGGCAGATGGGCTCCGGCATTGCGCAGACCGTGGCGGCACACGGCAAGGCGGTGATACTCGCCGATGTCGACCTCGCCACCGCCGAGAAAGCCCACGCCGGGATCGACAAGGCGCTCGGCAAGCTGGTCGGACGCGGCAAGATAGAGATCGCCGATGCCGAGGCCACGCTTTCGCGGATCACTCCGGTCGCCGACTATGCGCCGATGAAGGATGCCGACCTCATCATCGAGGCGGCGACCGAGAAGGAGCCGATCAAGCAGGCGATCTTCGAAAAGGCCGGCAAGGTGCTGGCGCCGGATGCCATCATGGCGTCGAACACCAGTTCGATCCCGATCACCCGGATGGCGAATTACGCGCCCGATCCCGCGCGCTTCATCGGGTTGCACTTCTTCAATCCGGTGCCGGTGATGGGGCTGATCGAGGTGATCCCCGGCCTCGCCACCGCGCAGGCGACCACCGACCGCATCACCGCCTTCGCCGAAGGTCTCGGCAAGCAGGTCGTGCTCTCGCAGGACGAGCCCGGCTTCGTGGTCAACCGCATCCTGCTGCCGATGATCAACGAGGCGGTGTTCGTGCTCGGCCAGTCGACCGCGGGGATCGAGGATATCGACAAGGGCTGCCGGCTCGGCCTCAACCATCCGATGGGGCCGTTGCAGCTCGCCGATTTCGTCGGGCTCGACACCTGCCTCGACATCATCATGGTGCTCTACAAGACCACCCGCGACGCGAAGTACCGGCCGGCGCCGCTGCTGGTGAAATATGTCGAGGCCGGCTGGCTCGGCCGCAAGTCCGGGCGCGGCTTCTACGACTATTCCGGCGAGGAACCGGTCCCTACCCGCTAGGAACGGCGCGGGGGCCGGGCCGTTGATCGGCCAAAGGAGAATACCAATGTCCGACGACAAGAATTCCAAGCCCGAGAGCCAGGAAATGCGCCAGTCCGGTCTCGCGCCGGAAACGCACAACGACGAGCAGGACGACCATCGCTCGCAGGCGCAGGAAGTGGCCGAGCAGGCGCGCGGCACCACCGAAACCAACACTTCGCCCACCGAAAGCACCAAGGGCGAAAACGAGAGCGGTTTGATGGGCGATTCGACGCAGGACACGGTCGATCACATGCGCGACATGGAAAGTTCGGGCCGGGTCGACATGGACGCCTATCGCGGCGAGCCCAATCATGACGACAATGTCGACAAATACGGCAAGGGCCACAAGCCCGACGGACTGCGGGGCGACGGCAGCTGATCAGCCGGCAAGACTGCCGTCGTTGAGCACCCAGAGGCCGGCGGTAAGAAGCAGCGAACCCGCCGCCACGGCATAGGCGAGCACGCGAAAGTTCGGGGAAGGTATGGCCTCGAACTTGTGTGCGCTCAGCTTGTCGAGCGTATGGCAGGCGCGCCGCTGCGCGGTGATCGCCAGCCAACCGCCGGCAAGGATGAAGAGCGTGGCGATCGCCTTCGCCAGCCACGGCGGATCGAAGGCACCGAACACCGCCTTGAAACCCAGACCGATCCCGATTGCCGCGAAGGCGGTGCGCATCCATCCGGCGAAGGTCCGTTCCATCGCCATGATGTTGCGATCCTCGGCGAGGTCGGTCCGCAGCTCGGCCCAATGGGTCGAATTGTCGACATCTTCGGGAGGATCGTCCTGCGCCATCCCCCAACAGCGGAGACGGCGCCGCGCGGTTCCGTAACCCACCGATGTCAGTCGGATCGCGGTTCGGTCGCTTCGCGTTTCAGTTCGTAGAGAAGCGCGAGCGCTTCGCGCGGCGTCAAAGCGTCCAGATCGATCGTGCGCAGCCTTTCGCCCAGAACATCGACTGGTTTCTCCTCGATCCTCGTGCTGGCGGCGAAGAGGGGAAGGTCTCCCAGCCCGGCGGCGAGCCCGCCGGTTTCCGATCGGCCCTTCTCGAGCTTGTCGAGCACCGCTCTGGCGCGCTTCACCACCGGTTCCGGAACGCCCGCCAGCTTCGCCACCGAAAGTCCGTAGCTGCGGTCGGCGGCCCCCCGGGCAAGCTCGTGCAGCAGCACCAGCGCTCCCTTCCATTCGCGCGCGCGGACATGGTGCAGGCTCAGCGCCTCGCAGCTGTCGGCGAGGCGGGAGAGCTCGTGGTAATGCGTCGCGAACAGGCAGCGGCAGCCGAGCGTCGTATGCACCGCCTCGACCACCGCCCAGGCGAGCGCCATTCCGTCGTAGGTCGAGGTTCCCCGCCCGACCTCGTCGAGAATCACGAAGCTGCGATCCGTCGCCTGGCGCAGGATGGCGGCGGTTTCGACCATCTCGACCATGAAGGTCGAACGGCCGCGCGCCAGATTATCGCTCGCGCCGACGCGGCTGAACAACCGGTCGACCATGCCGATCCGCGCGGCCTGGGCGGGGACGAAACTGCCGGCCTGGGCGAGGAGCACGATGAGCGCGTTCTGGCGCAGGAAGGTCGATTTGCCGCCCATGTTGGGCCCGCCGATCAGCCACAGCCGGTCTTCGGGTCCCAGCCGGCAGTCGTTGGCGACGAAGCGTTCGCCCGATTTCGCCAGCGCCGCCTCGACCACCGGATGGCGGCCGCCGGTCACCTCGAGACAGGCTTCCTCGAGCATTTCGGGGCGGCACCAGTCGCCCTCGGCAGCGCGCTCGGCGAGGGCGGCGCAGACGTCGATCCGCGCCAGCGCCGCGGCTGTGGCGGCGATCGCCTCGCGGCGGGACACCACTTCGCCGGTCAACTCCTCGAAATGCGAATCCTCCGCCGCCAGTGCATGCGCGCCAGCCTCGGCGATGCGGGTCGCTTCCTCGTGCAGGCCCAGCGAATTGAACCGCACCGCGCCGGCCATGGTCTGGCGGTGGGTGAAGCCGCTGTCGGCCGCCATCAGCCGGTCGCCGTGTTTGGCCGGCACTTCGATGAAATAGCCGAGCACCTTGTTGTGCTTGATCTTGAGCGATGGCGTCTCGGTATCGGCGCGGTATCTCGCTTCGAGCGCGGCGATGGCCTTGCGGGCGTTGCCGCTGGTCTCGCGCAGGTCGTCCAGCGCGTGGTCGTAGCCGGGCGCGATGAAGCCGCCCTGCTGCCGCTCGGTCGGCGGCGAGGGGACCAGCGCGCGGTCGAGCAGGTCCGTCAGCGCGCCGTGCCCGCCCAACGCCTCGCCCATCCGCGCGAGCAGATCGGGCAGGTCCCCCGCTCTGCGCAACGAGTCGCGCAGCCGGCGCGCCTGGTTCAGCCCGTCGCGAACCTGGCCGAGATCGCGTGGGCTACCGCGCCCGGCGACGATCCGGCCCAACGCGCGACCGATGTCGGGCACGCCGCGCAGGGCGGAACGCAGGTCGGCGCGCAGCAGCGGGTCGCGATGGAACCGCTGCACCGCGGCATGGCGTGCCCCGATCGCTTCCCGATCGCCGAGCGGGGCGCAGAGGTCTTCCGCCAATTGCCGCGATCCGGCACCGGTCGAACAGCGGTCGACGCAGGCGAGCAGGCTGCCCTGGCGGGCGCCGCTCTGTGTTTCGCAGATTTCCAGGCTGGCGCGGGTCGCGGCATCCATCGCCAGATGCGCCGCCCCGCTGCGGGCCACGGGCGGCAGCAGGAAGGGCAGGGTGCCGCGCCCGGCGTGGTCGAGATAGGCGATCAGCCCGCCCGCCGCCGCCAGCATCGGCCGCGAGAAATTGCCCAGCCCGTCGAGCGTCGCCAGTCCGTGGATCGTCTTGAGCCGCGCTTCCCCGTCCTCGCTGCGGAAATCGGAGCGGGCGCGCATCGTCGCACCTTCGGGCCGATCCTCCCAATCCTCGGGCACGACGATCTCGCGCGCGCCGATCCGCGCCAGCGCGGCGTCGAGGGCTTCCGGCGCGCATTCCTCGAGCTCCATGCGCCCGGTCGAGATTTCGCAGGTGGCGATCCCCACGCTGTCACGAAGGGGAACGACCGCCGCCAGGAGATTGGCGCTGCGCGGATCGAGCAGCGCCTCTTCGGTCAGCGTCCCGGCGGTGACGAAGCGGACGATGTCGCGCGCGACCAGCGCCTTGGAACTCGGGGTACCCTCGCGCTTCGCCCGTGCCTTCGCTTCCTCGGGTGTCTCGGTCTGTTCGGCGATGGCGACGCGGCAGCCGCCCTTGATCAGCCGCGCCAGGTAGCCCTCCGCCGAATGCACCGGTACCCCGCACATCGGCACCGGCGCGCCGTCGTGTTCGCCCCGGCTGGTCAGCGCGATGTCGAGCACGCCCGCCGCAACCTTCGCATCTTCGAAAAACAGCTCGAAGAAATCGCCCATGCGGTAGAACAGCAGCGCATCGCCCGCCTCGCGCTTGAGCGCGAGGTATTGCTCCATCATCGGAGTTGGCTTGGACGGCGTCGCGGTGGACATGGCGTCCGGTTAGCCGAGCCAGGGCGCCGGGTCACCGGTTCCGAACCGTTCGCCCGTGGAAACAGCGCGACCCTGCACGGACCGGGCTCGTCCCCCCCCCACGACCATAGCAGCGCTTTCCCGGATCGCTGCACCGCGCTAGGACGCGAATCGTCGCGCAGGGGGATGATCATGGCCGAGCAGAAACGTTCCGGATTCAGCGACCGCGAGGCGCTTTTCTATCACGAGACCGGGCGCCCCGGTAAGATCGAGATCGTCGCGTCCAAACCGATGGCGACGCAGCGCGACCTCAGCCTGGCCTATTCGCCGGGCGTCGCCGTTCCGGTCCAGGCGATCGCCGACAACCCCGACGATGCTGCCAAATACACCGCCAAGGCCAATCTCGTCGCGGTGATTTCCAACGGCACCGCGATCCTCGGCATGGGCAATCTCGGCGCGCTCGCCTCCAAGCCGGTGATGGAAGGCAAGGCGGTGCTGTTCAAGCGCTTCGCCGACGTCGATGCGATCGATCTGGAACTCGACACCGAAGATCCGGACAAGTTCATCGAGGCGGTGGCGCTGATGGAGCCGAGCTTCGGCGGCATCAACCTGGAAGACATCGGCGCGCCCGAATGCTTCATCATCGAGCAGGCGCTGCGCGAACGCATGAACATCCCGATCATGCACGACGATCAGCACGGCACCGCGATCATCACCGCCGCCGGCCTGCTCAACGCCTGTCATCTGACCGGCCGCGACATCAAGGACGTCAAGGTGGTGGTCAACGGCGCCGGCGCGGCGGCGATCGCCTGCACCGCGCTGATCAAGGCGATGGGCGCGCGGCCCGACAACGTCATCATGTGCGACCGTTCGGGCCCGATAACGCCCGAGCGCGAGGGCATCGACCAGTGGAAGAGCGCGCATGCGACACCCACCGATGCCAGGAACCTGGAAGAGGCTCTGGTCGGGGCCGACATTTTCCTCGGCCTCAGCGCCGCTGGCGCGCTAAAGCCCGAATGGGTGAAGCGGATGGCGGACCGGCCGATCATCTTCGCCATGGCCAATCCCACGCCCGAGATCATGCCCGACGCGGCCAAGGCCGTGCGTCCCGACGCGATCGTCGCCACCGGCCGCAGCGACTTTCCCAACCAGGTCAACAACGTCCTCGGCTTTCCCTTCATCTTCCGCGGGGCGCTCGACGTGCAGGCGACCGCGATCAACGAGGAGATGAAGATTGCCGCCGCCGAGGCCATCGCCAAGCTGGCGCGCGATCGCGTGCCCGAAGAGGTCGCGGCCGCCTACGGCACCAACCCGCAATTCGGGACCGATTACATCATCCCCGCGCCCTTCGATCCGCGGCTGATCGAGGTGGTGTCCTCCGCCGTCGCCAAGGCGGCGATGGATTCGGGCGTCGCCAAGGCGCGGATCGAGGATTTCGACGAATATGCCCACCGCCTGAAGTCTCGGCTCAACCCGACGACTTCGGCGCTCACCAACATCTACGCGCTCGCTCGCGCCAATCCCAAGCGGATGGTCTTCGCCGAGGGCGAGGAGGACGTCGCCTTGCGCGCCGCGATCCAGTTCCGCGATTTCGGCTACGGCACCCCGATCCTGGTCGGGCGCACCGAAAAGGTGCTGGAGAAGCTGGAAGAGCTCGCGGTCGACGACCCCTCGAGCTTCATCATCGAGAATTCGGCGGTGTCGGACAAGGTCCCGGCGATGAACGATTTCCTCTACAAGCGCCTCCAGCGGCGCGGCTATACCGAGCGCGACGTCGCGCGGATGGTCAATCAGGAACGCAACGTCTTCGCCGCGCTGCTCGTGGCGCTGGGCCATGGCGACGGGATGGTCTCGGGGCTCACCCGGACCTTCGCCCAGACCGCGCGCGAGATCGGCAGGGTCATCGACGCGAAGCCGGGCGCGCTCTCCTTCGGCATCCACATGATCATCGGCAAGAACCACACCACCTTCCTCGCCGACACCACGATCAACGAGCGTCCCAGCGCCGAGGAACTCGCGCATATCGCGGTCGAAACCGCTGCCGTGGCGCGGCGGATGGGGCACGATCCGCGCGTCGCCTTCCTCTCCTATTCGACCTTCGGCAATCCCCCGGGCCAGTGGCTGGGCAACATCCGCGACGCGGTGGCGCTGCTCGATGCGCAGGATCCCGGCTTCGAATACGAGGGCGAGATGGCGCCCGATGCCGCGCTCAATCCCAAGGTGATGAAGCTCTACCCCTTCAGTCGGCTTTCGGGCCCGGCCAACGTGCTGATCATGCCGGGGCTGCAGTCGGCGAACCTTTCGGCCAAGCTGCTGCGCGAACTGAGCGGCGATGCGACGATCGGACCGATGATGATCGGGTCGGAAAAGCCGGTGCAGATCGCACCGATGACCGCCACCGCGCCGGATCTGCTGACCCTGGCGGTGCTGGCGAGCGCGGGCGTGGTGGGGTAGCTCCGCCGGCTAGAAAGCCAGAAACCGCCCGCACAGGATCACCGCGGTCCAGCACGCCAGCGAGATCGCTGCGGACAGACGCAGGCGGCCCGGAACGCTTGTTTCGCCAGCGACGAGACCGCGCCATGCCGGTGAGCGATGGACCGCGAGCGCGTGCACGGCCCCGAGAGCGACCAGCACCAGCTTCACCGGCATTGCCGGATGCGCGAGGTAGTCGAGGGGCTGGACGCTGAACAGCGCCGTCCCGGTGAGCACCGCGAAGGCAAGCCCGGTCCCGGCGACCCGGGGCAGCACCTGAGCAAGCGGCAGGAGCGGCACCGTGCGAAAGGCCCCGAGCAGCCTGAGGTCGAGCGCGAGGATCGAACCGAACAGCGTCGCCAGCGCGAGGATGTGCGCCGCGTTGACCAGCGGGTAGAGATATTGCGAGGAGCGCAGGAGCTCGGCCAGCGCACTGTTCTCCAGCGCGGCGAGCCCCGCCTCGATCATCGTGGTCAGCTGCCCGGCGTAAGGGTCTTGGGCCGCCGAGGATAGACGTCGTAGGTCTTGCCGTTGACGGTGATCGTCTCGGCCTTGAAGGCCAGCTGGTCGGGATCGCGCGAGCGGTGCCCGGTCAGCAGGGCGATGTCGCCCGCCTTGGCCACGCCTTCGACGAAACCGGCGCGGGTGGCGGCCGACGGCGGCGCGAGATCGACGGCCCAGACGCCCTTGCTGGCGCGCAGCTCCAGGCTGGCGTGGGGATTGCCGTAGTTGATCGAGATGATCGTGCCGCGCAGCCAAGTCTCCTCGTCCGCGGTCCAGCTCCAGCCGTGGTGTGCGGCCGCCGCGACCGGCAAGGTCAGCGCTGCGCCAAGGATTGCGAACTTGCGGGTGATCTTCATCGAACTCTCCTTCGTGCGCGTGACATAGCGGATATTCCGCCCGCTGTCTGCCCGCGGCCGGTCAGAACGGAAGGTCCGCATTCTTGTAGTCGACAAAGCGATAGCCACCGCCCCCCGCACTGGCGATGACATCGGCAAGGCCCGTCACGCTTTCCTCGATGGTCAGCGTGGCGTCGGGGCCGCCCATGTCGGTCTGAACCCAGCCGGGATGGAGCGAGAGGACCTGGATGTCGCGCCCGCGCGCATCCTGCTCGGCGGTTCCCTTGGCAAGCATGTTCTGCGCCGCCTTGCTGGTGCGGTAGAGGTCGTAGCCACCCGAGCTATCGGCGATCGAGCCCATCAGCGAGGTGGTGAAGCCCAGCGTTCCGCCATCCTTGATCAGCGGGAGCAGTTCCTTGCCGGCGCGGGCGGGGCCGAAGGCATTGGTCATCATGACATGTGCGACCTCTTCGGCGGTCGCCTTCGCCGCATCCTGATGGTCGGCTCCGGTGATCCCGGCATTGATCAGGATCACATCGAGACTGCCCTCGTCGAGGCCGAGGCCGGCGTAGCTCTTGGGATCAGTGACGTCGGCGGTGTGGACCGTCATGACATTGTTCTCGGCCGCCGCATGGAGGTCGTCGCTGCGATCGCGCTCGGTCGCATGGACGTGCCATCCGCGTGCGGCGAACGCCTTCGCCAGGCCGAGGCCGATCCCGCGCGAGGCGCCGATGATGAGAATGCTCTTGTCCGCCATAGATACTCCTTCGTCTGAAGGACGTCAGGACCGGTCCTCGGTTCCGGCCTCACCGCCGCCGAAAGCGGAAATACCAGACCTTAGTGGTCATACTATTATAATAGACTGATATACAATCACAAATCGGCATTTTTTGATCCCCATTTTCTCGGCTAGCAATCACCGGGTAATCACCATGCCAAATTTGGTAAGCACGCGCCGCCATGAACGGATTTCTGCGATTGCGATCATGATGCAGGCGCTGCCAATCGGAAGCAGGTTGCGAAACGCTTGCGGTCAGCCGCGCTTATCCCAGCCTCCGTGAACAGCTGTTCCCACCGTGTCGCTACGGTTCTGCTCATGTTTTCGGCGATTGCTTTCGCGTCATCATGGCTGAGGTCGAAGACCGCGGCACCGGCGAGAGCATTCTCGATCGTTGCATTGCGGCCTTCCGGCCCCACGCCGAGGACGAGCCGTCGCTCCAGTCCCAGCTGCGGTTTCGGCACTACATCGTAAAGCGGCGATAGCCGCCAACCCTCACCATCGAACAGGAAGCCATGATTACGTAGGTGATCATCATCATTCGTGACGAGGATATTGAGCAGCATTCGACGAAATAGCTCATGTAGATCCTGGCGCACTTCGGTTCCGAATTGCCGGATCGCTCCTGCGAGATCCGCATAGCTGAAGCTGCTGACCTCGCTCTCATGCGCCCCGAGCATTGTGAGCCCCGAAGCAAAGGGCCTGCGTTCCAGCCAGTTGCCGTGAGGAATCCGATCGAACCGCTCGATCAGATAGATGTCGCGATCAAGGACACAGCGGAAGTCGAGTGGCGGAACGTCGAGACCACACTCGCTGGCAAGCCGCATTGTCGCTAGTTCGACCCTGCATTCGGGAAAGCTGTCTCCCCGCTTCTGGAATTTCGCGATCCAGGGTTGGTCGCCGATTTTTGCAGCAGCCTTCGGCCGGGCGCCGCCCAGAGATGATCCGGCTGCCAGCAAGGCTCTTAAGTTCTCGTCGAGTTCGTCGACATGCTGCGCGCGTTCGGCGGCTTCCGCTAGCTCTGCGAGCGTGAACTCTTCGCCCGGAGCAGGGCCACCCCCCCATGGCGTAATTCTCTCCGGCTGGGCGGATGTCGGCCCAAAGGCGAGCGCCCCTACACGATGTTCGCCCGAGGCCAGAATGAGATCGATTTCGCTCGGCAAGCGATCGCCCATCGCCTTGTACATCAGGTATTGGCCCCAGCCATCGGGAGCAGCATCCCGAATGCCACCGAACACGGCAAAGCCTTCTTCCGTCCTGAACGTTCGAGAAGTTCCAGCTTCGTGCAACGGTAGAGCTACAGGATCGACCGGAATACGGTCAGTGCGTTCCAGATAACGCCGCCCGTAAGCGAAGGTAGCAAACTGGTTGCGCGGTTCGTCGGTCATCGTGAGAAGGCCTGCCGGAACAGGCCCCTCCTCTAGATGCACGAAGACATAGGTGCGGATGGTCGTCACGGCTTGCTAGAAATCCAGATCATCGTCGCTGACAGCGTGGGTCTTTTGGGGCAGGCGGGACAAATCCTCGCTGATGCCAGCCCGGTCACTGTCTGGGGTTACCAGCTCGGCAAGGCGCTGTGTCATCCCAAGGACATGCAGGGCGCTCGCCAGAACCGCGAGGCCCACGGTAGGATCCCCCGCTTCGAGGCGTTGCAGCGTTTGAACCGAGACGATCATGCGCTCGGCCATTAAACGCTGAGGAAGTTTTCTCCGGCGGCGAGCAAGGGCGATATCCTTGCCTAGCCGTGTAATCGCACGTTGGCTCTGGGGCGGTAGTCCGCTAGCAGCTCGAGACGAACGGGGCATGGCCCGATATATGACATATCATGCGAAATTCCGCAAATAGAAATGATATGTCATGTTTTTTTGCTCTTTCGCTTGAAGCAGATTTACCGAAGGAAGATGCTTCAACGCCTCCTGCACGAGGCTTACAATGGCCATGGCTGAGTGGAGAGGCGCTGGTGAGCGGTCGCTAGGCCGTGGCTTGACCATTGTACTTCAAAAGTCGCTGTGCAGTTGCACGAATTGTCTCGGCGACTATATCGCAAACGTCACGCATGTCGGCACAAGCCGACAGCCTCGGAAGAATTCCGAGGTCCCGTCCTCCAGTTGGAGGTTAACCGGCGGACCCTGCAAAGGGTTCGCCGAATTTCGTTCGAACGCTCTCGCAGGTCCAACCCGATGGAGCATCGAATGCATTATTCAGACGAGGAAATCGAACGCGCGAAGACATTATTCGCTTGTGAGGCAGGTAAGGCCGGCCATGACAGAATGGCGATTGCAGCGATGGCCGGAATGAGCAAGCCCAGAAAAATCAGCCATATCACTCATCTGCGGACTTGGCGTGACTACCTTCCGAAGGCGCGACGCGCTTTACAGAAGGAAAGATCGGATCGAAATTCTCGATAGGGGGCGCAAGTTATCACATGATCTGAACTGACCCAGACATGGGGCAGCAATAAGAATCAATGGCGCAAGTGAGAAGCCGCCGCGGCAGATAGGTATACCTCGCGGCTGAGCGGCAATGGCGATGCGACGCTCAAACCGACGGGGTCGAAGCGCAGAAGTGACTCCTTTCCAACCTGCTCTCACAATACAGACGGGCTGGAGGGGAGGAGGGCCTTTATGAGCGAACCGAAAGGATCGCGATGTGCCATGTCCCACCGATATTTCACCGAGATAAGCTCTTTGGAAGCAACCGCCCGCCGCATCTGCGAAAGCCGTGGCGGCAAATGGTCCGGCACCAAGGGCATGGCTCGTTGCCCCGCACATGACGACCGCACACCCTCGCTCGGCATATCGCTCGGGCGACAAGCCATCCTCTTCCACTGTTTTGCGGGATGCGACCAGCAGAGCGTGCTGGCTGCTCTGGCGCGTGAAGGTTTCGAGGCACCGGCGCTTTTTTCAGGTTCTGCGACCACCAACGAACCCGAATCGACCAGCACCCGCAAACCCTCGGCGGCAGCGCTGAGGATCTGGCGCGATGCACAGCCACTGCGTGCCAGTCCGGCAAAGGCATATCTTGAGAGCCGCGGCATCCTCGCCGCATCGCCGGCGCTGCGCTTCCACCCACGAACGCCGCTTGGTCCGAAGGGACGAACACGCTTTCTGCCCGCCATGATCGCGGCAGTCAGCCTCGACGAGGGGCCGATCGCCATCCATCGCACGTTCCTTTCGGGCAATGCCAAGGCCGATTTCGACAAACCGAAGCGCGCGCTCGGCGCGTTCGGGGAAGCTGCTGTCCGCCTTTTCGCTCCTACCTCCGGCAAGCTCGGCCTCGCGGAGGGCATCGAAAGCGCGATGTCGGCCTATGCTCTCACCGGCATTCCCGTCTGGGCAACCCTGGGCAATGAGCGCTTCGGTCTCGTCAGCGTGCCTGAGAGCGTGACCGAGCTTCACCTCTTCGTCGATCACGATGCTGGCGGCGAGCTGGCCGCGTCGCGTGCCCTGGCCGCTTATGCCCGCGATTGGCGGACGATCCACGTTCGCAAACCATCCTCACGCGACACCGACTGGAACGATGAACTTACAGAATGGCTGCGCCGCAAGGCGACGCGGTAGAGGAGAGAGGGCTTCTCGAATTCCTGATCCGGCGGAGGGCGTGTCCCGATGCCTTCATCAGGAGGACGAATTGCCATGTTTCAATCAGACCTGTTTCCCGCCGGCGAGCAGTTGCCGTCCATGCCCTTGGCCTATGCCATTGGCACCCGAGTTGCCGCGCTTCTTGCTTCGGGACGTCATCTTACCCGTACCGACATTTCCGGGCTGTTCGCCGAAGAGACCGGTGTTCTGGATTGGGGAAGCGCCTGGACCATCGACGACTACAACAGCGCGGTCGAGATCGGCGCACTACTCTGGCTTCGAGAGTCCTCACGGATCGATCTGGCGACGAATGTACACGAAGCCGAAGCGCGGTTCGACTGGCTCGAAGCAGCCTTGCCGCCACGGCACGTTCGCAGCGAAGCACAGGTCGAGCTCCAGCAGTTCTCGACCCCGCCAATGCTGGCCTGTCTGATGGCGAAGGCCGCAGCTGTCTGCGCGCAAGACACGCTGCTCGAACCGTCCGCAGGCAATGGTGCCCTTGCTCTCTGGGGTTGCCTCCAGAACGCTTCGCTGCTCCTCAACGAGATCGATCCGGCAAGACGAGACGGTCTGGCCCACGTCTTCCCCACGGCCACCATCACTGCGCATGACGGAGAACTGATCGCCGACTTGCTTCGCGGCCCTGTTCCGTCTGCCGTGCTGATGAACCCGCCGTTCGCTCACAGCCTGGAACGCGGCAAGGACGGTGAGACCGCTATGCGTCACCTACGCGGTGCATTCCGGGCCGCTGCTAATCGGGCGAGGATCGTCGCCATTATGCCTGAAGGCTTCGACGCCTCCGCCTTCGCCAAGGAACAGGACGAAGCATCGCTGCTCCTCGATGTTCGCCTGCAGCAGATGTTCCGCCGGACAGGGACGGGGATCGCTGTTCGCCTGGTTGTGTTCGACAAGACGCCGACTGCGTCCTCGCCTGCGATCACTGGAGATAATGCCGACCTTATCTCGCTCCACGAGCTTATCACTGCGCTTCCGCCACGCGTACAGACCTCCGCCAACATCCATCGCCTGCCGCTCGGCAAGCCAGTGCGCCTCGTTGGCAAGACTTCGGCCCAAAGCGCGCCGGTTCGGCCGGTGGCGCCGTTCGCCGCGACACCAGCAGCCACGGCGAATGCGATCGACCTTGCCTATTCGGTCCTCGCCGACCCCGCGCCTGTGCCCGAACAGACAGGCATCTACCTGCCTTACCGGCCCAGCCGCATCGCCTTCGAAGATGCTCCGGTCCATCCCACCCCGCTCGTGGAATCGGTCGCCATGGGTTCGGTCGCGGCACCGCAGCCCGATGTTTGCCCGCGCATTCCCGCATATTGGCAGGCCGATGGCCTGCTGTCCGAAGCGCAATGCGAGACACTGGTCTACGCTGCCCAGGCATTTGCGCGCGATCTTCCGGGTCAGTTCAAGGTGAGCCAGGAAGGCACCTCGCTGGAACTCTCCGAGGACGGACACTCCTACCGCCAAGGCTTCTTCCTCGGCGACGGAACCGGAGCGGGCAAAGGACGGCAGATCGCCGCGGTCATCATGGATCGCTGGCTCGCAGGCGAGCGCCGACATGTCTGGATCACCAAGAACGAGGCGCTGCTCGAAGATGCACGCCGCGACTGGGAAGCGCTTGGCGGGCTGCCGCTCGATCTCCAGCCGCTCTCGCGCTGGAAACTCGGCCAGCCCGTAACGATGTCCGAAGGCATTCTCTTCGTCACCTATCCGACGCTGCGCTCGGGCCGCGCCGAGGATACGCGGCTCGACCAGATCCTTGCCTGGGCGGGCGAGGATTTCGACGGCGTGATCGCTTTCGACGAAGCCCATGCGATGGCTAATGCGCTCGGGGGCTCTTCAATCCGCGGCAAGGTCAAGGGCTCCGAACAAGGGATGGCGGGCCTCAGGCTGCAGAACCATCTCCCGCGCGCCCGCGTGCTCTACGCGTCTGCCACTGGCGCTTCGGATATCGCCAACCTCGGTTACACTTCCCGCCTCGGCCTTTGGGGACCCGAGACCGCTTTTCCGACCCACGAGGCATTCATGACCGAGATCCGCGCTGGCGGCGTCGCGGCGATGGAGCTCGTCGCCCGTGATCTCAAGGCCCAGGGTCTCTATCTTGCCCGTGCGCTGTCCTTCGCCGGGGTCGAGTACGAGATCCTCGAACACAGCCTGACCGAAGCGCAGATAAAAATCTATGATGCCTATGCTGATGCCTGGGCGATCATTCACCGCAACCTCGAAGCTGCGCTCGAAGCAACCCGCGTGGTCGACGAGGACAGCGGCGACACGCTCAACCGCAATGCCAAGGCTGCGGCGCTATCGATCTTCGAAGGCACCAAGCAGCGCTTCTTTGCTCAGCTCCTGCTTTCGATGAAATTGCCGAGCCTGATCCCCGCGATGGAAGTAGCGCTTGGCGAAGAGCATTCGGTTGTCGTGCAGCTGGTCTCGACCGCCGAGGCCATGCTCGACCGGCGCCTTGCCGACCTTACCGTCGAAGAACGCGAAGCTCTCGATATCGATCTGTCCCCGCGTGAATACGTCATCGACTACCTTACGAAGAGCTTCCCGATACGATTGATGCAGGTCTTCGCCGACGAGGACGGCAATCTTCGCTCCGAGGCGATGAGTGACGAGGAGGGCAATCCCGTTTTCTGCCCGCGCGCCATCGCCGCGCGCGACGCGCTGATCGAGCAGCTCTGTGCGCTGCCGCCCATCGATCGCTTCACGGTGCTCGCCGATGAACTCCTGCGCACAGACCCTGTGATCGGTGCCGAGACCCGTCTCGTCTCGCTCGAAGTGACGAGGCACCTTCGGCCTCTGCGATTGAAGCGCCTAGTGCGGATGCACGAGATTGGCAGTTCGCACGCGATCCCGATGCGCAATGCGCGCTCGGGCAAGGTCGCGCTGTCGGTTCCGACCCGCCGTCTCATCACCGACGACGGGGCCGTGATCGAACGCCGACGCCTTCTGCGCCCGCTCAACTCCGCGAACTGGACAATCGAGGCACTCGCTGAAAGCCACTGGGAAGAAATTGGCGTCACCGCATTCACGAGGGCCTGGCGTGCCGAGGAAGAGCGAGCGGCCAAGTCACCGGTGACCGAGCGCGTGCATCTCGCCACCGGGCTGCTGCTCCCGGTGTGGAAACGTCTGCCGGGCGATCATGTCCGCGTCACCCGGCTCGTTGCCGAGGACGGTCAGTCGATCATCGGCCGCGAAGTGCTCGATATCGATCTCGCTGCGATCGCTGAGACCTTTGGCCTCTCCGGAGTTACCGGTCCGGCGCCGGACCAGATCGGCGATCTCGTCCTCGCCAGCGGCAAACCGTTGGGCCTCGCAAGCCACGATCCACTCACAGTGAAGCGTTCGCTGGTTGGCGGCGAACAGCGCCTTGAACTGACCGGATTCTCGCCGGATCGCCTCGACTGGTACAAGAACAAGGGCTGCTTCACCGAGATCATTCGCTACCGCACGCGGCTGTTTGTCCCGACGCCGAGAGCAAGCGAGACCCTCCAAAGCATCGCAATCAAGTCTTGAACTTCTCATTTGCCCAAATCGGGTCTATATGGAGACCAAATTCAGTCCTAAGGTGTTCTATGAAACTGGACCAGCGCATCAAACCGATCAGCTATCTGAAGGCCCACAGTGCAGAAATTATCCGGGAGATTGGAGATGGCGCCGGGCCAATGGTCATCACGCAGAATGGCGAAGCCAAGGCAGTTCTGCAGGATGTCGCCAGCTACGAGCGCGCACAAGAAACGCTCGCTCTGCTTAAACTTCTGGCGCTCGGACAGGCCGATGTTGCCGCCGGTCGGACCCGCCCGGTGGCAGGCCTCGCGGATCGCGTACGAGGTAAGTCAAACTGAATGATGGCGGCCGCTGTAGCGATCGAGATCACCTCCGGTGCGGAGCGCGATCTGGTGGGTATCTGGCAGCGCCGCCTGACGCAGCGCGGGCCGGATGGCGACGATGGTGCGGACGCACTGCTCGATGACCTTGTCGCGTCTATCGGCTCCCTTGTGAACAATCCTGAGAAAGGACCGGTTCCACCGGAACTTGAGGCTCTCGGGATCACCGACTTTCGGCAATTGTCGCGCTTTCCGTTCCGCATCATCTACGGGTATGTGCGATTGGTCAGAACTGAGAGCATAGCGATGTCTTCCTTCAGCCAGCGCGTGATCTAAACTACGCGCTTGATTTCGGAGTAGCTGCCGTCGGTCGTGAGGGTCACGGTGACGGTTGCGCTTGAACGATTGCGCCAGAACCACCCATGGCTGCCATCGAAGGCGGCGACGAGCGTGCCCGCTTCTCCCGTTGATGCGCGGCCCTTGCCGTACCCGTGATAAGAGATGCCCGGCGCATCGGCATGCGTATCGAAGTTGACGTGGCCGTCCTGCACCGACCATTCGTATTGGAGGCTGGCGCCTTCGACCATGACCGCCTTGACTTCCGCACCCTCGCCAGGCGCGAGCGTCAATTCGGTCACATCGGTGCGCGTTGCCGCTTCGGAACCGCTGCCGCTGTTATCGGCGAGCGAGCGAACCTCCTCGACGTCCGCATTCTGTTCGTCGGCGGCTGCTTCCGCGGCAAGCTGCTCCTTGATCTCGCCCATCTCGGAATATCCCAGAAGACGGCCCGCTCCGGTCGGATCGATCGCATATTCTGCGGGTAGAACCACGGTGACCAGAAGGACAGTCGCGGTCACCAAGGCGAACGCGGTCGCCTTGACGAGCTGGCGGTTGGTAGGAAGGTCGCTGATGGACGGGCGCTGTGAATTGAACATGTCTATTGCTCCTGGAAAAATGTGCTCAGGCTACGGCGAAGCCGACGAGTTGGTAGCCAACGAGCATGAAGCCCGCGGTCATGAGAAGAGTGTTGGCGGCGAAGGCGTGACGCATGAAGCTCTCGGTTCTGCGCCAGAAGCCCATGACGATCAGAATTGCGCCAAGCGCGAGCAATTGTCCGATTTCCACCCCAACATTGAAGGCGAGAAGGTTCGGCACGAGGCCATCGTCGGCGATCTCGAATTCAATGATCTTCGTGGCAAGGCCGAAGCCGTGAAAGAAGCCGAAAATGAGGGTTGCTGCCTTGGTGCTGGGCTGGAATCCGAACCACCGCTGGAAGGCACCGAGATTGTCCAAGGCCTTGTAAACCACCGACAGACCGATGATCGCATCGATGAGATAGGCGTTGGCGGTGATACCGGTCAGGACTCCGAAAAGCAGCGTGGTCGAATGGCCGATCGCGAACAGCGTCACGTAGATTCCGACGTCCTTCAACCGGTAGAGGAAGAAGATGACGCCGAAGAGGAAGAGCAGGTGATCGTATCCCGTCACCATGTGTTTCGCGCCGAGATAGATGAAGGGCAGGATCAGCATTCCGCTGCTCTCCTGGATGTAGCCCTTGTCCCCCTCGGCGACGTTGTGCGCCCAGGCTTCCGCACCCGAGGCGAGGAAGATCAGCAAAACTGCAATGAGCGCGAAGATGCGCACGAATGCTGTTTTGGATCGAGATTGCGTCATGGATATCATTTCGTTCTCCGGTCCCGGATGTCGACCACCTGCGGGATTACATCCTGCGGACGGCCGCTCCGGCTTCAGCTTGCGAGTTGAGGGTTGGGATTTTCGTCGGATGCCCCTGTCTGTCGAACTTCCGTGCGTTCGCCGCGAACCACCCGGTAGAGCGCTGGCAACACCAGCAGCGTCAGCGCAGTAGCCGAGACGATCCCGCCGATGACGACCGTTGCGAGCGGGCGCTGCACCTCGGAACCGAGCCCGACGTTCAGAGCCATCGGGACGAAGCCGAGGCTTGCAACGAGTGCGGTCATGAGGACGGGCCGCAGACGAGCCATGGCTCCTTCCTTGATGGCGTCCTCAAGTGGTTTGCCTTCATCCATCAGCTGCCGGATGAACGTCAGCATGACGACGCCGTTCAGCACTGCGATGCCCGACAGGGCGATGAAGCCAACCCCCGCCGAGATCGAGAAGGGAATGCCGCGCAGCATGAGCGCCGCCACGCCTCCGGTAAGCGCCAAAGGCACACCGGAAAACACGACCAGCGCATCCTTCACCGAGCGAAACAGCGCCACCAGCAGGCCGAAGATCAGCAGCAAGGCAAGGGGAACGACGATCTGAAGCCGCGCACTCGCGGATTCGAGCTGCTCGAATGTGCCGCCATAGTCGACCCAGTAACCCTCGGGCAGTTCGACCTCTGTGGCGATCCTCTCTTGCGCCTCGGAGATGAAGGAACCCAGGTCCCGTCCGCGCACATTGCTGGTGACCACTGCACGCCGCTTGCCGTCCTCGCGGCTGATCTGGTTCGGCCCCTGAACGTTCTCGATCGTCGCGACCTCCGACAGCGGGACAGACCCTCCACCTGGCAGCGCGATAGGAAGACGCTCAAGTACCTGGCGATCCTCGCGCATCTCTTCGGGCAGCCGAACAACGATATCGAAGCGGCGATCACCTTCGAAGATCTGGCCGGCCTCGGTCCCGCCGATTGCCGTCGACACCACCGTCTGAACATCGTCCACGTTCAACCCGAGCTGGGTCAGGCGGATGCGATCAGGGATGACCTGAATGAACGGCAAGCCGGTCACCTGTTCGGTCTGCGCGTCCTGCGATCCCTCGATTGAAGAGACGACGCCCTCGACCTCGGCTGCAACGGCAGCGAGCTGGTCGAGATCGTCCCCGAAGATCTTGATTGCGACGTCGGAGCGCACACCCGCGATGAGCTCGTTGAAGCGCATCTGGATCGGCTGGAGAAACTCGTAGCGCGAACCCGGCACCTGCTGGACTGCCTCGTTCATCTCGGCGACGAGTTGCTCCTTTGGTTTGCGGGGGTCCGGCCAATCCTCTCTCGGCTTCATGATCACGAAGGTGTCGGCGACCGAAGGCGGCACTGGGTCAGTGGCTACATCGGCGGTACCGATCTTCGCGAACACCTGGTCAACTTCGGGAAAGGTCCGGATCCGGTCTTCCAGGGCAGTCTGCATGGCGACCGCCTGGCTAAGGCTGGTACCCGGAATGCGCAGTGCGTGGAGCGCGATATCGCCTTCATCGAGATTGGGAATGAATTCCGATCCCATCCGGCTTGCGCCTAATCCGCTCAGGACCACCAGAGCGACAGCGCCGGCCAGCACCGCCTTTCGCGAACGCAAGGCGAAGTCGAGCATCGGACGATAACCCGATTTGGCTGCGCGCATGACGCGCGTCTCCTTCTCCTCGACCTTGCCCGTCACGAATGTCGCGACCGCTGCCGGAACGAACGTGAGGGCGAGCACCATGGCGGCGGTTAGCGCCATGACGACCGTGATCGCCATGGGATGGAACGTCTTGCCCTCCACGCCTTCGAGAGCGAAGATCGGCACGTAGACGATGGTGATGATCAGAATGCCGAAGAGGCTCGGCTTGATTACCTCGGCAGATGCGCGGGCCGCCAGCTTGAAGCGTTCCTCGCGATCAAGCAGTCTTCCGAGCGAATGCTGCGCCTCGCCGAACCGACGTAGGCAGTTTTCGACGATGATGACCGCACCGTCGACGATCAGGCCGAAGTCCAATGCCCCTAGGCTCATCAGGTTGCCGGACACGTTGTTCTCGACCATCCCCGTGATCATCAGGAGGAAAGAAAGCGGGATCACGGCAGCGGTAATGAGTGCAGCCCTGAAGTTGCCGAGCAGGACGAACAGGACAACGATCACCAGCAGCGCCCCTTCGGCGAGGTTTTTCTCGACTGTGGAGACCGTTGCCTCGACCAATTCGGAGCGATCGTAGACCGTATTGGCGACAACGCCGCCGGGCAGCGAGCGGTTCACCTCCTCCAGCCTTTCGGCCACCGCGACACTGACATCGCGGGCATTCTCGCCAACGAGCATGTAGATCGTGCCGAGCACAACTTCGCGGCCATCCTTGGTCGCCGCGCCATTGCGGATCTCCGATCCGATCTCGACATCCGCCACATCGGCGATGCGAATGGGAACCCCATCGCGGTAATCGACGATAATCCCGGACAGATCGCGTTCGTCCTCGGCCTGTCCGGGTACGCGGATAAGATATTGCGAACCCGACCTCTCGACGTAGCCGGCACCGACATTGGCATTGTTGTTTTCAAGCGCCTCGATCACGTCCTCGACCGTCAGACCGAAACCGGCAAGACGTTCGGGAAGCGGCGCTACGACATACTCCTTACGGTAGCCGCCGATTGAGTTGACCTCGGTGACCCCTGGAACCGTGCGAAGCTGTGGTCGAACGACCCAGTCATGCAACGTCCGCAGATCCTGCGCGGTATAGCGCGACCCATCGGGTTTGATCGCTCCCTGCTCGGCCTCGACCGTGTACATGAAGATCTCGCCAAGGCCCGTGGCGATAGGCCCAAGCTCGGGTTCGACCGTCTCCGGCAGGTTCGAACGTACCGCCTGCAGGCGCTCGTTGACGAGTTGCCTGGCGAAGTAGATGTCGGTGCCGTCCTCGAAAACGACGGTGACCTGGCTCAGACCGTAGCGCGATACCGAGCGCGTATAGGACAGCCCCGGCAACCCCGCGATGGCGGTTTCGACCGGATAGGTAATGCGCTGCTCCGCCTCGAGAGGAGAAAAGCCCGGCGCCGAAGTGTTGATCTGCACCTGCACATTGGTGATGTCCGGCACGGCATCGATCTTGAGCCGGCCGAAACTGTAAATGCCCACGGCGGCGAAAATGAACACCGCTGCCAGCACTGCGAAACGCTGCCTGATCGACAGCTCGACTATTTTCGTTAACATGGAATCGCGCTCCTCAGTGATCGTGGCTCGCGCCCGACTTCTCGATGTCGGCCTTGATCACGTAGCTGTTCTCGGATGCGTAGACGGTGCCTGCATCGATCCCGCTCAGCACCTCGGTCCACTCGGGACCTTCCTGACCAAGCTCGAGCATCCGCACCTCGTAGGTCTCGCCGATCTTGGCGAAGACGACGCGAAAATCGCGGAATTGCTGGATGGCGTCCGTTCTGACGGCGAGAGGCACCCGTCGCTGGTCGACCGAGACCAGACCCCGGACCGCCATTCCCGGTCGCCAGAAGCCATCGCGATTGGGGAGCGGCGCACGCGCGGTCACCGCCTGGCTGCTGACTTCCGCCAGAGGCAGGAAGTCCCGGATGCGGGAGCCCTGCGCACGCTGGCCTTCGAGGCCCCGGATGAGCACCGATTGTCCCGGGCGAACCCGCTCGATGTCGCGCGGGAAGATCGGGAAGGTCGCAACCGTGCGCGACGGATCGGAGATGACGAACATCGGGCCGCTGTCCGCGATGTCACCGATGTTCGTATTGCGCTGGGTGATCACTCCGGAAATCGGCGCGTAGATCGGATAGGTCTGCAACGATGAGCTGCTTTCCACCCGCGCCAGCAACGCCCCCCGGGCTACACGATCGCCAAGATTGGCATGCAGCGACATGACGGTGCCCGGGAATTTGGCTCCCACCTCGGCGCTGCCGGAGGGATCGAGCTCCACCCGTCCGATGATTTCCACGGTTTCACCGACCTGCTGCGGTCCGACCGTTTCGGTCCGAATGCCGGCCGCACGTGCCGCCTCGTCCGATATGGTAACCCGACCCTCGTAGGATTCGAACGCCCATCGATGGGTGTTGTCGCCTTCGCTTGCCACCACCACCACGTCGAAACTGTGCGGTTCGACGAGAACCCCCTGGCCCCGGAGGTAATCCTGTTCCGGTTCGAATTCGAAGGTGGTCTTTTCACCGTCCAGACGCGTGATCATGACCCGGGCACGGATTGTATCGGGATCGACGGGCTCGTTGTCACGGTAGGCGTAGAGACGGTATTCGGGCGGAACACCGTCTTCGAAGACGGTAACCTCGACAGCGAAGTCGCCGTCACGAAGCATGCGACCGTTGTGTGGACCGCGCTCGTACTCGCCCTCTGCGACTGCCTGTTCTTCGGAAGTTTCCGGCGTATCCGCCGACTGGCCGCAGGCGGTAAGTGTCGCTGCAAAGCACGCAGCAAGGAATAAATGCGTCTTGCGCATGATCAATAACCCCCAACAAGTTCGATGAAGCGGCCAGTCAGTCGGTCGTAGTCGACCTTGGCCTGATGATATTCGGCGAGCGCATCGACGAAGCGGACTCTGGCTTCGTGCAATGCGGTCTGGGCAATGGAGACATCGAGAAAGGTGAACCCTCCGCGATTGTAGCCGGCACGGACCTCCCGAAGGGTCTGTTCGGCACCAGGCACCACCTGCTCCTGGATCGCCTCGGCCTCGTGGCGCGCCTCTTCGACGCGTTCGGCAGCCAGAGCGATCTGCCGGCGACGCTGGAACCGTTCGACCGCGAGGTCCGCCTCGACCTGCCGCTGCTCGGCCGCGGCGCGGTCGATGTTGGCCCGATTGAGCGCGCGGTTGGGCAAAGGCAGCGAGAAGCCCGTAATGACGGCGACGTCGCCATTGCCGAACAACCTGGGCCCCGCGAAGACAGTTGGATCGGTCCGCGAATTGGCTTCCTGGAGCCGATAGTTCGCGTCCGCCCTCTCGCGCCGGGCTTGGAAGACGGCAAGATCGACTGGTGTAAGGTCGGTACTGGTGGTGGCAATCTCTTCGGCTTCAAGAAAGCCCGAGGTCACGACCCCGATGCTGCCTGGATCCCCGCCGGTAAGAAGCGCCAGGCGCGCCAGAGCGGCTTCGAAGGCGTGTTCCGCCAGCCCAAGATCCACTCGGGCTTCGGCCAGTTGCGTGCGGGCCCGAGTACCGGCGAAGAGAGGGTCGCGCGCCTCATCGACCCTGCGCTGCACCTCATTGGCGAGGGTCTCGGCGATCTCGACCCTGCTCCTGGCAAGTTCGAGCGACAGGGCCGCAGCCTGCGCTTCCACGTACAACGCCTGGACTTCGCTTGCGAGATCGAGACGCCGAACGAGTGCCTCGGCCTCGGCAACGGCGATATCGCCTTGCGCGAGGCCCACACGCGCCGCGCGCTTGCCGCCTCGCTCCAGTCGCTGGTTGTAGGTCCCGTCGATCTGCCATTGCGAAAAGCCCGGGGTGCCGATGTTCTCGACGGTCCCATCGATCGTGGGTGCAGGGTTGGTATCGGCAGCGCTTCGCACTGCGGTGAGGCCGTCGAGGCGCGCGGCGGTCGCCTCGCCCTGCGGTGAACTGGCGACCGCAGTTCGAACGGCCTCCTCGAGTGTGTACGTCTGGGCGGATGCCGAGGTCGCCCACACCAACGTGGCCGCCAGAAGGGCGGCACGCGTGGACACGTGCATGATAGATTGCTCCTGATTGTCTGAACGGAAAGTGGCCCGGAATGCGGGCCGGATTCAGAAAATCAGGCTGATGGGGGCTGGGTTAACGGAGCTGGCGAAAAGCCGATGAGAGGCGATGTCTCGCCCGGCCGCAGAAGTGTTCGAGGCGCTGGGGCGTTGCCCGCGAACTCGGTCTGGTCCGGCATCGCAATCGAACTGTGCGAATGCGAAGCGGGGTGCGGCACGATATCTTCGGACGCGACCGAATCGGCGTCTGTCTCGACCTCGATGACATCGGCGGAATTGTGCTCATGCGCATGATGCGCGCTTGCCGCCTCGTGTGCATGCGCCGCTTCCAGATGCGGAATCGATCCCGGAAGCCCGCCATGCGAGACCAGGAGCAATGCCAACAAAAACAGGAAATGGAGCTGGCGCATTGGCGGGCGGTTAGCCGATCGCAAGCGAATGGGCAAGCCGCGGGGATCGGTCTTTGTGCGATTGCTTGCCGTGCAACCCCGTGTCCGACGGAAGATCCGGCGCGTGCAACGTGAAACGCAGCAAGGAGAGAGGAGAGGGAGCTTTGCTCTTCCTGAACCGGGACATGCCCGTCCCGGCGATCAGGAGAACTCCCATGACCAAGTCCCGCAGCACCGCTTCAGCTTCGCCGGCCCAGCGCATCACCGCCGCCATCATCGAAAAGCTTGAGCAAGGCACCAAGCCATGGGTCAAACCGTGGCGCGGTGTGCCGGTTTCGCGGCCCTTGCGCGCCTGCGGAACGCCCTATCGCGGCATGAACACCTTCTGGCTGTGGATGGTGGCCGATGGCTGCGGCTACGCCTCGCCTTACTGGATGACCTACCGCCAGTGCCAGAAACTCGGCGGACAGGTCCGCAAGGGCGAGAAATCGACCATCGCGATCTTCTACAAGAGCTATACCAAGGAGGTCGAGAACGCCGAAGGCGAGGCCGACAGCGAAAACCGGCGCGTGCTCAAGGCCTATGCCGTGTTCAACGCTGACCAATGCGACGGTCTCCCCGAGTTCTATCACCCCAAGCCACTCGTTGCCGCGCTTGAGCCCGAAGGACGCGAAGACCGCCTTGATGCCTTCTTTGCCCATATCGGCGCCGACTTGCGGCATCATGGTGCGCAGGCCTATTACGAGCCGCTGCGCGACCGCGTCACAATGCCGCCAGCCGAACTCTTCGAAGCCTATGACCACTACTACGCAACGCTCGCACACGAGCTGTCGCACTGGACGGGGCATTCTTCGCGGCTCGACCGCGATCTCAAGAATCGCTTTGGCAGCGATGCCTATGCTGCCGAGGAATTGATCGCCGAGCTGTCCTCGGCCATCCTCGGGGCCGAACTGGGTCTTCCGGTCACCCACCTCGACCATCACGCCAGCTACATCGCGTCCTGGCTCAAGACCCTCAAATCGGACGAGCGCGCGATCCTCACCGCCGCGGCCAAGGCCGAGGAAGCGGCCAGCCTGTTGCTTGACCTTGGGGGTCACCAATCCTGCGAAAGCGAGACCGATGTCGATCTCGCTGATGCAGCCTGAGGAGCGGTGAGATGGGACGTTCCGTCAGCTATCCAACTGGCTCCGTGGTTGCCTTTCGCCTGCTTGATGAAGGCGAAGACCAAGATGTCGACTGGGCCTATGAGTGCCTAGTCGACGAGATCATCGATACCGCGAAGGCGGCCTTTCCTTCCTTTAAGCGCTTCGATGGATGGCGCGGCCGCGAGGACCGTATCCTCCTGCGAAACGCCTTCGCCGATTGCGGCATATCGACCTATTGTGGGCTCGCCGCGATCTGGCTCGCCGTACGCGATGATTCCCATTACTGGGAGGCGGACTTCTACGTCCCACGAACTGCAAGGGCACGGCATTGGCTCGCCCAAGTGTCGGGAAGGTTCATCGACCTGTTCGGTGAGTTGCGCCTGGTCGGGCGGTTCTCGAATGGCGAAGCGATCTTCGAGCGCTCCCGATCCACCTGCGACACCGGGTCCTGATCCTGCCTCATCCCTCTCCGCCGGGAGAGGCCCTTGGGCCGGTCGGGGCGCGCCGCAACCTGCGGCCCGTCGGCCCGTGTTACCCGCGCCAGCCTAGGGCCGCAGGTTTCCCGCTGCGCGGTGCGTCACGCCCCCTTTTCCCGGCCCTGATCGGGCTCCGGCGGACAGGGCCGAGGCAATGGTGCCTCCTCTCCTTGTCCCCGCGATCAGGAGACACCCCATGTACGACAGCTTCATCGACCAGTTGAGCGGCCTCGATCTCTCAGGCCTGAGCATCAGGCCGGCCCCCTTCAACGAGACCGACTTTCCCTGCGAGGACGCGATCGAGCAGACGCTTGGCGCCGTATGGTCCGACCTCTTCGCGATGTTTTCCGACACAGCCCTGGAAGCCGATGCCGAGGATATTGCCTGGGGCATGGTCAATCTGTTCCACCGCGCAGCCAGCCGCAAGTCGGCTCAACTTGATCGGGCCAGCGACGAGATCCGGGTCCTCCTCGCATCAGCCGACGGGTCCGAAGTGCATTCGAGCAATCTTGAAGAGCAGGTTGAGCGCGCGCAGGCTGCCGAAGCCAGCATGCTTGCCTTTGAGCAGATGCGCGAGGCGGCGGCAGCACTTTACCGCGACGAGACCGGCTCCTCTTGGAAGCCCGTTTCGGGCTCGCGCACGAGCCATTCGCGCCACTTCACATCGGCCGTGATCGATGCCCGCGATTTTCTACGCGCACGCGCTGAGAACCGTCGTCACGCCTTGATCCCTGAAGGAACTCCAGTCGTCTTTGCGGGTGGTCGCCAGAGCTTTGAAAGCGCCGAGGACGCGCGCGCCTACGCCGAGAACATCTGGGCGACGCTGGACAAGGTTCGCGATGCGGTTCCCGATCTCTTCCTGGTCCATGGCGGCGACGGCAAGGGTGCCGATCGTCTGGCAGCGAGTTGGGCCGAGCGCCGCGAAGTCCAGCAGCTGACTTATTCGCTCGATCGTCGTCTCGGTGCCCGCGCCGGGTTCAAGCGCAACGAGCAGATGCTCTCGCTCAATCCGCGTTACGTCGTCGCCTTTCCGGGCAATGGCGTAACCGAACGGCTGGTGATCGATGCCAAGACGCGCCGGATCACCGTGGTCGATCGCAGGACCGTCACGTTCCGATCCAAGATTAAGGGATAATAGTCTGTTGGTCGCCGCAGCATTTCTATGATCGGTTGGCTGCGGCGATCATCACAGACAATCGTCGTCGATTGCCTTTTCGGTTGGAGAGGGGATTTCTTGGAAAGGGCATCTCGGGGTATCAGCCTCGCATGCATCACGCCGACTCCAATCCGCTCGCCCATGATCACAACTTCCTGAGCGCCTCGCACGACGCCCATGAGCGGCGCACGCGTTATGTCGTTGCCTTGACCGCCGCGATGATGGTGGTCGAAATCGTCGCTGGCCTGTGGACCGGATCGATGGCGCTTCTCGCCGATGGTATCCACATGGCGACCCATGCAGGTGCCTTGGGCGTCGCGGCCTTCGCCTACTGGTTTGCCAGGCGCCATGCGAACAACCCGCGTTTCACATTCGGTACCGGCAAGGTGGGCGACCTCGCCGGCTTCGCGAGCGCGCTTGTCCTCGCCATCTTCGCAATCGGGATCGCGGTTGAATCGGCTCAAAGGTTCGTCAGTCCGCTCACGATTGCCTATACCGAGGCTATCTGGATCGCCGTGCTCGGCCTCGTGGTGAACCTCGCGAGTGCCTGGCTGCTTGGTGCCGATCATCACCATGGGCATGATCACGACCATCATCATCACCACGACCATGCGCATGCCGATAACAATCTGCGCTCCGCCTATTTCCACGTGCTTGCCGATGCCCTGACCTCCGTCCTGGCTATCGTGGCCCTTCTCGCCGGCATGTACCTCGGCTGGGCATGGATGGACGCGGCAATGGGGCTGGTGGGTGCATTCGTGATCGGGCGCTGGTCATGGTCACTGCTGCGCGATACCGCTGCCGTGCTTGTCGACGCCGAAGCGGCCTCTGAACGGTACACAGAGGTGCGCGAGGCGCTCGAGGACCGGGACGCCGCGATCGGCGATCTGCACATCTGGCGGATCGGTCCCGGCAAGTATGCAGTCATCGCCTCGCTCATCGCCGATGATCCGCTCGCGCCCGACAATTATGCCAGCCGACTTTCAGAGCATGCAGAATATGTGCACGTCACGATCGAAGTTCATCGCTGCGAGCATCCGCATCCCGAGCTTCGCGCGGCCTGATCGCGCCGTTCTAACAGACCGAAACAGTATTCGAGGACTGTTATACTGTAACAAAAGACTTATACTTCATCGTGTTATGGAACTTGCAATCTTGATGCGGTTTGCTAGGAGCCGTTGGAATCCATGACTACAAGCTATCGTCGCCTTGTCCTGCACCCTTTCGTCGTCCTGCTCATGCTGGTCGCGATGGTGTTCGTGACGGCGGCGGATGCTGCTGCTTGCGGTGCCGAAGTGGCGCCCGGAAGCACGCCCGTTCTGGCTTCGCTCGATAGCGCGTCTGCGTCATCCGCAGCCGCCGATGAAGTGCCGGGCGATCCGGATGCGCCGGCCGAGCAACACGGCGTGTGTGGACACGGCCATTGCCATCACGGGGCGAGCTTTGCCGGCACCGTGCAGAAGAATTCGGTCCCTCACTTGGTCGTGGTTCCCGATGCGCCTCCCGCCGAAGCGCTCGCTTCCGAAATTGCCGACCGACTGAAGCGCCCCCCTCGCGCCTGACGACCGTCACCGCGCTGCATGCCGCAGCGCAGTTCGGATCGTCAGCAGAGGAATTTTCGAAAAATGTCAGCCATTCATTGGCGAGGGGTCCTCCTTGGAGGGCTGTTCCTCGCCGCTCAAGCCACGACCGTGGCGGCGCAGGAGCGTGAGCTTCTGACGCTCGAAGCTGCGCTCGCTCGTGCGGGCATCGTCGACAGCGCAGATGAGCCCCCAGAAAATCCGCGCCTGATCGGACCGCGGGCCGAAGCCGACGCGGCGCGGGCCCTGGTCGACCAGGCGCGGCTGCGGCCCAACCCCGAAATTGCTTTCGAAGCCGAAAACATTGCCGGAAGCGGCGCATTTTCGGGATTGCAGGCCACCGAGTACACTTTGTCCCTGAGCCAGCGGCTCGAATTGGGCGGCAAACGAGGAGCGCGCGTCCGCGCCGCCCAGGCGGAGGCGCGCGTCGCGACCCTTTCAGGAGCGCTCTCGGTTGCTCAGCTCGGGCGATCGGTGCGCGAGCGCTATGTGGAAGCCGTCGCTGCGGCAGCCCGATTGGAACTCGCGCGGGACATAGTCGAGCGCAACCGCGAGCTTGCCAGGATCGCAGGGGTACTGGTCGATGTCGGGCGGGAGCCTCCCTTGCGTTCGCTTCGTGCCGAAGCGGCACTTGCGGAGGCGCTCGCGGAGCTTGAAGCGGCCCTGGCTGCCGACAGTGCGGCGAGGAATGCGCTGGCCGCGCTTTGGGGCGAGGCAGCACCTGCTGCGGACGTGCCTTCGGTGTTCCCCGAGATCGAACCTCCGGCAACGCTGCTCGCCTCGCCTTCGGCCTTACGTCTCCAGATCGCCCGTGCCGAACGCGAGGCTGCAGATGCCGCGATCGCCCGGGAACGCTCTTTAGGCATTCCGGATCCGGCGATATCCGCCGGTGTCCGACGGTTCGAGGAAAGCAGAGACCAGGCGTTCCTCGTAGGCGTTTCGATCCCGCTTCCATTCCGTAATCGCAACCAAGGAAACATCGCTGCTGCCGAGGCGCGGCTTCGCGCCGCGACGGCACGGGAGGCGATTGCCCGCACCGATTTCGAACTCGAAGTCACGCAGGCTCGCGGACAATTTCTGGCAGCCGAAGCGCGGGTCGAGACCCTCGCGGAGACCTCCTTGCCCCAAGCCGAAGAAGCCTTGCGCCTCGTTCGGATTGGCTACCGCAACGGCAGATTTCCGCTGATCGAAGTTCTGGCTGCGGCCGAAGCGCGCGACACCATCCGTGAAGCATTGATTCAAGCCCAGGAAGATCGTGGCCGCCTGGCGGCGACGCTGATCTGGCTCGGCGCACAATGAGGTATTTCCAAATGAACCGTAGACGTCTGGCCGTTTTTATCGGCGTGATCGTTTCAATCGCCGCTGCAGTGTTTATGCTGTGGCCAAGTGGCAGTGCCGACCAGCACATTGAGGAAACGCGCGAGGAGGCCGAGCTTCCCGAAGGGCTTGTCCTGCTTGGCGCCGAACAAATCGAAGCGTCCCAGATAGAGGTCGAAACCGTCGGTCAGGGATCGGCGGTCGAGCTGGTCTTTCCGGCCACCGTCGCGGCAAGCCCGACGGCAAGTGCCCGCATCGATGCCCGCGCAGCGGGCGTAGTCCGCAGTGTCGGCAAAACGCTGGGTGATTACGTGAGGCAGGGAGAGACGATTGCCCGCATCGAGAGCGCCGACGCCGCTGCTCTTGCGGCGCAACTCAGCGCAGCGGGCGCGCGGGTCAACGAATTGTCTGCTGCCTACGATCGAGAGCGCCGCCTTTTCGAAGCCAATGTCACCGCGCGGCAGGATCTCGAGGCCGCCCGAGCCAATCTGCAGGTTGCTCAATCGGAACTTGCGCGTGCCCAAGCGGCAGTCTCGGCGGCGGGTGTTAGCGGCGACGGGCGCTCCCTCGCGGTTACGAGCCCGCTCGCGGGCCGAGTGACCTCGGCGCCTATCGTTCTCGGGTCCTTCGTCGAGGCCGGAGAAGAACTCTACCAGGTCGTGAACCCGAGCGGCATGCAGGTCGAGGTTGCCCTCCCGTCGGCTGAAGCAAGCCGCATCCAGCCTGGCGACGAGGCCACGCTGGAAATCGCGGACAACCGGGAAGTGGGTGCGCGCGTGCGATCCGTCACTCCCTCGCTCGATCCCGAAAGCCGCAGCGCTACGGCGGTCCTGTCGCTGGCAAGGCCGATCCCCGGCCTGCAACCCGGTGCGTTCTTGCAGGCACGTATCCGCCCCTCGGGTGAGGTCGATACCGGCCGCATGTCGGTGCCGGAAAGTGCCGTCCAGACAATCGATGGCGCAGAGGTGGTCTTCGTTCGCACGCGCCGCGGGTTTCAAACCCGTCGAGTGGTCACCGGTGCGCGTTCGGGAGGACGGGTGGTCATCGAGTCCGGTCTCGAAGCAAATTGGCGGATAGCCACCGCCAACGCCTTCTTGCTGAAGGCTGAACTCGAGAAGGAGGAGGCCGAGCATGGACACTGATCACATGCAGGACGCGGATCGCCCCCACCGCCATGGCCTGATCGGCATGATCCTCGACGTCGCCGTGCGCTTTCGCTGGGCGATGGTCGTGCTGACCCTCGGTGTGGCAATCTTTGGCGTGGTGAATTTGCTCCGCCTGCCCATCGATGCTGTGCCCGATATCACCAACGTACAGGTGCAGATCAACACCGAGGCACCAGCCCTTTCGCCCTCGCAAGTCGAGACGCAGGTCACCTATCCTGTCGAAACCGGGCTTGCTGGCATCGAGGGTCTGGAAATGACACGCTCGATATCGCGCAACGGGTTCAGCCAGGTGACCGCGATTTTCGAGGAAGGGACCGACATCTATTTCGCGCGTCAGCAGGTCAACGAACGGCTGACGCCCATAAGCGCTTCGCTGCCCGAGGGTGCCGAACCGGTGATGGGACCCATCTCGACCGGCTTGGGCGAAGTGCTCATGTATACCATCGAGTACGAATATCCTGACGGCAAGGAAGCGCCGCGGGGCGGAGCGGTCGGATGGCAGTCCGACGGGAGCTTCGTGACCGAACGTGGCGACCGGCTCGACAGCGATGTTGCCAAGGCTGCCTATCTGCGAACCATTCAGGACTGGGTGGTTGCACCGCTCATGCGGTCGGTCGACGGTGTGGCAGGTGTCGACTCCATCGGCGGCTTCGAAAAGCAATATCTCGTCCAACCCGATCCCGCACGATTGACCGGTTACGGTTTGTCGTTCGACGAGGTGATCGACGCGCTGGAAGCGGCCAATCTCGCCGAAGGGGCCAATTTCGTCGAACGGGCCGGTGAAGCCCTCCTCGCCCGGGTCGATGCGCGCCTCGGCAGCGTCGAGGATATCGAGCAGGCGGTCGTTTCCACCCGCGAGGGAGTGCCTATTCGCGTAGGGGACATCGCCACGGTCAGCATCGGCGGTGACCTTCGAACTGGCGCGGCGTCGCTGAATGGCGATGAAGCGGTCGTGGGCACCGTGCTCATGCGCGCGGGCGAGAATAGCCGCACCGTTTCGGCCCAGGCGGCCGAACGGCTTGAGGAAGTCCGCAGCTCCCTGCCGGAAGGAATTGTCGCGGAGATCGTCTACAACCGGTCTTCCCTGGTCGATGCGACGATCGCGACCGTCGAGAAGAACCTTGTCGAGGGCGCGCTTCTGGTCATTGCGATCCTGTTCTTGCTGCTGGGCAACATCCGGGCAGCGATCATCGCGGCGCTGGTCATCCCCTTTTCCATGCTGATGGCATCGATCGGAATGAACCGGCTCGGCGTTTCGGGCAATCTCATGAGCCTGGGTGCGCTGGACTTCGGCCTGATCGTCGATGGTGCCGTCATCATCGTCGAGAACAGCGTCGCGAGGCTCGCGGCTCGACAGGAACACGAGGGCCGACTTCTTACACTTGGTGAGAGGTTGACGGAAACGCGGCTTGCCGCGCAGGAAATGATCAAGCCAACCGTGTACGGCCAGGCGATCATTCTTCTCGTCTTCGCACCGCTTCTCACCTTTACCGGCGTCGAAGGCAAAACCTTTTCACCCATGGCGATCACGGTCATGCTCGCGCTCGCCTCGGCGTTCGTGTTGTCGCTGACCTTCGTCCCGGCAATGATCGCCATCCTGCTCAACAAGAAGCTGACGGAAAAGGAGGTCAAGCCGATCCGGATCGCCAAGGAGCGATACGGACCGCTGGTCCGCAAGGCGATCACCCGCCCCTGGCCGGTCATCGGCATGGGCGTCGGCATCTTCGCCTTTGCGGCCTTCGTGTTCAGCTTCCTCGGGAGCGAGTTCACACCGCAATTGGACGAGCGCGACATCGCCGTGCAATCGCTGCGTATTCCTTCGACATCGCTCGAACGTTCGCTCGCGATGCAAAGGCGGGTAGAGGACCGGCTCGAGCAATTTCCGCAAGTCGAGCTTGTCTTTTCGCGGACGGGCACGGCGGAAGTGGCCAGTGACCCGATGCCGCCGAACGCTTCCGATGCGTACGTGATCCTCAAACCCCGTGAGGAATGGCCCGATCCCGACCTCGCCAAGGACGAGTTGGTCGCGCAAATGGAGAGCGCCCTCAGCAGTCTCGTCGGCAACCTTTACGAGTTCAGCCAACCGATCGAATTGCGGTTCAACGAATTGATCGCAGGCGTTCGCGGAGATGTTGCCGTCAAGATCTACGGAGACGATCTCAGCGCCATGACCTCGGCGGCGAACGAGGTTGCGGGCGTGCTGCGCAATGTCGACGGCGCCGCGGACGTCAAGGTCCAGCAAGTGACCGGGTTCCCCACCCTCGATATTGCCTTCGATCGGCCAGCGATTGCCCGTTACGGGCTGAAGGTCGAAGACGTTGCGCAATCGGTGGCGATCGCACTGGGCGGTCGGCCTGCGGGCCTCGTTTTCGAAGGCGATCGCCGCTTCGATGTGGTTGTGCGGTTGTCGGACGCGACCCGCGACGATTTCGACCAGTTGGGTGCTTTGCCGGTGCTGCTCCCGAACGGGGCAACCATACCGCTACGCTCGGTTGCCGAGTTCCGTGTGGTGGATGGTCTCGCGGAGGTTCGCCGGGAACAGGGACGCAGACTGGTGATCGTTTCGTCCAACGTGCGAGAACGCGACCTCGGGTCTTTTGTAGAAGAGGCCCAGGAAAGGGTTGCGGCGCAGGTCGAACTGCCCGCTGCCGCGTTTATCGAGTGGGGCGGTCAATACCAGAACCTCCAGGCTGCTCAGGAAAGACTTCAGATAGTCATTCCTATCGCTTTCGCGGTCATTCTCTTGCTGCTTTACATGGCGGTTGGGGGCTGGGTGCCGGCGCTCGCCGTATTCAGCGCGATCCCGTTGGCCCTGGCAGGCGGGATTTTCTCCTTGGCTCTACGCGGGATGCCATTCTCGGTATCTGCGGCGGTAGGCTTTATCGCCCTGTCGGGTGTGGCGACCTTGAATGGCCTCGTGATGGTGACTGCGATCCGTCAGCGGCTCGACAGGGGCATGGCGCTCGATGACGCCATCGTCGATGGTGGATTGGCGCGCCTAAGGCCGGTTCTCATGACCGCGCTCGTTGCATCGCTCGGCTTCGTGCCGATGGCCATTGCGACCGGGACCGGCGCGGAAGTGCAACGTCCCTTGGCGACAGTCGTCATTGGAGGGTTGATCACCGCCACCGCGCTGACCCTTTTCGTCTTGCCCGCAATCTTGAAGCTGGTTTTCGGGACCAGAGAAGATGACCGGACCTGGCGACAGCGTTGGTGGGACAGGCTGCGGCGCAATGTGACAAGCGATGAGCAGCGCGAGCTGAAGGACATCACATGACCGATCGGGAAAGGAGAATACGGTGCTGGCACTGAAGGAAAAGAACGGACTGCTCTGGATACGTGCCGGAGGCAGGCAGGGGGATGAAGCCTATGACCGCTTTGTTCCCCAATTCGAACATATCGCAGAGCGCGAGGCCGGTACCGTCCCGATGGTGATCGAGCTCGCGCCTGACTTTTCGGGTTGGAACTTCGGAGGTCTCTGGCGCGATCTCAAGTTCGACATCCGGCATAAGGATTGTTTCGGCCGGATCGCCATAATCGGCGACAGCGAATGGGAAGAGTGGGGCACGAAATTGTCATCCTCACTCTTCCGCACCGAAATGAAGTTCTTCCGGCCAACACAGCGTAGTCATGCGGAAAGCTGGGTACAAACCGAGGAGGACGCAGCATGAGTGGCGGACATGAGGTCGATGTCGGGTCGCCTGAAAAGCGCAAGACCCTGTGGGTTGTCCTGTGGCTTAACGTGGCCATCGCGATCGGCTTTTTCGCGGTCGGGTATTTTGCCGATTCTAATGCGCTGTTGGCGAACGGCCTCGATAATTCATCCGATGCCATCGTTTATGCGCTCAGCCTGCTCGCGCTGACCCGCTCACGGACCTGGAAACGCGGGGCCGCACGTTTCTCCGGCATCATGCTGCTGATCTTCTCTGCTGGGGTTATCTTCGATGCTTACCGACGGTTTGTGGAAGGGTCCGATCCGGGCGGGATATTGATGATGGCGATGGCGTTCATCGCGGGGATGGTCAATCTCTATTGCCTGCGCCTGCTGCAGAAGATGGAGAACAAGGACGTCAATATGCGGGCGGCGACCACCTTCAGCTTCAACGACTTTATCTCTAATGGCGGGATCATTATCGCCGGCATCATTGTGATGCTGACCGGAACCAACTGGCCCGACCTCGTTGTGGGCATCGCGGTAGCTTGCATCGCTCTCTATGGCGGCATCGAGATTCTGCGCGACGCTCACATGGATAGCCACGACGATGCGGGAACCAAACACGGCGAGAAGAGGAATTGACCCTATTCGATCTTCCTGCACAATGTGTCCGATGCGCTGGCTTCGGCCGGTGTGATCGTGGCTGGCGTGCTCATTCTGCGATACGAACTTTATATCGCCGATCTGACCATCACGGTGGTCATTGGTGACTTTGTGATCTGGCAGGGCGTTACTTTGTTGCCTCGCACGGTGCGTCTCTTGATGGGCGCGGTGCCGGACGAAAGCGAGTTCGATCGCATTGTGAGCGACCTGCGTGACGCAGAAGGCGTGGCCGACGTCCATCACGTCCAAGTCTGGAGCATCAGCGAGCATTATCGCGCGCTTGAGGCGCATGTCGTTCCTGCCGAATCTTCGTTGCAGGCTTTCGAGGATGTGAAGGCGCGGGCTCGCGGTATGCTCGAGACGCGGCACGCCATCACCCATGCAACGTTCGAAGCCTGCCTCGCTGCCAACTGTGATCCGGTTATGGTCCCGGGCCATCAGGTCGAAAAGAACCAATGCCAAGACCATGATCACGACCATTGACAAGCGCGGCGATCAGGTCGGCCGCTGCAAGCAAGCAGTTTGGTAGCGCACGGCATGAACCGCCCTGCAACTCGTAAATGAGGACCGACGAATGAAAGCTTCCGATCTTATGGTCGCCGCGCTCGAGGCAGAGGGTGTCGAGTATGTTTTCGCCGTTCCAGGCGAAGAGAACCTGGATCTTCTGGAATCGCTGCGAACTTCCACCATCACGCTGGTTCTGGCCCGTCACGAACAGGGCGCTGGCTTCATGGCGGCAACTTATGGCCGCCTGACCGGCAAGGCAGGTGTGTGCCTGGCAACACTCGGGCCAGGTGCCACGAACCTGACCACACCGGCGGCCTATGCCGCGCTCGGAGCCTTCCCGCTCGTGATCATTACCGGGCAGAAACCGATCAAGACCTCGAAACAGGCCCAGTTCCAGATTGTCGACGTCGTTTCCCTGTTCACCCCGCTGTGCAAGGCATCGACCCAGATTGTGAACGGCAACCGCATCCCGTCGCTCGTTCGCGAGGGATTTCGCCTGGCGCAGGAAGAAAGGCCGGGCGCTGTGCTGCTCGAGCTGCCCGAAGACATTGCTGAAGAGCAAACGGTCGAACCTGTCATACCGCCGCATGACAGGCGCTATGCCGTAGCGGGTGACGCCGCTCTAGATGAGGCAGCGAGACGTATCCTCGCTGCACAGAGACCTCTGCTACTGATCGGAGCCGGAGCGAACCGCCGCCGCGCTTCGAAGGCGTTGCGCAAATTCGTATCCGATACGGGCTTTCCCTTCTTTGACACCCAGATGGGCAAAGGCGTGGTCGATGAAGATAGCGAGCTCTATCTGGGCACCGCAGCACTATCGTCGGGAGATTATGTTCACTGCGCGATCGAAAAGGCCGATCTGATCGTCAATATCGGTCACGATGTGGTTGAAAAGCCGCCCTTCTTCATGGAGCCGGGCGGGCAGACCGTCATCCACATCAATTACAAGGCGGCCGAAGTCGATCAGGTCTACTTCCCGCAGCTCGAGGTCATCGGCGACATCGCCGGATCGGTCGAGCGCCTCGGAAGCCGTTTGGATGGCAAGCTCCAATGCGACCGCGGCTATTATACCGCGCTGCATCGCGAGATTGCTTCGCACATCTCCGAAACCAGCGACGACGAACGTTTTCCGATGGTCCCCCAGCGCGTGGTTGCCGACGTACGCAGCGTAATGGCGCGCGATGATATCGTTGCGCTCGACAACGGCATCTACAAGATCTGGTTCGCCAGAAACTACATTGCGAATGAACCGGGCACCATCCTTCTCGACAATGCATTGGCGACGATGGGCGCGGGCCTTCCGTCGGCCATGGTGGCGGCGATGCTGTCTCCCGGGCAAAGAGTTCTCGCGGTATGCGGTGATGGCGGGTTCATGATGAACTCGCAGGAGCTGGAAACGGCCGTCAGGCTGGGCCTGAACCTCGTCGTACTCGTCTTGAACGATGCGGCATACGGCATGATCCGCTGGAAGCAGGACCAGCTCGGTTTTCCGGACTACGGCCTGACCTTTTCCAATCCCGACTTTGTCACCTATGCACAAAGCTATGGAGCGACCGGCCACCGTATCGAGCGAAGCGCGGATCTGGTTTCGCTCCTGAACGCCGCATTCGAGGCTGGCGGCGTGCACCTTGTCGATCTGCCTGTCGACTATTCCGAAAACAAGAAGGTGCTAATCGACGAACTCGGCGCGAAGGTGTGCGAGCTATGAAAACGATCGTTCGCAATCCCTTCGACCGCTCGCAGGTTGCAGAAGTGCCGCTTGTCGACTGGGCCCAAATCGATGAATGGCTGAATGAGGCGCAGTTGCTCCACCGCGACCGCAATTGCTGGCTTGCCGTGCACGAGCGTATCGCCATCCTCCGGCGGGCGGCGGATATCATGCGTGAACGAGCCGAGGAATTGGCTCTCCAGATCGTCAGGGAGGGCGGCAAGCCCCTGGTCGATGCGCGGGTGGAAGCCAGACGCGCGATCAACAGCGTCGACTTGTGCGTTCAGGCGCTGAGTGAGGGCGGCGGCCATGAAATTCCGATGGACCTGACAGAAGCGGGTGCGGGAAGGACGGCCTATACCTTCCGCGAACCGATCGGTCCTGTCGTGGCAATCTCTGCATTCAATCACCCCCTCAATTTGATCGTCCATCAGGTCGGCCCGGCAGTGGCAACCGGGTGCCCCGTACTCATCAAGCCTGCACTGGAAACGCCTCTGTCATGCCTCAGCTTCGTGAGCATTCTTAGCGAAGCCGGCCTGCCTGAGGCCTGGTGCCGGTTCACACCTTGCAGCAACGATATCGCCGAAAGAATGGTAACCGATCCGCGGACGGCATTCTTCTCATTCATCGGTTCTGCGAAAATTGGCTGGATGCTCCGCTCGAAGCTGGCGCCGGGAACCCGCATTGCTCTCGAGCACGGCGGGGCGGCGCCGGTAATCGTGGACAGCGGCGTGGAACGCGAAGCGGTGATCGCCTCGTTGCTTAAAGGCGGATTCTACCATTCGGGTCAGGTCTGCGTTTCCGTACAGCGCGTATTCGTCCCTGCTGCAGAATTGAAAGACTTCGCCAATGACCTAGGGCGAGCTGTCGAAAAGCTGGTCGTGGGCGATCCCGCCGATGCTCAGACCCAATGCGGCCCCTTGATCCGGACGGAGGAAGTTGACCGCGTCGAACGTTGGGTCGATGAGGCCATCGCAGCAGGCGGCACCTTGGTGTGCGGGGGAAGCCGTCTGAGTGACACTTTTTTCTCCCCGACCGTCATTCTCGAACCTCCGGAAAGTGCCAAGGTGTCCCAGGAAGAAATCTTCGGCCCCGTGATCTGCGTGTATGGCTATGACGATATCGATCTGGCTATCGAGCAGGCCAATGCCCTGCCTTACGCCTTTCAGGCCGCTGTATTTACCGATCGGCTGTCAATCGCAAATCATTGCGTCGCGTCTCTGACTGGATCGGCGGTGATGGTGAACGACCATACTGCGTTCCGCGTCGACTGGATGCCTTTTGCAGGGCTGCGCCGTTCCGGGCTGGGCGTCGGCGGGATCGCCTACACGATGGCGGATATGAGCTTTGAAAAAATGGCCGTTTGGAACTGGCCGGCGGCGCTATCTTAACCCGTTCGTCGGACCTCCCGGGACGGCGACACGGGCAGCCTCGCACGCGTTGGCCTCACCCGGAGTTGAGACCGGCATGGACGGCGGACAAAGCCCTGCGTTGGCGAGCCTGAGCAAACTGGCGCACAAGGCGCGAACATCAAGGCTCGGCGGTACCAGCGAGCGCATCGATTATGCGGCATTCGCCTACAGTGTCTTGCTCGCAGGCAGCGATCATACGCCCAAGTTCCGTCCGCAACGTCTTCAGGCTTGCGATCTTGCGCTCGACTTCGTGGAGATGGCTTCTGGCCAGAGCGTCGATGCCCGCGCAGGACCGGTCGACATCATCGGAAAGATCGAGCAACTCCCTGATCCGTGCCATCGAGAAGCCGAGATCACGCGCGCGCCGTATGAAATTGAGGCGCGCTTCCTCTGCTGGTCCATAGTCGCGATAATTGGCCTGCGTGCGCGGAGGGGCCGCAAGAATACCCTCGCGCTCGTAGTAGCGGATTGTTTCCGATTTGACGCCTGTTATCCGGGCGACTTGACCAATTCTCATATCGTCAGTTCCAGTCGCTTGACCTTGTAGTAGCTACAAGGTGCATAGGCTGTCTCGAAACTAGGAGTCGAGTGGATGGCGAAGAATTGTTGCGATGCTGCCGATGTCGGCGATGCCCATAACGATCCGAGATGGCGCCGGGTCCTGTGGGTGGCCCTCGCTCTCAACGCCATTATGTTCGCTATCGAAATCGTGGCCGGGATAGCCGCAGATTCGCGCGCGCTGCAGGCCGATGCACTCGATTTTCTCGGTGATTCAGCCAATTACGCCATCAGCCTCGGAGTTGCCGGAATGGCAATTGTATGGCGCGCACGCGCGGCGCTCGCGAAAGCGGCGACCATGCTGGGATTTGGTCTTTGGGTCCTTGGCTCGGCACTTTGGGGGTTTTTTGTGGGTGCCTCACCAGATGCCGGCACGATGGGCATCGTCGGTTTCCTGGCGCTCGCAGTAAATCTCGCGGTCGCGGCGATGCTCTTTCGGTATCGAACCGGGGACGCGAATATGCGCTCGGTGTGGATCTGTTCGCGCAACGACGCGATCGGAAACGTCGCGGTGCTCGCGGCCGCGGTCGGTGTCTTCGGGACGGGGGCGGCATGGCCCGATCTTGCTGTTGCGGGAATCCTGGCAAGCCTGGCGATCTGGGGGAGTGCCGACGTGTTCGCCCAGGCGAGGCGCGAGCTCAGGACAGCATGAAAGGTCCGAAGTACAGCCGCCGGTTGCGTCCGACATGAGAAGTAGCCTATTCGCTATTGCGAGTTAGTTGCATATCCTTAAGGGGGCTCGGATGCCTGTTTCCATTCCATCGCCGCACAAGGTGCTCAAGGTCTTCATACTGGCCCTCCTTCTGAGCCTGTCGGGCATGGCGCGCGCGGAGGGCTCAGAGGTGCGCACGACGTGGCGCCTTCTCGACTACATCGCTGTCGATTACTCCGCAGCGGTGTCGAACGGGCAGGTCATTGACAATTTCGAATATGACGAAATGGTCGAATTTTCTTCGACCGTCGGCGAACAAGTAGCCGCGCTTCCCGATGCTTCGGCCAAACCCGGTCTAATCGCGATGTCTGTGGACCTGCGTCAGGCGATTGAGAAGAAAGCTTCGGTCGAGCGCGTTTCCCGGCTGGCCCGTGCCTTGGGTGGATCGCTGTTGGAGGCGTACCCGGTTCCGCTGGCTCCCCGAAGCCCGCCCGATTTGTCTCGCGCATCGACACTCTTTTCCCAGAACTGCGCCTCGTGTCACGGTGCATCGGGCCGTTCCCCTCCGGCAGCCAGCATGACGCTCGAGCCTCCTCCGATCGATTTCACCGATGCCGACCGAGCGCGCCAGCGCAGCATTTTCGGTCTCTATCAGGTCATAACACAGGGCCTTGAGGGCACGTCGATGCCCAGCTTTGCTGGACTTTCGGAAGCCGATCGCTGGGCCCTCGCATTCTATGCAGGCGGCATTGCATTCGAGGATCTCGAACGGGGGGAGAAAATCTGGCGCGAAGATGACCGGGTGCGGCGTCTGATACCCGATCTCGAGACACTTGCGGCCATCACGCCCGCAGAGCTCGCCGACGCGATCGGAGAGAACCGGGCATTGGCCGTCATGGCATACCTGCGATCAAATCCCGGAGTTGTCAGCCAGAGAAGCGAGAACGGCTCGCTCGATCTTGCGCGGCAGACCCTGCAGCAAAGTCTCGCCGCCTACGAGCGGGGCGAACGCGCAGAGGCGCGCCGACTAGCTCTGTCGGCCTATCTTGACGGCTTCGAACCGGTCGAGGGTATTCTCGCGACGCGCGATGGTGATCTCATGCGGCAGATCGAGCAAGCGCTCAGCCAATATCGTTCAGATATCGAGCGCAACGTGCCTGTCTCGCGATTGCGCGAACGACACGCTTTCGCCGCGAGCCTGCTTGAGCAAGCGGATGTCGCTCTCGCGCCCGAAGCAGCCAGCGACATCTCCACTTTTCTGGGTGCCTTCACGATCCTGCTGCGCGAGGGGATAGAGGCACTTCTCGTGGTGATTGCCATGATCGCCTTCGTTCGCAAATCGGATCGCGGCGAAGTAATCGCCTACGTTCATGGCGGCTGGATCGCCGCGCTGCTGGCAGGCGTCGCCACCTGGGTGGCCGCGACCTACTTCGTCGCTATTAGCGGAGCGAGCCGCGAGCTCACCGAAGGATTCGGTGCGCTGTTGGCGGCGGTCATCCTCATTTCCGTCGGGATCTGGATGCACGGCAAGAGCCAGGCAGATGAATGGCGACGCTATATTCAGCAAAGGATGGGGAAGGCTCTTTCCAGGCGATCAGCATGGTTTCTCTTCGGGCTCGCTTTTGTCGTAGTCTATCGCGAAGCCTTCGAGACGATCCTGTTCTATGCCGCCCTCTGGACCCCTGATAGCAGTTCGGTGATACTTGCAGGGGCGGTGTCGGCTCTCGCCGTCCTGTCGGCTCTTGCATGGTTCATGCTCCGCTACAGCCGCAAGCTGCCGATCACGCAATTCTTCAAGTACAGCGCGATACTGATCGCAGTCCTCGCGATCATCCTGGCCGGCAAGGGTGTGGGCGCGTTCCAGGAAGCGGGCACGATCTCCATGACCGCGGTGTCGGGACTTCCCCGCCTGCCCGATCTCGGGTTCTTTCCCACCGTGGAAACGCTCGCCGCTCAGCTGGTAGCCTTCCTCGCTTTGGTGCTTGGATTTCGCTACGGTAATCGTCACCACCGCTCACAGTAGCGGGGCATCTCGAACTTGCTCTAATTGTTCGGGAGACGCTCCTTCGGTCCGACGCCTATTCTGCGGACCAGCCACAGGGTCGCAGTAGGGACAATGACCCACATGAGCATAGGAACAAGTCCAATATGCGTTCCTGGCAGCAGGGGCATGAGATCGCTGTAGGTCCAGCCCCAGTCGGCCCCGACCGCGAGAACCTCGACGCTCGCAGTGATGACAAGACCTGTCGCGAGGTATGCACTAAACCGTCCCGCGGGCCAGCGCACCAGCCATGGGGAATACGAGTTGCCGATGGAGCCCGCGAGATAGGCCGCGACCATGATACCGGCATCGCCGAGCGATGCGAGGCCGCAGCGGTATGCGGCCTGCGCGGGCGTCAGGCCGCCCGCCTCGTAGAACGGCAATTGTAGCATCTCCCAGACGAACGCGATCAGAAACCCGATCACCGAAATCCAAACCAATGGATGTGCGCCGCGCCATGGTTCACCGCTCGGATTAGCGCTCGTTCCATGCGATCGCGTGGCGACATCCGTGCGTTCGTCTTTTCGGTCAGTACACCTCACGCGTCGAACCTTGGGAGCGATAGGCCTCTAAGCCTCAGCGCATTGCCGATAACGGAGACCGACGACAAACTCATTGCCGCGGCTGCGATCATCGGGCTGAGGAGCATGCCAGTCCAAGGATAAAGGACGCCGGCGGCCACGGGAATCCCGAGCGTGTTGTAAGCGAAGGCGAAGAACAGGTTCTGGCGGATATTGCGCATCGTGGCCCGGGACAGGACCAGCGCTTGAACAACGCCAAGCAGATCACCGCGGACCAGTGTCACGCCCGCGCTTTCGATGGCGACATCGGTCCCGGATCCCATTGCAATTCCGACGTGCGAAGCGGCGAGCGCAGGGGCGTCGTTGATCCCATCGCCGGCCATGGCGACACGGCTGCCGCCGCTCTTCAACTCCTCAATCTTGCGATGCTTGTCTTCTGGCGAGACGTTCGCCTCGACCTCATCGATGCCGACCTGTTCGGCAACCGCGAGGGCGGTAGCCTCGCTGTCGCCGGTCAGCATCACGACCTTGATGCCTCGCTCGTGCAACGCGGTAATGGCAGTGCGGCTCGTTTCCTTGATCGGGTCGGCGACCGCGATGAGGCCCGCCGGCGCTCCGTCCACTGCCACGAACATCACCGTTTGGCCCAGCTGTCGACCTTCTTCCGCAGACTGCCGCCAGGTTTCCTCTAGGGCGCCGATGCGCTTCATCATTTTTTCGTTGCCGATCGCGATATTGCGACCCTCGACGCTTGCTTGGATGCCTTCGCCGGTGACGGATTCGATATTCGCGGCATCCAGAATGGCTGCTCCGCGGTTTTCAGCACCCTCGACTATCGCATGCGCGAGCGGGTGCTCGCTTCCGCGTTCGACCGCCGCCACCAGGCTGAGCAATTCGCCGTCGGTGAAGCCGGAGCGGGGTTGCACATCGACCAGATCCGGTTTCCCGAGCGTCAGCGTGCCGGTCTTGTCGACCACCAGTGTATCGATCTTTTCGAGGGTTTCGAGTGCCTCGGCATTCTTGATAAGGATCCCGTGCTGGGCACCTTTGCCCGTGCCGGTCATTATCGACATCGGCGTCGCCAGTCCGAGGGCGCAGGGACAGGCGATGATCAGAACGGCGATCGCGTTTATCAATGCGTATGCCAGAGCCGGCGCAGGCCCCCACACCGCCCAGACACCGAAACTGACGATGGCCACCAGAACAACGATGGGTACGAACCAGGCAGTAACCTGATCGGCGAGACGCTGGATCGGCGCCCGGCTGCGCTGCGCCTCCGCCACCATCTGGACAATTTTGGATAGCATCGTATCCGCGCCAACCTTCGTGGCGCGCATGGTGAAACTGCCGGTCTGGTTCACCGTACCGCCGATTACCGTATCGCCGGCATTTTTCTTGACCGGGATGGGCTCGCCACTGATCATCGATTCGTCGACGGTGCTGCTGCCTTCCTCGACGCTGCCATCAACCGGAACCTTGTCACCTGGGCGGACGCGCAGGAGATCGCCCGAACTCAATTCGTCGAGCGGCACTTCTCGCTCGTCGCCGCGGGCGAAAATCTTCATCGCTGTTGGAGGTGCTAGCTCCAGCAGGGCGCGTAGCGCGCTCGAAGTAGACCCCCTCGCCTTGAGCTCCAGCACCTGGCCCAACAGTACCAGTGTGGTAATGACCGCGGCGGCTTCGAAATAGACGCCGACGCGGCCCGCATCATCGCGAAACGCATCGGGAAAGATGTCCGGCACGAGCGTCGCCACCACGCTGAAAAAATAGGCGATCGCTACGCCAAACCCGATCAGGGTGAACATGTTGAGATTCATCGTGCGGACCGACTGCACCGCACGCGTGAAAAAAGGCCAGCCGCCCCACAGAACGACCGGAGAGGCAAGCACCAGCTGCAGCCACTGTGCCCAGGCCGGGTCGATGACCCCGTGGAATGGTCTCGAGGGCAAAAGGTCGCCCATGGCATACGCAAACAGCGGAAGCGTGAAGAGCGCGCTCCACCAGAACCTGCGACTCATGTCGACGAGTTCGGGATCCGGCCCGTCGTCAAGGCTGACTGTCTCCGGTTCGAGCGCCATCCCGCAAATGGGACAGGACCCCGGTCCGGGCTGTCTGATTTCGGGATGCATGGGGCAGGTATAGATCGTGCCTTCAGGTACATCTTCTACGGCGTCGAGGTGAGCCTTCGAGAGATAGAGTTCGGGATCGGCGCGGAATTTGTCGAGACAGCGCGAGGAGCAGAAGTAATGTTCGGCTCCCTCATGCTCATGCGTATATTTCGCCGTCTTCATAGCGACGTTCATTCCGCATACGGGATCGACCGCCGTTTCGTTCGGGACAGCGGTCTGCGTGCCTGTGACAGATTTATCAGTCATGTATTCTTCCCGTTTCGAAAGCGCCTATTGAAATACTATGCTCTGGCTGCACTTGTTCCGAACCGTCCAAGGCCTCGACCACGACCACTTCGCGCCGCCGTATGGTCTTCTACGTTCTGAGGTATTTGAGCAGTGCCAGGATCCCAAGGATCATAAGTGTCAGGAGCAGGACCCAGAAGAGGCCCATCGCCCACATCATCATGGGGGCATCCATCATGCTGTTTCCGGTCATCATCTCGCGCTCCTTTCTGACGGATATTGATTTAAACAATCCGGGTTGAAGTGCGCCGCACCGTCCTTCGGTGCGGCGCTTCTCGATTCACTGCTTGGCGATTGCGGTGAGCTCTCCGCCCCCGCCTTCTGTAGTCCGGAACTCGAAAGTCACGCGGTCGCCGACCGACACCTTGCCGAGGCTTTCCTCATCGGCGGCGAAAGCCATGGTCATGGCCGGCCATCCCACCGCGGGGATAGGGCCGTGATCGATCGTGATCTTTCCTTCGGCCTCATCGATCTCGGTCACCGAGCCTTCGCCGCTGCCAGACTGGCCTACCTCCCCATTGTCCATCATCGGCATATCGTCTGACATCGGCATGCTGTCCGCGTTGGACATCTCGTCGGCCATCATCGTTTCTGCCGGTTGGCTTGCGTCCTCGGCGCTATCGCAGGCTGCCAACGCCAGCGGAGCTGCGAGCAGGATCATGTAGGTTGGGGTACGCATTCTTCGTCTCCTTCGGTTTGTGCCGGTTTTTCCGGACGGGGCCGCCGCAACAGCAAATATGCGGCGGGAAGCAAAAACATCGACAGAAGCGGGGCAGTTATCATACCCCCGATCATCGGTGCGGCGATCCGGCTCATCACCTCAGAACCTGCACCGGTGCCGATCAGGATGGGGAAAAGGCCAGCAAGAATGACCGCCACCGTCATCGCCTTGGGTCGCACGCGCAGGAGCGCGCCTTCCCGGATGGCTTCGTCCACTTCTTCAGCGCTGAGGGTACCTTGCCGCCGCTCGAGGGCGGCTTTCAGGTAGATCAGCATCACTACGCCGAACTCGGCCGAGACACCGGCGAGCGCGATGAAGCCAACCGCTGTCGCCACGGACTGGTTGTAGCCCATCAGATAAAGCAGCCAGTAACCGCCACTGAGCGCGAAAGGCAGGGTGCCCATGATGAGTGCCGCCTCATCCACTCTCCTGAATATGAGATAGAGCAGCAGGAATATGATCACCAGTGTCGCGGGCACCACGATCTGCAACCGCTCATAAGCGCGTGTCAGATATTCGAACTGGCCCGCATATGAGAGGCTGACACCGGCGGGCAGATCGACACCCGCAGCAACCGCCTCCTGGAGATCGGCCACCACCGAGGTGAGATCCCGGCCCCGGACATCGACATAGATGTAGCTGGTCAGCCGGCCCTGTTCGCTCTTGAGCATGGGCGGACCGTCGCTGACCCCCACCCGGGCTACGGTTCCAAGCGTGATCTGCTGGCCAGACGGCGTGAGGACCGGCAAGGCTCTAAGCTCATCGACGCTATCGCGGATTTCGCGCGGATACCTCACATTGATGGGATAGCGCGCGAGGCCCTCGACCGTCCGGGCGACATTGGCACCGCCGACCGCGCCGGAGACTATCTGCTGCACGTCGGTTATGTTGAGCCCATATCGCGCAGCGGCCATCCGATCGATATCGACATCGACATAGCGGCCACCCGACAGGCGTTCCGCCAATGCCGAGCTGACCCCGGGGACCGTCTTGGCCACACCTTCCACCTCGAGCGCCACGCGTTCGATCTGCTCAAGGTCGTCGCCTGAAACCTTCACCCCGATCGGACTCTTGATGCCGGTCGCGAGCATGTCGATCCGGTTGCGGATCGGGGGCACCCAGACATTGGCGAGGCCCGGCACCCGCACGACCCGGTCGAGTTCCTCGACGAGCAGATCGGGCGTCATTCCCTCGCGCCACTCCTCGCGCGGCTTGAAACGGATCGTCGTTTCGAACATCGTCAGGGGGGCCGGATCCGTCGCCGTATCCGCACGGCCCGCCTTGCCGAACACGGTTTCCACTTCCGGGACCGACTTGATCAGGCGATCGGTGCGCTGCAGCAGCGCCGAAGCCTCGCCGGGCGAAAGCCCGGGCAATGCGCTCGGCATGTAAAGCAAATCGCCCTCATCGAGCGGGGGGAGAAACTCGCCGCCAAGCCTGGTGAAGGGAATCGCGGTGGTCAGGAAGATCACCGCCGCGATCGCCAGCGTTGCCTTGGGGCGCCGCATGACCCAATCGAGTCCCGGGCGGTAGATTTTCGTCAGCCAGCGGTTGAGAAAATTGGAATCCTCCGAAGGGATCTTCCCACGGATCAGCCATCCCATCATCACCGGTACCAGCGTTACCGAGAGAATGGCCGCGGCCGCCATGGCATAGGTCTTGGTAAAAGCGAGCGGCGCGAACAACCGACCTTCCTGCGCCTGCAGGGTGAAGACCGGCAGGAATGACAGCGTGATGATCAGCAGGCTGAAGAACAGCGCTGGTCCCACTTCCTTCGATGCATCGGCGATGATCCGCCAGCGTTCCTTTACCGCGAGCACGGTATCCGGGTTTTCGTGCTCCCATCGTTCGAGATGCTTGTGGGCGTTCTCGATCATCACCACCGCTGCATCGACCATCGCTCCGATCGCGATGGCGATGCCGCCCAGCGACATGATGTTGGCATTGACGCCCTGGAAGCGCATCACGATGAAAGCGGCCAGCACGCCCAGTGGCAGGGTGATGATGGCGACCAGGGCGGAGCGCGCGTGCCAGAGGAACAGCCCGCAAACGAGCGCAACCACGATGAATTCCTCGATCAGCTTGTGGGTCAGATTCTCCACTGAGGCGTCGATAAGCTGTGAACGGTCGTAGGTCGTGACGATCTCGACGCCTTCGGGCAGGCTCGCCTGCAACTCGTCGAGTTTTTGCTCCACGGCCTGGATCGCGCTTCGCGCATCCGCTCCCTGGCGCAGAACGATGATGCCGCCGGCAACCTCACCTTCACCATTGAGCTCGGCGATGCCACGCCGCAGTTCAGGGCCGACCTGGATCGTCGCGACATCGCCAAGCGTGACCCGAACGCCGCCGCTCGCGGTACGTAAAGGGATTTGCCGAAAATCATTGAGGTCGCCGAGATAGCCCGAGGCGCGAACCATATATTCGGCTTCGCCCATCTCGACGATCGAGCCGCCCGCTTCCTGGTTGGCAGACTGGATGGCGCTCACGATCTCGGCGTGGGTCACGCCGAGCGAGGCCATCCGGTAAGGTTCGAGCACCACCTGGTACTGCTTGACCATACCGCCGACGCTCGCGACTTCGGCGATGCCGGGGATCGTCTTGAGCTCGTAGCGCAGGAACCAGTCCTGCAGGCTGCGAAGCCCGGCAAGGTCATGTCCGCCCGTGCGGTCGACCAGCGCGTACTCGTAAATCCAGCCGACCCCCGTGGCATCTGGACCCAGCGTGCTCGTCACACCATCGGGCAGGCGGTTCTGCACCTGGTTGAGATACTCGAGCACGCGCGAGCGCGCCCAGTAGAGGTCGGTTCCGTCCTCGAAGATGATATAGACATAGCTGTCGCCAAACATCGAGTAACCGCGGACGGTTTTCGCCCCCGGCACCGAGAGCATGGTCGTTGCCAGCGGATAGGTAACCTGGTCCTCGACGATCCGGGGGGCTTGCCCCGGATAGTTGGACCGGACCACAACTTGGACGTCGGAAAGATCGGGCAGCGCGTCGACCGGCGTCGTGCGCACTGCCCAGAAACCGCCTAGCGTTACCGCGATGGCCGCCAGAACGATGAACAAGCGGTTGGCGATCGAGGCATCGATTATCCGAGCAATCATTGTCCGGCCCTCCCGATGGTCTCGATCCGGGGGCCCTCATCCTCCTGGATGAAGGTGAAACGGACTCTGTCTCCCTTCTCGAGCCCGCGCATCTGCGCCGCGCTCTTCGTGCGGAAGGTCATCGTCATGGCTGGCCAGTCGAGCCGCGGGACGGGCCCGTGGCGCAGCGTTACCGAGCCATCGGCGATTTTCTCGATTGTTCCAATCGCACTGAAAGTCGTTGCTTCGTCTTCATCTGCCTGCTCGCGGCTGACCTGTTCAATCGGGCGGACATCGAGCCCGGCCAGGCTTGCCTCGGAATCGAGCAGGAACTGACCCGATGTCACGACCTGTTCGCCGGCGGAAAGTCCGGCCAGCACTTCGGTCCTTCCACCCGCTTCGCGGCCGATCCGAACCTCGGCGGGCATGAAACCGCCCTCGTCCTGCCTCACCATTACGATGGTTCGACGTCCGGTCCTGATAACCGCTTCGGACGGTACCAGCAGCGCGCGGCGTGTGTCCGGGGTCAGCGAAACCTGCGCGAACATGCCCGGTTTGAGGCGTCCGGATGCGTTGGGCAGCTGCGCACGAACGGTGATCGTCCGGCTCGCATCCTGTGCACTCGGCAGGATGGCGATAATGCGCCCCGCGAACCGTTCGTCGGGAAACGCGGTCAGGTTCGCGCTGACAGGCTGGCCAACCCGTACATTCGCAGCCTGCGTTTCAGGCACCGCGGCTTCCAGCCAGATCGGCGAGAAACCGGTGATCTCAGCGAGCGTCTGTCCGGCCATGACCGTCATTCCCGGACGCACGCCGAGCGATGTGATCGCCCCGCCGATCGGCGCGGTAACAGTGATCGTCGAATGCGGTCGTCCGCTGCGTCCCACCGACGAGATCAGGCCTGGAGACATGCCCAGAAGGCGCATGCGCTCGCGCATCGCCTGCGCAAGTTCTTCATCACCGCTATTCAGGACGGCCAGATATTCCTGCTGCGCTCCGCCCCATTCGGGAACCAGGATATCCGCAAGCGGCGCGCCCCGTCCAATCACGTCATCCGGCGCACGACCGTAAGTCCTTTGAACATAGCCCCCGGCGCGGGGCTGGACGATCGCGACGTCGCGTTCATTATAAGCGAGCACGCCAGTGACGGTTATCTCGGGCTCGAGAAGACCGTACTCTGCTTCGGCGGTGCGAATGCCAAAATTCTGGACCAAGTCCGCGTCGATCTGAACGCCAGCGGTCGCCTCCTCGCCTGCACATTTGGGCACCAGTTCCATGTCCATGAACGGCGATTTGCCCGGTTCGTCGAAGTGCTGTCCGGGGACCATCGGGTCGTACCAGTAGAGGACATCCTCGCATTCTGCGCCCGACGTTCCGCTGCTCTCGGCCGTTCCTGCGCCATCTTGGCCAAGCTGCGAGAGGCCATATCCGGCGGTACCACTGATGAGGGCAACCGTGGCTGCCATCGTCCAAGACTTCTGGCGTGGTGACAATCTGTCCCACGCAGCTCCCATTGCGGCTCTCATAGATGGCGTTCCCTGTATGTCAGTCGTAGGTTGGCGGCAGCTTCGACAGTCGCTTCCTCGCGTTCGAGAATATCGATGCGAAGCAGCGCCAGCGCCTTGATGGCTTCGATCACGTCGAGCAGTTCCGCTCTGCCCGCCGCAAAGCTGGCTCGTTCGAGTTCGGCTCGGCTTTCGGCCAATGGAAGCAACTCCTCCGTCGCGCGCTGCCATTGTCGGAAGGCGCTGCGCCACGCGGCCAGATCAGCCTCGAATTGCGCCTCGAGCGCGCGCAGCTCGTCGAGCTGCGCCTCACGTGCCGCAGCCGCTTCCGACCGCGCCGCAGCAATGCGTGGCTCCTGCCTTTTCTTGCTGAACAGCGGCAAGGTGACCGTCCCCATAACCGAAAACAAATCACCATATTGGCGCTCCCTGACGCCGTAACTGACCCCGACGCTGAAATCCGGGCGCAAGTCCGACCGCGCGAGGTCGATTGCCGCGTCAGCCTGACGGACTTGAGCTGCCGCCAGAATAATCTCCGGGTTGTATTCCAGCGTAGCCCGCAGCCGCTCGGCTTGGATATCGACCGGTGGAATTTCGCCCGAAGCGACCGCATTCTCGGCGCCAATAAATCGGCCGAGACGAGCCTGCGCGGCTTCGCGCTCTGCCGCGATCCGCGTCCGCGCGTCTTCCACTTCAAGGACGGCTCGGCGGATCTCCAGACTTTCGCCAGGCCGTGCAGTACCCGCCGCAACCGAACTGCGCGCAAGGGGTACGAGGCGTTCGATCTCGTCTAGTGCTTCGCCAACGACCAGATCCGCGCGCTGGGCATAGGCAAGCGAGATCCACGCGCGTCCAGCGCCCAGTCGTGCCATGTGCCGCGCATGAGCCAGTTGGGCCGAAGCAAAATCGATATCCGCAGAAGCGATGCCCGCACGGGCACGCCGTTCGGCAAGGTTGGGAAAGTCCTGCTCGATCCCGATCTCGACCATGGTCATCATCGTGGGATCGAGAATGTCCGGCCCCGTCACCGGGAGGTTACGAATGCCGCCGCGCAATTGCGGATCGGGCAGTTCGTCAGCCGCCTCGGCGATCTCTCGCCGGGCGTCGAGCCGTAGTTCGCTGGTGCGAACCTGGGGCTGGCCGCTGACCGCAGCCTCTAGAGTTTCTTCATAGCCCACCGATTGGGCGTGACTCGCCGGCGCGATAGCCAGCAGGACCGGAAGCGCGGTCCAGCATATTCGTTTCATGACAGTAGGATTCCGCTAAAGGGCGCGGCGAGCGCGCGTTCGAGACAGTTCGCGCACGCAAAATGTCCAGCCATAGCCTGCAGAGCTATATCTGCATCAATTCCAGGTTTCTAGGCTTGCGGAGGGGGCGGTTCCGGCCCTGCGCCGGTGCCGTTCAACTCGAAGAAAGCGAGATCGGTAAACTGGCTAGCGACCGCCAGCGGTACCCTCACAACCGCGAGGTCTTGAGTCATGACAAGCGGCGGAATGCAGCCAAGGGCAACCAGGCAATCGAGCCGCAGGTCGGCGCACGGCGATCTTTCAGCCTCGTCGTCGGTGGTGTCCATGACCATGTCGTTGCAATTGCGCTCGACCATGCTCGGCTCCTGGGGAAGCGCCGACGCATGAGCTGCCGTTTGAACAAAGAGTCCAACGCCAACCAAGATAAGGCCGAGAGCGCGCAGCATCCGCATCATCCCACAATACGGAAACGAGCCGTCACCGGCAAGCGCAGGTTTGCCGCCACCGCGCGGCGCCCCATCGTTCTATCCTGGCGGACTATCGTCATAGCGTTTGCATTGGCCTTATAACAGAAGGGTCCTGCCCCGCAGGTTCATGCGGGGCAGGTGGGGGGACTGGTTGAAGCGTCAGACATACTGGAACTCAGGCTTCAGCCTGCTTCGCCTTGCGCCATCTGCTCGCGCTTCTTTTTCATCATTTCATTGCAGTTACGCATCATTTCCATCATTTCGGCGCGCATCTCCGGATCGTTCATCATGGCCATCATGCCGGACATCTCCCTCTCGCTCATATCGCCTTGCGTTCCGCCCCGCATTTCTGCGCGCTGCTGCTCCTGCGTGTTTTGGGCTCTGTCGGGACGGTGATCGACCTTGGGTTGCGCGACGGCCGTCGTTGCGAGGCCAACCGTCGCGAGCGCACCGAGTGCGGTCATCTTAAAAGTGTTCATATGATCTTTCCTTTCAAATTATTGATGCCTTGGGCTTCGCTCCGTCCTTTATTCTTCGGCGCACGAGCGAATTCGGCACGGGTTTTCAGGATCCGGTCGACGTTCCGCTCTTGCGCATGCACACGGCGACCATTGCCAGGCAGGGCAGTACATAAAGAAACGGAAGAATCGCTGCGAAGCCCAACCACATCGAGCCAAGCGCCAGCGCGGCCAATGCCAAAACGACACCAAGGGCGAGCATCCACTTGCGCTGTCGGCCTTTACCGGCAGAACAGAGGCCTTCCGCATCGGTATTGGAGCGCGCGGAAGTGGCGGTGACCGGCACCAAGGCTCGGGACGACGGAATAGTCATGTCTTATCCTTCATCGAATCAACCGATACACACAAAATAGGGCTTCCCATCATTGGAAGGTCAAGGGAATTTGACGGAATTATTCGACTCTGAGCCAGTCGGCTTGCGTTCCTATCATTGGAAGGTTAGAGCGCCCGCATGAAACATTCACACACGATTGGCGAGGCGGCCGCAGCGAGCGGGGTTTCTGCCAAGATGATCCGACATTATGAAAAGATCGGTTTGATTGAGGCGGCGGACCGGACCGATGCCGGCTACCGCCTCTACACTCCGGCGGATATTCATACGCTCCGGTTTGTGCGACGCGCCCGCAATCTAGGCTTCTCGGTCGACGATATTTCCGAGCTGCTCGATTTATGGAAAAACGACACCCGAGCGAGCAAGGACGTGCGCCGAGTGGCCGATGGCCATCTTTCGGCCTTGCGGTCGAAGGCTGCAGAAATCCATTCTATGATAGACGCGCTCGAACATCTTTTCGAGAATTGTACGAATGACGAACGTCCCGACTGTCCCATCCTCAAGGACCTCGCTGACGATGCCAATCCGGCTCGTCCCAAGGACGTTGGTCACAAGTTTGGCTTCGAGCGCGTTTGCTAGGCTTCGGACGGTGCTCAGTATCGCGCAAAGACGCTCGTGGCACCATCCGCTCTTACGCCCGTAATCGTCCACGTGCCTGTCTTGGCACCGCCCATGCCCGGCGAACCTGCAGGCATGCCGGGAAGCGTGATGCCTGAAATCCGCGGGCGTTCCTCCAGCAGGCGGTCAACGCTGTCGGCCGGCACATGTCCATCGACGAAGTAGCCGCCGATGAGCATTGTATGACACCCTTCGAGCCCGGCGGGCACACCCTGGCGTTCCTTGATTAGGGCGAGGTCGTGGGTCGCGACCATCTTCACCTCATATCCGCTGGCTTCGAGATAGTCGCCGTAGCTTTCACAGCAACTACACTGAGGGTTCTTGAAGATCGTGGCAAATGGTCTTGCTTCCTGTGCCGCCGCTGCCGAGGGCAGCAGCGCGAGGGCCGAAAACGACATCAAGACCTTGGGTAACAAACGCATCAGTTTTCCTTTCTTTCAGTTAACTCGAATGGTGGCCATCATTCCTGCGGCCTGGTGTTCGAGAATATGGCAATGGAACATCCAGTCGCCCGGGTTGTCCGCTACGAATGCGATCTCGACGCGCTCTTCGGGCGCCATGAGGACGGTGTCCTGCCACTCTTGATATCGTGTCGGCTGTCCATTGCGCGACAAGACGCGGAAACTGTGGCCATGCAGATGGATCGGGTGCCACCACGCAGTCTCATTGGTCATGTCGAGGAGAAGCGTGGTTCCTCGCGCGGCGGAAATAATCGGATCGTGAACATGGCCGCTCGCCGAAACACCGTTGACGGTCCAGCCCATCATTCCTCCGGACATCATTCCCGAACCTCCCATCCGCCCCATCATCATGCCGGAGCCGGTTCGTTGCCCGTTCCTCGCGTCAGAGCCGCTGGCTGTTCGCCCCATCATGCCCATCATCCCGCCACCGAATATGATCCGGTGACGCTCGGCCGTTGCCAGTTCGGGTTCGGCGAGAGGGTTAGGGGGCAGCGGCGCTGGATCGGGCAGACGTCTTTCCCTGACCTCTTTGCCCTGACACTCGAATGTGGTGAGTTCGTATTCCAGTCCATCATAGAACAGATCGAGCAGTGAATGCCGGGTCCCGGCGGGATAATCGAAATCGACGATCAGATCCGCCCTCATTGCCGGCCCGAGAAGCAGGGGCGCGCTTAAACGGTGGGGCTCGACGGGTTGGCCGTCGAGCGCGACGACCATCGGTTCGAGCTCACCGAAATCGAGCCCGAAGATCCGAGCATTGGCTGCGTTCACGAGTCTCAGTCTGATCCTCTCGTTGGGCCGCGCAACGAGCGGTTGCCGGGATTTTCCGCTAATCGTAATGGTGTTGCCGATCCGACCAGCCATCATCGCATCATGCCGACTGCCGAAACCACCGCTGATCTTCCCCCGATCATCGAGCCGCCAGTCGTCGAGCATCCAGACGAGGTCGCGATCGACCTGCGGCGGATCTGCCTCTTCGATAATGAGCGGTCCGTAGAGGCCGCGACCGACCTGCTCGAAGCTGCGCTGATGGGGATGGTACCAGAAAGTGCCCGCATCCTCCGGCGTAAAGGCATATCTGAACCTTTCGCCGGGCTCCACGGGGGGCTGGGTGAGGTGGGGAACGCCATCCATCGCGTTGGGAACACGAACGCCGTGCCAATGGATGGTTGTTTCCTCATCCAGAGCGTTTTCCAGCAGGACCTCGAAGGCCTCTCCCTGCCCAACCCTGAGAGCAGGACCCGGTACCGAGCCATTGTAACCCCACACCGGTATTTGAAAGGCTTTGTCGATAAGTGGCGCGCTGGTCGTTCCGGCCTTGAGGACGCGGCGACCGGCGGTTGTGCTGGCACCCACCGGAGTTCTACCTCCGGCTCCCAGAACGGCGGCCAATCCGCCGCCAATGGCCAGAGCACCGGAACCGGCGAGGACCGCGCGGCGCGTCAATCGTGATTCTTTTGATTGCATAGAGAGCATCTCCGCAGCGGCAGATTTAGGTTCGACCCACAATGTAGTCCTTCCCATCATGGGAAGGTCAAGACGGCCCATTGGACATCAGCCGTTAAAGGCACGGAAGACCCCGAAACTTCTCTGTATGAAGGACGCGCAGGCAGGTGCAGGACAATTATCCTCCACCCCGAAATTTCACGCCTAACGTTCGCCGGGTCCAGCGCCGTTTCTCTTGATATGGGTATTCAGAGTTGGCGCTCGGTCCAGGTCCTGTTAGCTTCTTGGCTGCTGCGATTTCTTGGCCAGCTCTTTCCAACGACGGGGGCGTGGCAGCAGCATTGGAACCTTGCGCATATAAGCGCGATACTCGTCGCCAAATTTACGGATCATGCCGCGTTCTTCCTTGCGCGCGAGAAGATAGTAGGCGAGCACGATGACCGGGAAGAGAACGACCGAAAAGATTGTCGGCCAATGAATGACGCCTTCTCCGAACAGGGCGAGAAACAACCCGGTATACTGCGGGTGCCGTACGAAACGATATAGTCCATCGGTGACAAGCCGTTCGTCGTGACGCGCCCTATAGACCGCGCGCCATCCGTGAATGAACATTCCCACGCCGATGAAGGCTAGCGAGTAGCCTATCAGCATCGAGACAAACATCCCGGTTTCGCCCAGACCCACGAGTGTAGACCACAGATTGGCGCTGACATATTCCCGATCGATTCCGAATGATCGAATGAGAAGATAGACGGTCAATGGGAAACCGAACATCTCGGCATAAAGAGCGATTATGAAGGCTTGGACGAGCCCTGCGCCGGTCCATTCCCGCCAGCCGCTCGGCGCGAAATACCGGTAAAAGATCCACGACACGATCACGATCATCACTGCGGCGATACCCCAGGCCATCGATCTTTCCCTGCGTTTAACTGCCTCCAACTCCCCTGCGCCCAAACGAGCAATGTGAGAAGCCGGGCTCGATTTGTTTCGGCACGAAGGTACCGTTTGCCATCGTTGGAAGGTCAAGCGTGATCGGGGATCGGTCCGAGTGAATGGCTTGATCGGCTCGAAAGCAACAAGCGCTAGCCTCAGTTTTCAGCTTCTCGGGCAGGAAACCAAGCTCGCGGGCGGGTGTTGCAAGATAAGGTTCTTGCAGCCGGGTCTTGACCTTCCAACGATGGCAGGCACCAGGTTCGTAGAACTCGCCGAATCGACGGGGCGAAGTCATTCTGCAGCGTTTGTTTCGCAGAAATGGCTTTCCATCGAACGTAACCTGGAACCTTTGGAGAGAAAGATGAAAATCAGCGAAATCATGACCAGCGATCCGGCATGCTGCAAGGAAGACCAAAGCCTGCAGGAAGCTGCCAAACTTATGGTCGACAATGACTGTGGTGAAATCCCGGTTATCGGCGATGATGGCAGTCTTGTCGGCGTCATTACCGATCGCGACGTGTGCTGCCGCGCGGTGGCCGAAGGCATGCCGGCGGAGACCCAAGTGGGAGACGTGATGACCCGGTCGGTCGTGAGTGTCACGCCCGACACTTCCCTGGAGGATTGCCTGGCGTCCATGGAAAATAGCCAGGTCCGCCGCGTACCGGTCATCGACGATGACGGGAAATGCTGCGGGATGGTGTCACAGGCAGACATAGCCCGAACCGGAAGCGATGCGAAGACGGCCGAGCTCGTGCAGGAAGTTTCCCAGTCACGCGCAGAGGGGAAATCCTCCGGCTGTTGTTAGGGCGGCGACATGCAGCAGCCGCTCCTTGAAAGGAGCGGCTGCCGTCTTCTTCGTACCGAAGTGGATCACCTTCCAGCAACGAAATCGAGGGCACTCCCATGGACAAGCGTATCGTTCTGATTACAGGCGCGAACGGATATATTGGGCGCGCGCTGACGCAGCGTCTCGGCAAGACATATCGCGTGATTGGTCTCGACCGGTCTCCCGTCGAGGATAATCCCGATCTCGCCGCGTCCTATCGCATGGATCTCGGGGATGATGCGTCTGTTGCGACTGCTCTCGAACAGGTCAGGAACGACTTTGGATCTGAAATTGCCGCTTGCATTCACCTCGCCGCATATTTCGACGTTACTGGTGAGCCCAATCCTCTCTACGAGAAGGTCAATGTCGAGGGTTCACGCCGACTGATCACGGCGCTGCAGGCCTTCGACATCGAGCAGTTCATTTATGCAAGCTCCATGCTTGTTCACGAGCCCAAACAGCTGCCCGACGAGCGTATCGACGAATCCAGTCCGCTTGGACCGACCTGGCCTTACCCTCAATCGAAAGCCGATGCGGAACAGGTGCTGCGCGAGAACCGTGGCGACATTCCGGTTGTATTCCTGCGATTTGCCGGGGTTTACGACGACGAGGGGCACTCCGCCTTTCTCGCCGAACAGATTGCCGGTGTCTATGAGCACCGCGTGTCGGCGCATTTGTATCCGGGGATGCTGTGCGCTGCGCAGTCGGCACTGCATCTTGACGATCTGACCAAGGCGGTCGAGCAGACTATCGCTCATCGCACTGACCTGGAGGGCGAGACGCCGATACTTGTCGGAGAGCCCGAAACGCTTGGATACGCCGAGATTCAGGACATCGTTCATTGCCAGATCCACGGCGAGGAATGGACGACAGTGCGCATTCCAAAAAGCGTGGCGAAACTCGGCACGTGGATCGAGGAAGAAGTCCTCGGTCATGACGGATTCGTCAAGCAATGGATGGTCGATGACGCAAACGCTCACTACATTCTCGATATCTCCCGCGCCCGGAAACTGCTGGGGTGGGAGCCAGAGCACTCGCTCCGCGAAACGCTTCCGACAATCATCGACGCGTTGAAAGCCGACCCGCAGGACTGGTATGAAACGAACAAGCTGAACACGTCCCGCGTGGCCTGGCATCCAAAGAGTTCGGATGCAGCGAAGACCGAACCGGCGCGACTACCATCGCATGACACAGACATGGCTCATGATGGGCACCAGATGGACGGCAACATGCACGACATGGACGGCCCCCAGCGCGGTACCCGCTGGACGCAGTTCGCTGTCATCGGGCTTGGCCTGTGGCTTGCTGCAAGTCCTGGTGTTTATGACGTCGTATCCGCCGATACTGCGCGTGCTTCGGTCGTAGCGGTCACTCTCGAGCGGGGTTTGCCGTCGATCGAATGGCGGGCCAATGCTCTTGCCCTAAGCGATATGCTGAGCGGGATCGCATTGATGATCTTCGGTGCGATGTCGCTTTCGAAGCGCACTGCCTGGTTGGGGCAGTGGGCGACGGCCTTTGTCGGCATCTGGCTGCTTTTCGCGCCCTTGTTCTTCTGGAGTCCGAGCGCGGCGCAATATCTGACCAATCTCCTGGTCGGTACATTGGCGATCGCATTTTCGGTGCTGGTGCCAATGATGCCCGGCATGAGCATGGAAGGGATGATGGACGAGAAGTCCATCCCGCCCGGGTGGACCTACAGTCCCTCGACCGATGCCCAGCGATTCCCGATCGTGGCGATGGGCATCATCGGCCTTCTGATATCGCGCATGCTTACCTCCTACCAGCTTGGCCATATCGATGTGGCGTGGGAGCCGTTTTTCTCCGGATCGCTTGGCGATCCCAAGAACGGCACCGAGGAAATCATCACGTCGGATGTATCCAAGGCCTGGCCGATCCCGGATGCAGGACTAGGAGCGGTCAGCTATGTGCTCGAGATCCTGATGGCGGTCATGGGAACCCGCACGCGCTGGCGCACGATGCCGTGGATGGTTACCTTCTTCGGCATTCTGGTCATTCCGCTCGGTGTGGTCAGTATCTATTTCGTGATCATTCAGCCGATAATGATCGGGACGTGGAGTACGCCGGCTCTGATTGCTGCGCTTGCGATGCTCATCATGATCCCGTTCTCGCTCGATGAAGTCATCGCCATGGGACAGTATCTCTACTGGTCGAAAAAGGAAGGCAAATCACTCGTTCGCACCTTCTTCAAGGGCGGCGCAGTGTCGAACGGTGAAATCGACGATACCGACTATATGACCGACGCGCGTTCGATCTGGAACAACACGGTGCGCGGCGTGACCTTCCCCTGGACCCTGGTGGCCAGCACGGCTTTGGGAGCCTGGCTGATGCTGACAAGGATCACGCTTGGCAGCGAGGGGGCGATGGCCAACAGCGATCACGTGGTGGGTGCTTTGGTGATTACGGTGGCAATCATCGCGACCGCGGAAGTCGCGCGCGCCCTGCGCTTCATCAACGCTGCGTTCGGTGCCTGGCTGGTCGCAGCGCCATTCATCCTTGCGGGGGCTTCGTCTGCCGGGACGGTGGCCTCGGTTGGGGTCGGACTGCTCTTGATCGGACTGAGCCTGCCTCGCGGTAAGCGAAGCGGTGAGCATTATGCGGGCTGGGACCGGTTTGTCGTATGACCGGTTGACCCGAGCAAAGCGGCTCTGGCGTTCTTTCTTGAGGAACAGCGTCAAGCCGAGTTCGAACCCGCATTTTTCTCAGAGCATCGCTAGAAATGCGCCCTGAGTTCCCACAAGATAAGTAGGAGTAATTACATGACCCTTTCCATTGGCTCGACAGCCCCCGATTTCGCAGCCCAGACCACACAAGGAAACATTCACTTCCATGATTGGATGGGTGACAGCTGGGCAATCCTCTTTTCCCATCCCAAGGCATTTACACCGGTTTGCACGACCGAGCTTGGTTATATGGCCGGGCTTGGCGAGGAATTTGCCAAACGCGACACCAAGATTATTGGCCTTTCGGTCGACAGCAGCCAGGATAATCGCGATTGGCTTCCCGATATCGAGGAGGTGAGTGGAAATAAGGTCGACTATCCCGTGGTCGGCGACAGCGACCTTCAGGTCGCCAAGCTTTATAATATGCTGCCGGAAGATGAAGCGGGTAATGCGGAGGGGCGAACCGCAGCCGATAACGCCACCGTCCGCGCTGTCTATATCATCGGGCCAGACAAGAAAATTCGCGCCATGCTGCTTTATCCGATGAGCAGCGGGCGGAATTTCGATGAAGTGCTCCGGCTGCTGGACTCGGTGCAACTCACCGAACGCAAGGGTGTAGCGACACCGGTTAATTGGCAGAAGGGTGATGACGTGATCATTCCGCCTTCCTTGTCGGACGAAGATGCGAAAGCCAAATATCCCGATGGCTGGGACGAAAAGAAACCGTATTTGCGTGTGATCCAAGAACCGATCGACTAATTGCGCGAGCAGGTTGCCAGCAATTGCATGTCGGCGTGAACATAGCACGCTCATGCTAGGATTTGAGCGCGTCGCCACACCTGCGAGTGGATCTATCTGTTCGATATATAGATTGGCAAGAAGCGTAAGCGATTAGGTGTACGGTAAAACCAAATCCGGTCTCGATCGGTTTTCTCCTCGTTAATCGAATGGCGGCCCCACCTCCCCCTGAACCCTGCGGATCGCAGGTGTCCCGGGGCCGTTCAGGAACCCCGCGCTTGACCCAACCCTGGCGCGGGGTTCCGTCTTTCAGGTACAATAGCTGTTGAGCGCGGCTATGTTGGCCAAAGGACTGCGGTGCCCGCCGAGCTTGGACACCTCAGCTGCGTGACGGGCTTGAGGAGCTGCCAGTGTGACGCAATTGACCTCGACCTTCAATTGGTGGAGGGCTATGCCACATCGGCGAAATACAAAGAACCCTCGCGTGGGAAGCCTCTGTTCGAAAGAGTACTATGGCAGACCTATTTAACGAACTCGTATGGGTAAGGGCCGTCCGTGGTTGCTAGTCGCTTCATGGCCAAACCGACTCATGCTGTCGAACCAATAGCTTTGCACGACGGCAAGACGACCGTTGTGAGCGTCATAAGCAGTTCGGCTGCTGTTTTGGCAGCTTGCTCTTGCTGCATTCTACCGATGGTGCTGGTTGCCGCCGGGCTGAGTGCGGGCTTGAGCAGTGTTTTGGCGCCTCTGGGCTCGCTTCATTGGCCAATGACCGCGTTTTCGATGATTGCGGTGGCGGCTAGTTGGCTCATTGTTCTGCGCAAACATCGGCACACGAGTCATTGCCACTCCCAGGTCGCAGTTAGATGGCTCAAGAACCGTCAGATAATTATGCTCCTGGTTGCAACCGTGATGAGCTTCATCGCGGCCGCCTGGGGCTATTTCGAGCCAACTCTCATGAAAGCATTTATGTAATCCGAGGTTCTGAGAGAACGACACTCGGACTGGCTCCTTTTACTGCGATAGCGAAACTTTGCGGGGGCCTATAAAGCGCCACCGGACAATGAGGGTTCAGACGATCTTCTGCGCGCAACGTCCTACAGACAAATGCGCCTTGGCAATGTTCGAGGGGAAGCATTTTCGGAATCGAGCGAAAAAAAAGCGGTCTTAATTGCGACAGGTTCAAAAAAGCTCCCCAATCCCGAAGGACTCCAATTCGATTATCATCCCGATGTGGTTCTGATGATAGCCTCCCGGTTCGATCAAATGATTGGGAATGCGGATAGCGCGCAATAGCCCGCACATGGCTCCGCGGTGGCCAAGGCAATCCAACCTATCCCTGCGGTGATTTCCCGCCGAGCTCGTGCAGTCGCTCGACAGCATCTTCAGAGCAATTTCCGCATTTCAGATTGGTAGGCACGGCCACGTCGATTTTTTCAAGGTAGGGCAGGTCCAGCACGGCCCTGATCTGCTGAAATTCGAAAAAGTGAGACATCGCCATTCAAGCGGGGGTTGCGTTTGCCTGCCTGTATGATCGTCGAGACGCGCCCCCCTGCACAATCAAGCGCAGGATAGACCAGCGTGTCTTCCGGTAGGCCAAACAGCTTTCGCGGACGGCCCTGAAGGGATCGCGGGTTGGCCATTTTCGAGGTTTTCCAGCTTTTTAGCCCTGCGCGTTTGTCCATGCGCCCATGGAGCCCAGATAGACGTCGAGGTGTTTGAAGCCTTGGCTTGCGAGCCAGCCCGCTGCTACGCTCGCCCTCATGCCGCTGGCGCACATCAAGGTGTAATGACGGTCGCGATCGAGCTCTTTCCAGCGGGTGTTGAGCTCGCCGACATAGACATGTTCGGATTCATCGATGCTGCCTTGCTGCCGTTCGTCAAGGGCGCGCACGTCGAGCAAGGTCCAATCTTCGCTGTCCTCAGCGAGCCTGCGTGCGACTTCCTCGGTGTCGATCATGGCAATACTTTGCATCGCTTTGCCCTGTGCGGCGGCTGGGATCACGCCGACATAACCGCCGACAATATTATCGAGACCAATGCGCACCAAATGCGCCATAGCTTGAGCGAGCTCGTCTTGTTCGGAAGCGATTAGGGCTATCGTGTCGCCTTCGCTGATGAACCACCCGGCAAAGGCGGGTATCATTCCCACTGGAAGGCACACGGCACCCTGCATATGACCGGCGGCATAGGCGAGCGGCTCGCGTACATCGACCAGGTGATCGGCGCCGCTCTCGCCGAGGTCTTCCAGCCCCAGAAGCCTTGGCCGCATGACTCGCGGCGCGGCATTGGCGCCTTCGAGATTGAGCCGCTCCATTAGCCGAAAATAAGGTGGCTGGTAATGATGCTCTTCTACCTTCGCCTTGATGAACTCGTCGCGGTCAGCAATGCGCAGCCGCGGGTTGTTGCGCCGCTCATGGCCGATTGTCGAGAATTCCCGGTCTGCCATTCCGGACCCGCAAACCGATCCGGCACCGTGCGCCGGGTATATGATCGTCTGGTCACCCAGAGCGCAAATCTTTTGCAATGAATCGTACAGGAGGCCCGCGACCTCCCGCGCGCGCTCGGGATAGAAATCGGTGCGTCCGACGTCGCCCACGAAGAGCGCATCGCCGGTGAACACGCCGACCGGTCCTTCGGGATAATCGTCGTCGTGAAGGACGAAGGCGAGATGATCGTCGGTGTGACCGGGGGTTTCGAGCACTTCGACCCTGATCTTACCGATCTCGAAAACATCGCCCTCTCGCGCGGTGTCGGCGAACACAACCTCATCCGCAGGGTTTGGACCGTGCAGAACCCGGGCACCGGTCATTTTGGCTAGTACCGGCGATCCCGTGATGAGATCCTCATTCCTGTGCGTTTCGAAGATATGCGTGATCTCCAGCCCTTCGGCGCGGGCTCGCTCGAGATATATCTCGCAGTCGCGGCGCGGATCGATGACCGCTGCTTTGCCCTGCGAACCGATCAGATAGGAAAGGTGCGAAAGGCCGGGGGTCTTTATCTTCTCGAGCAGCATATCTTACCTCGTTGTTGGAATGTTTCCGCAAGTCCGCATCGATCTAGTCGATCCCGAGTTCGGCCTTGAGCGCCGAGACGTTCTCGAAGCGGTCTTCTTCTGGCCGGGCGATAGCGGGCTTGGCGTTGATCCAGGTGTTCTCGCAGACGAATTCGAGCATGGCTGCCGCGAGGTCGGCGTGCCTGCAGCGAAAGCAACCCTCAGCAAGGCGCTCGTCGGTAATCACGGCCTCACCCGTATAGGGTTCGTCGAGGAGCCAGCCCGGTCGCGCTGCCGTCCATTCCAGGCCTTCCGCGCGCTCCAGAAGGTCTTCCATGGCGCGCATCTGTTCGAGAATATTGTGCAAGGCTGGTCTTGCTGTGAGCTCGAACCATGCAGGAACGCTGGGCTGCGGCTCTACAAACGCCGCCGATATCACGACGATCCGGGAAATGCCGGTTGCCGACATCGCTTCCACCAGCTTGCGGGTTCCCTCCGTATAAAGCGGAGGCGGATCGATCGCCGTCGATGGACCAAACCCTATACCGAGTGCGGAAATGACCGCACGACAATCTTCGAGCTCGCTGCTGAAGTCGTCATTGAGTACGTCGCACTGGAAGTACTCGACATTGTCGACCCGGTCTGATGGTTCGGGCAAGGAATTTTCGAACGCTCGCACCGCGATGCCCTCGCGGACCGCATGTCGCAGTATTTCAGTGCCGGTCTTTCCTCCGGCACCGAAGACCGCAATGGGTGCTGTATCGTTCATTCTGAAGTCTTTCACCTCCAACAGCAAACTGTGCTGCCGGAACTCTCTTCACTCTCTGTTGAATCGGGGATGTCCGCTGTCATCGGGGGACGGCGATCGAAGCCGCCGTCCCCTTAAGGTTTTCAAGCATCGTCGCAGCGGACATAACCGCGATAGCCAAGTTCATCCTTGGCTCCGGGCGGCACCACGATGATTTCCTGTGCTTGAAGGCCGGCATTACCCTCTTCATCGATCAGCCTCGTCGTGACCAGAAGTTCCCCGCTCGTAAAGCGGTCGGGTCCATCAGCGCTTAGAGGAATTATTTTGCCATTCAATTTGATGAAAGCTTCACTGTCAGGCTGATAAACGAACGTTGGAAACCCCACTTCGGTAAGCCGATACACGCAACGACCGGCGGTTCCTCCTATGGCCTGGATGTCAGCGTCGGACATAGTTTCCGGTTTCACAATAGCCGTCGCCACATTTTGTAAGGCCTGCGATGCCGGTTCGATTGGGACCGGCGTCGGAGCGGGATCGAGCTGCGCTTCACGGTCATTTCCGATTGCAGTGTTCTGATTGCAGCCGGAAAGCGCGATAGCCACTCCGACCGCGAAGACGGACCAATTCTTCATTGCGCTTCTCCTTCGCTTGCTTGCGGTTCCGTCACATCCGACTGAGGTGCTGCGGCAGTTGGCGCCGTCAGACCATTGGGAAGCCGTTCAGTCGTTCTTACGCCGTTTTCCTCGATGTCCTCGATCAGATATTTCATCTGCGCGATCTCGCGGCGCTGGGCGAGGATGATGTCATGCGCGAGCTTGCGAACGCGTGGATCACGAATATGCGCCCGTTCGCTGGTCATGATCGCGATCGAGTGGTGCGGGATCATCGCGGCCATATATTCTTCGTCATCGATCGTCGTCTGACTGCGTACCAGCCACAGGGCGAGCGCAAATACTACCGCGGCCACGCCTAAAATTATGAAGTTTTTCATGCGGTCCTTGTACATGCCCCACATGAAGAGCAGCATGACCACCATCATCATCGCGCCCATGACGAACATCATCCAGAAGCGCGTCTCGCTCCAGAAGAAATGATCGGCATCGTATGCGTTCGCATACATGAGAAAGAACATGAGAACGGTGGAGGTCGAGACCATGGCCATAAACCGCCAGTAGTTGCCGCCCCCTCCTTTCGCATGATCGGAATGTTTGTCTTGTTGCATCTTCAATCCTCCTGCTTGCTCATGGTTTGATATACATATTGGGCGGTACAGCTGATCATGAGGAATCCGGTGAGGGCGGCAATCCCAGAGATGGCCCGCATGTGGCCGGCGGGAAGGATGTCTCCCAGCCCCACGGTTGAGATCGTGATCAGCGCGAAATAGTAATAATCCATCCAGCTATCGATGACGTCCTTCTCCAGACCGCCGAAGCCCCAAACGGATGCGAGATACATGCCGCCCGCGAAAATCCCGGCGATCACCAAATGGCTAAGAAGAACAAGGCTGGAGCCCGCAAGGAGGCGCAAGTGCCGCGGATCCCGCCCCGGCGGAGACACCGCCTTCGCGCCTCGGAGCATCCACATGTGAAGGTAGAGCGAGATCGCGAACAGCGCGAAACCGAGGAGGAGCGCCGCGATCACAGGGCTATCCAGCCCAGAGCTTTCGCGCCCATCCACAGGCCCATGCCGATCATGAACAGGTTCTCGGTCAGCGAGACGAAGCCGAGCGGCACGTTGCTGTTTCCACCGACGCAGGCGCATTTAAGCTCACGCTTGTCGACATAGACCGCCTTGAACACGCTCACCGCACCGACCGTGCCGATGAAGAGCGAGACCGGGACGGAGATGATGGGCAACGCATGTGCGACCATCAGGATGCCAGCCAAGGCCTCCCCGAATGGATAGACAAATCCGTAGCGAACCCAACGCCTGGCAAGCAGATCATAATTCAAGAACATGGTCGAGAAGCTACGCACATCCTGCAGCTTCTGGATGGCGAGCAGCGCCATCGACAGGCTGACGAACCATTCGATCGCCTGGATGGTGAAGATGCTCTCGAACACATACCAGCTGATCGCCAGACCGAGCAGGAATGCAACGCCGAAGATCGCGATCACCGGCTGGTAGCTGGTCTCGCCCTCCTTCTGCACCGACTTGCCGAGCTGCTCGCGCAGATCGTCGTAACCGCCGATCCGCTCGCCGCCGATGAAGGTCTGCGGCGTGGTCTCGACGCCATGCTCTTCCTTGAAAGCGTCGGTTTGTTCGCGTGTCTCGAGATGGTGGTCGTCGATTTCGAAGCCTTCGCGCTTCAACAGATCCACGGTCTTGAGCCCGTAGGGACAGACATGGTCGGGCATGACCATGCGATAGACGGTTGCGATCTTCGGTTTTGGTGTTCGCCTCTTCATCTTTTCGCTTTCTCGAACAGGTCGACTAGTTCGCTGAACTTCTGCTGTTGCTCGTTCTCGTCCCCGCTGGCGATCGCCTCGGCTACGCAAAGGTTCGCATGACGCTTCAAAATCTCACTTTCGGCTCGCCCCAGCGCGGCTTTGACCGCCTGAATCTGGGTCAGGATGTCCACGCAGTAACGATCATTCTCGACCATCTGGGCAACACCGCGCACCTGCCCTTCGACGCGGCGCAACCGGTTCACGATTTTCCCAACGTTATGCTGCATTAAATTCGCCTCTTTGCGGCAATCGGTTGCACGCCCTACCTATACGTTCCGGGGGTATAAATATTCGCGGCGGGGAGAGTTCCGTGAACCTTGTCCCAACCGGGTTTTCCCTTCCGCGATTTACCATTGCTCTCCAGCGAGCCGTAGACCCCGTGCAGGACCATTGCGACGCCACCGGAGAACGGCTCGTGGGTCGGTATCTTGATGTAGCTGTAAGCGGCGAGCGAAGTAACCAGTGCGCCGACTGTAAGGAAAAGCGGAAATAGCGGTCCAGCGGGTTCGGCAATCTGGCCAGTCAGTGCGAAGATACCGGCGCCGATCATGACGCCGGTTCCCATCGCGACGCCGCCCAGCAATGTTATCGAGGCCGCACTCTCGTTATGTTGATCGTCGCCATCTGTCTGCAAGTCTTTCCCCTGTCGATGTCCTCCCGTCCGAGAAACATCACGCCAGACAGTACGTTGCGTAGCGCCTCACCCCTCAAAAAGTTTCGACATGGTGCGCGCCTGCCCCAGGGGGCGGTTTGGCAAGATAGGGAGTCCGCTTTTCGCGAGGCTTCTCTCAGCACAAGGTGCGTCGATAGGAGGCGACGCGTATCGCCAGGGTGGCCCACTGTGAATTTTCTCTAGCAGGTCTCGCGAGAGGTAACTGGCCCTGTTCGATCAATCTGACGTGCCCAGCAGCCGGATTAAGCTCGACCGGGGGATCGATTGCGCAAATGTGCCTGCGCTTCGCGCACGTCGAGCTCACGCGTGCTGTTTCCGATACGTAACATCAGGCGCGCGGTACCTCCCTCCACGAGGTAGACAGGATCAGCGCTCCTTTCAGCAATGACCCGGCATACCGTCTTCTCTGTCATTTCGTGAAAACGGCAATGGACCAAAGCGCATGCGTGACCGCCGAAACCATCCTTCACGAGGTCCATCACAAGGCGCTCGAACCCATCCCGATTGGCATGTTTGAGTGTCTGCATATCGGCTTCAATGCCAGTGATGTTCCCATCGTCTCCAACCCCGATAAGCAGTGTTCCGCCCTCATGGTTGAGAAAGCCGGCAACCGTTTTGAGTACGACCTGCTGGAGTGACCGGTTGACCCGGTTCTCACGCCTGTCCCACCGCAAGGACGATTTGAATTCCAATCGCTCGCCCTCGCCGCGTGCGATAAGAAGCGGCAATTCCTCGTCGAGTTCGCGTTCGAGAAAAAGTACCTTGGACTGAGCTCGCGCCAACCGCATGTGATACATGCCAAATCCCAGACCAAGGGCGCCGCCGATCACCGCGTAGATGGCGCTCATGGGAAGCATTTCGAACGCGAAAGCACTGACCAGCCGGCCGATCATGAACTCAATGGCAGTATTGCTGCCGGTGTCATGCGACGGACCGAACTCGTACCAGAAGACGAGCGTGGTTACCGGATGGAGGATCGTGATGCCGAGGACAGCACCAACGACCGCATGGGCGGTCAGCGTTCGACCGCTCTGTGAAGGCTTTGTCCTGTAGATCGCGCATTCCCTTTTTTCGTTTTTTCAGGCTACCGGGCTAATGGCTTCGCGTGCAAAACGTCTTGTCCCGCGAAGGGCATCGGGAAATCAGACCGAATTACCAGTTCGTCTCCGGAAATACCGATAGAGCGGAACCGCGATGAGTGCGATGTACCAGCCATAGAGAAAGCTCCCCACCGCTCCGGCGAGGAACCCGCGCGGCGTTAGCCATTCGAACCATGGCAGTAAGGGAGCCCAGGCTTCGTGCATGTGAAAGCGCTCTGGTGCGAGGACTCCGAAGGCAATGCAGAGGAGATAGCTGACAAGCAGGAACACGCTGAGCGTCCAGCCCCACGCGAATATCGAGCTCTTGATTGATCCTTTTACCATCGCATTTCTCCCACTTCGTGCGTGCTTAAATCATACAATTGGACGGGTCCGGGGCGGTGGGGGCAGCCAGCCCCGGACCCTGCGAGAATTCGATAGGCTTCTTACCGCCTGTCCCGGTTTTACCGGGTTCTGTGTCGCTTCCCGCAAATAATCTTCATCACCTTCATCCCTTTCACGGTGACGCATGGTGTGGCTCCACACATTCACGGAAAGGACGCGAAGACGCTCCGTCCGGCTGAACCAAAGGCGATGACCTCATAGGGCTGGATCCGGTTTCCGGCCTCCATGCCGGGCGATCCCAGAGGCATTCCCGGAACCGCTAGACCGGCAACGCCGTCGGGCCGCTCGCGCAAAAGCTTGGCGACGGCTTCTGCAGGCACGTGACCTTCGATGATGTATCCATCGACCTCCATCGTATGGCATGACCATAACTCTTGGGGTACGCCCCGCGCGGTCTTGATCGCCGCCATGTCGTTGCTATCGACCGATGCCACCTTCGCGTTCATCCCGTCTTCGACATGGCCTGCCCAGTTGAGACAGCACCCACATCCTGGATCCCGGAACATCGTATAGGTCGCTGCCTGAGCCACGTTCGAACAGGCTGCCAGCACGAGCAAGGCCGCGCCGCTAATCGATCGCCGGAACAGGGCAGGCTTTTTCCAGATCATTGTGCAATTCCTTTCTTGTATCCGCGCCATAGCGAGATCGTCCCGGTTGCCGTCGGGAACCGGTGGAGCAGGCATGGCTCGGTGAAGACTTCGGCGAACAGTTTTTCGACTTCGCCGTCGGCGCTGGGCTGCGTGTCGCTTATGCCGTCAAGAGACTGGACGGTCGCCCGGAAGAGGCTCCGCATGAGTGGGCTCTCCTGCTTCATATAATCGGAGATCAACACGGTTCCGCCTGGCACGAGCAAGCTTTCGATGGTTTCCAGGATTGCCTGCTTCTTGCGCAAGGGAACCTGGTGAAGGACGAGGCTGCTGACGATCTTGTTCGGCTGCCACCCTGCGGGTAGCTTGAGGCTTTCGAGAAAGCCATTGTGCCATTTCACGAGATCGGCTCCCGCTCCAAACTTGCGCCGCGCAAGCGCGAGCGCCTCCGGGTCGGGTTCGACACCGATCAGACCCGCTTCCGGACAATCCGTCATCAAGGCCTTGAGAAGAGTGCCGGTTCCGCTGCCAACATCGATCACCCGGTCGCCGGGGACAAGGTGCAGCTCTTCGACAATCTTTTGGCGCCAGAGATGTTCGCGGGTGAACAGACCGATCGCCCGGTCGTAAAGCGGCGTCAGAAAGCTCTTGCCAAGAAGAGGCGTAAATTCGCCGTGATCTTCAGGTGCGATGATATTGCTCACGAAATGGCTCCCATTCATCCCGGGTTCGACCCGATTCTGACAGACCCGTCTCGATTACGTATGGTGGTGGACATTCCCTCAAAAAAAGAAGTTTAAGGGATTGTGCAGGCGAGCGCGTATAGGACACGTGCAACCCACAGGAGTTTTTCGGATGCGTGACAATCACTCTCTTGATGCGGTGCTCGGAACCCTTTCCGCCACCGCCGCCAACGAGGTCCCCGCCGACTTCATGGATGGCGTTTGGCAGCGCGCCGGACAGCTTGGCGAAATCGCCGACCGACGCCGCCGGACGGCCCTTTTCGTCGGTCTGTTCGTCGTCGGGCTTGGAGCTGGCGCCGGAACGAGCGGTTGGCCCGGCGGCTATGGCACGTCTTCCGCCTCATTTGGCGAGAGTCTTATCCTCGGCGAACAGCTGTCCCCATCGGCGCTCCTCCATGTGGAGCAATAGGGTTTGAAGACGACGCATATCGTTCTCGCGGTGCTTCTCGCAGCACTTGCAGGATGCCTCGGCGCGATTGCCGCGGATCGCTGGGCCAATCACGAGGCCGGCTCCGGCCTCCACGATTTCGTGCACGACGAACTCACCCTGACGGCCGACCAGGAGCAGCGTCTCGATGCGCTCGAGGCCCGTTTCGCTGTCGAAAGGGCACGGCTCGAAGGATCGGCGCGCGCAGCCAATGCCCGGCTCGCCCAGGCGATGGAAAATGAGCATGAGTACGGTCCCGAGGTCTCGGCCGCGATCGACGAGGTGCATGCGCGTATGGGCGATCTGCAGAAGGCAACGGTGCGGCATGTCTTCGACATGCGCGAAATTCTCGAACCCGAGCAGCAACGCCAGTTCGATCGCAAGGTCTCCGACGCCCTGACCCGCGACCCACGCGACTGAAGCGCCATGTCGGGGGCGGGCGACAATCCGGACGAGGCCCTTGTCTCGCAGGTGAGGGCCGGTAACAAGCGGGCTTTCAGCAAGCTCGTCGAGCATGAAACCGGTCGGCTTCTCGCGCTCGCGACACGCATGCTTTCCTCTCCTTCTCAGGCGGAGGACGTTGTTCAGGACAGCCTCGCTTCGGTGTGGCTGACGCGCCATCGGCTCGATCCGGACAAGCCGATCGGACCCTATCTGACAACCGTCGTCCTCAACCGCTGCCGGGACCGTTTGCGCAGGCGCAAGGTCGCAGGCTTTTTCGGACTGTCGGGCGATGCCGAACTCCATTCCATCGCCGACGATTTGCCGGGTCCTGAAACGTCGGCCGTTTCCAGGGAAGAGCTCAATCTCGTTCAGGCCGAGATCGCGCGAATGCCTGTAAGGCTGCGCGAAGCCATCGTGCTCGTGACCATCGAGGGGCGTAGCCAGGCCGAGGCGGCCGATCTTCTCGGAACGACCGAAAAGGCGATCGAAACCCGCGTATACCGCGCGCGCAACAGGCTGAAGGAGCGCTTCGAAAAACTTTGAGGGGTTGGGTGGGCGCGCGCGTAAGTAACGGTAAACGCCACGTCAGGAGCCCTTTATGATCGCCGTCAATCGACGCAAGTTTCTCGGAGCCGGAGCAGGAGGAATGGGTCTGCTCGGCCTTGCCGGGGCGATGCCTGCTTGGGCACGCGGCGCGGACATCCTCGCAGGTAACGCCCGCAAGGGGCTGGACGAGATATCCGGCCCCAATATCGACCTCACCGTTGCCCGATCGGCCTTCGCGACCGGCAACAGGCGCGGCGGCGCGATCGCCGTCAACGGCACTATCCCTGGTCCGCTGTTGCGTTTGCAGGAAGGCACGACCGTCCGGCTCAATGTCCATAACCAGCTCGAGGAAGATACTTCGATCCACTGGCACGGTCTGCTCGTGCCGTTTCAGCTCGATGGAGTGCCCGGCGTAAGCTTCCCCGGTGTCAAACCGGGAGAGACCTTCACCGCCGAGTTTCCGGTTCGCCAATCGGGCACTTACTGGTGGCACTCGCATAGCGGCCTGCAGGAACAGGCCGGGCATTACGGCGCGATCGTGGTCGATCCCGCCGGACCCGATCCGGTTCAGGCCGACCGCGAATATATCGTGGTGCTGAGCGAATTCAGCGAAATGTCGCCCCACACGATTTTCGACAAGCTCAAGAAGGGCGAAGGCTACTTCAACTACAACCAGAACACCTGGACCGACGATTACCCGCTTTCGGGCGAGGATCGCCGGATGTGGGCGAAAATGCGCATGATGCCGACGGACATCCTCGACGTGTCGAGCGCGGCTTATACCTATCTTCTGAACGGCCATGGCCCGCTCGACAATCTGGAATACCTCTTCCGCCCGGGCGAACGCGTGCGGCTGCGCTTCATCAATGCCGGCGCCATGACCTTCTTCAATATTCGCATTCCCGGCCTGCCGATGACCATCGTTCAGGCGGACGGGCAGAACGTCGAGCCGGTTGAGGTCGACGAGTTCCAGATCGGTGTGGCCGAGACATACGACGTCGTCGTGACGCCGGGCGCGCAACAGGCCTACACGCTGGTCGCGGAGTCGATGGACCGCTCGGGCATGGGTATTGCCACACTCGCGAGCGCACCCGGCGCTCGCGCAGCCATTCCGCCGCTGCGCGATCCGCCGCTTCTGACCATGGCCGACATGGGCATGAGCGGCATGGACCACGGCTCGTCTGGCGATGCCGGCATGTCGGGCATGGACCACGGAAGTGGCGGCGACATGGCGGGGATGGATCATGGTTCGTCCGGCCAATCCGAGATGGCAGGCATGGCCGGAATGTCGGGGATGCAGATGCGCGACACCTCGCTTCTGCCGCCCGATGTGAAGGTCGGTCCCGGTCTCGACATGGTCTCGATGAACCCGGTCGACCGTATGGGCGATCCCGGCATCGGTCTCGCCGATGTGCCGCATCGCACGCTCGACTATCGCAAGCTGCGCGCTCTGACGCCGCACCGCGAGGGCCGCACGCCGTCACGGCGAATGGAAATTCATCTGACCGGAAATATGGAGCGCTACATGTGGTCGTTCGACGGCAAGAAGTTCTCCGCCGTCTCCGACGAGCCGATCCGTTTCGCCTATAACGAGCGCGTGCGCGTGAAGCTCGTCAACGACACGATGATGGCGCATCCGATCCACTTGCACGGGCACTTCTTCGAGCTGGTCAATGGCGCGCCGGCCGATCGTCAACCGCTCAAGCACACGGTCATCCTGCAACCGGGTGGCAGCGCGCAGTTCGATTTGACGGCGGACGAGCCGGGCGACTGGGCCTTCCACTGTCACCTTCTCTACCACATGCATGCCGGGATGTTTCAGATCGTCACGGTCGCCAATCCCGACGGGAGCGAAGCATGAAAATTCGTATTGCCAGCCTGCTCGTATCGGTCGCAGCCGGCTCAGTTCTCGCCTTGCCCGCGGCGGCACAGCATGCCGGTCATTCGCCGGCGGAACCGCAGCAAAGCGCCGAGGCGCAGGCTGACGCGAAGACAAAGTGCGAGCAAGAAGCCGAGCGCCATCGCGCGATGGGGCATCCGGTAGCAGATGGAGCATGCGAACCGGCTGCTCAGCCTGAAGCCGCCATGGACCGCTCGCAGATGGATCATTCAACCATGGATCATGGTGCGATGACCGCTCAGGATGGTCATTCTGGCATGACAATGCCTGTGGACGCTGCCCGTCCACAGGCATCGCCCGAAAGTCATGAAGGAATGGATCACGGCTCGATGCCGCAGGGCAAGCCCGCCGAAGGCGCGATGGATCATTCGCAGATGAATCACGGCGAGATGGGTCAGGCGGAGGCCAGTTCGTCGATGGACCATGGGCAGATGGATCACAGCCAGATGAACCATGGGGAGACGCCTTCGCAGGACAGGCAGGGCATGGACCATTCGGCGATGCAGATGGGCTCGGACGATGATATCCCGCTGCTGCCGCCTCCTCCAGAAGCAGGGAGCGGCCCAGCGCGCGCGGCGGTCGCCATCTGGGGCGAGGAAGCCATGAACGAAGCGCGCCGCGAGCTTGTCCGCGAGACCGACGGAGGAATGCGCTTCTGGTTTCAGGGCGACCGGCTCGAGTACCGCGCCCGCGAGGGGAAGGATGGATATCTGTGGGACATCCAGGGATATTATGGCGGCGACATCGACAAATTCTGGTTCAAGTCCGAGGGTGAGGGCAGCTTCGGCGAACCCATAGAAGGCGCCGAGGTCCAGGCGCTCTGGAGCCGCGCCATTGCGCCCTTCTTCGATTTCCAGGCGGGTGTTCGCCAGGACCTGACCGGTCCGGAACGCACGCACGCGGTTATCGGTATCCAAGGGATCGCGCCTTACCAGTTCGAGGTCGATGCCGCGGCCTTCGTCTCCACCAAGGGCGATGTGACGGCGCGTTTTGAGGGCGAACTTGATCAGCGCATCACGCAGCGATTGATCCTTCAACCGCGTGCCGAAATCGCACTTTCCGCTCAGGATATTCCCGAACTCGGCATTGGCGCGGGCCTCGACCGGATCGAGGCAGGTCTGCGTCTTCGCTACGAGTTCGCACGCGAATTCGCGCCCTATGTCGGCGTTTCCCAGGAATGGCGCATCGGCGACAGCGCGGATTTTGCGCGGGCCGCCGGAGAGGATCCGAGCGTCACCAATTATGTCGTCGGTGTGCGATTCTGGTTCTGAAATCTCAAAAAGGATAGAACTTCCATGACCAAGACTTTGACACGCATCGCGGCGACTGCGCTTGTTGCCACGCTGATACCGCTGCCAGCCTTCGCGCAGCAGATGGACCACTCTTCCCATGCGAACCATCAGATGCACGCGATGGACGCTTCGGCGGACGATGTCGCGGGCGCTGAAGAAACCCTCAAGGCCTATCGCACCGCTCTTGAAGCGCGCGACGCGCAGGCAATGCGCGCGCTCTTCGCCGAGGACTCGGCGATCTTCGAGAATGGCAAGGCCGAAGGAAGCTTTGCCAATTACATGGAGCACCATTTGGGCCCCGAGCTCGACGCGATTGTGAGCTTCACCTTTACCGACCCCACGCTGACCGTCACCCGGATGGGGCACATGGCCCATGCCTATGAGACGTATGGCTATCGCATCGAACTTAGCGATGGCCGGGTGATCGAGCGCGACGGCGTGGCGACATCGGTGCTTGCTCACGATGCGGACGGGTGGAGAATCGTCCAGTACCATTCCTCGTCGCGCGCGCCGCGCAACTGATTACGGCTTTCGAAGAGGTAGCACCGGTTGGCAACGCCGTCGCTGAAGCTGCGCCTGCATGTGCTCGGCAGCAAGATCCACAAATGGCTGGCGATTTTCGTCGGTGTCCAGGTTCTCTTGTGGATGGGAACCGGCGCCCTCATGTCGTTTCTCGACCTGGAAGAAGTTCGCTCCGAACATGTCGTTTCGCGTGAACAAGAGGCGCTGCCCGCCGATGCCCCGCTCCCGGCCTGGGTCGCAAACGACGGTACTCTTGCAGCGGTAACGACACGTTCGCTCGACGGCGATGCCGTGACCGAGGTCCGCAAGGTTGACGGTAGCGTGAGCCTCCACGATCCGGTGACTGGGCGTAAACTCTCCCCCATCTCGGCGGCAACGGCAAAATCCATCGCCTTGCGCGCATGGACCGGGCCGCGCACGACCATCGAGGCCGCACGGATCGTCGATGACCCCATCGGAACCGAGTTTCGCGGCCCTTTTCCGGCCTGGCAGGTCACCTATGCTGACGAGGCTTCGACGCGCATCTACATCGATGCCGCCAGCGGCACGCTCGGGGCGGCGCGTAGTGATACATGGCGCCTGTTCGATTTCATCTGGGGCCTCCACATCATGGATTGGACCGAGCGCGATCGCATCAACAGTTGGTGGCTGCTCCTGTTCGGTATTGGCGGCACGATCATAGCCCTGTCGGGTTTCGTCCTGCTGGCGAACCGGATGCCGAGGCTGCGCCGCCGCGCAAAGAAGAGCAAGCTCGCCTGAGCCCATGGGGCTAATGTGCGTGGGCGAACGCCTTACCCCCGTTCGCCAGGCCGAACGGGGCCAGGAGCCGACTGCGTTCGACGATCGCGATGGTGCCGCCATCAGACGTGATACGGCGGACGCACATCTGTCGCGCCAATACCATCAAATTAATGTGAGGGGCAGGCGACTGCGGTGCGTATCAGGCACATAGGTCGCACTTTAACTGCAGGGTCGGGAGACATACGAGACATGAAAGCCCCCTCATTTCTGGCGCTGCTCGCCGCAAGCCTGCTCTTCGTCGGACCCGTTCAGGCTCATGGCGACGAAAAGCACGGCGAAGAGGCGAGCGCCGCACCTGCTGTCACCAATGGCGATGCGCCCGACCAGGCGGCCATGGCGCAGATGGGCGAGACTGCGGATGCTGGCGAATCCTCCGGCGCGCACGATCAAGCGGGCGGAGGTCATGACGATGCCGGTGGCCATGCGAATGAGGGCGAAGCCGGCGTCATGGCCGTACTGAAGAAGCTGCATCCGGCAACGATCCACTTCCCGATCGCCTTGTTTCTCATGGCTGCGGCCACCGAATTGTTCGTGATGCGCCGGAAAGGAGCGGGCCTGGAAAGTGCGGTGCGCGTGCTCATCTACGGCGGAGCGATCGGCGCGGTCGTCGCAGTTCTGTTCGGATGGATCCACACCGGCCTTTGGTTCGGCGGCGATACCGTCATGCAGGTCCATCGATGGAACGGGATGCTGATCGCGGTCCTCGGTATTGCGATGGCCTATCTCGCAAGCAGGCCAAGCCAAAGCCGTACGTGGTTGCGCGCATCTATCTTCTCCATGGCGGCACTCGTTCTCGTACAGGGCTTCCTTGGCGGCGAGCTCGCGCATGGACCGGACCATCTTGGCGTTTCGTGGCTCTGAAGGAGTTGAATAACATGCGAATTCTGAAATCGAACACCGCGATAGCATTTCTCGCGACCGCGCCATTGACGTTCGCTCTCGCCGCTTGTGACCAAGCGCAGGAGAGCACACCGGCTGCTGAGGTTTCGCCTATGGGCGGAACTGCGGTGATGCCTGGCACGGCACCCGAGGCGGGTCTTGCAGACCCGGCAACCTCTCCCTCCGAAAATGAGGCAGCGGCCGCACGTCAGGACGCTCTTTCGACAATTGGCGCCGCCACGCCTGCGTCACGGCGCGCTGTCCCGCCCGCATCACGCGCAACTGCCACACCCGCAGCGCCAGCAGCGCGCACGCAACCCGCGAGCGAAGCGACCCCGCCCGCCGATCCCCATGCGGGCCATGACATGTCCTCGATGGCCGATCACGACATGGAAGGTATGTGATCGGACGCGTTTCCCGGTGACACGGCTATTCAGGAGATACCCTCGGCAGGAAATCGCAACGAACATCGCAAGATCAGGAAAGGACGGCCCCGCCTCCCCCCGAAGCCCTGCGGGTCGCAGGTGCCCCCAAGGGGTCGTTCAGGAACCCCGCGTGAAGACCAACCCGCGCGGGGTTCCGTTTGCCCGGCTTCGCTGTCGCCGTGCCAGGCGCATCCCGGCAGGGCTTTGTGCTATGTGAGCAGCGTGCAGACGATCGCCTCGATGGTTATGAAAGGAACCGCATATGTCGGAAACGGGAAAAGCCGTTGCGCTGTCGCGCTGGGAAGACGAAGGCGGGGCACTACCCTGCGGGCCGCAGGAAGCGCTCGCTGCCGATTGCGAAAAATGGGATATTCCGCCGCTTTCCGATGCCGAGATCATCCAATTGCGCATCAGGGTGATCGCGCTCGAGAACATGGTGCTCGGCCTTCTGTCGAAGGCCAGCGCCGATCAGCTTGCAGCAATCGAAGAAATCGCGGACTTCATATCCCCGCGTGCCGATGCAAAGCCGCATCCGCTTACCTTGCACGCTGCCACGCAAATGGAGCATTTTGTGGAGCGCGCCCGCCGGTTTCGCGAGGAGTAATAGTCAAGTCTCGTCCTGGCCTTCTAATGCGTCGGGAGAACGAAGCCGCTCCGCATTCGCTTTCGGGCACCCGTACCCGGTCCGGCAGGCAACTTTCGGAACCCTCATCGTCAAGCTGTGTTGAATAATTCGACCGTTATTGATGGGTTGATTTTCGTGCTGACCGCATCGCGAGCGTTTGGCATTTGCCCGACCGTCTCGGAGGCGCTGAGTGGCACAGAGTGCTCCGGTAGACTGTTTTCGCCCCTAGGGGAAGAATGACATCAACGGATAGGTCGCGGCATTCCCTCGGGCGAATGATCCCGTTCCCGGGGAGCCGCGCCGGTCAGCCGCCGATAGCAAGAGGATGGAGATTGATGATGAACAGCTTCCAAAAAGGTCTTGGGCTCGGAACCCTAGGCACTTTGCTGCTCATCGGCGCGGTCGCGCTAATCGTCGTGCTTACGGGCGCGTATAATATCGCTGCCGATGATCGGCATTACCCGATTACGGAGTGGGCGCTTGACACCTCGATGACGAATTCTGTCGAAACCCGGGCGAGCAACCTGAACGCTCCAGAATTTACGCAAGCGATGGTCGAGGCCGGCGCGGGCGATTACAAAGCCATGTGCGCGCACTGTCACGGGGGTGTCGGCGAAGGACGAGCGCAATGGAGTTCCGGTATGCTTCCCCATCCTCCCGCGCTGGCAAACGCCGCGAAGAGTTGGTCGGACGAAGAAGTATTCTGGCTGGTAAAACACGGCGTGAAGGCGTCGGGCATGCCTGCCTTTGGAGGCACGCACGAGGATCGCGCTCTCTGGAATATCACAGCTTTCGTCAAGAACATGCCGCAAATGAGCGAAGAACGATACGCCACCCTCGGATCGGCCGACGGTCATTAGCGAGTTTTGGGGGGCGTGCCGGTATGGACTGCGCATGCGACCCCTCCCTTCCTTGTTCAAACTAGGGCTATCTCGATGCCACCCATTCATCCCGCGATCGTTCACTATCCCATCGCGCTAGGAGTGGTTTCGGTGCTTGCCGAAACGGCTGCACTGGTGTTTGGCGTACCTTCCCTCGCCCCCTTAGCCTACTGGACGATAGCAATTGCCGCCTTGGGCGCGATCCTGGCGGCGGGGGCCGGCTATTGGGACATGAACCGCGACGAACTTGCGCGCGAGACACATGAACTTGTCCATCTCCACCTCAAATCCGGCCTGATTCTGATGATAGCCCTCATCATTGCCGCCGCGTGGCGCTGGTCGCTAAGCTCACCATCGTTTTTCTATCTCCTCTTTGCTTGGGCGATTGTGGCTGGCTTAGCTGTTCAGGCCTGGCTTGGCGGCGAGATCGTCTACTCGCACGGGGGAGGGGTTGCTGCCGCGAACCAGGGAACTGCATCGCCCGAAGAGGCCAAGCGGCCATCGCGTCGGTTCTATCGATGGATAAAAGGCCGCGATTTGAAGAGCAACGGAGACGACCACGCGGCGTAGCGCAATCCTTCACTTCGAAAGTCTGTATAGGAGCTAGTAGAAGAACCGCGAGCGATGTGCGATGCTCCGATATGGTCCCATGGTTCCGCGAGCGCCTATTGCCTAGGCAGGGTAGGCCAGAGCCATGATGCAGCCATAGAGCGTCTGAGAAGCGACGGTCGCGATCGGGGTCAGCTTCCCGTAGTGCAAACCGAAAGCTCCGGGGGGCTCGAGCCGCTGTCCGGGTCCCGGAGCATCGTATTCCGTTACCATTCGCGGATGAATTATCGGCAATGTCGGTAAAAACACGGCGACCAGAAACAGTCCGTGGGCTATGCCGAGCAACGCGCCAACCCACCATTCGGATGTTGCGAGGGCGGAAAAAAGCAGCGCATAGAAGAAGGCGAACAGCCATCCGCCGACAAGATAAAGGAGATATCCGAAGATCATGGCGCGCCGCCGATCGCTCACGACAAACGTTCCGAACAGGAAAGGGAGGCTTAGCCGGGAAAAGCCGAAAAGCTGGGCCCCTTCGAGCACACTGGTCATGACTGCGGTGGCGACGAGGCCCCACGCGGCTACTACCACCCAATTGGCGGCTACCTCTTGAAGAATTTCATTCAACTGTTGCTCATCCCTGCACCATGGATTGCCCTAACAGCATGGAGAAGAGCTGCGTGGGACAAGCCCTGCGGCATATTGCCCAGCATGTGTCCGGTTTCCGGATCGTATTCCTCGGACCATAAGCCCAAATCCCCGGCGGCACCGATGAGCGTTTGCAACCTTGTTACTGCCTCTTCCATCCTGCCGGCCATGGCAAGATATTCGACGGCCCAGAAGCAACACGCCACGAAGGCACCTTCTAAAGATCCGTGACCGTCGATCGCCGGATCGTAACGCCAGACGAAGGGACCCTTTGCCAGTTCGGCATCGATCCTCTCGAATGTAGCCACCATGTGAGGATGATCCGCTTTAATTATTCCGATCTTGGGAAGGAGCAAGACGCTGGCATCGAGATGCTCGCGTCCCAAGGCACCTGTAAAAGCCTGCCGCTTCTCATTCCAACCGGAGACACAAACCACTTTCTCGAGGGCGGCGCGTTCCGCATGCACCGCGTTCCGATTGATCTCCAGGGGGCTACGGTCCGAAAGCCACAGGGCACTGTCCAAGGCCACCCAGCACATCGCTTTCGAATACAGGTGATGTAAGCGACCCTGCCGCATTTCCCAGATGCCGTTGTCAGGCTCTCTCCAACGACGACAGACTGTTTCCACGAAGCCACGCAACCGTCGCGCTTCCGAGACCCCGAACGTACCACCGTGTTCGACAAGCGAGCGCGCGGCCAGAATTACCGAGCCATAGCTATCGAGCTGAACCTGCCCACTGGCCCCATTTCCGATCCGCACCGGGCCCGAGTTCCGGTACCCTTCCAATTGGGATACTTCCTGCTCTTTGAGGTCGCTGCGACCAAAAATATCGTAGACGGGGCGCAAATCGGGCTTGTCTTGCTCGGTCGCGTGCATGAGCCAGTTGAAATAGCCCGATGCTTCGTTCTTGAAGCCATATTGAATGAACGCCGACAGCACGAAATAGGCATCGCGCATCCAGCAATAGCGGTAATCCCAATTTCGCTTTGCGCCTATCCATTCGGGCAGCGACGTCGTCGGCGCGGCCGCGACCGCCCCGGTCTCGCGGCTCGTCAGCAATCGTAGCGCCACGAGACTACGCTTGACGTCCTCGTTGAACCGGCCGCGCAACTCGGCTTGCGAAAGCCAGGCGCTCCACCAATCGTGCGCGGCGTTCTTCTTGGTTTCGCATTCTGGGCCGAGACCCGGAATTGCGCCGACATCGCGTCGGCAAAAAGAGAGCGAGAAATAACGCTTTTCACCAGCATTGAGTTGTTCGCTTCCGCATACCTGACGATCGTCGGCCTCAGAGACGGAAAAGTCGTTACGGAAGAGAATCAGATCGGCCCTGTGCTGGCATGCCCAGGCGTTTCTGCCCCGCCGTTGGAGCTGGGGGTCACGTCCAAAGCCCGGTCTGGGCTCGAAACTGAAGGCAACCTTGGGGCAACCCGATTCCACTTCCACTATGCGCAGCAATTCGCGCTCGGGTTCGATCGGACCTCCTAAGCCTTCCGTGCGCAGGGCCAGGAAGTCTGTCACGGAAAAGGAGGCGGCTTCCTGAATAAAGCGAGTCCGAAGAATGGGGGTATCGTCGAGGTATTCTTGCTCGACGGTCCAATCTCCTTCTGCCCCAATCCGGAACCGCCCGCCCCAGCGACCGAGAACGCCCGAAAACAAGGGAGGGTCGGCGATATTGGGCAGACAAAGCCAGTCAACGCTTCCCGATCTGGAAACCAGAGCGCATGCCTGCATGTCTCCGATGAGGGCATACTCACCTATGGGCGGGAAAAATGAAGGTTCGTCCGAACCCTTCATCTGGGTCGCCATAAGCCCCCGACGGCTGCCACCAGCGCCATGATACCACCGCCGATGGCAAGAGGAAGGCGGTTCTTGGTGATCCAAAGCTGGCTGCTGCTCTTCCTAGCCTTCGCGCCGAAAGACCCGTGCGCACCGTGATCTCCCTTCACGGGCTCGTAAAGATTGTCCTTGCGATCCGGTGAGACGGGTTGATCGGTTTGCTGTCCGTCGATTGCAGTTCTGGCGAGATACCGGTCCATCAGTGGCGACGCTAGCCGGTCGCCCCAGATTGCCTGAAGTGTCGGCCATCCCAGCCTGACTTCCTTTCGACCCGACGTCGAAGCGAAATGTATCGCCTCTGCGGCTATCTCGGGTTGGTAAGGAGGGCTCGCCGGTTTCGGCCGCATGGGCATGCTTGTCCTGATCCAGTCGAATTGCGGCGTATTAACTCCCGGCAACTGTACCATGCTCATCCGGACCTTCGACCCGGCATGAAAAAGCTCGGCCCGGACCGAGTCGTGAAAACCCTGGATCGCGTGCTTTGCGCCGCAATAGGCTGATTGGAGAGGAATCCCGCGATAGGCGAGCGCGCTTCCGACCAGTACGATCGAACCGCGGTTGCGCGGCATCATGCGGCGAAGGGCGGCGAAGGTTCCATGGACTTGGCCGAGATAGGTGACCCGTGTAACCCTCTCGAAGTCTTCGAGGGACATTTCGGCAAAAGGCGACAAGACGCCGGCGAACGCGGCGTTGATCCAGATGTCGATCGGACCCAGGCTTTGCTCGATCCTTTCCGCCGCTTGCTCCACGGCCTGTGCATCGGCAACATCGCATGGGCATACCAGCGCGTGCCCGCCAGCGGCTTCGACATCCTTCCGGGCACCCTCAAGTCCATCTATGCCTCGTGCGATGAGGCCGACGCTCGTCCCTTCCTGCGCGAACCGTCGGACGGTGGCCCGCCCCACGCCTGCCGAGGCGCCCGTTACGACAACAACTTTTCGTTCGTTCGGTATTTTCTTCATGTTCGACTAAAGCTCTCCCCTTGCGGCAAGTTCCGCGATCCGGTCACCCGTGCGGCAGGCAAGGGCCTGAATTGTCAGGGACGGGTTTACTCCGCCGGAAGTGGGAAAAACCGATCCGTCGCACACCCAAAGGTTGGGAATATCCCAACTGCGACAGTCCGCGTTGACCACGCTTGTGGCGGGATCCTCACCCATTCTCGCCGTGCCCATGAGGTGCGCCGTCTCCTCTTCGTTTCGCCAGCGCTCGGTCACGCCTACGGCCTCGAGCGCCCGGTCCATGAAATCTAGGGCGTGAGTACGCATCGCCCGTTCGTTGTCCCCGAAGCCGAAGGTGACGCGCGCGATCGGCAGGCCATAGCGATCGGTCTGCTCGGACAGGGACACGCGGTTCCGCTCATAGGGCAACACTTCGCCCACCATCTTGAGACCGACCGCGTGATTGTATCGGGACATTTCCTCAAGGAGGCCGGCCCCCCACTTGCCTTTCGCCGAGACGGTTCGGGCCCAGTCGGCAGGCAAGGGTCCGGGCGCCATGTAACACCAGCCGCCGTGATAGTCCTTCCCGCGATCCTCATAGTTCCAGTGCTCGGTAAGGGCCAGGCTCGGGGGCGCCTTGTAGGAGCGGATTTCATCCCCAGAGTATCCGAAAACGGATTGATTGAGGTGCACCATCAGGTTCTTGCCGACCATGCCGGAAGAGTTGGCGAGGCCGTCGGGAAATTCCGAACTGGAGGAATTAAGCAGCAGACGGGGCGTCTCGATCGTATAACCGGCAACCACCACGTTCCGGGCACACTGGAAACGCCACTGGCCGTTGCGGAAGTAATGGACACCGGTCGCGCGACCGTTCTTGGTTTCTACCCGTCCGGCCATTGCCAGATCGCGGATTTCAGCGCCTGCAGCGAGCGCCCTTGGAAGCCAGGTATTGAGCACCGATTGCTTGGCATTCGTCGTGCAGCCCGAAGCGCAGAAGCCGCGATAGACACACGGATGTGCTTTTCCCCGCGGCGCCGACAAAGTCGCAATGGGCGTCTCCGACCACGCGATACCCAGTTTCTCCGCCCCGCGGGCAAGGTATCTGGCTGGCGCGTTGAGCGGATGCGCGCGATACGGATAGCGGGGCCGGTGCGGCCCCCATGGGTAACGAACCGGACCTGAGATGCACAGCGCCTCTTCCGCCTCGCGATAGTAGCGCCACATCTCGCGCCACTCGAGCGGCCAGTCGGCACCGTAGCCCAGCTTCGTTCGGCTCTTGAACCATTCGGGACGAAAGCGCAGCGATACCATCATGTAATGAACGGTCGATCCGCCAACGGCCTTCCCCGAATTGTTCGCGCCAAGGTGGATGGGATTGTCACCGTCGACGATCCGATCGTCGGTCCAGTAGAGCTTGGTCTGCTCCTGTTCGTCAGAGGCAAAATCCTCCAGCGGTCGCCAATAGGCTCCGGCATCCATTGCTATGACCGAGAACCCTGCTTCCGCCAGCTTGCAAGCGAGCGTCCCGCCGCCCGCGCCGGTACCAACAATGACGAAATCGACTGCGTCCTCGCCATAGTCGCGCATGGGCACCCAGCCGTCATGCGTGAACACGTCGGGTGCTCTACCGTTTAACGCGCGGGGCTGCTCTTGCGGATTATCGCTCATGGTCTTGGGAAAGAGCGTGAGACGGACCTGTGGGAGCATGCTCGGTGGCTTCCCACGGATCGTGTCTGTTTTCGGTGAGCCGGACGTACCCGCGCGGCGATGCCGGTCCGCCAAATCCCATCGCGCTCCACAGCGAAGGCTGGGCCCAGTGGGAGGAGACCAGATCAGGGAGCAGACGCCACTTCCAGAACAGCTCGGGTGAAAGGTTTCCCCAGAGCACAGAACGCACCTTGCCGCTTTCAACGGCGTACAGAATCTCGTCCGCCTGGTCGGGCTCGATCCTCGCAAACCCGCAATTGAATCGCAGCCTTGCTTCGTCCTCGATCGCGTCGAGACCGCGACGCCAGCATTCCGCCGTGCGAGGCGATGTATTCGGGCGGTAGCCATCGCCTTCGTCTTCGGCGATCTTGCGCACGATCATCGCCAAAGTGTTTGTCGCAGGTCGATCTGGAGGATCCGGACAAACGCGCGCCACGATCACGCGAAGCGTTGCCAACTGGGTATCGCCGAGGACATTCTCGGCAATTGCAAGCGCGAGCCGCTTGTTGATGACGTCTCGGGTGCGCTCGTTCCAGCTCGGCGTATCGCGCTTGGCAAGCACGTCGTAGGCAGAAAATGCATCAGCCACGGGAGAACCTGTGGATCAGCAACAGGGCTCCCAACCCGGCGATCGCGAGGCCGGTGAAGGCGGGTGGCACGGCAACCGGGGGGCCGGCCAGGAGATTCTGCCTCCAGTTCTTCCAGCCGCCCATATTTCTGGACACGCCATAGGCGTGAAAAGCCGTGCCCAGCAGACCTAGCGCCGCCGTCGCTGCGAGCGAAGCGGTGGTTACCCAGTGCACGCGTCCGGTAAGTGCAGTTCGGGCCAGAGCGAGTGCGGCGATTGGAGGGATTGCAACCGGCAGCCACATCGCGGGATTGTGGTAGGCACCGCGAAAGTGCAGCAGCGCGGCCTCTCCGGCGGTTCCGGCAAGGCCCAGAGCCGTGAAACCGGCGAGCGCACGCCCTGACTGCAAGGGCACGGGGCCGAGGGCCGACGCTCCGGAACTCAGCGCGCGCGCGGCCGCACCCAGTGCGCCTACAAAAACCAAAGCTGCAGGCGCTCCGATTGGTGCCTGGTAGAAGAAATTGCCGAGGCTGAAGCCGCCCGGTTGTTTGGCGATATTGTACACGTGAAAGCCCAGGCCGGCGGCTCCGACACCCACGCTGGCGGCGTGAGCGCCGCTCGTCCATGAGCCGACTGCGCCAGTTCTGGCACCGCGCGCTGCTAGAGTGCCATCGTGAACGATGGAGAGCGCCGAAGCCCCGAGCGGCAAGAACATCGCTTTGTTGGCGAAGGAACCACGATAATGTTCGATCGCGGAATCGGACAACACCGAGCCTGCGACCAGGGTCGCGCCTCCGGCGATCCATTGCGCGGCGCGATGGGTGACATCGCCGGACATCAATCGTCCGCGAAGACCTTGCTCATCACCTGTTTGGCCGCGCCTGCGAGCATGCCGGTCTCGTTCGGATCGCCTTTCATCGCGCTGGTCATGAAAGCCTTCGCCTGCTCGAACTTGATATGCGGAGGAAGCGGCGGAACCTCAGGGTCGGTTTTCACCTCGAGCACACATGGACGTCCGGCCGACAATGCCTCTTCCCAAGCAGGGCTCAGCCTCTCGGGATCATCGACGAAAATCCCCTTCAGTCCGATCAGTTCGGCAAACTTGTGATAGGGAACGTCCGGAACGCGCTGCGTCATCTCGGCCTTGGGATTGCCTTCCATCACCCGCTGCTCCCAGGTGACCTGATTGAGATCCTCGTTGTTGAGCACGCAGACAACGAAGGTCTGGTTGGCCCATCTCTGGTGATATTTGGCGACGGTGATCAGTTCGGCCATGTTGTTCATCTGCATCGCGCCGTCGCCCACCATGGCGACCACCGGCCGGTCGGGATGGGCGAATTTGGCAGCGATCGCGTACGGTACGCCCGCGCCCATGGAGGCAAGACCGCCCGAGAGCGAGCCCATCATGCCGCGACGCATATAGAGATCGCGCGCATACCAATTCGCGCAGGAGCCGGAATCGCTTGTAAGTATGGCGCGATCGGGAAGCCGCGGCGACAACTCGGTGAAGACGCGTTGCGGGTTGACCGGGTTGGCATCAACCATCGCACGATCGTGCAGGGTTTCTTCCCAGTCCTTTTTCCAACTGGCGATATCGTCGCGCCAGTCGGTGTCGGTTTTCTGCTCGAGCAGCGGAAGCAGTACTTCGATCGTCTGAGCGACATCCCCCTGCAAGTTAACGTCGTGCGGAAAGCGAATCGAGAGCATCTCGGGCTCGATATCCACCTGAACGCCTCGCGCCTGCCCCTCTTTCGGCAGGAACTCCGAGTAGGGAAAGCCCGAACCCAGTGTCAGCAGGGTATCGCATCCCATCATCAGGTCGTAGCTCGGCTTCGTGCCGAGCAATCCGATCGATCCGGTCACCCATGGCAGGTCGTCGGGCAACACATCCTTGCCGAGCAGCGCCTTCGCCGCGCCGGCGCCAAGACGATCCGCGATGGAAATGACCTCGTCGGTCGCGCCCTTGCAGCCGGCACCCACGAGCATGGCAACTTTCTTGCCCGAATTGAGAACTTCGGCTGCACGTTGCAGATCTTCCCGCGCGGGCACGATCTTCGGCCTGGAGTACCCCACACCTGAGAAGACCGCCCCGTGCTTGCGAGGTGGATCTACCATTTCTTCTTCCTGCAGATCGTTGGGAAGCACGAGCGCGGTCACACGGTTGTTTCCCTTGGCAATCCGAACCGCGCGATCGACCAGGTGGCGCACCTGCGCCGGAACCATGGCATAGCCGGTGAACGCGCCCGCCACGTCCTTGAACATCGATGTCATGTCGAGTTCCTGCTGATAGTGCGCGCCCACCGCCGTGCGCGCCTGCTGTCCGACGATAGCCAGCACCGGCATATGGTCGAGCCGCGCATCGTAGAGACCGGTCAGAAGGTGCGAGGCGCCCGGTCCGGAAGTCGCCAGACACACCCCGAGTTCGCCGGTGAATTTCGCATGAGCCGAGGCCATGAACGCAGCCATTTCCTCATGTCTTGCCTGAACGAACTCGAATTTGTCCTTCATCGCGTCGAGTGCGCCTACGAGGCCATTGATGCCGTCCCCCGGGTAGCCGAAGATGCGGCGGACGCCCCACTCGTGAAGGCGTTCCCAGACAAAATGCGATACCGACTGTGCCATAGTTTCTCCTGAGCCAAGTGCCATCCGCCGCCTTTCGGAAACGAAACGTGTCCAATTAGAGTTCCGAGATACCGAATGTTTTCAATAACACGGGAGCAGCATTATGAACGCGATCGGTCGGAGACGCTGGGTCATCGCCGAGGGTTATATTCCTGGAACCAGCATGGTGGGTGCCGATCAGGCGCTTGTCAGCCACGAGACCGCCTGCATTCTCAATACGGGCGGCACCGCCGCTAAGATACAAGTCACCCTGTTCTTCACCGATCGCGATCCGGCAGGGCCATATCCGATCGAGGTCGGCGCCCGCCGGACACGGCACATGCGCTTCAATGACCTGACCGACCCGGAACCGGTGCCGCGCGATACGAGCTATGCCAGCGTCATCGAAAGCGACGTGCCGATCGTGGTCCAGCATACCCGACTTGACAGTCGAGCGGCCGAAATCGCGCTTCTATCGACAATGGCCTTCCCCGTCGATTAGACGCTGGTCCCGATCGGGAGACGATCTTCATGCACGAACAGGTCGGGTGAAAGCGCTTCGAGGTTCGGCACACCGTACTGGCCGAGTTCGTTCACCATCTCGGAGCGGAGCAGCTCGATTGCCCGGCTGACGCCCGCTGCTCCGTGGGCGCAAAGACCGTAAAGCATGGCGCGTCCGGACAGCACCGCGTCCGCTCCGAGCGCCCGCGCCTTGAGGATGTCGCTTCCCCGGCGAACGCCGCCGGAGATATAGAGCGCGATCCGATCTTTGGCGATCTCTTTCGCGCGCGGCAAGAGATCGAGCGGCGAAATGGCCCAATCGGCCTGCCTGCCGCCATGCCCGCCAAGGATCACCCCGTCCACGCCATGATCGATCGCGCGCGTTACATCTTCAAGGTTGAGCACCCCTTTCAGAAAAAGAGGCTTTCGCCAGCGCTCGCGGATCTTGGCAAAATCCTCCCAGCTGAGTGATTTCCGCATCCGATCGCGTATCCAGTTCGCGCTATCGAAGAAGGAGCGCTGGTCCTTCGGCACGAAGTCGATCACATTTTGGAACACCGGGAACCCGCGGGAGAATGTCGTCGCCAGCCAGCGCGGATGGCATGCAGCGTCGACAAGTGCCGAAAGATTGGGAAACCCGCCGGCTGTGCGGTTTCGCTCGTCCCATTCTCGCTGCCCGAAGATTTGCGCGTTGCTGGTGAGCACCAGAGCTTCGCAACCCGCCCGTTCCGCGCGATCCACCAGTTCCTGCCAGATCTCGTCGCCGCCGAAGACATAGAGCTGCCACCAGTGTCTCAGCCCCGGCACTGCCGCGACATTTTCCATCCTGCTGTTCGACATGGTGCTCTGGATGAAAGGAATGCCGGCATCGGCAGTCGCTTGTGCGAGCGCGATGTCAGCATTGCGCTTGAAAATTCCGTTCAGGCCGGTTGGCGCAATTGCGAGAGGAAGCGGTGCGGTACGGCCCAGAATGTTCGCGGAGACGTCGCGGCACGTCTCGTCGGCAAGCGTGAATGGCATGGCCCGCCATTGGGCAAAAGCTTGGCGCTCCCTTGCCAGCGTGGCTTCTTGTCCCGCACCGCCTTCGAGATATTCAAGGACGAACCGGGGCATGAGTTTGTGCGTTCGTGCGCGAAGATCCGCGACCGACCGGACCCGCGCCAATTTCCTGCCGGTATAATGGGTCCGCCGGGGAGACGACCCGACTTGGGCAAAGGACCCCTCTGCTTTCTTCCGATCGTTCAGGTCGATCTCCCAAGTACCTGTCCTATTGAACCCCGGAACTTTGCGTCTCGTTGTCGGAAACGCGCCAGACGGTATTGCCGACATCGTCTGCAACCAGCAGCCCGCCGCGTCCATCGAGCGCAACCCCGACAGGTCGACCGTAAGCCTCGCCATCGGCACTGAGAAACCCGGTAAGGATATCGTAGACTGGCCCGCTGGGACGTCCTTCGGCAAAGGGGACGAACACGACTTTGTAACCGCTCGGCGGCTTGCGGTTCCACGATCCGTGCTGACCAACGAAAGCGCCTTTAAGGTCGAGCGGTGCCGCGCTGGAGGGTTCTGTGAAAGCCAGACCCAACGAAGCGGTGTGGGGGCCGAGCGCGTAATCGGGAATCAAGGCCCGAGCGACAAGATCGGGACGCTGTGGTTCGACCCGTTCATCGACATGATCGCCCCAATAGGAATAGGGCCAGCCATAAAAGCCGCCATCTTGGACCGCAGTCATGTAGTCGGGAGGGACGTCGGAACCAAGCTCGTCGCGCTCGTTGACGGTAACCCATAGCCTTCCGCCGACTGGTTCGAACGCCATACCGACAGGATTGCGCAATCCACTGGCGAAAAGCCGCTCGGCCTTGGTCCGCAGATCGATCTCGCGTATTTCGGCGCGCCCCATCTCGTGTTCTTGCCCGTATTCAGCGATGTTGCTCGCCGAACCAATGGCGACATACAGTTTCGTGTCGTCGGGACTCACGGCGAGGCTGCGTGTCCAATGCTGGTTGTATCGCCCGGCGGGAAGCGCCGCGATTTGTTCGCCCTGCTTGCTGATGCTTTCGGCCCCCGTCTCATAGTCGAAACGCAAAACTGCATCGGTATTTGCGACATAGAGATTGGACCCGACGAGCGCCATCCCGAATGGCGAGTTGAGACCGGTGATGAAAGGCACCTGCATGTCGGCCACTCCGTCAGCGTCCGTGTCGCGCAGCAATGTGATGCGGTTTGCGCTTGGTACGGCCGAGCCCGCTTTTTTCATGAACAGTTTCATGAAGAAGCCTTTGATCCCCTGTCCCAGTTCCGGTTGCGGCGGGGCGGCGGATTCCGCCACGAGCACATCGCCATTGGGCAGGACGTGGAGCCAGCGGGGGTGCTCCAGACCGCGGGCAAACGCAGTGACCGAAAGCCCCTGCGCCGGAACGGGTGCAAGGCCGCGTGGCCAACCGGTCGCAGGCGCGACATCGAAAGTCGGCAGGAGGTTCTCCGCAGGTTCGGCGATCTGCGGGGTGGAACCGCTTGCTGCCTCAACTGGTAAGTCGGCCACGTGACCGCAGCCCGCAAGAGCAATCGATCCGAGGAAAGTTGCAAGAGCAGTCAGTCGCATGGAAGTTCCTTATGGGCAACGGCTTCGGATGGGCCGCGCACGGCGTGTTCGTAACCCGGACGCGCAAAAGTGAACAATCCGTAGCGCATGGCACCGGTTCGATAGGCAAGCATCAACCTGGGTAGACTGAGCGCGAAGCTTCTGTTGCGGGTCTCGCTACTGGCGACCAGGTGCCGGTAGGAACGATCGGTTGCGAGCCGCTTCAGGAGCCTCATCAGGCAGATGTCCCAGGTTCGGCGGACCTGATCGCTTAGGTCCTCAAAGGAAATTAAGCCGAAACCGGCGCGCCGGCCGAATTGTTCATACTCCTCTTGCGTCCCCATCCCGGGAAGGTGTCCTTCGCGACAGATCGGTTTGAGCAAGTGCCGGACTTCCCATTTGTGGGCGCTGCCCGATGCCAACCAGGCGCAGACCACCAGCCTGCCGCCGGGTCTGATCACGCGGAAGGCTTCGTCGAAGCATCGCTGCTTGTCCGGCATATGCTCTGTGCTCTCGATAGCATAGGCGCCATCGAAAGAGCGTTCGGTGAGATTGTTCCGTAGCCAGTCGCGTAGGATGAACCGGACACTTCCTGTCCGCTGCGCCGCGCGGGCATATTGTCGGCGCGAGATTGTCAGGCCCGTTACGTCCACGCCAAAAGACGAGGCGAGACGCTGGGCTGTCGCGCCGTAGCCGCATCCGATGTCGCACAAACGGTGCCCGGCTTCCGGAGCCAATCGCTCTGCGACCAGGTCGACCAGGGCGTTCGATGCTTCGCGCGTCGCTTCATCGCCAGAGCGCCAATAGCCGTGATGCACGTGTTCGCCCCAGATTTCGCGATAGACGCGATCGAGTTCGTCGTAGTGACCAGAGACATCGCTCAACTGTGGTCGGGAACGGGGAACTATCATCACCTGTTCCAATCCCTTGATAAGGGTACTCGTTCCTGAACTATCGAAACGGGATAAAATGGTGCCTGTAGGGCAGCGGACGCGGCGCGGAGTGGAATGGCTGAATGAGCAAGCGACTGATCACCCGTTACCTCGCCGGCATCGTCAAACGAGGCACGCTCACTGTGCGTTTCGCCGACGGTTCGAGCGAAGAATTCGGTACGCCTTGCGAAGCCTACCCCGATGTGACCATCCGCTTTCTCGACCGCAAGGTTTCGCGGGACATACTGCTCGATCCGCGGTTGGGTGCAGCGGAGGCGTTCATGGAGGGGCGTCTGGTTGTCGAGCGCAGCGGGATCATGGAACTAGTAGAACTGTTGCGGGCCAATACTCCCTGGGATCGCGGAGGATCGATCGGTACGCCAAGCCTCCTGCGGCGTTGGCGCAACCGAGCTGCCTTCGCGCTCGAGTCGGTGAATTCGCGGATCGGGTCGCGGCGCAACGTGGCGCATCATTACGATATCGGGAACAGGTTCTATCAATTGATGCTCGATGCCGAGCACATGCAGTATAGCTGCGCCTATTGGGACGATGGCGTCGAAACATTGACCGGCGCGCAGGAGGCCAAACTTGCTCATATCGCGGCGAAGCTTGTGTTGGCGCCGGGGCAAGAGGTTCTCGACATTGGCTGCGGCTGGGGCGGGATGGCGATCTATCTGGCGCAAAGAATGGATTTGCGCGTCACGGGCATCACGCTCAGCGAGGAGCAACTCGATCTCGCTCGAACCCGCGCCGAGAGCGCGGGCGTCTCCGGCCGGGTGAAGTTCGAACTGGTCGATTACCGCGACCTCGCCGCCCGGGGCGAGCGCTACGATCGGATTGTCTCGGTTGGTATGTTCGAGCATGTCGGACGTCCGCAATTCGAAACGTTCTTCCGCTGCTGCGCCAATATGCTCGCGGACGACGGGGTAATGCTGCTGCACACGATAGGTCGGATCGGGACGCCGGGTACAACCGATGCCTTCACCCGCAAATACATTTTTCCCGGCGGATACATCCCCGCACTATCCGAAACGGTCGCGGCGAGCGAAAAATACCGCCTTATCGCCAGTGACGTCGAGATGTTGCGGTTACATTATGCCAGGACCCTGCGGGCCTGGTATGCCAATTGTGAAGCCAATCGCGATCACATCGAGGCGATGTTCGACGCACGATTCTACCGCATGTGGACCTTCTATCTCGCAGGAGCCACGGCGGCCTTCGAACATGGCGGCATGTGCAATTTTCAAATTCAATATTGTCGCGACCGGAGAACTCTACCATGGACGCGCGGATACATCGGCCAAGCCGAAGAAGAATTGCGGTGCGCGCGAGGTAAGCATTCGGTGCGCGCGTAAGTGAGGCTTATGGACTTGAATTCGAAATGATGCAGGCCTGGCGGAGACAGCCGGCCTCTAATTTTCGTATCGGTGGTCATCCGGTGCCACAGTGACGGTGCAGTCTATCATCAGCCGTATCGAGCGCAAGGCACATACCAGCAAAGCGAGTTCCTCCTCGGAGCGGCAAAAATGATTCTCCGCGTTCCCGGGTTCGACGAGCATGCCGATCAGGACAGACTCATCAGCGCTTGGATAGCAGTCTGCGCCGACAATGAGGGGCCGCTTCATGGCCGCCTCGAAGATGGTCATGAGGCTATCGAAAGCCGGGGCAAGAATCTCAAGACGGTAGTCGGCTAGAGTTTGGTATAGACGAGGCTGGCGCGCCAAGCCACTCTTCTTAGCAGCTTCCCAGCACCGGATCGCCTCCACGATCATGCGTTGTGAAATCTCGAACGTTCCATCGGAACCTGCGCGAGACATACGCGAGACCTTTCAGGTTCTGGCTTGCCAATAAAAAGGAGCATACGACCGACGCCGGTTTTTCGTGCCGGACAGGTAGGCGCGCCGATCACTCGACCAGTGAACTCCTTTGGCCTTGGAAGTCGGCGTCAACCAACCTTATAAGCAGGCAGGGATTGCATCTTTCGCTTGCCTAGGACGAACTCCTTGATGGCTCAAGTGCGCCCGGCCGATAAAAGGCACGTCGAGGCTTTTGTTTAGCCTTCAATTTACCCGGCATGTACTCATGATTTTGCAACTGGGTCATATACTTCGAGATTCAGGGCATGTAATTTTATCACCAGTAAGGGGTGACGGCCCAATATTCGTAAGCGCGGGTTTGGTAATCGCGGTCGTAGACGGTGTCGCGTTCGCTGTCCTTGTAGCTCGGCGCTTCCTTCAATCGATCTTCAGTAACGTCGAGATGATAGCCACCTAGTTCGGAATCGTATTCAAACTTTTCCCAAGGCAAGCTATGCAGTTCACCGCCCATGCCGAGAAAGCTGCCGACCGAAATTTCAACATCGCGCGCCTGACCGCTACGCTTTTCGATAAGCACACGTTCGACAGTGCCAATTTTATCGCCATTCGCCCCGTAGACCGCCGTTCCTTCGACACGATCGCTGCCGATCAGAGCGCTGCTTCGAACATTTTCATTCGGCATAGTGAGAGCTCCTCTTTCTGTAACCGTTAAAGTGACTTGCGCTGAATCCTACAACGCTCGAGCCGCGGAAATAGTTTCCCCATCGTCTCGCTGATGTGGTCTTCGTCCCTGACTGGCTAGGCGGCCCATGACATGTCCTCGATGGCCGATCACGACATGGAAGGTATGTGATCGGACGCGTTTCCCGGTGACACGGCTATTCAGGAGATATCCTCGGCAGGAAATCGCAACGAACATCGCAAGATCAGGAAAGGACGGCCCCGCCTCCCCCCGAAGCCCTGCGGGTCGCAGGTGCCCCCAAGGGGTCGTTCAGGAACCCCGCGTGAAGACCAACCCGCGCGGGGTTCCGTTTGCCCGGCTTCGCTGTCGCCGTGCCAGGCGCATCCCGGTAGGGCTTTGTGTTATGTGAGCAGCGTGCAGACGATCGCCTCGTTGGTTATGAAAGGAACCGCATATGTCGGAAACGGGAAAAGCCGGGGCGCTGTCGCGCTGGGAAGACGAAGGCGGGGCATTGCCCTGCGGGCCGCAGGAAGCGCTCGCTGCCGATTGCGAGAAATGGGATATTCCGCCACTTTCCGATGCCGAGATCATCCAATTGCGCATCAGGGTGATCGCCCTTGAGAACATGGTGCTCGGCCTTCTGTCGAAGGCCAGCGCCGATCAGCTTGCAGCAATCGAAGAAATCGCGGAATTCATATCCCCGCGTGCCGATGCAAAGCCGCATCCGCTTACCCTGCATGCCGCCACCCAGATGGAGCACTTCGTCGAGCGCGCCCGGCGGCTTCGCGAGCAACCCACCGCTGATTGAGCGACGCTTGACCGGGCCACGAATGCTGGCCTTCCTCGCCGCGGCCCGACCGATGATCCGAAAAGAGTGCGATGGACCTCGATACGCTTCTCATGCGCTATTTTGGCACTGCCGATCCTGGAGCGGTTGGCGCAGAAACCTTGGCCTCGGGGATCGAGCGATGCCAGGTCGATCTCGGTCTGGAGCAGGACCGGGGAAAACGCTTTGCCCTGTGCGCCATGCTCTACCTGCTCGGGTCTGCCCCCGACCTCGACGTGGCCTTCGAGAACGAGGAAGACCGGGAAGCAGCCCGCAACTTCATGGATTTCCTGGCGGCATCGGAAGTCAATGAGGTAAGCTGATTGCAGCAGGGTCTTGGCACCTTCAGACCCGCACCCGATACCCATCCGGCTTTCTTCGCGAACAGTCCTGAACCAGGTCAGCTGAGGAGCCGCAACCCGTTCCTTTCCGGCCGTGTTGGCGGCTTCGCCGCCTGCCCGCACCACCCGTCATGAACGGGTTTCCCTTCGGCCCTTCAGGCCTGCGGTGCAGTCCTCCCATGCCCTGCTTCTTCTGAATGTTCGCAAGCCGGAGATGGTCTCCGGTTTGAGGAACTGAAGGAACTTATCTCATGACCAATATCGCAATCCTCACCGGCCGTATCGCCCGCGATCCGGACACCCGCGAAACCAAGGGCGGAACCAGCGTTACCGGGATCACTGTCGTCACCGATCGTCCCGCGCGGGACAAGGACGGCAAGACCTACAAGGACGAGAACGGCTACACCGCCAAGGACAGCGAATTCCACCGTGTGACCTGCTTCAACGGCCTTGCTAAGACCGTCGGTCAGTATTGCTCGAAAGGCCAGCTGGTCTCGGTCCAGGGCCGTATCCACTACACGCAGTGGGAAGACCAGGACGGTGTGACGCGGTATGGCTCGGAGATCCTTGCCGACAAGGTCGATTTCCTCTCGCGGGCCAATGGCGGCGACAACCAGGACGCTCCTCCGATCGACTGATCCGGCGCCATCGAACCAGCCAAAGGAGGCTCTGCCGGAAACGGCAGGGCCTCTTTCGCTGTTCACACGTCCTTCCGCTCGTTCTTCTCTCCGGGGAATAGCCAGGCGCTGCCCGGAGGGCCCGACCCATTATGGCAGCGATCATCTGAAACGGTCGTTTGAGGTGGACTGGATTGGCCTGGCTTACCGCATTTCCAGCATGATGGTCCCGCGCCGCCCGCATCAAGGACGGCAGGGGCCCCACCATTTTGTCCGCCGCCGGATTGCATCCGGCACCGGACAAAACCGTTTCCCCCTGCGCCGCTTCGCGGTCGCCCTGTCAGGCGATCCTGTGACCCGGTCTGCCCGGGCCCATCGGCCAACCTCCTGTCGTCTCGCGACAGATTTCAGGAGGATTATCATGACCTATTTCACGAAATGCACACTGCCTTCGCGCAATTATTTCGAGGCTCTGGAAACAGCTGAGCAACGGTCCTTGCACAGCTTCTTCGACCAGCATGTTATCGAGGATGACGAACTCGGATATCGCGCGGTCGACGAAGGCGATTACAACGCGCTGCCCCCGCATCTTGCGATCCGGGTCGTTCATACCGTCCATGGCGGAATGCTCGACGAATTCTGAGACATTCGGCAGGGCAGGGGCCAGCAGCGGTTCCTGCCCTTTTCTCGTGTTTCCGTAGCTGAGCGCTAGGGTCAAGATGTCGATCCAGAAGAAACCGGCGTTTCTCCGAATATCAGCCTGGCCCACGGGCCTTCGGGATATGTCGAGCGGGGCTGGGGACGCACTCTGTCCCGCGCATCTGGCGATGCGCTCCTGAGGGTGCGGCATTATGCGTTCCGGGGCCCCGCACGCACTTGCGAACCGGCAGCGGGTCGGGCGAGCGGGAAGCTACGGCCGCGACAGGCCCCGCTTGCCTTGCTTCCCACAGGCCCTTGGCCGCTGCCTCTATCGCAGGTGCGGCATCTTTTTCGGACCTTTCGGCATTGCAGCCGAAAGTCTGCCGAGCGGCGCAATAGCGTCGGGCCCTGCACGGATGCCGCCCTTCCTCGATGCTGCCGAGCTCATGATCGGTAGGGGCGACAAATCCGAACGCAGCATCGTGTCGCTCCCCCCATCGCCAAGGCATGCGCCATCACCCTCCGCAATCAGCGGCAGTTAGCCGCAGCCACCCGAGCCTCTTGGAGCTAACCCCATGCCCGCCGTTCCCGATCCGGTCCGTCCCCGCTACCTGCGCACCCCAGATGCCGCGGTGCATCTGGGGCTTTCGCCGCGCACGCTCGAAAAGCACCGATGCTATGGAACAGGGCCGGTCTACCACAAGCTCGGCGGTCGCATCGTTTATCGGCCCGAAGATCTCGACGCCTGGGCCGAGCAGGGCTTGCGCCATTCGACCAGCGATCCGGGCAAGGGCGTCGTTCATCCTGCCAAGCGGATCGACGGCTACACCGGTCCGGTCCGGCGCTGAGGCGATACCATGCGCTCCTTGAAGACATCGGACGGCGGGGCCGGACAGCTCGACCTGTTCGTCGGCGCGGGCAGCGACATCGCCGCGCGCGATGCGCAGGATCTGATGGCCTGGCCTTTCTTCAGCCTCGCCAAGACAAAACGCGTGAAGCCGATCGACTTTCGCATGGGCGAGGTCGCCATTCTGGTCGAAGCGACCGCCGAACATGGCATGGCCACCATCTGGGACGCCGATGTACTGATCTGGGTAGCGAGCCAGATCGTCGAGCCGTTCACCACTCTGCCGCAGGTCGATCCTGGCGCGCAAATCCTGCTCTCGGTGCGAAGCTGGCCAAAGGTTCGCCAGGTCTTTGCGCTGATCGATGCGATCGAGGACGTTGGCATCGATCCCTGCGATGTAGCTCCCGACCACTGGCATCATGTCCACAACAGGCTGGCAGGGGGCATGCAAGTACGTTCCTATTCCCCTGCGCGCCATCGCGACTGGCTGCGGCGGCGAAAGCTGCAATCATGAGGCGGCGCACCGCCTTTCTGGCAGGCATGGTCGCGGCAGCGACACTGGCCAGCATCGCAATCCCGCTCTCGCGACTTTTGGTCTGGAACGTGACGGCCAGCGTGCCGGTTGGACTGTACTCAATCGGCGGAAAGACCGGTCTCCAGAGGGGCGACCGCGTCGCGATCGATCCTGCTTTCAGGCTGCAGAAATACCTCGCCTCGCGCGGCTATCTTCCTGCGGGCGTTCCGCTCATCAAGGAGGTTGCGGCGCTTGGCGGGGATACGGTCTGCCGGCGCGACCTGCTCATCGAGATCAATGGGACACCTGCGGGCTCGGCGCGTCGGCGCGACAGCCTTGGACGCGAACTGCCCGTCTGGAAAGGATGCCGGACTATCGCTGCGGATGAACTGTTCGTGATGAACAGGCGCGCCCCCGGCAGCTTTGACGGGCGTTATTTCGGCCCGGTCGCACGCGCCGATGTCATCGGGCGCGCGCGGCCCGTCTGGACCAACGAAGCGGGCGACGGGGACTATGTCCTGCTCGCCTCGCCCGCCGACTTTCCCATTCCCAACGTAAATGATGGAGACGCACAATGACCTGTATCGGCACTTTTGCAGCCACACCCGACGGCTTTGAAGGGCGGCTGCAAACCCTGACCATCGACGCACCGCTGACCCTGGTCCGGGACGCTACGAAGACTGGCTTGCCGGACGGCGTTCGCTGCCACTCGAAACGCGCCGCTATGTCGCCCGGATTGCGCCGCTGTTGCAGTCCGAGCGCATGTTTGCGGCGGCGCCTCTACAAGCCGGGAATGTTCCGGCTGGCGCCTTGCAGCCTCCCGGCGCAGCGCGAAAAGAGTTGGACGAGGTGGCTATGCCCGGCCCCGCGGCGAACCCCTTCGCGCGACCGGAACAAGCCGCGCACGATCTATTCGCGCCCGTCTCGACGGCTTCCTCCCAATGAAAGCGAGCCTCGCACCTTCGCGCAGCCATGCGTTCCCTGGCGAAAGCGGGCGAAGGACGGGAGACCTTGCGGTCCTTCCGGAGACAGCACGGCTATCTCTTCTGGCGTGGAGCTTCGGGATTCCCCTGTCGCGAGATCGATGGTGGTGTATTCCGTCGCGATTGCTTCCCGCGGGATCGGGCGGGACGTGAATTGCGGCGAAATGCTCTCGTCGTAGAGGAAGCCCCGGCGCGCCTGCTGCGCGATTCCCAGCGCCGCCCGTCTTATTCCGGGCCTCGTGGCGACGACGAGCGCTTCGCCGCCGCCGAGCCAGGCGAACGCATCGACATCGTCGGGGAGGGTGGTGACTTGCCGCGCGTCCGTTCCTCCCGCGCTGTCCGCCAGCCAGACCTGGTTCGACCCTTCGATCCGTTTGAGATAGGCGATCGATTGTCCGTCTGGCGACCAGCGCGGCGTGTTGACCTTGGCCCAGCCCGCGGTGACCGACGGAAATTCGCGCAGCCGAAAATCGTCACGGAGATATTCACCGCCCCGATCGAGCTCCCGCGGTGCCTGGCTCCTGTCGAGCGGCATGACCACCAGCCGCTGGCAATAGCCGTTGGTCTCGGCATTGCCGCGCCGCACGGCGAATGCAATCTGCTTCATATCTGGCGAGAGACCGAAGGCGCTTGGCGTTTCGTTGGGATCCGCTCGCCCGATATCGGCAAGTTGCACCAGGTCTTCCGCCGTCATGCCGCGCTTGCCTCGAAGCCCCGGGCTGCTTTCGAAAGCCTCGCAGGGGTCGGCAAGCGACCGGGGCGGCTCGGCGACGGGAATGATCGAGAAGGACAGGGCAGCAGCCAGGAAACCCATCACCAGTGCCTCCTGATACCGAAGGCGATGAAGCGGCCGATTGGCGAATAATTGGTCGAATCATACGGTGTGTCGTTCGGCCCGGTAATGGCGATGACCTCGGGCTCGTCATCGAAGACGTTCTGGATGGTAAGCGAAACCTCCAGGCCCGGATCCCTGTCCGCGCCTTCGATAATCTCGTAACTGAATCCGAGATCGAGAGTTGCGCTCGGTGCAATCCGGCTTTCTTCGGCAAATCGTCGATCTCTCAAGGCTCCGGTGTAGTTGAGCGCGGCATTCGCCTTGAACGCGCCCGTTTCGTAGCGGGCGGTCCCCCGGGCGCGGATGCGAGGAGGATTGAACACTGTTCCCGAAAGCTGCACCTTGGGGAGCGCGGCGGTCAGCTGCTGGTCGCTGTCGAGCCAGCTGCCGGCGAGCTCGAGCGACATGGAATCGTCGCCGCGCAGCCTGCGGGTCCATGAGATGCGCGCATCGATGCCTTCGATCTGCTGGACCGCGACGTTGATATTCCGGTTGTCGACCAGGGCGACCACGTTGGCAGCATCGTATTGCGAGCCGGAAAAGTTCTGCAGACCCAACTGGGCTCCGGAGATGAGTCCCGCCAGCAGGTCGGCCTGCGGCGAGAAATCGATCAGGCTGGCGAAACCAGGATCGCGGAAGGCAGCGGCAATCGATCCGGCAATCGGCTGCACGACCCTGTCGCTGTAGCGAATATCGTACCATGTTGCCGAAACGAGCAGGCCGGGGACGCCGGCCGGCTCAAGCTCGACCCCGGCGGTCCAGCTGCGTGCACGTTCGGACTGGATATCCGGATTGCCGCCGCTGGTGAACAGGACGGTGTCCGGACCGGAGCCCGCGCCAAAAGCTACAGCGGGGAGCAGGAATGCCTGATAGGGCGTAAACTGCTGAAACAGCGTGGGCGCCTTGAAGGACCGCGACCAGCTTGCCCGGAAGGTCAGCCCGGCGACAGGCGAATAGATCGCACCGAGGCGCGGCGTGGCCAGCTGATCGAGGTCCGGGTAGTCCTCATAGCGCAGCGCGGCCGAGAGACTGAGCCGTTCGATCCCGGAAATATCATTGCTGCCCGAAATGATGGGGAGAAAGAGCTCCCCGTAAGCGAACCGGCTGCGCCGGGTGATATCGAAGGCCGCCGAGGGACTGGCATTGATTTCCCGCGAGAAGTCGAGACGATTGTTGCGAAATCCGGCGCCTACCGCAAGCCTGGCGGCCCCGCCGGGAAGCGTGAACAACGGACCCTCGGCACCGATCTCTCCCGAAGCGATGGCGTTGCAGAAGCAGCCTGTCGTGACCGTTTCCGCGCCATTTTGCGTGGAATTTGTCTGGAAATGCGTTCGATCGCGCCCGAACACGCCAAGCGCCGTCGCCATCCAACCCGAGCCGAGCTCGATCTCGAGCGAAGGGGCAAAAGTGATCGCTTCGACATCCGGCTCGGACACGAACCGCGCCGCCGGCGTGCCGCTGACGATTCTTGAGCTACGTGTGGAATAGAGCGCATCGAGGCGCGCGGTCACACCGGACGCGACCATCTGGTGCCCGGAAAAGATTGCCGCGTGGCGACGCTGCGAAGGATACAGCGAGGTCTCGGGATCGAGCGATGCCGCATAGGAGCGCTGGCGCGCAGCGATCCTGGAGTTGTTGGAAAAGTCGTAGGCGAGCAGGAAACCGCCACTGCTCCAGCGCGTGCCTCCGACGATGTCAGCCTGCTGGCGGAAGTAGCCCCCGTCGGTGCTCGCTCCAATCTGCCCCGAAGTGGTGATGCCTTCGAAGTCTCGCCGCAGAACGACATTGACGACCCCTCCCACGGCGTCCGAGCCGTAAATAGCCGATGCCCCGTCCGGTACGATTTCGATCCGGTCCACCGCAGGCAGGGGTATGGCGGAGATATCGACACCCTGGAGCGCCGAATCGTATGGCAGGCGGTGACCATTGAGGAGGGTCAGCGTGGCGTCTGGACCAAGGCCCCGCAAATTGGCGCTCGACGCCGAGTTGACATTGCTGTTCGCATTGCCCGCACCGAAGCCGATCCCCGGGTTTTGACCCCCTGAGAAATTCTGCGGCAGCGAGCGGATCGCTTCCCCGAGATCGACTTGACCTGCTTCCACGATGGCCTCTCCATCGAGCGAAATGACCTCGCCGACCACCCGCGCGCCGCGAATGCGGGTACCCGTGACGACTATGGTGTTTCCTTCATTCTCGCCCTGCGAGGCTTCCGTGTCGTCGGGTGCGGGGCCGGGCTGTTCGCCCGCCTGTGCACGAAGCGGCGTGGCAAATACGACGAGAGCCGTCCCCGCGAGGAGGGCTGGCAGCCCCCTTGATTTCAGCATCATCCTGATCTCCCTGTTCAATCGCGACGTGCCGCTCTGGCTTCGCCGTTGCAGGGGTTGACGCATGGATGGGCCGGCACCCTAGTTGCACATGAAATTAAATTGACCGGGACTCAGACGTCCTCGGCGGCCAGCTCGCGCCGCAGGTGAGCGAGAGCTCTCGTCATGTGGTATTCGACCGTCGACAACCCGACACCGAGTTCGAGATGAATTTCCCTGTAGGATTTCTTCTCGAAGCGGCTCATCGCGAACACCCGGGCGGTCTTCGCCGGGAGTTCGGCCAGCGCTTCCTCGAGAAGCTGTTTGGTCTCCGCCGCGTGTAACCGGTCTTCCTGGCAAGGTAGACTGGTGCCATCGCCATTCTCGGTGAGCGACAGGGTCACGATCCGGCAGCGACTCCTCCGGGCGAAGTCGATTGCCAGGTTCCTCGCGATACAATGCAGGAAACCGCCCGGATTGCGCAGTTCATTCAGTTGCGCGCTCCCAGCGGCACGCAGGAAGACCTCCTGCGCAAGATCGCTGGCGTGCTCGTGACCGACCTTGCGCTTCAGGTAAGCCAGCACTCCGGCACGCTCATCCCGGTAGAGAGCTTCGAGCAGGCGGCTGCGCGGAAGCGATGCCCGTGTGGTTTGCGGTGACGAGGGCGAGGAAAGCGATTGTGTAGCGTGGTGCCGGGATCCGGCAGCGAAATCGGTCATGCTCAGCGGGAGCAGGCGACCGCACTCGTCGGCTCGTCAGCATGAGCCGGATGCGGAGTCCAGGTCTTTGCCGCCGTTCGGGACGCCGCGACGTCCCTTGACCGGATCGGCCGCCGGGCCTTGGCCGGACCGGCGTGCATGATGTCTGGCGGAACTGTCCACGCGTCCGTTGCCAGCAATTCGGTGCGCGCCAACCAATCGTGCCCAAACGCGATTGATCATGCAAGGCGCTACTACTCCATACCGGAGGTGTCCGCAGGCAAGCTCTGCGCGTCCGACCTTCTTCGAAACGTCGTGCCCGCATCACCATTTCTGGGGAGGCGGCTGCCCGGATAGGAGAATGCCGGGCGCAAAACCGTTGCGGTAGCAGGACCATCGAAAGGAGGGGCTCCATGGTCCGCATCCCCGAATGGCAAAGGCGCTTCGACGGTTTCGATTTTTCGGACTTCGCGCAGGAATTCCTGCGGCGCAATCCGGACTATCGTGCCCAGTTCGCCCGCTTCCGCCGTGCGGGTGACGGCAAAACGCAAGCTCTCGCCAGCCGGCGAAGCGCGCGTTCATGGGGCCTCGAATTTCCTCGTGGATCCCGCATCCGGAGCCGATGTCTGTCCGGCATTATGGCGCCCCGAAGACAATCCGAGCGTCGTTGTGGTCGCATCTTCAGCCGTGTGTCGGACGGAGCTCGCGTCCGCGTTTCACATGCGATCGCTGCTGGTTGAAGCGGAAGCCGGCGCAGATCGGCACCTGGTGCTGGCGGGAAAACACACGCGCCACCGTCTCGTGGTGACCCCGCCGGCCGCTCGCGATGGCTATATCGTCCCGGCCGATCACTCGATGTCCGTTCGACTGGCGGCGCTCAGCGCGCTTCATGAGCATCCGCGCAGTCGGCAGGCCATTGCAGCTCGCGCTGCGCTGACACCCTCACCCTATCTCAGACATCGGCTGGTTCTCCTGCTCGCGATTCTCGACAGGCTCGACCCAGCTTCAGGTGAACCCGCAACGGTTCGGCAGATCGCGCGCGATCTGACCTTTCCCGGTCGGGATTACGATCGCGCGATTGAATGGAAGTCATCTTCCGACCGGCGCCAGACCCAGCGTCTTGTCGCCGAAGCGCGGCGCATGACAACGACGGGCTATCGTGATCTCCTGAGCGGCTCCACGCGGCTGGCCTCGCGCACTGAGCGCTGCGACGGAAGCGATGAGGGCCGCGATTAGCAATCGACCGGAGGCCCTTTCGAAGGGCGTGGGCATTCCCGCTACTTTCCAATCTTACTGTTTAAGCTATCGTTTTCTGCGGTGCCGGGTCTTGTGTTCGGTATCGCCACAAACCGAACCTTCAGGGGGGCGCGCAACAGCAACTGCCGGTGCCGATGGCATGGAACCATTGGTGAGGCATACAGCAGGCGATCGAGCGGCGGTGTGTTGGATTGCACCCTCGTCGGTCGAACAGGCCGGACTATGTATGCCTACTTCGCAGAGGAGTTCGCTACTGAACTCATAAATGTACAATCGGACACCGAACTGAGTGGGGCTCTTGCCGAGGTATCGCGGCGCCTCGGTTTCGACCATTTTGCCCTTAGTCTCGAATTGCGCTCGGGATCGCGCGAGGCGCCGGGCTTGCTTCTGCACGATTATCCCGATGAGTGGGCAAAGGTCTATGTGGCGTTTGATCTGGCGGGCCAGGATCCCGTCCGGCGCGCTTGCGACAAGAGTTTTATCGGCTTTGCATGGGATATGCTGGAGGAGATGATTCCGCTTACCCGCGGGGACCGGCAGATGCTCGCCGTCGGGAAGGAATGCGGAATCGGCGACGGCTATACAGTGCCACGACACCTGCCCGGGCTCGCGCGCGGAACTTGCACCTTTGCCGTGTGTCCGGACAGGGATCTGCCCCGTTGTCGCCTGGCCCTTGCCGAGATCGTCGGCACGCTCGCGCTCAGTTGCGCCCTTGCCCTTGGTCCCTCTCGTAGCACGGAAACCGTTCCCGTGCTTAGCGATCGCCAGCGCGAGTGTCTGTTGTGGACCGCGCGCGGCAAGACCGCCGCCGAGACCGCGATCATACTGGGTATCGGCACCGAAACCGTCATCCAGCATCTCAAAATGGCCCGCGAACGCTATCAGGTTCATTGCAAGCAGTCGCTCGTGGTCGCAGCTCTTTTCGATGGGCTGATCGGATTTGCCGACATTATCCGGTGGCGAGACACGGGCTGAATTCCGCCCATGCAGTTGGGACGCTTCGCAATTCCGCGGAAGCTTACATCCCCTGTTCTTGGTATGTCGAAGCGGAACCAGATCGATCAGTTGCTACCTGTCTTTTCAATCACAGGCAGCAACAATGCAGAACCATACCAGTCCCGCCGATCCGGTGCTCCGGACCATGTTCGCGGCCCGTAAGCGGGTCTTCGTCGATCTCCTCAAATGGGATGTCCCCGTGCTCGAAGGAGTCTACGAAATCGACCAGTTCGATACGAGCGAAGCGTCCTATGTCATTCTCACCGATGACAAGGACAGTCACCGCGCATCTGCGCGGCTGCTCAAGACCGACAGGGCGCATATTCTCGGCGAGCTGTTTCCATCTCTTTGCGATGGCCCCGTCCCGGTGCGCGAGGACTTTCGCGAGATCACCCGCTTCTGCATCGAGCCGACACTCTCGCGTCTGGAACGCCGGGCCGCGCGGGACGAACTTGTAACCGCGCTCGCGGATCACGCGCTGATCGCCGGAATCGCCGCGTATACCGCGGTCGCTACGCCGAACTGGTTCCGCCAGATTGCGAAATTTGGCTGGCGATGCCGTGCGCTCGGACCCGGCAGCCGAATCGGCGGTGAAAACCTTATCGCGCTCCAGATCGATATCGATGCGGGCACGCCTGCGGATCTCGCCTGCGGTGGTGTCTACCGCCAGGGATCCTATCGCGTGGCCGACTACCAGCTGGAGATCGCGGCATGACTGGGGCAGCGCATTCGCCCTGGCTCGACCAGATCAGAAAGCAGGGTTATTGCATCATCCCCAACGCTCTGCCGAGTGCAATCCTCGCAGCGCTCGATACGGACCTCCAGCAGACCTACGCAAAGACGCCTTTCGGTGATGGCGAGTTCTATGGCTACAAGACGAAGCGGTTTGGGAGTTTGCTGCGCCGCTCGCGCTGGGCGGGAGACCTGGTCCTTCAACCACTCATCCTCGCGCTTGCCCGTGAAATTCTGGGCAAAGCCTGCGAACGCATCCAGCTAAATGTCGCGCAGGCGATTGCAGTCCATCCCGGCGAGATTGAGCAGTTCCCGCATTGCGACCACGACATGTGGGCAGGGGAGAAGGGCACGCATGAATATCTGCTCAATGTCATGTGGCCCCTGACCGAATTTACGGCGTCCAACGGCGCGACGCGAATATATCCCGGCACCCACAGGCAGAAAATTGAATCGCTAGACCAGCTCGGCACGCCAATCGCGGCCGAGTGTCAGCCTGGCGATGCCATTTGCTTTCTCGGATCGACGGTGCACGGAGCGGGACCTAATCTGACCAGGCACGTGCGCCGTGCGGTGGTGATCGGTTACAGTCTTGGCTGGCTCAAGCCCTACGAGAATCTTTGGCTCGCCTATCCGCCAGAAGTCGCGCGGGAATTTCCCGCAGAACTTGCCGAGCTTGCGGGCTATTGTCAGCACCGGCCCAATCTTGGCAATTACGAAGGCCAGTGCCCATCTATCTTGCTGCGCGACGATATTGCCGAGTTTCCGCGGGCGACCGATGCGCTTCGCGACGACCAGAAAGCCGCGGTGCGCGAATTTGCCGAGGCGCAGCGCGGCGAAAAGTGAGCCCTGCCCACGTCCTTGAGCCCACCTATCAACGCCTCAAGCGTGCGCTGATGGAGGGAACCTGGGCCAATGGGGCCAAGCTCGAGGCAATGCGGCTTGCCGACGATTTCGGCGTCAGCATGACACCGGTGAGGGACAGCCTGAACCAGCTGGTTGGCGAGGGGCTGGTCGACCTCACCCCTGGCGACGGCTTTCGGGTGCCGGTTCTGACCGAACAGGGTTTGCGGGATGTCCTCCGCGTAAATGCGGTTTTGCTTGAAACAGCGAGCGATGAAGTTTGGCGAATCCCGAACGCGCGCGATCTCGAAGACTGGCCTGACGATTATGCTGGCCGCATGGCAGCGGTGTTTTTGGTACTTGCAGCCGGGTCGGGCAACCGGTGCCTGGCGGTCCTGATCGATCGGATCAGTGATCGGCTGCACCGGGTCCGGATCCATGAACCCGACGTATTGCCCGACGCTGCAGAAATCCTCGCTGAAATCGAGGCGAGTCTGCGAGGCTCGCGTAACGAACGGCTGCGCGCCTTGCGGCGTTACCATCGCAGATGCGAGGAGCGGGTTCCGCAATTGGTCAGTCGCCTGTCGGGATAGTTTTCCGAAACTCAATTCTGTGCCGCTTTCAACGTGCCCATCGAACCGAATGCACCGCCGCCCCGAGATCGTTCGTCAGAACCGAGCCATTGTAGGTTCGTCCCCATCCGAGAATGGGAAGATAGCGCGCAAGCAGGCTGGGCTCGGCCATAGCTTCGACTACTCCTGCAGCGCTTTATGACTGGGGTTCCATCAAGCGAAAGATCAGCATTCCGGCCAGCATAGCCATCACGAAGACTGCTGCCTTTGCAGGCTCGATGACGAGCGCTGCAAAGCCCGGCCCGGGACACAGGCCTGCAATCCCCCAACCGGTGCCGAACAGCGCCGCGCCGCCGATCAGGCGGGGGGTCAGGTCGGTCCGGTCGGGAAGAGCGAATGTCGTGCCAATCAAAGGCTGCGCCATGCGCGCCTGAATCCGCCAGGCGATCGCCATCACGATAACCGCGCCGCCCATCACAAACGCGAGGGTGGGGTCCCAGTCCCCGAATATGTCGAGAAAGCCGCGCACACGCGCTGGGTCGACCATGCCGCCCAGTGCCAGCCCGGCACCGAACAGGCTGCCTGACAGGAGAGCCACTAGCCACGAGCGGGTCATGACAGCACTTCCAGCCCCAATGCATTCATGATGGCGACGGTTGCGATACCAGCTGCCATGAAGGTTGCCGTGGCGACGATCGAGCGCTGCGAAAGCCGGCTGACACCGCATACGCCGTGGCCGCTGGTGCAGCCGCTGCCGATGCGCGTGCCGATGCCGACCAGGAGGCCCGCCGCCACAAGTGGAAGGTACCCGGCAAAGCTGGCCTCGATACCGCCGGTAGTCCAGGCAACCAGCAAGGCGCCGAGTGGCAGGCCTACAACAAACGCCCACGCACCGGACCGGGGCATACCGTCCCCGCTGATACCGAAGGCGCGCGCGGCGATGCCGGACACGCCGGCAATTCGTCCTGCACCCAGCAACATCAGCGCGGCGGCCAGGCCGATCAGCACTCCACCAAGCAATCCGGCGAGCGGGGCGGCATCGGGAAATCCGGGAAGCATCACAGCTTGTTGACCGGCATCTTGAGGTAAGACGTGCCGTCGCTTTCGGGCGGCGGCAGATGGCCGCCGCGCATATTCACCTGGATGGCGGGCAGGATCAGGCGCGGCATTTCCAATGTCGCATCGCGCTGGGTGCGCATCTCGACGAACTGGTCCTCATCCACATCTTCGTGAAGATGCACATTGGCTGTGCGCTGCGCGAGCATGGTGGTCTCCCATACGAATTCCGTGCGATTGGGCGCCTTGTAATCATGGCACAGGAACACCCGCGTCTTGTCCGGCAGGCGCATCAGCCGGCGGACCGAGCGGTACAGCTTGCGCGCATTGCCGCCCGGAAAATCGGCCCGGGCGGAGCCATAATCGGGCATGAACATCGTATCGCCGATAAAGGCCGCATCGCCGATGATATAGGCCATGTCCGCTGGGGTATGGCCGGGCACGTGAAGAGCGATCAGCGGAATATCGCCGATCATCAACGCGTCGCCATCTTCCATCAGCCGGTCGAATTGCGATCCGTCACGCTCGAAATCGGTGCCTTCGTTGAACACCTTGCCGAACACGCCCTGCACGGTCACAATTTCGCGGCCGATGGCCAGTTCGCCGCCCAGCTTTTCCTGCAGATAGGGCGCGGCGGAAAGGTGATCGGCATGGGCGTGAGTTTCCAGGACCCAGTCGACGGTCAGACCTGCATCGCGCGCATAGTCGATAATTTCGTCCGCCGCTTCCAGGCTGGTGCGGCCCGAAGGCTGATCGAAATCCCAGACGCTGTCGATAATGGCCGCGCGCTTGGTCTGATCGTCGCTGACCACATAGGTCGCGGTAAAGGTCGGCTCGTGGAAGAAAGCCTTGACGTGCGGTGCTCGCAGATCGCCCGCAAGCACATCGTTCACCTGTTCGATGGCCTTTTCGATATTCGTGTCGTCGCTCATAGTGTTTCTCCGGCGTCGCCGCTCGGCTGGGGGGATTGGCCAAGCTCGGGGCAAAAGATGTCGTGCAGCAATTCGAGAACCCGCTGCGCATTCGGGTCGCACACACGGTAGAACACCGATTGGGCATCCTTGCGGGTCGCGACGAGATCGTCTTCGCGCAATTTTGCGAGGTGTTGCGACAGGGCGGACTGGCTCAGCCCGACGCTCTGCGCCAGATCGCCGACGGACAGCTCGCCAGCCTCGGCAAGGAAGCAAAGAACGAGCAGGCGCGACTCGTTGGCCATCAATTTCAGCAGGCGGCTGGCCTCGCCGGCCTGCCGCGTGAAATCCGTATCTGGAGACCCATTGTGGCTCATGATTTGCTCCGTTAGTATTCACTAATTTATAATAATCTAATGTATTTTCAAGAGGGAGGGGTATCCGCCTCGCTTCGGTAGGGAAGTCATTTTCTGCAACCGACCATCTGTGTTCACGGGGGCGCTTCGTGCGACACGATTTTTCGATGGCGGCGTCGGAACCCGTAGCCACTCCAGCTTCATTGACCGGGCAGGAGAATCGATATGAACTACGATTTGATGGTAATCGGTACGGGGACGGCAGCCATGGTTTGCGCCCTGCGCGTTGCGAAGGCGGGTTGGAAAGTCGCGGTTATCGACGAGAAGCCATTCGGTGGCACCTGCGCGCTACGCGGCTGCGATCCCAAGAAAATGCTGGTGGCCGACGCAGAAGTGATCGACGCGAAACAGCGCATGACAGGTCACGGGGTGAAGGGGGATCTGCGCATCGATTGGCCCGACCTTATCCGGTTCAAACGCAGCTTTACCGACCCTGTGCCTGAAAAGCACGAGCGGCGGTATGAAGAGGCCGGCATCGTGACCTTGCATGGTACGGCAAAATTCACCGGGCCAAATCAGCTCTCCGTAGGCGACTATGAAATCGAATACCGCAAAATCCTGATCGCGTCGGGAGCCAGACCGATACCTCTAGCCATCCCAGGCGAAGAGCACCTGATCGACAATGAGGGCTTTCTCGAACTGCCTTCGCTGCCGAAGCGCATCGTTCTGGTCGGGGGCGGATATATCGCTGCCGAGTTTTCCCATATCGCTGCCCGTGCGGGAGCCGAGGTCACGATCCTTCAGCGGGGACCGCGCATGTTGACGCAGTTCGAACCCGAACTTGTGAACTGGCTCATGGATGCGTTCGACCGGATCGGTGTGCGAGTGATTACCGATACGGCGGTCGATGCCATTCGAAGATCGGGCGGAAAATATGTGGTTCATGCGAATGGCAAGGGCGGCCCGATCGAAGTCGTCGCCGATCTTGTCGTTCATGCGGCAGGACGGGCTCCCGCCATCGAGCGGCTCGATCTCGAAAAGGCCGGGATCGCAGCCGAACATGGAAAGCCGAAGCTGAACAAATTTCTGCAGAGCGTAAGCAATCCGGCCGTCTACGCTGCCGGAGATGCTGCCTCGAACGGGCCGCCACTCACCCCCGTTTCCAGCCATGATGCAAAAGTTGTCGCGGCCAATCTAGTCGAAGGCAATCACCGCGAACCCGATTACAAAGGGGCGCCGAGCGTGGCCTTCACTCTTCCGCCTATCGCCCGCGTTGGCCTCACCGAGGCAGAGGCGAATGAGGCGGGGCTGAGATTCCGGACAAAGTGCGAGCGGACCTCTCAGTGGTTCACCGCCAGGCGGGTCGCCGAACCTGTCTACGGGCACAAGACACTAATCGAAGAGGAGACAGGGACAATACTGGGCGCGCACCTCGTCGGACCCGGCGCAGACCAGGCCATCAATATTTTCGGACTGGCGATCCGCCATGGGCTCACCGCGGACGATCTGAAGACTACAATGTTCGCCTATCCAACCGGCGCGTCTGACATCGGATACATGGTCTAGGGCCGAGCGGTCTCCAGCATGTCGATGACTGCACAGTCGGGCACATGACCGCCCGAACACTGCTCGACGGTAGCGGTAAGATGCCGTTCCAGGCGAGTGAGATCGTCGATCTTGCGCCGTACTTCTTCGAGGTGATGAATTGCAATCTCGCGCACTTCGTCGCAGCATGCTTCGGCAGGACCGCCCAGGTCCAGAAGTGTCCGCACCTCCTTCGGCGCAAAGCCTAGCTCGCGCGCCCGCTTGATGAATTTGAGCGTGCGGAGGTGCCCATCGTCGAAAACCCGGTGTCCGCCTGCTGTACGATCCGGCGCACCGAGCATTCCGATCTTCTCGAAATACCGGATCGTCTCGATATGGACGCCCGTCTTGCGCGCCAATTCACCTATCGACAGGCGGCCCACGCCGAATCTCCTTGAACCTATATCTACTACAGGACGTACATACAGTTCGAATCGAGCGGAGGCAAAGATGACCGAGCAGGCTGTCCAATACGGTGAGGCGAAAAGCGTAAGCGATCGCGGGGTTGCTGGCGTTGGAATGCTGGCGAGTGCAGGGGCGCTTCTCTCTGCGGCTGCCTGCTGCGTCCTGCCGTTGGTCCTCGTTGCTGTCGGGCTCGGTGCTGGCGGGCTCGCATGGTTTGTTCCCTACCACTTGCCGCTCACAATCGCAGCCTTCCTAATCGTGGCCTTTGGGTGGTTCCTTCACGTGCGCCAACTGCGCATCTGCAGTGCTGATGGCTGTGAGAAACCTGCTCGCAGCAGCGCTGCGCGACTGACATTGCTGATTGCCACCGCGATGATCGTCCTGTCTGCGCTATGGGGCTTTATTGAACAACCGCTGATGCGTGCGCTTGGAGGAGCCTGATGCAGATTGTTTCGACGATCACGTGCCCCCATTGCCAAGCGGCCACCACCGAAACCATGCCGACCAACGCATGCTGGTTCTTTTATGAATGCCAGCATTGCCGGAAAAGACTGCAGCCATTGGCAGGAGACTGTTGTGTATTCTGCTCTTATGGCGATGCCCCATGCCCCCCGATTCAGGAAGCGTGGGAAGATGGTGACGGTGCTACCTGCTGTCTACCGCAGTAGTGGTGGTCGCATCACGCAAGACACACACGAGATGCTTGTTCCAGTCATTAAGGGCATTGCGTTTTTCGTCTTTCCAATCGTGGCGCTGGTAAACTCCCGCCACGCCCGCACGTGAACCGCTTACATGGTTCAATACCGCCTCGGTAACCTCGAACCTTACACCTAAGCGCTGGAAATTCGTTGCGAGCGTCCGCCGCAAGTCATGAAGGCGCCAGGGAGGCAAAGGTTCGCCTTCGGCTTCCTCGATGGCGCTATCCAGCTTCATCTTGCCTTTATGGTAGCCGGTGAAGCCCGCTCCACTTGCAGTCGCAAACACTCTGCCCTTGCGCGGCCATTTCCCTCCACCTGCCAACCGATCGAGCTCGATCATGGCGAGTTCGTTCAATGGAATGGTGTTGAACTCTCTGTTTTTCGTGCGCCGGCCGGGCAGGGTCCATAGTCTTTCTGCTCTGTCGAGCTCCTGCCAGTGCATCCCGCAAACCTCTTCGCGGCGCTGTCCGGTCAAAATCAATAAGCGGACAATCGGCCCGAAACAGGGATGGCATTCGGGCGTGGCATACCAGATCATGCGCAGCTCCTTGTCAGAAAGCCAGCGATCCCGCGGCCTTACCGGCGGCGGCGTCTCCATGCCCTCAATCGGACTGCGATCGAGATCGCCGCGACTGATAGCCCAGCGGAACAGACGGCGCATCACTGCAAATACGTTCCGGCGATTGGCGACCTGCTCTTCCGGCATCTGGTCGAGAACGGATACGATATCTGCCCTGGTGATCGAAGGCAGCGGCTTCTTGCGTAGAACCGGCTCAAGATGAAGCCTGACCACTCGTTCGACCAGACGTCTCCATCCCTCGCCTTTGCAGGAATGGGTGAAATGCCGCGCGTAATTGTCGAAGGCGAGATCGACGGCCTCACGGCGCCTCTGCTTTTCAGCCTCCACTGGATCGACGCCTTGGCCGACGAGCAAGAGAAGGCGTTCGGCTTCCGAGCGGGCCGTCGTAGGTGTCCACGGAGACCCATGTGCGCCGATCGTATAACGCCGTGCGATTGTCTCGCGCCCGCCCATCCTGAATTGAAGGACGTAAGAGATATTTCCTGAAGGCGTAATCTTGGCGCCAAAACCTTTGAGATCAGTGTCCCAAACGAATTGGCTCGAGCTGCTAGCCTCGAGCGCATCTATCGATTTTTTCGTGATTTTTCCTGTTGCCATCCGGAACCTCGTGTCCTTCTTCTGGCAATCACCGGGTAATCACGCAAGCGGAAAAAGGAGCGAAATGGAGGCAATGCCAGCGTAGGAGGATTCAGCTAAGTACATTGTTTTACAAGGATTTCGCACTTTAGCGTCGTCTAAATCTAAAGTACCAGACCTCGTGGCCCATCTGGGTGCGGGCCTTGTGTTCGTAGCGCGTCTCGCACCAGCCCGAGGGCCGGTTCTCCCAGCTCCCCCGCCCCTCGACCAGCCATTCGAACTCGTCCGTGAAACGCCGCATCACCATCAGCGCGTGGCGCAGATAGACGGGGTGATCGGTGCCGAATCGGAACTCGCCGCCCGGCTTCAGCTTGTCCGCGAACATCCGCACCGGCCCATCGTTCATCATCCGGCGCTTGGCGTGCTTGTTCTTGGGCCAGGGGTCGGGATGGAGAAGGTAGAGCATACTCAGCGCGCCATCGGGCACCCGCGCGAGCGCCTGCAGGGCATCGCCATGGACCAGGCGCACATTGGCCAGCCGCTGCTCTTCGATATGCGCGAGACACTGGGCGACGCCGTTGAGATAGGGCTCGGCCCCGATGAAGCCGTGATCGGGCAAGAGGTCGGCGCGATGGGCGAGGTGCTCGCCCCCGCCGAAGCCGATCTCGAAATGGAGAGGGAGGGGCCGGCCGAACAGCCGCTCGGCCGTCACCGGGCCTTCCTCGGGCACCGCTATCTGCGGCAGCAGCGCGTCCACCAGGTTCTGCTGGTGCGCGCGCAGCGGCTTGCCCTGGCTGCGCCCGTAGAGCCGGCCGAGCGTGGTCGGATCGCCTTCCTTGAATGCCGTCATGGCGCGCCCCGTAGCGCTAACCGGCGACGGCCGTCCAGATGCCGTAGAGGCTGGTGGCGGTCAGCACCACGCCCACGAGGATCAGCATGACCTTGGGGCTGAAACGCTTCGCGGCGATGGCGCCGAAGGGAGCGGCGACGATGCCGCCGATCAGGAGACCGGCGGTCGCTCCCGCGAGATCGACGATGCCGAGATGGAAAATGAAGGTCGCCGAGATCGCCACGGTCAGAAAGAACTCGACCGTGTTGACCGTGCCCACCACCTTGCGCGGTTCCGCGCCCTGGATCAGCAGATTGCTGGTCACCACCGGCCCCCATCCGCCACCGCCCGCCGCGTCTAGAAAGCCGCCGAGCAGTCCCAGCGGTGCCACGTGCTTGGCGGCGCGCAGCTTGGGCGGATAGAGCAGTCCGCGCACCAGAAGGTAGATGCCGATCCCTGTCAGATAGGCGAGAACGAAGGGCTTGACCGCCGCGGCATCGATCGAGCTCAGCAGATAAGCGCCCGTGACGCCGCCCACGACTCCCGGCACCAGCAGGCGGAAAAACAGCGCACGGTCGATATTTCCGTTCAGCAGATGGCTGATGCCCGACGTCGCGGTGGTGAAGCATTCGACCACGTGGACGCGCTGCGATGCGAGCGCCGGGGGCACCCCCAGCATGCCGACCAGCAGCGTGTTGGTGATTACCCCGAAGGCCATTCCCAGCGCACCGTCGACGATCTGCGCGGCGAAACCGACCAGAATGAAGGGGAGCAACCCCGTAAGATCGACGCCGAACACTTCCATGCCGAAAGATCGCCTTTTGCAGGTTGCCCCTCGCAAATACGGCGATTCGCTTTAGTCCGCGAGCGAAATCCGTCGCTCGCCAAAGCAGATCGCCCGGAAGCCTGTGGCCTCCGGGCGATCCTACCGGCCCCGTCCGGTGAAGATTCGGGTCAGGCGGCCTGCGCCTCCTCGCCGGGATCGCGCAGGACGTAGCCGCGGCCCCACACGGTCTCGATGTAATTCTCGCCGCCGCAGGCATGGCTCAATTTCTTGCGCAGCTTGCAGATGAACACGTCGATGATCTTGAGTTCGGGCTCATCCATCCCGCCGTAGAGGTGGTTGAGGAACATTTCCTTGGTCAGCGTGGTGCCCTTGCGGAGCGAAAGCAGCTCGAGCATCGCATATTCCTTGCCGGTCAGATGCACCCGCGCGCCATCGACCTCGACGGTCTTGGCGTCGAGGTTCACCGCCAGCTTGCCGGTGCGGATGACCGACTGGCTGTGGCCCTTGGACCGGCGCACCACCGCGTGGATGCGCGCCACCAGCTCGTCGCGGTGGAAGGGCTTGGTCACGTAGTCGTCGGCGCCGAAGCCGAAGCTGCGGATCTTGGAATCCATCTCGGCGATGCCCGACAGGATCAGCACCGGGGTCTGCACCTTGGCGACGCGCAATTTCTTGAGCACGTCGTAACCATGCATGTCCGGCAGGTTGAGATCGAGCAGGATGATATCGTAATCGTAGAGCTTGCCGAGGTCCAAACCCTCTTCGCCAAGATCGGTCGAATAGACGTTGAACCCTTCGGTGGTGAGCATGAGCTCGATCGCCTTGGCGGTGGTCGGCTCGTCTTCGATCAGCAATACGCGCATCGGTTTTCCCCTGTTGGCCCCGACAGTTACCCCCGGCAACATTCCGGTAAGGAACGTTGCGCATCATTAACCACAAGACATCTGAAGGGAAAAGGTTAACGGAGGGTAAAGCCCGCCATTGCTTTTTGCCTGTTGCAGGCGGGACTCACCTCGTTCACGCCGATACACCCGCGGCTGGCGGCGGACAGCTGGCACTGGATGGATTCACTGCCAGAATTTCGCCTCGTGATCCGCAGGGGCCTGCGACACGGCGGAGCCTTCCTCCCGCAGGGCGTATTTCAGACTGCTGCCCAGGATCAGCGCCGACAGCGCGGTGATCGCGATGGCCCAGAACCAGTGCGGCAGGAACAGCGCCTGCTCGATCGCTCCGGTGTCGGAGAGCATCGGCCGGCCGCCGATGATCGCGCTTTCGCTGAAGAGGTAATGCCAGTCGCGCAGCATGCTCAGCCCGGCCAGTACGCCGAGGAACTGCAGTGCGAACCGCGCAAACCCGTCTCTACCCCGCCAGGCGATCGCGCCGATCCCGGCGGCCACCAGCGGCAGCACGATCAGCCCCGTCGCCGATCGCACCCAGATCAGGACCGACAGGAGGATGGCCCCGGCAAGCGTGTACAGGGCAGGGCGCCACAGCCGGTGGCGGGCGGACGCGAGGATCAGCAGCGCGCCCACCACCACCGGGCCCAGCGGACCGCCGGCGCCCACCAGCGCCTGCGACAGGCGGCCGGGCTCGCCGTAGGAATGGCTTTCCGCGATGCCCGATCCGTCGGGCAGCAGGATCAGCCGCTCGAATTCCCACCCCGCCGCCATCGCTGCGACGCCGTGCCCCATCTCGTGGAACCACGTGGTCAGGATGGCGAAGGGATAGAGCAGATAATTGCCGAGCGGCAGCTGCGGCAGGAACAGCACCAGCGCCGCGGCGATGATCAGGCGGCCGACCTGTTCCGACTGGGTGGAAGGGCGCGGGACCTTCGCCATCGCTGCCGGTCAGACATCCGGACCGGAGACGCCGAGCGCCCCGGGCGATCCGCGATGGCCGACTGGGTCAGACATCGAGGTTCGCGACATTGAGAGCATTGTCCTGGATGAACTCGCGGCGCGGTTCGACCACGTCGCCCATCAGCCGGGTGAAGATCTCGTCGGTAACGTCGGCATCCTCGACCTTGACCTGCAGCAGGGCGCGATTTTCCGGATCGAGCGTGGTTTCCCACAATTGCTCGGCATTCATCTCGCCAAGGCCCTTGTAGCGCTGGATCGAGAGGCCCTTGCGACCCGCCGCCAGGACCGCGGCGAGCAACTGGGTCGGCCGGGAGATGGCGTCCTCGTCGCTTGCGGCGGGGGCATCGTCGCCCTCGGGCGTCTCGGTGTCCGCATCGGCTTCGGCGGCGGCCGAGGCCTTCACCAGCCGCGCGGGAACGGCGTAGGATTCCGCCTGTTCGGCGGCCAGGCGATGCAGCTTGCGCGCCTCTGCGCTGTCGAGGAACTTGGCCTCGATCTCGTGCACGTCGGTGACGCCGCGCCACAGCCGTTCGAACAGGACCGCCTCCGATCCGTCGTCGCGCAGCCGCGCCGACCAGCGGGCCTCCGGATCGCCGGCCTGCATCCGGCGCGCCGCCAGTTCGAGCGCTTCGAGCCGGGCGGACCGATCGAGGGCGGGGTCGAGCGCGCCCGCGAGCGCCATCTGCTCGACGATCGCGGGATCGTATTTGCGCGGCACGAAGGCGACGAGGTTGCGGATGCGCAGCGCATGCGCGACCAGTTCGCGCACCGCGCGTTCGGGCAGGCTGCCCTCGGCGCTCTCCAGCGTGCGACCCTGGAGGCCGGCATCGACGAGGTAGCGGTCGAGCGCCGCCTGGTCCTTGAGATAGACCTCGCTGCGCCCCTTGCTCACCTTGAACAGCGGCGGCTGGGCGATGAACAGGTGCCCGGCCTTGACGATCTCGGGCATCTGGCGGTGGAAGAAGGTCAGCAGCAGCGTGCGGATGTGTGCGCCGTCGACGTCGGCGTCGGTCATGATCACGATCTTGTGATAGCGCAGCTTTTCCAGGTTGAACTCGTCGCGCAGGCCCGTGCCCATCGCCTGGATCAGCGTGCCGACTTCCTTGGACGAGATGATCCGGTCGAAGCGCGCGCGCTCGACGTTGAGGATCTTGCCCTTGAGCGGAAGGATCGCCTGGATCTTGCGGTCGCGGCCCTGTTTGGCCGAACCGCCGGCGGAATCGCCCTCGACCAGGAAGAGTTCGCAATTGGCGGGGTTGCGGTCCTGGCAGTCGGCGAGCTTGCCGGGCAGCGAGGCGACGCTCATCGCCCCCTTGCGGCTCATCTCGCGCGCCCGGCGGGCCGCCTCGCGCGCTGCGGCGGCGTCGATCACCTTCTGGATGATCGCCTTGGCATCGTTGGGGTTCTCTTCCAGCCATTCGCCCATCTTCTCGCCCATCAGCGATTCGAGCGGCTGGCGAACCTCGGAACTCACCAGCTTGTCCTTGGTTTGCGATCCGAACTTGGGATCGGGCAGCTTGACCGAGACGATCGCGGTCAGGCCCTCGCGCATGTCCTCGCCCGAAAGGCTGACCTTCTCCTTCTTCATCATGCCCGAAGCCGCGGCGTAATTGTTGAGCGTCCGGGTCAGCGCGGCACGGAAGGCGGCGAGGTGCGTGCCGCCGTCGCGCTGGGGGATGTTGTTGGTGAAGGTGAGGACGTTCTCGTAATAGCTGTCGTTCCACTCGAGCGCGACGTCGATGCCGATCCCGTCCTTCTCCGCCGAGACCGAGATCGGCTCGCCGACCAGCGCCTGCTTGTTGCGGTCGAGATAGCGGACGAAGGCGGCGATCCCGCCCTCGTAGAACAGATCGTGCTCCAGGGGCTCCTCGTGCCGCTTGTCGCGCAGCAGGATGCGCACGCCCGAATTGAGGAAGGCGAGCTCGCGATAGCGGTGCTCGAGCTTGTCGAAATCGAACTCGGTGACGTTCTTGAAGGTCTCCTCGGACGCCTTGAAGGTCACCCGGGTGCCTTTCTTCAGGCCGTTATCGTCGCCGTTGGAGGCGACCGGCGGGGCATCGCCGACGACACGCAGCGATTCGACCGCATCGCCGTTCTCGAAGCGCATCCAGTGCTCCTTGCCATCGCGCCAGATCACCAGCTCCAGCCATTCGGATAGCGCGTTGACCACCGACACGCCGACCCCGTGGAGCCCGCCCGATACCTTGTAGGCGTTGTCGTCGCTGGTGTTCTCGAACTTCCCGCCCGCGTGGAGCTGGGTCATGATGACCTCGGCCGCCGACACGCCTTCTTCCTTGTGCATGTCGACCGGGATACCGCGGCCGTTGTCTTCCACCGAGACGCTGCCGTCGGGATTGAGCTCGATCAGCACCAGGTCGCAATGGCCGGCCAGCGCTTCGTCGATGGCGTTGTCGCTGACCTCGAACACCATGTGGTGGAGGCCCGAGCCGTCGTCGGTATCCCCGATGTACATGCCCGGGCGCTTGCGGACCGCGTCCAGCCCCTTGAGGACCTTGATCGAATCCGCGCCGTATTCGCCGCGCCGCTTGGTGTCGGGAGCGCCGTTTTCAGGCGTCTCGGTGCTGTTCTCGTCCATGGCGATTATATAGGGTTTCGCGGCTCGAATGCCAAAGAATCCCGCGGGTTTTTCCCCGGGGCCGAGGATCGGGCGGCTGTGCCCGCAATCGGTTGATTTCGCCGGGGATGAGGCCCATCGCCGGGCTTGCATGCTTTCGATCCTCGACATCTTCCGCATCGGCATCGGCCCGTCCTCCTCGCACACGGTCGGGCCGATGCGGATCGCCCGCACCTTCGTCCGGGCGCTGGCCAAGGGGGGCATGCTGGAGCGGACTTCGCGCATCGCGGTCGAGCTGCAGGGGTCGCTGGCGCTGACCGGGGTCGGCCACGGCACGGTGGACGCGACCATGCTCGGCCTCGCCGGCTTCCGCCCCGACCGCACCGACCCCGACGAGGCGGCGGAGGCGCTCGCGGAAATCGCCGCATCCGGACGTCTGCCGCTCGGCGGCGAGGTGCTCATCGGTTTCGATCGCGCCCGCGACATCGATCTCGCCGGACACATCATCCCCGATCTTCACCCCAACGGCATGCGGCTCGCCGCGCGCGATGCGGACGGCGAGACCCTGTTCGAGCGCACCTATTTCTCGACCGGCGGCGGCTTCGTCGCCTCCGAGGCGCAGCTTCGGCGCAAGCCCGAGAACGACAGGGTGAATGCCGGAACCCGGGTCCCGTACAATTTCGGATCGGCCGCCGAGCTGCTCTCCGCCTCGGAGCGGACCGGGCTCGCGATCGCCGATCTCGTCCTTGCCAACGAGGATGCCTTTCGCCCGCGCGAGGAAACGCTCGAAGGGATCGACCGGATCGCCGCGGCGATGGACCAGTGCATCGACCGCGGCTTGTCGCAGCGCGGCGTCCTGCCCGGTGGCCTCAAGGTCGCGCGCCGCGCCCCCGATCTGTGGGACAAGCTGTCCGCCAGCCCGCAATCGAACGAGCGCGAGCAATTGTTCGACTGGCTCAATTGCTATGCCATGGCGGTGAACGAGGAGAACGCCGCCGGCGGCCGGGTCGTCACCGCGCCCACCAACGGCGCGGCGGGGATCATCCCGGCGGTGATCCGCTTCTACTGCGTGACCGGCGAGGAAGAGGCCTGCCGCGACAAGCGCCGCACTTTCCTTCTGACGGCGGGGGCAATCGGCCTGCTCTACAAGCAGCGGGCGAGCATCTCGGGCGCGGAAATGGGCTGCCAGGGCGAGGTCGGCGTGGCCTGCTCGATGGCGGCCGGCGGGCTCGCCGCGCTGTGGGGCGCGACGAGCGTGCAGATCGCCAGCGCGGCGGAGATCGGCATGGAGCACAATCTCGGGCTCACCTGCGATCCGGTCGGCGGACTGGTCCAGGTGCCCTGCATCGAGCGCAACGCCATCGGCGCGGTCAAGGCGGTCAACGCCGCGCGCCTGGCGCTTCACCGGACCGGTGCGGAAAGCCTCGTCAGCCTCGACCAGGTGATCGAGACCATGCGCCAGACCGGGCTCGACATGAGCACCAAATACAAGGAAACCAGCCAGGGAGGATTGGCTGTGAACGTGATCGAGTGCTGATGCTGTTCGCCGTGGTGCTGGTGGTCTCGGGCGCGCTCGTCGCCGGCGCGGCCTGGGGCATCTACGGCAAGCTGCCGAAGCGTCTCGAAGGCTTCCTCGTCGCGCTCGCCGGGGGCGCCCTGCTGCTGTCGGTGACGAGCGAGCTGATCGAGCCGTCGATCCAGAAAAGCAGCGTGTTCCATGCCATGCTCGGGGTGGCGGCCGGCGCGGTTGTCTTCGCCATCGCGGATTACTGGATCGACGAGAAATGGGGTTCCGATTCGGGAGGCGGACTGCTCGCCGCGATCACGCTCGACGGGATTCCCGAAAACCTCGCGCTCGGTGTGGCACTGATCGGGGCGGGCGGGCTGGAAGTCGCAGCGCTCGCCGGCTCGATCCTGCTATCGAACCTGCCCGAAGCGGCAGGCGGTGCGCGGGCGATGGCCGAGGGCCGGCATTCGAAGGGCAAGGTAATCGCGCTTTGGGCCGGGACCGCGGCGCTGCTGTCGGCCGCCGCCATCGCCGGCAATCTCCTGCTGTCGGGAGTGGGCGAGGGGACGCTGGCGGTGATCCGCTGCTTCGCCGCCGGCGCCGTGGTCGCCAGCCTCGCGACCGAAGTCTTTCCCCAGGCCTTTCGCGAGGACAGCCACCTTGCCGGCGTCGCCACCGCGCTGGGGGTGATCCTGGCCCTGGTGCTCGGCCACCTCGGCGGCGGGTAGGGCTCGACAGAGCGGCAGGCCGCGATAGGGTGACGCGATGAACGCACCCACGCCCGCGGACCTCGCCCGGCCTTTCGGCTCCTACCACGACATCCTCGCCCGCTGGGCGCGATCGCAGCCCGATGCTCTCGCTCTGCAGGACGAAGCGGGCGCGCTGACATGGGCCGAATTCCACGACCGGATCGAGCGGATCGCCGCCCGGCTGGCCGCGGACGGGCTCGAACGCGGACAGGCGGTGGCGATCCTCGGCACCAGTTCCATCGCCTATGCGCTGGTGTTCCTCGCCGCGGTCCGCGCCGGGGGCGTCGCCGCGCCGCTGACCACCAGCGCCAGCGCGGAACAATTGGCAGCGATGGCGGCGGACAGCGGGGCGCGGCACATCTTCGTCGACCGGGCCAAACTCGCCGAACTCGGCGAGGACTGTTTTGCCGGCATGGACCGGATCGTCCTCGACGAGGCGCTGGATGACTGGATGGCACCCGCCGGCTCGCGCGCCCCGGCGCATGCGCCCGAGCCCGGCGATCCGTTCAACATCATCTATTCCTCGGGCACCACCGGCACGCCCAAGGGGATCGTCCATTCGCACCGGATGCGCTGGCGGCAGTTCGCTTTCACCGCGGCGAGCTGGCTGGAAGCGGAGCTCCCGGTGCGCTCGCTCGCCTCGACCCCGCTCTATTCGAACACCACCATGGTCGCCTTCCTCGCCCCGCTCCTCGCCGGAGGAACGGTGCGGATCATGGGCAAGTTCGATTGCGTCCGGTGGCTCGGCCATGCCGAGGCCGATCGCACGACCCTGACGATGCTGGTGCCGGTGCAGTACCAGCGGCTGATGGACGAACCGCGTTTCGATGCGTTCGACCTTTCCGCGATGCGGATCAAATACTGCACCTCGGCGCCCTTTTCGGCCGAACTCAAGCGCGAAGTGCTGGCAAGGATGCCGGGCGCGCTGGTGGAAATCTATTCGATGACCGAGGGCGGAGTGGTGTGCCTGCTCGCGGCGCACGAGTTTCCCGACAAGCTCCACACCGTCGGCCGGCCCGCGCCGGGCAGCGAATTGAAGGTGGTCGACGACGCGGACCGCGAGGTTCCGGCGGGCACGCCGGGTCATCTGATCGGCCGCAGCCAGACGATGATGAGCGGCTACCGCAACCGGCCCGACCAGACCCGCGAGGGTTACTGGACCGATCCCGAAACCGGCGAGACGTGGCAGCGGATGGGCGACATCGGGCGGATCGACGAGGATGGCTTCGTCGAGCTGGTCGGCCGGGCCAAGGACATGATCATCTCCGGCGGCTTCAACATCTACCCGGTCGATCTGGAGAATGCGCTGCTCGAGGAAGAGGATGTTCTGGAAGCCGCGGTGATCGGCGTGCCCTCCCGGCAATGGGGGGAGACCCCGCTGGGGTTCGTCCGTCTGCGCGAAGATGCGCGCTCGCCCGAGGCTGTCCTCGCCGCCGTCAATGCGCGGCTCGGCAAGACCCAGCGCCTGTCGGCGCTGTACGCCATCGAAGAAATGCCGCGCAGCCATATCGGCAAGCTGCTCAAGAGCGAGCTGCGCGAAATGGCGGCGCGGCAGGATCTTCCGGCCTGAGATATGCGCTTTCGAGACGCGGGCGCCGAGGGGATTGGGGGAGAGGTATCGGCGGCCGCGTCTCTACTCGCTGCCATATCGCCTTGCGGGCGGGCGGTTACGCGATTGCGGGGGACAGCATCAGCGTGCTGACCGCACTCGCCGCAAGGAAGGCCAGGACGTGGACTGCAAAACGCATGTCGCTTCTCCTGTTGGTTCCGGCGGTTAGGGAGGAGTGCACCGCCGGCTTGCAGAGACCCTAATAATGTTGCTCGGAAGCGAACGAAAGTGACATAACGCCAAAAGCCATTGCATAAAGCGCAACTGACTATCGGAGCGCTCGAGCGAGCCGTTCCCATCGCCGGCCGAGGGTCGCCTATTGACCCCCGGGGGCGAGCGCTTATCGCCTGCCGGCCATGACCCCGGAGCATCTTCCCGATTCCATCCTGATCGTCGATTTCGGCAGCCAGGTGACCCAGCTCATCGCTCGCCGCGTGCGCGAGGCGGGGGTCTATTCGGAGATTGCGCCCTTCACCACGGCCCAGGAGGCGTTCGAGCGGATGCAGCCCAAGGGCATCATCCTGTCGGGTTCCCCCGCCAGCGTCCCCGACGCGGACAGCCCGCGCGCGCCGCAATGCCTGTTCGACAGCGGGCTGCCGATCCTCGGGATCTGCTACGGCCAGCAGGTGATGACGCATCAGCTCGGCGGGGAGGTCCGCCCCGGACACGAGACCGGGGAGGGGGGCGAATTCGGCCGGGCCTTCCTCACCGTAACCAAGAGCTGCGCCTTGTTCGACGGCTTGTGGCAGGAGGGCGAGCGGCACCAGGTGTGGATGAGCCACGGCGACAAGGTCACGCGTTTTGCCGAAGGGTTCGAGATCGTCGCCACCAGCGACGGAGCGCCCTTCGCCGTCATCGCCGACGAGACGCGCAAATATTACGGCACTCAGTTCCACCCCGAGGTCGTCCACACCCCCGACGGGGCGAAGCTGATCGCCAATTTCGCACGCCATGTCTGCGGGCTCGCGGGCGACTGGACGATGGCCGAATTCCGCGCGACCAAGATCGCCGAGATCCGCGATCAAGTGGGTGATCGCAAGGTGATCTGCGGGCTTTCCGGCGGCGTCGATTCCGCCGTCGCCGCGGTGCTGATCCACGAGGCGATCGGCGAACAGCTCACCTGCGTCTTCGTCGACCACGGGCTGATGCGAATGAACGAGGCCGAACAGGTCGTCACCCTGTTCCGCGATCACTACAACATCCCGCTGGTCCATGTGGATGCCGAGGAGCAATTCCTCTCCGGCCTCGCGGGCGAAACCGACCCTGAAAAGAAACGGAAATTCATCGGCAAGACCTTCATCGACGTGTTCGAAGCGGAAGCGAAGAAGATCGGCGGGGCGGACTTCCTGGCGCAAGGGACCCTCTATCCCGACGTGATCGAGAGCGTCAGCTTCACCGGCGGGCCCTCGGTGACGATCAAGAGCCACCACAATGTCGGCGGCCTTCCCGAACGGATGAACATGAAGCTGGTCGAGCCGCTGCGTGAGCTGTTCAAGGACGAGGTCCGCGAACTGGGAAGAGAGCTCGGCCTCCCCGAAGTGTTCGTCGGCCGGCATCCTTTCCCCGGCCCCGGCCTCGCCATCCGCATCCCCGGCGAGGTCACCAAGGAACGCTGCGACATCCTGCGCAAGGCCGACGCCATCTATCTCGACGAGATCCGCAAGGCCGGGCTCTACGACGCGATCTGGCAGGCCTTCGCCGTGCTGCTGCCCGTCAAGACCGTCGGCGTGATGGGCGACTATCGCACCTACGACAGCGTCTGCGGCTTGCGCGCGGTGACCAGCACCGACGGGATGACGGCGGACGTCTATCCGTTCGATGCGGCCTTCCTCACCGGCTGCGCCACCCGCATCGTCAACGAGGTCAAAGGCATCAACCGCGTCGTCTACGACTACACCAGCAAGCCGCCGGGCACGATCGAGTGGGAATGAGCGGGCTCCGCATTCGTCCGATTGCCAATGGCGATTATTCGACCGTGGCGACGCTGTTTCAAAGCATAGGGTTCGATTCGGACAGCACCGCGATCGCTCATAGATTGAAGTGCGGCGAGAAGGGCGGCGATATGACGCTGGTCGCGCAATTGCAGGGAGGCGTGGCGGGCTGCATGGGGCTCGCCCGCATGCATCCCGCCCACCGCGAACACCCCATAGGCCGGATTACCGTTCTGGTGGTTGCGGAAGACCAGAGGGGGCTGGGAATCGGGAAGGCCCTGGTCGGCGCGGCGATGGAGCTTTTCACTACGCAAGATTGCACGCTGATCGAGGTAACCAGTCGTTTCGAACTGGAACAGGCGCACGGGTTTTACGAAGCACTGGGCTTCGAAAAGACCAGTGTCAGGTTGGCGCGACATCTGTGAGCCAACTCGCTCTCGGTGCCGACCCCCGGACCGATACCCTCCGCCGCCTCCAGCCGCTGCTGATCCAACGATTCGGGCGGATCGAGCGCGCGGCGGCGAGCTGGCGGCGGCCCGAGTGGGTGTTGGTGCAGGGGGTGATCGGCGCGCGGACCAAGTCGCCGGTCTCCAACGCCGCGACCGACCGGCTGTTGACGCGTTGGGGAAGCTGGGAGGCGGTGGCCGGAGTACCGCTCGCCGAACTGCAGGCCGAGCTTGCCACCCAGACCTATCCGAACATGGCGGCGGAGCGGCTCAAGGCTTGCCTCACGGACTTGATCGCCCGACGCGGGGCGGTCGATCTGACGCATCTCGAAGCGATGGAGACCGGCGAGGCGATGCGTTGGCTGGAACAGCTTCCCGGCATCGGCCGCAAGATCGCCGCCGGGGTGATGAACGCCAGCACGCTCGACCGCCGCGCGCTGGTGCTCGACGGGCACCACACCCGCATCCTGCGGCGCATGGGCCTGGTGCCGGCGAAAGCCGACACCGCGCGCGCCTTCGATGCGATCATGCCCGCCATGCCGCCCGAGTGGAGCGCGGCCGATTTCGACGAGCATCACCTGCTGATGAAGAAGGTCGGCCAGACCACCTGCCGGCCCGCCACGACCGACTGCCCGGCCTGCCCCGCGCAGGCGCTGTGCGCGACCGGCCGGAGCCGCGCCGCCTAGCGGCCCGCCATGGTCCGCGCGCTGAGAATCTCGATCCAGTAGCCGTCGGGGTCCTTGATGAAGGCGATGTGCTTCATCATCCCGTCCTCGGGCCGTTTCTGGAACGCGACCCCATGCGCGTCGAAATGCGATACCGCGGCATCGAGATCGGGAACGTCGAGCGCGATGTGGCCGAAACCGCGCGGTTCGGAATTGCCGTCGTGATAGACCGGTCCGTCCTCGTCCTCCGTTCCCCAATTGTGCGTGAGCTCGAGCACGCCCTGACGCGAGAAGACATATTCGGTCGCCGCGGCATCGCCGGCCGGCACCTCGTCTTCGGCGGTAGTGAAACCGAGGAAATAGAGCGAGAACTCGCCCGCTTCGACATCCACCTTGCGCAGCAAGGTCATGCCCAGCACCCCGCAATAGAATTCCAGGCTCCTTTCGGGATCCTTGATCCGCAGCATCGTGTGGTTGAGCGTGAAGCCGTGGGGATTGGCGGACATGGAACCTGCCTCCTTGTAGGTTGACCGCTTGTCGCCAAAGCGGCGGCTTCCTTCAAGTACCGAATGGCCGGGCCGAGCGACGGTGGCGATTGACGGTGGCGGGCTACCCGGCGCAGGAGAGCCGGCGATGACCCGCCTCGGTTCCATCCTTCTCTGGTCCGCCATTGCCGCTGCCTTCATCGGCCCGGGAACGGTGACTGCATCGGCCAGCGCGGGCGCGGGCTTCGGCCTGTCGCTCCTGTGGGCGGTGCTTTTTTCGGGCTTTGCAACCTACGTGTTGCAGGAATTCGCCGCCCGGCTGGCGATCGCGTCGGGTCGCGACCTCGCCGAGGTGCTGCGCCATCGCTATGCCCGCGGTTGGCGCCGCGCGGCGTGCGTGGTGCTGATCGGTGGTGCCATCCTGCTCGGCTGCGCCGCCTACGAGGCTGGAAACATCCTCGGCGGGGCTGCCGGCGCGATGCTGGCGATCGATCTGCCGCAGCCGACCGTCGCACTCGCCATCGGCGTGGCGGCGGCGGTGCTGCTGGCCACGGGCTCGCCGCGCCGGATCGCCTCGATCATGGCGTTGTTCGTCGCCCTGATGGGCATCGGTTTCCTGCTCGCTGCGGTATCGATCCTGTTCGCCGGCGGATTGGTGTGGGGCGCGCGCGGCGCCGGAACCGATCCGCTGGTCCCGATCCTCGCGCTGATCGGGACCACCGTCGTGCCCTACAACCTGTTTCTCGGCGCGGCGCTGGCGTGCGGTCAGGGCGTGGCGGAAATGCGTATCGGCCTCGCGGTGTCCGTGGCTCTTGGCGTGCTGATAACAGCCGGAGTGCTGGTGGTGGGAACCACACTGACGGGTGAATTCTCCTTCGAAGCGCTGGGCGATGCCCTGGCCCTGTCCCTCGGCGAATGGGCGCGCACGGGTTTCGCGCTGGGGCTTTTCGCGGCAGGGATATCCTCGGCGATAACCGCTCCGCTGGCCGCGGCGCTCACTGCGCGGGGGCTGTTCGGCTGGGGAGAGCGAAGCGCGGGCTATCACGCGGTCTGGGCGGCGGTACTCCTCGCCGGACTCGGCTTCGGGGTCGCCGACATACGCCCGGTCCCCGCGATCATTGCCGCGCAGGCCTTCAATGGCATGATCCTCCCGCTGGTGGCGCTGTTCCTGCTATGGGCGATGAACGACCGCAGGCTGCTTGGCGAGGCGGTGAACGGGCGGGTGGCCAATCTGGTCGGAGCGCTGGTGGTCGCCATCGCCGGCCTGCTCGGCACGATGGGGATCGTCCGCGCGGCGAGCGCGACGCTCGGGAGCGAACCGCCGTCTCCCGGAACGCTGCTTGCTGCCGGACTCGTCGGCGGGGTGGGTTTGGCGATTGCGGGATTGCGGACGACCAGGGGATGACGCTGCGGCCGGGCGCTTGCCCGATTACCAGTCGAATCCCGCGGCGACGGCGCGTTCCTCGGCCTGCGTGCTGTCTCGCCCGAGGACGTTATTGCGATGCGGAAAGCGGCCGAAACGCGCGATCATGCGGTGGTGGCTGCGCGCGAAGGGCAGCGAAGCGGGGGCGTATCGCGCGAAGAGAGCGAGGGAGAGCCGCTGATCTGCGATGGTCTCGCTATGCATCAAGGGCATAAGGACGAACTGGGCTTCCTGTGCATACAGCCCGCGGTGCCACCCGCGTCGGATCGCCCCTCGCGAAAGCGCGACCGCTTGCCGGTCCCAGCCAAAGGCGCGCGGATCGTCGCGAAAGAGATTGCGGGGGAGCTGATCGAACAGAAGGATCGCGGCGCGCGCGGTTGGCCGGTCGGTAAGGAATTCATCGGGCGGGCGATGTCCGAACGGGACCAGCCATCGTCCGAACCGTCGCCGAAGAAGGGCGTCGACGCTCTCGCTCGCGCCGAACCAATCGGCAGGATCGAGCTTATGGAACCAGCAATGGAGAAGGTCGCGCGCCCATGGCCTCACCCTTGGCGGCTCCGCCTATCCGATCAGCCTTCGACTTCCCGATACGGCACGAAATCGCCAAGGAAAAGCACCCCGGAGAAGAACCCGTTGTAGCGGTCGCGCAGGGTCACCTGGTCCGTATGGCACAATTGCGATCCGCTGAAGCGCTCGATCACGAGAATGTCGTCATCGTCGATCGATTGCGGATTACGGGTGGTGTTGACCCATAGCGTATCGCCCCGGCGGTAGACCAATGCGGTGTCGTCGATGATGGTGAAACTGCGCGAGGGGAAGGTCTGGATGCACCGCTCGGGCTCGCCGGCCACGCGGCCCTCGAGCATCTTGGCGAGCTTCGCCTGTCCTTCGGACAATTCGGCCGTCGTGTCGCTCTCCTGCGCCTGGGTGGCGGGAGTGGCCAGCAGGGCCACGGCGGCGGCGGTTGCGATTGCAGCGAGTGTCTTCATCGTTCGGCTCCTTCGACTCACCTTTTACCACGAACGGCTGAACCTTCGCTGAGTTTCCTCAGCCCGTTCCGCCAACGGTGAGGCCATCGATCAGCAAGGTCGGCTGGCCGACGCCGGCGGGAACCCCCTGGCCGGCCTTGCCGCAGACCCCGATGCCTTCGTCGAGGGCGAGGTCGTTGCCGATGCCGCTCACCCTGGTCAGCACGCTCGGTCCGTCGCCGATCAGCGTCGCGCCCTTGATCGGTGCAACGATCCTGCCGTTCTCGACCTTGTAGGCCTCGGTACAGGCGAAGACGAACTTGCCGCTGGTGATGTCGACCTGTCCGCCGCCGAAGCTGGTGGCGTAGATCCCGTCCTTGACGCGGCTAAGGAGCTCGACCGGGTCGTCATCGCCGCTGCGCATGAAAGTGTTGGTCATCCGCGGCATCGGCGCATGTTCGTAGGACTGGCGGCGGCCGTTGCCGGTGGGCGCCACGCCCATCAGCCGGGCGTTGAGCCGGTCCTGCATATATCCTTTCAGGATACCGTCCTCGATCAGCACCGTCTCTCCGGTCGGCGTGCCCTCGTCGTCGATCGACAACGATCCCCTGCGTTCGGCAATGCTGCCGTCGTCCACCACCGTCACGCCCGGCGCGGCGACGCGCTCGCCGATCCGCCCCGAAAAGGCGCTGGTGCCCTTGCGGTTGAAATCGCCCTCGAGCCCGTGGCCGACCGCCTCGTGGAGCAGCACGCCCGGCCACCCGGGGCCGAGCAGCACCGTCTGTTCGCCGGCGGGCGCGGCGACGCTGTCGAGATTCACCAGGGCCTGGCGCACGGCTTCGTCGACACCGCGCAGCCATTGCCCCTCATCGAACAGCCGGTCGTAGAGGTAACGCCCGCCGAAGCCGAAACTGCCGCGCTCGCGCCTCCCGTTCTGTTCGGCGACGATGCCGATGTTGAGCCGCACCAGCGGGCGCAGATCGCGCGCGACGAAGCCGTCGGCGCGGACGATCTCGACCACGCTCCAGCTCGCCAGCAGGCTGGCGGTGACCTGCGCCACGCGCGGGTCCTTGGCGCGGGCGACGGCGTCGATCTTCTCGAGCAGCGCGACCTTGTCCTCGAACGGCACGAGGTCGAGCGGGCTTTCGTCGGTGTACATGAAGCGGTTGGTGCGCTTGGGGGGCGGCGCGGGGGTGCCCTTGGAGGGGTCGAGCAGCTGGAGCGTCTCGCCGGCGCGCGCGATGGCGGCGGCGCTGATCTCGTTGGCGTGCGCGAAGCCGGTGGTCTCTCCGGATACGCCGCGCAGGCCGAAACCCGAATCGCGCGAATAGTCGGCGGTCTTGAGCTTGCCGTCGTCGAAGGCGAAGCTCTCGCTGGCGACGAACTGCAGGTAGAGCTCGCCATCGTCGCTGTCGGCCAGCAACCGCGCGGTCAGGCGCCGGGCTTCCTCGGGGTCGAGCTGGCCGGGTTTGTAAAGCAGGCTGGTGGCGTCGGTCGCATCTGTCATGCCGCCCGATGTAGGCGTTCGACAGGCTTCGCGCTAGCGGTGTCCGGGATCGGCGCCTTCGGAGATGTCCGGCAGCTGCGACTGGTCGGCACCGTCGGCAGGGCCGCCCTCAAGCACGAAGCGCCGATCGCAATAGCCGCAGTCGACATAGCCATGCTCGTCGATCTGCAGGTAGATCTTGGGATGGCCCAGCGCGATCGGCTTGTAGTTCTCGCCGCTGCGGATGTCGGTCGCGCCGTCGCACCACACGCGGGCGTCGAGGACCTTGGTGACTTCGGGCGGGGGCAGGCTCATGGCCCGGGCCGATACTGGGTTTTGCTGTCGCTCTCAATCCCCTAGAGCCGCCCCATGACGACACCGCCCGCCATCCGCATCGACAATCTCGTGAAGCGCTACGCCGCGACCGGGGGCGACGAGGGCAAGCTGGCCCTGAAAGGCGTCAGCTTCGACGTGCCCGAGGGCGGGGTCTTCGGCCTGCTCGGGCCCAATGGCGCGGGCAAGTCGACGCTGATCAACATCCTCGCCGGGCTGGTCGTCAAGAGCTCGGGCACCGCGGAGGTCTGGGGCTTCGACATCGATGCCCATCCGCGCAACGCCAAGCGGTCGATCGGGATCGTGCCGCAGGAAATCGTTTTCGATCCCTTCTTCACGCCCTTCGAGGTGCTCGAGAACCAGGGCGGGTTCTACGGACTGCCCAAGGCCGAACGGCGCAGCGAGGAACTGCTGCGGGCGGTGCATCTGTGGGACAAGCGCGATGCCTATGCCCGCACGCTGTCGGGCGGGATGAAGCGCCGGCTGCTCATCGCCAAGGCGATGGTCCATTCGCCGCCGATCCTGGTCCTCGACGAACCGACCGCCGGGGTCGATGTCGAATTGCGGCGGCAGCTGTGGGAGCTGGTGACCGATCTCAACCGCGAGGGGGTGACGGTGGTGCTGACCACCCATTACCTCGAGGAAGCCGAGCAATTGTGCGACCGGATCGCGATCATCGACCACGGCGAGCTGATCGCCGACAAGCCGACCCGCGAACTGGTCGGCATGGCGCGCGAGAAGATCGTCGCCATCACGGTGGACAAGGACATCGCCGGCCCGCCGATGGAGGAAGCCTTCGTCAAGGCCGAGGTGGTCGAGCCGCGCCGGATCGAGATCACCTACGACCGCGACCGGACCAGCGCCGGGCAGGTCCTGGCGCTGATCCAGCAGCACGGTTACGCGATCGAGGACGTGACGACGCGCGAGGCCGATCTGGAGGACGTCTTCGTCCAGCTAACCGGCGCCGGATGAGCCGCTTCAGGCCGGCGGCAGGCCCCTAGCCGTAGAAGCGCCGCCCCAGCCCGGCATCGTGGACCTTCTGCGCTTCCCACACGAACGGCGTCACCTCCTCGAGCGCGGTGGCGCAGTGCCGGCAGCGGCCCACCTTGCCGCCGTGGACGGCACGCGTGGTGGTGAGATCGACCCGGTGTCTGCCGAGCGCGCAAGCGAGATATGCCAGTTTCATTGGCTGCAACCCTCCCGATTCTGTTCCGCCCCCGGAAATTCCGGCTATCGGGGAAGCGACGGGCTTCCAAGCGGCGATAGGCGAAGCGTGTCATGGGCGCGACACAATTGCGCTTGTGGGCCGCGATGCCCTTCGCCATGAGAACCGGCATGGCGGATTCCAGCCACGACGTCCTCATCATCGGCTCCGGCGCGGCGGGCCTCACCGCGGCGCTGGCGCTGGCCGAGACACGCAAGGTTTGCGTGCTGGCCAAGGGATCTCTGACCGGGGGCAGCACCGCCTGGGCACAGGGCGGGATTGCCGCCGTGCTCGATGCCGGCGACACGTTCGAGAACCACGTCCGCGACACGATGGTGGCAGGCGCCGGGCTGAACGATCGCGAGGTGGTGGAGTTCGTCATCGAGCGCGCGCCCGAAAGCATCGAGCGACTGCGCAAGCTCGGCGTGCCGTTCAATGCCGAGGGCGCCGATCTCCACCTCACCCGCGAGGGCGGGCACAGCCACCGGCGGATCGTCCATGTCGACGATGCCACCGGCTGGGCGGTGCAGGATGCGCTGCTCAAGGCGGCGCGGGCCAATCCCAACATCACCCTGATCCCCGGACAGAGCTGCATCGATCTCGTCACCGGGCACAACCAGGTCGAGTTTTCCGGTTCGGGCAGGGTCTGGGGCGCCTATGCGCTCGACGAGGCAAGCGGGGCGGTGGTCAGGCACGTCGCCCGCGCCACCGTGCTGGCTGCGGGCGGAGCGGGGCGTGTCTACCAGTTTTCGACCGCGCCGCGCGGCGCGACCGGCGACGGGATCGCCATGGCCTACCGCGCCGGCGCGCGCGTTTCCAACATGGAGATGATGCAGTTCCACCCGACCTGCCTCTACAATCTCGAGGTCAAGAACTTCCTCATCACCGAGGCGGTCCGGGGCGAGGGCGGGCAGCTGATCAATCCGCGCACCGCCAAGCGCTTCATGACCTATTACGATGCCGAGCGGATGGAACTCGCCCCGCGCGACGTCGTCGCCCGCGCGATCGATTCCGAGATCAAGCGGTTCGGGCTCGACTATGTCCATCTCGACATCAGCCATCAGCCGGCCGACTTCATCCGCGGCCATTTCCCGACCATTCACGAGAAGCTGCTCGGCCTCGGGATCGACATGACCAGCCAGCCGATCCCGGTCGTCCCGGCGCAGCACTACACCTGCGGCGGGGTGGTGATCGGTCTCGATGCGCGCACCGACCTTCCGGGCCTGTGGGCGGCGGGGGAATGCACCGAGAGCGGCTTGCACGGTGCCAACCGTCTGGCCTCGAATTCGCTGCTCGAATGCTTCGTCTTCGGCGAAGCGGCGGCGAAGGACATCCTCGCCAACTGGGACCGGTTCGAGGCACCGCCCGAAATTCTCGAATGGGACGAAAGCCGGGTGACCGATTCCGACGAGGAGGTGGTGATCAAGCAGAACTGGACCGAGATCCGCCGGTTCATGTGGAACTATGTCGGCATCGTACGGACCACCAAGCGGCTGGAACGCGCCGCCAACCGCATCGAGATGCTGGGCAAGGAAATCCAGGACTATTACGGCAGCTTCCGCGTCACCACCGACCTCATCGAGCTGCGCAACCTCCACCAGGCCGCCGACCTGATCGTCAGGAGCGCGCTGCGGCGACACGAGAGCCGGGGGCTGCACTTCACCATGGACTATCCCGAAACCGATCCGGTCGCGCGCGACACGGTGCTGGTTCCGTAAGAAGGAGGCGGACGATATGCCCGAGACCCAGGCGAACGGGATTACTCTCCATTACGACGAACATGGCGATCCCGGCGATCCGCCCATGCTGCTGGTGATGGGGCTGGGCGCGCAGATGACGCTGTGGCCGATCGAGCTGGTGGAGGCGCTGGCGGGTCGCGGTTTCCGCGTGATCCGCTACGACAACCGCGACATCGGGCTCAGCCAGAAGATGGAGGGGGCGAAGGCACCGGGCGTGGTGCGGCACATGATCATGCGGCGGTTCGGCCTGCGGCCTTCCGTGCCCTATACGCTGTCGGACATGGCGGCCGACGGGATCGGCCTGCTCGATGCGCTCGGCATCGACTGCGCGCATGTCGTCGGGGCGAGCATGGGCGGGATGATCGCCCAGCTTATGGCGGTGAACCATCCCGAGCGGCTGCTGTCGCTCACCTCGATCATGTCCTCGACCGGCAATCCCCGGCTTCCGCAAGCCGAGAAACACGCGATGAAGGCGCTGACAACGCGCCCCGCCTCGACCGAGGAAGAGGTGCTGATCGCGCACGGCATCATGGTCGGCAACGCCATCGGAAGCCCCGGCTACCGGCCCGATCCCGAACGCCAGCGCGCGCGGGTGGCGGAGAATGTCCGCCGGTCGGTCTATCCGGAGGGGATGCGGCGTCAGATGGCGGCGATCATCGACGATGGCGACCGCCGGTCACGGCTGGCGAAGGTCGCCGTGCCCACACTGGTGCTCCACGGCGAGGACGATCCGCTGGTCAAGGTGGACGCCGGGCGCGACACCGCCGCCTCGATTCCCGGGGCGAAACTGCGCACGATTCCCGGCTGGGGCCACGACCTGCCGGCGGAACTCGTCGACGACCTCGCCGATGCGATCACAGGTCATGCGAGGTCTGTCGGGTAGATTTTCCGATTCGAAAATTTCGCGTCCGGATTCGATCGGTTCACAACCGCCGGGCGGTGCTTTTGCCCGCCAAAATTTTTTCACGGATTCATTTTCCGGCTTGCGCATCCGCCGAGCCCAGCTTGGTCCACGCGTCGCTGCGTGGCATCGGTGTAACACAGGGGCCTTCGGCATGGCCTCCGGGCCGTAAATCGCCATTCACCCTCTTGCGCGGAATCCGCGACTGATTCAGTATCTAGTGGTCTGGTTCTTGGGGGTACCCACTAGACCTAGCGTCGATCGGTTCGCGTCCCCATATGGAGATCGTCGGACGGGGCGTGCGGCTGTGGGGAAAAAGGGGAAAAGTTTACCCCCGGCCGGGCCAGCGAAATGCTAGAGCGGGGATCGCCCGTTCGAATCGAACACAAGCGGAACATTGGCGCGCGGCGCCGGTTCGGCACAACAGGCGGAACGGGGACGACATGGATTTCAGGACTGGGGACGATGCGGCGATGGATCTCGATGGCGAGACACAGGAACTCGAGTCCGAGGCGACGTCCGAGGCGCCCGCAGGAAAGCCGGGGAAGGCAATGAGCATGGAAGCACAGGACCGGGAGAGCGAGGCGCTCACCACCGCGACCGCATCAGCAATGGCCGAAGCGGCGAAGGCGGTAGCCGGCACGCTCGCGCCCGACAGCAAGCCAACTCCCGACAGCAAGAAGGTACTCGACCGCCGTTTCGACGTGACCACCGACGACGCGCGCGATGCCAACCTCACCGAATTCGGCAAGGAAACGCTGACCGATCGCTACCTGCTCCCGGGTGAGAGCTATCAGGATCTCTTCGCCCGTGTCGCCGATGCCTATGCCGACGATCAGGAGCACGCACAGCGGCTCTACGACTACATTTCCAAGCTGTGGTTCATGCCGGCGACCCCGGTGTTGTCGAACGGCGGTACCACCCGCGGCCTGCCGATCAGCTGCTATCTCAACAGTGTCGAGGACAGCCTCGACGGCATCGTTGGCACCTGGAACGAGAACGTCTGGCTCGCCAGCAAGGGCGGCGGCATCGGCACCTATTGGGGCAATGTCCGCGGCATCGGCGAACCGGTGGGCCTCAACGGCAAGACCAGCGGCATCATCCCCTTCGTCCGCGTCATGGATTCGCTGACGCTGGCGATCAGCCAGGGTTCGCTGCGGCGCGGTTCGGCCGCCTGCTATCTCGACGTCAGCCACCCGGAGATCGAGGAGTTTCTCGAGATCCGGAAGCCCAGCGGCGACTTCAATCGCAAGGCCTTGAACCTGCACCACGGCGTGCTGCTCACCGATGCCTTCATGGAAGCGGTGCGCGAAGGCGCGGAATTCGACCTCGTCAGCCCCAAGGACGGGTCGGTCCGCAAGACGGTCGATGCGCGCAGCCTGTTCCAGAAGCTGGTCGAGACGCGGCTGGCCACCGGCGAGCCCTACATCGTCTTCTCCGACACCGTGAACCGGATGATGCCCAAGCATCACCGCGAGCTGGGCCTCAAGGTCTCGACCTCGAACCTGTGCAGCGAGATCACCCTGCCGACCGGCATCGACCACCTCGGCAACGACCGTACCGCGGTTTGCTGCCTGTCCTCGCTCAACCTGGAAAAATGGGAAGAGTGGGAAGGGGACAAGCGCTTCGTCGAGGACGTCATGCGCTTCCTCGACAACGTGCTGCAGGATTATATCGACCGCGCGCCGGACGAGATGGCCCGCGCCAAATACTCCGCCGCGCGCGAACGCAGCGTCGGCATGGGCGTGATGGGCTTCCACTCCTTCCTCCAGAAGAAGAACATCGGCTTCGAAAGCCCGATGGCGAAGGTGTGGAACCTGAAAATGTTCAAACACATCGCCGCGAAGGCGGAAGAGGCCAGCATGGTCCTCGCCAACGAGCGCGGGCCGTGTCCGGATGCCGAGGAAACCGGCGCGATGGAGCGGTTCAGCTGCAAGATGGCGATCGCGCCGACCGCGTCGATCTCGATCATCTGCGGCGGCACCAGCGCCTGCATCGAGCCGATCCCGGCCAATATCTACACCCACAAGACGCTCTCGGGCAGCTTCGTGGTCAAGAACCCGTATCTCGAGAAACTGCTCGACAAGAAGAGCAAGAACTCGGTCGCGGTGTGGAATTCGATCCTCGAGCGCGGCGGCAGCGTCCAGCATCTCGATTTCCTCACGCCGGAAGAGAAGGCGACCTTCAAGACCAGCTTCGAGATCGACCAGCGCTGGCTGCTCGAATTCGCCGCCGACCGCACGCCCTTCATCGACCAGGCGCAGTCGCTCAACCTGTTCATCCCGGCCGATGTCGACAAGTGGGACCTGATGATGCTTCACTTCCAGGCGTGGGAGCGGGGCATCAAGTCGCTCTATTACCTGCGCTCCAAGAGCGTGCAGCGCGCCGGTTTCGCGGGCGGCGTCGAGGCGGACAACACCGCCGACGCCGCGAAATACGAGCTGATGGCGGGTACCGGCGAGCAGACCGATTACGAGGAATGCCTCGCCTGCCAGTGAGGCGGGGCGCGCCCATCGATAAGAGTCGATAAGACGAGCGAACTTCCGGTGCGGCGATGCGTTGTGTCTCCCTGAAAGGAGATCACGCATGAACGACGATCGCATCTGGGAATTCGAGCGCGAGCTGTGGCTCGGCGGCGGGGACGTCTACCGCGAGAAGGTGGCGGAAGATTGCGTCATGGCGCTGCCGGCCGAACCCTTCCTCTACGACCACGGCGCCGCGACCGAGGCGGTCGAGGGCACGCCCCGGTGGGAGACGGTGGACTTCGCCGACACAAGGGTGACGCGGCCCGAGGAAGGGCTGATCGTCATCGGCTATCGTGCCCATGCGCGGCGGGGCGAGAACGACTATCATGCGCTGTGCACCAGTACGCTGCGCCGGATCGCGCACGAGGACTGGGTGGTGGTCCAGCACCAGCAGACGCCTTTCGGTGTCGAGGTGAAGGACCCGGACGCCGCCTAGATCGGCCGGACACGAAAAGCCCCGCCGGGCAATGTGCCGGGCGGGGCCTTCGCTGAATGGGAGAGGTCGAACTCAGACGTTCGCGCCGGCTCCCTGGGGGATGGCGACACCGGCCTTGAGATAGACGCGGTTGTCGTCGATCTTCTCGACATCGTCGAGCCGGACCATGTGGTGCATGCCATCCGAACTGTCGGACTTGGTCAGCTTGATCGTGTCGTCCTTGACCTCATCGACGGTCCCGACGTGCTGTCCGCTGGCGTCGGCGACTTCCATGTGTTCCTTGATCCTGATCTTCTCGAACATGTAATTTCCCTTCGAATTGCGTTGGTTATGCCTTCACAACGGGCGGGCGGGCCGCTCGTTCCACGGCTGGTCGACGCTCGCGCTCGCCTCGTGGCACGGGCCCGGAATGCCCCGATCAGAGCGGTCGCTGCGCATCCGCCCTGGCGCGTTCGGCCGGGTCGGAGGAGGTCTCGCCGACATAGCCGTCGCCCGCGCCGTCGGCCTGTTCGGCCTGCTGGCGGCGTTTGTCGCGTTCGGGATCGGCCTGCTGGTCCTCTCTCGTGCCGCTTTCGTCGCGGGCGTTGCCATAGCCGCCCTGCGCCTCGCCAGCAGGCGCGTCGGGCGCAGCTTGCTCCTGACCGCCCGGAGATTGTGACTGCGATTGCGACTGCGATTGCGATTGGCCGGCCTGACGCCGCGCCTCGTCCTCACGCGGGCCGGTGCGCTCGATGCCGCCCGGCTCGTGGCCCGGCTTGAGCGTGACGTCGCGGCTGTCGTTCGGTTCGTATTGTCCCATGGGGAACTCCTTTCCCCTGTCGAACGGCCGGCCGTGCCCGCCCGTTCCGCGGCCCGCCGCAAACGCTCCCCCGCTTATCCCCGAACCGATCCCCGGCCACCCTTCGAAAACGGCGTCGAAACCCCTATATGATTCGTTCGCGCGTCCGCACGGAGACACAAGATGTTGTTGCCCTTGCCCCGCAACACCCACTAGGTTTCCGCGACGCACCCAGTTCGCATCCAGCCGGAGTCATCCATGTCCCTTCTCGAAGCCCGCAAGACCTACAAGCCCTTCGAATATCCCTGGGCCTACGACTTCTGGAAGCGGCAGCAGCAGATCCACTGGATGCCCGAGGAAGTGCCGCTGGGCGAGGATTGCCGCGACTGGGCGCAGAAGATCTCCGAGCACGAGCGCAATCTGCTCACCCAGATTTTCCGCTTCTTCACCCAGGCCGATGTCGAGGTGCAGGATTGCTACCACGACAAATACGGCCGCGTGTTCAAGCCCACCGAGGTCAAGATGATGCTCACCGCCTTCTCCAACATGGAGACGGTGCACATCGCCGCCTATTCGCACCTGCTCGACACGATCGGCATGCCGGAATCCGAATATTCCGCCTTCATGGAATACGAGGAGATGAAGGACAAGCACGACTATCTGCAGCAGTTCGGCGTCGATTCCGACGAGGACATCGCCCGCACGCTCGCGGCCTTCGGCGGCTTCACCGAAGGGCTCCAGCTCTTCGCCAGCTTCGCCATGCTGATGAACTTCCCGCGCTTCAACAAGATGAAGGGCATGGGCCAGATCGTCAGCTGGTCGGTCCGCGACGAGAGCCTGCATTGCGAGGGCATCACCCGGCTGTTCCACGAATTCGTGCGCGAGCGCGACTGCCTGACCAAGAGCGTCAAGGAAGACATCGTCGACATCTGCCAGAAGACCGTGCGGCTGGAGGATGCCTTCATCGACCTCGCCTTCGAAATGGGGCCGGTGCCGGGGATGACGGCGAAGGAGATCAAGAAATATATCCGCTACATCGCCGACTGGCGGCTGGGCCAGCTCGGCCTCCAGCCGATCTACATGGTCGACGACCACCCGCTGCCGTGGCTGACCCCGCTGCTCAACGGGGTGGAGCACGCCAACTTCTTCGAAACCCGCGCGACCGAATATTCCAAGGGCGCGACCCGCGGCAATTGGAACGACGTCTGGTCGAGCTTCGACAAGCGCAACAAGGCCAAGGCCGCGAACGAGGAAGACGCGGGCGAGGATGAGGGGCCGGGGCTGTTCGGGGATGAGGCTGGTGCGAGTGCCGGGAGCGTGGCGGCGGAGTAATCAGCCAAGCGACAAATTTAAAATTCGGTTGGTGAACGCTGCTTGGCTAACAGCAAACAATTTCGCCAACCGATAAACGGCTCTGTCGTCCTCAAGATCTAACGATCTTGGACACATCTCTCGCACCAAGTTTTCCGGCATGAGGACACTGGCTGCAAAAGCGTTTGCCGCGATTTCCATCTCGTCAATCCCGTCGGAGGAGAAGTTGTCGCGGCGCAAAGTACCTTTGTCTACGTGAACGGATGTGCGAAGTACTGTTGCATCCATTAAATGATGACCAAGCTCGTGAGCAATCGTAAACCTCTGACGATTAATATGATGCAATGCGTTGTAAACGATATGCTTTTGACCTTCTTTTATGAAGGCCATTCCTGACAAATCGTCTTCTAATGCAGCGGACCTGATCGCGCACCCCTCCGATATTGCAATCTCCTTTATTGGTATAGGAAGAGCGATACTTCCAATCCTATCCAATAGTAGCGCTGCTACTCTCTCGCCTTTAGCTCTTGCTTTCGTGATCCGTGGATAAGTCACATTAAGAGCTCGCCACGATCCGAGCGATTTTCGCCGCTTCGGTTTTGGATAGATGCGAGCCCGACAAGTTGAGCTTTAGGCCTCTTGGACCCTTTTTCGTCGGTTGCAGAAGATCGACGGGAAGCAAATCCGTTACAGAATGAAGGTTCAACGCTTCGGCCAAAATTATCGCCTGATGAAGCACGATTCTCTGACGTCCGGCCTCGATGTTGGCGATCGATGCCCGACTTAGGCCGGCCCTCTCACCGAGCTTCGATTGGGTAAGCTCGGCCTTCTCTCGCGCTTCAGCAACGCGACGTCCGAAGAGAGAATATATTTGGGATGGTTCCACGGGCAGCGACGCTAATCCACAGAGCCGCCATCTGTCAATCAGCAGCAAACGTTTGTGATACAAACATACGACATCAGGAGCATCGATAAGACATTGACGCTGGTTGTACTTCCTGTACGGTAATCCTACCGATTCGATCGGCGGAAAGGAGGTGAGTAGCAATGGCAAAGGAGACCAAGTCTTTTCAGATTGGTCGCAATGCTGAGACCGGTCGGCTGACGACGGTCGAGCGGGCGCGGCGTTTTCCGAAGTCCCATGTGGTGGAGCGGATGCCCAAACCCGGGCGCGGCGATAGCAATTAACGAGAGGGGTCAGCGTCAGCTGACCCCTCCAAGGACGAGGAAAGGCAATGCCGAATTTCATCGTAAATACGAACGTGCAGCCGAATGGCGACCACGAAGTCCATAACATCACGAAGGGCTGTGCTTACATGCCTGCCGCGAGCAATCAGAAAAGCCTTGGTTGGCACTCAGATTGCAACGGGGCCGTAATTGAAGCCAAGAACACTTACTCCCGGTCCAATGGGTGTTACTATTGCTGCAACGCCTGTCACAACAACTAAGGCGGTCACGGCTAGGAGCGGATCCGCGGTCACAACGCCGGAATCATTACTATGCATTATTTTAACTCGACCGCGATCAATGCCGCTCGCTACGAGATGGCAACCGGCAACCTGACCATCTGGTTCACCAGTTCGGGGCAGGGTTACGACTATCCCGGCGTGCCGTCATACATTTGGAATGGACTGTTGAGCGCCGCCTCGGCTGGCACTTACTTCAACCTTCACATTCGCGACCAATACGCGGCCTAAAGCGGAAATCACCCGCTAACCATCGCCGTGTTATCCGCTGGCGATGGACCTGCTCTTCCCCCTCTTCACCCCGCTCAACATCGCGCTGTGGCTGATCGCCATCAACTTCGCCGCCTTCGCCGCCTTCGGAATCGACAAGGCGCGGGCGGAGGCTGCCGGGCCGCGGCGGGGAAAGCGGCGGACCAGCGAGGCGGACCTGCTGGCGCTGGCGCTGCTCGGCGGCACGCCGGGGGCCTATGCCGGGCGCAAGCTATTCCGGCACAAGACCCGCAAGCAGCCCTTCTCCAGCCAGCTTCACACCATCGCCATTCTCCAGATCGCCGCGCTGGCGGGGCTCGGCGTGTTCCTGATGCCCTGACCCCGGCGCGGGGCCGGCGCTTCTCCTACTCCGCGCACCCCTTGCCCGTCTCCGCGCAGAGGGCGGCGAGGGTTTCGCCCTTGAAATCTATGGATCCTACCGCCTGCATCGTCCCGGCGATGGTGTAGGGCAGCGCCGCCTGCATCTTCTGCGCCGCGGGGGTGCGGGCGAAGGCAGCGAGCGCGCGCATCTCTTCCGCGCTCAGCCGCATCGCGTATTGCCGCCCCAGCGCGTCCAGCAGCCGGCCGCGCCCCGCAGCGGCGGTTGCGGCGGCGATGGCGCGCAGCCGGTCCTGCTCCGCCGGGGTGAGGTCGGGAAGGTCCGCCAGCATCTGCTCGGTCTCCTGACCCGTCATCAGCGGGGCCAGAGCGGCGAGCGTGCCGGTCTCCGCCAGTGCGCGGCCCAGCGCCACCTCCTCGGCACTGGGCGAGGGGTTGGTGATCGCATCGCCCGGCAGCATTTGCGGCGTCTCGGCCTGTTGCGCGATGGCGGGGGCGGGCGCGAGCGCGGCGGCGGCGATCGCGAGCGCGGCGAGGGCGGGCTTGCACATGGGCGCGGATTCCTCCTGTAGATGGGGCCCCCGTGTTCATGCGCCCGTCGCGCGGGTCCACCAAGCGGGAAAGGCGCGCACCCTTCTCCCGGCCCGCCCCCTTTCTCCCGGCCGGCCCCGACCATCGCGCGGTTGATCGCCGCGCCGCAGTTCCCATCTTCGCGCCCACGAACAACGAGAGGAATTCCATGCGTACCGAAGCCCAGGTTGCCGCCATGCCGTGCCCCGTCTGCCAGGTCCCGCTCGCCATGAGCGACCGGCAGGGGATCGAGATCGACTATTGCCCGCAATGCCGCGGCATCTGGCTCGATCGCGGCGAGCTCGACAAGATCGTCGAGCGCAGCGCCGCGCAGGCGCCCGCTCCGCGCGGCCGCCCGCAGCCGAGCTACGCCCAGCACGGCGGCCATGGCCATGCCGGCTACGGCCACGGATACGGGAAACCGCACAAGCGGAAGAAGAGCTTCCTCGAAGAACTGTTCGACTGAGCCGGCGCGCGCGGCCGGCGTGCCGCGGGCTTTCCTACAGCGGCACGGCGGGCGTAACGCGGGCGCGATGATCAAGCGCGCCCCCGCCCCTGCCGAAACGGCTGTTGGAAGATGCCCCGCGAGCCCGCGGTTTTTCTTGTTCTGGACCGTGTAACACCCGGTCCATGTCCTACATCCCCGGCGGTCCATGCCGACCCGCCGCCGACGCCCCAGGCGCGCTCGCCTGCAAAGACTATTGAAAAGATTACGGAACACTCGGCCTCCCCGACCGCTCCTTTAACGGGGGCACTCTTGCCCTCGGCCCGATCAATCGAACAGGAGGACGGTATTCATGGCCGAAATACCAGTAGAGAAGAAATCGAGCCTGGCGTGGCTGTGGTGGCTGCTGCTGCTCGCCGGCATCATCGCGCTTTTGTGGTTCCTTTTCGCCAACGGGGACGACGAGCCCGAGGCGCTGGAAGACGATGTCGTGGTGGAAACCATGGACACCGGCACCACAGGCGATGACGCCATGATGGCCGCCGGGGGCACCGTGGTGGCGGTGGAGGCGCTGTCCTCGCTCGGCGACCGGATCGGCGAAGACGTCAATCTCGACAATGTCGCTGTCAACCGCGTCATCGGGGACATGGGCTTCACCGTCGGCGAAGGCGCCAACGAGACGCTCGTGCGCTTCGACGAGGTCCAGACGCCCGACACCGCGCGCGAGGGACTGATCGACGTCAATCCCGGCTCGACCGTCTCGCTCGCCGGCAATGTCCAGGAACTCGAACTGTCCGACATGCCGCAAACGATCCAGACCGATCTTGCGGGCGCAAACGATGCCTATATCCGCGCCGCGCGGGTCGACGTCCAAGGTGGAGGAGTAAATCCGCGATGAAACATGACGACCGATTCAACGAATTGCACAGCCTGTCCAAGTGGCAGCTCGAGAACGAGGACCAGGATATCCGGGGCTACCCCGTCCGTTCGCTGACCGGCGAAAGCTACGGCAAGATCGAAGACATGCTGGTCGACAAGGACAAGGAGCATGTCGCCGCCGTTCGCATGGAGGATGGCCGGCTGGTCGGCGTGGACCACCTCGACATCCGCGACGATCACGTGATCTACGTGGACGATCGCGCCGCATCCCCGGTGACCTATGCGAGCGTGCGCCCCCACCGGGCCTGATCGCATCGCCGTATCGTGAAGAGGGGCCGGGAGACCGGCCCCTTTTCCTGTCGCGCATGCGGCTTGCGGAACGGGCGCGGATGCGATCCATTGATTGCCTGCAACAACAGGAGAGCCGAACGATGAACGATCCCCTTCCCGAAGAGGGCCCCTCCGGCACCAAGTGGCTGTGGGTGGCGGTGCTGGTGCTGCTGGCGGTCGCCGCGGTGATCTTCTTCCTCAATGCCGATGGCGACGAGGAGCTCGAGACCATCCCCGACGAAGCGGTGACCACCACCGAGGAACGGCTCAACACCGATATCGCGCCGCCCGACACCGCGGACCTTCCGCCGGTCACCGGCGCCGAGCCGACGGCGATCGAGACCCCGGAAACCGAGTAGGCCGGAGCCGGCCAGCGCCGGTTAGCCCTTGCGGCGCGGGTGGCAGCCGCTAAGCGCCGTCGCGATGACGGACGCACCGATGGACATGGACACCATCCGCACCAAGGCGGAGACGCTGATCGAGGCGCTGCCCTATCTGCGGCGCTACGCCGGGCGCACCTTCGTGGTAAAATACGGCGGCCACGCCATGGGCGACGAACGCGCGGCGCGCGAATTCGCCGAGGACGTGGTGCTGCTGAAGGCGGTCGGCATCAACCCCGTCGTGGTCCACGGCGGCGGCCCGCAGATCGGCGCGATGCTGAAGAGGCTCGGGGTCGAGAGCCGCTTCGTCGACGGCCTGCGCGTGACCGACAAGGCCACCGCCGAGATCGCCGAAATGGTGCTATCGGGCGCGATCAACAAGCAGCTGGTCGGCTGGATCGCCCGCGCCGGCGGCAAGGCGCTGGGCCTCTCCGGCAAGGATGGCGGGCTGGTCACCGCCGCCAAGGTCCAGCGGACGCAGAAGGACCCCGACAGCAACATCGAGCAGGCACTCGATCTCGGCTTCGTCGGCGAGCCCGCGCATGTCGACACCGCGGTCATCGAGACTGCGACCGCCGCCGGGCTGATCCCGGTGGTCGCGCCGATCGGGGCGGGGGAGGACGGCCACACTTACAACATCAATGCCGACACGATGGCCGGCGCGCTGGCCGCGGCGCTGGGCGCGGCGCGGCTGTTCCTGTTGACCGACGTTGCCGGCGTGCTCGACAAGCAGGGGGATCTCCTGACCGACCTCACGCCCGCCGACATCGCCGCGCTGCGCGCCGACGGCACGATCGGCGGCGGGATGATCCCCAAGCTCGAGACCTGCGTCCACGCGGTCGAGGGCGGCTGCGATGCGGCGGTGGTGCTCGACGGGCGGGTGCCGCACGCGATGTTGCTCGAGTTCTTCACCGAACAGGGCGCGGGCACGCTGATCCGCGCGTCCGAACCGCCCCGCTAGGCCTTTCCTAGCCGCCGTCCCGCCTGTAAGCGGGCGGACGAACCATTCGCAAAAACACGGCGGGAACCGAATGCAGGCCCTGGCAACCATCTACGAAATCGTTTCCATGCTCACCAACGTGCTGGTGATGCTGATCATCATCCAGTTCATCATCGGGCTGCTGTTCGCCTTCAACGTGGTGAACAGCAGCAACGAGTTTCTCTCGAGTTTCTACATGGCGATCAACCGCCTGCTCGATCCGCTCCTGCGCCCGATCCGAAACATCATGCCCAACACCGGCGCGATCGATTTCTCGCCGCTGGTGCTGATCATCCTGCTCAACATCGTCCTGATCGTGCTGAGCGGGATCATCTACAGCTGATGGCTGCCGAGCGGATCGACGGAAAGGCCTTCGCCGAGAAGCTGCGTGCCCGTGTCGGGGAGGCCGCCGCGCGATTCGAACAGGCGGCAGGGCGCAAGGCCGGCCTTGCCGTGGTCCTGGTGGGCGAGGATCCGGCGAGCGACGTCTATGTCCGCGCCAAGGGCAAGGCGACGCATGCAGCCGGGATGAACGGGTTCGAGCATCGGCTGCCCGCGGACGTATCGCAGGACGAACTGCTGGCGCTGGTGGATCGTCTCAACGCCGATGGCGCGGTCGACGGCATTCTCGTGCAACTTCCCTTACCCGGCCACCTCGACGATCAGGCGGTGATCGCGGCGATCGATCCGGACAAGGACGTCGATGGATTCCACGTCACCAACGCCGGACGACTTGCGGTCGGGCAGGGCGGCTTCGTGCCCTGCACGCCGCTCGGCTGCATGATGCTGCTGACCGACCGGCTCGGAGATCTGTCCGGTCTCGAAGCAGTGGTGATCGGCCGTTCGAACATCGTCGGCAAACCGATGGCGCAGTTGCTACTCGACGCGAACGCCACCGTCACCATCGCCCACAGCCGGACGAAGGACTTGGCGGGAGTGGTCCGACGGGCGGACATCGTCGTCGCTGCGGTCGGCCGGGCGGAAATGGTCAAGGCCGACTGGCTCAAACCCGGCGCCACCGTGATCGACGTCGGCATCAATCGCCTGCCCCCGGCAGAGGGGGAGGCGAAGGGCCGGCTGGTCGGCGACGTCGACTACGGCCCCGCCAGCGGCGTCGCCTCCGCGATCACGCCGGTGCCCGGCGGTGTCGGGCCGATGACCATCGCCGTCCTGCTGCGCAACACGCTGGTCGCGGCGCATCGCAACGCCGGGCTCGCTCCGCCGGAAGGGCTTTGATCGTGAGCGTGCATTTCACGCGATCGGCGATCGTCCTGGCGATGGCAGCCCTTCTAGCCGGCTGCGCGACCGATCCGAACGGGCTGACCTCGCGCCAGGCGGCGCGGATCGACCGGGTGCTCGCCACCGCGCCCGGGGCGGCACAGCCTTCCACCATCGTCGCCACCGAGGTCGCCTTCGCCCGAATGGCACGCGACGAGGGCCAGTGGACCGCTTTCCGCCATTTCGCCACCGAGGATGCGGTGATGCATGGGCCCTCGGGACCGTTTCCGGCGCAGGCATGGCTCGCCAACCGGGGCGACCCCGCGGCGGCCGTCCAGTGGGCACCGCGCACCGTCTGGGTAAGCTGCGACGCGACGCTCGCGGTGAGCATGGGGCGCTATCGCGATCCGGCGGGGGCTGTCGGCAGTTTCGTCACCGTCTGGCGGCGGCAGGACGACGGCACCTATCGCTGGGTCTACGACGGCGGGGCCGACGACGACCCCCAGCCCGCGCCGCGCACCGATAGCGAACCGGGTCCCGACGAAATCGTCGTGACCGCCTTCGACACGATCAAGGGCGAGGTCGCCGATTGTCCGAAGCCGGGCGAAGCGGTTGCCGCACCGCGCTGGGATCCCGTGGTTTCCGGCGCCGAGGTCGGCGGTGGCCGCTCCGACGACGGTTCGCTGGTGTGGCAATGGCGCCAGGGCGCGGACGGCACGCGCCGCATCTCCTCCTTCATCTGGCAGGACGGCGCGTGGCGCGAAGCCGCGTACTTCGACTTTGCATCGCCGGACCTGGGGACATGACCGAACTCTTCGTCTCCGCCTTCATCACCCTGTTCGTGGTGATCGACCCGCCCGGCTGCGCCCCGATCTACGCCGGGCTGACCAAGGGCGCGACCCAGGCGCAGCGGCGCAACATGGCGCTGCGCGCCTGCGCCATCGCCAGCGCCATCCTGCTGTTCTTCGCCTTCTTCGGCGAGGATCTGCTCGGTGCGCTGCACATCGAGCTCGACGCCTTCCGCATCGCCGGCGGGCTGATGCTGTTCTTCATTGCCTTCGAGATGGTGTTCGAGAAGCGCACGCAGCGGCGCGAGGAACGCGCCGAAAAGCTCGCCGCCGATCCGGAAGTGGAAGACGTCTCGGTCTTTCCCATGGCCATGCCGATGCTCGCGGGACCGGGCGCGATCGCGGCGGTGATGCTGCTGATGAACGAGGTCGATTCGAACGAGGACACGGTCGCGGTATTCGCCGCGCTGGCCACGGTAATGCTGCTGACCGCAGCGGCGCTGGTCGCAGCCGGGCCGTTGCTGCGCGTTCTCGGCGACAAGGTCGAGGCGGTGATCACGCGTCTGCTCGGCGTGCTCCTGGCGGCCCTCGCTGCGCAATATGTCATCGACGGGCTGCGGGGCAGCTTCGGGGTCTAGCGCCTATTGCAGGGTGGCGCGGTCGTCGCCGCCGTCGCGCAGCGCGAAGAACTGCATCAGCTGGATCATCAGTTCGCAGCGCGCCGAGAGGTCCGGTGCCTCGAGCAGAGCCTGCTTGGCCGCGACATCGAATGGGGCGATCTGCGAGACGCCGTTGATGAGCGAGAGATCGTCGAGCCGTTCGACCGAATCCCAGTCGACGCTGTAACCCTGCATGTCGGCGAATATCCGCGCTTCCTGCTCGAAAGCCGCGCGTTCGACGCTGGAGAGGATTTCGTTCTCCGGCTCGTCGATCGGCTCGCCCTCGACCTGCCGGAAAGGCGTCGCCACGTCGAGTTCGCGCAGGAGACGGAACCGGCTCTCACCCTCCAGGATGAGGTTGTAGCGCCCGTCCTCCAGCGCTTCGACATCGCCGATCCTGCCGATGCAGCCGACGGTGTAGAGCGGCGCATCGTCGCCGCCGCGTTGCGGCTGGATCATCGCGATCCGCCGGTCTCGCGCCAGCGCGTCGGAGGTCAAGGCGCGGTAACGGCTCTCGAATATGTGCAGCGGCAATTGCAGGCCGGGGAACAGGATCGCGCCGGGAAGGGGGAAGATCGACAGCCGCAAGAATTTATCCGAACAGGATCCGCGACAGACGTCGGCGAGAAGCGACGACCCACGGATCCTCCAGCCCGACCGCCTCGAACATCTGCAGCAGCTTGGCCTTGGCAGCGCCCTCGCTCCACCCGCCGTCCTGCTCGACCATCGCCAGCAATTCGTCGGCGGCCTCGTCGCGCCGTCCGGCCGCGAAGGCGGCTTCGGCGAATGCGAGGCGGGCGTCCATGTCGCTGCGATCCTGTGCCTTGTCGCGCAGTGCGGCGAGTTCGCTCTCATCGGGAGCATTGCCCGCGAGTTCCAGCGCACTCTTGGCCGTCGCGAGCTGCGGATCGCCGACCAGCGCCGGGACCTGCTCCGCCGCGGCGAGTGCTTCGCGAGCTTCTTCGACACGACTGGCCTCGACCAGTGCGCGGACCAGACCGGCCTGCGCCGGGCCATTGTCGGGCGCCATCTCGACAACCTGGCCGAAAATACCGGCCGCGCGCTCGGCATCGCCATCGGCCAGCACCTGCTCGGCCATGGTCACGAACTGCGCGATGTCCTCCTTCGACGGGCCGGCTGCCGAATCCCCGGCTCCCGCCTCGATCGGCAATTGCTCCAGAAGCTGGTCGAGCACCTGCTTGAGCTGGCTTTCGCTACGGGCATTGGTCAGTTCGGCGACCGGCTGGCCCTGGAACAGGGCGTAGACGGTGGGGATCGATCGGACCTGGAACTGGCTGGCGATGAATTGTTCCTCGTCGACATTCACCTTGGCGAGCACCACGCCCTTGTCTGCATAGTCTGCCGCCACCTTCTCCAGCACCGGCGTCAGCGCCTTGCACGGGCCGCACCATTCCGCCCAGAAATCGAGAATCACGAGTTTGGACATCGACGGCTCGACGACATCGGTCCGGAATTTGTCGACCGCTTTCTGTTCCTCGACTGTCAGTCCCTGCGTGGCCACGCCGTCATCCTTCTTCCGCTCTGGGTTCGCCCGCTATATGGGCCTTGTCGGCGTGCTTTGAAGGCCGGATGGATCGAGGGCAAGGGGGCGAAAATTCTCCTTGCGGCTTTGCGGACCCGTTGCTAATCGCGCGCCTCCCCAGCGATGACCAGTTCATCGCGAGCGCCAGTGAGCGGGCGTAGCTCAGGGGTAGAGCACAACCTTGCCAAGGTTGGGGTCGGGCGTTCGAATCGCCTCGCCCGCTCCATTTTCTCGATTTCGGTTCCTGTCCGGCTTCACGTCGTTAGGTGTGAGCGGGACGCTGCTCGTCGAGAGCAGCGCCGGGTCGGCCAAAATGGCGGTTGCGTTCCGGCGGCTTTGCTGACATGCGCGAGTTATGTTGTATCATAATCACTTCACGCGGTTCAATCTGCGCGCCTCCGCCCTTGTTCTCGCCACCTCACTTCTCGCCGCTCCCCTCGCGGCGCAGGATGGAACCCAGACGCAGGGGGACGACCTCCACGATCGCCGCGTCGATTCGGACGGTGTCATTGTCGTCACCGGACCGGGCCTCGAGCAGCTCGACGTGCTGACCGGCACCTCGATCGTCGAGGGCGAAGAGCTCCAGCGCGAGCTCGACGGCCAGATCGGCGAAGTCCTCGCCAAACAGCCCGGCGTATCCGCGACCAGTTTCTCGCCGGGCGCGTCGCGTCCGGTGCTGCGCGGCTTCGATGGCGAGCGCGTTCGGGTGCTGGTCGACGGGATCGGGACCATCGATGTTTCCAACACCTCGGCCGATCATGCGGTGACTGTCGAACCTTTGACCGTGGAGCGGGTCGAGATCCTGCGCGGGCCGGCGGTCCTGCTCTACGGCAGCCAGGCCATCGGCGGCGCGGTGAACATCATCGACAAGCGCATCCCCACGCGCCGCCTGCGCGAACCGTTCCACCTCGATGTTCTGGCAGAAGGCGACACCGCGCGCGATCTGCGCAGCGGCGCGGCATCGCTGGACCTTCCTGTTGGCGCCAACTTGGTGCTCCATGCGGATGGCTCCTATCGCAACACCGACGATCTCGAGATACCGGGCCTCTCGATCGCGCCCGATCTGCGGGCGGACCTCCTCGCCGATGCCGCCGAGGAGGAGGCCGAAGGGGAGTTCGAGGAAGCCGACGAATTGCGCGAGGCGGCGAATCAGCGCGGCGTCCTGCCCAACAGCTATACCGAAACCTGGTCGGCCAACGCCGGCGCGGCGATCTTCGCCGGGGAATCCAATCTCGGCGTCTCCATCGGCTGGTACGACACGCTCTACGGCGTTCCCGGACGCCCGGGTGCCGGACACCATCACGGCGAGGAAGAAGGGGGCGATGAGGCGGCCGAGGAAGAGGAAGGCGAGGAGCGTGTCTCGATCGACATGCGCCAGTTCCGCGCCGACATGCGCGGCGAACTGGCGCTCGGCGACGGCTTCTTCTCCACTCTGCGCACCCGGGTGGGCTACAGCGACTACGTCCATACCGAGTTCGAGGGCGAGGAGGTCGGCACCGTCTTCGACGTCGAGGGGATCGAGGGGCGTGCCGAGCTGATCCAGAACCGCCGCGGCGCTCTCGGTGGTTCGATCGGGGTGCAATACTACTATCGCGACTTCGAAGCGATCGGGGCCGAGGCCTTCGTCGCGCCCAACCTCACCAATCAGTTCGCTGTTTTCGCGCTTCAGGAAGTCGATCTCGGCGGCTTTCAGATCGAGGGCGCGGCGCGTTACGAGACGGTTGACATTTCCTCTGACGCGCTGGGCGTCGATCGCGACTTCGGACTGTTCTCGGGTGCGCTCTCGCTGATCGTCGAGCCGGGCGAGGGCGATCTGCGTTTCGGCGTGACCGGATCACGCGTCGAACGCGCGCCGGGCGGCGAGGAATTGTTCGCCAACGGGCCTCACATTGCGACTCAGGCTTTCGAGATCGGCGACCCGTCGCTGACCAAGGAAAGCGCCCTGGGCGTCGAGGGCTTCGTGCGCGGCTCGCTCGGTCCGGCCACGGTGTCTTTCTCGATCTACCAGAACTGGTTCGACGACTATATCTACCTTCAGGGCACTGGCCTGGAAGAGGACGATCTACCCGTGTTTCAGTATCTTCAGGGCGACGCGGATTACTTCGGCCTGGAGGGCGAGGTGAGCTTCCCGATCATCGAGAACCAAGGCTTCACGCTCTCCGGCGATGTGCGCGGCGATTATGTGAAGGCCGAGCTCGACGACGGCACGCCGCTCCCGCGCATTCCTCCGCTCAGTCTGCTCGGCGCGCTCGAGGCCGATGTCGGCGCCTTCGGGGGGCGGGTCGAGGTGCAATATTTCGCCGAGCAGGACGATATCGCGCCGTTCGAAACGCCGACCGACGATTTCACCTTCGTCAACGCCTCGCTGTCGTTCACCCCGATACGCGGCAACGATACGGTGCGGGTGCTGCTGCGGGCGGACAACATCTTCGATGTCACCGGGCGCCGCCACGCGAGCTTTACCAAGGATTTCGTCCCCTTGTCGGGCAGGAATTTCAAGGTCAGCTTGCTCGGAAGCTTTTGAGGAGCGCCCTTCCGCGACCTCATCGCTGATCCGTCTCCTATCAGCGGCGGGGCCGTGGTAGGCTCGGCGAGATCCGCCTCAGCCTTCGAGTTCGAAGGTCATCTCGGCCCGGTCGCGCAGCCGCCGAACAAGGCTCTCGCCGAGGAAGGAGCCGGGCGTTCCGACCCCGCCCTCGGCTTCGCTCGCGAGCAGCGCCATCGCGGTTTCGGCGATCATCCGGCTGGTCGAGCCGTAGCCGGGATCGTAGCGGCCCTTGACCGCGTAGCGCAGCGTCTCGCCATCGGGAAATTCGCCGACGAAGAGAATGTCGTAATGGCCGTTCTCGCGCTCTTCTGCACTCGGCCCCTCGCCGGGTTTGGGCGGCTTGGCACCGAAGGGGTTCTTCATCAGTTCGACCGCGGCTTCGGCCATCTTGCGGCCTGCGTCGCCGGGGCTGGTCAGCATCATCTCGTCGTAGCGAAAATCCTCGCCATAGGGGTGACCGAGAAGGAAATTGGTACGATGGACGTTCTTGGTGTTGATCGGCGCCATCACGAATGGCGCAGCCCATTTGTCGAGGTCGGCCTCGTAATGCGGGACCATGCCGCTCGGCTGGTCGGGGCCTTCGAAGCCGGGAGTCAGCGCGAAGGGGTCGCGCAGCAGGCCGATGACCTTCGGGTTCTTCGCCGCCGCCTTCATCGTCGCGCCGAGGCTGGCGGCGGTGCCCCCCGAGAACGTCCCTTTCATGGATCGTACCCGCCCGCGCACACGCGGGGCGGGTCTCCCGAACCCTTCCACCGCATGCTTCTGGAGCATCAGCACGCCGAGGTCGAAGGGGATCGAATCGAAGCCCGAGGAAAAGCAGATGCGCGCGCCGCTTGCCGTGGCGAGATCGTGGTGCCGGTCGATCTGCTCGCGCATCCAGGCGGGCTCGCCGCACAGATCGGCGTAATCGGTGCCGACCCGGGCGCAGGTCTCGACCAGCGCATCGCCGTAGAGCTGGTAGGGGCCGACCGTGGTGATGACGGCGCGAGCGCTCTCGCACATGGAATCGAGGCTCGCCGGATCGTCGGCATCGGCGACGATCAGCGGCGTATGGTCGGGCGCGCCGATCAGGGTGCGGACGTCTTCCAGCTTGGACCGGTTGCGCCCGGCCATCGCCCATCTGGGTGCGTCCGGCCTGCCGCCGTATTCGCGTACGAAATGCTCGGCGACGAGCCGTCCGGTATAGCCGGTCGCTCCGTAGACGACGATATCGTGTTCGCGTTTCGCCTTGTCCGCCACGTCTCTCTCTCCTTTTCGAGAAGGCATGCGCGCGGCGGGCCGATGAGTCAAAGCCGGGGGAGAGTGACGCCCTTTTGACCCATGTATTTCCCCGCGCGATCGGCATAGGTCACCTCGGGCCGCTCGTTGCCCTTGAGGAAGAGGAACTGGCACGCGCCCTCGTTGGCGTAGATCCTGGCCGGGAGCGGGGTGGTGTTGGAGAATTCGAGCGTCACGTGGCCTTCCCAGCCGGGCTCGAGCGGAGTGACGTTCACGATGATCCCGCAGCGGGCATAGGTGCTCTTGCCCAGGCAGATCACCAGCACATCCTCGGGCACGCGGAAATATTCGACCGTGCGGGCCAGAGCGAAGCTGTTGGGCGGGATCACGCAGACATCGGTCTTGCGGTCGACGAAGCTGTTGGCGGCGAAATCCTTGGGATCGACCACCGCGGAATCGACATTGGTGAAAATCTTGAACTCGTCCGCCACCCTGGCGTCGTAGCCGTAGCTCGACAGGCCGTAGGAGATGCAGCCCTCGCGCCGCTGCGCCTCGACGAAGGGCTCGATCATGCCGTCGTTCTGCGCGCGCTCGCGGATCCATTTGTCGGAAAGAATCGCCATGAGCCGACCCTTCCCCAGCAGCGTCCGGCCCGCAAGCGGGGCCGGGCGATTATCCGCTAGTCAATCTGCCGCGCACCCAGCCGGGGGTTGAGCGTGGCGATGTGGTTCAGCCATTCCTTGGGCCGGCGCAGCATGTTGTCGGGATAGTCGATCCTGAGCCCGGCGATCCGGCCGATCTCGCCGACAAAATGAATGCAGTTGCGTTTTTCCAGGTCGTAATAGGCGCCCGGCTGATCCCGCCAGTTCGCCACCATCGCCTTGATCCTGCGGTACTGATCGTCGCTCAACCTAACCGAGAAATGGCGATTGGTCTTGCCGATCATCCTGGGCTTCTCGACCAGGATCATGTGTTCGACCGGACGGCTGAGGACGGCGGGCGTAACCCGCTTCGCCGACCAGCCGAAATTTTCCTCGACCCGCTGGCCGCTGGCTTCGAGTGTCCCTTCCAGCACCACGAAGGTGTGCGGATACCGACCGAACAGCACCGAGCCGTTGAAGCTGTGGAAATGCATGGTCACCGCCGCCGACGCAACGGAGGTCCAGGCAAGCGTGAGGGCGGCGAAGAGCAGGTAGAGGAGGCGACGCATGGCCGCCTCCTATCAATTCAAGCCACTGAACTGAACCCGAATGTTCTAGAAGCGGACGGTCCCGGTCACGAACACCTGGCGCGGGTTGCCGTAGAATGCCGTCAGCGTGCCCTCGGGTCCCAATGTGGGAACGGGAAAACCGTTGACGCCGAGCGGGATCGCTCCCGTGACCGGGTCGGTGGCGACGAAGGTGTAGCCGGAGGTCTTGTATTCCTTGTCGAACAGGTTGCGCCCGTGCAGCCCGATGCTGAACCGGTCGCCCGGGGCGGTGTAGACGAGGTTCGCATCGAACAGGGCGAAGCCTTCCTGGTCGATGTAGGGGTTGGGTATCTCGAACTGGAAGACTTTGGAACGGTAGGACACGGTCGTGGTGAGGGCGAGGTCGCCATCGCCGACCGGGGTCGAGTAGCCGAGCGTCGCGCTGCCGGTGAATTCGGGCGTGTTCTGGACTTCGCGGAAATCCGCGACATCGGTCGGCACGCCGCCGATATTGGCGATGTATTCCTTGTATTCGGCACTGATGTAGCCTGCCGAACCGGCCAGCGTGAGCCGGTCGCCGGCAGCCAGAAGGTCGCGACCCAGCTTGGCGTTGGCTTCGAGTTCGAGGCCGTAGAATTCGGCCTTGCCCGCGTTCGAGACGATTCCGCAGAAGCTGGGGAGGCCAGCCACGGTACAGGCGACCGAGCCCGGGATCTGGACGTTGGTGTAATCGGCATAGAAGCCGGCGGCGGCGACGAACAGATTGCCGTTCAGCAGGTCGCCCTTGTAACCGATCTCGTAGCTGTCGACCTCCTCGGGCTCGAAGCTCAGGAAATCGGCCACCTCCGCATCGGACCGCACGCCGTCGCCGTTGAGGTCGGGCGCGTTGGCCCCGACCCCGCGCGGATCGAAGCCACCGCCCTTGAAGCCCTTGGAATAGCTCGCGTAGAAATTGTGCTCGGGCGTCGGCATGAAGCTGATCGAGGCGCGTGGCGTGAACTTTTCGAAATCTGCGCTGCCGGCGAAATCGGTGCCGGGGGCACCCAGCGGAATACCCGCACCGCCGAAGAAGGGCGAGCCGCCGCCCAGATAGCTCTGCCGGAAGATATCCGCCTGGCGCTCGTCCCAGGTGTAGCGGCCGCCCAGCGACAGCGAGAGCCGGTCCGATATGTCGTAGGTGAAGTCGGCGAACACCGCGTAGGTCTCGGTATCGACCGCGGCGTTCGTGAACGCGGTCAGGCCCGCCAGAGTGGTGAAGATGCGCGTGTCGAACAGCGTGTCGGCCTCGGCATCGAGATAGTAGAAGCCGAGCAGGCCCGAGAGCGGGCCGCTGTCGTAGAGGACCTGGAATTCCTGGCTGATCTGCTCGTTGAGATAGACGCCGGGGACGTCGAGATCGACTGCCGGCAGGGCGTCGAAATCGATCGGGGTGAAGGTGTCGTCCTTGCGCCAGGCGCTGATCGAGCGCAGCGTGAACGCATCGCCCAGTTCCACACTGACGTTCATCGCCAGCCCATAGGCCTCGATATTCTGCTCGGGCTCGTTGAGTCCGCCGCGCGTATCGAACACGTCGTCCAGGACCGGCGCGCCGGAGCGAAGCCCGGGGATGAGGCGATGGCCGCCGCGCGGATTGCTTTCATCCTTGGTGTAATCGCCGGTGATCCGGATCAGGACCGGCTCCGAATTGCCCCCGATCTCCAGAGTGGCGCGGCCGCCCCAGACGTCCTTGTCATAATTGTCGAGGCCCGTGGTGAGGTTTTCGCCGAAACCGTCGCGGGTCAGCCGGGCCACGGCACCGCCGACCCGGATCATGTCGGTGATGGGGGCGGACACGGTGAGAACGCCGTCGAGCTGGTCGTAGGTGCCGTAGGTGGCGCGCGCGGTCAGCGAGAATTCCTGAGGGAGATCGCGTGTGACGTATTTGACCGCCCCGCCGATCGTGTTCCGGCCGTACAGCGTGCCCTGCGGCCCGCGGAGGACCTCGATCCGCTCGACGTCGTAGATGTCGAGCACCGCGGCCTGGGGCCGGTTGAGATAGACGTCGTCCAGATAGATGCCGACCCCCTGTTCGAAGCCGGAGACGGGGTCCTGCTGGCCGACGCCGCGGATGAAGGCGCTGAGCGTCGAATTCGTGCCGCGCGAGGCTTCGAGCGTGGTGTTCGGCGTGGTCTGCGCGATATCGGTGATGTCGATCGCGCCCGCCTGCTGAAGCGCTTCGCCGCTGTATGCGGTGACCGCAATGGGAACCTCGACCAGGTTCTCGTCGCGGCGGCGGGCGGTGACGATGATCACTCCGTCGTCGGCCTCGTCGCCGTCCACGGCCGCATCGCCGGCCTGATTGGCGACATCCTGCGCCGCAGCCGGTTGGGCCGAACACAGAAGGCCGATGGCGATTGCGGCGCTGCTGGTGACGATGGACAATGCAGATTTCATGGCTCTCTCCTCCCGCGCCTTATCAGAGGCGCCTGTGCAGCCCGGATAATGAAACATGAACCAACTTTCAACTTAGGAATTGCGCGCTCGGGGCGATGGCCTTACGCATGTGTCGAAACGGCCACGGGGCGCGGGTGTTCGGGGACAAGGGAATGTCGGCAAGTCCGGGAAAGGAGCCACGCACTTCGCGCGGGCGTGCGACGTTGCGGCGGTTGCTCGACGCGGCGGCGAAGGAATTCGGCGAGCGCGGTTTCCACGAGGCCTCGATCAGCGGTATTACCCGCGAGGCGGGGACGGCACTCGGCAGCTTCTACACCTATTTCGACAGCAAGGAGGCGATCTTCTCGGCCTTGGTCAAGGACATGAGCCAGCAGGTCGCCAGCGCCGCGGCCGCGGGCATGAAGGCAGAGAGCACGGGCACGGTGCGCGAGCGCGAGGCGCTGGCAGCATTTCTCGCCTTCGCCCGCGAACACAAGGAAATCTACCGGATCGTCGACGAGGCCGAATTCGCCGATCCCGAAAGCTATCGTGCGCATTACGGCGGCACCGCCAGCCGCATCGCCGCCCGGCTTCAGGAAGGCGTACAGGCTGGGGTAATCGCGCCGGGAGACAACGAGGTCCGCGCCTGGGCGATGATGGGAATGAACGTGTTCCTCGGCCTGCGGTTCGGGGTCTGGGACGACAGCCGGCCGATCGAGGCGATCGCCTCCGAAGTCGAGGCCATGCTGCGCGACGGTATCGCGAACTAGCCCGCCAGCAGGCTCGCGTTGCCGCCTGCGGCCGTGGTGTCGATGCAGACGACCCGTTCGGTGGCGAAGCGCATGACGTAGTTCGGCCCGCCGGCCTTCGGCCCGGTCCCCGACAGACCTTCTCCGCCGAAGGGTTGGCTTTCGACCACGGCGCCGATCTGGTTGCGGTTGACGTAGAAATTGCCCACCCGCGCCCGGCTTTCGACCAGCCGACGCGTGGTGTCGATGCGACTGTGAAGCCCCAGCGTCAGCCCGTAGCCGGTGGTGTTGATATCCTCGACCACCTGCTCGAGCCGGTTTCCGGCGAAGCGCGCGACGTGCAGCACCGGGCCGAAATTCTCGCGCCTGAGGTCGAGGATCGAATCCATCTCGATGATCGTCGGGGCGACGAAGCAGCCTCCGGCGAGACCGGGCGGCAGATCCCGATGCCATACCGGCCGGCCGTTCTTCTTGCGCCGGGCGACGTGACGCTCGAGCGCAGCCTTCGCATCGGGATCGATGACCGGCCCGACATCGGTGGAAAGGTCTTCCGGATCGCCGACATGCAGCGCGTCGAAGGCACCGCGGATCATCGCCAGCATCTCGTCCGCGACGACGTCCTGGATGTAGAGCATGCGGAGGGCGGAACAGCGTTGCCCGGCGCTCTGGAAGGCGCTCGCGACGACATCGCGCGTCACCTGTTCGGGGAGGGCCGAGCTGTCGACGATCATCGCGTTCTGCCCGCCGGTTTCGGCGATGAAGGTGGCGATAGTTCCGTCGCGCGCGGCAAGCGAGCGATTGATCGCCCGCGCGGTATCCGTCGAACCGGTGAAGGCGACCCCGGCGATGCGAGGGTCGGAAGTGATGAACTGGCCGACCTCGCCCGCTCCCGGGAGCAATTGGAACACCTCTTCGGGAATACCGGCGTCGTGGCAGAGCTTCACCGCCAGCGCGGCGATCAGCGGGGTCTGCTCGGCGGGCTTGGCCACGACGGTATTGCCTGCCGCCAGCGCGGCCGCGGCCGGGCCGATGAAGATCGCCAGCGGGAAGTTCCACGGGGAGATGGTGGCGAAGACGCCGCGCCCGTTGAAGGTCAGGCGGTTCTCCTCGCCGGTCGGGCCGGGGAGCGGGAAGGGCGCGGTGAAGAGGCGGCGTGCCTCACCCGCATAGAAGCGAAGGAAATCGACCGCCTCTCGCAGTTCGAGCACCGCGTCGGGCAGGGTCTTGCCAGCCTCGCGCTGGCACAGCGAAAGAATCTCGTCGGTATGCGCTTCGAAGGCATCGGCCGCCGCTTCGAGCAGCAGAGCGCGCTTCTCTCCGCCAAGCGCGTTCCAGCCGGGCTGGATCGCCGAGGCCCGGCCGATCGCATGTTCCACTTCGGCCTCGGTGGCATCGCGCCGCGTGCCGACCTCGTGAGCCAGGTCCTGCGGCTGGGTGATCGGCGCCATCTCGCCGGGCTCGCCGAACGGCAGAGTCGGCTCGGCGATCCAATGGCGATCGCGCAAGGTCGCCAGTCGCTCCAGCAGGGGTTCGCGCACCAGGGGATCGGCAAGGTCGACCCCGGCCGAATTCGAGCGGTTGGGAAATATGTCGCCGGGAAGCGGAATGTCGGGATTGCGCTTGGGTTCGAGCGCGGCAAGCTCTGCGACCGGATCGGTCGCCAGCGCGCTGGCGGGGACATCGGCATCCGCCATGCGGTTGACGAAGCTCGAATTTGCGCCGTTTTCCAGCAGCCGGCGCACGAGATATGCGAGCAAATCCTTGTGCGTGCCGACGGGCGCGTAGATGCGCACCGGCGTGCGCGCGTTGCCCTCGATCTGGGCGAGCGCATCGTAGATGTCCTCGCCCATTCCGTGCAGCCGCTGGAACTCGAACACCGTCTTGTTCCGCTCCGCCAGCGCCTTGATCGCACCGACCGTATAGGCGTTGTGCGTCGCGAAGGCGGGATAGATGGCATCCCCGGCTTCCAGCAGCCGCGCGGCGCAGGCGAGATAGGAAACGTCGGTGGCGAGCTTGCGGGTGAAGACCGGAAAGTCGGTATAGCCGCCTACCTGGCTGAGCTTGATCTCGGTGTCCCAATAGGCGCCCTTGACCAGCCGGACGAACAGGCGCCGGCCATGCCGGCGGGCGAGCTTCGCGACCCAGTCGCACAGCGGCACGGCGCGCTTCTGGTAGGCCTGGATGGCCATGCCGAAGCCGGTCCAGCCGGTGGCGGTCCCGTTGGCGAACAATTCGTCGTCGGCGACCAGCGCCTCGATGATGTCCATCGAGGGCTCGAGCCGTTCGGCTTCCTCGGCATCGATAGTGAAGTGGATGTCGGCGTCGCGCGCCTTGATCGCGAGGTCGCGCAGCGTCGGCACCAGCGCCTCCACCGCCTCGCGCTGATGCAGAAACGTGTACTGCGGATGCAGCGCGGAAAGCTTGACCGAAATGCCCGGCGATTGCGCCACGCCGCCTTTCGCCTCGCGCGCCAGCCGCTCGATCGCGCGTTCGTAGGCGAGGCGGTAGCGTTCGGCGTCGCCGAAGGTCATCGCCGCTTCGCCCAGCATGTCGAAACTGTGGGTGAGGCCGCGGGCCCGTTCGGGCGCGGCGCGTTTCAGCGCCTCGTCCATCGTCCGCCCGAAGACGAACTGACCACCGAGGATGCGCATCGCCTGGAGCGTCGCCTTCCTCACGACCGGCTCGCCGAGGCGGTTCAGCGTGCCCTTCAGCGTGCGTTCGAGCGGGCGGCGATTGGGGCCGGGGCGCTCGAGCACTTCGCCCGTGAGCATCAGCGAGAATGTCGCGGCGTTGACGAAGGTCGAGGAGCTTTCGCCCAGATGCTCCGACCAGTCGATATCGGCCAGCTTGTCGCGGATCAGGGCGTCCGCGGTGCGGCTGTCGGGCACGCGCAGCAGCGCCTCGGCGAGGCACATCAGGGCGATGCCCTCCTCGGTCGCGAGGCCGAATTGCTGGAGAAAGGCGTCGAGCCCGCTCGCCTTGCGCTTGCGGGCACCTTCGACCAGCCGCACCGCCAGCTTCGAGGCGTCGCCGTGGACGCGAGACGCCGGTTTCGCCTGCGTCAGCCGTTCGGCGACACAGGCGTCTTCCTCCTGCCGGTAGGCGAGCCGAACCGCCAGGCGATCGAGGGTGGCGGATGCTGGGCGGTAATCGGAACGGACGCCGGAAATCTGGGTGGCCATGGCCTGCGCCTTGGACCCCTATTCCGCTCCGTTCAAGCGTTACGCGCCATCCACTCCTTCACCCTTTCCCGCACTTCGGATGGCAGGTGCAGACCGAGTTTGCTTCGCCGCCAAAGTACATCCTCGCCCGTGCGCGCGAACTCCTCGCGAACCAGATATTCGAGTTCCGCCCGGTAGAGATCGCCGCCGAAATGCTCGCCGAGGTCGTCGAGCGAGCCGGCCTGTCCGACTATCGCGTCGATGCGCGTGCCATAGGCGCGGGCAAGACGCAGCAGCATCTCGCCCGGCATCCAGGCAAATCGTTTGGAAGCCTCCCAAAGGAATTGCGCGAAATCCGCCATGGCGCCGCCCGGAAGCGCGGCGTCCCGCGTCCATTCGCCGCCCATCGGTAGATGGCGGGAAAGCTTGGCCAGCGCATGTTCGGCGAGCTTGCGGTAGGTGGTGATCTTGCCGCCGTAGACGGACAGGATCGGGGCTCCGCCGCTGGCGTCGAGCTCGAAGGCGTAATCCCTGGTGACCGTGGAATTGCGGGTGGAATTGTCCTCGTAGAGCGGACGCACGCCGCTGTAGCTGTGAACGATTTCGTCTTCGCTGATTCCGCTCCTGAAATAGCGCGCCGCGGCGTCGCGCAGATAGCTGCGTTCGTCGCCGGAGATCGCTACCGAACCGGGATCGCCCTCGAACCGCCGATCGGTGGTGCCGATCAGGGTGAAATGCCGCTCGTAGGGCAAGGCGAAGACGATGCGCCCGTCGCGTTGCTGGAAAATGTAGGCGTGCTCGCCCGGAAACTTACGCGGCACCACGATATGGCTGCCCTTGACGAGCCTGAGGCGAGTGGGCGTGCCGCTGCCCAGCGCCAGTCTGGCGAGCCGGTCCACCCACGGGCCGGCGGCATTCACGACCGCGCGCGCTTCGACCACGCGCTCGCCCCTGTTGTCGCGCAACCGGGCGCGCCAGCTCGCCTCCATGCGCTCCAGTCCTACGCATTCGGTGCCGGTGCAGATTTCCGCGCCGCGCTCGCGCGCATCGATGGCGTTGAGGACCACAAGCCGCGCATCCTCCACCCAGCAGTCCGAATATTCGAACCCGCGCTTGAGGCGATTGCGCAGCACCCCGCGATGCGGCGGCTCGTCCAATGCGACCGTGCGGGTGCCCGGCAGCGACGACTTGCCACCGATTGTGTCGTAGATCGCCAGTCCGGCGCGCAGTATCCATGCCGGGCGCATGCCCTTGTCGATCGGCAGCACGAAGCGCAGCGGCCAGATGATGTGCGGCGCGGCGCGAAGCAGCACCTCGCGCTCGCGCAGGGATTCGCGCACCAGCCGGAACTCGAACTGTTCGAGATAGCGCAACCCGCCGTGGATCAGCTTGGTGCTGGCCGAAGAGGTGTGCGCGGCGAGATCGTCTTTTTCGCACAGCGTCACCCGCAGTCCTCGGCCCGCGGCGTCGCGGGCGATCCCGGCGCCGTTGATGCCGCCGCCGATGACCAGAAGGTCGATCACCTCAGCCGTCTGATGCCCGTGCAAACAGCCGCCCGGCGACCGCGCCGAGCCGGGCCACCAGCTCGGGGTCGAACTTGTCGGGATTGGTGATCACCGCATCGTCGAGCGCGGTGTCGATGGGGGAGGGCTCGCGTTTTTCCGGAAGGGCATTGCAGAACAGCTCCACCGCCTTGCGCGCAAGTTCGGCGTTGGCCTGCATCTGGGCGATGATCTCGCCGACATCGACCGCTGCCTCCCCCTCGCGCCAGCTGTCCCAGTCGGTGACCATCGCCAGCAGCGCGTAGGGCAGTTCCGCCTCGCGGGCGAGCTTGGCCTCGGGCATGCCGGTCATGCCGATCACATGGGCTCCCCATTGCCGGTAGAGCCGGCTTTCGGCGCGGGTGGAGAATTGCGGGCCCTCCATCGCCAGATAGGTCGCCCCTTCGCTGACTTCCCCGCCCGCCCTCGCCACCGCCGCAGCGGCGAAGTTCGACAGGCGCGGGCAGACCGGATCGCCCATCGAGACATGGGCGACGAACCCGTTGTCGAAGAAGGTCGAAGCGCGGCCCCTGGTGTTGTCGATGAACTGGTCGACCGTGACGAAGTGCCCCGGCGGCAGGTCCTCGGCGAGCGATCCGACCGCGCTGATCGCCAGGATGTCGGTCGCGCCGGCGCGTTTCAACGCATCGATGTTGGCGCGCGCGTTCAGCCGCCCGGGCAGGACCCGGTGGCCGCGTCCGTGGCGAGGGAGGAAGCGGACCTGGACGGGGCCGATGCGCCCGCACAGGATCTCGTCGGAGGGTTCGCCCCAGGGGGATTTGACCGCGATCCATTGCGCATCCTCGAGCGCGTCGATGGCGTAGAGCCCCGACCCGCCGATGATCCCGATCACCCATGCCTCGCCGTTCATGGCGCCAGCTCCTGCCAATTCGTGCGCCCGGCGGGGTGGTGGCTGGGGCGGCGGGTGTAAAGACCTATCTTTCGATCACGTCGCCGGACATGGGCGCGAGCTTGGCGAGGAAGCGGTTCTGCGCGGCGAAGGGAACGCCTTCCTCGCGCATGGCGATCTGGAGGTTTTCGACCAGCGCGTTGAGATCGGCCTTCCGCGTGCCGAGCCCCTCGTGCGAACTGCGCATGTCGCGGCCGGTGTAGTCGCACCCGGCGTTGAGGATGTAGCAGAACTGTTCGAACAGCGTCCGGCGCAGGCGCACCATGTCGTGGCCGGCGAAGATCGCCGCGATCCGCGGGTCGGCCCGGTTGAGGTTGACGAAGCGATCGGCGACGCGGCGGATACCCGGCTGGCCGTTGAAATGCCCGGCCATGCCGTCCCCGTCGAACGGCTGGGCCCCGGCATTGGCATTGCTCTGTTCGTAGGGATCGACCGGCAGCTCGCCGGTGACCGGATCGCGTTCTTCGGCCTCGATCCCGAATTCGGCGTCCCAGTCGACATCGTCGGCGGGGGCCTGTTGCAGAAAGAGGAGCGCGGCGGTGGCGGCGATGAGCATGTCGAATTGTCCTTCAGAATGCGAGCTGGGCCTGGAGAAAGGCACCGCGCTGGTCCTCGAATGTCGCGATCGACCCGAGATCGGCATAGGCTGCGGTCAGGGTGAGGAAATCGGTCGGGGCGTAGGCGGCGAAGATGTCCATCCAATCGTCTTCGCCGAGCCCGAGATTGTCCGGCTTGCTCCGGAATTCTCCACCCACGGCAAACCGGCGCGAGATTTGATAGGCGAGCGATCCTTCGAACTGGAGCGAATAATCGTCGCTCGCAGCGCTGCCGAAACCGAGCAGGCCATTCTGGTTTGCTTTGGTCAGCCGCAGGGTGCCGTTGACGAGCAGGCTGTGTGCCAGCAGCAGTTTGGTCGCGGAGAGGGTGAAATCGGTGCCGTTGGATGCGGCGGCTCCCAGCGCGGCGACGATGGCGTCGTTGCGGCTGCGCTTGTGCTGGACGCCGAGGCTGATCTGCGGAAGCAGCGGCTCGCCGTAAACCACGTCCCCGACCAAGCGCAGTTTCGCACCGAAGACATCCTGGCCGAACGTATATCCCTGGCCGAGGCCGAGCGCGGCACCGGCGTCGCCGGTGTCGAAATTCTGGCGCGCGTAGCTCAGCTCGATGCGATTGCCCCAGCTCGCCGCCGCGCCGTAGCTCCGCCAGTCGAAATCGGGGAGCAGCACGAGCGTCCCGTGGCCCGAAACGCCGAGACCGCGCTCCTTCATTCCCGACAGCGTGGCCCAGCTCGCGATGCCGCCGCCGCTGGTCCCCTCGATCGTGGTCACGCCATTCGTCAGCAGCAGTTTGCCGCCGTAGTCGATCGCAGGCGGGACGGGCACATCGAGGGCTGTCTGGACCGGATGTGCCATCGTGGGCCGGTCGGCCACGGCCGGCGCGTCCTGCAACATATCCGGTTCGGCGAATTCGTAACCGATATGGGGCGCTTCGGCCGCTGCGGGCGCCACGAGGACCAGGGCACCCAACACCGATGCCACCGAGAAACGAGATGTTTTCATAGGGAGAAACTGCAGGGGAAGGGTTAGAATCGGATTAACCGCAGCCAGACACTTTCTTAACCCGACCGCGGGTAACAGGACGCATGCCGAAAACCGTCCTGCTCGCCCTTGCCGCCGCCTGCACTGCCGTGTGCCTGCCTATCGCCGCCGCTTGGAGCGCAGCGCCCGCCGATGTCCGCATCCAGGTGGTCGACGAGCGCGGCGTGCCGGTGCGCGATGCCGTGGTCGAGATCGACGCGGCGGGAGCCCGGCCGGGGCGCATCACCTTTCCCTGGCGCATGGCGATGGCGCAGCGCAACGAACAGTTCGTGCCCGGCACTCTGGTGATCGCGCGTGGCAGCACGGTCGCCTTCCCCAATCTCGACCGGGTTCGCCACTCGGTCTACAGCTTCTCCAAGCCGGCGCGGTTCGAGATCGATCTTTACGGCCGCGATCAGACGCGCACGCATCAGTTCCCGATCGCCGGAACCGTGGCGCTGGGTTGCAACATCCATGACGGCATGCGGGGCTATATCCGCGTCGTGTCCACGCCCTACGCCGCCAAGACAGACCAGAACGGCCTCGCCGTCATAGGCAAGGTGCCGCGGGGCGGGGCCAAGGTGACGGTTTGGCACCCGCGGCTGCGCGCGCCGGGCGGCGAACTCACCCGGACGACGAATTTCACTGGCGCCAGCGAGCGATCGCGCATCGCGGTCAGACTGCGCTGAGAATGAAACGGGTCATGCGTTCCTGGTGGCGTTTCGGGTCGCTGCGGCTGCGCATAGCGGTGCTTTACACCGTGCTGTTTGCCGCGGTTCTCGCAACCGTGATGGCGATCGTCAGCGCGGGCATCGAGCGCTTCGGCGAAGACGCAGCGTCGCGCGATCTGGCGGCCAACGCCAGGGTGTTCGACGAGATCATCGAGCTGCGTGCCAGCCAGATGCGCGGGTCGGCGGAAGTGCTGTCGCGCGATTTCGGCTTCCGCGAGGCCTTTGCCACCGGAGACCGGCCGACCATCGCCAGCGCCTTGCGCAGTCTCAAGAGCCGGTCGGGAACGGCGGGCGCTTTCGCTGTCGGGCTGGACGGCACGCTGATCGGAGACGGCGAATCGCCAATCCCGGACATCGCCGACATCTGGGGACCGCTCGACGCAGGCCAGGATCACGGCATCGTTCGCCTGGGCGGCTCGCTGGCGCTGGCCGCGGCCTCTCCGATCGAGGCCCCGGACTTGCTTGGCTGGCTGGTGGTCGCCCAGCCGCTCGATGCCGCCGGCATGCACCGGCTCGCTGAGCTTGGCGCGGTCGAGATGGATGCCAGCATCGCCGCTCGCGTCGAACTGCCCGACTGGGCAGCACGAGCCGCGTCGGGAAGGGTCGTCGAAAGCCCTGCCGATGCCGACACGGTTCTCTATCATTTCTCCGACCTTCCCGCCTTGCAGGACGGGCTTTCCCCACGCCTCGTGCTGAACCATTCGCTGAGCGATGCGCTCGCGGAATATGCCTCGTTGCGGTACCGGCTGGCGGCGATCGTGATGGCGGGACTTGCGCTCGTCGTCGCGCTGGGCTTCCGCGTCGCCGGGACCATCACCGGGCCCCTTAGCCGCCTCGATGCCGCGGTCCGTGCCTTCGCGCGGGGCGAGGAGGTATCGCTGGTGATCAACACCGACGACGAGGTCGGCCGGCTTTCCACGAATTTCAACGCCATGGTCGGGGCGATCGAGGAACGCGAACGCCAGATCGTCCATGTCGGCCTACACGACGGGCTGACCGGACTGCCCAATCGCAAGCTTTTCCTCGAGCAGCTCACCCGCGCATTGTCGCGTCGCAAGGAGGACGAGCGCCTGCTTGTGGCCTATGTCGATCTCGACGATTTCAAGGTCGTCAACGATACGCTGGGCCATCCGGCGGGCGATGCGCTGCTGCGACAGACCGCGGATCATCTGGGCAAGTGCGTCCCCGAAGCGCTGGTCGCGCGGCTGGGGGGCGACGAATTCGCGATCCTGATCGACGGTATCGAGCCCGGCGACAATCTGGCCGCCATCGCCGACACCCTGCAGGACTGTTTCTGCCGCCAGATCCAGCTCGACGGCCACACGGCGGATTCTTCCGCCAGCATCGGCATCGCCATCGCGCCCGGCGACGGCGACGATGGCGTCACGCTGATGAAGCATGCCGACCTTGCCCTCTATCGCTCCAAGCGCGACGGGAAGGCGGGGCACCATTTCTTCGAAGCCTCGCTCGACGAGCAGGCGCGCAAGCGGCGCGAGATGGAGCTCGACCTTCGCCTGGCCATTCGCGACGGGGGCTTCGAGCTCTATTTCCAGCCGCTCTACAACCTCAGGGACGATCGCCTTCAGGGCTTCGAGGCGCTGATCCGCTGGCCGCATCCCAAGCACGGGATGATCAGCCCGGCGGAATTCATACCGCTTGCCGAAGAGACCGGACTGATCCTGCCGATCGGCGAATGGGTGGTCCACGAAGCCTGCCGCGCGGCGATGCTGTGGCCTGACAACCTGTCGGTGGCGATCAACATCTCGCCCAAGCAGTTCGGCGTTCCCGGACTGGCAACGACCATCCTTCAGGCCCTGACCCATTCCGGCCTCTCACCCGACCGTCTCGAGCTGGAAATCACCGAGAGCGTGTTCATCGCCAATGTCGAAAAGACGCTTGGCACGCTGCACAATCTGCGCGATCTCGGGGTCAAGATCGCGCTCGACGATTTCGGCACCGGTTATTCCTCGCTCAGCTATCTGCGCAGCTTCCCCTTCGACAAGGTCAAGATCGACCAGAGCTTCGTCCGCGACCTCGCCGAGGACGGCAACGGTCACGCCGTTATTCGCGCGATCACCACCCTCGCCGAAGCACTGGGGATGGATACGCTCGCCGAAGGCGTCGAACTGCCCGAACAGCGGGAAATCCTCCGCCGCGAGGGTTGCCAGTTCATCCAGGGCTATTTGCTCAGCGCGCCGGTCGCGGAGCGCAAGCTGGCGGAACTCATCGGAGATTATCCCAGGGACGAGAGGGTCCGGGCCAGCGGCTGAATGGCGAGGCTTTGATCGCGGGCCGACATCGTGCGAAAGGCGTGACACGATGACCGCCACCGACAGCCCCGACGACACAAGCCGCGCCTGGCGCTTCGCCATCGACCGCGGCGGAACCTTCACCGACGTCGTGGCGATCACTCCCAACGGTCGACTGGTCACCCACAAGCTTTTGTCGGAAGACCCGGACCGCTATGCGGACGCCGCCAGCGAGGCCGTGCGAAGGCTCATGGAACGCCACGGCGCGGGAGCGGTCGCCGAACTGCGGGTCGGGACCACGGTGGCGACCAATGCCCTGCTCGAACGCAAGGGCGCCCGGCTGGCCTTGGCGATCACCGACGGATTTGCCGATGCGCTGCGCATCGGTACCCAGGCGCGCCCGGACATCTTCGCGCGCCACATCGTGCTGCCCGAGCAATTGCCCGAGCGCGTGGTCGAGATCGCGGAACGGCTGTCGGCGGAGGGCGACGTGCTCACCGCGCTCGACGAGGCCGACGCCCGCGACCGGCTTCAATCGCTGCGAGGCGAAGGTTTCGACTCGCTCGCGATCGTGCTCATGCATGGGTGGAAGCACATCGCGCATGAGCAGGCGCTCGCCAGGATCGCGCGCGAGATCGGCTTTGCCCAGGTCAGCGTGAGCCACGAGGTCTCGCCGCTGGTGAAGATGGTGCCGCGTGGTGACACGACGGTGGTGGATGCCTACCTGTCTCCGATCCTGCGGCAGTATGTCGAGACGCTGAAAGCAAGCCTGCCGGCGCATGATCGCCTGTCCTTCATGCAGTCCAACGGAGGACTGGCGACGGCGGACAGCTTCCGGGGCAAGGATGCGATCCTTTCCGGTCCCGCTGGCGGCGTGGTCGGCATGGTCGCAGCCGGTCGGGCATTGGGGCACGAACGGCTCATCGGCTTCGACATGGGCGGCACCAGCACCGATGTCTGCCATTATGCCGGGCGCTACGAACTCACCGGCGACAGCGTCGTGGGCGGGGTCCGCGTCGCGGCGCCGGCGATGCGGATCGATACGGTCGCGGCGGGGGGCGGGTCGATCTGTCGCTACGAAGGCGGCCGCTTCCGGGCAGGTCCCGAGAGCGCGGGCGCACAGCCCGGTCCGGCCTGTTACGGCAGGGGCGGGCCACTGACCGTAACCGATTGCAACCTCGCGCTGGGCCGTCTCGACCCTGCCTTCTTCCCGCACGTCTTCGGGGCCGAGGGGAACGCACCGCTGGATCGGGCCGCCGCGATGGCCCGGCTGGAAGAGATCGCGCAACTTCTCGACGGGCGGATGACGATCGAGGCGATCGCGGAAGGCTTCCTGGCGATCGCGGTCGACAACATGGCCAGCGCCATCCGCCGGATCAGCGTCGCCCGGGGGCACGACGTCACCCGCTATGCGCTGGCCTGCTTCGGCGGCGCCGGCGGCCAGCACGCCTGCCGCATCGCCGACCGGTTGGGGATCGATACGGTCCTCGTCCACCCGCTCGCCAGCCTGCTGTCGGCCTGGGGAATCGGGCTGGCACCGGTGAAGACCATCCGGGAACGCAGCCTCGTGGCTCCGCTTGCGGACGGCTTCGAAACGGTCAAGGCCGAACTCGAGCGCGACGCCGGGGCGGACCTGAGAGCGCAGGGTGTCCCCGGAGACGGCATCGTGATCGAACCGCGCGCTCGTTTGCGCTTCGCCGGCAGCGACAGCACGCTGACCGTCGATTGCGCAGACCTCCGGCGGATGGACGAGAATTTCCGCGCTCTGCATCGCGAACATTTCGGCTATTCGGAGCCGGATGCGCCCATCATCGTCGATGCGCTCAGCATCGAGGCGAGCGGCACGGTGGGCGGGCTGACCGCGATCGAGCCGGAGCCCATTGCCGTGGGGGCGCAGGCAAGCGGATCGTGGCATGCTGTCGAACGAGCGGCGATGGAGGCGGGCGAAACCGTCCGCGGGCCCGTCCTGGTCATCGATCCCGGCTCGACCACGACGGTCGAGGAGGGATGGGACGCGAAGCTCGAGAGCGAGGGATCGCTGATCCTCTCGCGCTCGCGGCCGATCGTGCGCGGTGCATCGAACGGCACCGGTGCGGATCCTGTTCGGATCGAACTGTTCGCCAATCTCTTCATGGCGATCGCGGAGGAAATGGGTCTGGTGCTGCGCGCCACCGCGACCTCGGTCAATATAAAGGAACGTCTCGATTTCTCCTGCGCGCTGTTCGATCGCAACGGTGCGCTGATCGCCAATGCCCCGCATATCCCGGTGCATCTCGGGTCGATGGGGGACAGCATCGCGCGGGTGATCGAGGCGCGCGGGGCCGGGCAGGAAGGCCCCGTCGACGGACGCGGATTCCGGCGCGGCGACGCCTATCTGCTCAACGATCCCTATCGCGGCGGAACGCACCTGCCCGACATCACCGTGATCGTCCCGGTTTTCTACCGGGACGCATCGGCGGAACCGGACGCCTTCGTCGCGGCGCGCGGGCATCATGCCGATGTCGGCGGAATCGCTCCCGGTTCGATGCCGCCCGAAAGCCGCAGCATCGATGAGGAAGGCGTGCTGCTGGACAACGTCCTGCTCGCCGACGAGGGGCGCTTCCAGGAGGAGGGAATCCGCGCCGAACTGACGCGGTCGCGCTGGCCGGCCCGCAATCCCGATCGCAATATCTCGGACCTGCGCGCCCAGCTCGCCGCCTGCACCCGCGGCGCCGCTTTGCTCGTTGCCGCGGCGAAGGAGCAGGAAGCCGAGGTGGTCGACGCCTTCATGGAACACGTGCTGGACAATGCCGAGGAAGCCGTTCGCAATCTTCTCGGCGGTCTCGATGACGGCGCATTTGCCTATGCCATGGACAATGGTGCCGAGGTGCAGGTCTCGATCCGCATCGATCGGGAGAACCGTTCGGCGGTGTTCGACTTCACCGGCACCAGTGCGCAGCTCGGCGACAATTTCAACGCCCCGCGTTCGATCACGCGGGCCGCGGCGCTCTATGTCCTGCGCACGCTGATCGACGATGCGATCCCGATGAACGACGGCTGCCTGCGACCGGTCGATCTCGTCGTCCCCGAAGGCTCGATGCTGAACCCGGAACCGCCCGCGGCCGTGGTCGCCGGCAATGTCGAGACCAGCCAGGTGGTCACCGACGCCCTGTTCGCGGCGACCGGGCGGCTCGCGCCGAGCCAGGGAACGATGAACAACTTCACCTTCGGCAACGCGGCGCACCAGTATTACGAGACCATCGCCGGCGGCTCGGGGGCCGGCCCCGATCACGACGGCACCGATGCGGTGCAGACCCACATGACCAATTCGCACCTCACCGATCCCGAGGTGCTGGAGATGCGCCTGCCCGTGCAGGTCGATCGCTTCGCCGTCCGGAGCGGGTCGGGCGGCGCAGGCCTGCATCGCGGGGGCGAGGGGGTCGAGCGGCGGATCACCTTCCTCGAGGCCATGCGCGCCAACATCCTCGCCAACCGCCGCGCCGTGCCCCCGCGCGGCATCCGTGGCGGCAACGATGCGCTACCCGGCAAGAACTGGGTCGAACGCGCCGACGGAACCACCGTCACTCTCGGAGCGACAGCATCGGCCGAAATGCAACCGGGCGATACCTTCGTCATCCTCACTCCCGGCGGCGGCGGGTGGGGCAAGTCTGGCGATGACAGGTAGAGGTGGTGAGCCCTGCTGGGTTCGAACCAGCGACCTACTGATTAAAAGTCAGTTGCTCTACCGACTGAGCTAAGGGCCCGACCGCCCGCGCACCTAGGCAGGGGGCGGGGGCGGGTCAAGCGGGCATGGAGCTGGCGCAGGGTCAGCCCGGTAATCGGGTCGCGCCAGCGGGGGGCGATGCCGGTCGCAGGCGCGAGGACGAAATCCCGCTGCCGGAAGCGGGGATGAGGAATCGTCAAAGTCTGGTCGTGCCAGCTGCCGCCGCTCCACAGCACGATGTCGAGGTCGAGGGTCCGCGCGCCCCACCGGGCACCGCGACGCCGGCGGCCCGATGCGTCCTCGATCGCCTGAAGCCTCGCGAGCATCCGTGGCGGTTCGAGCCGCGACGTCAGGACGGCGGCGGCGTTGGCATAGAGCCGGGCGGAGGGGCCGATCGGGCGGCTTGCGACGATGTTCGAGCGCGCTACGATTACAGTGCCCGATTGCGCGATGCGCGCGAGTGCTGCCTCCAGCACTTTGGGCGGATTTCCGGCACCGGGCACCCGCATGTTCGATCCCAGAGCGATAAGGTAGCGGTGCTCCGCGGCCTCAGACATCCTCGCTGATGCGGCCGTAGAGCTGGGGGCGGCGATCGCGGAAGAAGCCCATGCCCGCGCGGTGCCGCGCGGCACGCTCGAGGTCGAGCGTAGCTACCAGAACACCCTCTTGATCGGCACCGAACTCCACCACCAGATCGCCCCATTCGTCGCTGACGAAGCTGTGGCCGTAGAAACGGTTGCCGGCTTCCTGCGTGCCCTCGTGGCCGATCCGGTTGGCGGCGGCGACCGGCATGCAGTTGGACACCGCATGGCCGATCATCGCCCGGCGCCACATCCGGCTGGTGTCGAGATCGGCGTCGTAGGGCTCGGACCCGATCGCGGTGGGATAGAACAGGACTTCGGCCCCCATGAGCGCCATCACCCGCGCGCTTTCGGGGTACCACTGGTCCCAGCAGACGCCGACCCCGACCCGCGCAGTGGCGCCTGCGTTCTCCCCGGTGCAGGGCACGTCCCAGACCTTGAAGCCGTCGTTGCCCGGACGGAAATAGTATTTTTCCTCGTAGCCGGGGCCGTCCGGGATGTGGCTCTTGCGGTAGGTGCCCATGATCGCGCCGTCGGGGCCGATCATCGCCAGCGTGTTGTAATAATGGTGCCCGTCGCGCTCGAAGAAGCTGGTGGGAATAACGATCCGGTGCTTCGCGGCCAGTTCCTGCATTGCGAGGACGCTCGGGTGTTCGGCGGTCGGCCGAGCGCGGGCGAACAGCGCCTCGTCTTCCACGCGGCAGAAGTACTCTCCGGCGAAGAGTTCGGGCGGCAGGACGATCTGCGCCCCGCGTTCGGCGCCCTGCGACACCAGTTCGGCCACGGCCGCGATATTGTCCGTTTCCCGGGCCCGGGCGAGCGGCAGCTGCAGAACGGCGACGGTCAGAGTGCGCATGGTCGCGCGATCTATTTGGGCCGGAGCGCGAAGTCCACCGATACCGCCACCCGGCTGGTGGTCTGGCCGGGCATGATCCGGCCGCCTTCCTCGGGCATGGCCATCGTCTGGACCACGGGGGCAACCGGCGGTGGCGGCGCGCCGGGAATGTAGCGATCGCCCTGCGATCCGCCGCCGTCGCGGATGGTGAGGACCCGCGCGATCTCCATGTCCGCCGCCTCGGCATAGGCCTCGGCGCGTGCGCGGGCGGCCCTGAACGCCTCGCCATAGGCGGCGTTGGCCGCCCTCTCGCTGTCGGAGATGCGAAGGTCCGGTCCGGACAGGACATTGGCTCCCGCCTCGGTCGCCGCGGTCACCGCGCGCCCGGCATTGTCGATGTCGCGGACGGTGACCGAGACGACGTTGCTCGCCTGGAACTGGCCCTTGCGGTCGCCGTATTCGATGCGCTGGATCCCGACCGTACGCGTCTGGATGTCCTCTTCGGGAATGCCCGCCGCACCGAGCGCGGCAACGACGTCCTCGATATCTTCGGTGTTCGCCTCGCTGGCCGAGGATGCGCTGGTCGACCAATTGTTGACCCCGACCTCGAAGAAAGCCTCGTCGGGGCGGGTCTCGGCCTCGCCGGTTGCGCTGACCGAGAGCAGCGTCTCGTCGTGATCGACCCCACGGGGATCGTAGGGCGCATCGCCGCAAGCGGCGAGGCCGAAGGTCGCGACAGAGGCGAGGGCAAGCACATTCCTGTTCACGGCAATTCTCCCGGCGGCGATGTCGCTCTTTCGCTTGCAGCGCAAAGACTTAACCGGAGCTGGCGTTCAGCCCGAATGGTCTGCGACGATGCGCCAGCCCTCGTCCTCGCGCGCGAAGACCAGAGAGGTCGGGCCGCTCGCCGGCTCGCGATCGGGCCAGGTCAGGGTGTAGCGGCCCACGAGCAGCGCGTGATCGGGACCGAGGGGGCGGAAATCCAGAGTCTCGATCGCCAGTTCGCCGCGTGACGCAGCATCGGCGAAATCGTAATCGGTCGCGTAGCGTTCCGCCATGCTCGCGCGGCCGCGCACCAGTTCGTCGCCCGAGATATAGGTGATGTCCGGTGCCGCAGAATAGGCGCCGATGAAGCGGTCCATATTGCCCGCGTTCCAGCCGGCGACGCTTTCGGCCAGAGCCGCTTCGACCTCGGAGCGGACCTGTTCGGGAGATGCGTCCGCCTTCTCCGTTTCCTCCGCCATGCGTACCTGGCGCGGTTCGAGCGCCGCGTCGCAGGCACTCACCGCCAGCGCCAGCCCGAGGGCAAGGAGGATACGTCCGGCCATCACCGCTTGCGGAACATCAGGGTCATGCGGTCGCTTTCGCCCAGCTCGCGCGTCTGCGCGTCCATCGCATCGTCTCCGCCGAGCGATGGCGGCATCGTCCATACGCCGCCTTCCCAGTTCGCCGGATCGCGCGGATTGGCGTTGACTTCGCTTGCGGCGACCAGCTCGAAACCCAGAGATTCGACGAAGCCGACCACGTCGTCCTGCCGCAGATAACCTTTGGAGCCATTGGCATAATCGGCCGATGCATCCGCGGGCGCGCGATGCTGGACCACGCCGAGGATACCGCCCGGCTTGAGCAGCGCGCGCATCTTCTTAAGCTCGCTGTCGGCAATGTTCCAGCGCATGAGGTTGTGCATCATCCGCACGACCAGGATGCGATCGAAGGTGCCGACCTGATCCTCGGGCAAGGTTTCCAGGGTGAAGCCGGAGAAATTGTCGGCGGGCAGACCGGTGAACTCGGCCGCCTCGGCCGCGAAACCGGCGGCCCCGTCGCGGATGCCCTGCTGCGACTGGGCGTTGAACGGCCCGCTGGTGGGATCGAAATAGAGGCCGACCAATTGCCCTTCGCCGCCGAGATAATGGCCGAGCACGCGGGTGTACCAGCCCCCGCCGGGTGCATATTCGCCGACCTTCATGTGGGGCCCGACATGGAAGAAGGCCAGCGTTTCGGCGGGATGGCGATACTGGTCGCGGGCGCGGTCTTCCGACCGGGTGGGGTGGTTGAGCGCTGCGGAAAGCTGCTCGCCGTGGTTTTGCATGAAGGCTTCCTGGTCCATCACATGGTCCATGCCTTCGTTGTGGTGGCCGTCGTGCGAACCGGCCCCCTCGTGCTCGGGCTGCTGCTGGGCGAAGGCGGGCGCGGCCATCGCGAGCGCGGCGATGGCGGCTAGAGTGATACGCATGACGAAGCTCCCTGTGTTGCATCCTCATCCTGCCCTTGCGCGGTGCGGATGACAAGCGGGAGACGGCTTCCTACATCCCCTGGCAAAGGAGATACGACCATGGCCGATACGGAGACCGCGATCGTTGCGGGTGGATGCTTCTGGTGCACGGAAGCGGTGATGAACGATGTCGTGGGCGTGAAAAGCGTCGAGAGCGGCTATATCGGCGGCGACGCGCCCGATCCGACCTACAAGCAGGTGTGCAGCGGCACCACCGGCCATGCCGAGGCGGTGAAGGTGGAATTCGATCCGGCGGAGATTTCGCTCGCCGACCTGCTCGACGTATTCATGGGCACCCACGATCCGACCCAGCTCAACCGCCAGGGCAACGATGTCGGCACGCAGTATCGCAGCGCCATCTTTCCGCTCGAGGGGCAGGAGGACGAGGCCCGCGCCGCGATCGAGCGCTGGAACGCCGACCATGCCGGCGAGCAGGCGGTGACCACGATCGAGAGCGGAACCTGGTACCCGGCCGAGGACTACCATCAGGAGTATTGGGAGGGCGAGGGACAGCGCAATCCCTACTGCCTCGCTACCATTCCGCCCAAGCTGATGAAGCTGCGCAAGAGCTTCCAGAAGCACCTCAAGGCGGAGGCGTAGTCTCGCTGCGCCAGCGGGCAACGAAGAACCCGTCGAGCCCGCCCTGCGCGGACAGCATCCCGGGATCGGTGCGCAGCCAGCCATCGGGCCGGGAGTCGAGGCCGGCGGGCAATTCTTCCGGGCGCACCGGCAGCGGGGCGAGCGGAACCGCATCGGCCTGCGCCTCGCCTTCCTCCGGCTCGAGCGAACAGACCGCATAGACCAGCATGCCGCCGGGTTTCAGCCAGTGGCGCGCCCGTTCGAGAAGCGCGGTCTGAAGCTGGGACATTTCGGCGATCTGTCGCGCGCGGATACGATGGAGGACGTCGGGATGGCGGCGAGCGGTGCCCGTTGCGGTGCAGGGCGCATCGAGCAGGATCGCGTCGAAGCGGTGCTTGGGCTCCCACGCCAGCGCGTCGGCCCGCAGCGGGTTCGCCGCGAGCCCGGTCCGTTTCAGATTTGCCTTGAGCAGATCGAGCCGCCGCTTGGAGATGTCGAGCGCGGTCACTTGCCAGCCCGCGGCCGCCAGTTGCAGCGTCTTGCCGCCCGGGGCGGCGCACAGGTCGAGCGCCTGCCGCCCCTCGCCCGGACCGAGCAGGCGGGCTGGGAGCGAGGCTGCGAGATCCTGCACCCACCAAGCGCCGCCACCGTTTTTGGCGCCGAAACCGTCCAGCCGCTCCACCGCCTCGCCGCGCGGCAGCCGGACATGGCCGGGCATCAGGCTTTCGCCGCCCAGCCGGTTTGCCCAATGCGCGGTTTCCCGTGGATCGCGCAGCGCCAGGTCGAGCGGTGGCGGCTCGGCGAGCCCGGCAGCGATCGGACCGGACCGCGCGCCCCAGCGCTCGGCCACATCGGCGGGCAGCGTGGGGTATTCCGGCAGCTTCGCATTTCGCGCGGTCAGGGCGGAGAAGACACCGTGCGCCAACCGTCGCGGCCCCCCGGACAGCAGCGGCAGCCCGGTCGCCACCACCGCATGCGGCGGGGTTTCGAGCCGCAGCCACTGAGCCAGCATCATGCGCAGGACCATGCGCGGCTTGGCGTCCTCGGGCAGCGGCCGCTCGGTGGCGGTATCGATCAGCGTGTCGAGATCGACCAGCCAGCGCAGGCTCTCCGAAGCGATCGCGCGTGCCAGCGCCCGATCCTCGGGCTTGCGGACATCTTGCGTCGCTCCGCCGAAGCTCTGGTCGAGCGTTTCCCCGCGCCGCAGCACCGCATCGAGCAGGCGCAGCGCGGCGCGGCGGGCGTGAAATCCTGGCGGCGTGGGCATGGCCCCGCGCCTAGGCGGGATTGAAACCGCGCGCCAGCCCGCGCATTCCTGTCGTATGGAACGCGCCACCAAACGACCCGAGGGTTTCGAGAAGCCCGCCCACTGGACCAACGAGCCGCCTCCGGCACCAGAGAGATGTCCGAACGAGGAAGAGCTCAGCCCAACCCGTTACGGCGACTGGGTGAAGGACGGCATCGCCATCGACTTCAGCTAAAGCGGCTTGAGCGCGATTTTCAGTCCGTCCTTGGGCTGGGGGATCGGCCAGGCCTGCCAGTCGGGATCGTAGCCCTCCTCCGCCTCGATCCGGTAGCGGGTCAGAAGCTGCGCCATCAGCACCTTGATCTGCATGTAGGCGAAATGCAGCCCCAGGCACATGTGCGCGCCGCCGCCGAAGGGGACCCAGGCGTATTTGTGCCGGGCCTTCACCTCGTTCGCGGTGAAACGCTCCGGATCGAAGCGATCGGGGTCCGGCCAGTGCTCTTCCAGATGATGGACGAGATGCGGGTTGATCCCGACCGAGGCGCCGGCGGGAATGGTGTAGCCGGCGTAGTCGAAACTGCGCAGCGCCCGGCGGGGGATGCTCGGAACCGGGGGGATCATGCGGAGCGCCTCCTTGAACGCCATCTCGGTCAGCTCCGGCTTGCCGAGATCGTCGTAAGACAAGTCGCCGCTGTCGCCGGTGATCGCGCGCAGTTCCTCGCGCAGCCGGTCCTGCCATGCCGGGTGCTTCGCCAGCAGATAGACCAGCGAGGTGGCGCTCGAGGTGATGGTGTCGTGCGCCGCCATCATCAGGAAGTTCATGTGGTCGACCACCGCCTCGACGCTCATCAGGCTGCCGTCCTCGAACTCGGCGGTGGCGAACTGGCTGAACATGTCCTGCCCGCCGCCCTCGGCCCGGCGCCGCCGGGTCTCGCGGGTGAAATAGTCGACAAGGAAGGCGCGGCCGTCGACCCCCTTCTTCATCCTGGTGAAGGGCAGCGGCTTGCGGATCGGGGCGATCGAGGCCTGGACCATGTCGACGAAGGCTTGGTTGATCCGATCCGCCTCGGGACCGAAGGGCAGGCCGATGAAGCTGTCGGCGGCGAGGTCGAGCGTCAGCTGCTTGATCGCCGGATAGAACGTCATGGGGCCCGCGCCCCACTCCTGCACGCGCTGCGAGATCCCGCGGTTGAGGCTGTCGGCGTAATGCCGCATCGGCCCCGGCTTGAAGGCGATCGAGAGCGCCCGGCGGTCGGCGCGGTGATGATCGAAATCGAGCAGCATCAGGCCGCCAGGAAACAGCCGGTGCAGCACGGGGCTCCAGCCCTGATCGGAGGAGAAGATCTTCGCCCGATCGAACAGCATCAGCTCATTGGCCTCCGCCCCGATCAGCGCGACGTGCCAGGCGCCCATGGTGCGGACCTTGTAGACCGGACCGTAGGTCTCGAACATGCGCCGGGAAAAGGCGTGTGGGTCCTTCAACTGGTTGAAGGTGTGCCCGACCAGCGGCGCGCCCTTCTCGCCAGGAATGTGGTCGAGATGTTCGGGCGGGAGGCGATTGCGCCAATGGGTCGGCTGGAATTCGGGCGGTTGGTGGGCGGCGAGGGTGGCCATGGGTTGCTCCTGACAACTTACGCCCGTGTAAGTAAGCGCGCCGGCTAAATCCACCCCGCCAGTTCGCGGCGGACGATCGTCTCCAGCATCGCCATCCCCGCATCGCCGTCGTTGAGGCAGGAAAGCGCGGCAAAGTCCTCGCCGCCCGCCGCCTCGAACTGCTCGCGACCCTGGATCGCGAGTTCTTCCAGAGTCTCGAGACAATCGGCGGAAAAACCCGGTGCGGCGATGGCCAGGCGCCTGGTTCCGCCCGCCGCCAGTTCCGCGATCGTGGCGTCGGTTGCGGGTTCGAGCCATTTGGCCCGGCCGAAGCGCGACTGGAAGCTGGTCCGGATTTCCAAACCGCGACCGGCAAGTTTGTCGCCGAGCAGCCGCGCGGTCTTGCGGCAGTGACAGTGGTAGGGATCGCCGAGATGCAGCGTGCGCTCCGGCATGCCGTGGAAGCTCAGCAGCAGCACCTCGGGCGAGAACGCGAGCGCGTCGAGCTGGGCGCCGATGTCGCTCGCCAGCGCTTCGATATAGGCCGGATCGTCGTGATAGGGCGGCAGGGTGCGCAGCGAAGGTTGCCAACGCATTTCCCGCAGCTTGTCCGCAGCCTTGTCCACAACCGTCGCAGTCGTCGCGGCGCAATATTGCGGGTAGAGCGGAGCCAGCAGAATGCGCTCGCATCCGGCATCCATCAGCGCCTGAAGCCGATCGCCGATCGCCGGCGTGCCGTAACGCATCGCCCAGTCGACCCGCACGGTATCGCCCAGACGGGCCTGGAGCTTTTCCGCCTGGGCCCGGGTGATCGCGGCGAGCGGGGAGCCGTCTTCGCGCCAGACCTTGCGATAGGCCTCGGCGCTCTTCTTCGGGCGGGTGTTGAGGATGATTCCGCGCAGGATCGGCTGCCAGGCAATGGCGGGGATCTCGACCACGCGCCGGTCGGACAGGAACTCGCCGAGATAGCGCCGGACCGAGCCCGTATCGGCCGCATCAGGCGTGCCGAGATTGACCAGCAGCACGCCGATGCCGCCGCTGAGAACCGCAGGATGATCGCCTGGAAGGGACTGGGGCTGCCATGTCATGTCGGTATTCTCACAATCCTTCCGATAGCAGCGGCAGGCGCCGGAAGCGAAGCCCGGTCGCGGCGAACAGCGCGTTGGCGATGGCCGGCGGCGCGACCGCCACGCCGAGCTCGCCGGGATCGAAGGGCGCGGCTTCGCTCTCCACGAAATCGAGCGCGATCTCGGGCATGCTCGCCAGCGTCGGCAGGCCCATGTCGCGCAGGCTCGCAGGCTCCGGCCGGCCCGCAACCCATTCGGGGCTCGATCCGGTGGCGAGCGACAGGCCGAAGATCAGCCCGCCCTCGATCTGCTGCCGGGCGAGGTCGCGGTTCACGATGCGGCCGATATCGACGACCGCGGTCAGCCGTTCGACCTGGACTCCGCCGGCCCCCAGCCGCGCCTGCGCGACACAGGCAATGAAGCCGGCGTCCTCGCTCTCGCCGCCCGGCCCTTCCATCCGGACCATCGCCAGGCCCTGTCCGCTGCCTTCGCCGCCGCCATCCCAGCCGCCGAACCGGGTGGCGCGCCGCAGCACGTCGGCCATGCGCCCGTCCGCCCCCAGCATCGCCATGCGGTAGAGAAAGGGATCGCGCCCGGCCGCGCGCGCCAGTTCGTCGACGAAACATTCGTTGGCGAAGGCGGTATAGGCCGGGGCATTGCCGCGCAGCCGCCCGGTCGGCAGGTCGAGCGTCACCGGGACATGGTCGATCGCCACCGCCGGGATCGTGTAGGGCGACATGGCCCCTTCGAGCGCCAGCGGATCGGCCTCGCCCGCAGCCTCGCGAATCGCTGCCTCCGGAGTCGAATTGTCGAACAGGCGGTTACCGAATTCGCGCACCGTCGCGGGGCAGGCGACGCGCGCGCGCCAGGCGGCGGGCAGGCCTTCCTCAGCCAGTGCCGCGGTCAGCCGGATTGCCAGTGGAGTGCGGGGCGGCAGCGTCTTGGCCTCCTCGCGCCGCGGCCAGGTCAGCTGCACCGGGCGGCCGATTTCGTAGGCGATCTGCGCCGCCTCGATCGCGTGCTGGCGTTCCAGCCGCGCATCGAAGCTGCCCCCGGCACCCATGGGATAGAGCACCACGTCGCCGTCCGACAATCCGATCGCCTTCGCCGCAGCCCGCCTCGCGGCTTCGGGTGCCTGGCTGGCGATCCACAGTTCCAGCTTGCCATCGGCGAAATGCGCGGTCGCACTCGCCGTCTCGATCGCATTGTGCACCGCTGGCCCGATGTCGTAGCGCCGGACGAACTCGGGGTCGGCGAGCGCGGCGTCGGGCTCGCCGCGCGTGGTGATCCGGTGTGCCTCGCCCGTGGCCAGTCCGGCGTCGAGCCGTTCCCCTATCGTGCCGTGATCGACGGCCTTTGGCCCCGAGAACCGCGGGCGCATGGCCGCAAGGGCCTGCTCCGCCTGCCACCAGCTTTCGGCGACGGCGGCGATCCAGCGCCGCGAGGTGACCAGGGTGATGACCCCCGGAACCCGGGCAGCCAACGCAGGATCGAACCCGGTCAATTCGGGAAGACCCATGGGTCCATGGCGAATCGAGGCGTGGACCATGCCCGGAAGCCGCACGTCGCCGGCGAAGAGAAAGCTGCCGTCGACCTTGGCGGGCAGGTCGAGCCGGGGATAACGCGTTGAAGCCCCGGTTTCCCCGAGGACCACGGCATCCTCCGGCGCATCCAGCGGTGCCTCGGTGCGCAACGGCGGTGGATCGGGAGGATCGAAGCCCGCCGCATCCTCGGCCAGCTCGCCGAAGGTGGCGCGGTTGTTTCCGTGCGACACGATGCCCTGCGCGACATCGCATTCCTCCCAGGCGACGTTCCACCTATCGGCCGCCGCCATCGCCATCAGCGCGCGCGCGGTCGCGCCCGCCTCGCGCGCCGGCGTCTCGTAGGCGGCGAGACTGGTGCCGTCGGCGGTGGCGATGAAACGGGTCTCGCTGGCGAACCTTTGAGCATTGGCGAGCGCGGGAAGCCGGGCCCACAGCGGCTTCCACTTGCCGGCGAGCGGGACATTGGGCTGCGCGCCGCTGGGCGGAGCGGGGATCACCGCGACCTGCCGCCAGTCGGCACCCATCTCCATCGCCACGACCTGCGGCAACAGCGTGGTCACCCCCTGACCCATCTCCAGTTGCGGCACGGCGACCGTCACCACCCCGTCGCGGGCGACCGTCAGCCAGGCACCGAAGCCGGTTTCGCCGGGCGCGGGTTCGAGCGGGGGGTCGTAGCTTCGCGGCCACAGCCGCCATGCGACCACCAACCCCCCGCCCAGCGCCGCGCCGGTGAACACCTGGCGGCGCGTGACCGGAAGGGTGGTCAGGCGTTCGCGCCAAGCCATTCGGAGACCTTGCGGGCGATCGCCTCGAAGGGTGCGGCAAGCTCGCCGCCCTGCGCGGCGGGCGGCTCGCCGGAATCGCTTCCCTGGCGAATGCCGAGCGCGAGCGGAATGCGGCCGAGGAAGGGCAGTTCCAGCCCCTCTGCGGCCCGTTCGACGCCGCCGGTGCCGAACGGATCGGACACCTCGCCGCAATGCGGGCAGACATAGCCGGACATGTTCTCGACCAGCCCGATCACCGGCACCTTGGACTGTTCGAACAGCGATCCGGCCCGCGCCGCATCGATCAGCGCAAGATCCTGCGGGGTCGAGACCAGAACCGCGCCGGCGGGCTTGAACTTCTGCAGCATGGTCAACTGGACGTCGCCGGTCCCGGGTGGCAGATCGACCAGCAGCAGGTCCGCCGGTCCCCATTCGGCATCGACCAGCTGGCCCAGCGCATTGCCCGCCATCGGCCCGCGCCAGGCGATCGCCGCGCCTTCCTCGACCAGATGGCCCATCGAGAGCACCGGCACGTCCCAGCGATTGGGCACGGGCACGAGCTTGTTGCCGGCGAGTTCGGGTCGCTTGCCGCGATTGCCGAGGATGGTCGGCTGCGACGGGCCGTAGATATCGGCATCGACGAGACCTACCGCATGACCAAGGTTCCTGAGCGCGATGGCGAGATTGGCGGTCAGCGTGGACTTGCCGACCCCGCCCTTGCCCGATCCCACGGCGATGATGCGCCGCGCCCTCTTCTCGGCGGTCAGCACCACGCGGACCTCGTCGACATCCTCGCGGGCACCGATCAGATCGCGAACGGCATTTTCGATCTCACCCCGAGCAGTGTTGTCGAGGCCGGCGACATCGACGACGACGATGGCGCGCCCGTCCTTGACCCCGCCCGAGACGACGCGCGCGGCGATCGACGCGGGGAGGGAGGCGATGATTTCGGTGTCGCTCATCGACTGGCGCGGGTGCCGGATCGAAAAGCCGCGCACAACCCCTGTTATTCCGCCAAACCACACCTATACATAGCAGCATGAGAATTCTGGACGGGTTCGGACGAAAGATCGGGCTGGCGATGGCCGGCCGCAATCCCTGGGGTAGGCCTTCGGGGGGCGATGGGGAATCGGGCGGCGATTCCGGGGACGATGCGCCCAAGGCGGACAAACCTTCGAAATCGGGCGGCCCCAGGAACCCGTGGCTGCCGCCGGGTTCGGGTGGCTCCGGAGGCCGCGGCGGGCCCCGCCGTTCCGCCAATATCGAGGATATCTTCAAGAATCGTGGACCCGAAGGGCCGCGTCGCCTGGGTGGCGGCGGCGGACCGGGCGGGCCCAATTTCCGCATTCCCACGCGGCCGGGCGGCAAGAGCTGGGCCCCGCTGATCATCGGCGCGGTGGTCGCGATCTGGGTGCTGTTTACCAGCATCCACTTCGTCCAGCCGCGCGAACAGGGCCTCGTCACCTGGTTCGGCAGCAAATATTCCCACACCATGTCGCCCGGCACGAACTTCACCCTGCCCTGGCCGATCCAGTCGGTGGACGTGCAGGACGTCAGCGAGATCCGCACCGAGACCATCGGCGACGGCGGGGAAAACCTGATCCTCACCGGCGATCAGAACCTGGTCGACCTGTCCTATGTCGTGCGCTGGAACATCAAGGATCTGGTGCAATTCCGCTTCGAACTGGCCGATCCGCAGGACACCCTGCGCGAGGTCGGCGAGGCGGCAATGCGGGCCGCGGTGGCCGAGACGGAACTCGACCGGGTGCTGTCCGGCGAGGGGCGCGAACAGGTCGAGAGCCGGGTGCGCAGCCGGATGCAGGAAATCCTCGATGCCTACGGTGCGGGGATCGCGGTGCAGGGCGTCGAGATCGCCCGGACCGAAGCGCCCGAGCAAGTGATCGAGGCGTTCAACGACGTCCTCGCCGCGCGCCAGGACCGCGAGCGCAATCTGAACGAGGCGCGCCGTTACGAGCAGCAGCTGCTCGCCGCCGCGCAGGGTAGTGCCGCGGAGTTCAACGAGATCTACGAGCAGTATCGGCTGGCGCCCGAAGTGACCCGTCGCCGGCTCTATTACGAGACCATGGAGAGCGTGCTCGCCAACACCGACAAGACCATCGTCGAGGCCGACGGGGTGACGCCCTACCTGCCGCTGCCGGAAATCCGTCGCCGGGCGCAGCAGGCCACGCCGCCGTCCGCCGGTCCCTCGAACGGGGGGGAGCAGTAGGATGGAAAACGTCTGGCAGAACCACAAGCTCACGATCATCGCGGTGATCGCCCTGATCATCGCGCTGCTCAGCTCGATCGTGATCGTCCCCGAGACCCACCAGGCGGTGAAGATCCGCACGGGTGAACCGGTGAGCGTGATCAACCGCTTCGATCCCGACGAGCCCTACGGTTCGACCGGGGCCGGGCTGTGGTACCGCATCCCGCTGATCGAGCGTATCCAGATGGTCGACCGACGCATCCAGGACCTCGACATGGAAGGGGAGACCGTCCTTTCCAACGACCAGCAGCGTCTCGAGGTCAACGCCTATGCCCGGTTCCGCATCTTCGATCCGGTCCTGTTCGTCGAACGCGCCGGTTCGGAAGAGCTGCTCAAGAACCAGCTCGAGCCGATCCTCACCTCGGTGCTTCGCCAGGAGCTCGGCCGGCGCACCTTCGCCAGCCTGCTGACGCCCGAACGCGGCAATGCGATGGAGAACATCCGCGCCGAACTGGACGAGGAAGCGCGGCAATACGGAGCGCAGGTCCTCGACGTGCGCATCAAGCGCGCGGACCTGCCGGAGGGCACGCCGCTCCAGGCCGCCTTCACCCGCATGCAGTCCGATCGGCAGGAAGAGGCCGAGACGATCCGCGCCGGCGGCCGCCGCGATGCGCAGATCATCCGCGCCGAATCCGAAGCGGAAGCCGCGCAGATCTATGCCGAGGCCTATGGCAAGGATCCGGACTTCTACGATTTCTACCGCGCCATGCAGTCCTACCGCACCACGTTCCAGTCGGGACAGGGCCAGAGTTCGATCATCATGGACGACCAGAACGAGTATCTGCGGCAGTTCCGCGGAGGCCGTTGACCGTTCGTCGAGCGGGACCCGCGGCGTTCAATCCGCGTTCAGCGGATACGGATGTAATTGACCCCGATCTGACGGGGCGGAGCGTCTTTTTCGCGCGCCCTGCGACACTGATGGAAATGAGAGCAAGAAGGTGATGCCCGTGCGATATGCCTATGGACTGACGAGTGCCCTGCTGGTTGGCGGGGCCGCGATTTCGTTGGCGACCGGTTACCCGGCCGGCGCCCAGGTGGCACAGAACGACGACAGCCGCATGGCCAGCGCGGTGCCGCGCGAAGGCGCGCCCGAAAGTTTCGCGGCGCTGACAGCACAATTGCAGCCGGCGGTGGTCAACATCTCGACCCGGCAGCGGGTTCAGGTGAGCCAGGGCGGCAACCCCTTCGCCGGCACACCCTTCGAGGAACTGTTCAACCAGCGCCGCGGCCAGCAGCAGGAGCCGCAGTTCCGCGAGGGCCAGTCGCTCGGCTCGGGCTTCTTCATCTCGGCCGACGGCTACATCGTGACCAACAACCATGTCGTCAGCCCGACCGGACGCGGCACGGTGGAAGAGATAACCGTGACCCTTCCCGACGGCACCGAATACGATGCCGAGCTGGTCGGCAACGATGCGGCGAGCGATCTCGCGGTGCTCAAGGTCAGCGGTCGCGACGACTTTCCCTACGTCCGGTTCGGCGATTCCAGCCAGGCGCGTGCCGGCGACTGGGTGATCGCCATCGGCAATCCCTTCGGCCTCGGCGGAACGGTGACCAGCGGAATCGTCTCGGCGGTACTGCGCAACACCGGCGGCGGTGCCTACGACCGCTACATCCAGACCGATGCCAGCATCAATCGCGGCAATTCGGGCGGCCCGCTGTTCGACATGCAGGGCAACGTCATCGGCATCAACAACGCGATCTTCTCGCCCTCGGGCGGCAGCGTCGGGATCGGTTTCGCGATCCCTGCCGAAACCGCGGCGCCGATCGTCGAGCAGCTGCGTCAGGGCCAGAACATCGAGCGCGGCTATCTCGGCGTCAGCATCCAGCCGGTCAGCGACGACCTGGCCGATTCGCTGGGTCTGCCGCAGAACCAGGGCGAATTCGTCCAGACCGTCCAGCCTGGCGAGCCGGCCGAAGCCGCGGGCATCCGTCCGGGCGACATCGTCATCCGGGTCAACGACCGGCCCGTGACCAGCGACCAGACGCTGTCCTTCCTGGTCGCCAACATTGCGCCAGGCACGACCATCCCGATCGATCTCGTCCGCGACGGCGATCGCCGCCGCGTTAATGTGACCGTGGGCCGCCGGCCGAGCGAGGAGGAACTGCGCCAGCAGCAGATGTTCGATCCGAACGCGCAGCAGGAAGACGAGCTGTCGCCGAGCGAGAACGGCGGAACGATCGAGGACCGGCTCGGGCTCTCGGTGCTGCCGCTGACCCCGCAGATCTCGCGCCAGCTCGGGGCCGGCCCCGACATCAGCGGGCTCGCCATCGCCGCGGTCGACCAGTCGTCGGACGCGGCCCGCAAGGGCCTGCAGCGCGGCGACATCATCGTCAGCGCCAATTACCGCGAGATCGCCAGCATCGCCGATCTCGAGGCGGCGATCCGCGCGGCCCAGGCCGAGGACCGCGAGGCGCTGCTGCTGCGCATCCGCAACCGCAACGGGCAGCTGGTCTACCAGGCCGTTCGCCTGCGCTGATCCTCGGGTTCGAAAAAAGCACGGAGCCCTCCGGCCGTCTTGGCCGGGGGGCTTTCTTTTTGCGCGGCGCAAATGCACCCGGCTAGCGCTGAACCGGGCTCCGGGTGGTCTGGGGCACTGGCGTCGGCGGTGGCGCCGGACGCGGGCGGCGATCCTCGGAACCGGTCGCGCGTTCCAGAAAGTCGTCGCTTGCAGCCTGATCGTCCTCGCTACGGTCGGGGCCATGCGGCGGGCGCGGACGGTCGAGATCGCCGGGCAGGCGTTCGCCCTCGACCGGGAAAGGATTGTCGCGGCTTCCTTCTTCCCCACGACCCGGCTCGATCAGATTGCCCTGCTCATCGATGAAATAGTAATCGTCGGGTTCGCCGAAGAGATATTCCTCGTCGGGCTCCAGCTGCCATTCGGGAAGCTTGAGCTCGGTCTCGAATTCCTCGACCGGGCGGTTCTTCACCGCATAGCGCATATAGGCGGCGAAGGCGCGGGCCGGGGCGGTCCCGCCCTGGAGGCCGCCGACCCGCGCATTGTCGTCGCGGCCCATCCATACCCCGGTGGTGATGCCGCTGGAAAAGCCGACGAAATAGCCGTCCTTGTTGGAACTGGTGGTGCCGGTCTTTCCGGCGACCGGGCGGCCGATCTGCGCCGCGCGCCCCGTGCCGGTGTTGACGGCGGTTTGCAACAGGTCGGTCATCCCGGCGGCGACGTAATCGGGGATCAGCTGCGCCTGCCGCGCGCGCTCGTGCTGATAGAGCAGCTCCCCTTCCGCCGTCGTTACCTTGACGATGCCGTAGGGCTCGACCGAATTGCCCTTCTCGCTGATCGAGGCGAAGGCGCGAGTCATGTCGAGCAGGCGCACTTCGCTGCTGCCCAGGACCATCGCCGGGAAGGTCGAGATCGGAGTGGTGATGCCGAAGCGCTTGGCCATGGAGGCGACGGTGCCGAAGCCGACCTCGTTGCCGAGCTGCGCGGCGACGGTGTTGACCGAATAGGCGAAGGCGGTCCTGAGGCTCATCTCCCCGGCATTGCGGCCGCTCGAGTTGCGCGGGCTCCAGCCGTCGATCGTCACCGGCGTGTCGACCACGCGGTCTTCCGGCGTGTAGCCGGCTTCCAGCGCGGCGAGATAGACGAACAGCTTCCACGAGGAGCCAGGCTGGCGCAGCGCCTCGGTCGCGCGGTTGTAGTTGGTCTGCACGTAGTCGGTGCCTCCGACCAGGGCGAGGATCGCGCCGTCGCGGTCGAGGCTGACCAGCGCGCCCTGGGCGCCGCCGGGCGTGTTGGCCTGGATCGCCGCGGTGGCGGCGCGCTGCATGCCGACGTCGAGCGTGGTCCAGACCTCGATCGGCTCAAAGGTCTCGGGCAGCAGCAGGTCGAGCTGGGGCAGCGCCCAGTCGGTGAAATAGCGCACCGAGTTCTGCCCGTTGTCCTCTTTCAGCCGCACGGCGCTGGGATCGACCGTCGCGTCCTGAGGAATGCGGCCCTGCTCCTTCATCAGCCGCAGGACCACGCTGGCGCGGGCGACGGCGGCATCGACGTCGGCGGTGGGGGAATAGCGGCTGGGTGCCTTGACAAGGCCGGCGATGATTGCCGCCTCGGCGGTCGAGAGCTCGGTTGCGGGATGGCTGAAGAACTTGCGGCTGGCGGAATCGACACCGTAGGCGCCGCCGCCGAAATAGACCTTGTTGAGATAGAGCTCGAGGATCTGTTCCTTGGAGAACTTGGCCTCCATCGCCAGAGCCAGCACCGCCTCGCGCAGCTTGCGGTCGAGCGTGCGGTTGGAATTGAGGAAGACGTTGCGGGCGAGCTGCTGGGTGATGGTGGAGGTGCCGCCGATGCGATCGTCGCCCGTCAGCCCTTCCCAGATCGCGCCGGTCAGGCGGACCGGATCGACGCCGAAATGCGAATAGTAGCGCCGGTCCTCGACCGAAATCATCGCATCCTTCATCACCTGCGGAATCTCGTTCCAGGCGAGCCACTGGCCGTAACTCGGGCCGAGCTCGACGATCTCGCTCCCGTCGCGGGCGCGCACCACGATCGTCTGGCCGGTCTGCGTCGCCTTGAGCTGGTAGTAGGAAGGAAGGGAGCGTGCGGCGAATGCGACCGCGAGGCCAACGAACAGCACGCCGAGCACCGCCAGCGCGCCGCCCCAGACGAACAGCCGCCGCATCCAGAGCCGCCAGCCGCCCTCGCCGCGCGCATGCGCACGCCGCCGTTCGCTCGCGCTCGCCTCGGCAGCGCGCCTGCGGCCCCCGCGCTTCTTTATCTGGCGCCCTCTGCCATCTGCCAATTCATGTCATCCATTGCCCGAATGCGCGCGGTGCATAGGCGAGTTGTAACCGGCGGTGAATAGGCGAGGAGAGAAGTATGCACTCCGGCAGAGATCAGGCCTCCGGTTCGAAATCCAGCGCCGCGGAATTGATGCAGTAGCGGAGCCCGTTTTCGCCCGGGCCGTCGGGGAAGACATGTCCCAGATGGCTCTCGCATTTGGCGCAGACGACTTCGGTGCGGACCATTCCGTGACTGACATCGCGGTGTTCTTCCACCGCGTCGCCTTCGGCCGGAGCGGTGAAGCTGGGCCAGCCCGATCCGCTGTCGTATTTGTCGGCGCTTTCGAAGACGAGCTGGCCGCAGGCGGCACAATGGTACTCGCCCGGCTGCTTGTTCTTGTCGTAGGCTCCCGTGAAGGCTCTCTCCGTCCCCTTCTCGCGCAGCACATGATACTGTTCGGGGGAAAGCTTCTCGCGCCATTCGGCATCGGTGAGATTCATCTTGTCGGTCATGCGAATTCCTTCGGTGTATGTGGCCGGGAAGGGCGTTCACGGGAGGAAACGTGCGAACTCCCGGCGCGGTCCCCATGGTCGCGAATTAGGCATCGACCAGCGCGTAGTGCTTGGGCGGCACGATGCCTTCCATCCGCTCGGACAGCAGCGCGCGGAAGCTGGGGCGGCTTTTGAACACCGAATACCAGCTGCGGGTCTGCTCGTGCCCCGACCAGTCGATACCGCCGAGGTAATCGGCTACCGAGATCTGCGCCGCCGCGGCGAGATCGGCGAGGCTCATCGTCGCTCCGGCAAGCCAGCTGCGGTTGTCGACCAGCCAGTCGATGTAGTCGAGGTGGCCGTGCGCCAGCTTCATCGCTTCGCGCAGCGCGCGCGAATCCGGCGGCTGGCGATAGACGGTGCGTTTCTTGAGCTTCTCGTGGAGCAGCGGTGCGGTCACGTCGGCATGGAAATTCTCGTCGAACAGAGCCACCAGCCGGCGGATTTCCGCCCGGGCCAGCGCCGAGCCGCCGAGCAGGGCGGCGTGCTGCCCGGTCTCTTCCAGATATTCGCAGATCGCCCGGCTGTCGCACAGGGCGATGCTGCGTGCCGGATCGTGCAGCACCGGAACCCGCCCGGCATCGTTCAGCCGCCACAATTCCTCGCGGCCTTCCCACGGCAACTGGGTGACCAGTTCGAAGGGGATGTTCTTCTCGCCCAGCGCCAGGCGAACCTTGCGACTGAAGGGGCAGAGAGGAAATTGGTGGAGTTGCCACATATGTGCGGCAGTCATGCCTCACCGCGTAGGCAAAATCCACTGGCAGGGTGGGGAGATAGCCGGGTTTTTCGCGGTCGAGGTGGCGTCAGCGATCGCCGAGATCGGACGGCAGCGTGTCGCGCAGCTGCTGCGCCATCTCTCGCAGCGCCGGCACCATCCGCGCGACCGCGCCACTCATGGCCCCCACGCTGTCCATCGCGCGGGGAAGTTTGTCCTGCACCTCCCCCGATATACGGCCGGCGCCGGGCGCGATCTTGCGCAGGGTCGCGTCGGGATCGACAAGCCGGATGGGCTCGCCGGTGGTCTCCGCCGCGATCTCGGCCATGGGCTCGAGGATCGGGGCGAGGGGAAGATCGAGCAGGATCTCGGTCATCACCGCCACGGTGGAGGCCAGTTCTTCCTGCCGCGCAGGGTCGGACAGCGTTTCCGCCATGGCCTCAAGCGATTCCGTCTCGCTCGGCGCCGGATAGAGGTCCTGCGCGGCGACGGGCGCGGCCGCCGCGGCGAGCGGAACGGCGGCGATGAGAGACATACGACGAATCATGGCCTGCGACCCTTATTTCGATGTGATGCGCTGTCTGGTCTGCGCGCCATGAACCGACGCTGAAAGCGGGCTAGAGACCCGAAGCCTCGAACAACAGCGTGCAGGCGGGCATCACCGCGTCGAGCCGGCTTTCGTCCGCTGTCAGATCCTCGGCTTCCCGCCGGCCGCGCAGGGCGAGATCCTCGCGGGTGAGGCCGGTGTCGTCGATCAGGCGCGCGAAGGTGCGGACGAAGAATTCCCGGCCGCGCTGCTGGGCGAGCAGGTCGGGCCAATCCTGGCCCTCTGCCTGGCCCTGCCGCTGCCTTTCGGCGGCGAGCGCGATGGCGACCGCGCAGCGCAGCGCGGTCTGCTGCTCGATCGGCAGGTCGACGAGATCGTTCTCGTCCGGGGGAGGGAGGGTTCGGGCGGGGGAAAACTGCGCGGGAGCCGCTTGGGCAAGTATGGCGGCGAGGATCGTGGTGAGCATGACTGGGCTCTAGGGATGACCAAGTGAACCGCAACCGAATTGCGCGCGGGCGAATGGCTTGCGGGGCGCCAGGTGGTTCACTAGGCCGGTGACGAGGAGAATCGTTACATATGAAAACCCGCGCTGCCGTCGCTTTCGAAGCCAAACAGCCGCTCGAAGTGGTCGAGCTGGATCTCGAAGGTCCCAGGGCGGGCGAGGTGCTGGTCGAGATCAAGGCGAGCGGCATCTGCCATACCGATGCCTACACGCTCGACGGGCTCGACAGCGAGGGGATCTTTCCCAGCATTCTAGGGCACGAGGGCTGCGGGGTGGTGCGCGAAGTGGGTGCGGGCGTCACCAGCGTGCAGGAGGGCGATCACGTCATCCCGCTCTACACCCCCGAATGCCGCCAGTGCAAAATGTGCCTCAGCGGCAAGACCAATCTGTGCAGCGCGATCCGCGAGACGCAAGGGCGAGGCCTGATGCCCGACGGGACGACGCGCTTTTCATACAACGGCAAGCCGATCCACCATTACATGGGCTGCTCGACCTTTTCGAACTTCACCGTTTTGCCGGAGATCGCGGTGGCGAAAATCCGCGAGGACGCACCGTTCCACACTACGTGCTACATCGGCTGCGGCGTGACCACGGGCGTCGGCGCGGTGGTCAACACGGCGCAGGTCAAACCCGGCGACAATGTCGTCGTCTTCGGGCTCGGCGGGATCGGCCTGAATGTCATCCAGGGTGCGAAGATGGGGGGCGCGGACCGCATCGTGGGCGTCGACATCAACGCCGACAAGAAGAGCTGGGGCGAACATTTCGGCATGACCGATTTCGTCAATCCCAGGGAGGTCGACGATGTGGTCGCCACGCTGGTCGCGATGCTCGATGGTGGGGCGGACTACAGTTTCGACTGCACCGGCAACACCAATGTCATGCGCCAGGCGCTCGAATGCTGCCACAAGGGCTGGGGCACCAGCATCATCATCGGCGTGGCCGAGGCGGGCAAGACGATCGAGACGCGGCCCTTCCAGCTGGTCACCGGCCGCAATTGGCGCGGTACGGCGTTCGGCGGCGCCAGGGGACGCACCGATGTGCCCAAGATCGTCGACTGGTACATGGACGGCAAGATCCAGATCGACCCCATGATCACCCACGTGCTCAAGCTCGAGGAGATCAACAAGGGCTTCGAGCTGATGCATGCGGGCGAGAGCATCCGCAGCGTGGTGGTTTACGACTGATGGCCGGCAAGGTCAGCCTGGCCGAGAAGTTCGGCCTGTTTTCCGAACAATGGTCGCCCAAGATCGTGGCGCGCTTCAACGACAACGAAGTGCGCCTGTGCAAGCTCGAAGGCGACTTCCACTGGCACCAGCACGACGACACCGACGAGATGTTCCTGGTGATCGAAGGTCGGCTGGAGATCGATTTTCACGATCGCACCGAAACGCTCGGCCCCGGCGAGATGGTGGTCGTGCCCGCCGGCACGCAGCATCGTCCGCGTGCACCGCTGGGCGAAGCCAAGGTCTTCGTGATGGACGCCGCCGACACACCCAATACCGGCGATGCCGCGACAGCCACGCACGCCGTCGATATCTGACCCATCAGCAAGAGGAGCATGACAATGTTCAACCACATCATGATCGGGACCAACGACATTCAGAAGTCCAAGGAATTCTGGACCAAGACGCTCGCGGTGCTCGGCGTTCAGGGTTCGATGGACAACACCGCCTCCTCGGGGCACGAGCGGGTCTTCTTCATGCACAACGGCAACGTCCTCGCGCTCAGCCAGCCGATCGACGGTCAGCCCGCGACCTGCGCCAACGGGATGACGATCGGCTTCAAGTGCGACAGCGCGGAGCAGGTCAAGGAACTCCACGACGCGGCGATCGCGGCGGGCGGCACCACTTGCGAGGATCCCCCGGGTCTGCGCGAAACCACCATGGGCCCGGTGCACCTGTCCTATTTCCGCGATCTCGACGGCCACAAGATCTGCGGCATCTATCGTCCGGGCTGATGAACCGGCTCCGCTCGTCGCAGCGGGGTTGATCCCCTGCCTCCACACAAGGAGGTCCGGCCGATGGAATACCTCTCCCAGAACCGCGCCTTCGGCGGCGAACAATTCGTTCTTTCGCATTCGTCGGAAGCGACGGGAACGGATATGACCTTCTCGGTCTATGTGCCCCCGCACGCGGACGGCACGACGCTGCCGGTGCTGTGGTATCTCTCCGGCCTCACCTGCACCCATGCCAACGTGACCGAGAAGGGCGAATACCGCGCCGCCTGTGCCGAACACGGCGTGGTCTTCGTCGCCCCCGATACCTCTCCGCGCGGCGAGGACGTGCCCGATGCCGAAGGCGAATATGATTTCGGCAAGGGCGCGGGCTTCTATGTCGACGCGACCCAGGCCCCGTGGTCCGAAAACTTCCGCATGCGCAGCTATGTCGAGGACGAACTGCCGCAATTGGTCGCGAGGGAATTTCCGATCGATCTCGCGCGCCAGGCGATCACGGGCCACAGCATGGGCGGACATGGTGCGCTCACCATCGGCTTGCGTAATCCTGACAAGTTCCGCTCAATCAGCGCCTTCTCACCCGTAGTTGCGCCAAGCCAGGTTCCCTGGGGAGAAAAGGCGCTGTCGCGCTATCTCGGCGAGGACCGGTCGGCCTGGCGCGAATACGATTCGGTTGCCTTGATCGAGGATGGGGCGCGGCACGATCACATCCTCGTCGACCAGGGGACCGCCGACCAGTTTCTCGAGGAGCAGCTCAGGACCGGAGCGCTGTCGATGGCCTGCGCGAAGGCCGGCATGAGCCCGACGATCCGGATGCAGGAGGGCTACGACCACTCCTATTACTTCATCTCGACCTTCATGGCCGATCATGTGGCCTGGCACGCGGCGCGGCTGGCCTAGCGGCTGAGTTCGAAGACGGCGAATTCGGCGCGGATATTGGCGGCGGATGCGCCGATGGCGTGCCCGCCGGCAAAGAACCATTCACGTTCGATCGCCGCCGCTTTCTCCCGCGCGAGTTCGCGGAAATCGCGGACCGTGACGTGGTGGATGTTGGGTGTCTCGTACCAGCTCACCGGCAGCGCATTGGTCACCGGCATGCGGCCGCCGAACATCAGCGCGGCGCGGGTGCGCCAATGCGCGAAATTGGGAAAGCTGACGAAGGCCCGGCGCCCGACCCGGAGCAGCTGTTCGAGCATCCGGTCGGGCCGCGCCGTGGTCTGCAAGGTCTGGCTGAGCACGGCATAGTCGAACCCGGCATCCGGGTAATCCGCCAGGTCGCGGTCGGCATCGCCCTGGACGACGCTGAGCCCCTGGCCGACGCAGCGCGCGACGCAGATCGCGTCGATCTCGATGCCGCGCACGTCGCAACCCTGGGCGCGCAGCGCCGCCATCAGCGCGCCGTCGCCGCAGCCGATGTCGAGCACCCGGCGGCCCGCCTCGATGCGCTCGGCGATCACCGAAAGGTCGGGACGAAGGGCGTGCTCAGCCATCGAGGAAGCCCCGCACCACCCGGTCGAGCGCTTCGTGTTCGAGCAGGAAGCTGTCATGCCCGTGCGGTGCCGACAGTTCGACGAAGCTCACCGGTGCTCCCGCGGCATTCAGCGCGTGGACCACGTGGCGGCTTTCCGCCGTCGGATAGAGCCAGTCGCTGTCGAAGCTGACCAGGCAGAAGCGGGCCTCGCTTCCCGCGAACGCATCCGCCAGCCGCCCGCCGTGCTCCTCGGCCAGATCGAAATAGTCCATCGCCCGGGTGATGTAGAGATAGCTGTTGGCATCGAAGCGCTTGGTGAAGCCGCTGCCCTGATAGCGCAAATAGCTTTCGACCTGGAAATCGGCATCGAAGCCGAAGCTCTTGGCTCCCTTGGTTCCGTCCGGGCGGTCCTGCAGCCGGCGTCCGAATTTGCCGGTCAGCCCGTCCTCGGAAAGGTAGGTGATGTGCGCCGCCATACGCGCCACCGCCAGCCCGGCATCGGGCTGGGCGTCCTCGCCATAATAATCCCCCTGTCGCCAGTTCGGGTCGGCCATGATCGCCTGGCGCCCGACCTCGTGGAAGGCGATGTTCTGTGCGCTGTGCCGCGCGGTGGTGGCGACGGCGAGCACCCGGGCCGTGCGCTCGGGCCAGTTGGCGGCGAGGCTGAGTGCCTGCATCCCGCCCATCGATCCGCCGACCACCGCGTGCAGCCGCTCTATCCCCATCATGTCGAGCAGGCCGACGAGCCCACGCACCATGTCGCGGATGGTGATGACCGGAAAGCGCATGGCGTAGGGGCTGCCATCGGACGCGATGCTGGCAGGCCCCGTCGAGCCCATGCAGCTGCCGATGACATTGGCGCAGATGACGTGATAGCGGTTCGTGTCGATCGGCTTGCCGGGCCCGACCATGCGTTCCCACCAGCCGGGCTTCCCGGTGATCGGATGGGTGTCCGCGACGTATTGATCGCCGGTCAGGGCATGGCAGACGAGGATGGCGTTCGACCTGTCCGCCGCCAGTTCGCCATAGGCGGCATAGGCGATCTCGACCCCTTCGAGCAGGCTTCCGCCGTCGAGCTGCAGGGGTCCGGAAAGCTTGCAGATCTGTGCATTGCCCGTCACGCGGAGGCTCTTAAGCGTTGTCGAACCGTGTCGTCCATCACTAAGGGCGAGACCGATGAGCGACCGCGGACCCGCCCCCAAGCCCTGGATCGAAGCGATCCACGCCTATGTCCCCGGCGCGGCCAAGTCGGTCGACGGGCGCGAGCTGGTCAAGCTTTCCGCCAACGAGAACCCTTTGGGATGCAGTCTCGGGGCACTGGCAGCTCTCTCCGCACCGCGCGATCCGGCGCGCTATCCCGACCCGGACGCGCGTGACCTGCGCGAGGGGATCGGAGCTCTCCACGGGATCGACCCGGCGCGGATCGTTTGCGGCACGGGGTCCGGCGAACTGCTGCAATGCGCAGTGCAGGCCTATGCCGGCCAGGGCGACGAGGTGCTTTTCTCCCGCTACTCCTTCTCGTTGTACCCGCTTCTCGCGCACAAGGTCGGCGCGGTGCCGGTCGCCGCTCCCGATCGGAACCTTGGCGCGAGTGCGGACTCACTGCTCGGCGCGGTCACGGACAGAACCCGGGTGGTCCTGCTCGACAATCCGAACAATCCCGTCGGCTCCTGGTTGCCGCGCAGCGAAGTCGAGCGTCTCCACGCCGGGCTTCGCTCCGACATTCTTCTGATCGTTGACCAGGCCTATGCCGAGTATCTTTCCGACGGCGTTGACGACGGCGGGTTCGAACTGGCGGCACGTTCCGCAAACGTCCTGGTGACCCGGACGTTCTCCAAGGCCTACGGGCTGGCCGCCGAACGTGTAGGATGGGCCACCGGCGCACCTGCGGTTATCGACATGCTCAACCGGCTGCGCGGTCCGTTCAACGTCTCGTCGGGGGGGCAGGCCGCTGCGCTTGCCGCACTCGCGGACCAGGACTTCGTGTCCCGATCGCGCCAAGAGAACCGGCGCGAACGCGATCGCTTCGCCGAGGCGGTCGAGGCGCTCGGCAACCATGGCTTGCGGGCGGTGCCGAGCGAGGCGAATTTTCTTTTGACTGTGTTCGAGGGCGAATTGTCCGCGGAGGCCGCGCGCGACGGGCTGGCCGGGGGCGGTTATGCGGTCCGGCATCTGCCCGGTCAGGGGCTGGGCCAGGCGCTGCGGATCACCATCGGCACGCGCGAGCAGATGGACGATATCGCCGCTATCCTTCGCCGCTCGGCCGAAGCGCTATCGGGGAATTGAGGGCGTTGATCGCGTCGAGCACGCGCAACTCCACCGCGCGCCGGTCGAGACCCGGCGGGATCGGCTCGGCGAAACGGTAGGTGATCGTACCCTTGCGTTTCAGCCCGCGGTGATAGAGCGGGCCGCTCTCCACCGCCACCGGGACCACCGGCAGGCCGAGCATCTTGTAGAGCCCGGCGAAACCCGCCTGCAGATGCCGCCGCTCGCCGTGCGGCACTCGGGTTCCTTCGGGAAAGATCACCAGCGGCCTTCCTGCCGCCGTCATCCGCTTGGCCTCGCGGATCATCCCCATCAGCGCCCGCGCGCCGGCATTGCGCTCGACCTTGATCAGCCCGTAGGCCGCGCCGGCATGCGCCCAGCCCCAGATACGGAACAGCTCCTCCTTGGCGAAGACTCCAGGGTGGTCGAAGAGATAAGGCGCGTCGATCGCTTCGAAAAAACTCTCGTGCTTGACCGCGAAGAGCACCGGCTCGGCGGGCTGCACCCCCTCTATCCGGACGCGGCAGCCGAGCAGGTTTACGACACACCAGCGGTGATAACCGCTCCAGGCCTTGACCACGGCCCTGAAACGCCTCTCGCCGAAGGGCAGCATGGCCAGTGCACTCAGCGTGATCGGGATCGATCCGAGGTAGAAGGCGAGATAGAACGCCAGATTGCGAAGCAGCACCATCCTGGCCTCAACCCTGCCCGGGCAGGCCCTGCGATACCACCGCGGCGATCAGCTTGTTGTACTCGAGGAACAGCTGCCCGAGATCGGGGTCGGATGGCACCGCATCCTCGACCAGCGCTATGTGACCGGGAAGGGCATCGCGCATCTCCGACGCGGCACGGCGCATGTGCCAGTCGGTGGTGACGAGGCGCACCCGGCGATAGTCGTTCTCCGCCAGCCACTGCGCCGCCTCGCCCGCATTGCTGCGCGTATCGACTGCCAGCTTGCCCAGCGTCACACAGCAATCCATCTCGCGCGACGTGACGCCGAATTCCTCGGCGAATTCGCCGGGAGTGACTTCGGGATCGACGCCGGAGATGAAAAGCGCCGGAGCCTGGTCCGCGCGCAGCACCTCGAGCCCACGCTGGATGCGGCCTGCACCGCCGGTCGGCACCAAAATGGCGTCGGTCTCCACCTCTCCCAGCGGCTGGGGAAGCGAAACCGCGAAACCAAGGAAGGCCAGCGCGTAGGCCATCAGGAAAAAGGCGAGGAAACGAAGGATCACAACATGCTTCTCAAGCTTGCCATTACCGTCATCCGTGCGGTGAGCAAGGCTATCGCGACCATCGACAGGGGAACGAGAGCGAGCAACAGCCAGTCTCCCGCGTCGAGACCGCCGCGCGCGACCATGCCCGATTCGAGCGCGGCGAACTGGGCGCCGAGGAGCAGGATGGCGATCGCTCCCAATGCCAGGCCGGCGATCCCTCCGATAGCGGCATCCATGAGCACCGATCGCTGGAAAATGCGCGCGATCTGTCCATCGTCGCCGCCGAGCAGATGGACGATCTCGATCGTATGCCGGTTGGCGTTGAGTGCATTGCGCGCGGCGAGCCAGACCGCCGCCGCGCCGGTAAAGATCAGCAGCCCTATCAGGCCGAGCGTCATCCAGCGCAGCGCGGAAACGGTATCGAACACCGGGCTTAGCCAGTCCGCCTGGGCATCGATCCTGGCGTCGGGGGCGACTTGCGATAGCGTCGTGCGCAGGCGCGCGATCGCATCGTCGGAAGCGCTGCCATCGAGCTGGACGTCGATCAGCGCCGGCAGCGGCACGACCTCGTCGTCGAGGCCGGAGCCGAGCCAGGGCTCGACCAGCGCTTCCAGCTCGGCCTCGGGCACTCGCCGGAGGGTCGAAATGCCCTCTTCGCTTTGCAGCGCAGCGACCACCCGTTCCGCCTGAGCAGTGCGCAACCCGGGGTCGGCCTCGACGATCTGGATGGTGACGCCGCCGGCAAGGTCGGCGCGGGCGCGATCGGCGAGATTGTCCAGTGCCAGCCCGCCCCCGGCGGTCAGCACGGTCAGCGCCACCATGATCGCGATGACCCAGGGGATCGGCCCGCCCAGTCGCGTTTTCGGCAGCAAGTGGGAAGCGTGACTGCCGCGGAGCGGCGCGAGCCCGCGATCGATCGCGCGGGCGAGAACGGGCGGTCGGTTCATGCGGCGTTGCCGGCGTTTTCGCGTCGAGGAGGATAGCGCAGTGCCCCGGTCGGATCGGAGAGAGTTCCCTTGTCGATCCGCATGATCAGCGAATCGGGCACCTTGCGCAGCAGATGAACGTCGTGGGTCGCCACCACCACCGTCGTCCCCAACCGATTGAGCGCTTCGAACAGGCGAATGAGCTTGAGCGCCATTTCGGGATCGACGTTCCCGGTGGGTTCGTCCGCCACCAGCAGTTCCGGCCGCCCGATGACCGCGCGGGCAATGGCGACGCGCTGCTGCTCGCCGCCCGACAGCGTTGCCGGGCGCGCTTCGGCGCGATGGGCGAGGCCGACCCAGTCGAGCATGTCGGCGACCGGCTGGTGCAGATCGGCCTCGCGGACGCCGGAGACCCTGAGCGGCAGGGCCACATTGTCGAAAGCGGAAAGATGTTCGACCAGGCGGAAATCCTGGAACACGACCCCGATCCTTCGTCGGAAGGTGGGCAGGCGATCGCGTGGCAGGGTGATGACGTCACTGCCGAACATGCTGATCCCGCCGCGCGATGGCCGCTGAGCGAGATAGAGCAGCTTGAGAAGGGAGGTCTTGCCCGCACCGCTGGCGCCGGTCAGGAAATAGAAGCGTCCGGGGTAGAGGGTGAAGGCGATGTTGCTCAGCACCTCGCTGTCGGTTCCGTAGCGCAGCCCGACATTGTCGAAGCGCACCACGGCCTGGTCGTCGGCGCTCATCCGCTCCGCTCCAGCTCCAGATCGACCGCCTCATGCTGCATGGCCCGGGGCTATAGCGCCGCATGCATGTGGAAAAAAGGCGGCTGTGGAGCATGTCGACAGCGCCCGCGCTTGTCGTGATTCGCCCGCCGCCCTAAGCGGGAGTTTGCCATGATTATCGCCTGTCCCGCCTGCAACACGCGCTACGTCGTCCCCGACAGCGCGATTGGCGCGGAGGGCAGAACGGTGCGTTGCGCCAAATGCAAGCACAGCTGGTTCCAGGACGGCCCGGACATGGCTCTGCCCGAACGGCCGAATGTGGCGCCTGCCTCGCCCCCCTCAACGCCACCGGTGCCGGATCGGGAGACCGAAGGTTACACGCACCGGACGGGCGACGACGATGTTCCTCCGCCTTCACCGGTGTTCGGGGACGGCGCCGGCCGTTCGTCGACCTCCCATTCCGAGGGCGTCGCCGTTCATACCGCGCCGGACGACGATCATGCCCCGGACTTTCGGCCGACCGACCCCCCGCATGTCGATCCCGTCTCCGATCGCGAAGCTCGCCTGGCCGAACCGGATTTTTCCGAAGAGGCGTCCCAGTTCGAATACGCTCCACCGTTTCGGCCGCGCCGAAACTGGAGCAGGATCTGGACCTGGACGGCGGCGCTGTTCGCGGTTCTCGCGCTGGGCACGGTGGCGGCGGTGAACTTCCTCGGTGTGCCGGACTGGGTGCCGATCCAGCGGCCGCTGTTCGCCATGGCCGAACCGGACCTGAAGCTGGAATTTCCGGTCGAGGAGCAGGAACGGCGCACGCTCGCCAACGGCACAGAATTTTTCGGCGCGCGGATCACCGTGACGAACGAGGCGCGCGAAAGCCGCGACGTGCCGCCGATCCTCATCGTCCTGCGCGATGCGCGCGAACGCATCGTCTACAGCTGGGAAGTGATCCCGCCGCAGGCCTCGCTGGCCCCTGGCGAGACCATGACGATCAACGAGGCAATCACCGACGTGCCCAAGGCAGCGGTCTTCGCCGATATCGGCTGGGCCCCGCGCTAGGCCCTTGCGAGCCCAAAAATCCACTGCTAGGGGCGCGCACCTACCGGCGCCGGGGAGCTCCAGACAGCACCCGACGCAAGCGGACTGTGTGCGGTCGTGGCGGAACTGGTAGACGCGCAACGTTGAGGTCGTTGTGGGCGAAAGCCCGTGGAAGTTCGAGTCTTCTCGACCGCACCACACAGTCCTGAGTGATCCGAAAGGATCTGATAGGCCGTGGAACTCCAGCCGGAAACGGCGCAGTTCTGCGGCCTTTTCGCACTCAGCTCGCGGGAGGTGCAGTCAGAGACGAGACGTAACGGGGCAAATTTCGTCCGCAACTCGCCCGCCGTCTCAGGTCGGAAAATTCTGACTGCAGTTGGGAACGTCAGGAGAAGCCCAGCTCGCGCCGCTGGTCGGTCCAGGAAAGCGGAAGCGGGTGGCTCGTCAGTCGCGAGGCCGTGAGTTGCTCAGGCTGCCTGCCCTCGACGATCGCGGTGACGATGTCAGGTGCGAGACAGGAGAGCGCAACCAGCTTGCCGAGCCTTGTGCGGCAGCGGCCATGCTCGTGGGCGAGGCTTGCTAGCGATGACGTGGGATTGGCGAGCACTAGCTGCCTTGCCCGATGTGCCTCGGCGAGCAGCGCGACGAGTTTGCCGTCCCGCCGTACGACCTTCTTTTGTGCATTTCCCGGGCCGGGAATGATCAGGCGTAACTGGTGGCCGCGGCGGATGCGGATCGCCGGTATCGTGACGACCAATGCTTCACCGGAATGGTCTGACGGGTCCAACATCAAACGTCGGGCCAGTTCCTCCCGTTCTAGTGCCACCTCGATCCGGTCCTCATGCAGGCCAACTTGCCCAACCAGGGTGCCGAGCAGCTCCGCCTTCAGGATGATGCTGCCGGTTTGAAGCGTGGCGGCAAGCAGGTTCGCCTTCTCATTCGCCGTCCGCAATTGCGCCGCTTCGATGGTATCGAGCCCTGAAAGCTCAGGCAGTAGCTGCGGGTCGAGCAGCCACTCGGCAATGCTTGAGCAAACGAGTTGCTCGAGGTCATGCGCCGACACGCGCCAAGCCCGCGTGCCGTCGAGCTGATCGGGACGGGTGACCGAGCCGAGCCCGCATACGTTGCCGTCGATCTTCACGTTGTAGGGCGGATCGGTGAACACGAGGTCGGCCCGTCCGCCATCCATCAGCGCCTCGAAGTCGACCGCGCTCCTGGCATCGCCGCACAGCAGACGGTGACGGCCGAGCAGCCAAATGTCGCCTTTCCGCGAGACTGCCGGACCAATTGCGATCTCGACGGCGTCGTCTGCCGCATCGCGGCCGTCGGGGTCAGCTTCTTCCGCCTCGTCGATCACAAAGTCTACCTCGGCCAGGCTGAACCCGGTCAGCTCGACATCGAACTCGAGATCGACCAGCGCCTGCAGCTCGATCGCGAGGATCTCCTTGTCCCACCCCGCATTGAGCGCGAGCTTGTTGTCCGCGAGCACATAGGCCCGGCGCTCGGTCTCGGAGAGATGCGACAGCGCGATCGTCGGTACGGTCTTCCACTTCAGCAGCTTCGCCGCCTCGACCCGGCCATGGCCGGCGATGATCTCGCCGTCATCCGAGATCAGCACCGGGTTGGTAAACCCGAAGCGCTCGATCGACGCGGCGATCTGACTCACCTGCTTCTTCGAATGCGTCCGCGCGTTGCGCGCATACGGACGGAGCGTGGTGATCGCTCGTTCGATGACTTGTGTACCTGACATGGTGCGCCCCTCTGTTTCGAATCGGCTATGCTGCCATCGGCATTATGAACTGAACGCTTGTATTGCACAAGCCCTTGCGCATAATGTCACACCTCTCGATTGAACGGATCTACCCATGACCCTTGCCAGAAGGCTGCGCGAGCTGCGCACCGCCCGGCGCCTCTCGCTTCAGGACGTCGCCAATGCCGTCGGCGTCTCGAAAGCGCACGTCTTCAACCTCGAGAAGGGCATCACGAAGAACCCCTCGATGGATCTCGTGAACAAGTTCGCCGATCTCTATCGTGTCCGGGTGTCCGACCTGGTCGGTGAGAACCCCGATGCCGAAGACCAGCCGGCCGAGGTGGTCGCGATGTTCCGCGACTTCAGGGATCTCAGCGAACCGGACCGCGAGATGATTGGCATGATGATCGAGACGATGAAGAAGAAACGGCGGGAACAGGGCGATTGACCATCGGGCGGATCGATCTCGACGGAGTCGGCTCTGCCTCCGGAATTGCCGACCTCATCCACGAGCTGCTGCCCGACCTGCCGCCGGACTTCTCGATCGAGGTGCTTTGCAAGCGGTTCGGCATCGAGAGCATCGAAGACAAGCCCGTGACCTCATTTGCCGCGATGTTGCTGATGGAACGGGACAAGGCGTTCGGCTCGATCGTCGTTGCCAATGGCACTTCGCCTGGACGACGACGATTCTCGATCGGCCACGAGTTGGGGCATTTCCTCATCCCCAGTCACGAAGGCGATGGACAGGGGTTTTCCTGCTCGCACGCCGATCTACGGCTCGCCGATACCGGCGAGAAGGATCGCCGCAAGAAAATCGAGGCCGAGGCAAATCGCTTCGCCGCCCATTTGCTTATGCCGCCCAAGCGCATTCGCGCCAACCGCACCACACGCCAACCCGATCTTGCCGAGATCTTGCGCCTTGCGCGCCTGTTCAACGTCAGCAAGGCGGCCATGGCGCGCAGCTATGTTGACGCGCTGCGCGATGATCTGGCCGTCCTGTTCCTTTGCAACGGACGGATCGAGCAGGTTCACAAGCCAGCCGACTTCCCGTGGATCGAACCGTCCATTGGCGACCGGGTGCCTTCGGATTCCGTGGCATTCGAACACGGCCTTGCTCCGCGATACCTCTCCGAAATGGAAGAGTGCGAGCCCGAGACCTGGCTCGGCACGAGTGCTGCGCGCAAGGTCGACATCCTGAGCGAGCAGCTGCTCGTCCAGGAGGGCGGGTATGCGATGGTCCTGTTGCACGCAGAGATGATGGATTAGGGACCGATCCGCGACGGTTTCCACCGCGAGCTTCCGGGCAAATCCCGTTCACTGATACGCAGCCGATTTTCGCTGTTCGCGGAAAATAAATTTCCTGTTCGCGTGAATGAAATTCCCTGTTCTGCGCGTAGGGAATTTCGCTTGCGAAATGGCGGAATTCTGCAGTTTTCAAGCGCGCGAGAGCCCAATTTCACCCCCAGAAAATGCAATTTCCCTGTAAATTCCCTGTAAAACAGGGAAATCGGGGTAGAGACCCGTTCGCTCGAGACTGCGTTGCGCACCAAACAGTACCGAAGTGAACCGAGTTTTCACCTACGAGCGAGATCCGCGCCGGAACGGGCGCAGTTCCGCGGGATTCCGACTCACCCAATTCGCCACCTGAGGTCAGGAGACACCGTGGCAGATCTCCAACTGGGCCCGCGATTGCGAGAAGTCTCCGCCACGAAAGAGCTTGCTCCACTCAAGGCGGGCACCGGTTTGGCCGTTGGGGCTCATTCTGTTGATTAGCCCCCGAGCAGTCTTTTTCCCGCTCCCTACAGCCGAGCGGAAGTTCCACTGCAGGCAGCGGCGACCACGCCCGATGCCGAAGTGTATTGTCCGAGAACTTACACCCGTAGCGGAATGGCCATCGTCAAAAGAGCCGCAGCGATAACGATCATCGACACGCCGACAGCATATTTCAGAGCAAAGCGCTGTGCATCGCCGACTTCCACGCCCAGCAGTCCACAGGCCAGATATATCGGTGCGAGGAGCGGGCTGAGTGCGTGGACCGGCTGGCCGAGGAGGGAAGCGCGCGCAATCGCCTCCGCAGGCACGCCATATTCCGCCGCCGTCTGTGCGACCACGGGCACGATTCCGAAATAATAGGCGTCGTTCGACATGAGGAAGGTCAACGGAAGGCTGAGCAGTGCAGTGATAGGTGCTAGATACGCGCCCATCGACGGCGGCACGACCGTCACCAGTGCCTCACCCATCGCGTCCAGCATCCCCGTGGCCTGGACGATCCCCGTGAAGGACCCCGCCGCGAAAATAAGCGCCACGACCATCATCAGGTTCTCCGCATGGGACCCGAGGCGTTCGCGCTGCTGATCGAGCGAGGGGTAGTTCACCGTCACCGCGATGGCGAAACCTCCCATCATCAGCGCCGGTAATGGCGCAATGCCGGTTATCATGCCGACGACCAGCATGACGGTAAGACCCAGGTTGAACCAGAACAGCCTCGGCCGCCGCTCGGGTTGATTGCCGAAGCCGACCTCGACGCCCTGCGTCCTTTCCGGATCGCCCGTCGGATAGTCCAGACGCTTGCGTTCGCTCAGACCGAACCACCACGCCAGACCGAAGGTCGCGGCAAGCCCGACGAGAACCGCGGGGATGAGCGGAAGAAAAATGCCGCTCACCAGATCGACATCGAGCGCCGCTGCGGCACGCGCGGCAGGCCCACCCCAGGGGACGAAGTTCATGAGAGAGTTGGTCAACCCCAGCAGCGTGGCCAGGATGAGGACGTTCATTCCAATGTTGCGATAGACCGGCAGCAGCGCGGTGATCACGATCAGCGCGGTGGTGGTACCATCGCCATCGATCGATACGAGAGCAGCCATGATCGCGGTGCCCATCGCGATCTTCAGCGGATCGGTCCCCACGCGCCCAAGGATCGCCTTCACCAGCGGATCGAACAGCCCCGCATCCATCATGATCCCGAAATAAAGGATCGCGAAGGAAAGCAGCAGCGCGATGGGGGCGACCTGGAGGATACCTTCCAGCATCATGTCGCCGATGCCGGGGCCGGCCCCCGCGACGAGGCCGAAGATGATCGGGACCGCAATCAGCGCGACCACTGCGGATAGCCGCTTGGTCATGATCAGAACCACGAAGGTCAGCACCGTGGCGAACCCAAGCCAGGCCAGCATTATTTTTTCTCCCAATTCGTCGTGGATCGCGCCTCTGCGTGCGCCTGATTGGATGCAATTTAGGCTTTCGCTCCACACAAGCGGAGCCTATCCTCGAACCTATGAAATCGATCGAAGACCGGGCACCTGCGGCCGATATGCCCAGCGCTGAACCTGCCACCACGACTGTGCTCACGCAGGTCCGCGAACTCATCGTGACCGGTACGATCGGCCCGGGCGCGCGGCTCGCGGCCGAAGCGATCGCGAAGGACCTGGGCGTCTCGCGCACGCCCGTACGCAGCGCGCTGGCGGTTCTGACCGCGGAGGGCCTTGTCAGCCACAGCATGAACCGCGGCTACACGGTGCGCGACATCGGCTTTCGCGACATCCTGGACGCGGTCGAGGCGCGCGCGGTGCTCGAAGCGCGCGCCTGCGGGCTTTCGGTGGATTACGGGTGGAGCGACGAGGAGCTTCGCGCGCTCGAGGCGGATGTCGAAGGCGGGCGCGCGATCATTGCCGAAGGCCAATGGTCGGAAGAGATCGAGCACGCCTGGTACGAGGCGAACCGCGGCTTCCACTCGCTGATCGTGCGGGCTTCGCGCAACGCGACGATCCGCAACGCCGTGCGGATGACGCTGATCCATCCGATCTTCGGAGATATTGCGCGGACATCGCCCGCGGTTGCCAAATTCGTCCCCAAACGCCTGCGCGAGATCCCGGCGGAGCCGCCGCAACACATCCTGGATTCGCAGGCCGATCACGAAGCCATCCTTTCGGCGATACGCGACGATGATGCGGTGTTGGCGGAAAAGCTCATGCTCGATCACGTCTTGAAGGGGAAAGCCCGGCTGGCCGCCTGTGCAACCAGAAGATAGGTCATCTTGATCTCTGCATCTCGTTTCGTCAAGATTGCATCCACACTCACCTCCATCCATCTCCTATCCCCATTATCGCCTGCACGTTTTCGGGCAAGGGACGGCATTCCTTGTCCGGAAATCCCCGTAATAGCGCTCATGTCCGACCGGTTCCCGATGAATCCATTGAATTGACAGATTGGATTCATTTCCGCAAACGGGCATCAAGGCGTCCGCAGCGGCGCTGCTGAACCGAGGAGAGGACAATGAAGGCAGCTATGTTTCACCTGTCGCTGGGCAGTGCATTGATCGCGCTCGCATGGGCTGGACAGGCCGGTGCGCAGGATACCGGCGCGATCGAGCAGGGCGACGCGAGTGATGACGGCGACGACCGGGCTGGTCAGGATCTGGAGCGCGAGCTTGCGGGCACGATCATCGTCACCGCGCAGCGGCGCACCGAAAGCTTGCAGGACGTGCCGGTCACGGTGACCGTGTTCGGCGAGGAAGAAATTGCCGAGGCGCGCATCCAGGAGGTCGCCGACGTCGTGACCCGCACACCCGGCCTCAGCTTCGATGCCTTTCCCGCATCCCAGCCGCGCCTCGCAGTGCGCGGTATCGGATCATCGGACAAGGGCGCGGCGGGCGATCCCAGTTCTGCGGTGTTTCTCGACGAAATCTACCTCGGCAGGCCCGCCGCGGTGGCATTCGACGCTTTCGATGTGCAGCGGATCGAGGTGCTCAAGGGCCCCCAGGGCACGCTCTTCGGCCGCAACGTCGTGGGCGGCGCGATCAATGTCATCACCAACCGCCCCGAACCGGGCGTGGCCTCAGCAGCGGCGGAGTTCACCAATGGCAATTACGATCGCCTCGACGGGGCCGGTTTCATAAACCTGCCGTTCGGCGACGGGCGCGGCGCAGTGCGTGCGAGCGCTGCTTACCGTTCGCACGATGGCTACGTCTACAATCCGACCATCGACAGGGATGTCGACACGCAGGACCGTTTCAGTGGCCGCTTCCAGTTCCTCGCTGAGCCCACCGATACGCTCCGATTCCATTTTACCGTGGACGGCACGCGCGATCGCAATTCAGGCCCGGTCACGCGGGTTCTCGAGCTCGACCCCGACGATCCGCTCTCGGCTGCCTACACGGTCAACCAGGATCGCGATGTCGTCTACGGCTCGACCGAGGGCTTTCAGGATCTCGACACGCTCGGTGTCCGCGGCGAGATCGAATGGGATATGCCCTTCGCGACGCTGACCGTTTTGGCCTCCTATCGCGATCTCGACTACGCGAACGGCGGCGATTTCGACGGCGGCGTCGCCGACCCCGCCTCGCCCGCCTTCAATCTCGTCAACATCGGTGGTGGCGAAGCGGAAAGCTCCGAATTCTCGAGCCAGGAAGTCCGCCTGACTTCCTATCCGGGCGGCGCAGTCGACTGGGTTGTCGGGCTGTACCACTACAATCAGCAGGTCGAACGGACGGACACGCTGACGCTCGATTCTATGTTCATTGCACCCATCCCGCTTACCGAGGTCTTCGCGCAGGACGCTTCGCTCGACAGTATCGCGGCCTTCGCCGATGTCACCGTGCAGCTGACCGATCGGTTCAGTGTGCTGGGCGGCGTACGCTATTCGCGCGACGACAAGCTCTACCGGGTCGACAATTTGGACAGCATTACCCCGCTGCGCAGCGAAGAGTTCTTCGATGTCACCGCCAGCGAAGACTTCGACGACGTGACCTGGCGCGCAGGCATCAATTTCGAGCCGAGCGAGGATCACCTGATCTACGCCCTGGTGTCGACCGGCTTCAAGAGTGGCGGATTCCAGGACAACCCGACCAGCGCGATCGCAGCCGCCACGCCTTTCGAGCCCGAAACCGCGACCCAGTACGAACTGGGTCAGAAAAGCAGTTTCGCTGACGGGCGCATCATCTGGAACAACACGCTGTTCTATCTCGACTACACCAACCTGCAGACCGATCAGGTCGATCCGGCGACCGGAGCCAGCACCGTGATCAATGCCGGCGAGGCGACGATCAAGGGCTACGAGACCCAGCTTATCGCCAATCTGTTCAGCGGTTTCAGCCTGTCCGCAGCCTATGCCTACACCGACGCGACCTTCGACGAGTTCATCGAGAACGGCAACGACCTGAGCGGCAACCGCATCTCGCGCACGCCGCGCCACAAGGTTACCGTGTCGCCTTCCTACAGCTACCTGTTTGCGAGCGGGGCCGAACTGAAGGTGGCGGCCGACTATCGTTTCGAAAGCCAGATTTTCGACGACAATGCCAACACGCCGCCGGAAATCCGCGACGAAACGCACTTCCTCGATGCGCGCATCGTGCTCGACAATATCGCGGACCGCTTCTCGATTTCCGTCTGGGGCAAGAACCTGACCAACGAGCTGACCCGGACCTTCCAGGGGACGTTCCTCGGTGCGAACTTCGGGGCTTACAACCCGCCGCGCACCTACGGTGTCACGCTCGGTTTCCGGTATTGATGCGATGCACGGCAGCTCCCGCCATCCGCCGATCGCGGGAGCTGCCTCGAGACACGACAAGAACATACGGCTGATGGAGAAATTGGGGTGAGCACAGAGACAGGAGGCGAGGCCACTCGCCCGACGGACCCGATCAGGATCATCGTGCCCGTCGGGTCTCTCGGTGCCGGAGTTCGCGAGGACGAGGTGGCTTACGGCCTCGCTCGCGGAGCGCAGGCGATCGCATGCGATGCAGGTTCGACCGATAGCGGCGCGGCCTATCTCGCGACCGGCAAATCGAAGAACAATTACGGCGCAGTGAAGCGGGATCTCGAAATTCTGATGAAGGCGCAGGCCGAGGCGGGCATTCCTATCATCGTGGGAACGTCCGGACAGGCGGGCGGCGATATCAATCTGGACTGGACCCGCGATATCGCGATCGAGGTGGCGAAGGAACTGGGCGTCGCGCGGAAGATCGCGCTCATCCGCAGCGAGCAGGACAAGGCAACGATCAAGTCGTTGAACGCGCAAGGGCGGGTAAAGCCGCTCGCACCTTTGGGGCCGCTCGACGACGCGACGGTCGATGCTTGCGATCACATCGTCGCGGCGCTTGGGGTGGAACCCTTCGTCGAGGCGCTGGAACAGGGCGCGGACATCATCCTTGCCGGACGCGCGACCGACACGGCCGTGCTGGCCGCATTTCCCATCTGGAAGGGCGCGCCCTGGGGTGCCTCCTGGCACGCGGGCAAGATCGGAGAGTGCGGGGCCCAGTGCGCCGAAGAGCGCGACGGTTCGGGCGTGCTCCTGTCGATTTCTTCCGATGGCTTCAGCGTCGAACCATTAAGCCCGACCAATCGCTGCACGCCCGACAGCGTTTCCGCGCACATGCTGTACGAAAACAGCAATCCCTTTCGTCTGATCGAGCCCGGCGGCATTCTCGACGTTACCGATGCGCAATACGAACAGGCCGACGAGCGGACCGTGCGGGTGAGCGGTGCGCGGTGGGACGAACAGCCTTACACGATGAAGCTGGAAGGAGCAGGTGGCGGCGCATTCCAGACGATCATGCTTGTCGGAATCGAAGACCCCGATGTGCTGCGGGACATCGACGGGTTTCACGATCGCTTCCTGATGGCGCTCTATCAGCGCACGCAGCAGTCGATTCCTGCCGAGCGCCTGGGCGAATTCCACATCTCGCTGCGTATGTATGGGTGGAACGCGGTATCGGGCAGACGGCCGCCAAAGGGCACCGAACCGCCGCCCGAAATCGGCGTGCTGTTCGTCGCGACCGCGCAGACCCAGGAACTGGCGAACGAGATCGCGCAGGCCTGCAATCCTTATTTCTTCCACTTCCCTGCGGTCATGGACAAGGAATTGCCGAGCTACGGCTTCGCATTCTCACCCGCCGATATCCCGCGTGGGCAGGTGTTCGAATTCAAGCTCAACCACGTGGTCGAAATGAGCGACCCGATGGAGCTCGTCCGTCTGGACTGGGTAGACCTCGGCGCGCTCCAGGCATCTGGTATGGAGGTGGCGCATGGCTAAGGTGAAGGAGGTTTGCCGTCACGTCCGCTCGAAGCAGGCCGGGCCGTTCTGGATCACGATCGATTTCTTCTTCAACGATCGCGAGGCGTTCGACGCGTATTCGGGCAGCCCCTCGCTCGATCCCGACCTGTTCGCACGCCTTTACGGCACCGATCCCGAGCAGGTGAAGCGCTTCCCCGTGCCCGGCCTCGGTGTCCTCAAGGTCTCGTTCCCGCGCGAACAACCGCAGGGTGGGATGATCGAGCGGGACATGCACTCGGGGCAGCAATACGTCCGTCTGCTTGACGAAGAACTGGCTTGAGCAAGAAGAGGTAGCGACAATGGCGACCCAGTTAAAAACTCCAGAAAACGTCCGGTCGCAGGTGTCCGAAGAGGAATGGGCGCCGCGTGTCGACCTGGCCGCCGCCTTCCGGTATTTTCTCGAACGTGCCTTGAAAACTCAGGTCCAAAAGCTCGCGGCGGGGCGCGACAATCTCCACACGCCGCCTGCAGGAGTGGACCAGAAGGTCGCCGAGCAGACCGCGCCTCAGACGATCGGCATGGCGAGCCGCGCGCTTGCCTGGCCTGCGCTGCTGCGCAAGCTCGACCGCATCGACGACAGCTTTCGCCGGTAGGTCGGGTCGATGTCCGCAAGCAAACGCGTCGTCGTCACGCAGCGGTTCTTCGATAGCGAAGCCCGGCGGATGCTGGAGTCCAGCGGCTGCGAAGTCGTCGAAGCGGAACTGCCAGAGGGCCAGGCCGACGGCGGGCTGTCTCACGATAGGCTGGTGGAGATACTCGAAGGGGCGGCGGGATGGATCGTCGGCCACGCGCGCGTCACTCGCGAACTGCAGGCCGCGCTGCCCGATCTGCAGGTGATTTCCAGACGCGGAGTGGGGTACGAGCGGGTGGATCTCGACGCCGCGCGCGATTTGGGCAAGGTCGTCTGCATCGGAGCAGGCGGTAACGATGCTTCGGTTGCCGACCACACGCTCGCGCTGATGCTTGCCGCCGGGCACTGCCTACCCGAAACGCAGAACCGCATGAAATCGGGTGATTGGGCGATCCTCCAGGGGATGGACCTGACCCGCAAGACCGTGGGCATTGTCGGCTTGGGGCGGATCGGGCGCAGTCTCGTCCAGCGGCTGCGCGGCTTCGAATGCGAGATACTCGCCCTCTCCTCGCCGAGTGCGGAGCCGTTTGCCGCAGACAATGGCTTAGAACTGGTGGAGCTGGACGCGCTTCTGGCCAGAAGCGATTACGTAACCCTTCACGCGCCGCTCAACGAAGCGACACGGCTGATGATCGACGATGCAGCTCTGGCCAGAATGAAAAGCACCGCAGTTCTCGTAAACACCGCCAGGGGTGGATTGGTGGACGATCGCGCTTTGCTTCAGGCCCTGAAGCACGGCATCATCGCTGCTGCCGGTCTCGATGTATTCCAGAGCGAGTCCGATCCCAGCCTGAAGCCTGTGACGGAGGAACTTATCGCTCTCCCCAATGTCGTTGCCACGCCTCATGCGGGTGCATCGACCCGCGAAGGCTTGGCGCGCACCAATATGGTCGCGGCGGCCTGCGTGGTGGACGTGCTGGCAGGCAGGACCCCGCCCAAGCAATGCGTCGTGGCGGATGGGCGTGGCTAACAAGGAAGGTGAAGCGCGCGACCTTTTGCACCGTATGTTCGGTGCCGCGGTCGACAGGGCGAAGCCCACGCGCTGCATCGCCGATCACTTCCCTGACTGCCCGCACGGACGCACGATCGTGGTCGGCGCAGGCAAGGCTGCGGCGGAGATGGCACGTGCGTTCGAACAAAGGTGGTCCGGCGAGCTAACGGGCCTCGTGGTCGTGCCCTATGGGCACAAAGTGCCTTGCGAGCGCATCGCGGTCAGGGAAGCGGCGCACCCGATGTCCGATCTCGCGGGTATCGCGGCGACCGAGCAGATGCTCGCGCTGCTCGAGAAGGCACGCGAAGGCGATCTGGTCGTGTGCCTGCTTTCCGGCGGAGGGTCGGCCTTGCTTTGCGCGCCCGAAGACGGGGTGGAATTCGACGAGTTGCAGAACATCGGCCGGGCTCTGCTGAATTCAGGCGCCGACGTCGCGCAAATGAACGTGGTCCGGAAAAAGCTCGCAAAGGCTCTTGGCGGCGGGATCGCGCGCGCAGCAGCTCCTGCGAGCCTCGTGACGCTGGCCATCTCGGATGTCGTTGGCGACGATCGCGCATCGATCGCGTCCGGCCCTACCGTTCCAGATCGTACGAGTGGCGATGAGGCAATGGCCATTCTGGCAAGATGTGGAGTTGCGATATCCAAAGCGGCGGAGACGATTTTGCGACGACCTTTCGTGGATGATCCGAAGCGCGACATTGCAGCGTACCGGATTATCGCGAGTTCGCGGCTTTCGCTGGATGCGGCCGCCGAAATCGCGCACGAAGCTGGCTACACCGTTCGCGATCTCGGCGAGGTGACCGGCGAGGCACGCGATGTCGGTCGCGACCACGCCGAGATCGTCCGCGAAATCGTGGCCGACAGCGGCGAGGCGGCCGCTCCGTGCGTGATCCTCTCCGGCGGCGAAACGAGTGTTACGGTTGAGGGCGAAGGGCGCGGAGGGCGCAACGGCGAATACTTGCTATCCCTGCTTACCGAACTCGACGGGATGGCGGGCGTCTATGCCCTGGCGGCCGACACCGATGGCATCGACGGGGCCGGCGACAATGCGGGCGCCTGGTTCGAGCCGGGCATGGCGATCCGCGCGAGAGAGAACGGCCATGATCCGCGCAACTACCTTGAGCGGCAGGATTCCCACACCTTCTTCCAGGCGATGGACCGGCTCGTGATGAGCGGGCCCACACGCACCAATGTCAACGATTTCAGAGCCATTCTCATTCAGTCACCGGAGATGCAGCAATGTCGCGGAACACCTACAGGATAGCGGTGATCCCCGGAGACGGGATCGGCAAGGAAGTGATGCCGGAAGGGCTGCGCGTGCTCGAAGCCGTCGCGGACAGGTTCGATTGTGCATTCGCCTTCGACCACTTCGATTTCGCGAATTGCGACTACTACCAGAAGCACGGGCAGATGATGCCCGACGACTGGAAGGAGCAGATCGGCGGGCACGACGCGATTTTCTTCGGCGCGGTCGGCTGGCCCGAAACAGTGCCCGACCACATTTCGCTGTGGGGTTCGCTGATCCAGTTCCGCCGCGAATTCGACCAGTATGTGAACCTGCGGCCCGCCAAGTTGATGCCCGGGGTGACGAGCCCGCTCGCCGGCCGCACTCCCGGCGAGATCGACTTCATGATCGTTCGTGAGAATACCGAGGGCGAGTATTCGTCGATCGGCGGACGGATCTTCGAAGGCACCGAGCGCGAGACGGTGATCCAGGAGACGGTCATGACGCGCACCGGCGTCGACCGAATCCTCAAGTTCGCGTTCGAGCTGGCCCAGCGTCGCGGCGCCAAGCACCTCACCTCCGCCACCAAGTCCAACGGCATCTCGATCAGCATGCCCTACTGGGACGAGCGCGTGGAAGAGATGGCGAAGGCCTACCCGGACATCCGGTGGGACAAGTACCACATCGATATCCTGGCGGCGCATTTCGTGCAGCATCCGGACTGGTTCGACGTAGTCGTCGCATCCAACCTGTTCGGCGACATCCTGTCCGATCTCGGCCCCGCCTGCACTGGCACGATCGGCATCGCGCCGGCGGCGAACATCAACCCGGAGCGCAAGTTTCCCTCGCTGTTCGAGCCGGTTCACGGTTCGGCCCCGGACATTGCAGGCAAGGGAGTTGCCAATCCTGTGGGCCAGATATGGGCTGCTGCGATGATGCTCGACCACCTGGGCGAGATGAAGGCATCGGTGGCAGTCGTAGAGGCCATCGAAACCGTGTTGGCGCAGGAAGTGTTTCGGACACCCGACCTGGGCGGCGCTTCCAATACCGAGTCTTGTGGCCGAGCGATAGCGGCCGCCGTCGGCGAAACGCGCTAGCTGTTGCGATGGCCGTCCGACAACTTTCGCAAACGCTGCCGCCAGCATCGGTATCCCGAAGCGGACAGTCCAGTTAGGGCCAATTTCCGATTGCCTGGAATCAGGGTCTCGCGCCGACCCGGACTGAGGACCGTCGGCCTCCGTGACGGCAATGCAGAAACCGCGACCGCAAGTCCGGCCGCCGCGCGATGAATGCCGCGCTTTCGCTCCTCCTCCTGATTGCGAGCGCCGTCTCGATCTTCGGCGGAACGCTGTTCCTGGCGATCGGCTTGTCCAGGAACTGGTCGGCGATGGTTTCTTCTGCTCGCCTCGGGCTCTCTTCCGACCGCGCTCGTTCTCGCCTATCGACCGAGGGTGGCTGGCTGCGTCGCGGAGTTTGTCCGGCGGTTGTGGATCACACGTCGATGATTCCCAACTTCAACGCCTTCGCCACCGCTGCGGAACGATCGTTCAGCTCCAGCTTCTGGAAGATTCTCTTGATGTAGGTTGCCACCGTCGGAACCTTGATGCCGAGAATGGTCCCGATCTCGCTATTGGTTTTCCCGGCCGCAATCCAATGCAGGATTGCGACTTCCCTTTTCGAGAGCCTGGGTATCGGCTGGGACTCGAGGGCGAGTTGTTCGATCTGCGTATGCGCGGACTGCGCCACGGCCTGGAGGGCGAACATGCTTGTGCGATCTAGGATTGCGGGATTTTCCACTTGTCCAAGGCCGAACCAGCCCCTGCGCTGATGAATGCCGAAGGTTGGAATGAGGTAACCGTCGGTCATCCCTTGCGAACGCGCGTTCTCGATGAAGGCGAGCTGGCCGCTCGATAGGTCCTTCTGCGCGATCATCGCCGAAATTCGCAGCGGCCGGTTGGAAAGGACCGGTTGCTGCCGGAACGGGTCGAGGCTTTCGAGGCCGACCTTCAGATATCGTATCATCCAGTCGGGCCCGAAGCCGTGGGATTCTACCTGAAAGCGCCCGGGCTCTTCCGCCGAGGGGACGATGTACCCCAAACCCCGGAACCCGACTTCGGCGAAATATTCCCGCAAACACGCGAAGAGCTCCGATCCGCTCCCGGCCTTGCTGATTTGATCGAATACCGTACTCGATTTGTGCGGCAAATCGCTCCCCCCGTTCCTTGCCTGCGGTTTCCGCTACCGTTCCCTACGATTATGTCATCCCGGTGAATGACACCACCCTGAGTGACTTTCATTCCCCGGCCAGGCAACTTAACAAATGCGAAGATGGCTCTTTCGAGCTTGTCGACGGGGGCTTGGCTGGGGGGCTACGTGGACGATACTACATTCGTCGTCATCGATTCCGAGTATCAGGTTCGCAATTCTCTGGCCCGTGTCCTTTCGCAAAAGGGCTACGTGGTCCAGGTCGATTGCGCCGCCGAGTTCGGGCGTTCGGAATTCGACGATGCCATCGTTTTCGTCTCCGATCGGCAAGCCGATGCAGTGACCGCCTGTGATCAGTTGCAGAACGCGGGCATTTTCTTCCCGGTCATCGCCTACAGCGCCTCGCCGTCGCTGGCGCAGGTCATGGACCGCATCCACGGGTCTTGCGCCGGCTATGTCGAATGGCCCGGAGACGAAGCCGAACTCTGGAATACGCTTAAGGTCGTCACCGACACCGCCGCGACCATGATCCGGCGGCGAACGTCCGAGGCGCGGGCCCGGCTGTTGATGTCCCGGCTCACCCCGCGCGAGCGTCAGGTGGCTGCGGGCATCGGGGCAGGGTTGTCGAGCAAGGAACTCGCCATTCCGCTCGGCATCAGCTTCCGTACGGTCGAACTGCACCGCGCGAACATCATCGCGAAGCTCGAAGCGACCAATCTGGCCAGTCTGATGCGCATCATCATAGAGGCGGGCGATATGCAGGAACCCGGCCAAGCCGAGTATGCTGACGACATGCTCCAGCAGCGGCAAGTGGCCTAGCCCAGCCGGCGCTTCTCGAGCCGCGTTCGACTAGCCGCCTTCCGGACGGGCTCGCCCGGCGGCCGCATACCGACAAAAGAAAATCCGCCGCCCCGCTGGGGGCGACGGACTTCCAAGACCTTACGGTTTTTCTTAGCGGAGCAGCGAGAGAACGTTCTGCTGGCTCTGGTTGGCCTGCGCCAGCATCGCGTTCGAGGCCTGGCTGAGGATCTGCGATTTCGCAAGAGCGGTGGTTTCGGCCGAATAATCGGTGTCCATGATCCGCGAGCGCGCTTCGGACAGGTTGGTCGAGTTGTTGGTGAGGTTGGTCACCGCCGATTCGAGCCGGTTCTGCGAAGCACCCAGCGAAGCGCGGGCGTTGTTGACGACGTTCAGCGCCGTATCGACATTGGTGATGGTCGCCTGGGCGTTGGTACGGCCGGTGGCGGCATCGGCGCCATCGACCTTGAAACCGGTCGTGGCGGTGTTGTTGAGGTTGGTCTTGTCGATCTGCGCCTTGGCGATCGTCACCGTCTCGCCGGTATTGGCACCGACCTGGATGGCGAAGTTGTCGGCCGCCGCGGTCGCGGTGGCGGTGGTGTTGAACAGCGCGACGCCGTTGAACTTGGTGTTGTCGAGAACGCTCACGAGCTGCGTGGTCATCTCGGCGACTTCGAGCTGCATCTTGGCCTGGTCGGCGGCGGAGTAGCTGCCGTTGGACGCCTGGACGGCGAGCTCGCGGACGCGCTGCAGCATGTTGGTCACTTCGGACAGCGCGCCTTCAGCGGTCTGCGCCATAGAGATGCCGTCGTTGCCGTTGCGGATGCCCTGGTTCATGCCGCGCACCTGCGCCGTCATGGTGGTGGAGATGGCGAGGCCGGCGGCATCGTCCTTCGCGGAGTTGATGCGCTTGCCGGTCGACAGACGCTCCATGGCCGTGCCCAGAGCCTTGCCGGCTGCGGTGGACGCGTTCGACGCCTTCAGCGCGCCGATGTTGGTGTTGATCACGTTCATAGTGAAATCCCTTCTGGTCTACGATCACACTGCCCCCCTGGTCCGGATGCGGCAGCCGAAGACCAGACCGGCACAAATGCGGCGAGCTTAAGGGTTTCGGTTCGCGATCGCCGATTCCCGGTTAACCATGCTCGTAGTTCTACCAGACCTAAAATTAGGCAAACATTTGACGTCCGGGGGGCATTTGCCCGTCTGTCGCTAAGACATGCCGACGGGGGCAATAAATGGACGGGATTACGAAGACCGCGAATTATTCGCGAACGCACGGCACGATCGATGCAAGAATGGCGGGGATCGCATCCTCGCTGTTCATGGATCGACCCGTGACGTTCGCCGACGAGGGGGACCGGGCGTCCGACCTCGGCGGGCGGGCCATTCGCATGGCGCGTGGTCCCGTGCCGGCGATCGAGATTTCGGGCGCGGGCGCCACCATCACCTATGACGATCCGATAGCCGAAAGCAGCATCGCCGCGCTTGTCGCCATGACCTATGCCGGGGAAGGTCCGGTCGCAGCCGATCCGGCATCGCTGTCGGTGATCGCGCTCGCGGACCGTCTCGCCCGCACCGACATTCCGGTACTCATCAACGGCCCCACGGGGACGGGCAAGGAAGTCCTTTCCAATTTCATTCACCGCCGCAGCGACCGTGCCGACAGGCCGTTCATCGCGGTCAACTGCGCCGCCATTCCCGAGACCATGCTCGAGGCCATGCTCTTCGGCCATGTGAAGGGATCATTCACCGGAGCGAGCGCGGCGGGGGAAGGTTTCTTCCGCGCCGCCGATGGCGGAACCCTGCTGTTGGACGAAATCGCGGAAATGCCGCTTTCGCTTCAGGCCAAACTGCTGCGCGCGCTTCAGGAGGGCGAAGTGGTACCGATCGGCGCCACCCGTCCGATCAAGGTCGATGTCCGCATCATCGCCTGCGCCAACCGCGATCTGCCGCACGAGGTTCAGGAAGGCCGCTTCCGTGCCGACCTCTATTATCGCCTGAACGTCTTTCCCATCGAGATGCTGCCGCTGCGCGAACGGCGCGCGGATATCGCGCCGCTCGCTTTCGCCATGCTGCTGCGCCACGTTGCCAAGGGCGATCGGATGCCCTGGATCGAAGACGCGGCGCTCGCCGCGCTTACCGGCTACGCCTGGCCCGGCAATGTCCGCGAGCTGGAGAACGTGATGCGCCGGGCCCTCCTGTTGTCGCACGGCCGCGCCACCATCGGGATCGAACACATCGTCTTCGACATGACCGCCCGCGCGGTCGAAACACCGGCCGAGACCGAGATTGCCGCGGCACCCGAAGGGGCGGCCAAGCTATCCAAGATCGTCCAGATCTCGGAAGCCCGGGCGATCATGGAAGCGCTGGATTCGGTCGGCGGGCACCGCGCCAACGCCGCCCGCGCGCTGGGCATCAGCGAACGCACGCTGCGTTATCGCCTTGCTTCCTTCCGTGAAGCCGGGATCGCCGTGGGAGCGGGTCGATGAACCCGGTCGGCGGCATCGGCGGAGGCGGATCGCTCGAGCAGATCATTGCCCTGCGCCAGCAGATCATCGACCGTTCCAAGGTCCTGCAGGACGTCCACCAGCCCAAGCCGGCGGCGCCCACCGAAGCGGGCGGGGCGGCGGCACCGAACTTCGGCGATTCGCTGCGCAACGCGCTCGACAACGTCAACGCGGTCCAGGCGGAATCCAGCCGGATGACCGCAGCCTACGAACGCGGCGAGGAAACCGACATCGCCAAGGTCATGCTCGCCCGGCAGGAAGCCGGCGTCGCCTTCGAAGCCACTCTCCAGGTCCGCAACAAGCTGCTTGCCGCGTACCAAGAAACCATGCGGATGGGGATCTAATCCATGAACAGTCTGGTTCCTGCCGACGGGAACGGTACCGGGGTGCTCGCCCCTCTTTCGGGAGGGACGGGCACTTTCGGCGAACGTGCGCGCGGCTTTATGGCGCAGCCTTCGGTCAGGAAGGTGCTGCCGTGGTTCGCCGGCACCGCGGGTCTCGGCCTGATGGCGCTGACGTGGGCGGTACTCTCGCCTGCTCCGCAACGGGTCCTCTATTCCTCGCTCGGCGATGCCGAACGCGCCAGCGTGGTCGCCACGCTCGATCAAGCCGGTATCGGCTACACGATCGATAACAATTCGGGCGCGCTGACGGTGGGCGAGGACGATGTCTACCGCGCCCGTATGCTGGTCGCCTCCGACGGTTCGCTGGCGGCGCCCGAAAGCGGCGCCGACCTGATCGAGAACCTGCCCATGGGCGCCAGCCGCACGCTCGAGGGCGACCGGCTTCGCGCTGCCCAGGAACGCGAGCTGACGCTGACGATCATGGAGATCGACGGTGTCGAGGCGGTGCGCGTGCATATCGCCAAGGCCGAACGTTCGGTCTTCGTGCGCGAGGATGTCAAGCCATCGGCCTCGATCATGGTGCGCATGGCGCGCGGCCGACAGCTCGGCGAAGGCCAGGTCACCGCGATCGCCAATCTCGTGGCCGGTTCGGTCCCGGGTCTCGGGATCGACGCGGTCAAGGTCGTCGACCAGCACGGCAAGTTGTTGACCGAGGCGCGCGATCCCAACAGCGGCCGCATCGACCTGCAGGCGCAGATGGAAGCCAAGCTCAACGCGCAGGTCGAGCAGCTGCTCGCCCCGATGTTCGGCAGCGGCGCCTTCACCTCGCAGGTTCAGGTCGATCTCGACATGAACGAGGTCACCTCCGCGCGCGAAAGCTACGACAAGGACGGAACCGTCCGCCGCGAGACCACCCAGCAATCCCAGAGCACCGGCGCGCCGGTGGGAGGCATTCCGGGCGTTCTCGCCAACACGCCGCCCGCCGATGGCGAAGTACGGCCGGGCGCGCCACAGGATACGCAGCCCGCAGCCGCGGCCGAAGGTGCGGGCGAGAGCAGCGCGACCCGCGTGTACGAGATGGGACGCGAGGTTTCGGTTTCGAACCTGTCGCCGGGATCGATCCGGTACCTGTCCGTCGCGGTGGCCATCGATCAGGCCGCTCTCGCCAAGGCGAGCGCCGCCGACATCAACAAGGTCAAGGAACTGGTCAGTTCCGCCGTCGGCGCGCGCGAGGATCGCGGCGACAAGGTGACGGTGGTGATGCGCGCCTTCGAAAAGGTCGAGGGCGACGAGGTCCCCTTCTACGAGACGAGCTGGTTCGGCATGGCGGTGCGCAACGGTGTGGCCGTTCTGTGCGTCCTCCTGGTCCTCCTTCTCGCCGTCAGACCGGCGATTGCCGCGCTGCGCAACGGCCGGAGCGCCAGCGACGAGACGGACGGACAGGATCTGCTTCCCGCGCCCGCTGGACCCGGCCCCGCCGGAGCGCTCACCTTCGATCGTCAGGCACTCGACGGACAGATCGAGCTTGCCCAGCGCATCGCTCGCGAAAATCCCGACGATGCCGTGATGGCCCTGCGCCGCTTGCTCGCCGAGGATGCGCGCGCCGGAGGACCGGCATGACCGCCGTCTCCGCCCATTCCCAGCCCCTGGCCGGGACCGACAAGGCCGCAATCATGGTGATGCTGCTTGCCGAGGAGGATGCCTCGAAAATCCTCGGCCAGCTCAATCCCGACGAACTGCGCCAGCTTGCGGGAACGATGTGCGCCATCGGCGAGGTCGAACCGCATGCGATCTCGGCCGCCATCGCCGGCTTCTCCGCATCGACCGAACAAAGCGGCATTTCGGATGTCGGCAGGGTCGACAGTGTCCGTCGGTTGATGACCGGCGCCGTCGGCGAGGTCAAATCCGAGAACCTGATGCGCCAGGTCGCCCGCGAAACCGAAGAGCCGAGCCTGCCCGCGATCAGCCTGTTGCGCTGGCTCGATCCCAAGGTGATCGGCGAGATGCTCGCCGACGAACATCCCCAGGCCATCGCCGTGCTGCTGCTCCAGCTCGACGCGGAGGTCGCCGCGACTGCGCTGGCGGCCCTTCCCGCCGATCTCCATACGCCGGTCCTCCATCGCATCGCGCGGCTGGGCCCGGTCTCGCAGCAGGCGATCGAGATCCTCGAGCAGACCGTGGTCGCCAAGATCGAGAGCCTGCACGGGTCGGTGCCGCTCACCATGGGCGGGATCCGGCAGGCGGCGGACATTATCAACAAGTCGGGCCGTTCGGTCGAGAAGGCCGTGCTTCCCAAGCTCGGCAAGATCGACAAGAATCTCGCCAAGGAGCTCGAGAACGAGATGTTCAAGTTCGAGCATCTCTTCGCTCTCGACACCAAGATGACCGGTGTGCTTCTGCGCGATGTCGAGAACGACACGCTGATCGTCGCGCTGAAGGGCCTTGAGCCGGATCAACGCGAACAGTTCTTCGCGGCCATGTCTTCGCGCGCGGCGGATGGTCTGCGCGACGAGATCGAGAACCGCGGCCGGGTCAAGAAGGCCGACGTGGAAGCAGCGCAGAAGGCGGTGGTCGCCACCGCCAAGCGCCTGATCGCGCAGGGCGACCTCATCATGGGCGAGGGCGACGAGGATTATGTCTAGGATCGCCTATTCCGCCCTCGGCAAACGGGGCAGCTTCGCGCGCGACATCCGATACTCCCGATTGCCCGACCCGGCCGATAACCACGCCGCGGGCGAGGATGCCGTCGAAAAAGCCTATCGCGACGGTTTTCAGGACGGGGTGGTCTCCGCCCGCGCCGATTGCGAGGCGCAAGCCGTGGCGGAACGGGCGCAGCGGGCGGCGATCGAACTGGCCTTTGCTCGCTTCGATACCGACAGCGAACAGCTTCTGCGCGAACGCCTGCTCGCGACCGTGCAGGCGCTGTGCGAGGAGGCGGTCGTGCCGCTGGCGCTCGATGCAGATGGGCTCGCCCGGCGCATCGAAGCCGCCGCAGCGATGCTCCAGCGCAAGCACGACCAGCGCATCGTCCATATCCATCCCGACGATCTAGACCTGGTGCGACAGAGCCTGCCCGACAATCTCGAACTCCTGCCGGACGCCAGCGTGGAGCGCGGCGGATTGCGCATCGAGACCGATGACGGCGGGGTCGAGGACGGCCCGCAGCAGTGGCGGCGTTCGCTCGCCGAGGCCTTCGACGCATGCACGCACTGATAGACCGGACGTTTTCGGCGCTGGAGACGGCCTCGGTCGACTTCGCGCCGCGCCGCTTCGGCCGCGTCGTCGCCTGCGACGGCGGGCTTATCGAGGTGTCCGGCCTCGGCATACCGATCGGCACGATCTGTTCGATCGCGCAGGGCCAGTCGGCACCGCATCGGGCCGAGACGATCGGCTTTCGCAACGGCAACACGATGATGATGATGCTCGGCGATACCGTATTGCTGCGGCCCGGGGCGATCGTTCGCCCCGAAGGCACGCCCGGCATGCTCAACGTCGGGCAGGGTTTTCTCGGCCGGGCGGTCGACGGGTCGGGCGAAGCCATCGATGGCGGGGGTACGATCCTCGCCAGCGCTTCCTGGCCTGCGGGCGGTCATCGTGTGGGCGCTCTCGATCGCTCGCGCGTGACTCAGGAATTCGACAGCGGGATCCGCTCGCTCAACGCGCTGACGACGTTCGGCGTCGGCCAGCGCATCGGGATCATGGCCGGTTCGGGTGTCGGCAAATCGGTGCTCATGGACATGATCGTCGACAATGCCCAAGCCGATGCCGTCGTCGTCGGGCTGATCGGCGAACGGGCACGCGAGGTTTCCGACTTCGTCACTCGCCACATGTCCGGCGATCGCGCCGCCAAGACGGCGATCGTCGCCGTGCCCGCCGATCATGCGGCGAATTTGCGCCTGCGGGGTGCGATGTTGGCGACATCGATCGCCGAGCACCTGCGTTCGCAGGGCAAGCGCGTCCTTCTCATTCTCGACAGCCTGACCCGCGTCGCCCATGCAGCGCGCGAGATCGGCATTCTGTTGGGCGAGCCCGGAGCCGCGCGTGGCTATCCGCCATCGGCACTATCGACCATTACCAAACTGATCGAACGGGCCGGGAATTCCGAACGCTCGGGCGGCGCGATCACCGGGGTCTACACCGTCCTCGCCGATGGCGACGACCAGAACGACCCCGTGGTCGATACCGCGCGCGCGATCCTCGACGGGCATATCGTGCTCTCGCGCGAGATCGCTCAGCGCGGGCAATATCCCGCCGTGGATGTCGGCGCGTCGCTGAGCCGGGTAATGAACGATATCGTCCCGGCGGACCATGCTGCCAATGCTCGCCGGTTCCGCGCGCTGAGCGCCAGCTACGAGGCCAACCGCGACCTGGTGATGATGGGCGCCTATCGGCAGGGCACCGATCCGCTGCTCGACGAAGCCATCGCCATGCAAACGGGAATGGGCGCATTCCTGTCCCAGCGGCAGGACGAAAGCGTAAGCTTAGTCGCCGCGCGCGAACAGCTCGCGGAACTCGTCGCGAAATGAACCTCGAACGACGCAAACTCAAGCGAGCGCAGTTGATCCAGCGGATCAGAAGCGTCGAGCGGATGCAATCGGCCTTCGCCGCCAGCGAGGCCGAGGCTACGCGGGCGCGGCTGTTCGGCGTGGCGGAGCGCACCCGCAGCCTGGCGGCGCATTACGACCTGCGCGAAGGCGATCGGGTCGGTGCCGATCTGCGCAGCGGCAAGGCAATGCGCGATCAGTTGCAGAAGCTCACCGAACTGAGCGCGACCCAGGCCCAGGAAGCCGAGCTTCAGTCGCAAGCGCGGCGCGAGACCTTGGGCCAGTCCGACCTGCGTCTGCGAAAGGCGGAAGAGAAAACGCGCGAACTGGTCCGCACGATCGTCGCCGGTCTCGAGAAGGGCTGACGTCGACCCGATTTGGCACGGTTCTTGATAGATTGTCCGCAAATGAAAGACGGACACGCCATGAACCTCTCGCCAAGCATCGCGAACTCTTCGGACTTCCTATCCCTAAGCCCCGGTCTGGACGGCGGGAAGGGGCAGAAATCCGCGGGCTCTGCGCTGGCGGATGGCTTCGCCGACCTTCTGGACAGCCTTTCCCAGATCACGCCTTTGCCCAAAGTCGAAGGAGTCGTGGGCGAAGCGGCGGATGCACCCATGATCGCGCGGCAAGTTTTCGAGTTGCCGACCGGCAAGTTCTTGCCGGACGCCCTGCCGAAGGGTCGGATTGCCGGGCTTGCGCCGACGGACTTGGGCTCGGAAGCGAAGACCGAAGAAAACAGCCAGGGAATACAGCGCGCGCCCGAGGAGATAGCCGCCTTGGTCATGCCGCTCGTAGCGCCGACCCTCACCGAAGCTTCGATCTCGTTCACGCCAAGCATTCCAAACGCGTCGACTCCGGGGTTGGTCGCGCCTCTGGCGTCGACAATGCTGTCCGCTGTGACGGTCGAAAGCACTGCCAACGACACAACAGGCTCGACGAACACCTCGGCTCCCGCCGACCCGTTCGGAGCAAAGCCGGTGAGGGCGCTCTCGACCTTGTCGGCCGAGGCGAAGGCCGGGTTGTCCAGCGCGTCAGCTAGCATTTCGACGTCGGTTGCCACGGCAACATCCTCCACCAACGCGAGCATCCCGTTCGGGACGACTTCGGCTGCGGCGACCCCGTCCTCGGTTCTTCCCAACATGCCGCAAGTGCAGTCCGCACCGGCTGTCACAACAGCAGCAACGCAATCGATCGCCATACCGGTGCAGCTGGCTGCATCTTCCGCGATGATCGTCGAACCGGCCAGTGTAGCAGGCAAGGAAGCCACGACCGCGGCGGTCACTTCGACCGTGGCCGTCCCAAAGACCGCAACCGCTTCGGGTCGATCGGACGCATTGGCGACGCCAGCACTTGCCGAGGCGCTTGCCGCTACGGAATCCTCAGGTGGAGAGGCCGCGGCGGAACACCACGACACCGGGACAACGAGTGGCTCGGACAAGCAGCAGTTCGCGCTGCGTGGTGCGCATGTGTCGGAGATCGCCAAAGCTCAGGCCCCGACCTTGGCTCCGCAATCCGAACCGACAGGGGATACTCCCCGGCCCGTCGCGGCAACAGCCCGACCGGTGGTCAACGATCCCTTCGCAGATGTCGAACGCGTCGTCGAACAGCTCACAGCCGCACGTCATGTCGATCTGTCGAAACCGGCCGCGATCGCCGTGGCTCACAGGGAATTCGGCGCCCTGACCGTTGCCTTCGATCATTCGTCGGATGGCATCAAGGCCGAAATCTCCGCCGAAACCAGCGAGGCCCAGCGCGCGCTCGCCGCCGCCATGGCGAACGAAAAGGGAGCCTCGCGGTCCCACGAAACGTCCGCTCCGGCCCATCCTTCGCAGACCCAGCACGCGCCGACCGGTTCGGATCGAGGCGGCCTTGGAGGCCAAGCCGGCTCCAGCCTGGGCCAGGGCGGCAACGGCGACCAACGCTCGCCGTCTTCCGATCCGCGCAGCCAGCGCGAGGAACGCGCCGCACAGCATCACAAGCAAGCGCCGAAATCCGCGTCGGACGACGCACTCTACGCCTGATCACTTTCTATCCCACTCACGCAGGAACTCACAATGTCGAACGAAGTCACTTCGCAGGAACCGGTCAAGAAGAAGGGCGGCAAGCTCAAGCTCGTTCTGTTCGCGCTCGTCCTTCTTGGCGCGGGCGGTGGCGGTACCTACGCCGCGGTCGCCAGCGGCATGCTGGGTGCCGGTGGCGAGAAGGAGGATCCCAACCCCAAGCTCGTGCTGAAGGGTGAGGAGGATCCCTATCCGATCGCCGATGACGGCAAGGCCAAGGAGCATGTCGAGGTCGTGCACGGAGCCGGGGGCGGCAAGTACCGCACCGCCTATTACGATTTCAGCGAGGAATTCACCTCGAACCTCGCCAACGGCACGGCGCTGGTCCAGGTCAGCCTGGCGGCCTCGACCCATTACGACGGGCGCGTGCTGATGTGGCTGGACGAGCACGAGACGGCACTGCGCTCGCGCATTCTCGCCGAACTCGCCGCCACGAGCGAGGAAGAGCTCGCCAGCATCCGCGGCAAGGAAGAGCTCCAGCTGCGGCTCACCAAAGCCATCAACGAAGCGCTCGAGGAACGCGAAGGCTTCGGCGGCGTCGACAGCGTCTACTTCCGGTCGTTCATCGTCCAATGATCTCCGGTTCCGTCCCTCTGGCAGCGGCGCGGGCCGCGTGCCATTGCAGCGAGCTGCTGAGCCGCGCCGCCGCACCGCCCGATCTCGAGGCGGAGTTCGCGCGGTTCGCGGCCGGTTTCGCCGCGCGGGCTGCTTCCGAGCTCGCCGCGATCTGCGACGACCGCGGCCTGACGGCCGATGTCGTCGCAACGGGAATGCTGAGCGCCGACCAATGGTTCGCCGAGGTCGGGGATACGTATCGCAACGGCTTCTATTCGGTGGGTCAAGAACGCCGCGGCGTCCTGGTCTCGGTTCGGATCGGCGAACTCGTCGCCCAGTTCGAACGCCTGCTCGGCGGGCCAGGAGAAATCGACGAGGACTGCACCGTGCTTCCGGTCTCGACCGCGCGCTTCGCACGCCAGTTCGAAGAGCGCATTGCCGATGTCTTGCGCGGCCTGTGCGACGGCCGCAACGTCTCCGCGGCAACCGACGGCGATCAGTCCGATCGTCCCGCGCCCTTCGCGCCCGAAGAGACCGTCTGGACGGCGACCGTCGTCGTCAGCAATGCCGGCGGAGGCACGGCGTGGAAGCTGCGCCTCGCTGCCTGCAACTCGACGATCGGGGATTTCGTGGACAGCCGGGCCGTCTCGCCCGCCACAGGCCGGACCATCGGTGCCCGCGGGATCGACGGTTCGGCGATCGCGGAGGTCGACCTGCCGCTGCGCGCGGTCCTGGTCGACGTGCCGATGTCGATCGCCCGTCTCGCCTGCCTCGAGCCGGGGTCGGTCATCCCGGTCGCGGTCAACCGCCACGTGCCCCTGATGACCGGCGATCTCACCATCGCCCACGGGTCGGTCGGCGAGCTCGACGACCGGGTCGCGCTCGAACTCACGCAAATCCATCTTTCGGAGTAAGCCAATGATCTCTCAAGCAGAAGGCTTCGGCCTCATTCAGGATATCGACGTCCGCATGACCGTCGAGCTGGGCCGCAAGTCGATGCGCCTGCGCGACGTGTTGGCGCTGGGCGAAGCGAGCGTGGTCGAGCTGGATCGCCTGACCGACGAACCGCTCGACATGTTCGTCAACGGCAAGCTGATCGCGCGCGGCGAAGTCATCGCCCAGGGTGGCCGCTTCGCCATTCGCGTGCTGGAGATCGCCGGGGCCAGCTCCGCCGAACCGGCGGTCGACCGCCGTTCGCAGCCGATCACCGTCGCCGCCACGGGTGCGAGCGAGACCGCCTGATGTTCTGGTACGTCCTCAAGCTCCTGATCCTCCTCCCGCTGATTGGAGCGATGATCTGGGGCAGCCTCAAGCTTGCCAAGAAGATGCAGGGCCAGTTCGGCGCGCCTGCCGGCGGCAGCAAGGCGGTGCGCATCGTCGAGAGCACCATGCTCTCGCCGACGATGCGGCTCGCGGTGATCGAATTTCACGGCCGCGAGATCCTGGTGTCTACGTCGCGCAACGGCCTGACGCGCCTTGCCGAGGCCCCGGCGCGCGCGAGCAGCGAGGACGTCGTTCCATGATCGCGCGCCTGACCAAGTTCGCGGCTGCCGCAACCGCCTTCGTCTATCCCGCGCTGGTGAATGCCCAGACGGGCGACACCGCGGTATCCGGCGCGCTCGATCGCGCCTTCGGCGAGATGGCCGGGGCCGGTGGCGAGCCGCTGAGCCTGTCGCTTCAGCTGCTCCTGATCATGGGGCTGCTGACGATCCTGCCCGCCCTGCTGCTGATGATGACCAGCTTCACGCGCATCATCGTGGTCCTCGCGATCCTGCGCCAGGCACTGGGGCTCCAGCAGTCGCCGCCGAACCAGGTCCTGATCGGCATCAGCCTGTTTCTGTCGCTGTTCATCATGGCGCCGACGCTCGAGCGGGTGAACGAGGCGGCGATCGCGCCCTATTCCGCGGGGCAGATCGGCGCCGAGGTCGCGATCGAACGCGCCGGGGACCAGTTCCATGCCTTCATGATCCGGCAGACGCGCGAATACGATCTCGAGATGTTCGCCGACATCGCAAATGCCGGACAGTTCGAAAGCCCGCAGGACGTGCCGTTCTCGATCCTGCTCCCCGCCTTCGTGACCAGCGAACTGAAAACCGCGTTCCAGATCGGCTTCATGCTGTTCCTGCCCTTCCTCGTCATCGACCTCGTCGTCTCGAGCGTGCTCATGAGCCTGGGCATGATGATGATGAGTCCGATGATCGTCTCGCTGCCCTTCAAGTTGCTGCTCTTCGTCCTCGTCGACGGATGGGCGCTGCTGATGGGCTCGCTCGCCTCCAGTTTCGGATAGTTCCCATGGACGAAAGTGCCGTTCTTCTCTCGTTCGCCGACCGCATGCTGTGGATCTCCGCGCTCGTGGCCGCGCCGATCCTTATCGCGAGCCTCGCCATCGGTCTCGTCATCGGGCTCGTCCAGGCGGCGACCTCGGTCAACGAACAGACGCTGACCTTCGTCCCCAAGCTGGGCGCGGTCGCCTTCGTCATGGTCGTGCTGGGGGCCTCGATGATGGCCCTCGTCGGCGATTTCATGCACGATATCTTCTACGAAATCGCCAAGATCGGCGGCTGAGCCGCACCCTCGTGAACGGACTCGATCTCGGCATCGGCGCGCTCGAGCAGGACATGTGGCGCGTCGTCTTCCTGATGACGCGGCTCGGCGCCGCGCTCCTCGCCGCACCGTTCTTCGGCGCGACTTCGGTGCCGATGTCGGTGCGGGTGTCGATCACCGGGGCGCTCGCCATCTTCGTTTCGGTGTGGATGCCCGAAGTGCAGACACCCGAGGCTCTCGTGTCCCTGGAGGGACTGCTCGTCATCGCGGGTGAAGTGATCGTCGGGCTGGCGCTGGGTTTCGTCCTGCAGCTTGCCTTCGCCGCCCCCACCGTGGCGGCCGAACTGATCGGCGGCGGGATGGGCATGAGCATGGCGGTCTCGCCCGATGCGATGGGCGGCGGGACTACGACCTCCTTCGGCCAGTATTTCATGATCGTGCTGACGCTGATCTTCCTCGGAACAGGCGCGCACCTGCATTGGATCGCGCTGGTGACGGAAAGCTACAACACCTTCCCGCCGGGGCAGACCTGGCTGGGTCCGGAACGCTTTGCCGCGATCGCCGGTTTCGCCAGCTTCATGTTCGAGACCGCGGTTCGGATCGCCTTGCCGGTGACGCTGATCCTGCTGCTAGTCCAGGTCCTGACCGGAATTCTCAGCCGGTCCGCGCCTTCGCTCAACCTCTTCGCGCTGGGTCTGCCGGCGGGGGTCCTCGCCGGCATGGCCGCACTCATCATTTCCGCCCCGCTGATCTACGACCAGTTCACCGATCTGGTCGGCGACGCGCTGGAGCAAGCCGAAAGCGTGATCGTGCGATGAGCGAGACCGCCGGCGAAAAGACCTTCGCGCCAACCGAGAAGCGTCTCGCGGACGCCGCCAAGAAGGGCGACGTCCTGCGCTCCAAGGACGCGGGCACGGCGGCCGTGGTGCTTCTGGGCGGAGCGTGGCTGGCGCTCGCCGGCCCGTTGCTGCTCGACGGGCTTGCCGACCTGACGCGCGAGGCGTTCTCCTTCGACGCGCGGGACCTTCGCGATTTCGGCGTCCGTGGACTGTTCCTGCAGGGTCTACTTCTCGGCGTGCCGGCGATCCTGACACTCGCGGTCCCGGTGATCGTCGTCACGCTGATATCCCAGCTCGCCTTCGGTCGCGGGCGATGGGTGGGGGACAATTTGAAAGCCAAGGGCCAGCGCATCAATCCGCTGTCCGGGCTTAAGCGGATGTTCGGCCCCCAGGGTCTGATCGAAATGGGCAAGGGCCTGCTCAAGATCACCCTCCTCGGCGGCATCGCTGCGGTCTGGTGGTGGACCAGCATGGAGACCGTGATCGGACTCGGCCGCGGAAATCTCTCCGCCCAGCTCACTGCCGCCTGGGATGCGATCGTCTCGCTGATCTTCGCGCTCGGTGCCGGGCTGGTGGTGATCGCCCTGGTCGATCTGCCGATCCAGTGGCTGCGCCAGCAGAAGCGGCTCAAGATGAGCCACCAGGAACTTCGCGACGAAAACAAGGAAACCGAGGGCTCGCCCGAGATGCGCGCTGCGCGCCGCCAACGCCAGCGCGACATCGCGTCGGGTTCGGTCGCCGGGGCAATGCGCGAGGCACAGTTCGTGATCACCAACCCGACGCATTTCGCCGTCGCGATGACCTACGATCCGGCCAAGGCCTCGGCGCCGATCGTTCTTGCCAAGGGACGCGGCGACAAGGCCATGGCGATGAAGGAACTGGCGCGCGAGTTCGATCTGCCGGCCATCGAGATTCCGCAGCTCGCCCGTTCGGTCTACTACACCACGCGCGAGAGGCAGATCATCTGCGAAGACCTTTATGGAGCGGTCGCCTCCGTCCTCGCGTACGTCCTCTCGCTCAAGCGCGGGGAAACGCCGCCGCTCCCGGATGTCGACGTGCCCGCGGCGCTGCGCTTTGACGCCGATGGCCGGATCGCGGTTAATCCGCGGCAAGACGGGCCGTTATCAGAACGATGAACATTTCTCCTTCCTCGATCGCCAATTCGCTAGGCATCGGCAGCGGCGTCGACATGACCGGGCTGGCGAATCAGCTTGCCGAGGCCCAGTTCGCCAGCCGCAACCAGCGGCTGACCTCGCAGTCGGAAACGCTCGAACGCCGCATCTCGATCGCCGGATCGATCCGCAGCAGCCTCTCGACCTTCGCCGCGGCGCTGGGCGACCGCCTGCGCACCGGCGATCTCGCGCCGCTTCCGACCATCACCAATCCTTCTGTCGCCGCGGTGTCGAGCCCGATCGGATCGATCGGCAAGGGCAGCTATTCGCTCGAAGTCACCAGCCTGGCGACCAATCAGGTGCTGACCAGCCCGAACTATTCCAGCGGAGCGGATCCAGTCGGTTCGGGAACGCTGACGATCCGCTTCGGCGCGACGGATGCGGCGGCATTCGCTCCCGATGGCGCCCGCGAGCCCTTGACGCTCGCCATCGCCGAAGGCGCGACGCTGGACGACGTGGCATCCGCCATCAACACCGCCAATGCCGGGCTGAGCGCCTATGTAGCGCAGACAACCACCGGCGCGCAGCTTGTGGTCAAGGGTGCCGACGGACGGGCGAACGGCTTCACTATCGAGGCGACCGAGAACCCCGGCGAGCCCGGACTTTCAGCCCTGGCGTGGCAACCCGGCAGCGATCCGGCACGACTGCTCAAGGCATCCGGCGATGCGCAGTTCCTGCTCGACGGCATTGCCCGGCAAAGCCCCTCCAACACCATAGACAACGCCGCCCCGGGCCTGTCCCTGGCGCTGACCGGGACCAATCCCGGCGCGCCGGCAACGATCGGCTTTCGCAATTCCTCCGGAGCGCTCGCCTCGGTGATGCAGGACATCACCGGCGCCCTCAATGAGATCGTGGGTGAATTGCGGACTGCGATCGACCCGAAGACGGGCGATCTGGCGCGCGATACCGGCGCCAAGGCCTTGGCTCGCAGCCTGTCGGCCCTGGGCACATCGGTGCTGATGCCCGATGCTCCGGAAGGCGCGCCGCGCACGCTGTCCGAGCTCGGCCTGTCGATCCAGCGCGATGGCAGCTTCACCTTCGACAGCAGTCGGCTGACCGCGGCCCTGGCACGCGACCCAGCGGGTGTCGCCGCGATGTTCACGACCGGCATCGACGGGGTCTATTCCTCGATCGAGCGGCTCGCGCGGTCGAACAGCATTGCCAGCGATCCCGGCGGTCTTGCCGGATCGATCGCGCGCTACGAGAGCCAGGCGCAGCAGGTCACGAGCGATCTGGAAAAGCTGACCGCCCAGCAGGAAACCCTGCGCGCCACAATGGTCGCGCGTTTCGCAAAGGCCGACACCCGGGTCGCCGCATCGATGTCGACGCTGTCCTTCCTCCAGTCCCAGATCGACGTCTGGAACGCCCAGAAAGACTGACATGCTGAGCCGTTCGAGACCCGATGAAGCCTATCGCGAGGCGAGCTTCGACGTCCGTCTGCTGGGCAGTTCGCGCGAAGAGCTGGTGCTCTTCTGCCTGGAGGATTTCCTCGAGAATATCGCTCGCCTGGAATTGGCGGACGCCAAGGAGGACAGGGCGGCCCGGAGCAGGGCCATAACCCGCTGTGTCACTGCGCTCACCGCTCTCGAACTCGGCATAGACCGGAGCGCGGAGATGGGCGATGCACTCGCCCAGTTCTACGGCTCGGCCAAGAGCACGTTGCTGGATTCGATCCGTCACACCGACGGTGCCGCGATCGCGACGCTCAAGGCCGATTTCGGCGAAGTCGCCGGCGCGTTCCGCGGGGCGCTTTACCACTAAAAAGGGGAAGGGGAGGGGGCTTGGCCTTCTCGCCAACCATGCCACGCCTGCAGCTTCCGCGGGAAAGCTGGGCTAAGCAGCCTCTGCCGCTACCAGCCCGATCCGCAGTTTCTCGAGTGCGCTGGCCTTCAGCTGGTGGACGCGAGGTACGCTGACATCCAACACCGCGGCGATCTCGGTCAGGTTGAGTTCTTCCAGGAAATGCAGTTGGATCACCAGCTGCAGGCGTTCGGGCAGGGCGGCGATGGCGACGGCGAGCGCGGCCTTGTCCCCGGCTTCGAGCAGGGTCGCCTCGGCGTCGGGTTCCTGGCTGGCGAAGGCGGGATTGGTGTCGGAATAGCATTCCTCGAGATCGACGATCCTGGTCGCCATCTGGCCGTGGAACCGATGGTAGTCCTCGGTCGACATGCCCAGCGAGTGCGCCATTTCGTCAGGGGAGGGGTCGCGGCCCAGCCTCTGTCGCAATTCGTCCGCCGCAGCGTCCATCCGGCGTCGCAGGGCGGCGGCGCCGCGCACATGGTGAGACTGGGAGCGCAGCAGGTCGATCATCGCGCCGCGCACGCGGATCTTGGCATAGGCGGCAAAGCCGTCGTCGTTGGGGCGTTCGTGGCGCTGCGCGCATTCGGTCAGCGCGATCATTCCGGCCTGGAGAAGATCGTCGATATCCAGCGAAGCTCCGCAGCTGCCTTCGTAATACCAGGCCAGCTTGCGAACCATGGGCATGAACTGCTCGATCCGCTGGCTGATCTCGCAGCCATAGGCACGCTGCGCATCGAAGTGGGTGTGGTCGTGCTTCATGCTGCGAGGGCCTCCGTTGAATGGCCGATTTGTGCAGGTGCCTGGTTGGCTTCGTCGCCGATCACCGCGATCACTTCGATCGGCTGGGCGGCGGGGAGTTCGTTGATCGACAGCACCACGCATTGCGGCGCGCGCAGGCGCAGCAGTGCGGAGAGTGCACGGCGGGCGCGGGGCTGGACGATCAGTGCCGGACGGGGCGCGGCGGGATCGCGCTGGGCGATGATCGCCGAGATGCGTTCGCCGATGGAACGCGCCAGATCCGGTTCGATCACGATCTCGCCGGTCGCAGGGTCCTGCAGACCGCCGACGACCATGTCTTCGAGCCCCGCTGCCAGGGTCAGTACGGGAAGTTTGGCATGCGGCGGGCAGATGTCCGCAACGATCATCGAGCCGAGATCGGCGCGGACGATGTCGATCAACCGGTCGTGTTCGGCGGTCTGCTGCGCGGCGAGCGAGATGCTCGAGAACACGCGCAGGGCGTGGCGCAGCGAAATGCCGTCGGCGAGCAAGGCCTTGAGCAGGCGGGTGAGGGCCGCCAGCGTTAGCGGTTGCGGCGTGATCGTATCGATCAGCTGGCCGTGGCGCGCGCGCAGATGATCGACGAGATCGCGGACTTGGTCGGGGCCGAGAAGGTCGTGCGCTCGGGCACCCAGGAGCTGGTGGATCTGGGTCGCGATGACGCTTTCGGGATCGACGGCGAGATAGCCTTCCGCGACTGCGAGGTCACGGGTGCCGGGATCGATCCACAGCGCGGGACATCCGAAGCTGGGATCCACGGTCGCTTCGCCATGGACGACCTGCGAGTGCATGACTTCGCCGGTGTCGATCGCCAGCAGATGCCCCGGTTTGATCTTGCCGCTTCCGATGTTCGCGCCGCCGAGAGTGATGCGATAGCCGTCCGGTTCCACTTCGAAACTGTCCTCGATGCGGAATTGCGGGACGATGAAGCCGAAGGTCTGGCACATCTGCTTGCGCAGCCCGGTAAGCCGGGCGACCAGAGGCGCCCCGCGCTTCTCGTCGGTCATCTGGATGAGGCCGTACCCGAGCTGGATGGTGACCAGGGTCTGATCGGTCACCTCTTCGATGGCGATGTGCGAGGGATCCCGCACCACTTCCGGTTCGGGCACATTGTTCGCTGCATCCTGCCGCTTGCGCAGGCTAAACCACAGCCAGAACGCCCCGGCCGAGAGGGGCAGGATGATCGACTGGGGCATGGCCGGGATGCAGCCGATCACGAACAGAATGCAGGCGACGGGCAGCCAGATCTTGGGATCGGCGAGCTGACCGCCGATCTGGCCGGTCAGGTCGCGCGTATCCGCAACGCGAGTGACGATGACCGCCGCGGCAATCGACAGCAGCAGCGCCGGAACCGAAGCGACCAGCGCATCGCCGACAGCGAGCGTGACGTAGAATTCCGCCGCCTCGCCGGCCGAAAGGCCGTGGGTGGTGACGCCGAGGACGAGCCCGGCAACCACGTTGATCAGCAGGATCAGCAGGGCTGCGACGGCATCGCCCTTCACGAACTTGCTGGCGCCGTCCATCGACCCGTAGAAATCGGCTTCGGTGGCGATCTCGCGCCGGCGGGCCTTGGCCTCGTCGGCGGTCAGCAGTCCGGCGGCAAGATCGGCGTCGATCGCCATCTGCTTGCCGGGCAAGGCATCGAGGGTGAAACGCGCCGAGACTTCGGACACGCGGCCCGCACCCTTGGTGACGACCATCAGGTTGATGATCATCAGGATCAGGAAGACGAAAATGCCGACGGCGAAATTGCCGCCGATGAGGAAGGCGCCGAACGCCTCGATTACCTTGCCCGCGGCAGCACCGCCTTCGTGCCCGTTGAGGAGCACGATACGGGTGGAGGCGACGTTGAGCGCCAGGCGCAGCAGCGTCGCGAACAGCAGGACGGAAGGGAAGGACGAGAAATCGAGCGGCTTCTTGGCATTCATCGCCGCCATCAGGATCGACACCGACAGTGCGATGTTCATGACGAAGAACACGTCGAGCAGCATCGCCGGGATCGGCATCACCATCAGGAGGATGATCGTGAGAATGCCGATCGGCAGAGCGAGGCCCGGGTTGAGGATTTGGCGGGCGGTCACAGGTCGAACGCCCGGAATTTGCTATAGGCTGCGTTGATCTGTGCGTGGGCCCGGCTGCCGGCGACGCTTCCGTCGCCGAAAGTCGAACGCAGCGTATCCGCCATCGAGGCGCGCGGACCTCCGCCGCCACCCCCCGGGAGGCTGGGGGCGGAGAGACTGCCCGAACCGAAGGATGCGCGCCGCGCGGCCTGCTGGCCCGCAAGCCCCGCGAACCGCTGTTCGACGCCGGGGCCTACGGAAGGTAGCCCGCCCTCGCCATAAGCGCCCGCGACCTTGTCGCGCATCAGGTTCATCACCTCGCCGATCGATCGCGGCGAACCGCCGCTGAAGAAGATCGAACGATTGGCCCGTGCCGCCTGCGGCATCAGCGCCACTGCGGACTGGTCGGGATTGCTGCCCAGCGCACCCAGAAACTGCTGTGCACCGCCGAGTCCCAGGAAATGGGCGAGATAGAGTTCGGCCGGTTCCGGTTCGCGCCCGAGAGTCGTGCGCAGGCCCTGTGCGTTTTCGCGGGTCAGCTCGGCCGCCATGAGGGAGGAAGCGTCGGCATCGTAGCGCAGCGCGAGAAGCTGGCTGCGGGTCGTCGGATCGCCGACACGGCCGCCCGATCCGATCGCCGCGTCCGCCCAATCCATGCCATGCTTGGCCCCGTGCCGGTCGAGCGTGCGCAGCCAAGTGGAATCGATGAACTGGTAGAGTCCGGTGGCGCTCGAGGTACGCGCCTTGGCGCTTGGATCGAGACCGGACTCCAACCTGGCCTGGGCCAGAAGATAGTCGAAATCGACCCCGGTCCGCGTCGCCGCGCGGGCGATCGCGCCTCGCACCTCGGCGGTCTGGACAGGATTGATATTGGGCACACATCCTCCGGGAAAAGCTACCCGGGGTGTTCAGCAAGATGCGTGCCAACCAGAGCGCCGAACCGGTCGGCGGCGGTCACACGATGGCGAGATTCCCACCATGTCTGGGATGCGCGGAATAGGCCGCGCCGCCACCGGTGAAAGCGCCCAGGCGGTTCTGTACGTTGCTGGCGATGAGGTTGCGCAGGCGGCGGTTGATTTCGTTGAGGCGACGCACGGCATCGAGAATGCCCAGGCATTCCTCGTCGAGGCTGTCCTTCTCGACAGCTTCCAGCCGGTTGCACAGATCGAGCTTCCCGTTGGTGCAGGTCACGATGCGTTCGAGATCGAGAGCGGCAAGCGCCTGCCGCTCGCCCTGCAAAAGTGCGAGCATCTGCTGCAGCGTTGCCAGGGTTTCCTGTTTGCGCGTCATTGACCGATCTTTCCGTACAGCCGCGCCGCGATGAAGGCGTCGGCGATCTTGGCGGGGAGGAGCGGATAGGTGCCGCTCTCGATTGCCTGGCGAATTTGGGCGACGCGTTCGTGATCGACCGGGGCTTCGGCGCCGGCGGAAAACGATGATGTGGCCACCGGTGCCTCGGACTGGCGTGCCTGGGATGCGGCCTTCTGCGACGCTGCGACCCGTTCGGTCGGATTAACCGGGGCACCAGGCCTCCGAACCGATCCTCCGAATTCCGGCAATCCGACAATACGCATCGTTTCGCTCCACTGACTGGTCACCCAACAGAACGGCGAATGCGGACGGGTTTTAACACCCCCGGCAAGCAAATTGCCGCTTACGGCAAATCGATGCCGACCTTGCCGGGCTGGATGACCTGCGCCCGCATGGTTTCGCGGCCCTTGCCCTCGACATTCACCCGTATCCATTCGCCCTGTGCACCGTCCTCGACGGCAGCGCCTTGCCGGGTCAGAGTGAAGCCCTTGCCCCGGACGAGGATGCTCACGTTCTCTCCGCGCTTCACGATGGGCTCGCCGAATTGCTCGCCGGGGCGGTTTCCGGGTGAAGGAGCGGTGTTGGCAGTGCCGTCCACGGCGACGTAGATCCGCCAGCCGACCGCCGGACAGGCGACCTGAACCGACCTTCCTTCGCGGCCGAACCATTGCAGGTCGAGCGCCGCAGGGCAGGCGGTTAGGCGCAGGCGCCGATCGACGGGCAGCTTGGCGCCGCCCGGCTGGCCGACACCCGCACCGGTGAAATCTGCGACCGCCCGGTCGATAATCGAGAGGTCCATCGGTGTTGCCGCGAGGGCGGTCGAGGCAAATGCGAGCGCTGCAAGAGGCGCTAGAAATCTATGGCTGGCCATCGTTGTCGACTCCGGATCCTTGGCTTCCCCGGGCTTCGGGGGCATCATCGCTTATTCAGCAAAATCCGTGCCAGCCATGCTGCTGCGGAAGTAATCGATGGTGACGATGGCCCGCGTTTCAGGACCGGGCGCGACGATCAGCCGCGCATCGACCGCCTCCGCCTCGGCGCTTGCGAGCAGGCGATCCGCCTCGCGCAGAGCGACGGCGCGTTCGCCGGGCGCGTAATCGATCGAGATGGTCGCCACCTGGCGTTCGTCGATCGCCGCCGAGCGCAGCCATTCACCCATGTCCTCTCCGATGGCCGGTCGATGGACGGCAAGCGCTCCTGTCGATTCCACCGGGGCCCCGGGTTCGCTTCGTGCCAGAGTCGGCTTCTGCTCCGGCTCGGGCTCCGACACAGCCTGGGCGGTGATAAGAAAGAGGATCAGGGCCAAATCGGCCGTGATCGTCTGCCAGCCGGAGGTCGCGCGCAGGATCATGCCGCCTCGCGCTCGATCCGCGGTTGCGGGTCGGTGATCCCCGTCTGGCGGATACCCTGTTCGAGCCAGGCCAGCACGGCGTCGCGATCGCGCTCTTCGCGGCGCGATTTACGGGCAATGGCACTGCCGAGCGGGGCGAACACGAAATTGGCGGCGACCAATCCGTAGAGGGTCGTCACCACGGCCATGGCAATGGCACCGACCAGCCCTCCACCCTGTGCCGCCGGACCGGGGGCCTGGGCCAGCGCCATCAGTGTGCCGGCAAGGCCGAAGACCGGCGCAAGCTCGGCAGCGCTCTCGAAGACGCGGGTCGCCGTCTGCGCATGGGCAAGCCGCGCCTCCTTGAATTTCTGGTGCTCGCCGTGAAGCGACTGGATCGAACGCTGGTGGATGATCAGGTCGGACAGGCTGTCGAATTCGGTGTCGCCGATATGGCGCGGTTCCGCGCGGATGAAACCGTCGTCCGCGATCTCGCGAATCTGCACGGACAGTTCCGCCTTGGCGCGATCGACGGCGAAGGGCCTGTCCAGCAGAGTCCGTACGCCAGCAATCGCCAAGCGGCTGTCGGCCACGCCGCATCGCAGCAGGGTCGCAGCCAGCGTCCCCAGCAGGACGATGGCGATGGCCTGGGGATCGAGCAGGGTTTCGGTCATTTCGCGGAATCTCCTTGCCATCGAGAACGGCGGCGGAAGCGACGTTTTTATCCGGCGGACGAACTTTGCCGCCCTCCGGCAAATCCTTGCCAGCCGTTGCCGTTTTCTCCGGTGAATGAGCGCGTCACGCGGTTTGGCACGGGCATTGCAAAGAGGGCTTCGCAATAATCGCGGAGGCTCAGATGAGCGAAGGTTTGTTCGGCATTCATGGGGCGGCACTGGAGATCCGGTCGCAGCGCATGGGCGTGCTCGGTTCGAATATCGCCAATGCGGCGACGCCCGGATACAAGGCGCGCGACGTGAACTTCGCCGCGGCGCTGCAAGCGCGGCTGGGCGGGGTCGAGGCCGACCGCGCAACCGACGGGGCGATCCAGTACCGCGTCCCGACGATGACCAGCCTCGACGGCAACACCGTCGAGATGTCGACCGAACAGGCCGCCTTCGCCGAGAATGCGGTCGCCTATTCGGCGACGCTCAACTTCCTTCGCGGCCGGGTCGAGACCGTCACGCGCGCGATAAGGGGCGAGTGACCGTGAGCGGCCCCACCTCCTTCTTCGATGTCGGCCACCGCGCCATGTCCGCGCAGCTCGTGCGGATGAATACCGCGGCGTCCAATCTTGCCAATGCCGGCTCCGTCGCGGGCAGCGAGGCCGAAGCCTATCGACCGATGCGCACCGTCTTCGAGCAGGAGCTCGACCGCGCGTCGGGCCTGTCCTCGGTCCGCGTCGGCGGCGTCGTGCGCGAGGATGTCGCGCCCATTCGTCGGCACGATCCGGGTCACCCGCTCGCCGACGAGAACGGCGACGTGTGGGAAGCGCCCGTCGACGAGAATGCCGAGATGGTCGAGATGCTCGAAGCCTCGCGCCAGTATCGCAACATGGTCGAGGCCCTCTCGACCGCCAAGCAGCTCATGCTGGAAACGATGAGGATGAAATGATCACTTCCGTCACCAACACCACGCCCGCCCCGGGCACCACCGGCCAAGTCCAGGGCCGCGGCATGGATTCGCTCGGCCAGGGCGATTTCCTCAAGCTGCTGACGGTCCAGATGCAGCAGCAGGACCCCTTCGACCCGGTCGATAACAAGGAGATGCTGGCGCAGATGGCGCAGTTCTCCTCGCTCGCCGGCGTCGCCGAAACCAACGCCTCGCTCGAGCGGATTGCGGACAAGCTCGACCTGCTGATCAACGCCACGACGACCGCATCCGACACCTGATCAAAGGAGACCAGACATGTCCTTCTACACTTCTCTCAACGGCCTGAAGAACGCGCAGACCTCGCTCGGCGTGATCGCGCACAACATCGCCAATTCGGAAACCTACGGCTTCAAGCGCAGCCGCACGGAATTCTCGGAGATCGTCGCCGGATCGGCGCTGACCAACCCGAAGATGATCCAGGGCATCGGCGCATCGGTGAAATCGATCAGCCAGAACTTCTCGCTCGGCCCGGTCGAACAGACCGGTTCCGCGCTCGACCTCGCCATCACCGGAGACGGGTTCTTCACCACCCGCTCGCCGATCGACGGCGTCACCCGCTACACGCGTGCGGGCTCGTTCCAGCTGAGCGAGACCGGCAACATCGTCGACAACAGCGGCAACAGCCTGCAGCTGTTCCCCGTCGATGCCAGCGGCCGGGTCACCGGCAACAGACTTGGCAATGCGACGGTGCCGACCCAGAACGCGGCCGGTTCCGAATTCATCGGCGTCACCATCAGCGAGACTGGTGTCGTCAATGCATCCTATGCCGACGGTTCGGTCGAACCGGTTGGTGCGGTGGCGCTCGCCACCTTCATCTCCCCCGGCGGATTGAAGAAGGTTGGCGACGCCAATTGGGAAGGCACCGGTCTTTCCGGCCCCGCCAGCTACGGCGCGCCGGGTTCGGGTGCCTATGGCACGCTCCTTTCGGGCGCGCTGGAGCGGTCGAACGTGGACATTGCCGAGGAACTGGTCGGGCTGATCACCGCCCAGCGCAACTTCCAGGCCAATGCCAAGGCGATCGACACCGCGACCCAGATTTCGCAGACCGTCATCAACCTGCGGACCTGATCGCCATGGACCGCCTCATCCATACCGCGCTTTCGGGCATGCGGGCGTCGATGGACAGCCAGCGCGTCATCGCGAGCAATATGGCCAATGCCAACACGCTCGGGTTTCGCGCCGAATTGCTCGATCAGCGCGCCGTCACTCTCGAAGGTCAGCCCGTCGAAGCCCGCGCGATGCAGATCGCGCAGGTTCGCGGCGCGGATATGGCGAAGGGCGAGGTGATCGAAACCGGTCGCGATCTCGACCTGGCGATCGCTACCGACGCGCTGATGGCGGTTCAGGCGGAAGACGGCACCGAAGCCTACACCCGCCGCGGCGACCTCTCGATCTCGGCCACGGGGCTCCTCGTCAATGGCGAGGGGCGCCCGGTGCTGGGAGACGGGGGTCCCATCACGGTGCCTCCGGTCGGCACCCCGGCGATCGCGCCCGACGGAACGGTGACCATCGCCGATCCCGCCACGCCCGACCAGCCGCCCGCCGAAATCGGCCGGATCAAGCTGGCGGCCTGGCAGGGCTCGCCGCTCAGCAAGGGTCTCGACGGGCTGTTCCGGGTCGAGGGCGGGGGCATCCTGCCGACCGACGAGGCCGCCACCGTCCAGGTCGGCGCGCTCGAGCAGTCCAACGTCAAGACCACCGAAGTCCTCGTCGAGATGATCGACGCGCAGCGGCTCTTCGCCATGCGCAGCAAGCTCATCTCCACGGCACGCGAAATCGACGAAAGCGGCGCGCAGCTCATGCGCCTCGGCTAATCAGGGGAAAGGACAGTTCCATGCCCACTTCAGCTCTTCAGGTCGCCCGCACCGGGCTCGAGGCGCAGGATGCGCGGATGCGCGTCATCGCCAACAACCTCGCGAACGTCGGCACCACCGGTTTCAAGCGCGACCGCGCCAATTTCGCCACGCTCGCCTATCAGGATGCGCGGGTCGCAGGCCAGCGCTCCTCCGGTGAGACGGCCTATGCGACCGGTCTCAACCTCGGCACCGGCGTGGCGGTCCAGTCGACCAGCCAGATCATGACGCAGGGCGCGCTCAACACCACGAACAACGCCTTCGACCTCGCTCTGGATGGGGACGGCTATTTCCAGATCGAGATGCCCGGCGGACGTACCGGCTACACCCGCGCCGGCAATTTCACGCTTTCCGCCGAGGGCCAGCTGGTCACCCAGCAGGGCTATGCGGTCCAGCCGGCGATCACCGTGCCCGAAGGCGCGACGGCCATCGCCGTCTCCCCCGACGGAACCGTGTCCGCGACGCTTCCCGGCGAGGCCGAACCGGCAGAACTCGGCCAGATCCAGGTCGCGCGTTTCACCAATCCTTCGGGATTGCAGGCGATCGGCGACAACTTCCTGGTGGAGACCGCTGCCAGCGGTGCCGCCGAGGTCGCGCCCGCTGGCGAAAACGGTCGCGGCAACATCCGCCAAGGCATGCTCGAAGGCTCGAACGTCAACATCGTCGAGGAGCTGGTCGAGATGATCGAGTGCCAGCGCGCCTACGAAATCAGCTCGAAGATGGTCTCCGCCGTCGACGAGATGCTGCGCAACGCCAACCAGACGCTGTGAGGACCGGAACGATGACGAACCGCATCCTGGCCCTGCCGCTCGTGCTGGCCTGTACCGCCTGCGGCACCGCGAGCTCGCGGCCCCTGGGCTTCGACGCCGCGCTGCCGCCACCGCCTGCCTATCTCGAGGCGCGCCATGCGGATGGCGCGATCTATCAGGCGAGCCACGGCTACGCGCCGCTCTACTACGGCAATCGCGCGTCGCGCGTCGGCGATCCGCTGACCGTCGTGCTCGTCGAACGCACGCAGACCAGCAAGTCGACCAGCGGCTCGACCAAGCGCGACGGCAGCCTCGGACTGACGTTGCCCGAATTCGTCGGGATCGACGAAGCCGATCTTAATGCCGCGGCGCGTGCGTCGTTCAAAGGTTCGGGCGACGCGTCCCAGGCAAGTTCGATCCGGGCGGACCTCACGGTGACCATCGCCGAGGTGCGGCCGAACGGAACGGCTCTGATCAGGGGGGAAAAGGTCATGCGCCTCAGTCAGGGCGACGAATGGGTGCAGCTCGCCGGGATCATCCGGCTGGCCGACATCGACCAGGACAACCGCATCGCCTCGATCCGGGTGGCCGATGCGCGCATCACCTATTCGGGGGCGGGATCGGTCCAGCAGGCCGGCCGCGAAGGCTGGCTGTCCCGCTTCTTCGGCGCGGTATCGCCCTTCTGATGGCCCGCCAAATGCTCCGCCGCCTCACCCTTGTCCTCGCGCTGATCGTCGCCGCGATGCCCCTGCCGGCGTCGGCCGAACGGGTGCGCGATCTCGGCCAGTTCCAGTCGGTCCGCTCGAACCAGCTGACGGGCTACGGCATCGTCGTCGGCCTCGACGGGTCGGGCGACGACAATTTCGCCTATCTGACACAGGCCATGCGCGGCGTTTCCGGTCGTCTCGGCCTCCAGCTTCCGCCGGGCGTCAACCCGGCGCTCAAGAACGCGGCGGCGGTCATCATCACCGCAGACCTTCCCGCCTTCGCCAAGCCGGGCCAGCGGATCGACGTCACCGTGTCGACCATGGGCAAGGCCAAGAGCCTGCGCGGCGGCGCGCTGATCATGACCCCGCTCTACGGCGCCGATGGCCAGGTCTATGCGATGGCGCAGGGCAACCTCGCGGTCGGCGGTCTCGGCGTGTCCGGCAAGGACGGGTCGAAGCTGACCGTGAACGTGCCGACCGTGGGCCGCATCGCCGACGGCGCAAGCGTCGAACAGGCGGTGGTCAGCAATTTCGACTTCAGCGAGGTTCTGCGCTGGAACCTGTTCAACGCCGATTTCCTCACCATGACGCGGGTGCGCGACGCCATCAATGCGGTCTATCCGGGGATGGCGCGGATCGAGGACGGGGTCACTCTCGCCCTCGCCATGCCGCCTGGCGCGGACACCCGCGCCGAGCTGATGGCCAATATCGAGATGCTTTCGGTCGAGCCCGCCGAACGCGCCGCCAGGGTCGTGATCAACAGCCGCACTGGGACCATCGTCATTTCCAGCGCGGTTCGCCTGGCGCCCGCGGCGATCAGCCACGGCAGCCTCGTGGTTCGCATCGACGAGGATCCGCTGGTCGTCCAGCCGGAGCCCTTTTCTCGGGGGCAGACCGCGCTCGAGCCCAGCAGCACGATCAGCGCCAGCCAGCAAGGCAGCGTGGTCACCGGCATCGGTCCGGGCGCTTCGCTCGCCGAGGTGGTGGACGCGCTCAACGCGCTGGGTGCGAGCCCGGCGGATCTGGTGGCGATCCTGGAAGGCCTGAAGCAGGCCGGCTCGCTGACCGCGGAACTGGTGATCATATGACCGCCCTGCCGATCAACCAGACTGGCCCCCAGCCGATCGCAACCGAGCGAACGCCCTCCCCTGCGCGCGAGGAATTGCGCCAGGCGGCGCAGCAGTTCGAGGCGATCCTCCTTCGCCAGATGCTGTCGAGCGCGCGAAGCACGGATTTCGGCGGCAACGACCTGTTCGGCGGCGAGGGCGAGGAAACCTTCCGCGAGATGCGCGATTCGCGCTTCGCGGAGATCACCGCGCAGTCCGGCCAACTCGGCTTCGCCACCGCCATCGAGGCGCAGCTCGCCCGGTTCCTGCCGGAAAGCGACGGCTGATGGCATCCGACCTCCTCTCGATCGCCGTCAGCGGTGCCCGCGCCGCGCGCGGAGCGCTGGACGTGACCGCGCAGAACATCGCCAACGCCTCGAGCGACGGCTATGTCAGGCGCAGCCTGCGGATCGAGGAAGTCTCGGCCTCGGGCGGCGCCGGACGGATCGGTGACATCTCCCTTTCCGGCGCGCGCATCGCCGAAATCCGCCGCAACGCCGATTCCTTCCTTCAGGGCGAGGTGCGCCGGACGTCCGGCGATCTCGCGCGCGCGGATGTCGAGCTCAAGGGCCTGTCCAACATGGAAAGCGCGCTCGAACAGTCGGGCGTGTTCACCTCGATCGTCGAATTCGAAGCGGCGCTGCAGCAGCTCGCCGGCAACCCGGTCGATCCTTCGCGCCGCGCCGCGGTGATCGGCGAGGCGCAGACGCTGGCCAGCAAGTTCAACATCACCGCATCGAGCTTCGATGCGGTTGGCGCCGGTCTGCGCTTCGATGCCGAAGCGGAGGTTTCCGAAGCGAACATCATCGGCGGCGAGCTCGCCCGCGTCAATCTGCGGCTGACCCGGGCGGGCAGCGGCAGTTCCGATCGCGCCGCTCTGCTCGATCAGCGCGACCAGCTGCTCGAACGCCTCGCCGGCTTCACGGCGATTTCCACGAATTTCGAGGCGGACGGGACCGTTTCGGTATCGCTCGGCACCAGCCCGGCCCGCAGCTTCGTGCAGGGTGGGAGCGCGAGCGTGCTCTCCTCGGCAACCGGCGCCGACGGAACTCTCAGCTATGCGGTGGACGGGCAGGCGATGACGCCAAGCTCGGGCAGCCTGGCGGGCGCGGCGCTGGCCCTGAATGATCTTGCCGCGGTCCGCACGCGGCTCGACACGATCGCCGCGGGGATCGCGAATACGGTGAACAGCGCCCAGGCCGCCGGCGTCGCGCTCGACGGCACGGCGGGGCAGCCGATCTTCGCCGGAACCACGGCGGCGACGCTGAGCGTGGTCATGAACGAGGGCAGGGGCATCGCCACCGCCCCCGCCGGCGCGGCCGCCGGAAGCCGCGACGATGCCAATCTCAACGCCCTGCGCCAGTCGCTCGCCGGGATCGATCCCGCGCAGCAGCTCAGCGGCCTCCTGTTCGATGTGTCGAGCAAGGTCGCCGGGCGCAAGGTCACTCAGAGTGCGCTCGATACGATCGCATCCTCGGCCAGGATTTCATTGGAACAGCAATCCGGCGTCGATCTCGACACCGAGGCCGCCAACCTCATCCGCTTCCAGCAGGCTTTCCAGGCCTCGGGCAGGGCGATGCAGACCGCCAGCGACATCTTCGACACACTTCTGGGGATCGGACGATGATCAATCTCAGCACGGGTGCTTTCTACGAGCGCAGCGCGCGACAGATCGGCAGCCTGCGCGCTCAGGCCGAGACGCTGCAGCAGCAGATCGGGACTGGCCAGCGGCTCGAGCGGTCTTCGGACGACCCGGTCGCCGCGGCCCGGCTGCGCATGCTCGCGCGGCAGGAGCGGATCGCGACAGTCGATTCGCGCAATTCGCAGCTCGCCCAGGCCGATCTTTCGTTGACCGATCAGACCCTTGCCTCGATCGCCGACGTGGTCGTGCGGGTGCGGGAACTCGCGGTCCAGGCTTCGGCAGCGACGATGAGCGACGAACAGCGGCAGGCGATCGGAACAGAAATCGTCGGCTTGCGCGAAAACCTGGTTCTCCTCGCCAACAGCCGCAACATCGCCGGCCATGCGCTGCTCGGCGGGCAGGCGACGGGCGCGGCCTACGTCGACACGGGCACCGCGGTCCAGTTCGTCGGTACCACCTCCGTGACGCCGCTGGAGATCGGCGAGGGACAGTCGGTCGATCCCGCTCTCGTCGGTCCCGACGTCTTCGAATTCACCGGTGCGAACGGCAACACCGATCTCTTCGCCGTCCTCGGCACCCTCGCCAGCGCGCTGTCCGGAGGCGGTCAGGCCGCGCTCGACGCGAGCACGGCAGCGCTCGGCGATCTCGATGCGGGGCTCGAGAAGGTCACGACGGCTCAGACCGTCGTCGGCTCCCGGCTCAACTGGGTCGATCTGATGGACGAGCGCCGCGAGAACAATGCCGAAAGAGTGGCCGACGAACGGCTCGATGTCGGGGGGGCGGACATCGCCACTACGATGACCCGGCTCCAGGAAACGCTCACCATACTCGAGGCGAGCCAGGCGAGCTTCGTTCGCCTCGCCAACCTCTCTCTGTTCTCGATCCTGCGCTGATCGCGCGTCTCAACGAAGGAAGTTCATCAAGATGTACGCGATCATCGGCATAGTCGTTCTGCTGGTCATGGTTTTCGGCGGCTTCATGCTCAGTGGCGGTTCCATGGGTCCGGTGCTGAAGGCGATGCCTTTCGAAATGCTGATCATCGGCGGTGCCGCGGTCGGCGCGCTGGTCGCAGGCAATTCGATCGAGGGTCTGAAGGCCATGGGCGGGGCGTTCGGCAAAATCTTCAAGGGGCCGCAGCACAACAAGCAGGACCATATCGACGCGATCGCGCTCACCTCGCAACTGATGCGCATGCTCAAGAACGATGGCCCCGTCGCGCTCGAGAGCCATCTCGAGGATCCCGGCAATTCGACCGTGTTCAGCGCCTATCCCAACCTGCTCAAGAACAAGCCGCTGATCGCCCTGATCTGCGATACGCTGACGCTGCTGGTGGTGTCCTCGGGCACGCTCGAGACCCATGCCGTCGAGGAAGTCATGGACAATGCGATGAAAACGCATTTCCACGAGCTTCACGAGCCGCAGCACAATCTCCAGACGCTGTCCGACGCCTTGCCGGCACTCGGCATCGTCGCCGCCGTCCTCGGCGTGGTGAAGACGATGGGCTCGATCGACCAGCCCCCGGAAATCCTCGGCAAGATGATCGGCGCGGCGCTGGTGGGAACCTTCCTCGGCGTGCTGTTAGCCTACGGCATCGTCGGCCCGCTGGCCGGCCGGCTCAAGCAGGTGCTGGAACAGGACGAGCAAATCTTCCACGCGGTCAAGCAGGTCATCATCGCCTCTCTCTACGGGCATCCGCAACCGCTGGTGGTGGAAAGCGCGCGTTCCGGCCTGGGGCATACCGTGCGACCGGGCCTGAACGAGCTTCTCGACGCGCTTCGGGGCCGCTGAGATGGCGAGCAAGCCCGCCGGACGCAACGATCCGGTTCCGATCATCGTCAAGAAGGTCACCGTCGTTCAGGGCGGGCATCATGGCGGCGCCTGGAAGGTCGCCTATGCCGACTTCGTCACGGCGATGATGGCGTTCTTCCTGCTGCTGTGGCTGCTCGGTGCGACCACAGAGGACCAGCGCAAGGGCCTGGCCGACTATTTCACGCCCACGCTGGTCAAGACCAAGGAACAGAGCGCCGGCTCGGACGGGTTGCTCGGCGGTTCGTCGCTGACCGATGTCGAGAACTATCCCCACGCCATGGGCCAGACCGGCACGAAGACGCTGACCGTGCCGCGCGACATGACCGGCGGCCCCAAGGAGGGTGCCGCGAAGATCAAGCGGATCCAGGAACGCGTGTCCGACGCGGTCGCCGAGGAGGAGCGGCTGAAGCGTCTCATGCGCCAGGTGCGCATGATCGATACCACGACCGGAATCCGCATCGACCTTGTCGACGACGCGAATTTCTCGATGTTCTCGCTCGGCACCACGGTGCTCACCGGAGATGCGCGCGGCTTGCTGGAGGTGGTGGCCAAGGCAATCGCGCCCGAGCACGGCAAGATTACCGTGCGCGGTCATACCGATGGGCTGCGCTATCGCGACACAAGGCTGGTCAACAACTGGTCGCTTTCCGCCGGCCGCGCCGAAGCGACGCGCCAGACGCTGATGCGTCAGGGTATCGGTGCCGACAGGTTCCGCAGGATTGAGGGCGTCGCCGACACCGAGCCCCTGATCCGCGACGACCCCACCGACCCGCGCAACCGCCGGATCTCGATTTCGCTCGAGCACTGATGCATCTTGCGGATCGGTCCACGCCCCATCCGCGGGCGGCTGGTTTGTTCAGTATGCGTTGGGGTGTGTAAGGACGCGGAAGGTACGCAGGAGGATGGCGATGTCGCGCCAGATGTCCCATCCTTCCATGTATTCCATGTCTGCCTGGAGCCTGTTCGTGAGGTCGGAGGCGTGCTGGGTGGCGCCGCGATGTCCGCGGATCTGGGCGAGCCCGGTGATGCCGGGCTTGAGCTGGTGGCGGTGCCAGTAGGTCTCGTCGATCTCCCAGAACAGGCGTTCGCCGGCGAGCGAGCCGAGCGCGTGCGGCCGCGGCCCGACCAGGCTCATGTCGCCGAGCAGGACGTTGACGAGCTGGGGCAGCTCGTCGATGCTGGTTGCGCGAATGATCCGGCCGACCCGGGTGATCCGCTCGTCGTCGCGACTGGCGGACCGATTGCCCTGGGCATCGCACCCTTCGGTGCGCATGCTGCGGAACTTGAGGACCGCGAACTGGCAGTTGCCCCTGCCGACCCGCGCTTGCCGGAAGAGTATCGGCCCCCGGTCCTCCAGCTTGATCGCCAGCGCGACCACCGCCAGCAGGGGCAGGACCAGGATCAGCAACGGGATCGTCAGCGCCAGGTCCAGGCCCCGCTTCTTGATGCGGTTGGCCAGGCTGAGCGGCTTGCGCGAGACCGACAGGGTCTGCCGGCCCTTGAAGGTGCCAAGGCCGATCGCGCCGACCGAGTTGGATTGTTCGACGAGGATCTCGCCATCGATGTTCGCGCCCTTGAGCATCAGCGACCAGGCCATCTGCCGCTCGGACACGCTCGCTATCACGATGCGGTCGAAGGCCCTGGCCAGCAGGCCGAACCGATGGAGCATCTCCGGATTGTCGAGCTCGGGCCTGATGCCCAGATGCCGGGCATCGACCGCATTGGCGAACACCTGGGTGTTATCGGGGGCCACCGCGTCCATCAGCACCAGTTCCTGAACCAGATTGCCCCTGATGGCTCTTCGCACGGACCGAACGTAGAGCGCCCGGGCGACCGCCAGGCTCGCGATCGTCGCAAGCGCGGTGATGCCCAGGGACAGGCGCGAGGTCTCGTCGGAATGCTTGAGGAAGAAGATCACCGCCAGGCAGCACAGCTGCGCCAGCACCAGCGACCTGACCCCGCGCCGCGCGCATTCGACGGGGTTCTTGAGAACGCCGAGCGCATAGGCCCGGCCATCGCCGGCGATGAGCGCGTAGAACGGCACGATCAGAAAGGTGAGCAGGGCATCGTAGCGCTCGCTCAGGGGTTCGATCAGGCTCAGCAGCGGCGGCAGGCCGGCGATGACGAGAAAGTCGAGCGCGACGAGGCCGGAAAAGAGGCGAACCCGGAGCGCCTTTTGCGAGGAGGACCTGCGAACATGGTGCCCCCAGGCGGCAACCGTCTCGAACCCTTGAAGATCGGACTGAACCGTCAAATCGCCCCCGCCACGCGTGGATGCCACACGGCACGCAATTGCCGTTGTGCATTGCAGCAAATACCATGAGCCGGGAAAAATCGCCAACGGATTCCGGAGACTGTCTCCAGGTGAGGCAGGTCGCGACACACCGGTCCGACCCCCGAGACGCGCGATGCCCGCGTGGGGGCAGCCTCAGATCAAAACGGTCGCCAGACCCCCGAGCGCGACGACGAAAAGAACCGGACCGGACCAGCGCGAAACGATCGCAACCGCCGTCTCAACCCCATCGAAAGCAAACCCATCCGACCCCGAACCCGCCGAATGTTGGCGAGTCGATGAAGCCAAACGGCCTGTCGCGAAAGAGCCTTCCGCGTTCATGGTGGTATCACGGGTCGCATCGCCTCGGTCGTATTGCGGCGAAACCGATGGCCTTTCCGCTGCGCGTGCAGACATGGCAAAACCTCTCATCCGGCGGCCATACCGTGTTTCACAGCGAACCCAAGTATTGGTAGAGCCTATTCAGATCCAATTCCCACCTCTCCTTTTCATTATTCGCTGCGCTTGTAAAGCTGGGTAGAGAAAAGTCTGCTCGTCAAAAATTCCGGTCGAGGTCCAATCACCCTTTCCGAAGAGTCCGACATCGCGCGCTCATCCTGCCGTTACCGGCCCGACGCGCGTTATTCGAAGGATATTGTCGCTGCCTGTCCCTGCGGGCTGGTGGAGGGAAAGATAGCTGGTCGCAGCAGGGGCAGTGAAGGTGAAACTGGGCGCACCATGGCTTGCACTGCTCGGTGTGGCCGGCGTCGCCGAGCCGCCGTTGGAACTCGCCGATACGCTGATTGTGGTCCCGCCGCTCGCCGAACTTCCTTCCACCTCGAGGATCGTCGCTACCGTATAGATCTCGCCGGGGGTAAGCCCTCCCATCGGAAAGGTGATGCGGTTGAAGTTGGGCCCCGAATTGGCTCTCGTCAGCACGACCTGCCTGCGCGCGGCATCCCAGGTCACGCCACCGCCGAACATCTGGCCGAAACCGGCGAAGCCGTTCTGTTCGCCGTCCCATGCATATTCGGGCGTGGGATCGGGCTCGGTGGATGCCAGGATAATCTTCCGCGTGACCGTCTCGCTGCCCAGAGCCGCTACGGGATCGAGCCGGGGGTAGAGTTTCTGACGGGTTCCGTCTGCGCTGATGTATTTCGTTGCGAACGCAGATGAGGCGCGAACGTCGTCGATCACGGTCACGGTCAGCCCCGTCCTAGGATCGCGGAAGGTCAGGCTGTCGTGGTCGTCCATCGCATAGTCGCCAACCCCCGAGATATCGACGGGGCCGGCGCCTGTCGGTGTGACCTCGCTGAACGCTGTCGAGAGCATGGTCATGTCCAGGAACACCTGGTCGAAACCGGCGTCCGATGCAGCCGTCGTGACGCTGGTGATACTGCCATCGGCATGCAGCGTAACCGTCTCGGAGATTTCCGCGATCGCTCCGCCGCCCCAGTCTATCGTCGCCGTATGCACCAATGCGAAGTCGGCGACATAATGTTGGCTCGTCAAATCCGGCACGGTCTCACGTGTGAATCCACCCACGCCAAACCCATGGTAGATGCCCCCGAAATCGCCCGGTGCGCCCGGTACCTGCAAGGCATATTGCTGCGAACCGCCGCCTTCGTAGAGGATTTGGGTCGCTTCTGTTTCCGGATCGCTCTCCACGGCCGGCAGGATGCGAAGGCCGCGGATGCGCCACCCACCGAAATTGGTGCCAAGGCTGATCGCGGGCGTGGTCGTGTCGCCGGCATTGCCTCGCATCAGATGAAGAGCCACTGCGCCCAGTTCGGCGTGCGGCGCCACCGCATAGGCTTCGTCGGATCCGTGGGGAACGATGCGAAGGACGGCCGGCGCCGAAACCGGGGGCGATACCCGCCGCTGTGTCGCGATTCCCAAAGCGATGCCGAGCCCCGTCATCAATCGATCACCAGCATGTCTGTGGCGGTTGTTCCGCTTGCGCGGATCATGGCCGGGCGAAAAGGCAGGAGCGTGCCCGCGGGCACGTTTCGCCAGGCGGTCTCCGTGCCGCTCTGATCGCGCATGACGAGGTCGCCTGTGCCACCGACGTAGACCGCCCGGGGAAGGAACGGGAGCGATTGGAGATCGCTTGGAGTAACCATTTCCGCACGCGTGGCGGGAGCGGAGAGACCCGGCGCGAAGTTTTCGAAGCGGTCGATCATATGCCAGTCCTTTTCCAAACAACCGATGTGGTCATTACGATATAACCGCATTGGCACAAAACCTACATTACAATATACTATTTTTGGAATGATGACGGGTGGTAGATTGGATAAGGAGCGATGGCGGTTGGCGGACCGAGCGCCACCTTTCCGGTTCGCCAACAGATCACCACCCGAAACAAAGCTCGGTTGGTCTATGGATCTCGGTGGCTGGTCGTACTTCGGGGACAGAAGCGCGCGGCGCGACGGTACCCGAGCGATCGGGAATTGCCTATCCGGTTGTCGAAACCAACGGTCGGGTCAGCGTCGCACGCTTTCCAGCCGCTTGAGATAGCGCGCAAGAACGTCGATCTCGAGATTGACGCGGTCGCCCTCCTTCAGCGCTCCGAGCGTCGTCACCTCGGCAGTGTGCGGGATGATGTTCAGGGCGAAATCGCAGGTGCCATCCGGGCGGTCGCGCACGTCGTTGACCGTCAGGGAGACGCCATCGACGGTTATCGAACCCTTTTCCGCGATGAAGGGGCAGATCGCGCGCGAGGCTCGGATCGCGAGGCGGATCGAACCGTTTTCGGCCTTCGCCATGCGTACGTCCCCGACGCCGTCGACATGGCCGGTAACGAGGTGGCCGCCGAGCTCGTCGCCGACCCGCAAGGCCGGTTCGAGATTGAGACGCCGACCCTTCTCCCACATGTCCGGAACGGTGCGACGCATGGTTTCGACCGACACATCCACGGTGAACCAGGCATCCCCTTTCTCCCCGCCGCGATCGACGACGGTAAGGCATACGCCCGAACAGGATATGGACGCCCCGATGGCAATCGTACCGGGGTCGAAGGGGGCGCGGACCGTTACCTGAGCGCCGCCGTGCTGCTCCACGCTCTGGATGCTGCCGATGGCGGTGACGATACCGGTAAACATGTCCGCTCTATCCCTCCCGCAGCCGCCGATAGGCCTCGAAGCCGTCGCTGCCAAGGCGGCAGTTCTCCACGAGCGCCCAGCGGCCATGCGCCTCGTCCAGCGCGCCGAGACCGATATCCTCGATGGCTGGGCGGCCGCTGCCGATCAGGATCGGGGCGCGGTAGATATCGAGCCGGTCGACGAGATCGGCGGCCAAGAAGGCCGCCGCGGTGCCGGCCCCGCCTTCGATATAGAGATACTGCGTGTCCTTGAGGTCCGCGATATCCTGCGGCGTGGAGATCGCTTGCGCACCCTTCGGCGCTTCGCCGCGGGTCAGGACGAGACGGCGCGGCGACCGATCTTCGAGCCCGGACAGTCGGACGTCGAGGGCGGGCGCATCGTCGCGCCAGGTACCGCCGCCCACGAGGATGGCATCGGCCAGGGCCCGGCGCGAATGGACATGCGCGCGCGCCATCTCTCCGGTGATCCAGCGGCTCGATCCGTCGGGAAGCGCGATCCGCCCGTCGAGGGACAGGGCGAGCTTGAGCGTGACGTGCGGGCGACCCAGGCGCCGCTGAACGAGATAGCCGGCAAGGCTGTCGCGGCTCGGCGTGTGGTCGAGAAGCTGGACGCCGATCCCGGCCGCGCGCAGCCGCGCTATGCCCTTTCCGGCGGTACGCGGATCGGGATCCCCGCAGCCGACGATGACCCGCGCCGGCGCGGCATCGGCAAGGAGTTCGGCACAGGCGGGGCCGCGTTCCGATCGATGGGCGCAGGGTTCGAGCGTGACGAAGACGTCCGCGCCACGCACCGCGGAACCTGCCTGTTGGAGCGCCGCGGCCTCGGCATGGGGGCGGCCGCCGGGCCGTGTCCAGCCGCGTCCGACGATCACCCCATCGCGGACGATGATAGCTCCGACGGCGGGGTTTGGTCGGCTCGACGGCCGGCCGCGCATCGCGAGGCGGGCGGCGGCATCGAGCCAGTCGGCGTCACTCGGAATCGCTGCCGCTCCCGGCGTTGGCATTCAGCCGCGCCGCGCGCCGGGCCTCCTCCCGTGCCTGTTCGGCGGCGATCTCGGCTTCCATCGCATCGACATCGAGGCCCGTCGCGCGGCCGAGCTCGCGATACATGTCGCGGACCTTTTCGTCGCGTTCGGCCTGAAGCGCGCGCAGGCGGTCGTTGTAGCGCTGGTTCTCAAGGATCGACTGGCGGATTTCCGCGTCGGTGCGGCCTTCCGGGAACGTCGAGATCAGCGTCACCTCGGGGCGTGGGGGCGGCAGGACCACACGTTCGCCCGTCGCCCACCAGACCGTCAGCAGCATGGGTATCGCGGAGGCGATCAGGATCGGCCAGCGATAGGGGTTGGGCTTGCGGAATTCGGTCCAGAAGTCGCGGATACCGCCCGCGGGATTGAATCGGCTGACCATACGCATGATGCAAAGATAGGGCTTCCGGCCCGCCGACGCTAGCCGAAGTCGGCGTAAAGTCCGCGGCCGCGGGCACGCAGCCAGCCGTCGGCCTCTTCGAGAGAACCGCCGTAGATCGTTTCCAGCAGGGCATGGAATGATGGCGAGTGATCGAAATGGACCAGATGCGCGACTTCGTGGGCGACCACCGAGCGGCGAACGAAATCGGGGGCCTGGACCAGCCGCCAGTTGATCCGCACCACGCCGCTGCTCGAACAGCTGCCCCAGCGACGCTGCGCTCGGCTCAATCGGATGTCGGGCACGTCGCGGTGGGCCCGAGGGGCGAATTCGGCAAGATCGGCGCGCATCAGCGCCAGCGCCTCTCCCTCGAGCCAGCGCTGGAGCCGGCTCGACAGTGTTTCATTCGGGCCACCGATGCGCAGGACGTTCCCGATGTGCGCGGGTTTGCGGGGAAGATCGGCGCGCCAGTCGATGACGAGTTCCGCGCCCCGATGGCGAAGGGTGCCGCGTGCCACCGGGTCCTGCGCTTGCGGAACCTTGGCGAGCTGGGTCTCGAGCCACTTGCGGCGAATAGCGGCGAAGCGCACTGCTTCATCGGTGCGGCACCAGCGCGGCAGCGTGATCCGCACCGCACTGCCGTCGGGCGCCAGGCGCAAGGTCAACCGGGTGGCGCGCGGATGGCGCCTGATATCGATCGGGACGATGCGGCCTGAAAGCTCGATCGTCGGCGAGCGCCCGGTCTCGCGCAGCCATTCGATCATACGGGATCGCGCTCCGTTTCCCATTCGACGATGTGATGTTCCAGCGGTCCGGCCTTGGTCTCGCTGATCACGCGCCCGGCAGCCGAAACGCCGGCGCGCACCACCGCCTCGCGGTCGCCCGAAAGCAGGTAGTGCCATGACGGGAGCGGGCGGCCTTTGGCGCGGCGGGTGTAGGCGCAGGTTTCCGGCAGCCACTCGATCTCGCGCGCGAGCTTCGCGGTCAGTTGCAGGCAGTCGGGGACAAAGGCCTTGCGGTTCCTGTAGTCGCGACAGCCGGCCGAAGCGCAATCGAGCAGCTTGCAGGCGACATTCGTGTCGGCAATCTCGCCGGTATCCTCGTCCTCCACCTTATGCAGGCAGCAGCGCCCGCAACCGTCGCAGAGCGCTTCCCATTCGGCGCGTGTGAGGCGATCCAGCGGCAGCTCCCAGAACCGCTCTCTCAGCGCACCCATTTTTCCAGCTCCGCCGCGACGGCCTGAGGTCCGAGATCGGTGGGCAGCGTTGCGAGCGGCTTCCCATCCGGTCCGAACAGCAGGGTGAGGTTGGAATGGCCGACGAGATAGCCGGCCTCGCCGCGCTCCTCCGGCGGCGGCACGCTGAAGCTCGCGCCGAATTCCTTCGCCGTCGCCTCGAGATCGTCTGGCGATCCGGTCATGCCGATCAGGCGCGGATGAAACGCGTCGGTGAACTGGGTCAGCACTTCGGGGGTGTCGCGATCGGGATCGACGCTGACGAACAGCGGCTGGACCTTGGCCGCGCGGTCGGGGTGCTCCTCGGCGAACTGGCGCAGCCCGGCCATCGCGCGCTGATTGTCGGTGGGGCATACGTCGGGGCAGAAGGCATAACCGAAGTAGATCGTCCGGTACTGCCCGGCGAAATCGTTCCAGCTCACCTGATTCCCATCTTCCCCGGTCAGGGTGAAGTCGCCGCCCAGCGCCGCGCCTTCGAGAGGGGGCGGGTCGGCGGGTGCGGACGGCCCGCAAGCAGCGATCGACAGGGAGAGGGCGAGGGGCGCGAAAAAGCGGAGCATGGTATCGTGGTTCATGGTCTGCTAAACCGCGCGGAGCAAGGGGACAGGACCCCGAACTGCGCAGAAATCGAAGGACTGACAGGCACCATGCGCGCGATTTTCGTTTCCACTGCTCTGGCGGCTGCTCTGCTCGCGCCGACACCGACCAGTGCACAGAATTTTTCCGCCGGCTACGAGTTCTTAAAGGCGGTCCGCGATCGTGACGGGGATGTCGTCACCGATGCGCTGAACAAGCCGGGGACGACGATCGTCAACACGCGCGACATGAGCAGTGGCGAAAGTGCCCTCCATATCGTCACTCAGCGGCGTGACCTCACGTGGATACGTTTCCTCACCGGCAAGGGCGCCAATCCCAATGTCGAGGACAAACACGGGACCACCCCGTTGCAGCTTGCCGCCGATCTCGGGTTCATCGACGGGGCCGAGGCGCTGCTGAAGGCCGGGGCCCGGGTCGACGTGACCAATGTGGCCGGGGAAACGCCGCTGATCTCTGCCGTCCATCGGCGTGATACCGCGATGATCCGGCTGCTGTTGAAGAATGGTGCGAATCCCGAGCGTACCGACAATTCGGGCCGTTCTGCGCGCGATTACGCGATGCTCGCCACCGCCAACGCCCAATTGCTCGAGGCCTTCGACAGCGCCGACAAGGCGCGCGCCGGCGAAGGGCCGAGTTACGGGCCGGAGATAGGATGATCGCGGACGATCCAACCCCCGCGGACATGACTCTCGACGAACTGCGCCTCCACCTCGCGCCGTCGGTAGCCGATGCGGCGATCTTCGACGGATGGAGCGAGGAGGCGCTTGAGATGGCGGCGACGCAGGCGGGGATCGATCCCGATGTTGCTCGTCTGGCCTACACGCAATCCGCCGGGGGCATGGCGATGGACATGATCCGTGCCTGGATCGAGACGATCGATGCCGCCATGGGCGAAGCCCTGCCGGCGGAGCGGCTCGCCCGGATGCCGATCCGGGAGCGCATCCGCAGCCTCGTCCAGTTCCGCCTCGACGCGGTGCGAGGGCGGGAGGAATCGCTGCGCCGCGCGCTTGCGATTATGGCGATGCCGCAGAACGTCGCCGCCACGCTCAAGACCGGTTGGCACAGTGCCGATGTCATGTGGCGCCTCGCGGGCGATACCGCGACCGATTACAATCACTACACCAAGCGCGCGATCCTAGCCTCGATCTATGGCGCGACGCTGGCGGTGCTCGTGGACGACGAGAGCGACGACAAGGCCGAAACCCGCGCCTTCCTCGACCGCAGAATCGAGGGCGTGATGCGGTTCGAGAAGGCCAAGGCGAAATGGCTCGCCCCGGATCGCGACAGTTTCAGCGTCACGCGATTTCTCGGTCGGCTCCGTTATCCGGCGCGCTGACAGGCGCTATTGATAATCGGTTGCAATTGACCGCGGGCTTCTGCAAGGCGCGCTGGCGATGACGCTCGATGCTCTGGATTCTGGAAGGCCGGCGACGATCACGGCGGTCGACTGGTCGGTCGTGGCCGCCGACGAGGCCAAGCGGCTGCGCGCGCTGGGCGTGGACGAGGGGGTCGAGATTTCCGTCACCCACCGCGGTGTGTTCGGCACCCGCGACCCCATTGCCATCAGGCTTGGCCGCACCATGATCGCTTTGCGCCGTGCCCATGCCCTCGCGATCGAGGTGGAGGCCGCGTGAGCCGCGACGATCCGACCCGAAGCCGCACCGTGGCCTTGGTGGGCAATCCCAATGCGGGCAAGTCGGCACTGTTCAACGCCCTTACCGGGGCACGGCAGAAGATCGCCAATTACCCCGGGGTGACCGTGGAGCGGAAGGCGGGGCGGTTGCAGCTGCCCGGCGGCGACGCTCTCGAACTGATCGACCTGCCCGGTTCCTACAGCTTCGATGCCGCAAGTCCCGACGAGGAAGTGACCCGCAAGGTCGTCCACGGCGAATTTCCCGGAGAACGCCAGCCGGACGTGCTGGTGCTGGTGCTCGATGCGGCCAATCTCGAGCAGCATCTGGTCTTCGTCCAGGAGGTGCTCGAGCTCGGCCGTCCCACAGTGGTTGCGCTCAACATGATCGATCTTGCCGAACGCGACGGTCTGACGCTCGACCCCGCGGCATTGTCCGAAGCGCTCGGCGTTCCCGTGATCCCCACCGTGGCGGTGCGCCGCAAGGGGCTGGACGAACTCGTCGGCGCCATCGCCGCAGCCGAGGCCCATGCCGACGAGAAGGCCCATGCACGTTGGCACCTGACCCTGCCGGAACGGCGACTGGCTGCCAAGCACATGGCGCGCGGAACGATCCTGTCGCAATCCACCAGGCATACGGTCGAAAGCGGCGTCGACCGGGTCCTGCTGAACCCCTGGGTCGGGCCGGTCATCCTGTTCGCTCTGCTGTTCGTGATCTTCCAGGCCGTGTTCGCCTGGGCGACCCCCTTCGCCGATGCGCTGGAGGGCGGGGTGGGCGCGTTGTCCGCCGCCGTCACCGATACGCTGCCCGAAGGATTCCTGCGCGATGCGATCACCGAAGGCGTGCTTGCCGGGGTCGGCTCGGTGGTCGTGTTCCTGCCGCAGATCGTGATCCTGTTCTTCTTCATCCTCATCATGGAAGCGACCGGCTACATGGCCCGCGCCGCGTTTCTCATGGACCGGTTGATGGCGGGGGTCGGCCTTTCGGGCAAAAGCTTCATCCCGCTGCTCTCCAGCTTCGCCTGCGCGATCCCGGGGATCATGGCGACGCGCTCGATCAGCGATCCGAAGGACCGGCTGACGACCATCCTGGTCGCTCCGCTGATGACCTGCTCGGCGCGGCTTCCGGTCTATGCGGTGATCATCGCGGCCTTCATTCCCGCAACCACCGTCGGCCCGGGCATCGGCCTGCAGGGGCTGGTGCTGTTCGCGCTCTATGTCGCGGGCATCGTCGGCGCGATGGTGGTCGCGCTGGTGCTGCGCGGCACGCTGGCCAAGGGCGCAGCGAGCGGCTTCATCATGGAGATGCCCCGCTACCAGATGCCGCGGCTCAAGGACCTTGCCATCGGGCTGTGGCAGCGCGCCTGGGTGTTCCTGCGTCGGGCGGGCACGATCATATTCGTCGCCACCATCGCCCTGTGGCTGCTGCTCAGTTTTCCGCAGGCCGAACCGGGCGAGAGCCAGCTCGACGCGAGCTTCGCAGGGTCTATCGCCGACGGGCTCCATCCAGTGCTCGAGCCGATCGGCTTCAATCGGGAGATGAGCCTGGCGCTCATTCCGGCGCTGGCCGCGCGCGAGGTCGCGGTGTCGGCGCTCGCCACCACCTACGCCGTCGATGCCGAGGACGAGGATGTCGCCGCGCAGGGCGTCACCGACAGGATCGCCGGGCTGTGGAGCCTGCCGACCGCACTCGCTTTCCTCGCCTGGTTCGTCTTCGCCCCGCAGTGCCTCTCGACCATCGCCGTGACCCGGCGCGAGACCAATTCGTGGCGCTGGCCGATCTTCATGACCGTCTATCTTTTCGCGCTGGCGTGGATATTCGCCGGGCTGACCTACTGGATCGCCGTGGCAGCGGGCTTGTAGCCCCGATCGCGAAAAAAGCGGGATTGGGCACTGGCCCCTGTCCCGCCCGTTCGATAGTCCGCGAACGAACAGTTACGAAGGGACGAATCGATGGCCGGTAGCCTCAACAAAGTCATGCTGATCGGAAATCTCGGGCAGGACCCGGAAGTCCGCAGCTTCCAGAACGGCGGCAAGGTGTGCAACCTGCGCATCGCGACGAGCGAGCAGTGGAAGGATCGCAACACCGGCGAACGCCAGGAACGCACCGAATGGCACACGGTCGCGATCTTTTCCGAAGGGCTGATCAACGTCTGCGAGAACTATCTCAAGAAGGGCAGCAAGGTCTTCATCGAAGGCCAGCTCCAGACCCGCAAGTGGCAGGACCAGAACGGCCAGGACCGCTACAGCACCGAAGTCGTGCTGCGCGGCTTCAACGGCACGCTGACCATGCTCGACGGCGCGGGCGGCAGCGGTGGCGGCGGCGGTGGCCAGCGCAGCGGCGGCGGCTGGAACCAGGGGGGCGGCGGTCAGTCCTCAGGCGGGGGTGACGACTGGCGCGGCGGCGGCAACAAGGGTTCGGGCTCCGGTTCGGGCGGCGGATCGAATTACGACGATCTCGACGACGACATCCCCTTCTGATCCGCGCTAGCGGACGGCGTAGAAGGCGTAGTCACCGGTGGGTGCGATCGCGATCGGCTGGAGCCATTCTGGAGCATTCCCGACCGCCAGCATGGCGCCCAAACTCGCATCCGTGGAGCGGGGAAACCCCCCGAATTCGAGGCTTGGGCAGTAGAACAGATAGGCGACGCCGCGAGCTGTCAGGATTTTCCGGGCGGCATCGGGCGGGGCGAGAAGCGCATCCACCGTCGTTGCCACGCCCTGTACGTTACGGTGGAATCCCAGCGACAGGGTCTCATGTCTTGAGCGCAGGAGGATGGGCGCTCCGGCATCAAGGCTGCTGAGGACCAGCCCCGGCGGCACGCTGTCCAGCGGCGCAGCCCGCACAGCGGCTTCGCAGCGGCTGATAGGCCGTTCCTCTTCCCCCTCGATGGCGCCTGACGGCATTCCCGCGATTTCTTGCCCTGTCCGGTTTTCGGAGCGAACCTCCAGCCTTTCCAACAGGGCCTGAAGCGCGAGGCCGCTCCAGCCGTTCATCACGAGCACCAAGGTGCCGGCCACTGCCCGGCTTCTCCTTCCGTTCGTCCCTTGCCAGACATGCGCTATCGCTGCGCTGGCGATCACTATTGCAACGCAGGACGCAGCGGCGCCGGCGCGCAACTGCCACATCGTGAGCACGAGGCCCCCGGCCAGTACCCCCAGCAGGAGCAGGACCGGACCGCGGCGATCGAGATCCTTCGCGAGCCACAGGCCCACCGCGAAGGCAATTAAAATGAACATAAAATAGCGCGGCAGATGGCTGGGTTGAGATTGCGCCACATCCACGATCGAAGCGGTTTCGCGGATGTTCTCGATCCACAGGTCGTAAAGTCGTGGCGGAATGTTCGAATAGGGCGATCGGACGAGCTCCGGCGCGAGCAAGGGTGCGGATACGCCAGCAATTGCAGCCATGATCAGCCAGAGCAGGCGTGTTCGCCGATTGGTCGATGTCTTGTCCGATGCGAAGAGCAGGACCGTCCCGACCGATCCGATCGCGACGAAATGGCCGCGGCCGAGCTGGTCGGCCGTCGCGCGGGCATATTCGCCCGGCGGAACGCTCAGCACGTAGAAAAACACGCTCGAGACCATCAGCCCGGCGATCAATCCGTTGAAGATGCGCGCCATCGGCGCGCCTTCGATAAGCCAGCGGGCCGCCATTCCGGCACAGGCGATTGCCAGCAAGGGCGCCATCTCCAGCCCGATGTTCAGCGAAAGGCCGATCGCAGTTCCGGCGATCGCTCCCGCTCGCCAGGAAGGACGGTCCGTCAGGGCTGACAGACACAGGGCCAGAAGGACCAGCTGGATATTGTGATGGTCGATACGGCCGGGGGCGAATTGCGACAGGAAAAGGGTGGCGGTTAGGGCCAGAAGGCGGGCGACCTTTGCCGCTTCGTCGCCCGCGAGGTTGGCTGCCGCCCGCCCCAGGAAATATAGCGTCGGTATCAGGAGCAGCGGCGGCTCGACAATCACCGCAAGGACTTCAGCCCGGGCGGTATCGGCGAACAGCGAGAAGAAGAGGATCAGCGCCGCCAGCGGCAAATCCGCCAATCGCGACCAATGCATGTTGTTCGGAATGCCTGCGGCCATCCGATGTTGCGAAACGTCCCACCAGCTTTGCCCCGCCAGAAAATCGCGCACCTGGACCAGCCGCATGACATTGTCGGGATCGCGCAGCAGCAATTCGGGCGCGTGCCGGCCGCCGGGGGTGAGAAGAACCAGGATCGTGAACCCGATCGCGATGAAGACAAGGATGGGCCAGTCGGCATACCCTTTCTCGAGCCCCCGTGGCTTCCCGATTACGGGACGCATCGCCGATTTACCCAAAGTTAAGCTCTTTCTTTCATTTCCTGCTCACCAATCGCGGGATTGGAAACGAGGGGCAAGTCTTGGAACAACCAGCTCACAGCCAGTTCGCACGCGAGGCTTGCGAATCCGTTGCCGCAGCGGGGACCGGGACGGAACCCGAACTTTCCATCGTGATCCCCTGCCTCAACGAAGCCGAAACTCTCGCCACTTGTATCGTCGCCGCGCAGCGTTTTCTTCGTGCCTACGATGTTCAGGGTGAAATCATCGTTGCCGACAATGGCTCGACCGACGGTTCGCAAGCGATCGCCCGGGAACTCGGGGCACAGGTGATCGATGTCGCCGAGCGTGGCTATGGCGCAGCGCTGCGAGCCGGGATCGCTGCCGCGCAAACGCCCTTCGTCGCCATGGCCGACGGGGACGACAGCTACGATTTTATGGGCCTGATGCCGTTTTTGGTCAGGCTTCGCGAAGGTTACGATCTCGTCATGGGCAATCGCTTCATGGGCGGGATCGCGCGAGGGGCCATGCCGCCACTGCACAAATATCTCGGCAATCCGGCGCTGAGCATGGCCGGCCGGGTCTTTTACCGGGCGCCCGTCGGCGATTTCCATTGCGGGTTGCGGGCCTTCCGCCGCGAAGCGATCCTCGGCCTGGGCCTGTCTTCGACGGGGATGGAATTCGCCTCCGAAATGGTGGTCAAGGCGCAGCTCTCCGGTCTGAGCATGACCGAAGTTCCCACCACCCTCAAACCCGACGGACGCAGCCGCGCGCCGCATCTGCGCAGCTTCCGGGATGGCTGGCGGCATCTCAAGTTCCTGCTGATCTTCGCACCGCGCTGGCTCTATCTGTATCCGGGACTTGCGCTGGCGGCAGCCGGGCTCATCGGTTTCCTCATCCTTTTGCCGGGCTTCGTCAGTCTGGGCAGCGTACGTCTTGGCGTCAATTCCTTGCTGTTCTGCGGCCTGTCGCTGCTGCTGGGGGTGCAACTGGTCAGCTTCGGGCTCCTCGCTAAGCTTTTCGGCACTCGCGAACGCTACTGGATGGAATCGCGCGACATCCGGGCCATCCGCCGTTGGCTGACGATCGACAAGACGTGCATCGCGGGTGGAGGGCTCTTCGTAGCCGGCATCGCCGGTTCTACGCTGGCCGTGTGGCAATGGGGCGCGGCCGGGTACGGCGACATGGTGGCCGAGAGACTTCTCCGCCTGAGCATTCCATCCGCCCTGGCCTGCGCCATCGGCATTCAGATCGCCTTTACCGGGTTTCTCGCCGAATTGATGAACCACCCGGCGAGACTCCGTTCCACAGGAGCAACCGCATGAAATCCGCTCATGAATATCTGGTGTTTCGTCGCCGCGTTCGGGTCTTGGCCGAGAGCCTCGCCCGGCTGATCCCCGCAAACGCGCGCGTCCTGGATGTCGGTTGCGGTAGCGGCGATATCGCCGCCGCGATCATGCAGATTAGGCCCGATATCGCGATCGAGGGCGTTGACGTTCTGGTGCGTGACGACACCGCGATCCCGGTCCGGGCGTTCGATGGCTATTCGATCGATGCAGAGGACGAAGCGTTCGATGTCGCCATGATGGTCGATGTTCTGCATCACACCGATGAACCGGCTCGAATCCTGGCAGAGGCGGCTCGCGTCGCAAAATATGGCGTGGTGGTGAAGGACCATTTCCGCGACGGCTTCCTCGCCGGACCGACCCTGCGGTTCATGGATTGGGTCGGCAACGCCTCGCACGGCGTGCGGTTACCCTACAACTATCTCGCACGCGAAGAATGGCAGACCATCTGGAGCGACCTCGGCCTGACGCCGCGCCATCTCGACACGGAAATCGGCCTCTACGCCAAGCCGTTCGATGCGCTATTCGGGCGCGAATTGCATTTCGTCACCATGCTGGCGAAGGATGCGCAACTCCATTCGCTGGCAGCCTAGTCGCGATCCTTCTTAAGCGCCGCCAGCGCCGCGAAGGGGCCGGCGGCGGCTTCGTCGAGCAATCCCGCCTCGCGCCGCGCCGCGGCGGCATCGGGACCTTCGGCATAGGGATCGATCGAGAGGGCGAAGCTCTGCGCGATTGCCTCGCCGAGATCGAACTCGCGACCCTCGAAAGCTATCTCGTCGAGTTCGTCGTCGGCGAGCTCGATCTCCTCCTCGGGATCGAAAATCTTCTCCGGAGAGGGGACGAAGAGGAGCCCGAGAGGCTCGTCGAGAGTGTTGCCGAACGGATCGCCCGATACCGCGCAGAGCTGATCGAAGCTGGCGGCAAGCGTGCCCTCGGCCCGAACCCCCTCGCCATCGGGCGAGAAGGAGACCTGCGCCTCGAGCGCATGGATGGCGGGCAGGCCGAAACGCCGGGCAAGGGCGAGCCGCTCGGCCTCGTTGGCAGTCACCGTCAGCGGCCTGGCGGGCAGGGCGTCGCTGCGCACCATTCGCGTGAACTCGCCGGGTTCGCTCATGCGATCGCTCCCCGAACAAGATCGTTCGCGGAGATGTTCGCAAGGCGATCGCGCAGCTGTTCGATACGCACGGCCAAGGCGTCGGCCAGGTTTTCGTCGGCCATGGTCACATTACGCCTGGCCGCTGCCGCCAGGGCCTCGCGCCCCCCTTGCAGGCCGTCGCGATAAGCGCCGATGCGACCCCCCAGCGTGCCCATCAGCTTGCCGATCTTCTTGCCCACCACGAGATCGCCGACGCCCGCCTGGCGCAGCTGCCCGTCCATGTCCTCGACGAAGAATTCCGTATAGGGGCCGGTCAGTTCGGCGAGTTCGGGATCGGCTTCCATCCGCAGCAAGACCAGCGCAGTGGCGGCGGTGACCATGTCGAACCGTCCTTCGAGCGTGTCGGCGACGCCGCATGTCGTATACCATTCGGGCTCGCGCGCGATCGCCACGGTGCGGTGCCACAGGGGGCGCACCGTCTCGCGCGGATCGCGCCGGGAGCGGATCAGGCGGGAAAGCAGGTTCATCGCGCAATGGTCTCCGGTGGCTCGTCGTTCAGCGGCAATTCAATCCGCGGCGGGCAGCGCCCGGCTTTCGCGAGTTGCGCGCCTTGTCCGGGGCCCCTAAGGCACCCCCTGCGGTGAGCGCTCGCATAGACAGGATTTCGCTTGCCGTCGAGTTCGCGGCGCGGTTCGGAAAGACGGAGTTGAAGTGACGGCAATGACAGGTTTCGCGCGCAAGGTTCTGGCTCCCACGATCCTCGCCTCGGCGCTCCTGGCGGGCTCCGGCTGTTCGTCGATCCGCGAATCCCGCGGCTACATCGTCGACCCGGTGCTGACCGCCGCCATCCAGCCTGGGATCGACAACCAGCGCAGCGTCGAGGGCACGTTGGGCCGCCCGACTTTCAGCAGCCAGTTCGGGCAGCCGACCTGGTATTACGTGTCGAGCACCAATGCGCGCCGTCCGTTCGTTTCGCCCCGGATCGATCAGCACAACGTCCTCGCAGTGCGTTTCGACGAGGCGGGCAACGTGATCGCCGCCGATCGCACGGGGATCGACCAGGTGGTCTATCTTTCGCCGGATGGCGATCAGACCCCGACGCTGGGTCGCGAACGCGGGTTCCTGGAAGACCTGTTCGGCAACATCGGCCAGGTCGGCGGGATCGGGCCCGGCGCCACGGGGCCGACCCAACCCTGATCTTGATCGGAGGGCTCATGCCCGGCGCAACGAACTTGATCGCGCGGGTCCGCCCCCCATATCGCGCCGCATGAGCGAACGATCAGAGCGCCACGGCCTCGTCCAGTGGCATTCCACGACCATCATCGGGGTCAAGCGCGGCGGTACCACGGTGATCGCCGGCGACGGCCAGGTCTCCATGGGCAACACGGTGATGAAACCCAACGCCCGCAAGGTTCGCCGGATCGGCAAGGACGATGCCGTGGTGGCGGGCTTCGCCGGAGCGACCGCCGACGCCTTTACCCTGTTCGAGCGGCTGGAGAAGAAGCTCGAGCAGTACAGCGGGCAATTGCTGCGCGCCTCGGTCGAGTTGACCAAGGACTGGCGCACCGACAAGTATCTGCGCAATCTCGAGGCGCTGATGATCGTCGCGGACAAGGACAATCTCCTCGTCCTCACCGGCAATGGCGACGTGCTCGAGCCCGATGGCGGGATTGCCGCGATCGGTAGCGGCGGAAACTACGCGCTCGCTGCGGCGAAGGCCCTGTCCGATTACGAGGACGACCCGGAAAAGATCGCTCTGAGGGCGATGGCGGTGGCCGCCGAAGTCTGCGTGTTCACCAACGACAATGTGACGCTCGAACGCGTCTGAGGATTCCATGGACAATCTGACCCCGAAGGCGATCGTCGCCTCGCTCGACGAGCACATCATCGGCCAGAAGGAGGCCAAGCGCGCGGTCGCCGTGGCTCTGCGCAACCGCTGGCGACGCCAGCGGCTGGGCGCCGATCTGCGCGACGAGGTGACGCCCAAGAACATCCTGATGATCGGGCCCACTGGCTGCGGCAAGACCGAGATCAGTCGGCGGCTGGCGAAGCTGGCCGAAGCGCCGTTCGTCAAGGTCGAGGCGACCAAGTTCACCGAGGTCGGCTATGTCGGGCGCGACGTCGAACAGATCGCCCGCGATCTGGTGGAAGAGGCGATCCGGCTGGAAAAGGACCGGCGCCGCGATGCCGTGCGCGAGAAGGCGAGCGAGGCCGCGATGGACCGGCTGCTGACCGCGCTGGTCGGCGACGGCGCCAGCGAGGCGACGCGCCAGGCGTTCCGCGAACGGATCGTCCAGAACGCGATGAACGACACCGAGGTCGAGATCGAGGTCAAGGACACGCCGAACAAGCAGATGGACATTCCCGGCATGCCCGGCGGTGTGGGAATGATCGATCTTTCCGACATGCTCGGCAAGGCGATGGGCAAGAGCCTGTCCAAGCGGCGCAAGCTCAAGGTCCCCGACGCATGGGATCGTCTGGTCGAGGAAGAGGCCGAAAAGCGCATGGACCAGGACGACGTCGCCCGCGTCGCGCTGGAGAATGCCGAGACCAACGGGATCGTCTTCCTCGACGAGATCGACAAGATCGCGGTCAGCGACGTGCGCGGCGGATCGGTCAGCCGCGAGGGCGTGCAGCGTGACCTGCTGCCGCTGATCGAGGGCACGACGGTGGCGACCAAATACGGGCCGATGAAGACCGACCACGTGCTCTTCATCGCCAGCGGCGCGTTCCACGTCTCAAAGCCGTCCGACATGCTGCCCGAGTTGCAGGGCCGCCTGCCGATCCGGGTCGAGCTGCGCGCGCTGACCGAGGAGGACTTCGTCCGCATTCTCACCGAGACGCGCGCCAATCTGCCGCAGCAGTACAAGGCGCTGATCGGCACCGAGGACGTGACGCTCGACATCACCGAGGACGCCATCGCCGAAGTCGCCAAGATCGCCGCGCAGGTGAACGAGAGCGTCGAGAACATCGGCGCCCGCCGCCTCCAGACCGTGATGGAGCGGCTCGTCGAGGACATCAGCTTCACCGCCGAGGACCATGCCGGCGAGACGATCACGGTGGACGCGGCCTACGTCCGCGAACGGCTAGACGAACTGGCGGGCGATGCGGACCTGTCGAAGTATATTCTCTAGGCTGAAGCGGACATTGCGGAACGGCAGGTAACGACCCCCTTGCAGACGTTCACTCATCTTGCGAAACTGCTACCCATATTGGACGATATAGAACCTTTGAAGACGCGCCGAATGATGGTGGGCCTAGTTTGCGGCTCATTGGTTGGTTTGCTGTGCTATATTTCGTTGGAAGCGGCTACCGATTTGCTCACTCAACTCATAGCGCGCGAGTTCTTAGGGTTTGAATCGCGCGACCTCCATATCTTCGAAACGGTATGGATCTTTGCACTGTTTGGAGCGCCCGTCGCTATCTTTATGGGCCTGCTAGTCGGCCTTCCCGTTTGGAAAGTGGCCGAAGGTCGGCCATTGCGCTCTAAGCGAAGCGCCTTGATCTATGGCGCGATTGCGGGCGCTTTCATCGGACTTATCTTCTTGTTGCTGGGACTGGCTATCGGCCTCTCCACTTTCCTGGACGATCGGTCATCCTACAACAGTTGGTCTCATGGATATCAAGTTACCCGCGACGGTCTGCCGACGGCGCTTGGCTGGCTGATACAGATTAAAACCCTGCTGTTCTATTGTGCGGCGGGCGCAATAGGTGGAGTTGCGGCGCGGTTTGTAGCTCTCCCTCGCTAACGTCCGCTTCCCACCCCAATAGCCGCCCGTCCGCTCACGGATGCGGGGCCAGCCCGCTCTCCACACCCGTCTTGTCGGTCAGCGCGAATTTGTCGACGAGGTCGGCGCTGGCGCGGTTGAGGCCGACGATTCGCACGCTGCGACCGTTCCGGCGCATCCGTTCGACCACCTTGTCGAGTGCGCCGACCGCGCTGATGTCCCAGAAATGCGCGGAGGACACGTCGATCACCACGTGGCGGGCGGGGTCGGGCTGGGCGCTTTCGGGGCCGAAGGCAGCCTCGAACCGGTCGACGCTGGCGTAGAAGACCTGGCCCGTGGCACGGTAGATCGCGCTCTCGCCCTCGCGGGTGCGGACGACACTGAACATGCCCATCACCTTCTGGGTGAAGAACACGCCCGACAGGATCACCCCCGCCAGCACGCCGAGCGCGAGATTGTGGGTGACCACCACCACGCCGACCGTGGTCAGCATCACCACCGAGCTCTGCCAGGGGTGCTTGGCGAGATTGGGGATCGAGTTCCACGAGAAGGTGCCGATCGACACCATGATCATGATCGCCACCAGCGCGGGCATGGGCACGCGCCCGACGAGATCGCCGAGCAGCACCAGCATGACGAGCAGCGAGAGGCCGGCGACGAAGGTCGACAGCCGTCCGCGCCCGCCGCTGGTGACGTTGATGACCGACTGGCCGATCATCGCGCAGCCGCCCATGCCGCCGAACAGCGCGGCGACGACATTGGCCGCGCCCTGGCCAGCGCTCTCGCGCCGCTTGTCCGATCCGGTGTGAGTCATGTCGTCGACGATCTGCGCGGTCAGCAGCGATTCGAGCAGGCCGACCGCTGCCATTGTCGCCGAATACGGCGCGATGATCCGCAGCGTCTCCCAGGTCAGCGGTACGTCGGGCAGAACGAAATAGGGCAGGCCGTCCGGCAGTTCGCCCATGTCGGCGACCGTGTTCACTGGCACGCCGAGCCATATGGCTAGCGCGGTCAGCACCACGATTGCGATCAGCGGGCTGGGGATCGCGGTGGTGACGCGGGGCAGGAGGTAGATCATCGCCAGCGCGGCCGCGACCATCGCATAGGCTTCGAGACCGACGCCGGGATTGCCGGGGATCAGCTGCGGCAGCTGGGCCATGAAGATCAGGATGGCGAGCGCGTTGACGAAGCCGGTGATGACGCTGCGCGAGACGAACTGCATCAACAGATCGAACCGCAGCAGCGCGGCCACGCCCTGGAACACGCCCATCAGGATCGTCGCGGCGAAGAGATATTCGACCCCGTATTCGCGCACCAGCGGCACCACGACTACTGCGACGGCCGCGGTCGCGGCGCTGATCATTCCCGGCCGCCCGCCGGTAAAGGCGATGACCATCGCGATCGCGACCGAGGCGTAGAGACCGACGCGCGGATCGACCCCGGCGATGATCGAGAAACCGATCGCTTCGGGAATCAGCGCAAGCGCGACGACGATGCCGGCGAGAATGTCGGCGCGAACATTGCCGAACCAGTCGCGCCGCAGCGCGTCGGAGTTTTTCATGACGATACCTGATCGGGTGCGAGTGGCGCGGAACGGAAAGCGCTCCGGTGATCAGACCCCTACCATTTGTGCGGTGCAGCACAACCCGGGACGCCGGTCACTCGGCCGCCTCGTCGATCAACTCGCTTTCGGCCTGCTGGCGCGCCCACATCTCGGCGTAGAGGCCGCGGGCTCGCAACAGTTCGGAATGCGTGCCACTTTCCGCCAGGCGGCCCTCGTCGAGGACGAGGATGCGATCGGCATCGGCGATGGTCGACAGGCGGTGCGCGATCGACAGAGTCGTCCGGTCGCGGCTGATCCGCCGCAGCGTGCCGAGTATGTCCTGCTCGGTCCGGCTGTCGAGCGCGCTGGTCGCTTCGTCCAGCACCACGATCGGCGGATCCTTGAGCAGAGTGCGGGCAATGGCGACGCGCTGCTTCTCGCCGCCCGACAGTTTCAACCCGCGCTCTCCGACCTCGGTCTCGAAGCCTTGCGGCAGACCCTCGACGAATGGGAGGATTGCCGCGCCCCGCGCCGCCTCGACGATCTGCTCGCGCGTCGCTTCGCCTTTCGACCGGGGCAATCCGTAGGCGATGTTGTAGCCGATGGTCTCGTTGAACAGCACGCTGTCCTGCGGGACGATGCCGATCGCCTCGCGCACGCTGGCCTGCTGGACATCGCGGATATCCTGCCCGTCGATCAGGATGCGCCCCGACTGCGGGTCGTAGAAGCGGAACATCAGCCGGGCGATCGTGCTCTTGCCGGCCCCCGAGGGGCCGACGATGGCGACGTTCTGGCCGGCTTCGACCTCGAAGGTAAGGCCGTGGAGGATCGTCCGGTCCGGCTCGTAACCGAAGACCACATTCTCGAAGGCGACGCTCGGCCGGCGGACCACGAGAGCCGGCGCGCCGGGGCGGTCCTCGACCTCGACCGGGGCGTCGATCAGCCGGAACATCGCCGCCATGTCGACCAGTCCCTGGCGGATCGTGCGATAGACCCAGCCGAGCATGTCGAGCGGGCGGAAGAGCTGGACGAGATAGGTTTGGATCGCGACCAGATCGCCGACCGACAGGCGCCCCTGGCTCCATTCCCACACCACGAAGGCCATCGCGCCGGCCATCAGCAGATTGGTGATCAGTGCCTGGACCATATTGAGCAGGCCGAGCGAATTTTCCGAGCGGATCGCCGCCTCGGCATAGGCCCCGGCAGCGCGAGCGTAGCGTTGCTCCTCGCGCCGTTCGGCACCGAAATATTTGACCGTCTCGTAGTTCAGCAGCGAATCGACGGCGCGCGACAGCGCGGTGCCGTCGAGATCGTTCATCTGCGCGCGCAGCTGGGTGCGCCATTCGGTGATCAACCGGGTGACCCAGATGTAGAGCACCACCGTGACGGCGGTGGCGGCGACCAGTTCCCAGCCGAACAGCGTCCAGAAGATCGCCCCGACCGCGATCAGTTCCACGATCGTCGGCGCGATGTTGAACAGCAGGAAATAGAGCATCGAATCGATGCTCTTGGTCCCGCGCTCGATGGTCTTGGTGACCTCGCCGGTGCGGCGCGAGAGGTGGAAACGGAGGCTCAGGCGATGGAGGCGCGAAAAGACGTCCTCGGCGAGATGGCGGGTGGCGACCTGGCCGACGCGCTCGAAGGCGATGTTGCGGACCTGGTCGAACATCGTCGCCGAGAAACGCCCGGCGGTATAGGCAAGGACGAAGCCGACCGCGATCCACAGCAGCGGTTCGCCGTCGAGGGCCATGGTATCGACCACCCGCTTGTAGAGCAGCGGCAGCGCCAGGGTAACACCCTTGGCCGCGAGCACGAAGATCATGGCGACGACGATCCGCACCCGCAGCGCCGGTGCATCCTTGGGCCAGAGATAGGGCAGGAACCGCCGCAACGTCGCCCAGCTTTCCGGATCGCGCTGGCCGGGCACTACGGTATCGGGCGGCATGTCGCCCATCTGGTGCCGCCTGCGACCGGGTGCAACCTCCTCAATCGATCCTGCTGTCGATCCCGGTACGGAACGGCGTCATCCGGCGCAGCCGCTCAACCGCGACTTCCCGGGGGAGATCGAAGAGGATCCTGCGGTCTTCGAAGTCGATCGCCACCCGGCGGAAGGCGCGCAGATCGTCCATGCCCAGAACCAGCGCGGGCTTGTCCGTCAGCCCCAGCGCTTCGAAGATCGGACTGTTCGCGAAGCCCACGGAAACGCCGCTGAGAGAGAGGCCGCCGATGACAATCCGTCTCGCCTGACGCAGTTCGTTCCTGACCTCGACGCCGTGGACATCGGTGGCGATCTCGCTGCCCACGTTCCTGTCGATCAGGCGCCTGCGCAGTTCCTCGTTGCCGAAGGAGCGCTGAGCCCCCGTGTCGATGAGCACGTTGACCCGCATGCCGTTGATCCGGGCATCGGTGATTATCATCTGGCCCAGCTTGCGGCGCGCGCGAACGACGATCTCGAAACCATTCCTCCCGCCCAGCTCGCCGGCGTCGGCGACGACGATGCGGTCGCCTTCGAAGTCCATCAGCACTCTCAGGCTCTGCAGCGCATCGAGCCCCAGAATGCCATCGGCGCCGACATGCCGGCTGAGGAGCAGGGGGGCGCGGATGCCATCCAGGCTGCGGTTGGCGAACTCCAGTCGGTCGAGCGGGACGGTGGCGACCAGCGCTTGCGATCCCATGGCGACCAGCATCGCCTCGCCATCGGGCCGCAACGCAAGATCGTCGACCACGCGCTGGGTGATGGCGGTCGCCTGCGAACCGGTGTCGACCATGAAGCGATAGGGCCCGCGCCCGGCGATGGTGACGGGCACCGTCATGCGTTCGTATCGGTCGCGATCGATCGCGACCTCCTCGAACTCCGCCGGTATGGATGCGGGATTGTCGGGAAGCTCAGCCGACGCGCCCTGCGTTGCGGGCGGCATGGCGGACGCGATCGCGCCGGCGAAAGACAGGAGCGGAACGAAGAGCGACAGAATCATCGGTCCTCTCCTTCCGACAACAATCGCGTACGGCATTCTACCACGGGCGATCCGGCCCGCCAAATTCCAGTGACCTCGCCCCGCGGCGCTGGTAGGAGAAGGCCGATGGCCTCTGCCGATCCCGCTCCAGCGCCCGTCTTGATCACCGTCCTCGCTCACAACGAAGAGCGTCGGATCGCCGCTTGCCTGGACAGCCTTCCGCTATCGGACCCGGAGGTCCGGGTGGCGGTGGTGGTCAACGGCAGCAGCGACGGGACGGCGGATGTCGTCCGATCCTATGCCGACCGGGGAGTGCGGCTGGTCAATTACGCCGAAGGGGGGAAATCGCGCAGCTGGAACCGCTTCATGCTCGACGAGGCGCCAGCTGCCGAGACCTTCGTCTTCGTCGACGGGGATGCGCAGGTCATTCCCGGTTCGGTGCAGGCACTGACGCTGTGCCTCAATGCCAATCCCCAAGCCAATGCCGCGGCTGGAATGCCGCGCAACGGCCGGCGTGCCGCAACCTATCGCCGGCTCCTCGTGCGCGACGGCGGGATGTTCGGCGATCTGTACGCCCTGTCGGGCAATTTCGTCGAACGGCTGAGGGCAAGCGGATTGCGGCTGCCCGAGGATCTGGTGGGCGACGACAGCCTGCTGGGGGCGCTGGCGCACACCGATCTCGGCGGCGACTCCGACTGGGTCGATGCTCGCATCGTCGCTTGCGAGAAGGCGGGCTTCCTGTGCGAACCGAACACGCTCGCCCCGGCGAGCCTTCGCATGCAATCCCAGCGGATGGTCAATTACGCGGTCCGGCATTTCCAGAACCGGATGATCAGCGCGATCATGCGGCGACGCGGACCACGCGACCTGCCGCAGCGGATGGCCGACATCTACGGCGATTGGCTGCCGCAGCTTCGTCCCCGGCTCAGTCCGCTGTGGTACTGGTTCGACCGGCGGGCGTTGGCCCGGATGCGGCAGGCGGCTGCGGAGCGCGGTTCCTGAGCATGGCCCAGCTGTCGCGCACCATGTCGCGCCACCCGAACCAGATGGTCGCGACGTAGGCGACAGCACCGACCGGGACCATCACCAGCAGCCTCGCCCAGGGCGGATCGGCCGGCAGCAGAGCACTCACCGACGTCACTGCCAGCGCCATGACGCCGCAGGCGATCGCGGCCGGTGCGAGCGCGGCGACGAGGCGGGACGGCGCCATCCCGATTCGGGGAAGTGTCAGGGCCAGTGTCACTGCGAGCAGCATCGGGGCGGCGACCCACCACGCGTGGACGAGGCCCATCGGCCCGTAGGCCGCACCGAAGGCGAAGCAGGTAACGAAGATCGCCGCCCCGCAAGCGCTGGTCATCACGTAGATCCGGGGCTGCCCCATGGCATTGGTCGTCGGGCTGCAGACGATCTGGAGCGCAAAGAACGGCATGGCGAGCGCCAGGCCTTGGGCGATCGGCGCCATTTCCGCCCATTTCTCGCCGAACAAGGTCAGCACCGCTTCGGGAGCGGTCAGCGCGAGCCCGACGTAGATCGGGGCGGTGATCAGCGCGACACTGCGCAGCACGCGTTCGAAATAGGGGGCGAGGCTGCGGCCCGCCTTGTGCAGTTCGGAATAGGCCGGAAAGGCGACCTCGTTGATCGGCGGAAGAAAGCGTCCGGTGACGATGAGGGCGAGGAACAGCGCTTCGGAATAAAGGCCGAGATCGTGGATTTCGAATCGGCGCCCGGCGATGACGATGTCCGCCTGGCTCTGGACGATCCAGAAGAACTGACAGGCGATCATCGCACCGCCAAAGCCGATCATCGCTCCCGCGCCGCGGAAGCCGAATCGCGGCCGGTTTCTTAGTTTTGCGGCCAGGACCAGAACCACGGCGCGCGCTCCGAAAGCGAGGATCGGCGCTACGACCAGCGCCCAGACGCCGTAACCGAACCAGGCCATGCCCAGCGCGGTCGCCGCGCCCGTGATCGCACCCGACATGCTGGCGAGCGCCTGGAAGCGGAAACTGATCTTGCGGGCGAGCAGCGCGTCGGGGAGGGCGATGAAGGGCACGACCAGGAACAACAGGACCTGCAGCCGCAAGATGTCGGTCAGCAGCGGCTGGCCGAAATAGTCTGCGGCCAAGGGGGCCAGCAGGAACTGGGCGATCGCCAGGGCGGTGTTGGTGAGGAGCAGGAGACCGAAGGCCTGTCCGATGTCGCGCTCGTCGATCGAATCGGCCTGAATGAGTGCGCCGGCGAATCCGTATCCGTTGAGGAAGGCGAGGGCGGTCACCACCACCTGGCTCA